>CAYJLF010000050.1:0-2530 GCA_964371055.1 uncultured bacterium | reverse complement strand
GTTGAACTAAACCGCTGACGCGGTGGTAGAGCGATCTGCCGCCGCGTTGTTGTTTTCAGAAGTCCTTTGTCATCCGCTGCTGCGTCTTCAAGCGCGGGACTCGGTCGTCCTACCCTCTCCTACGGGAATGTTCCCGATCTTGACGAGGAGAGCGACATGACTGAGTTGCGCAATCGGATGGACAAGGCGATGGTGCTGCGTGGGTTTTCCGCTCGCACACGCGAGTCTTACCTGGCCTGCGTGCGGGCGCTGGCGAAGCACTACCGGAAGCCGCCGGACGCACTCGATGGGGCGCGAATCCAAGCCTATCTGCTGCACCTGATCACCGAGCGCAAGCTCGCGTATACCAGCGTTAATCAGGCTTCCTGTGCTTTTCGCTTCCTGTTCGGCGCCGTGCTGCATCAGCCCGAGGTGCGCCTGGACATTCCCATGGCCAGAGTGCCCAAGCGCCTGCCGCAGATCCTCTCGCGCGCGGAAGTCACACGCCTGATCGACGCTGCTACAACGCTGCGTGGGCGCACGCTGCTCACTGCTACCTATGCAGCGGGACTGCGCGTCTCAGAGGTGTGCGCCTTGCAACTTTCCGACATCGAGAGCGCGCCTGACCGCATGTGTCTTAAGGTGCGCCAAGGCAAGGGCGGCCAGGATCGCTATACACTGCTCTCGCCACGTCTGCTCGACATGCTGCGCCGTTACTGGCGCGATCGTCGGCCGCGCCAGTGGCTGTTTCCCAACCCTTCGGGCACCGCGCCGATCGAGCTCAAAACGGCGCAACGGATCTACTGCGCCGCGCGCGATGCCGCTGGCATCGCGCCTGAAGGCGGCATTCACACCCTGCGCCACGCGTTCGCCACTCATCTGATCGAAGCCGGTGTGGACCTGCCGACCGTCCAGCGCCTCTTGGGCCACGGCCACATTTCGACGACCATGCGCTATGTGCATCTGGCGCGTAGCCATCTGACCGGCACGACCTCTCCTCTGGATCTGCTCGACCCGCCGATGCGCTGAACCGCACTGGCATGGGTAGCAAAGCCCCCAGGGCGGGCCTGGCCGAGGTGCTGCGCCGTCACGGCTCGGGCTATCTCGCCTCACACCCCTTGTCAGCGGCCAAGGCCAAGGTGTGGCGCGCCATTCTCGCCTGCCGCACCGCCGCCTTAGGTGGCCATGTGCAAACCTGCGACGCCTGTGGCACGACGCGCCACGTCTATCACTCCTGCCGCAACCGGCATTGCCCGCAGTGCCAGACGCGGGCGAAGGAAGCCTGGCTCGCAGCGCGGCGGCGCGAGGTGTTGCCGGTGCCGTATTTCCATCTGGTATTCACCCTGCCGCACGATCTGAACGGCCTCATCGGACAGTGTCCGCGGGCGCTCTACGAGATGCTCTTTAGCGCGGTCTCGTCCACGCTCACCGAGTTTGCGGCGAACCCGCGCTGGCTCGGCGGCACGCCAGGGTTCTCGCTCGTGCTGCATACGTGGAAGCAGGATCTCGGGCGGCATGTGCATGCGCATGCCCTGATGGCCGGCGGTGCACTCGGGATGGACGGTCGGTGGGTGGCAGCCAAGCGCGGGTTTCTGTTTCCGGTCAAAGCGCTCTCAAAGGTCTTTCGCGGCAAGTTCGTCGCCGCACTGAAGGCCGCGCGCCAAGGCGGCAAACTGCAGCACTCAGGACTCGCCGATCGCGCGTGGCTCGATCTCTTGGCCCAACTGTACGTTCACGATTGGGTGGTCTATGCCAAGGAGCCGCTCGGCGGTCCCGAGCAGGTGCTCGATTACCTGGGCCGCTATACGCATCGGGTGGCGATCTCCAACGAGCGCATCCTGGACATCGGCGCAGACACGGTGAGCGTGCGCGTGCGCGATTCGGCCCACGGTAATCGCAAGCGCACGCTCAGGCTGCCGGCACAGACCTTCATCGAACGCTTCTTGTTGCACGTCCTGCCCAAGGGCTTCAAGCGCATTCGCCACTACGGGCTGATCGGTCCGGCGCACAAGGCCACGCGCCTCGCAGCCGCGCGCGCGGCACTGGATGCGCCCGCGCCCAATCCGATCGTGGTGGAGTCGGTCGAGGCCTTCATGCGCCGCATCGAGCAACACCAGCGCTTGCGTTGCCTACATTGCGGCAAGGGCCGGTTCGTGCTCGGGGCGCCGATTGCGCCCGTGCCGCTGCCTTTGCTGCATCTGCGAGGACCGCCGTGAAGGACCAGATGAGCTCCCGATTCCTGTGTTGCACTCTTGCCGGTGGCCCACGCCAGGCGTGCGCTCGGCCCTTTGCCACGGTTCGCGCGATACAGATGTTCGCTCGCGTTTGTTCCTGGACCTCACTACTGTTCTTGTGCGTCGCAAATGCTCGCCTTCACCTCATCGCGCACCCGCATCCTCATTCCGGACGATTGACTCCCGTCCCCGCGGGCTTACAATCCCCATAACCAACGCCGACTCGCCGGTTCAGTCCAACGAGGTTTATCTGACGCCATGCAGCACCGTGCCTTCGCTTCAGCGTCGCCTCGGCGTCAGATAAACGCTATTCGTTA
>CAYJLF010000049.1:0-2601 GCA_964371055.1 uncultured bacterium | reverse complement strand
TTTAGTATCACAGTGCCGGGTCTAATCCCCCCGCCTTTCAGGCGGGCCGCTTTCAGCCACAGTGCTGCAGAATGGAGAGATGGCCGAGTATCGACGGAGCGCGCACGCGGTTTTCGACATCAAGTATCACGTGGTGTGGATCACGAAGTACCGATACAAGGTGCTGAAGGGGGGGTGGCGGAGCGAACGAGGGACTTGATTCGGCAGATCTGCGAGGCGCGGGAAGTGGTGATCGTGCGTGGGTCGGTGTCGCCTGATCATGTACACATGCTGCTGTCTGCGTCCGCTGACCTAGCGCCAGCGAAGCTGGTGCAGTACATCAAGGGAGGGTCGTCGAGAAAGTTGCAGGACGAGTTCCCCGAGCTGAGGAAGCGCTACTGGGGCCAGCATCTGTGGGTACGCGGATACTTTTGCGCGACGGTGGGTGCGGTCGACGAAGCGACGATTTGCGAGTACATTGAGAATCAGAAATGGGACCAGGATGATCAGGGATTCAAGATTACGGCGCCCACCGAGCCTTGAGCCGGCTTCAGCCGGGGCAGTCTTCAGGCGGCTTTAGCCGCAACCCGCGACTTTCAGTCGCCAAATAACCCCACCGCCTTTAGGCGGTGGTCTCGTGTTTGGCTATCCTGTCGCGTACAGGACTGCTGATTTCAAGGCGAATTGGATTTGAGGTGGCTTCGCTATGGTCGAGTTGATCCTAGGGAAGCCGTTTTTATTCGTGAGGCCCAACGCAGAGGACCACAAGCAGGCTCGGAGCAGCGAGATGGCTTGCGGCGTGGAGACGCGCTGTTGTGGGCGTTTGGGTTTTCGGCGCTGCCAACGGGAAGGCGGCAAGGGTGTGTGCGCGAGTTGGCTCTGCTGCAGCGCCAGTAGCAGGATCGCGTAGACGAAGACAAAGAAAGCTGCCGTGGTGCGAACGGCAGCCTCGGTGCGGACTTGTGGTTGTCCGAAGCCAAGCAGGGTCTTCTCGTCGCGAAAGTTGACTTCGATCTCCCATCGCCAGAGATAGGACTGTAGGATCTGTTGCGGGCTGAGCGCGGGGTCGGTGCAGATCAGATAGGCAGGCTTGCGGTAGTTCAGATCGACGCCTTGCTTGAGGCGATAGGCAACCGGCCGGACGATCAGCAACAGCAGTTGGCGGTCGCCACCGGCATGCTTCCAGCGTAGCGGCGTAACGGTCTTGATCTCGAAGTCGTAGATATTGCCGGCGGCGCAGGCGCGAACCGTTTGCCATGGAATCGACTGGTCCTGCCGGTATTGCTCGGGTGTGGGCAGGCGTTGGCCGTAGGCTCGGCGGCGACCACGGCCGTGATTGGCTTGTTCCGGTGTCGGTAACGCGTACAAGCAGGCATCCTTGCGGATGCGGCCGATGAGGGTTGTGCGCGGCGGCAGGTCTTTGAGGACTGTGCGACAGGTGAAAGTGGCATCCACGCAGATCCGCAAGGCGCGGCCCGGACCACCCGGATGAGTATCCAGAGCGGCACGCAGGGCGGCAATGCGCTGTGCCCCGAGCGAGCTCACGGTGCACGCGGCCGAGGCGGTGCGCCAAGCTTGCCAGACTTGTTCCGGTGCTCGCTTGGAGGGCTTGCGCGGCGAGGGTGCATGTTGGAGGTCGACCGGGATGGCGCGGGCCGGCGAGACATCTTGATCCGGGTGCTCGGGCAGGGCGATGGAGAGTTGAAGAAACCGGCTGGCCCAGATGAAGTTGTCGGCAAAATGCGGTCCAAGGGGATCGCGACGCCAGGAAGTACCGCTGATCCGGCGGCCCCGCTTGCGACGCAAGGTATCATCCATCAGCGCTACCACGGGCGCCGACTCGGGCAGATGGGCGAAGAGTTGGTTTTGTACCGTGGTCCAGAGCCGGCTGGGATCGACACGCTGCTGCTCAAACAGGCGGTAGGCCGCTGACCAGTCGTGGAACTGCTGGCCGGAGGCGCAGAGCAGGCCCGACAAGGTACGCCGCCCCAGACAGGTGAGAGCGGACAGGCCGAGAGAGCGAGCCCTGTCGAAGGTCCGCTGTTGGGCAAAGGCGGGACGGGCCGAATCGAAGAGGGCCTGCCAGGCGGACATCAGTCCCGCCCGTGATTCGTTTTTTTTAGTATCGAAGCAGGCAGGCCGCGGCGGAGGAGGACGAGTTGGGACTTGTCCTCGATGATCCACTCAACGACCTCCCCCCGCTGGAACTCCATGGCCTGTGCGATGGCGGATGGGAAGTTGATGTACCACTGCTCGCTATCCTTGCGCTTGATGAGCTGGACTTTGGTGGGGAAACCCATAAGCCCTCCTACGACTAGTTATACAACTAGACAAACAAAAACACAAGGATCTGTTTGAGCTTCTGTTTGGGGTGAGGTGGGGAGAGTTCACTCCAAAGAGCAAAAGCCCCCTGATCTAGTCAAAGGGCCAAACACGAGATGGATTATGTTGCCGGCAACATAATCCATGCATAAGATCAAAGCTGTCCTAGGCTGGCCGGCCTCGGGCTGAGCCAGCGCCAGATCGCGTTGAGCTGCCAGATCGGTCAAGCCACGGTTTCCGACTACCTGAGTCTGGCCGATCAGGCGGGGTTGAGGTGGCCGGATGTGGCGGACTGGGATG
>CAYJLF010000048.1:0-2757 GCA_964371055.1 uncultured bacterium | reverse complement strand
GCACGCCGGGATCTGTGAGGGGGGCGTCGGGCAACCGGCGTCCCTACCTCGATACGGCTGCGACGGCCGCGGGCGTTTTGCTGGCTGGGGGCGGTTCGTTAGGGGGCGGTGAGGTGACGCATGGCGTCGTGGAAGGAGAGGCCGAGGACCTGGACGTGGAAGTCAATGGCGTTGCCGGCGAGGTTGCGTTCGGGCCAGCGCCAGTAGCTGTCTTTGACGATGAGGCCGGGATAAGCGGGCAACCGGAAATTGCCGGCGTCTTGGGCGACGAGTTGGAGGCCGCGTTGTTGGAGCAACGGCACCAACGGGGCCAGCCGGGCGGCGCGGATTTGCTCGCGCGACCACCGCGAGGTGGCGGTGCGGGAGGAGTTAAGCGAGGGGTTGGTCACAGTCTTTTCGCCAGTGGGGTTGGATGAGGACGCGGTTGACGTGGGGGAGGTCCACGATGCGGGTCTGAGCGCGCACGGCTTCGATGAGGGCACTCAAACACAGATTGCGGGTGCGGCGCAGGAGGCCGTCGCCAGAGCGGACGATCAGGGCCAGCGCTTCCGGGGTGAAGGTGTTATGGCCCAAGCCGGCGCGATCCAGTTGCTCCAAAATGAACTGTTCCACCGTTTCGGGCGCCAGGCGGGAGAGCAGCGCCGAGTACGTGACGCGGGAGCGGATTTCCTCATTGATGGACAGGGACAGCGATTGCAGCAGGGGCGGCTGGCCGATCAAAACCAGATTGTGCGAACGGGGAAAATCTTCGCAGAGCAGACGCAGCTTGCGCAGGCAGTCGGCGGGCATGAGGTGGGCGTCGTCAATGATGGGGACGAGCAGCTTGCCGGTGCGATGGACGCTGAAGGCGTGCTGGACGAGCAGGCGTTCGCAGTGATGGTCGCGGCCTTCGAACTCGATCTGGAAGGCTTCGCAAAGGATGCGCAGCGTGTTGTGATACGTGTGCAAGGTGCGATTGACCACCGGCGTGATCATCCGTTTGGGGTCGTGGGTGAGGAGGGCCTGTTTGAGGATGCTCTTGCCGGTGCCGGGTTCGCCCAGCACGAGGCAGAGGCCGCCCTGCTGAGCGTGAACGCGGAGGATGTCGAAGACTTCCTGCTGGTGCGCCAGGAGCGTGACGGTTTCCGGGTCGAAGGGATGACGTTGGAGACCAAAGTGGGAGCGGATCATAACATCAGATCTCCGGGGTCGGCGGGGTGAGCGGTTTGCGGTCGTTGGCGATGGGATCGAGCAAGCGCGCTTCGCCCATCCGCTCGCCCTTGTAATATACGACCACCCGCTCCGTGGGGCGGGAGCGTTGAAAACGAAGGTGGATCGTCCGATCCGGCAAATGGCGCGGGGCTTCCCAGCGGAGGGATTTGAAGGCGAAGGTATTGTCGGCGCGGACGTGGCGTTCCTCTTCGACGAAGAACAACTCGTCGTTGGCCTCATTGGGCGGGAGGAACCGCAGCCACTTGCGATCCAGCGCGAAGCGGTCCAGCGGGCTCATGCCCAGCACCGAATGCACCTGGGCGTTGTAGTGTTCCTCGACCCAGTGGGTGAACTGGCGGTTGAGGGTTTCGAGGGAACTCAAGTCCAGGTCGCGGGCCAGGAACTGATCGCGCACGGTGCGGAAGAAGCGCTCGACTTTGCCTTTGGCGGCGCCGTCGCGCACCGGCGTGTGATGGAGCAGGCAGCCGACGCGGGCGCAAATCTGGAGGATTTCCTTGGAGGAGTAAATCGAGCCGTTGTCCACGTAAAGGGCGTGGGGCACGCCGCGTTTGTAGAAAGCAGCGCGCAGGGCTTCGATGAGCGTGTCCACGTTTTCGGCCGGGAAGAACTGGCCATGGCAACAGACGCGCGAGGCATCATCCAGAAAGGCGATGAGCCGGGTTTGCACGGGCGAGCCGTTGATCGAGACATACGGACCGTAGAGCGTGTCGGCCTGCCACAGCTCGTTGGCATGAGCCTTGGCAAAGGCCAGGCGCAGTTTGTTCGAGCATTCCGGGTCGGGCTTCAGGAGCTCGTAGTGCTGGACGACGCGGCGGAACGTGTTGGGGGCGATCTGGGAGCGGGTGAGCCAACCGGCCTCGATACAGAGCCGGTAGAGCAAGGCGCGCGAAGGGGTTTTGCCGTGAACCTTGGGCAGGACTTGGCGGACCGCCTCCGCGACGTCTTCGAGGGACACTTTGCGCACCTTGCCCTTGTCGGAGCGCGGTTTGTTTTCCATGACGGTGACGCCGTGTTTTTGATAGCGGGAATACCAGGTCTGAATGGTGCGCCAGGTGAACTGGCGCGGGTGACCGTCCTCGTCGGTGAAGGTCATCTGGCTGACGGCTCGAATGCGAGCCTGGATCGAGTGGCCCTCGGCCATGTCAATGGCGCCGAGGACGCGCATCTTGAGATAGGGAGTCGGATTACGCATGAGTCATGTCGTTTGGTTTTGTGCCCCCGGCGGTTGGCGCGGCGGCGTTGTTTGTTTCGGTCGCGACGCTACCGGAGGGCGGGAACGGCCGGGGACTGGATTGTGGCGTTGTCGCTCCCGAGCGGGAACGCCCCCGGAGCATCCGGCGGTGGGAATTCGGTCAGCCGCCGACGCTGGGGCGGGTGATTCCCGAGGACCTCACCCCAACCACGGTTGCTGAAAATGAAACTGAAACGCGGCCGGGGCGCAGGGCTCGGCGGCGAACACGGCTTGAAGATGTTCGACGGTCTGCAAGAGCGGATCGGACTGCCGGCTGGCGGGTGGGGCTTGGACGCGGCAGAGCGCGGTCCGCA
>CAYJLF010000047.1:0-2766 GCA_964371055.1 uncultured bacterium | reverse complement strand
TTCAACGCTCAACATCGAACGGGGGGCGACGACTTTGAGCAAGACACCGTGGAACAACTCCGGGTGCTGAGACTGGCAGAGGTCGGAGGTCAGCAGTCAGAAGCCAGCGGGGAATACCAGTATGTCGTCGAACTGTATCAGCAGCAGGAGGTCCGCAGTCCGGGCAAGCGCACGAAACTGGAATGGAGTCTGGTCGAGCGTCGTGTGCCGCTGCGGCTGGGCAAACCGCTGCCGCTGATTCCGTTCGTGTTCCACGGTCCGCGTCATGCACAACCTGACGTGGACAAACTGCCACTGACGGACATCATCGCCGTCAACCTGGATCACTATCGGCTCTCCGCGGATTACCGCCACGGTCTGCACTTCACCGCGCTGCCCACTGCCTGGGTGTCTGGGTTCGACAAGGATGCTGAGCTGCGCATCGGTTCTTCAACGGCTTGGGTGTCAGAGACGGTCGGCGCGGCGGCTGGCTTTCTGGAGTTCACGGGTCAAGGACTCACCACCTTCGAGCGAGCGATGGATCGTGACGAGCGACTGATGGCTGTGCTGGGCACGCGCATGCTCGCTGAACAGAAACGGGTCGGTGAGTCTGCTGACGCGATTGCTCTGCGTCAGTCTGGCGAGAACTCGGTGCTCGGTGCGCTCGCCTCCAGCATCAGTGACTCACTGACGCACGTGCTGCGTTGGTTCTACTGGTGGCACTCGACCGAGGAGAAGCCGGACCTCGTGTCGGATGATCTCGTCCTCGTGTCGTTGAACACTGACTTCTCGCTGCAAGGCATGAATGCACAAAGCATCACGGCTCTTGTCTCTGCGTGGCAGACTGGCGGCATCAGCCACGACACGCTGCTTGATTCACTGCGCAAAGGTGAAGTCATTCCGGATGGACGCAGCAACGCTGAGGAAAAAGCTCTGGCTGAAAAAGGGTTTCAATTTTTGAAGGGGGGGCTCGAAGCTGCTCTTGGTAACTCCCCGCAAGGCCACACCGCCGGGAAGGCTTTGCCCGCGAATGACGCGAATAGACACGAATCAGAACAGCAGAGGAAAGGTTGAAGGATGAAGTGGAATCGACAGTGGAAGCAATTGACGCGCGACCAGAAGGCGGCGTGGAAACAATGGGCGAAGAACAACACAGTGCGGCTGGAGCATGGGTTCGTCCGTCGCGTCTCGGGTGAGAAGGCGTTCACGATCGTTCTGATCAACCGCGCCATTGCCGGGGAGGCCAGCAACCCAACCGTGGTGCCTGCAGCCGTGACCTGGCTCGGCAATGTGTTGTCGTTGAATGATGCCGGCCCCTTCACGGCGAATGATGGCTTCATGGGCTTCCGCACGACGCAGGAGATCGTGGCCGCCACGAACTGGTTCGTGTGGGCCACCCCGCCGCGGGGCAATGACGACGCAACGCCGCTACGCAAACTGCGGTTCATCAAATGCCTCTCCGTTCCAGTCCTGGCGGTGGAAGAGCTGACGCCCAATTTCGTGAACGATTACACCGCCGTGAACGGGTCGCTGAACGATCCGGTGGATGGCGGCGAGTGGTATGAGGAGCGTTACGTCTGGTTCCAGATCCGGCAGTACGCCAACGGCCAGCTCGGGCCCGCCCAGACCATGCGGGGACAGATTCAATTGGAGTTGTAGGAGAGCACACAAAGAGAAAGGCGATTGGAGATATGGCACTGAAGTTCAAATACGTGAGCAAGGACGAAGTCCCTGCCGAACACGCGGCGCTCTACGTCGAGCGCGAGGGCGCATTCGTCCTGGATGCTGAAGGCATTGCCGAGAAGGCGCGGTTGGATGAGTTCCGCGTGAGCAACGTGGCGCTGAAGAAGGACCTGGAAGACCTGCGCGCGAAGTTCGATGGCATGGATCCCGAAGAGGTCCGCAAGCTCGCCGCGGAGAAGCAGCGGCTGGAAGAGGAGCGCCAGCTCAAGGCGGGCGAGGTGGACAAGGTGGTCGAGAACCGGGTCCGCACGCTGAAGGCCGACTGGGACAAGCAGCTTGCGACCGTGACCAGTGAGCGGGACTCGCTGACCTCGCGCCTGACCACCATCCAGATTGACCAGGGCGTGCTGACCACCGCGACCAAGCGCGGCCTCCGCCCGACGGCGATCCCCGACATCACTGCCAGGGCGCGCACCGTGTTCAAGTTGGTCAATGGCGTCCCGCGCGCCTTTGAGGCGGACGGTGCGACCGTTCGTTACGGCCGGGATGGCGTGACGCCAATGACTTTGGAGGAGTGGGTGGACACGCAAGTGGCCGACGCGCCTCATCTGTTTGAATCCAACGCCGGTGGCGGGGCTGCCGGCACTCCTGCCGGGGGCGGGAGTGGAAACAACCGGACCGTGAAGAACCCGTTCCGCAAGGACACGTGGAACCTCACGGAGCAAATGAAACTGATCAAAACCGATCCCGCGTTGGCTGCACGCCTGAAGGCGGCGGCGTAACCGCAGGGAGCAGAAAGAAAGGACTGAGTTATGGCGAAGACCATGTTGGCAGACATCATTGTGCCGGAGGTGTTCGAACGGTATGCGATCGAACGCACGGCGGAACTGAGTGCGTTTGTGCAGAGCGGCATCATCGAGCGGGCGCCCGAGTTTGACGCCCTGGCGGCCGGCGGTGGCCTCACCATCGAGATGCCGTTCTGGAAGGACCTGACGGCGGACCGGCAGGTGTTGAGCGACAGCGGTTCGCTGACGATCAACAAGATCACCAGCGACAAGGACATCGCACGCATCCAGAACGACGGGCAGACCTGGGGCGTGAACG
>CAYJLF010000046.1:0-3251 GCA_964371055.1 uncultured bacterium | reverse complement strand
TGTTCCGCAACGGGCTGTTTCGTGGGGGTAGTGCGGTGACGGTGGCGGATTGAGTCGTGGAGGGAGATTCGTGGTCCCGGGATGATTGCGTGATTGCCGGAAGGGGGCGGATTGGATTTCTCAGGGCGCCATTCAAATCCGTGCTGACCTCTCTGCGGGTGAGCGCCCGGACTGCCCGCGCGGTTGTCCAGGGAGGCTGCATCGGCACGGGATGTACCACCGGTTTGCCACGCCCAGCGGGCAGGAGCGCACGCGGATCCAGCGCTTCTACTGTGTGCGGTGTGGGCTGACCGTCTCGGTTCTGCCCCCTGAGCATCTGCCCTACCGCCCCGTGCGCGTCTCCCGGCTGGAGGCCTTCCTCGACGGCCAGGCGGGGATCGGGTCTGGACTCGACCCTCCGCCCGGCCTGCTCGAGGCAGGGTGTCTGCGACGAGCCTGGGCTCGCTTCCAGACCCGAGTCACCGTGCTGCGGGAGAGCTTGGGGCTGTTGTTGCCCAGCGTGATCACCGGGGCCCAAGACCTGTGGAACCAGATGCGGCGCGCCAAGCGATCACTGCAGGAGATTCTCCAGTTCCTGGCGCACAGCGGCAAGCGTTCCCTCCTGGGAGATTATCGCTGTCTGCGGCTGCCCGCTTAGCGCGCAGCGCCGTGGCCTGTCGGGGTCCGGGGAGCCGCCGGGCGATCCCACACAACCGTTGTCTTCCGGGAAGGTCCCGGCGCCGTCCACCCTCGCGCCATGTCCAACCCTGCCCCCCAATCCCGGGCCGAGGCGATCGCCCTGGCTCGGTTTGCCCTCGTCAGCCAGGTTCAGGAGCGGCTCCGGCAGTCGGTGCCCCTGCGCCTGGCCCTGGAAACGGTCGCCGCGTCCTCCACGCGGCCCACCGGGCCGGACCTCTCTGCCCCCGTGGCCGTCCGCACCCTCGAAGACTGGTGGTACGCCTACCAGCACGGCGGCTTTGCCGCCCTCCATCCCAAGGCCCGTTCGGACCGGGGCCTGCCCCGCACCCTCACTCCCGATCAGGAGCGCTTCATCCTCACCCAGGTCAAGGTCCACCCGGCCATTGCCGTCAAGGTCCTCTACCGGCTCTGGAAGCAGCAGGACCCCACGCTGCCGGCCTTGAGCGCAATCTATCGGGCACTCCAACGGCACGACCTGGGGCAGCGCTCCCGGCGCTCCCTGGTCGGCCAGAGTCTGGGCGGCCCGACCAAAGCCTTCGAAGCCCCGCTGGTCAACGAACTCTGGATGGTGGACTTCTCCCCGGGCCCCTTCCTGCAGGTGCCCGGCCAGAAGCAGGCGCTGGCCACGCACCTGTGCGCGATCCTCGACGACCACTCCCGCGTCATTGCGCACGCGGCCTATTACCGGCGCGCCGACACGCGCGCCTTTCATCAGAGTTTCCAGGAGGCGATTCGGCGTCGGGGGTTGCCCCGCAAGCTCTACACCGACCAGGGCGGTCCCTTCATCAACGACCACACCCGCGTGATCTGCGCCAACCTGAACATCCGCCTGCTCCACGCCCAGCCCTACCACGCGTGGTCGAAGGGTAAGATCGAGCGGTTTTTTCACACCCTGCAGCAGGATTTTGAGGCCACCCTGCGCCTGCCCGGCCAGGCGGCGGCCACGCTGGAGGAACTCAACGCCCGCCTGGCCGACTGGGTGCAGAGCGTCTATCACCCCCGGCACCACGCCGGCATCGGCATGAGTCCGCAGGAGCGCTTTGCCCGCGGCAGCACCCACCTGCGCGGGCTCGACCCGCACCAGAACCTGGACGAGCTCTTCTACGCCCAGGAACTGCGCGTGGTGCGCAAGGACGGCACCGTGCGGCTGGCCAACCAGCTCTACGAAGTGGACCTCGCCTTGCGCGGGCTGGAGGTCCGCTTGCGTTACGACCCGTGGACCTTCGCCCGCGTCCACGTCGACTACCGCGGCCAGAGCTTCGGCCTGGCCCGCAAGGTCGACCGCCACCTCAACAGTCAGGGGCCCCGCGGAGGAGGTGATTATGTCCGCTGAAGCCGACCTCTCCCTGCTGGCGCGGCGCTGGGGCGCCACCGCCGTCCCCTTCGGGCTGGTCAACGCGCAGGACTGGCTGGACACGCCGGCGGCCCAGGCGGCCCGGACCGCCTTGTCGCACACCGCGGCCCTGCGCTCGGTGCTCCTCCTCTCCGGACCCAACGGCGTGGGCAAGAGCGCCCTGGCCGGCCGCTGGCTGCGCCAGCTCGACCCCCGGCTCTTCTGCCCCCTGTGTCTGACCCAGGCGACCTTGAGCGGCACCGGCATCCTCACGGCCGTGGCCACCCGCCTGGGCAAGCCCTTGTCCTTCCGTCGCGAGCGCACCCTGCAGTTCCTCGAAGAAGCCTTCGCCGAACTGGACCGGCGCATCCCTGTGCTCCTCCTCGATGAAGCCCAGAACCTGGGCAGCGCCAGCCTCGAGGAGGTCCGTCTCCTCCTGGGGTTGAACCTGCCCGAGCAACCCGCCTTCGCCCTCATCCTCATCGGCGACGAGTACCTCCTCAACACCCTCAAGCTGCGCCACCAACGCGCCCTCTACTCCCGCCTGGCCGGCCACGTCAGCCTGCCGGTCTGGACGCCTGCCCAATGCACGCAATACCTGCTCCAGGGCTTGAGCGCGGTCGGCCTGAGCCCCGGGGCGCTCGAACCCGCCGCCAGTGACCTCCTCGCCAGCGCCAGTGGGGGCGTGCCCCGCAGCTTGTGCCTGCTGGCCCGGGCCGCGTGGATTGCCGCCGCCACCCAGGTCGCCCAGCGCATCACCCCCGCCCACGTCCAGGCCGCCCTCCAAGCGGTGCCTTGCGTGCCCGGCCTCCTCCCACCCGCCAGCCCGTCCCCCGCAGACGCCCGCGTGTGAACTCCCTCCCCACCGCCACCCAGATCCGCGCCGCCCACCAACTCTATTGCGAGCTGACCGGCCAGACCCTGGCCCTGCGCTTTGACCGCGAGCGCCACTGGTTCGAACTGCTCCGCGCCGGCTTCACCCTCGAGGACCTGCGCCGGGTGATCACCTACCTCCAGCGCGAAATCCGGGAGCAACGCCGCAACGTGGGTGCGCTCAAGCTCTCCAATCTCCTCCAACCCGATCGCTTCGAGGAAGACCTCAACATCGCCCGGGTGCGTCTCCGTGCGCCCGCCCCGGTTCCGCCGCCTCCCCCCAGCCCCCCGCCCCCGCCCGAGCCCGACGAGGCTCGCTGGGAGCGCGGCCTCCAGCAAATCCGCCAGATCCGCCAGCGGCTCCGCC
>CAYJLF010000045.1:0-3261 GCA_964371055.1 uncultured bacterium | reverse complement strand
CTGCACTTTAGGCGAATTCAGGCTTTGAACGGGTAGATTGCTCTTGGAAAAAAAGCGGCTCTCGGCGATGGTAGGTGATCAGCAAAATCATCAAATCCATCGGGAGAGCCACGGATGGCTAATCGTAAGCGTTCTTCGCGGCGTCCGCAACCGAAGCACAAGAATCAGCAGAAATCACAACACGATAAACGCCGGCGACTTCAGCGGCCGAATCCGCAGCGTAAGAAGACGACCCAAGCCAAAGTGCCCTTGACCGGCGCGATGCAGACGGCGGTTTCCATGTTGCAGGCGGTCATGGACTGCAGGATCGCCTTTCGATTGGCGATCGTGGCCGCGGGGATGTTGCTGGCCGACGATCGGCGCACCGCGAGTGCCTGGTTCGTCGCGGCAGGAGTGCAGGATGATTGGGACCGCTTCTACGATTGCCTGACCAGTGTGGGACGGACCTCGGGAAAGCTGGCGACAGCTGTCCTGGGGCTGGTCGTGCAGAAACTGGCTCCACAGCTCGGCGATCGCATCTTGTTGGGGATGGATGACTCACCCACGGCCCGTTATGGACGCCACGTGGAAGGTGCCGGCGTACACCACAACCCGACTCCAGGACCGGCGGATGGCAAGTGGCTGTACGGACACAACTGGGTGACCTTGGCATGGCTGGCAACGCATCCGGCGTGGGGCGTGATCGCGCTGCCGCTGCGCTCGATGCTCTACGTCCGCGAGGTCGATGTACCGAAGTTGGCGGAAAAATATGCTTGGGAATTTCGCACGAAGCATCAATTGGGTGTCGAGCTGTTGACCTGGTTCATGCAGTCGATCCGCGCGCTGGGCGTGAAGGGGACGGTGTGGCTGGCGGTCGATGGTGCCTACGCAGTGCGGCCGTTTCTCCTGCCGGTACGCGCTTTAGACATCGTGGTCTTCAGCCGCTTACGAAAGGACGCTTGCCTTCACGATTTGCCGGGAGAACCCGATCCTCACCGACGTGGGCGACACCCCATCTATGGTACGAACAAAATCAGTTTGGCGAAGCGGGCTGGTCATCGGCAAGGATGGCACACGCTCACCTACAAATGCCGCAGTGCCGAGGTGACTCGTCAGTACAAGACGTTTCTGGCGACCTCCGAATTGGTCAGCGGCCAGATCCGCGTCGTGATTATTCGTTTTGAGGACGGCGGTTGGGCGCCGTACTTCTGCACGGACACGTCGGTGGAAGTGCGTGACATCATAGAAACGATTGCCGCACGCTGGGGCATCGAAGAGCACTTCCACGACGTGAAGGAAGTCTGGGGCGCGGGGCAGCAACAAGTTCGAAACGTGTGGTCGAACATGGGCTGCTGGCACTTGAACCAATGGATGTACACACTGGTCGAGTTGTGCTGCTGGGACGTGCCCACCTCGGAACTGACTGACCGTCAATCACGTCCTTGGGACAATCCCGACCGACGTCCGTCGCACGCGGACCGCCGCCGCTCGATTTCGCGAGAAATGCTGCGAAAACAATTTCTCGCCGCTCTGCCTCATGGCCCAGACAAACGCAAATTCCGGACGCTCTTCGAGGACCTACTGGACCTCGCTACGTAATCCCCTAAAGTGCAGGTGTCTATGAAACTGCGTGCATTCATCCAGGCGTTGCTGTCGGCCGTGCTTTTCGGCATCGCTACGCCTCTTTCCAAAGTGCTGTTGGCGGATCTGCAGACCAACCAACTTGCCGGACTGCTCTACCTCGGGGCAGCGGGATGCATGTTGCCGTGGGTCGTGCAACGCTGGCGCGACGGCAAGGCAGTATTGCCAATTGACCGGCGCAACCGATTGAACCTCTTGGGTGCGGTGATATTTGGCGGCGTAATTGGGCCGGTGTTGTTGTTAGTGGGTCTCAAACACGCGCTGGCTGCCTCAGTTTCGATGTGGCTGAATCTGGAGGCTGTTGCCACGGCCGTGCTGGCGCTCTTGATATTCCACGAACATATCGGCCGCTGGACGTGGGTTGCCAACGGCGGTGTCTTGCTCGCGGGCATACTGCTGAGCTACGACGCCGGATGGTCGGGGTGGATCGGGTTATTGTGTGTGGCAGGCGCGGCCATCGCCTGGGGGCTGGACAACAACTTCACGGCGGTCATTGACGGGATCAGTCCCGAAGACAGTACGTTCTGGAAGGGCTTGATGGCCGGCGGGACGAACTTGGTGATTGGAATCGTGTTGTTCCCAGCGCGCCCCGGATGGGATTGGCTCGCGGCGGCGCTGCTTGGCACTGTCGCCTACGGGCTGAGCGTGACTCTGTACATCCGATCTGCTCAGGGCATAGGTGCCACACGGGCACAAATGGTCTTTGCCTCTTCACCCTTTTTTGGAGTTCTACTGTCAGTACTTTGGCTGCGCGAGGCACTCAGCGCGATGCAACTGTTGGCCGCGACGGTATTGACTGGGTCGATTGTCCTGTTGTTCTGGGACAGGCATGACCAAGCCCATACCCACGAGGGACTGTCGCATGTGCACGAACATGACCACACGGATGGACATCACGAGCATGCGCACGACCCACCGGTGAACAGCAAGCACACGCATGTCCACACGCACGAGCCGCTCGTGCATCGGCATCCCCACTGGCCCGATCTGCATCATCGCCACCTGCATTAGCAGGGTGCTCAGTCACCTTGGCGGCTCGCCCGCGCCAATCAGACTGGAGGCAGATTAACCTCTAAACGCCGATTCAGGTCGGCATACTTGAGCGTGTCCAGTACGTACGCGTCCTCCTCAAAGTCGTGAACTCATCTGGGTTGAAATAGGTTGGACATCGCGCCGAACGATGAACCGCCGCTACTGTCCTGTGACGGTCCGCGATCGGTAGAGGTTCCGCTCTGCAGACTGTCCGCAAGCAAGTTGCCTTCGATGGCTGTCGCCGATGCACGCAGGTCCCTCAGGGCATCCAGATAAGCAAGATTCGTCTGAAAGAATGTCCGTTGGGCGGTTAACAACGAGAGATAGTTGTACTCGCCAAGGCGGTATCCGTCGTCGGTCAGTTTCAGCGAGGCCTCGGCGTTGGGCAGAATGTCCTGCTTGTACTTCTGCACCTGGTAAAGCGCGTTGGTGTATTGTTCGAATGTACGTCCTAAACGCTGCTGCAAAGCCAATTGGATCCGTTGCACTTCACTCTGAGCCGCCGACAGGTCGGCCTGAGCCCGGCGAATATTTCCCTGGTTGCGGTTGAACAGCGGAACTGGCACACCCACCTGCACGCTGCCAAAAGTGTCGTACGTGGTGTTGTCG
>CAYJLF010000044.1:0-3389 GCA_964371055.1 uncultured bacterium | reverse complement strand
CCCCCCCCCCCCCCCCCCCCCCCCCCCCCCCCCCCCCGCGCCGCCCCCCCCCCCCACGTGTGCGCATCCCAGATAGGGGCCGCTGTCCCGACTTGCCGGCGGTTTCCTGCGCTCGCCATTCACGGCCCGTCCCCCGTGAATCCCGGCATCTTGGCATTTCGCTCTGGGTCGTCACCCTGATGCTTCTGGCGAGCTCTGGTCCCGCGCCGGCGCAATTCTCGCCCGGCCCACTGTCCCGCGCCCACGCGGAACTCGAGGGGACGCGGAACTGCTCCAGGTGTCACCGCGTCGGCTCCTCGCAAGGGATGGAGGAGAAGTGCCTGGAGTGCCACGGCGGGATCAAGCGGTTGATCGATGCCCGGCGCGGCTTGCACGGGCGCATCGACCACCCAGCATGCGGAACCTGTCACACTGAGCACTCCGGCCGCGACTATCAGCCCGCCTACTTACCAACCCTGCGCCCGGGTTCCTTCAATCACGACGAGACCGGATGGCCTCTAGGTGGAAAGCACCTCGAACAGAAATGCGAGGCATGCCACAAACCGGAGCGGCAGGCGACGGAGTTGCTCGCTCTCGAGCCGGCCGGCGACGGCAACCATCCCTGGATCGGACTCGACCCCACCTGCGGATCCTGCCACGCCGACCCGCACTCCGGTCGTCTGGGCGGAACGTGTTCCGACTGCCATGACGAGACCAGCTTCCATCAGGTGCCACCAGAGCGGTTCTCGCATGCCCGGACTCGGTACCCCCTTGTCGGCGCCCATGGCCGGGTCGAGTGCGCACGCTGCCATGATCCCGTCACCGGGTGGGGAAAGACCCCGGCCTTCGCCCGATGCGACGCCTGCCATGCCGACGCCCACGCGGGTAAGGCGGCCCTGGCGGGACAACGGGTCGACTGCGGGGAGTGCCATTCTGTGGAGGCTTTCGCGCCCTCTACATTCACCGCTGCCATGCACCGAAGCTCGGGATTCCCCCTCGAACGGAAGCACGGGGCGGTGGCATGCGCACAGTGCCATCCGAAGAACCCGAAGGACGCCGCGGCTGCGGACCTGGGGACATCGGGAATCCTGCTCCGGCCACGACACGATCGCTGCGGGCGATGCCACGCAGATCCACACGCGGACCAACTCGTCTCGCGCGCCGACGGAGGCGACTGCGCGGCCTGCCACGAGACGAAAGGTTGGCTGCCGACCACGATGCAGCGGGCGGATCATGACCTGCTCCCGTTTCGTCTTGAGGGCCGGCACGGAGAGGTGGAATGCCGGAGCTGCCACGGCTCGACTCTCGAAGGGGGACTCCCGGTTCCCGACAAGCAAGCGACTGGACCGGCCGGGGTGTGGTTTCGCCACGGCGAAGGCTCGTGCCTCACCTGCCACATCGATGCGCATGACGGAACCTACGCGGGAGTGGCCGGCTCGCCGGGCACGCTAGCCTGCCCGGACTGCCATTCGTTCCGGTCCTTCGCCGGCTCCTCGGTCGATGTGGAGAAGCACGCTCAGTTTCGGTATCCACTGGAAGGCGCGCACCGGGCTGTTCCGTGCACGGGCTGCCACCGGGATCTGGGGCGGCCCAGCCGCGCCTCTACCCTGGTTCACCGTGACCAGAAGCTTCCGCCGATCCGGTTCGGTGCGAAACATGGCGAATGCGCCGACTGCCACCGGGATCCGCACCGCGGACAGCTCGCGGGATCCTGTGCGCGGTGTCACGACCTGGGTGCGTTCCGTCCGGCGTCGCGGTTCGACCATGACACCGGCGTTGCGTTCTCACTCCGCGGAGCGCACTCCAAGGTCCCCTGCGAGCGCTGCCACCGTACCGAGATCGACCCGGGTGGAGCAACTGTGACGATCTACAAGCCACTGCCTCTGAGTTGCGAGGGGTGCCATTTGCAGGGCCTCGGCAACCGCGGCTCCGAAAGCGACGCGCCGATGCCGCCGAAGCCGCCGAGCACACCGGGGTCATGAGGGAAATCATGTTCAATCCGGCATCGCGGATCGCGAAGTGGTTGCTCGCAGTTGCCTTCCTGCTGGGGCACCTCCTCGCCCCAGACCTTCGCGCCGAGGAGCCTCCCTATCCCCACGGGACCTTCAGAGACAAATGCACGAAGTGCCATGGATCGCAATCGTGGTCTCCGGCGGTCTTCTCCCCGGACTGGAACCACGCGGCCTACGGATTCCCGCTGACCTGGGGTCACGCCGGTCCGTCATGTCGCACCTGCCACCCGACCCTGGAGTTCTCCAGGGTGGGTCGGACCTGCGCCGACTGCCACGTGGATCCGCATGAGGGCGGCTTCGGCCAGGATTGCTCCCAGTGCCACGCCACGCGGAGCTTCGAGGATCGGGGTACGTTTCTGCAGATGCACCAGATGACTCGATTTCCGCTGACGGGCGCACACGCCGTGGCCGATTGCGAAGCCTGCCATGTGCCGACCGGCGACCCTGGCGCCGATTTCAGCGGAACCCCGTCGGAATGCCAGGCGTGCCACGCCGGCGACGTGGCCTCGACGGTCGACCCCGATCACGATCTAGCCGGCTTCGATCCCGACTGTGAAGGCTGCCATACGGTGACACAATGGAGGGGCGCTTCCTACGACCATAGCTTCTTTCCGTTGACCGCCGGTCATGCCAGCGCGACCTGCTCTCAGTGCCATGTGAGCGGACCCTATGATGCGACTTCGCCGGACTGCTATGCGTGCCACCAGCGGGAGTTCGAGGAGACAGAAGACCCTGATCATGTCCTGAGCCGGATCAGCACGGATTGCACCGCGTGCCACGACACCCGGTCCTGGGTGGGGGCTAGATTCGACCACAGTCACTTCTCCCTGACGGCCGGGCATGCGGGCCTGCAGTGCGACCGGTGCCACGCCAGCGGCAACTACTCCGATACCTCGGCCGAATGCGAGTCCTGCCACCGGAGTGACTACGATGGCGCCACCGCGGTGGATCACGCCGCGGCGGAGTTCGGAACCGACTGCGCGCAGTGTCATGACATTCGGGCCTGGACCGGCGCCCCATACACGCACCTGCAACTGGTCCTGAGCGGCGGTCATCTCGGACCAACCTGTGGCGAATGCCACTCCACCGGGCCGTACCGCGCCACGTCCACGGATTGTTTTGCCTGCCACTCCGATGACTACGAGGCGGCCGCGAATCCGCCGCACTTCGCGCCCGGATTTCCAGTCGACTGCGCGGAGTGCCATGCCACCACAACCTGGCAGGAATCGGACTTCGATCATGCCGGTTTCGCCCTGGCCGGCGGTCACGCAAACCTGGATTGCACTCAATGTCATCAGGGTGGGGTCTTCGAAGGGACCCCGGTGGAGTGCCGTGCCTGCCATCAGGATGACTACGATGGGACGACCGACCCCGATCATGGCCAGGCTGGACTCCCGC
>CAYJLF010000043.1:0-4178 GCA_964371055.1 uncultured bacterium | reverse complement strand
CGCTCGCGAAACAACCAGCGCTTGACGGCTTGCTTGACTGCGGGCGCGGCGAGCTTGGGCGGAGTATTGTTTACCGTCCGGCGGAGCCGTAAGCGGTCAGGGCGGTGGCTAAATTCGGCAAGGCCCGGTTTCATGGGAAATCGCTAAATGGCTTCCTGTCTCCGTTCCCGTCGCCATCCGTGCGAACGCGAGCCATGACGCGCCGGATCAGGCGCGGCGCTCTGCCCAGAGCGGCGGCGAGCTGGCTGGCGGTGAAGATGGAGGCGGGCGTCATGGTTCTTGCTCCCCCGATTCAGTCCCGCCCTCCTGCAGTCTGCGAAAATACTCCATCGCCCGTTTGTTCGCTTCGATGGACCGGTTTATCTCCAGACGCGCGAGCCGGAAATTATCCGGGGTCAGAATTTCCGAAATCTTCTGCACGCTTCCGGCCACGGGCCGCCAATAGCCTTCCGCGTGGTCGTTGTAGGCAATGCCCCATCGTCCGTCCAAGCCAAGCCCCGAAAGGGTCTCTTGCATGGCCAGCGTGGCCGCTCCGCGATCCGTGACGTCATAGATCCCCAGCGCGCAACCGGGCAGCGGCAACTGGCACTGGGCGCGAAAGGCAACCCCAGCCTGAGAGAGACCGCGCTCGACAAGCCGCGTGAACAGGTCACAAAACGCGCTGCCCCCGCTGCCGATGGGAATTGGAATGAGCGCGACGACTATTTCGTGCCCATCGGTGCCGTCGCTAACAGACGTGATGGGCGGGGGAGTTGGGTATGACGAAGAAATCATGTTCAGCGGAGGTTGGCAGCGCGTTTCGCCGTGGCTTTGATTTGCCCTTCAAGGTGTTTCAACGCGGCGGCGAAATCCGCCTCGGTGTCGTTGATCTGGGCCAGCATGGCGATGATGGTCGCATTACTCTTGCCGCGGAACTGGTCGGTCTTGGCCACCGCCGCGATGGCGTGCTTCTGATCGTCAGTGGCAGGAAGGCCAGCTTGGATGGCGTCCGCACCCTCAGCGGCGGTGAACATCGTCTCCATCCGGCGCTGTTTCAAATCCGGAGTGCGGCTGGCTGTGACGTCGTCTTGGCGTTCGTTGAGGGTCAAACCTAGAGTATGCGCGCGTTCCGCCGCAGAGCGGGCGCGGCCTTGGGCTGCCGTCAAATCACCCTTCGCGGATTCAGCGGTAACTTCTTTGGTAAATTGCGAACGCTCGGCGGTACGCAGCAATCCCGGCGTGGCCGCGATCGTGGTTTCGTTGCCTTTGATTGCTTGGGCCAGCAAAACCAGTTTATTGGCATCACTGATGGACATGAGGCCGGCGGGCAGGACAGCTTTCATGACTCCAGCGACGCTCCCCGTTGCTGCCTGGCTAATCACGTTGGCCTTCACGTCGGGCGCCATCTCGCGGCCCGATCCGAAGGCGGTCAGGATTTCATCCACGGCCGTTTGGTTCCGCTTCATCGACTCCCGCGCGGAGGCATCTGTCTCGCGGAGATGAGCAATGTCTGCTTTGCCCATCCGGGCGGCTTCGTCGGCCGTGGCCGCGGTCGGGCCGACTGTTTCCAGGGAGCGACGGGCCGCGGCCAACTCCGCTTCGGCAGCGCGCTTTTGCCGGGTCAGGCGCTGCAATTCCAGTTGCGACTCTTCCTCAGCGCGCTGCTTGGAGAGCGCCGCAGATTGCTGTTCGATTTCCAGGAGCGCACGGGCCAGAGGCAGTTCATCGCCCTTAAATTTAGCCTTGGCTTCGGCGGTTCGTGATTCGATCAGGGCCTTGTCTGCGGCTGAGGCGGCTGAGGCCCGGTCCTTGGCCGCGGCGTCTTCACGCGATTGGGCGCGTTCCAACTCGGTGCGCGAAGCCAGGAGTTTCCGAAGGGAAATCTCATAGGCCGCAGCCGCCACCGCCGAGGCGCGCATGGCATCGCGGTTTTCGTCCTCGAAACGGGCAAACCCTGTGCCGCTGGCCTCTTTCAGCAACTCGCGGTTCAACGCCAGCAGCTCGCGGTATTGCTGGATGGCATGCCGGACAACAATGGCAGCGGCGCCAATCGCCACACCTGCCACCCCAAAGGGGCCTTTCAGCGCGGCCGTGACTGCGCCGAAGCCGGGGACCTGACGGGTCAGAAGAGCGATGCTTTGCGACCAGTTGCCCTTGGCTTTTACCAGTTGCTCGACGTTTCCCTTGGCGCTCGCGACCGCTGGATCCAGCGAGTCTTCCAATTGCTGTGCCAGCGCCGCCTCTGAAGTGCCCAGCTCGCGCGTGGATGCTGCGGCGGCCTTCCGTTGGGACGCCAGTTGCGCCGCGAAATCCGCACTGCCTTTCTCTGACGCGCTGGCCTGCAGCCGCTCGCGCAAATCCCCAAGGCGCGCAGTGCGGTTGACTTCTTCCTGAGCCTCGGCCATGCGTTTGAGCGTGGCCTGGTAGCGCTCTGATTCATCCGTGAGTTGCTTCTGCGCGGCGATAGCGGCCTGCGCGCCCGCGCCGTCAAACGAGCTGGTTACTTCGATCTGGACCTTGGCGTCAGACATGGGCAAGTACTCCTTGGTTTGGCATGGCAAAGCCCGGGCTTATCGAAAAACGACTTTCCGGAGCCGGCCCGTCGCAAAAGCACACGCGTTTGGCGCTAGTTAAGAGGCCGTTAAACGCCAGCGTGGCGCGTCGGAATCGCAAGCCGCGGTCTTGAGGCGTCCCTCGGCGTTCTGACGCGTCCTGCGCGAAATCGGCTTTCGGGGTTTTGGGGCGTTGCGCCAGGTTCATAATTCAGAGGACAGCCGGCTGAGTTCATCGCCAGTGCGGCGGCGACCGTGAGGGTGGTCTTGCAGTCGCGCGCGAATCTCCGCCGTGAACTCAAATCGCAAATCGTCCAAGGTCCGCTGAGCCCGCTCCCGCGCTTTCAATTGTGCCTGCAATTGCCGAAACCAAGCTGCGGGAAAAGCGTACTTGATTTGGGCGTAGGTGAGCTTGAGCGGCCGGGCTCCTTGGCGGCCATGCAGCCAGCCGTTGCGGGCGGAGAACGCGCACCAGGCGACCTTCATGGATGGAAACTGCAACCGCGCGACGAAATCCGCGAACCGGCACGCGAGCGGGGCCGGCACCGAAGAAACCAGCCCTTTGTATCGCAACCGCAGCGCGGGGGGCACTTCACCACCCCGACGCCAGACGCGATACAGCCGGCAGAGGGTTTGCATTCCAAACGCGCACCGCTTCGCCGGGTCTCTGCGGTATGTCTCGCCGCGCCAATACCACGCGAATTGTTTGAGGGCGGCCCGGATGCTCTTGCCTTTCGACTCGGCAGCTTTGACGCGAAGGAACTGGCGATGCAATCGCCGCTCGCGTTCCACCTGCCAGGCGGGGAGTTTTGCACCCCGGCGTGCTTGGCGAGGTGCAGTGTAGTGGAGAGCAATTTGAGTCTTAGGGTGGAGGCCCATACGTTTCTTGGTCACTTAACCCGGGGGACCTCCGGGCGGATGATTGAAGAAGTGCTGAGGACGGGCCCTCCAGCCCGTCCCCAGCGGAGCAACGAAATCCCCGGACTTGCATCCGGTGCTCTCCGCGCTGCTCAAATAATTAAATCGGTTCACAGGATTCGGCGTTCCTCGAGAAACTCCGCCACTGAAGTGAGCACGACCAGGGGGCTGCCATTTGGGCCGCTGTGGCGCGCGGTGTTGGGGGCAAGCCCCATGAATCCCGCGTCCACCAATCGCATCAAGACGCAGGTCTTGAGCGAGAGTTGCCGGGCAACGAGGGTCGCCCTCATCGTGCCCACGATGCCGGCGCGGGGTGGAACCTGCGGAAAGATCAACAAGAAGACCGCTCGAAAATCCTCAGCGTCGACGGTCTCCCGGCCTTGCTGGAGATCTTCCAAACTCTTCGCAAGCACGCGGACTGACGCCCGGCTGGCCGCTGGATTCCGGGCAAGGTTGAAGGCCCAGCTCAAGCGACCATCATCAATTAGGTTGAGAACCTGCTCGGTGGTCAGGCCCAAGGCAGACCGGGCCGTGTCGAGCGAGACCAGCGGCGCTTGAAGCGCGATTTGCGGTAATGACGTTGCCGGCGGTGTGACATTTGACATGCTGACTTCCTTCGCGCCCCCAGTGATACATTGCCCCGCAAACAACATGGCCACGGTCGACAGCAAGACGACGCGGCGCGAAAGGCTACGGCCGCCGGGGGGCACTCGGCGGCCGTTGGACCGC
>CAYJLF010000042.1:0-5147 GCA_964371055.1 uncultured bacterium | reverse complement strand
TGGACGCTCACCGTCAACTCTTCCTGAGGACTGATCGAGACCGTGGCGCTGCCGTCCGAACCGGTGGCAAACGTAACGCTCGCGCCCCCATTGGCCGGTGTGGAGGCCAGTTTCGTGAGTACCGCCACGATACTCACGTTGTACGTGCCGCCGCCCAGCTTGGAGACGGTCATCCCCGTGGCGCTGTCGAGTCCCACGCCATCGTTCAGGTTCCGATCATAGAGCGTCTGGGTCGTGAGGCCTTCCGTCTTATCCGCCGCATAGAGACCAGCCAGTGGGACACTCTGCGGATCCACCTGGCCCCGCGCGGTCAGCCACTGCGTGCTGGCCACCGGCCGACCCAAGACATCGAATTTCGTGGTGCTTTCAGCCAACGTCTTGGCGTCCAGCGGATCCTGCACGGTCGTGTGCGTATCGAAGTCCTGCACCACGGCCGTATGGGCCGCGTGCCCCACCGGATCACTGTTGGTCAGCGAACCGTGGCCAGCCGGATCCCGCTGTCCCACCGAGTTGCCACAGCAACTGTACCACACGGATTTCCAGGCGTTGCCGCGCGCATCGGTCGTGGTGTCCACTCGCCCATCCGCGTAGTAGCTGGTCTGCGTGGTGGCGGCCACCGGGGTGCCCGGCGCTTCGGTCGATGTTACCACTTGGTTGCGACCGTTATAGGTGGTAGTGCTCTTGGCCTGCTGATAGGCCGGGTCGGTCGCATCGAAGTAACGCGGCGTGCGGACTTCCAACGTGTTGCCCGCCACATCGTAGGTCCATTCCGTGACCGCTTCGAGCGCCGTGCCCTGCGCTGCCCGTTGCCGGATCTGCTGACCGCGTGAATCGTAGTCGTAGGTGGTGGAGGTGCCCCGGCCATCGAGCACCTGCGTCAGTTCACCCGTCGCATTCTTAATGGCGTCGGCGATCACGTACGCGGCGTTGGGCGTCGTGGTGCGGGTCAAATTCATGATGGCCGTGTTGTTGGCCAGCGTGTAGCTCGGGTGCGTCGTCTGGACGCGCCGAATCAACTCGCCATCACTGGCCCGATACCCCATGTACTCCCGCCGCCCATAGGCGTCTTGGGTGTAAAACACCTGGTTCTGAAAGTACTGCGTCAGCGATTCCAACGTCGCGCCGCTCCGCGGATACCGCTTCGTCTTCACCGTCCGCATGCGGTAGTCGAACTCGTAGGTGGTGCGGTCCCCGTCCACGACTTGCTCGGAGATCTGACTGGTGCCCGGCTGGTACTGGTAGGTCGTCAGCTGCTGTTGATTCGGATCGGTGATCGGTTCCTGATCGGGCTGGCCGTCCCGAATGTTCGTGTCCCGCGCCGCGCCCACCAGCTTCTGGGTCACGCGGCCGGCCAGATCGTAGCTGAACGTGCTGACGACGTTGTTGCGGTCTTTCCGCTTGAGGACCAAGCGCTCTTGCCCACTGCCAAAGGCTCCGAACACCGACTGGTCGGTGGTGCCATCGTGATAGAGGGTCTGCACCACGCGGCCGAGGCCATCGTACGAATAGGTCGTGACATGTCCGGACGGATCGGTGAGGGTAGCCAGTCGCCGCTGCGCGTTATACGTGTAGCTGGTCGTGGGGCGGGAACCACCGGCGGTGGCCGCCGCTTCCACTTTGGACGTGAGCAGCCAGGTGCTGGCGTCGTAATTGTATTCCGTCACGTGCAGATCAGGCTGCGCCGGGTTGAACAGGGGATCTTTTTCCTTGGTCACCTGGCCGCGTGTGTTGTACTCAACTTTCCAGACGCCATACTCGGCCTGTGGCACGTCAGCCCCACTGACCCGCAGAATGCCGGTCTGCTTCTCGAGCAGGTTGCCGGCCGTGTCGTAGACGTAGTTGGTGACCCGTCCCAGGCGGTCCTGGTGCCGGGTGACTTGATGCCGCGTGTTATACGCCCAGGTTTCGGAACTGCCGTCTCCATAACTGGCCTGCGTCTTGAAGTGCTGGGGGTCGTAGGCGTAGCTGGTGGTGTAGCCGGCCGCATCGAGCGTCTGATCCGGCGCACCCACGGTGAATTCATTGGGCGTGTAACCCGACATGAAAATATTGCGGGGATACGACGTCTCGCTGGTGAAGGTGAAGGCGCTGTAACCCTGGCTCGGATCACCCACCGAGAAGTTGGTCATGAAACACTCACCCACGCCGATGTCCACGTGCGACAAGTAATCGGTGCCGCGCCACACGAGATAGCAGGTGGAGTCCTGGGGATTGAAGTAGACACCCGAGATCGTCTCACTGGAGCCATTCATCATCCCCCGCACGATCGACTCGGGCTGGTCCAGCAGACTGCCGTGCAGCTGGATGAAGTCCTGCGTGTACTTGACCGTGGCACTGCCCTGCCCGTTCTGGATCGTGAAATCAGTGGTTTGGGCAACCGCGTCGTTGGTGATGCTATAGGTCGCCTGCCAACTGGTGCCGATCGTGGTCTGGGTCAATTGACCGCCGCTGTACGTGAACTGCAGCACGTTGCCATCGGGCAGCGTCACCCCCGACAGCGTTTCGCGGCCACCAATTTGCGAACCATACGTGAAGGTGACCGCTTGACCACTGGGGCTGGTGACCGACGCCAACTGGCCAGGCGTGGAAGTCGAATAGCCGATGGTGGTGGCCTGACCTTGCGGGTTGATGAGCTTGGTGAGCCGGCCATCTTTGTCCAGCGTCGCATCGTTGTCCAGCACGTCGTAGAGACTGAACTCCAGCTGGCTGCCGTCATAGCGGTTCATGACCACTTTAACGGCTTGCTCGATATCGGCCGCGTTGTCGTTGGCGTCCAACATCTGCAGCGCGGGAGCCAGATCGCTATCTTCCACCCCGTCACGGAACGTCAGGATATCGGCCTGTTCCACATCCACGATCCGCACCACCGTGACATCATCCACAGCGTTGTAGTAGACGAAGGCCTGCGAATCGTAGGGAGTGAAGTAGCCGGGCGAGAGACTGCTGTTAAATGTGGAATACTGGGCCATCAAGCGGATGCTGAACGTGGGACCGTACGCGTTGTCTCCCGTGCCTCCACCGCCGCCACCACAGGAAACGCAGGGGGCTGCGCCGCCGCCTTCCAGCGGAAAATCAATCGCGTACTGCACGTCGGGAATCGGACAAGAAGCCACGGTCGCGCCCTGGCTCGCGCCGCCACCACAGCCGCCGGGCGGACACTCGGCCCGTTTGGGTATGGCGAAGACCCCTTGGTTTCCCACCCAGGCCGCCTGCAGGTACAGGCTGGTGATTTCACCCTCGACGACGCGAAAGGAGCGGTTGATCCCTTTTTCCCACGGGCCGGAAATCGGATCGTCGACGACTTCGAGCGTCAACCGCACATTGAAGTAACCATGGTCACGACCCAGATTCACATTGGCCGTGTAGGTGCCTGGGCTGCCGCTGATCGAACGGTTGTCGATCACAAATCCGTCGTATTCCACTTGCAGCCGGACGTTGCCATCCAATCCGCCGGTGTACTGCTTATCCAGGTAATACGACACGGTGGCCGAACTGCCCGAGACCGTGATGTCGGTGAAGCGTGGATAGTCAGTGCCGCCTCCACCGCCACCGGGCGGCGGTGGATCCTGGGCTCCCGCCGCCACGGCCAGCGCGAGCAGCATCAATCCGAGGCCGCTCCTGACAAGTCCCTGTCCCCTGGACCACCGACCTCGGGCGCACACACTCCGCTGCATCATGGCTTCCTTCGCAATCAACGGGTTTCAAATCGTGGAGATAACTGGAGAAGGTGACGACATCTACGAAGCTTCCGCCGCGTCGCGTACGCGGGGTGGCGGTTCGGGAAGCTCGACGTGAATCACGTAGCGGGCTTGATGTGAATGCACGGGCGATGCGGCCAGCACATCAATATCACCGTGGGTGCCCGGGGTGGCCTTAAATTGGACTTCCGCCACCCCTTCGGCGTTGGCCGCCACCGTGATCGTGGTCAACAGATTGTTGAACTGTCCTAATTGCGCCGAGAAGAACGTCACCGGCATACCCGGCTCGGCCTGCGCCTGGAGCGTGACCGTTTCTCCCTGCAGAATGCGCTGATAGCGCGGGCTGGACCGCAGCAACGGCTTCACACCCTCGCCCGGCTGGGCCGTCTGGTACACGCGTCCCGGTTCCACCGTCGTGAGATAGGTGTGCGGATCGGCGGTATAGGCCGCGCGATCGAACGGGGCGGGCGCCATGAACGAACTCAAGCGTTCTGGATACTTGGCCGGTTCCCTCAGAGCGACCGCCACCGACTTCACATGGTCATTGGCGTCGAGCGGAATGAGGGGCGAGCGTCCGGGATCCGGTTGTCCGGCGGGCTTGGTGGGCGAATCTGCCGCCTTCGTGGTCGCCACCGCCTCGGGTGATTGGGCCGCGACATCCGTGGGTGGTCGCCACACCCCTCCCACTTTGACCCAACCCGCACGGGGCTGTGATTCAGGACCCGCGCCCGGCGGAACGGACTGCGAAGCGGCTTGCTCCTGGCTGGTCGGAGCGTCGGCGCGCCAGGGACCCACTGCCCAATAGATCAACGCGGCCAAAATCAGGACTCCCCCACCGACCGCGAGCCCGCGGCGGATCGAACGCGCATTCATTTCCCACCCTCATCTTGCCCGGAACCCACGCCAGCGCGCAGCATCACACGCATACACCGCTCGGCGGCGCAAAAATGGAACTGCCCCACGATGTCTCACCCGACATCCGAGATGCGATGTCTCCGCCGATCACGACCCCACTTCAGGATTCGCGCATACCGCGACACGGCGAGCGCAAAGACGAGTGTGGGAGTGTACCGACAACTGTCCCTCTATATACTTAATGCTTCGAGACCCCTCCAAACGGACACAAAATGAAAAGATTCTTGTGAAAATACCCCACTGGGGTTAGGCATTATGGAATCCAAGGGCTGCGACAATCCACTTCGCAACGAGCTCCGCACCATTCTCCAAGGCGTTGAACAAGGTGATCCGGTAGCCATCGCAGAATACGTGTACTATTGGCAGCCGTACTTGTTGCGCGTCATTCGCCGACGACACCGCAAGGGACTGGCATTGAGCGATTCGGATTCCATGGATGTGTTTCAGTCGGCCTTCCGAGAATTGCTCGCGGGACTCCAGGACAAGCGATTCCATCCGCGTCATCCGGAAAGTTGCATCGGAATCATGCTGGGG
>CAYJLF010000041.1:0-5263 GCA_964371055.1 uncultured bacterium | reverse complement strand
ACCTGGAGAGCACCAAGATACGTCGGGTAGTCGTAGTCCACCGCAACGTAGGCGTAGTTGCCCGAGATGGCCACGCCGTCATCATAGCCCGACGTGTCCACGCTCCCCACGATCTGGGGACTCTGGGGACTCGTGATGTCGATCACCTGGAGACCGGACTCGTAGTCAGCGACATAGGCGTACGTGCCTGACACGGCCACGTCATCGGCATTCCCCGGCGTGTCCACGCTCCCCGCGATCTGCGGGCTCGCGGGATTCGTGATGTCGATCACCTGGAGACCGGACTCCTCGTCGGCGACGTAAGCGTGGGTGCCCGAGATTGCCGCGCCCCAGGCAAAGACCGGCGTGTCCACGCTCCCCACGATCTGGGGACTCTGGGGATTCGTGATGTCGATCACCTGGAGACCGGAACTGCCGTCCCCTACGTAGGCGTGGGTGCCCGAGATGGCCACGCCATACGCATAGCCCGGCGTGTCGACGCTCCCCACGATCTGGGGACTCTGGGGATTCGTGATGTCGATCACCTGCAGACCGCACTCGTGGTCCGCGACATAGGCATACGTGCCCGACACGGTCACGTCATTCGCGTTTCCCCCCGGCGTGCCTACGCTCCCCACGATCTGGGGACTCTGGGGATTCGTGATGTCGATCACCTGGAGAGCGGGACTGCTGTCCGTGATATAGGCATGGGTGCCCAAGATGGCCACGCTACATGCATAGCCCGGCGTGCTCACGCTCCCCACAATATGCGGGCTCGCGGGACTCGTGATGTCGATCACCAGAAGACCAGCAACCGTGTCTGCGACATAGGCGTGGGTGCTCGACACCGCCACGCCCCCAGCATCACCTTGCGTGTCGATGCTCCCCACGATGTGGGGGCTCTGGGAATTGTTGATGTCGATCACCTGAAGACCGGACCCCATGTCCGCGACGTAGGCGTAGTTGCCGGAGACGGCCACGTCAAAGGCCCAACTCGGCGTGTCCACACTGCCCACGATGTGGGGGCTCGGGGGATACGCGATGTCCAACACCTTGAGACCGGAACTGCCGTCCGCAACGTAGGCGTGGGTGCCCGAAGTGGCCACGCCAAGGGCCAAGCCCGGCGTGTCCACGCCGCCTACCCAGTGGAGATAGGCTCCGTAGTCGATGCATTCGGCGCAGGCAGGATTGGGGACAAGAAGCTGACCAAGCACCACGAGACCGATGGCAAAGGTTGGGACTCTCATGGCCCATCCGCCCTTTCGATCTGCCGACCAGGAGCTGTCGATTGAGCACCGACAGCTGCGCGGAATGACTATACGGGAGACTGAGGGTCAGGTCCAGGGAGGATTTCGTAAACCGTACGGTCTGGTACCCCAACCGGGACGGGCTCGTTAACCACCTCGCCCGAGAGAACCGAGAGGGAGAGAGTCGGCGACCGAGACCGCCCGATCCGCCCCTCCCGTCCCGTTCTCCGGTTAACACCCGGCCCGAACGATGTCCCCCACGGCACCATCATGCAGCCGCGAATCCCGCGACAAGTTGCGGGTATAGCGAGACCCCGGCGACATCAGCCACCGGGGTCCTCTCGATGCCACCCGACCGCGCAGACTCGTGGTCGGAGAAGATGGCTCCCCGGGGGAGACGGTGTGCGGAGGACTCTCCGCTGTCCGCATCCGTGGTCAGGCCGAGGGAAGGACGGTCCGCCGACGTCTACCTCTCGAGAATCTCCGCGATTCGGGACCTGAGTTCGGGCACACGCCGCTGCACGACGTCCCACACGAGTTCGTAATCAACGCCGAAGTAGTCATGGATGAGTCGGTCGCGCATCGAGGCCATGCCGCGCCACTCGACCTCCGGATGGTCCTTCCGGAAGTCCTCAGGGACCTTCTTCGCCGCTTCGCCGATGATCTCCAGGCTTCGTACGAAGGCCCGGCGGAGCGTCTCGTCGGCCGCGAATCGCTCATAGGATATCCCGGTACTCGCTGCGACGAGGTACTCGACCTCCGCCAGAATGTGGCGCAGGTAGTCACGCGGCTCGAAGGACATCTTCCGCCTGCTCGAGGATGCGTGGTCCGATGATCGGCGACAGCGCCTCCGTGGTGACCAACTCCACCCGGCGTCCGAGGCAATTCTCGAGCAACTCGGAGAGGGCCAGGAAGCGGTCGTAGGACTTCATGCCGGGCTCGAACTGCACAAGCATGTCCACGTCGCTTCCTGCGCGCGGCGTGCCACGCAGCACGGAACCAAAGAGCGCCAATCGGCCAACGCCCAGAGCGCGTATCTCCCGCTCGCGCTGCGCGATGCGCAGGAGGGCGTCCTCGAGATTCAAGACCGGCGACGACATGGGCTCAGGATACCCCAGCCGGGCTGGTTCGGCCAAGGCCGTACTCCGCGAAGACCCCGGAGCCCAGGATCCCTGCCGTTCTACACCGCCAGTGATACGCTCTCCGATCGTATGGGAACACTTCTATCGGCTCTCTTCGCCTTCCTTCGGGCCGCGCTCAGGTCTCGGGCCACTCTGGCCCTGGAAAACGTGGCCCTGCGCCAGCAACTCACGATCTACCAGCGGAATCAGAAGCATCCGAGGATCCGATCCCGCGATCGGGTCTTCTGGGTCCTGCTCCGGCGGCTGTGGTCCGGCTGGGAGCGAGCCCTGCTCATGGTCAAGCCCGAGACCGTGGTCTCCTGGCACCATCAGGGATTCAGGCTCTTCTGGCGTCGACGGGCGACGTCCGGTAAGGTCGGCCGTCCTCGGATTCCCCGAACTCACATCGCCTTCATCCGCCGGATCTCCAGCGACCACCCCGAGTGGGGCGAGGACAGGATCGCGGAGGAGTTCGACGCCAAGTTCGGCTTCCACCATTCCGCCAGCACGATCCGCCGATACATCGTGCCGCGCCAGAGGCCACCTCGTGGGAAGCAGACCTGGCGCACCTTCATTCAAAACCACGCCAAGGAGGTCTGGGCCTGTGACTTCCTCATCCAGCACACCGCCTTCTTCGCCGTCGTCTACGTCTTCGTGATCATGGAGATCGGCTCCCGGCGTATCGTCCACGCGAACGTGACGACCAGCCCGACCCTGGCCTGGGTCAAGCAGCAGATCCGGGAAGCGACGGCATCGGGACAGACTCCCCGCTTCCTCATCCACGACAACGACGGCATCTTCGGCCAGTTCGGGAGACGCACCACGGTCGAGGGCAATGATCGAAAGCGCAGCTACCGTTGCCATCTCGATCGTTGGCTGGGCGAGGTCATCGGGATCGAGGGCCTGCCGATTCCGTACGGAGCGCCGAACGCCAGCCCCCACGTCGAGAGGTTCATGCGGACCCTGCGCGACGAGGCGCTGGACCACTTCATATTCCTCAGCGTCGACCACGTTCGCCGGACAGCCACGGAGTTCATCACGTATTACAACGGCGCCCGGCCTTCGCAGGCGATCCACGCGATTCCGGATCCCTACCCGGAGCTGCGGAGGATGCCGCCGGATCGCGGGCGACTCGTCGCGCTTCCCGTCCTCGGCGGAGTGATCCACGACTACCGCCTCGCGGCGTAGGTCTCCGTTCGACGACTCGCTTCCCGACCCTCTGGCGGGACGCCCATGCCCGGCTCCAGGCCCGACGTTGGGCAGGTCTCTGACCGCGTTCGCGGACGCCCGCCCCGTCCCCATCACGGGTCGTCCGGGACTTCCGGCCTGTCCGCTATGGCCGAAGAACGTTCCTCAAGGTGTTTTCGCGGAGTACGGGGTGAGCCCAGAGCGTACGCCGCCACGTTGGCGGTTGATCCGCATGGATGACTCCGTTCCGCGGGCCCGCCGGAGCAGGAAATCCGCCCGGCGCGCCGCCGCCAGGACGGAACATGGAAAGCACGATCTCATGGCAGAACCTCCTGGATGGCCAACGCGCAACGGCCCGACTGCCGGTCCCGATCGCAGGCGGCGCGGGAACTCCGCCAGTCGAAGGTGCTCACTTGAATCCGAAACAGAGCATACCGGAAGTCGGGCGGGGTTGGAATGCCGCGCCGGGAGTGAGGCAAAACGGATGACTCCGCCGAGGATGGCTGGCTAGAAGCGGCCGAAGCTACCCTCGAAGAACCAGCCGCGAGGCGTTTCGCGACTGTGTCGCACACGTCGTGCTCCACGTAGACCCCGCCACCCAGATTCCCCACTCCGTCCCGTCCGCCCTCCTCCCGGCACGCTCGCGTTCACGACTTCGTCGCAGAGAACGGAATTCCGCGACGGCCACGCCTGATTCGCGGGCTCAGGGCGGGTTCGAGCTTCGTTCGTTCGACGGCCTCGAACCGTTGCGCCCCAGCGTGCGCGCAAACCGCCACGTGTATGAGAGCAGTGGATCACGGGGCCGTCCTCGCGAGACGCAGGCCGAGAATGCTGCCGCGGTAGTTCAGGTAGACGATTATCCGGTAGGCGGAGCGGCAGATGTCCGCGGAGTAGAGCCAGCTCCCGCCCCGAGCGACGCGAAAGGACCCCGACGCGGGGCCAGCCGGATCCGTCACCGGACCCGCAGGATATGTCGCATACCTGTCCCAGCACCACTCGTACACATTGCCGTGCATGTCCTTCAGACCCCAGGCATTCGCTGCCTTGCCCCCCACATCATGCGTTGTGCTGCCGGCATTTCCGCAGTACCAGCCGACCTGGTCGAGGTTCGGGTCGAGGGGAGAGCAGTAGATGTTCGTGATCGTCCCGTTACAGAAGGCCGCCTGACTGGTCGCCCGGCACGCATACTCCCACTCCGCCTCGGTCAAGAGACGGTAGCCGTTCGCCCCCTGGTTCCACGTCACCGTCGCGCTTGTCATGTGGTTGTCATTGTAGCCCGCGTTGGTGATCGTGTAGGCAGGGGTGTACCCGTCCCGCGTCGAACGCTGGTTGCAGTAGCTCACGCAGTCGTACCAGGTCACCTGCTCCACCGGGCGATTCGCCCCCGGGAAGGCCGAGTCGTTCCACCCCATCACCGATTGCCAGTCCGACTGCGTCACCTCGGTGGTCGCGACATAGAACGCCTTCGTCAACGTCACCGCGTGCTGGGTTTCGTTGGAGTCCCTTCCCGGCTCGTCGGCCGGGCTTCCCATCGTGAAGGTGCCGGGCTGGACGAGGACGAACCCGCCACCCCCGCCTCCACCTGACACGCTCATGGTGACCGCCACCGTCTGCGGACTCTCTATCCCCGGCGTCACCGTGACGGTCCCGGAGTAGTTGCCCGCGCTCAAGCCCGTCCGATCGACCGTTACCGTCACCGAGTCCGTCTCCGTCGTCGTGCTCCCGCTC
>CAYJLF010000040.1:0-7311 GCA_964371055.1 uncultured bacterium | reverse complement strand
CGCCACCCGCCCGCGCTCTGCCTTCGTCGACATCTTCCGGCCCTCCTTCGTTGCCAACCGCACCCCATGAGGTCGACTGGTCTGGCGCATCACCGCGAGTGGCGCCTGGCCCGGCTCACTTCAGCACCGCCAGCTTGACCCGCCGGGTCTCCCGCAGAGAGCGGCCGTTCGTCCCCGTCCCGTCCACCTCCAGCCGAGCCAGGTACACTCCGTTCGGAACCTCCCGCACGTCCCAGACAAACTCGTTGAACCCGGCTGATGTCCTCAGGGCTCGCGAGGCCGAACTGACCGTGTGCAGGATCAGGTTGCCCGCCAGGTCCGTCACGAACAACTCCACCCGCGTCGTCCCGATCTCCAGGTCATAGCAGATCCGCGTCTCCTGGCTGGCCGGGTTCGGACGCCCAAGCAGCTTCACCATCTCGCCGCCCCGGTGCGTCGCCTCGATCCACAGTTCCCCGTTGTCCCAGCCCACACCTCCCTGGTCTGCGTTGAACCCGCAGTCGTTGCTCGATCCCGGACGTACCGTCCAGCTCCAGTTCAGCTCGATCGCACTCGTCAGATCGACTTCCACCGTTCCCGGCTGCTCCAGCTTCGTGGTCTGAATCGTGAGCTCCCAGCTCACCTTGTTGTCGGATCCCCCGCGGATGTCGGTGCTGCGCATCACGACCGTCTTCTCCGTGGCCGGAGTGACCGAGGCCCACTCCCGGACCGGCTCGCCCAACGCCGCCCCAACGAACTCGAAGCGATCGTCCTTGAGCGTCGCCGTGAGTACCAGGTCGCCCCGGAGCACCAGGCCGGGATCACCCTCAAACAACATCTCCATGCGTAGCGGGATCTGATCGCCCCGCTGGAACGCTGCCTGCGTGCCCACCACGTGGAGCGTCGTTCGCAGGCTGGTGGCGTCACAATCGTTGACGCTGAACGTCCACGGCTCGCTTCCGGTCGTGAACCTGAACTCCGGCTCGACCGTCCTCGTCCCCGAGATGGTGTACTGCCCGACGATCGTTCCCTCACCCAGAGCAAGCCGAAGGTCTCCAGAGAAACCACGTGTGTCGAGCCCGATCCCGGGAGCGACGGCCCCAGTTCCCGCGGGCACCAGGTAGATCTCCTGCGCACTTCCTTGAGGCCAGGTTGCCGGAGTGATCTCTCGGGTAAACCTGACCCAGGTCTGCGTGCCCTGCGTTTCCACGAACCAGTCATCTCTCGGATGAGTCGAGTCGCCAGCCACGAGCAGATTCAACGGCAACGGCAGGCGAATCTCGAGAGAACCGCTGTGCTTTACCGCCCCCTCGTTTCTCAGGAGGAGGCCAAAAGGAACAACCGCGCCCTGGTTGACTCCAAGCCGGGCCGCCACCTCGTCCAGCGCCGCTCCATTGAAACGACTCAGCCGCCGGATATCGCAGACCAGCTTCAGCCCCTGGATTCCACCAGGCGGCAGGTTGGTGATGCCTTCCTGCCCCTCGAGGGGAGCATCCCTCCCCCGGCCCGCCGCGTCGATCCGCACATTCCTGAACTTGATCGTGTCTCCGTTCCGGAATCGCGAGACCGACAGCGGTAACGACATCTGCAACACCTTGGGGACACGCACCGGCAGTCCGCCGGCCACTTTCAGCTCCAGGCTGTCAATCGTGGCCGAGCCGCCGCTGACCTGGTGCTCGTATCGCACGATGACCGAGACCGTGTCCGCCACCACTTGGCCAATGTTCTCAAGCGCGTAGCCCAAACGCAGCGTGTCCCCGGCCAGATAGTCGAACTCCGGTGAGTCGAACGCGACATCCGGATCCGTGATCCGGAACCGCACATTCCGCGGCGCGACCGACGTGTAGTCCCCGACTTCATATCGGTCATCGATGATCGGGGGTTCCGGACCGTCACCCATGAACTCGACCCCGGCGCCGAACTGGTTCCGATCGATCATGGTGAGGTCGGACCAGTCGCGTGCGATGCGGAACTGGACCGTCACGTCCGTCGCGGTCGAGTCGGCGAACGGGAGTGTGTCGCGCAGTGCGGTATTGCCGCTCGCCCACGACAGTCCTGCTGGTCGCGAAACCAGAAGCGCCAGGGGAGGGTTGGCCGGGCGCGGAACCCCCGACGTGTTCGTGATCGTGAACCTGTAATCCACCAGGCCTCCGGCCAGCGGCTCGAGCGGACTGGGGGTCACAGTCTCCGTTCCGACCACGCTGTTGTTGATCGTGATCTGCTTCTCCGTGCTGGCGTCGTCATCGCCGCCGTCCCACTCGATCTTGACGTTTCCGGGCGTCAGTTGCGTGCCGTCGGGGATCGACAGACCCGGGACCAGCTGGATCTCAACCATCCCCGTCTTATCCCAGCCGATCGCCGGGAGGCCCGTCCACTTTGTCCCGAAGGTGTAGTCCGTGCGGCAGACCTTTCCAACCTCCGTCGTGCGGTCCGGCCGGAAGCAGACATCTACCAGCCGCACCGAGCCGGACGGCGCTCCCCCGCTGAGCACCGGAGCCAGGATCGTCAGGCTGGGCACCAGCGAGCCGGAAGCCTGGTTGTTGTCCACCGTGTACCGCAGCACCAGAGGCTTGCGCACCTCGATCGTGTCGCTCGGGCTAGACGGCTCCGAGATGTCGAGCGCCGGGCCCACCACCATCAGGTCTGCCAACTGGTTCTGCACGGTTGCGATTTGGAATTCGCTCTCCGGATGAACCTTGCCTTCAAGCACGACGACCGTGCCCACGCCCGCGGTGACCTCGAAGTTCATCACCCGTTGGACGATGGCACCAGCCGGAGCAGTCACGGTGCTATCCGACGGCCAGCCCCCGCCCGTCCATCTCAGTCCGGCGATCGGGTCGACCGAGATTCGTGCCTGGCCTGCCTGGTCCCCGACATTCTCCACCTGCACGGTCAGGGTAAGATAGTCACCGGTCGGAATCGTCTGTGGGTTGGTCGGCGTCTGCAGGATTCTCGCCTGCAGGTTCGGCGACGTGATCCGGATGCCCCCGCCGGTCTGCACCAGATCCGCCGTCGGGGTGAATCCACACTCCGGCCGGACCGGTGGATACTTCAGGCACCACCCGTCCAGCGACTGGAACAGGCCCGGCACCATTCCACCTTCGTACGCAACGGCCGTCTTTGCCGCCGTGATTGTCCAGTCGATCGTGGGAAGCGACTGGCCACTCCCCAGCCCACCGGCGAGGTTGAACGCTGGGTGACTCGACTCCCCAACGCCCGCGACGAAGGCGTTGCCGGCGGTGGCCTCACCGCCCGCGCCGAGTGCACGCCCCCCCCGGTTGGCCAGAGTGATACGCACGGCTCCCGACCCTCCAGCCGGAATCACCACGGGGGAGCCGACGCTGCCGGCCTCGATCGTGAACTCCAGGCGGACGTTGCGCACCGTCACCAGCGTGTTGTTGCCCGGGCACTCGCTCGCATCGACCCCGACGCAGGAACCGTCATCGAGCCTCAGCAGCACCGCGCTGCGCAGGAGTCCGACGGTATCGAGCTGATCCGCGAGATCACTCCTCGTCTTGGCCTTCAGTGTCCAGGTCACGGTCTGGCTTGCGGTGATCGCTTGCGGATCGGTCGCGAAGTACGTCGTCGTGCCTACGCACTGCATTTCCTGCGTGAAAGCGACATCGGTGCCCGTCCCCTTGTCGAGCGCCAGCTGGCTGGGGCTGTTGAGCGCCAGGTCCATGACATCGAGTGCCTCCTTGCTCACGAGAACCTGGACCGCGCGGTTGGGACTCCCCGCCTGCGCCGCATTCAAGACAAGCTGATACGGCAACACGGAGCCGGCGTCCACCACACTACTGCCGGGGTAGCACATGCTGCGCTTGTTCCAGTCGCCCCGGTCCCAGACGATCTGCTTGTCACGGGTCAGCGCAGTCCAACGACGATCGGAGTAGACGCGGACCGTGATGCCGTCCGGGGTGTTGTAGCCGTCCGGCCTCCCTCTCACGACGACCGGCACGTACGTCTCCGTCGCGCCTGGGAGGACCGACGGTAACGGGCTGACGGGATAGGCACCGGCCGGGTCGAAGACCCAGGTCTGCGTGTCGCCCGAGGGCGGGCTTTTCAGTTCCCAGCCGACATTGCGCAAGACGTCGAACCAGCCGTCGTTCGGACAGCCCATTTCGAGCCGGTACCGCGGATCGGCCACATCCCGGTCATTGCGGATACCGATGTAGAACGTAAGATCCTGTCCCCAGTAGCCATGGAGGGGCGCTGTCCAGGGAGCGAATTCCTCTGTTTCCGACGCTGAAGATGCCAGGACCGCGTTCGTGACCTTGATCGTCTGACTCGCCGTCGGTGTGTTCGAGTCAAGCTGGTACTGGACGACGAATCTGCTTCCGTGCGCTTCCGGACTCGCGCCCCACTGGTCCGTCTTGCCGCGAAAACTGGCGGAGTCGAGCACGAACGTGGTGTCGTTCGAGGTCCGCTTGTCGACGACGAACGGCCGGGAGGACGGCAGCGGCAGGCAGGGAGTGCCCGACCGCGAAAGGATCGTGGTCGGGAACGTGATGCCGAGGCTCCCGTCGGTCCAGTGCTGCCCGCCGACACCATCGAACCCCTCGGCCAGCACGTCCGCGTGCGTGGCCACGCCCCCGTTGTCGTCCTGGGCGAGCTGAATGCAGAAGGACAGTGTGTCTCCTGCCACGATCTCGTCATCCGCCAGGACCGCGGTCATCTCGAGTTTCGCGCTGGCCACGGCGTAGCCCGGATCGGTCGCAGGTGTCATGTCATGGATCGTCCAAGCAGGCGTCGCGTGCCTCATCTGAAGCGAGTATCCCGACCCCGGGCTGGTCGTCACGGGAATCATCATCGGCAGCGAACGGGAGCCGGACCACGATTCCGCCGGGAGGTCTTCGGGGTCAGTTTCCACCGCCGCGATCTCCGACTCACCGCTCATCAGGCTGAAGCGGGCGATGGCCTGTGGAATGGCGAGTTCGCCCCCGTTCTGCATCTCGCCCGTCACCGTGCATGGGTAGCCCGCCGGAAAGACCTTGGTCGGGGTATCGGTGGGAATCGGGTCCGTGAATCCAAAGGCACGGTAGGCGGTCACCCGGGGGTTGTCCACCCCCACCGAATAGGTCCGCTCGGCCACGTTCTGCGCCGCGTCCCGCGCCCGTACCATGATCTCGTGCGCCTGACTCGGCGCCCGGTTCCAGGTCGGAAACGCCACCTGCGGTGCCGGCGGGAGCCCCGTGATGACGACATCGACCGAACCCAGGGCGCAACCGTCCGTCGCGCTCGCGACAAAGGAGTCGGTTGGGTTGAGCGGCGATCCCGACAACGGCTCCGGATCACCCGAAGGATAGATCAGCGCAAGGTTCGTCGGCGGAGTGCAATCCACCTGGAAGCTCGCCACAGACACGCTGCCGTTCCTCACCCGCGCGGGGTTGCCGACCACGTCGGTCAATTTGAGAGGTCCAGCCACGGCATAGGTCAGGCCGGTTAGATTGATGCTCCCGTCCGCTGCGTTCTCGCCGGGAGTGAAGGGGCAGTCAAAGGTGCCGCCCGTGAACGGGCCCGCCTTTCCGGGACTGTCGCCCGGCTGGGTGTAGGCCGGCCGGACCGTCTGCCCGGCAGGCAGCGTGACTGACTCCGACGCCGAGAGGCGGATCATGCCGGGCCGGCGTGGACCGAAGCAGTAAGGACTCGTTCCCGTACCCTGGGCACCCGTGACTTCCGGGATCACGGTGTCGATGCGGCTCGTCGTCCACTCGTGACCCAGGACAGGAACGCCGAAGGCGCCTGCCGACAGAGGGTTGCCTGCCAGGTCATGGATACTGCCGTTCAGGGACACTACTTTGAGCTTGCCGCCGGCGGTCGTGTTCAGGCAGTTCTCCGGACTCAGAACCTTCGACCATGCGAGTTCGGCTCCGCCGCCACCGAGGGTGGCGTTCCCCATCGACCATGACGCGGCCCCATCTCCGCGGACGGACAGCGCCAGGCTCGCATCGATGACGATCGTCTCGGGGAACCGGAGAATCAATGCCAGGGCAGAGCCATATGGGTAGTTCGCGCTCGAATGGACCGGGTCCCACGCTGTGGGCCGGGGATACTCCGTGTCGATCGTCAGGTTCGTCCACGACTTCGGGGGAAGGAACGCTGCGTTTCCTGCCTGGTCCTTCACCGTCAGAGTCGTCACCGTCAACGGCGTCGGAGCTGCAATGTTCATGTCGTGTTCCAGCAAATCTCGCGTCCAAGCGAGCGTCCTATCGCCGTTTGACGCTACTGCCGTCCCCATGTTCAGCGGCACGCCGCTTCCCGTCACGATCAGCACCGGCGCGTTTCCGCCCGACGCCTGCACGGTCTCGCTTAGCGTCAGACCGATCACGAGGTCTACCCCGATCGCATAGGTGCCAGGAGCCGGATTCGTCCAACTCGTGATCGCCGGGTACTCCGTGTCGATCGTCAGGTTCGTCCACGATTTGCTGGGAAACGCGACCGCGTTTCCGACCAGGTCCGTCACCGACAGCGTCTTCACCGTCAACGGCGTCGGAGCCGCGATGTTCATATCGTGCTCCTGGAGGCGTCGCGTCCACGTCAGGGTCTTGTTCTGATTTGAAGGGGAGGCCGTGCCCATGCTCAGCCGCACGCTGTTCCCCGACACCTCCAGGACCGCCCCCCCGTCCTCGACGGCCTCGCTCAGAGTCACCGCGATCGACAGGTCCAATCCGATCCGGTACGTTCCTCCGACCGGATCCATCCAGCCTGTGATCGTCGGGGACTCCAGGTCGCATGCCGCGGCAGGGTTGAACTTCCGGACGCTGCTGTCGATGCCAGTCGAGATCGCGGTGTAGGTGCCGTCGTTGTCGAAGTCGATCTCGATCCCGCCGGACTTCACATGGAGGGCGCTGGTCCCGAAACCGGCTTCCTCTCTCAGCGCCTGAGTGATCACGATCTGGCGGGACCCGTCTCCAACCGATCCAACGAGTCGCTGACCTAGTATGTCGCCCTGCGTCGATTTCTCCCGGAGAGTGACCCGGACGGGGGCGGTGGCTCCGCCCGTGACTTCGACGGCACTCGACAGCGAGAATGTATACCTGACAGATTGGCCGACCCCGATGCTCTGGTCATTCGTGGTGCATCCGGTCAAGGAGGGCGCCGGGTTGACCGCCTCCCCCCGCCCTGGCGCCACGATGCCCCCGGCGGTCAACGCCGCGAGCAGTAGCAGGCGACAGACTCCGGTGAGGCGCCGCTCGCCGACATCCTTCGACCCATGGAGCCTGGTCGAGACAGCCAAACACATACTGGTCCCGCCCCCCTCTCAGAATCCGATCCGCAGGGTGGTCGCGATCTGGGAGTTGAAGTCCTGGTGGTCGTAGGCGAGATCCAGCG
>CAYJLF010000039.1:0-10374 GCA_964371055.1 uncultured bacterium | reverse complement strand
GCCTGATCATGATCGGGCTGGCGCGCTGCATCGCGATGGTCATCGTCTGGAACGATCTCGCGAAAGGGGACACGGAGTACTGCGCGGGGCTGGTCGCCTTCAACTCGATCTTCCAGGTGCTGCTCTACTCGGTCTACGCCTATGTCTTCATTACGGTCCTGCCGACCTGGTTCGGGCTCAAGGGGGTCGAAGTCCACATCACGATCGGCGAGATCGCGAAAAGCGTCTTCATCTATCTCGGGATCCCCTTCCTGGCCGGGATGCTCACCCGGTTCGCGCTGATCCGGGCGAAGGGGAAGGCGTGGTATCACGGGAGGTTCATCCCGAAGATCAGCCCGATCACTCTGGTCGCCCTCCTCTTCACCATCGTGGTGATGTTCTCCCTGAAGGGCGAGGCGATCGTACAGCTTCCCTTCGACGTCGTGCGGGTCGCGGTTCCGCTTCTGATCTACTTCGTCGTGATGTTCTTCGTCTCCTTCTTCATGAGCAAACGGGTCGGAGCGACCTATGGTCAGTCGACCACTCTGTCGTTCACGGCCGCGTCGAACAACTTCGAGCTGGCGATCGCGGTGGCGGTGGCGACCTTCGGCATCCATCATGGCGCCGCCTTCGCGGCGGTGATCGGCCCCCTGGTCGAAGTCCCGGTGCTGATCGGCCTGGTCAGCGTCGCCCTCTGGCTCGGGCGGCGGTACTACGGCCGGCCGGCGGCCGCGTGAGACGGCAGATGGCGTCCAAGTCGAATTCATCGTCGTCGAAGCCGGCGGGCATCCTCTTCCTCTGCGTTGCCAACTCGGCTCGCAGCCAGATGGCCGAGGGGATCGCGCGCAACCTCGCGCCGGAGGGCGTCCGGGTCTGGTCGGCCGGGTCGGTCCCGACGTCGGTCCGGCCTGAGGCCATCGCCGTGCTCCGAGAGATCGGCATCGACATCGCGTCGCAGCGCTCCAAGGGGGTGCACGAGATCCCGGCAGCCGAGGTCGACCTGGTCGTGACCCTCTGCGCCGAGGAGGTCTGTCCGGTCTTCCTGGGAGAGGCGACGAGACTGCACTGGGCCTTGCCGGACCCGGCCGCGGTTCAGGGATCCGATGAGGAACGCCTTCTGGCCTTCCGGCAGGTGCGGGACGAACTGCGGCGTCGGATCGCAGCGCTGCTCGGGAGCTGATCCCGTGCGGCGGTGGACAATCCAGAACCGCCGCCGTCGCGTACTCTGTCATCGAAGGGGAGAGTCGCGACAGAAACGAGACCACGGGGAGGACTGGACATGAAGAGGACGGCCAGCGCGGTTTGGAACGGCGGTCTGAAGGACGGCCGGGGGACCTTCAGCGTCGCCAGCGGCGCCATCCAGGGCCAGAAGGTCGACTTTCGCACCCGTTTCGAAGAGGCCCCCGGGACCAACCCGGAAGAGCTGATCGCCGCGGCCCATGCGAGCTGTTTCAGCATGGCGCTGAGTGCAGCGCTCGGAGAGCGCGGCATCACGCCTGACGCGATCGAGACGACCTGCGCCATCACCTTCGAGAACCTGGCGCTGACCCGAAGCGTGCTCCAGACCACCGTCAAGGCGCCGGGCGCGGACCGGGCGAAGGTCGAGGAAGCCGCGGCGGCCGCCAAGGCCGGCTGTCCGATCTCCAAGGTGCTGAAGCTCGAGATCGACCTGGAGCTGACGATCGCCGGATGACGCGAGGGCGCCGATCCGGCTCCCAACCCTGCCGACCGGCACTCAGACGAATCGGAAGAGCGGCGGAAACACGATCACCACGAGGGCGGCCCAGACCGAGTAGATCGGGAGGTACGCCGTCTGCCATCGCTCGAGGGCGACGAACGGTCGGCGTCCGCGCAGGAATTGCGTGTAGAGCCAGGCCGACCCCGCCAGATTGACGAGGAGGATGAGATTCTCGCCGAGCGCCGCCACCCGGTTGGGGGTAAAGCCGAACTCGGAGATCCGGCTCGCGATGGCGGCCAACGCTACCGCGTCGACCACGAGGGCGGTCGCCACCAGCAGCAGCAGTAATCGGTCGAAGGAATCGGGCGGCGCCTCCGGGTCACGCGCCGAGGCAGCGTACAGCACGAGGCCGACGACCAGCACCAGCAGCAGATCGAAGCCGATCAGCACCTCCCGCTCGACGCGGATGGGGCTCCCCGTCCATACCATGGTCGCCAGAAACGTCAGCAGTATGACGGTGAAGAGCGGGGTGAAGATCCGCGTCAGCACCGGCGCCATGTTCTCGATGACGCTCTGCTTTGCCTCCACCAGCCAGGATCCGACGATGACGGCTCCCACCGCGCCGCATGGGAGCAACCAGTCCCTGGCCACCCACTCCGCGTTCTTCCCGATCGCCTCGAACATCATCACCGTAAAGCCCGTGAGGACGCCCCCGCCGAGAGCCATCAGCACGTAGTAGATGAAGAGTTCACCGGAGAACCGTACGAAGTCCATCCGCCCCACGCCGGCGAACCATCGCCCCCCCGTATAGGCCACGCCGACGACCAGCCAGAGCGCGATCGGCAGATGCAGGGCGGTCAGCACCACGGTGTCGCCGCGCGCCGTGAAGGGATACACATTGGCGAAAACGCCGGCGGCCACGAACGCCAGCGCCAGCCAAACGCAGTTCAACATGCCGAGGCCGCGCCTCCAGGCGAAGTAGCCCGTCAGCAGCGGCAGCACGAAGAGGCCGGCGTTGCGAGCGTAGAACGCCTCCGCCCCGCCACTGAGCTGCAGACCAAAGAGCGCGGGTGCCTTGATGGCCAACGCCGCGGCGACGGCGAAACCCAGGACAACGAGCGTGTGGTTGCGCGCCCCCGGCGTCGGCCCGCCCGCGGGATCGGGGGTAAGAACGAGCTGCTTCCACAGCCGTTCCGAGTGCTCGCGGGCGAACTCGCGAGAGAGAGCGTCCAGACTCCCCATGCGCTTGACTGCGACCAGGAAGGCCTCGTCCGGCGCCAGCCCCGCCTCCGTCAGCGCCGTCACCTGATCGCGCAGGTGACCTTCCAGCTCTTCCACGTCCGGGGCATGGATGGCCTGGCGGCGACGCAGGTACGCTCGCCATTGCGCGATCTGATCTTCCAGAGGTGGTCGATCGGCGAGGTCGGTCATGCCGTAGCCGCTTTCATCCAGATGCCGCGCAGCGTGTCGTCCACCATCTGCCACCGTTGCCGCTCAGCCACGAGCTGTGCCCTCCCCTGTCTGGTGATCCGGTAGTACTTGCGCCTGCGGCCGCATTCGGACTCCCCCCACCTCGCGGTGACGAAACCGAGCCGCTCCAGCCGGTGCAGCACCGGGTAGAGCATGCCGTCGGTCCACTGCAGATGGCCGCCCGACAGCTCGGCCACCCTCTTGATGATGGCGTAGCCGTAGCTGTCCTTCTCCGCCAGGATGGCGAGCACGAGCGGTGTGGCGGACGCCGCGACGAGATCCTTCCCGAGTTCCATACGTAGCAGCTTTATACATTGTGGTTCTATGTATGTCAACCATCTTCCACGCGGGAGATGACGAGCAGGCGCTCTCTCCCGGGTAACACCAGACCGGTCACTCCTGGCCGCCCCTGTGCCCGGAAACGAGGCGCTGGCAAACTATTGGCGCGAGGTGCCTTCGGGTGTACCGGCTCGGGGGAGTGGCTCAACTCCCGGGATGAACGCACCCAGCCGGTTCCGAGACAGAAAGGGTGTCAGCTCTTCCGGGCCTCCGATCTTTGCCCGGTGCCGCATTCGATCACCGACCCGCGAGCGGGCCCCTCTCCTTCACCTCAAGCTCCAGACCGAACTCCGGTTCTCCCAGCGTGACGATGCCGAGATAGCCATCGACGGTCACGCGGTCGCCGTCCCGGAGCAGCTCCACAACGTTCGCCACCCCGTTGACGCATGCGATCCTGAGCTCGCGGGCAATGATGGCGCCATGGATCAGCATCCCGCCGCGGCGCTCGACCACGGCCGCTGCCAGCGGGACGAGATGGGTCATCATCGGCTGAATCGCGTCACAGACGAGCACCTCGCCCGCCTGAAACCCTCCCAGGTCCTGAGGACGGCGAATGATCCGGACGATGCCTGTCGCCAGACCGTGGGCGGCCGGTTGTCCGATCAACTGCCGTGGCGTTTCGCCGGAGGCCCGGGGTGACGATTGCGGCCGGATCGCCTGGGGGGGAGGCAGCACCAGGGGCTTAGCGACGTGTTCGCGAAGTGCCGCGCAGATGACCGTGGCCGTTTCCGTGCCGACCTCCGCGTCCGCGTTCAGGGTTTGCGCTCTCTTCAAACGGGCTCCGGCCGCGTGCAGGGCTCGGAGAAGTTGGCTCTCCAGTCGGGCTATGAGCAGATTGTCGTCGTCTCGAAGCTTCCAGCTCAGCCGGCCCAACCGCACCACTTCCCCAGCTTCGTCGCGTCGCGACGCCCCCACCGCGTCGTACAGCCGCTGTTCCAATGCGTATGTCGTCACGGCTTCGTCGCACTCCGCGCGCGCGGCGGGTGGCGTGACCCGGGATGCCAACTCCAGGATGTTCCCAAGCAGGGTCGTCGGCTCATCGATCAGGCGGAAGCCGCCGAAGGCTACATCCATGAACTGACTCAGCAGAGCCTGGAAGGCCTCCAGGAACTCGGGGCCTCCGGTGACGGCGGCCAGGCGACTCGCGCATGCCTCCCATCCGACGCCGCTCGTACCTGAGCCATCTCGGACCGCCTGCCGAAGCCCCCGCTGAAGCGCGGGGGACTCTCGCACCTGACCCGCCAGCGCTCCCAGCGATCGATCTCGTTGCGCGGCCAACATGTCTTCGCCCCGAAGCAACCCTACGAACTCGTAGGGATCCTGGGGATGAACGGCGTCGTTGTAGTAAAGGCCCAGGTAGCGCACGCCGTGGGCAAAGGGAATGAACTCGTCCCAATAGATCTGCTTCCACCGCTCGAGCAGAGCCTGTCGCGCCTCGATGCGATCGGCCAGTTCCGCGTCGTTCAGCTCTTCCAACTGCTCGGTAGCCAGTCGGTCTCCCAAGTCCCTGAGTTCGGGGATCAACTGCTCGGCCACACGATGGCACAACTGCTGCAACCGTTGCCGGTCGGGCCTCAGGCTCAGGTACCAGAGACGCTTGTCATTCGGATCCTGCCGGGCGCTGGTGATCGGACGGGCTTGCAGAATGGTCAGGCGGTCGGCGCGACCCGTCCACTCCACGTCCGGACACCAGCCCAGCTGTCCTTCCACCTGATCGAGCACAAGCAACAGGGAGTCCAGGTCCCGCTGCCCCAGCAGCGGCTCGTGCTGCGCGCGGCCCTCACCGTTCCCCGGCCGAAACGTGACGACTTGACGTGTCGAGCGGTGAACCAGCCAGTGGTCCGGGTCCACGCTCCCGTCGACGAGGCCGGAACAGGGTCCGGGAACGGCTTCGATCACTGCGTGCTCGTTCTGATCCGTCCTGGGGTCACGTCCGAAAGCGACGCCGGAGCGGTCCTCCGTCCGCATCTCCTGGATCAACACGGCCATCCGGCTCTTCAGTGGATCGAGGGAGAGCTCCTGGCGGTAGAGCAGAGCCGCATCCGACCACAAGGAGGCCCACACCAAGCGGACGGACTCCAAGACGGCTTCTTCTCCAGCGACATAGAGGAACGACTCATGCAGACCGGCGAAGGACCGGTGGACAGAATCTTCTCCCGGCGCGGAAGAGCGAACGGCGAGGGGTGTGCCGGTTCCCAAGGTCCGGACCAGACGGCAGATCGACCGGGCCACGACAATTGGCAGTGCCGCGGCGGAAAACCTGTTCCGGATGCGCAGGGCGGCGTCCCAAAGCTCCTCCCAGCGGAACTCCTCGAACGGCTTTCGCCCAAGTTCCATCTGAATGACGCTTTGCAGCTGAGTGACCTGGAGGAACTGCTCGTATGCCGTCACGGTGACACAGAATCCCGGCGCCGTCCGAAAGCCCGCGCGGTGCAGTCGGGCCAGTTGAGCCGCCTTGCCTCCGATCTGCTGGTCATTGCAGCGGGCTGCTTCGGCGAGAGGGATCACGCACTGCTCGGCGTCCACTGCCGAACCTCCTGAAATCGCGAAACGTGGAAGTACCGGATGATGTCCACGCGGAACAGGGCGGTCGTGGGCGACCGGACAAAGAGATCCAGCTGGGGATGCCGACCGACAAGCAAGCTGGCCGCCCGTTCGAATTCGACGCCGGGTGGAACCCGTCTGGCTCGCCCGGTGGCCGTAAGGGCTTCGACCTGCATCATGTCCTCGATCGAGCGAGAGCGACTGTCGATAACCAGGGCGACGTGGTCGCAGTCAGAGAGCAATCGGTACTTGCGCGTGGTGATCGCCGTCGCAAAGACCGCCGAACGAAGATCATCTGCCACGGCCAGTGCCACCAGCGAGCCATACGGTTGCCCGCCGCCCTGCGTGCAGAGCACCGCGTAGGGTTGCTCGCCCACCAGCCGCGCGAGTTCGTCGCGCAGGAGATGGCCGTCGGAACCATCGGCTCCCGCGGACTTCCACGGCCCTGCCGATTCAACCAGGGGTTCGTCCGCCATGTCCCGGGACCTCCACCTTCTGCTGGGCTTCATCCGGCTGCCTGCGTGCGGGCGCCATTGTACCGCCGTCAGGCAGGAGAAGTAAGGCGGTTCCGCGTTCTCGGGATACGGTGGTCAGGGATGATCGATTGCGGTGAGCATGCGAACGCCCCGGCCGCGCCATCGGCCGGGGCGTTCCCCACACTCCTGATCGAGCGGGCAGGGACGGCGTTACGGCGTATCCTGGACCAGGACGACGCTCAGCGTGCCGTCGCCAGCCAGACCAACGGCGAACACCGTATAGGTCTCACGTCCGGTCAGCATGACGCCGGGAACGGACAGCGCGCGGGCACCGCCGGTGCTGAGGCGAGCTTCGAGGTCGTAGGTTCCCGGGGCCACATCGTTGTATCCCGCGAAGCCCCGGAAGGCGACGTTGCTGAAGAACGTCGGACCGTTCAAGACCTTGATGTCCACGTTCGGGGCATCGGGGCTCAGGTGGACGAAACGCACGAGGGCGACGTTCGTGGTCGCTCCCTCTCGGTCATCGACGAGAACGAGCGGACTGAGATCGCCCGCGCTCACCAGACCGGTCGCCGCGACCGTGTAGGCCGTGCCCGGAAGCAGAGTCACGTTCGCGTCGATCACGGGGCCTACCGTCGTCCCGGCAACGTAGACCTTCACGTTGTGGGTCGCCGCTCCGACCGTCAGGTACCCACTGACCGCCTTGAAGGGAACACTTGTGAGACCGCTGACCACCTGACCGTCGAGATAAACGTCGACATTCGGAGCGTCCGGAGAGAAATGCGCGACCCTGAGCGTCGCCGTCGCCGGCTCGAGGTCGACCGTCGTGTTCCCGCTTCCGGGGCTGTCCACGGCGACTTTCGCTCTGAGCGAGCCGTCCGAGAGGAGCCCGACCGCGAACACGCTGTAGGTCGTGTTGTCGGAGAGCGGCACATCACCGAAACTCAGGGCCACGGTCTCGGTTCCGGCCAGGCGAACCTGCAGGTCGTAGGTCCCACCCGTCACCGACAGGTAGCTACCAGCCTCCCGGAACTGCACGTCGGGGAAAAGCACCGTCCCGTCGGTCAGCGTGAGGTCGACGGCAGGCGCATCGGGCCCCGTGTGGACGAAGCGGATCTTGGCCTTCGTCGCGTCCCGACTCACGTCGTCGGCCAGGACCACCGGCGCGATGTTCGCGAGGCGCCCCGTGGCGGCGACCGTCGTGTAGGTTCCCGTGGTCAGCGTAATCTGGGCATCGATGACAATGGGGGCCGTCTGGTTGGCCGGACTGACCTGGATGCGGTAGGTCCCCGAGTTGAGCTTCAAGTAACCGCTGAACTCACCGAACGCGACATCCTGAAGGACGACGCTGCCGTCGACCCAGACGTCCACGGTCGGCGCATCCGGAGAGAGGTGGGCCACCCGGAGATAGGAATCCGTCGACCCTCCCGGCGAGGTTGGCTTGTTGTCGTCATCGTCGCTGCATCCGCCCGAGAACAGGGGTAAGGCGATCGCCAGGATCGCCATGATCCCAAGCTTCTTGAGTCTCGAATCCATCTCTATTCCCTCCGTCAGGTGCCGTTCCCGCGCCGTTGGTTCCGCGACGTCTGCGGTCTCGATCCTGTGGGTGAACGGGGCGAACCGGTCAGCGCCGGATGTCTTTCAAGAATGCCGCTCGTTCGGCACGCCGGCCCGCCCGCGAGGGGTAGTCGTGGTCGGCGCGCCCCGCGGCAAGGGGAGGGAGCGCGCCTTCCGCCGCCTGCGGCCTACTTCTCCTTCGGAAGGAGCACCTGGTCGATGACGTGGATCACGCCATTGCTCGCCACGATGTCGGCCGAGACCACCTGGGCGGTATCGATCATCACTTTGCCGCCCGTGACCATCACGGCCAGGTCCTGTCCTTGAGCGGTCTTCGCGGATTTGACCTGGACGACGTCGGTCGACATCACCTTCCCCGCCACGACGTGGTAGGTCAGAATCGAGGTGAGCTTGTCCTTGTTTTCCGGCTTCAGCAGATCCTCGACCGTGCCCTTCGGCAGCTTTGCGAACGCCTCGTCGCTCGGCGCGAAGACGGTGAAGGGACCCTGCCCAGACAGAGTCGGGACGAGATCGGCCGCCTGAACCGCCGCCACGAGCGTCTTGAACGATCCGGCGCCGATCGCCGTCTCAACGATGTTCATCGGGTTCATTTCTCTTGTCTCCTCTCGGCGCGTCTTCGCGCACTGTGGATGATGGACTCTGAGGTTTCCTGATCCTATGCGTAACCATGATGCGGCAGCGTGCCGCGCGGAGGACTCCGAGCGATCCCTCCGCCGCCGCGCCGCCTACTTCTCCTGCGGCAGGAGCACCGTGTCGATGACGTGGATCACGCCATTGCCGGCCAACACGTCGGCTGTAACCACCTGGGCGCTGTCGATCATGACCTTGCCGTCTTTGACCATCACGGCCAGATCCTGGCCCTGAACGGTCTTCGCGGACTTCACCTTGACCACGTCGGTCGACATCACCTGGCCCGCCACGACGTGGTAGGTAAGGATGGCGGTGAGCTTGGACTTGTTCTCGGGCTTCAGGAGATCCTCGACCGTTCCCTTCGGCAGCTTGGCGAAGGCCGCATCGGTCGGAGCGAAGACGGTGAAGGGTCCCTTGCCCGACAGCGTCTCGACGAGACCGGCCGCCTGGACAGCTGCCACGAGGGTCTTGAAGGATCCGGCACCGATCGCGGTCTGGACGATGTTCATCGTCGGGGCGCTGGTGGCCTCCTTCGCTTTTCCGTAGCCGTCACCCGCCGCGGCGGGACCGGCGAACGCGAAGATCGATGCGGCGAGACTCATCATCACGACGGTGTTTCTGGATTTCATCGGATCTGCCTCCTGGTCATTTCTTGTGCTCTGCTGTTTCGCGGCGCGTCTTAGCTGTTCACGCCCTGTCCACCTGTTGGATGCGGAACCGCGCCAGATGCACGTGATTGTTTATTCTTTGTCTAGCTACTATTTATTGACACAATCTATACAGATGGATAACCTATTTCGAAACAGTCGGAGTAGGAACCATGGTTGCCCATAGCCCCCTCCACAGAACCGGACGAGCGGATTTCCCGCATCCGGCTCCCACCTTAGGTGATGACGCCAAGTCGCCTGAGCGGGTACGGGTGGCAGATGCGCGCAGGGGGCAGCCATCGGTCGATGAGCCGCTTCATGCGCGCCCAGGGCAGGTGGTCTTTCTGGCTGCGACGCCGGAGCGTACGCATCCAGAGACGACCAACCTGGAAGCGAAAGGTCTGCAGCGCGTGGCTGTTCATGGGCACGCCGTAATACCGGATGTGCCCACCGACCACGCTCCGCAACCACGCTCCCTGTTCACGGATGGGGTGATGCATGCGCCGCCGAAGTTCGGCCTTCACCTCCTTCAGCTTGGCCTGCAGGCGCTTGCGGATCGTCTTCCGACGCACGGTGAACCGTCCATTGCTCCTCTTCTTCCCGCAGATGTGCGTGAAGCCGAGAAAGTTGAAGGTCTCCGGCTTTCCCTGACCGCGCCTCTTCCGGTTCTCGATCGCAAAGGGACCGAACTCCAGCAGGCGCGTTTTCTCGGGGTGCAGCTCCAGCCGGAACTTCGCGAAGCGCTCGCTCAGCTCCGTCCAGAAGCGCTCGGCATCCGATCGGTGTTGGAAGCCCACCACGATGTCGTCGGCGAACCGCACGATGATCACGTCACCGGTGGCTCGCGTCCGACGCCAATGATGTGCCCACAGATCGAAGACGTAGTGGAGGTAGATGTTCGCCAACAGAGGCGATGCACTGCCGCCCTGCGGCGTTCCCTCCTCCACCCGCAAACGCTTCCCTTCTTCCAGCACGCCCGCGTTCAGCCATTTCTGGATGAGCCGCACGACGCGCCGGTCCGCGATGCGGTGCT
>CAYJLF010000038.1:0-11551 GCA_964371055.1 uncultured bacterium | reverse complement strand
CGATGTCGAAGTGGTACGTGACGAACGACGCCTACGTCTTCTGCGGCAACCTGGCAGTGACGGAGTCGGGTTCGAGCCGGACCACCTACTACTGGAACATCTACAACCTGATGGGCGATCCGACGCTGAGCACCTACCTGGGAGTGCCGGCGGTCAATCCCGTCACCCATCCGCAGACGATCTTCACCACCTGGACTACGGTGAACATCACCGCGGCGCCCAATAGCTACGTGGGGCTCACCCGCAACGGGCAGCTCCTCGGCGCCGGCACGACCGACGCGGCGGGGAATCTGGCGCTGCCGATCTTCGCCCAACCCCTCACTCCTGGGCCGGCCCACCTCTGTGTGACGGCTCAGAACCGGCAGCCGTACCGCGCCGACCTGAACGTGATCGTGCCGGCGGTGGTGCAGATCAACCCGAATGTCATCGACGCCAACGTTCCCACGAATATCGACGTGGCGGTCTTTGAATACGACGGCGTCACGCCGAAGCCGGGGATCGAAGTCTGGGCCGACGGCCTCGAATACGAGTCGGGGCACGCCTTCACCGCCGTGGACGGACACGCGACGATCGCGGTGACCTATCCCTACGGCCCGACCCTCGATATCGTGGGGAAGGACCCGGCGGAGGCCTGGGAGCTCTTCCGGATCCCGATCACGGTCAACGCGCAGACCCTGAACCGTCCCGATCTCTGGGTCACGACCGAGATCGGTCTGGAGGACAGCTTCGCCCTGAATCTCCCGGGCGTCCTGCATGCCTACGTCCAGGAGACGGGACACACGCTCTATGCCGTTCTGAACGGGTCGATCATCGGCAGCACCGGGACGACGGAGCTTCCGCTGACCCCGGCGGAGACCGGTGACGTGCAGGCGATCATCGCGGTCAGCGGCTACAACCTCTACAGCGAGACTTTCCCGGTCATCGAGGCCTTCGGCACCCTCTCCGGCCACGTCGACGCCAACGGCAGCCCGGCGGCGGGCGCGGTCGTGCGCCTCTACGACGGCGGCGGCGAGCTGGCCTTCTCGGCCACCGCCAACGCCCAGGGCGACTACGCCATCACCGACGACATACTCTGTGCGGACTACACGATCAAGGTCGACTACTTCGGCTTCCTCCACTGGGAGCAGGAGTTCTTCGTCAACTACGGCGCCAACGTCCTCGACATCGATCTCGTCCCGGCCCCGGCCGGCGTGATCGCCGGTGTCGTGACGGAGGAGGGCACCGGCCTGCCGCTGGAAGCGACGATCAAGATCTACCGGACCGATACCGGCGAGCTCTATACCCAGGCGACGAGCGATCCTCTGACCGGAGCCTACATCACGAGCGCGCTGCCGTACTTCGACTGGCGGCTGGTGGCGCGGGCCTATCACCACAGTCCCGTGACCCGCGTCGTGACGGTCGACGAACCGCTGGAAACGCAGGACTTCGTGCTGACCCCCACGGTCGGCGACATCCTGATCATCGACAACGACGCCGCGAAGCGGGTGGTGGCAGCGAAGGTCGACGAGAAGACGGGCGCGGTGCTGGAGGCGGGCTGGACCGACGGACGCGAGAAGGCCGCCGCGGACGACATCCGGGTGGATCTCGAGGCCCTCGGCTACAACGTCACGGTGGAGGACCTGAACTCCGATCCGGCCGGCTGGGAGAGCTATGACCTGTTGATCGTCTCGTGCGGAGCGAACACCGAGACGTTGAGCTCCACGATCAAGACGGCGTTGATCGGCTACTGCCAGGCGGGCGGGCACCTCCTCCTGGAAGGTGGAGAGGTCGGCTACGACCACTACTCCGATACCGCTTTCGGCACGGCCGTGATGCACACGATCGACTGGAACCACGATTCGAGCGGCAACCTGACGAACGCGGCGCCGACCCATTACGTCATGAGCGTGCCGAATGTCATCCCGGCTACGGTGGCGTTGGCCTATGTCGGGTATGGTGACGCCGACGCGATGGCGCCGCTGGCCGACGCGGTCAAAGTCGGCGCGTGGAGCACCTATCCGACCGACGCCAGCGTGATCTGTTACGACCCGAACCCCGCCCCCGAGGGCGGCGCGTTCGTCTTCTTCTGCTTCAACTACAGCGCGCTCGCGCCGGCGACCCGGCCGCTTCTCCTGCAGAATGCGGTGACCTGGCTTCTGACGCCGGAGGCGGGCGACTGCTCCGTCGCCGGGACCGTGACGCTCTACGGGCAGTCGGATCACTCCGGCGTGAGGGTCGAGGCCCTTCCGAACGGCGGATCCGTCTACACCAATGCGGCGGGCGAATACATGCTGCCGGGTCTCTTCGCCGGACCCTACACGATCAAGGCGACGAAGCAGAGCTGGAGCACCGGGCTGGTCGAAGTGACGCTCGATCCGGGCGAGCAGATGACCGGCGTGGACCTGGAGTTGACCCCGATCTATCAGGCGGAGCAATGCCGCCAGCCGGCGCTCGCCATCGGCGACAATCAGACGGTCAACGATGATTGCCCGATCGCGATCGGCGCCTGGGCCACCGTCGAGGAGGTCGAGGTTTACGTGAACATCACCCACACCTACATCGGCGACCTGGTCGTCAAGATCCGCTCGCCGCAGGGAACCGAGGTGATCCTCCATAACCGCACCGGCAGTAGCGCGGACAACCTGATCGGCTGGTATCCGGACGAGCTCACTCCGGCGCAGAGCCTGGCCGCGTTCCTCGGGCAGCCGACGGACGGCAACTGGCGGTTGACCGTCAGCGACCTGGCCGGCGGCGACACCGGGATGCTCAACTCCTGGTGCGTGCGGATCACCTACGCGGGCGATCCGACGGGCGTCGAGGAGGGGAAGGTCCCGGCGGCGCTGGCGTTGCGGCCCGTCCGGCCGAATCCGGTGGCGGGCGAGGCGGCGGTGGCGTTCGATCTGCCGTCCCGGAGCGAGATCGACCTGGCGGTCTACGACGTGGCCGGTCGGCGCGTCGCGACCCTCTTCCGCGGCGCGGCCGATGCAGGTTCCCACTCCGTTCGTTGGCTGGCGCGGGATGAGGATGGCCGGGCGGTCGCGACCGGGATCTACTTCATCCGCCTCGAGGCCGACGACGCGGTGCGGACCCAGAAGGTCATGTTGATGAACTGAGCGGGTCCGGCCCGGCATCCTGCGCCCGACCGAGGCGGAACCAGGAAGGGGGACGGGGCCACGAGCTCCGTCCCCCTTCTGTCGCGCTCCGACGGGCGTGGTACACTCCCGCGGATCACGGGTGGCCGGATGCGGAAGACGGGTGGACGAACGCGGATCGGGTGGTCCGCGCGGGGTGGACGTGGCGGGCACAACGACAACGGCGATCGCACGCGGGCTTCGGCTCGGCCTGTCGTGGCCGCAATCGCCGACCGAGCGCGATGCGCTCCGCGAGCACCTGGTCTCCTCGGCTTGGGGCGGCCTGTCGTACGGCCTCATCAGCCTGACCGACGTCATCCTTGCCAAGACCCTCGGCGCTCCCGGCTGGCAGATCACGCTCCTGGCGACTCTCGCGCCGGCGGCCAACCTCACCTCGGTCTGGTGGGCGGGGCAGGTCGAGAACCGCAGGAAGGCCGGTTTCTTCCTGCTGGGCGGCCTCTTGGGCCGCCTTCCGCTGCTGGTCATCCTCGCGACGGCGGCCCCGGGGATCCTGATCGCGCTGAACTTCCTCTTCGCCGTCGCTTCGGCCCTCATCATCACCGCGATGAACACGGTGCTGCAGCAGCGTTACAGCGATCGCCATCGCGCGCGGTGGTTCGGCCTCTCCGCTTCGATCGGCTCTTTGAGCTCGATCGTGGCGATCCAGGCGGCCGGCGTGCTCCTGGAGCGGAACGAGCGGGCCTTCCCGTGGCTTCTGGCCTTTGCGGGGGTGGCCGGCTTCATCTCCTGCTATCACTTCTTCCGGATGGAGGGGGGGCGGGAAGCGGCGCGGGGGGCGGTCGATTGGCTGCGGATGGGGTTGGACAGCTTGCGTCGGCGCCTCGATCCCGATCCGGCGCAGCGAGTGCCCGGCCTGGCCGACGGGATCCGCCTGATTCGCGGCGTGATGCGGGAAAACCCCGGCTTCGTGCGGTTCGAACGGAGCTTCATGATCTACGGCTTCGCCTTCATGATCGTGCTGCCGGTGCTGCCGCTCTACGTCGTGCGCGACCTCAAGATGAGCTACCAGCAGCTCGCCTCGACCAAGGGCATCTGGTCGCAGATCGGGCTCGTCGTCCTGAGCCCTTTGCTGGGCGCCTGGCTGGGGCGGCTGCGGCCGCTATTGTTCACCGGGCGGGTCTTCCTGCTGCTCGCCTTCTACCCGCTCTTCCTGCTCGCTTCGTCGTTTCCGACCGCCCCCGACCGGGTCTCTCTCGTCTACCTCGCCCTGGTCGTCTACAGCGTCGCCATGACCGGCGTAAACCTGTCGTGGTCGCTCGGCTCGATGCACTTCGCGGAAGGGCGCGACGCCAGCGCCTTCCAGGGGGTCCACGTGGCCTTGACCGGGGCGCGTGGACTCCTCGGGCCGGGGCTGGGGTTTCTGATCTATCGCCTGGTCGGCTCCGGCGCGGTCTTCGCCCTCTCGGCGCTTCTCTTCGCCCTCGCCGGGGTGCTGATGCTACGCCAGCATCGGGACGAGCGGGATCGTCCGCCCCCGGGTGCGCCGATCGGTTGAGCATCGGCCCGGGCGGTTTCCCCGGAGGCCGCCCTCGCGACCGACAGGGCGAATTGGCGGACGGGACCGCCGTGGAGTACTCTCGATCGTATGCCACATCTCTTCGAGACCTTCGAGCTTCGCGCTGTCACGTTTCGGAATCGGATCGCCCTCAGCCCGATGTGCATGTACTCCGCCGCGGTGGGGGGCCACCCGACCGAGTGGCACCTCACGCACCTGGGGGCGAGGGCGGCGGGGGGGGCCGGCCTGGTCGTCGCCGAGGCGACGGCGATCGATCCCGGAGGGCGGATCAGTCCGGCCGACTGCGGTCTCTGGGATGACGCACACATCGATGCCTGGCGGCCGATCGCCCGCTTCGTGCGCGAACAGGGAGCCGTGGCGGGGATCCAGATCGCGCATGCGGGGCGGAAGGCCGGCACGCGGCCGCCCTACGCCGGGCGTGGCCCGGTGCCGGAAAGCGAAGGGGGATGGGAGCCGGTCGCGCCGTCCCCGCTCCCCTTTGCCGACGGTTACCGCACGCCGCGCGCACTCACGGCGACGGAGCTCGAGGGGATCGCCGAGCGTTTCGCCGCGGCGGCGCACCGCGCGGGTGAGGCCGGTTTCGATCTGGTCGAGATCCACCTGGCGCACGGCTACCTCTTGCACCAGTTTCTCTCGCCGCTCACGAACCAGCGCACCGACGCTTATGGAGGATCGCTCGAGAATCGTCTCCGGTTCCCGCTGGAGGTGGCGCGCAGGGTGCGGGCTGCGTGGCCAGAGGACCGGCCGCTCCTGGCGCGGATCTCCGCGACCGACTGGGTCGCCGGGGGGTGGGACGTGGACGAGGCGGTCGTTCTTTCGCGCGCTCTGCAGCAGGCCGGAGTCGATCTGGTCGACTGCTCCTCGGGCGGTGCGGTCCCGCAGCAGCAGGTTCCGGTCGGGCCCGGCTACCAGGTCCCCTTCGCGGCGCGGATCCGTCACGAGGCCGGCGTCATGACCGGGGCCGTGGGGATGATCTCGCTGGCGCCGGAGGCAGACCGGATCGTGCGCGAGGGGAAGGCCGATCTGGTGCTGATCGGACGTGCGATGCTGCGCGATCCACACTGGCCGATGCGCGCCGCCCTCGAGTTGGGGCAACCTCCGCCGTGGCCCAAGCAATACGCGTGGGCGGTGGGATAGCGGAAAACGATCCGTTCCGGACCGCGCGGGCCGGAACGCGCGGGCCGGACCGCGCGTGCCGGAACACGCACAGCCCCGACGCGCTGGACGCAGACCGCTACCGAATGATTAGCGCAGAAGGACGATGCTGCCCTGCGCCTCCCCTGGAAGCTCTTCCTCCGGATCGTCACGAAGCGAAAGAAGGGCGCGAGCGTAGTAGATCCCCGACGGTAGCGGCAGGCCGTGCCCGTCCCGGCCATCCCACACGGCACTCATGTTCACCGCGTGCTCGCCCCTTGCGCCCGTTGCGCCGGAGTATGTCGGACAGAGCGTACGGACACAGCGCCCGTCCGCGGCAAAGATCATGAGTTCGAGGTCGGGTTTCGCGCGCGCGAGGCGGAACCCAAGCGCGGCCGTGAGTTCCTCAGCCGGCCGGAACGGATTCGGCCCGACCGTGATCGGGATCACGAACCGCCCCTGGGGGGGACGCACCGGATCCCGGTGGCCGGCGGAGTCGCCGTCTCCGCTTCGAGGATCAGGAGCGCGCGGGTCGCCGGCCAGATCCGGCGCCGAGGCCACCGCGCAATCCTGCTCCCAGGTGATCCCGCCGTGCGAAGCGAGGAGGTCCTGGAACTCCGACCAGCCGGCGGGGTCGTTCCGAAGCCTCGCGGCGAGCCAGGGATACACCAGCGCGAGGGTCAGCGCCTGCTGCTGGGCGCGCGTGATGGTCGGAGGCGAACAACCTCCTTCGCCGAGATTGCAGTAGAAGTTCGAGGCGGCAAATTGGCAGTGGCTGGCTCCGGTCAGCGTGACGTGCGTGCGGCAGTCCGAGCCGAGAGCCTCGTGGATCGGGATCTGGTGCTGCTCGGGTGGCGCGACACAGTCGACGGAGCCCGAGAGCATCAGCGTCCAGGCTGTCACGCCGGGCGCGGCCGCGATGGCGGATGGGTTCGTATTCGCCGCGGCGAAGTTGAAGACTGCCGTGATCGTGCTGCTGCCGGACGCGGCCAGGATACTGGCGCCGCCTCCCATCGAGTGCCCCGCCACCGCGGCCTCGGGTGCGACGCGTTGATGGAGGAACGAGCCCGGAAGCTCGGTCTCCGCGCGCAGCTGGTCGGCGAGAAAGGCGAGGTCGAGGCCGAACTCCTCGTGATCAGGCAGAAGATTCCCTTCCGTCCGCGGCAGCGCGACGATGTACCCGGCGGGGACCAGCCCCTCCCAGAGGAAGGCGTAGGCGTCGACGGTCATCAGATACCCATGGCCGAAGACGACCGCGGGGAAGAGGACACTGCCATCCCCACCGACCGGCACTCCTTCGCCCCCGAGGTCGGCCGGGTAATAGACCTCGGTCTGTATGCTCCGGCCGCCCCGGGCGGGATCCTGCCAAGTCAAAGTCCGGTGGCCGATCTCCCATCCATACCCACTTCCGGCCGTAGCGGCGAGGAGAAGGATGCAGAGACCGAGGCGCAGAGCGCGTCGGAGCGCCGCGTTCCGGTCCCGGCGCAGCGGTTTTGAACACCTCGTCCGACCGGCGGCGCGATCCATCCTCCGGTTGCCCGTTTGCGTCAGGGTCGTCACAGTGTAATAGTTTGTGGCACAGTGGGTTATAGGGCGCATTGAATGTGTCATGGCAAGCCCTCGAATCGGGACAGAGCGCGCCGAGCGTGCGATGGGCGCGTGGGAAGCATACGCCGAGCTTTCTCGGACCGGCAAGGAGGGACCGTGACGCCGCTGCGAGGGAATCTCCCCGTCGTCCGCTGATCCGGATTCCTGGTGTGGTCGTCGGGGCCTCGTCGTTCGGCGCGAGGTCGTGACTCCCGCTGGCGCAAGAGGAGTAAAGAGGCTGTGGCCGAATCCCGATCAGATGCCAAGGGAATGGTTGTCCGGACGGGACAGCGCAAGGCGCACCGCCGTCGCCATAGGCGACGAGTGTATGGGGAGGGGCATGCTGAAGGACGCGGACGATCTGGCGATGGTTTCCGGCCTGCTTGAGCTCAGTCTCGAGGTGCTCGGGGGCGACGTACCGGCGTCAGAATCGCGGACGCTCGCCATGGATGGCGTGCGGGTTGCGCACCGGCTTCTGACGACCGAGATCGATCCCGATGCGTGGCTGGCGGCCATCGATGCCCGCCGCGCGCTGACCTCGTGGCGCGATCAGGCGATTCAGGCCGCCGGCTCCGGTGGGGGGGTCACCCCGGCCGCTTCCGATGCCCCGGAACTCGAGCGGGGTCCGATGGCGTTGCATCGCCTCGCGTCCCGTCTCGTCCAGGTCGACTGGAACGCCACCCAGGAATTGGCGCCGATCGAGGAGACCTTTCGCGTGCTGGGCGCTGACTCATCGCTGCCGGACGAGTGCCGACGGCGCTGTGTACAGGCGGCCGATCAGGTGGCGTCGATGCGCCTGGGGTCGGTCGAGGATCCGGCGCAAGCCTTCACCGAAGCGTGCCGTTTGCTCGAAGAAGCGGCCGATCTTGTCTCCTCCGAGCTGGCGGAAATGCAGTCAGCCGGAGAGGGTGGAGAACTCGGCGAAGCGGACTCGGGCGGCATGCCGGCCGTCTCCGGGACAACGGACTCCGCGGCGCGGGATCCTCTGCCGATGGCCGAGGTGGCGGCGCCGGTGGTGAGCCCTCCGCGGCTCGACCTGGTGCCCAAGACGACGGCAGTCGCTCCCGCTTTGAGTCTCGCCGCCGCCTCTCTGCTCGAGGGACTCCCGGCCGACGCCGATCCGACGCTCCTCGGGGACTTTGTCACGGAATCGCGGGATCTGGTCGAGGCCTCGGAAGCCGCCTTGCTGGAGCTTGAAATCGACCCGGACAGCGTCGAGGCGGTCAACACCGTCTTCCGCGCCTTCCACACGGTGAAGGGAACCTCCGGCTTTCTCGGCATCAAGCTTCTGACCGAGGTCGCGCACCGGGCCGAGAATCTCCTTTCGCGCATGCGCGACCGGGAGATCCGCTGCGCCGGCGGGTACGCCGATCTGGCCCTGCGTTCGACCGACATGCTGAAGGAACTGGTGGAACGCGTGCACGGGGCCCTGAACGGGGAGCCGTTGACCGCTCCCGACGGCTATGCGGACCTCCTGGCCGTGCTGGCGGATCCGGAAGCGGCCGGAGTGAACGGCGACTTCGCCGTCGGCGGGACCGCCGAACCGGACGAGACCGACCAGGTCGCGCCCGCGGGGGAGGCGTCCAACCCCGCCAACGCCGTCGCCGCCGCCACCGCGAACGAGGCCGGTCGCGGGGTGAGGAGCGCGCGCAAGACGGCCGGAGGGGACGCATCGTCCGACTCCAGCGTTCGCGTCCGCACCGACCGGCTCGATCGCCTCATCGATATGGTGGGCGAACTCGTCATCGCGCAGTCGATGGTGGCACAGGACCCGCTGGTGCGGGGTGGCCAGCAGGTCGACCTGCAGCGGAAGGTGTCCCACGCCGGGAAGATCGTGCGCGAACTGCAGGACCTCTCGATGTCGATGCGGATGGTCCCGCTCAAGGCCACCTTCCAGAAGATGAACCGCCTGGTGCGCGATCTCGCGCACAAGAGCGGCAAGAAGGTCGAGTTCATCGCCAGCGGCGAGGAGACCGAGATCGACCGGAACATGGTCGATGTGATCGGCGACCCTCTCGTGCACATGATCCGCAACGCCGTCGACCATGGGATCGAACGGCCGGAGAGTCGCCAGGCGTCGGGCAAGGCGGCCGGCGGTACCGTCTGGCTCTCGGCCTTCCATGCCGGCGGCAATGTCGTGGTCCGGATGGAGGACGACGGCAAGGGGCTGGACCGCGAGAAGATCGTGCAGAAGGCGGTCGACCGGGGCCTGATCGAGAGCGACAAGAACCTGACCGATACCGAGGTCTGGAACCTGATCTTCGAACCCGGATTCTCCACCGCGGAGCGGATCACCGAGGTGTCCGGCCGGGGCGTGGGGATGGACGTGGTCAAACGGGCCATCACCTCGTTGCAGGGAAGGGTCGAGATCGCGTCGAGCGCGGGACTGGGCACCACCTTCAGCGTCAAGCTGCCGCTGACCCTGGCGATCACCGACGGCATGCTGATCCGCGTCGGGGAACAGCGCTACATCCTGCCGACCGTGTCGATCCAGATGAGCTTCCGGCCCGAGCCGGGGAGCGTTTCGACCGTGACCGGGCGCGGCGAGATGGTTCTGCTCCGGGGCCGGCTCATCCCGATCATCCGCATGCATCGCCTCTTCCGGATCCCGGGGGCGAACGAGGACGTCTCGCAGGCGCTCCTGGTGATCGTCGACGACGGCGCCCGGCACTCCGCCGTCATGGTGGACGAGCTATTGGGACAGCAACAGGTGGTGGCCAAGTCGCTGGGTGAAGGCTTCGGCCGGATCGGGGGAGTGTCGGGAGGGGCGATCCTGGGCGACGGGCGCGTCGGGCTGATCCTCGACCCGGCCGGCCTGGCGGCGATGGCTCGCGAGGGACGCACCTTCGATGGCGCCACGGATCTGATGTTGAAACTCGCCGCGTGACGCAGAGGCGCGGCGCCCGGGGGGGCGACGGCGGAAGAACCCGCCGTCCGTAACAGATGGGTGAGGAGAGGACGAACATGCTCGACAACGTGAAGATCGGGACCAAGCTGACGGGCGGATTCCTCGCGGTGGCCTTTCTGGCCGGCGTGGTCGGCCTGGTCGGATTCCTGGCGCTCCAGCAGACCAGCGGCTCCGTGCGGGACATCGGGCTGAAGAGCGTGCCGGAGGTCCAGTCGCTGGGTGCTCTGAGTGAAGCGCGGATGGCCATCTGGGTCGGGGAACGGGGTCTGATCAACCCCCGGATGATGCAACCGGACGTGCGCAAGGCGCAGTACGTCTGGATCGACCAGTACTGGGAGAAGGCGGACGCGGCCTGGAAGACCTTCACGAGCCTCCCGCGGGAAGCGGAGGCGGATCAGCTTTGGAACGCCTTCGTTCCGACCTGGAACGCCTGGAAGAACGACCACCAGCAGGTGCGCTCCCTCTCCGAGCGAAAGGACTCGATGGTCGCATCGGGCTATGCGCTCGACGACCCGGCCATCCTCACGCTCGACCAGCAGGTGTTCGAGGCGTCGCTCGCCGCGCGCAAGAGCTCGCTCGCGGCCCAGGAGAAGCTGAACCTCGTCCTCGCGCACACGAACGGGGAGGTGACGGCCACGTTGGCGCAGGCGCAGGCCAGCGCCCGCCGGGCCACGATCCTTCTGCTGATCGTCGCCGCCGGAGCCCTCATCCTGGCCGCGATCCTGGGCCTCCAGCTCGCGCGGAGCATCAGCCGTCCGCTGCAGCGCGGGGTCGAGATGATGCAGGAGCTGGCGAAGGGGCACCTCGGCAATCGCCTGCGACTGACGCGCCGCGACGAGGTGGGCCAGCTGTCGGAGGCGATGGACAGCTTCGCCGACGACCTCCAGCAGAACGTGGTGGGGAGCATGCAGAAGATCGCCCTCGGCGACCTTTCCGTGGAACTGACGGCGAAAGACGGCCAGGACGAGATCACACCGGCGGTCAACACGACGGTGCAATCACTGCGCGGCCTGGTCGCGGAGACCGGAATGCTCTCGCAGAGTGCGGTCGCCGGGAAGCTGGCCACGCGGGGTGACGCCTCGCGGTTCCAGGGCGCCTATCGCGAGATCGTGCAGGGGGTGAACGCGACCCTGGACGCGGTGGTGGGTCCCTTGAACGTGGCGGCGACGTATGTGGACCGGATCAGCAAGGGGGACATCCCGGCGAAGATCACGGAGACGTATCAGGGCGACTTCAACGAGATCAAGAACAACCTGAACACGTGCATCGACGCGG
>CAYJLF010000037.1:0-11784 GCA_964371055.1 uncultured bacterium | reverse complement strand
CATCGACTTCGTCGGCGCGCCTCGCATCTGACCGATCGGCGCTCCGAACGCGGCTGGCCCAGTTTTTCAGCACCCTGCTAGGACTCGCCTCTCCACCCTTCGGTCGCCCGCGTCCGGTCGTCCTGGAGCGGGGTCGGAGTCTTCGATCTCGCAGGAACGATCGTGTCATGCGCCCTCCGGATCCACGCAAACCTGCCGTGGAACGGCCCGCCCGGCGGGCCGCCGAAGCGCGGTGCCGGCCAGCGCGGCCCGGGTCTGTACCTCTTTCGTCCTCGCGGCCTGGTCCCCGCCCAGGTCGTCAGCCGCGCGAAACACGAAACGCCGGCAGTTTCACCCAGTAGGGCCCCGGCGGCAATCTCAATCCAGGTCCCGGCAGAGCCGGCCACGGTTCTTCTTCGGGCGCCACATCCGTCGAAACATACCGGACGATCGTTCACCGGAGCGAACTTAACGCCCCCATCTAACTTCAAGTTGTGCTATAGTTTTCTCGCCATGACCGCCGGAGGCTTCCGGAGATACGGAGGGCGCCATCCCCGCAGCTGGCGACCACCGACACTTGTTCGTCGCGGTGTTTTCCGCGACGCCACTCAGGGAAGACGACGGTGGGTATCCGTGCCCACGCCCGATGCCCCACAGGGGAGGAGGAAGAGATGAGGTTTGCTCGCGTATTGGCGGCAGCTCTGCTCCTGGTCGCCGCGACCACCGCTCAGGCCGGGATCCTGCATCCACAACTGGAAGTCCGCCTGGACCAGGCTCCGGCCGACGAGCCGATCAGCGTCATCGTGCACATGATGGACCAGGCGCCGGTTGCCGCGATGGACGCCGACCTTCGCTACGCCAAGGCCGGGCGCTCTGAGCGCCATCGCGCCGTGGTCGAGGCGCTTCAGGCCGTCACCGTCAGCCAGGATGCGCTCAAGGCCGACCTGTCCGACGCGCTCGGGCGCGGCGGCGTGCTCGGCTACACCAGCTACTGGATCACGAACTGCGCCGTGGTGTACGCGCTGCCGGCGGAGATCCGCCGGATCGCAGCGCGAGCGGACGTGGACGTGGTCGAGCTCAACTTCCAGGTCGAGCTGATCGAGCCGGTGCGCCGCCCCCAGACCTCCGCGCTCGAGCCGGATGAGGCCGAACCGACCCGCGGGATCGGCGTCACGCCGGGCCTGCGCGCCATCCGCGCCCCGGAGGTGTGGTACCAGCTTGGCTACAACGGCACCGGCCGGCTGATCGGAAGCTGTGACACCGGCGTCTACGGCAACCACGTAGCCCTCGCCACGCGGTGGCGCGGTTACCAGAACGCCCATCCCTGGCAGGAGTGCTGGCTGGACGTCCTCGGCGGCGGCACGACCTTCCCGGCCGACTCGCACGGGCACGGCACGCACACCACCGGCACCATGGCCGGCCTCGGCGCCACCACCCAGGACACCATCGGCGTGGCCTGGGGCGCGAAGTGGATCGCCTGCAACGCCATCAACCAGAACGTCACGCCGGGATTCGACAGCGACATCATCACCTCGTTCCAGTGGTTCGCCGATCCCGACGGCAACCCGAACACCATCGACGACGTGCCCGACGTGGTGCAGAACTCTTGGGGAATCAACGAGGGCTTCTCGCAGACTCCGCCCTACACCGACTGTGACAGCCGGTGGTGGAACGTGATCGACAATTGCGAGGCGGCCGGAGTCGTGACCTGCTGGTCGGCCGGCAACGAGGGTCCGACCGCGGGCTCCCATCGTTCTCCGGCCGATCGGGCGACGAGCCTGACCAACTGCTTCTCGGTCGGCGCGGTCAGCGCGCAGTCGGGCCAGTCCTTCCCCTACACGATCGCGAGCTTCTCCAGCCGCGGTCCCAGCGGATGCAACGTTCCGGCCGATCAGAAGATCAAGCCGGAAGTCTGCGCTCCCGGCGTCAACGTCTACTCCTCGGTGAACTCCGGCGGCTACCAGGACGGCTGGGACGGAACGTCGATGGCCGGCCCGCACGCCGCCGGCATCGTGGCGCTGATCCGGCAGGCCAACCCGAACCTCGACGTCGTGACCATCAAGCAGATCATGCTCGACACGGCGCGTGACGAGGGAACCGCCGGGGACGACAACACCTACGGTCGCGGCTTCGTGGACGCCCACGCTGCCGTCATCGCCGCCACGGTCGGCTTCGGCGAGATCAGCGGACACGTCTTCAACGCCAGTTGGGGCGACGCTCCGATCCCGGGAGCACGGGTCGAGCTGATCGAGTCTGGTGCGTACTGGACGACGAACGGTCTCGGCGAGTACAGCGGTTCGGCCGCCGCCGGCGACTACCACGCGGAAGCGACGATGCTCGGCTTCGCCCCGGCGCAGGTCGAGATCACCGTGACCCAGAATGGCTCCCTGGTGCAGGACTTCTACCTGACCGACAACGCCGGACCGAACATCACCGACGTCAGTCAGCCGGGCTCGACGACCGATGAGATCGGCCCGTACGTCATCGACGCCACGATCACCGACCTCTCCACCGTCGCCTCGGCCCTCCTGTACTTCCGGGTCAACGAGGGTGTCTGGCAGTCGCAGGCGATGAACCCGCAGGTCGGGAACGTCTACCGCGGCACCATTCCCGGCCAGATCGCCGGGTCGCGAATCGACTACTACATCCGCGCCACCGACGGTTCCGGTCGCTTCAGCGTCAACCCGCTCGGAGCGCCGGGCAGCTTCTACAGCCTCTTCATCACGTCTCTCTTCTTCGCCTATGACGCCGAGGAGGACGACACCAACTGGATGCTCGGCATGGCCGGTGATGCCGCCACCTTGGGTCTCTGGATCCGGGATGACCCGGTCGGAACGAACTACAACGGCGTCGACGTGCAGCCCGAAGATGACCACACGGCGCCCCCCGGCGTCCGTTGCTTCGTCACCGGCAACGGCCCGGTCGGCGGAGCGGCCGGCGAGGCCGACGTCGACGGCGGGTGCACTTCGCTCCGCAGCCCGGTCTTCGACCTGAGCCTGTCCGAGCAGGCCTTCGTCAGCTACTGGCGCTGGTACGGCGAGGCCGGCAACTCCACCGACGACGAGTTCGCGGTCGACGTCAGCAATGACGGCGGCGCCACGTGGGTCGCCGTCGAGCGCGTACCGTCGGTCGAGAACACCTGGAAGAAGGTCACGGTCGACATCGGCGCCCTGGTTCCGCTGACCTCCCAGGTCACCTTCCGCTTCAAGGCGTGCGATCTGAACACGGCCGGCCTCGTCGAGGCGGCCATTGACGACTTCTCCATCATGACCTTCACGCCGAACGCCGAGAGCGCGCCGGAGAGCGGCGTCGCCGTCGCCACCGGCCTCGAGCAGAACCGTCCGAACCCGTTCCGGGCGGGCACGGACCTCACGTCGATCCACTTCAAGCTGAGCAACACCTCGCCGGCCCGCGTCGAGATCTTCGACGCGACCGGTCGGAAGGTGCGGACCCTGCACGAGGGCACGCTGACGCCCGGCGCTCACACGCTGGTCTGGAACGGCCTCGATGACGCGGGGCACGAAGTGGGCGCGGGTGTCTACTTCTATCGCCTGCAGGCGGGCGCCTACGAGCAGAGCCGCCGGTTGACGATCGTGAAGTAGCGCGACTGGAGCGGCCCTCAACCCCGGATCCGGCGGGCTCGCGTCCGCCGGCCGGAGACGGACCGCGAACCGAACGGCCTCCCGGCTTCGGCCGGGGGGCCGTTCTTCGTCTCCTTCTATGACAAGGCAAGCGAGAGAATCGCGAGCACGAGGCTTCCAACCAGGATCATCGCCAGCCCGACGCACGTCAGCACGAAGCGGAGCAACCGCTCGGTGAACGGGCGCATGAAGACGATCTCGAAACGCTCGGGATCGGAGGGCTCAAGGCCACCGATCTGCAGGTCGACGGAGGCCGGCAGGGGCAGATGGAACCGTCCCCGCTCCACCCGGCTGCGCCGCAGGCTGCGAACCCCGGTCCCTGTGAAGGAAGGCTGGATCGGAACGGGGGCGCCGGTCTCAGCATTCGCGAGCACGTAGGTGAGCTGCTTGCCCCATGTTCGGAGCCTGGGTCCCTCCAGGAACAGACGGAGGTCTCCAGCCGCCGGAAGCCGGACCGTCTGGCGCGGGCGGACCGCAACCCGCGCGACCTCCGCCGCACGCCAGTCGGCGCGGAATCGACGCACCGAGCGCGCGAGGAGGAGGCCGGACGCCAGCATCAGGACCACTCCCAGGGCAGCGCCCATTTCACGCCCCGCCCGGGCCGGCGCCGGCCGGAGGGACGCGCAGCCCGCAGCGCCCGCAGACGGGAAGCTCGCCGGAGAGCGCCGGTTCAAGGCAACGAGGACAGATCCCCGCCTGGACCAGCACGGCGTGCCCTCGGCGGATGATCGCGATCCCGCCCTCGGTTTGCCGACGCAGTTCCATCGGCAGAACGTCATAGGGCAGCTTCCCCTGGTAGCACGCGGCCAGCAGCGACCGGCCGAGCCTCTGGTAGACCGCCTGACGCTCCCTCCGGGCGGCCTCCACCAGGCCCGCGGCCTTCGCGTCCCCGCCGGGCGCCGGTGCAGCCACCGTCGTGACGGGCGCTGACAGATCAGCGCTGACGGCCGGCCCGCCCTCGAACGGCGCGCCACAGCCGACACAAAACCTCGTCGAGGCGCTCCCGGCCGCCAGGCCACAGCGGGCGCAGACCCGCCGGCCGGCCGCCTTGGCGGCGCAGGCCTGGCAGTGGACCACTCCGGCGTCAACCCGAACGCCGCATCCGACGCAATATGGCATGCTCATCACCTCCCGGAAGACCGCTCGAACCCGTTCACCTTCTGGCGAAGCCCGGGGTACGCCGGATCGCGTACAAAGGCATCCAGCGCGGACAGTCGCCGCGACACATACGGGTAGGTGCTCGATACTCCCTCGAAAAAACGCCCGATCGGCTCCTCGCGGCCTTCCAGCTGCCGAAGGTAGGCCTCGACGTTGACCAGGGGGACGAGGCGCGGGTGCGCCACCAGCAGACTGACCAGGCTGGCCCGGTAGGCGTCGTACCGATCGGTCGCGAGCACAACTCCGCGGTCGGCTGACAGTACCGCCTGCCGCGCCCAGTAGATGAGCGGCATGATCAAGGGCCTGCTGATCAGACCGGCGATCCCGGTCGGACCGCGCAACGAGAGCCACAGCGCGATCCCGAGCCAGAGGGCGTGGCCGAGGGCGACGTGGCTGAGTTCCGCCGCCAACAGGAAGCAGGCCGGGTCCTCCCGCAGATCCTCGATGCCCAAGCGCGGATCTGCCAGCCGACCGAGCAGTCGCGCATCCAGCACGACGAACGCCTCCGCGTCTGTCCCGATCGTGGCCGACCGGGTGCTGCGGGCGATCGCCAGCGGCGTGTTGAACAGATTGACCGCGTAGATGTCCGGCAGCCGCGTCAGGCAGAGCTTCTCCCCCAGCTCCGTCGCGAGGCGGTAGAGCATCGGTAGCTGCTGGGGCCCCACCTTGAGGCCGTTGCCGAGGAAGGTCGTCTCGAGCCAGGGTTTGCCGTACTTGCCGACGAACGTCTGCACCAGCCGGTTCAGCTCGCCGGTCGACTGCAGCGACCGCATGGCCGAGTCGTCAGCGGGCGAACGGTACTCGTCCGGAGAGAGAAAGTACTCGCCGATCGGGCCGACGCTCATCGGTCCCGGCGGCGGCAACCACCGCGCGGCCAGAGCCGGGGACGGAGGCTGATCCGGAGGCGACTGCGCCAGGGCGGAGGCCGGCTGCCCGCACTGGTGGCAGAACAGGACGCCGCTCGCGAGCTCGGTCCCGCATCGATGACAGAACATGCGCCACCCGCTCCATCGCCATCCGCGCCCGGCGGCACCGGTCGCGCCCGGCGCGCTCTTTCACCGGGATCCACGATGAGACGTCGATCCCCCGTCGCCCGATCCTAGAAGAAGGTCCAGGGACCGACCGGACTGCCCGCGTTGACCTTCTGCGCGACCTTGTACCCGTCGACCATGAAGACCGCCGCCACGGCGAGGCCCATGAACCACGCCCCGCCCCCGCCCGCGAACCGCAGCATCGGCCACATGATCAGCACATTGATGATGATCTGGACGACCGCCTTCATCGTCTGGCCGTTGTAAAACGCCTGCGCGCCGAACCCCCACAACAACCCCAGCGCCGCGGCGACCCCGGGGTTCTTGAGGCGAGGAGGCGCTCCGTAGGCGGCCGGGGGACGGTGGCCCGGCAGCCCGTATCCGGGCGGAGCCTGCCCCGCCGCACCCGGCGCGCCCCCGGGGGATGGCGGTGACGGCGCGATCGGCGGGATCGCGGTGCCGCAGGACTGGCAGAAGCGGGCACCGTCCGGATTCCCGGTGCCGCAGTTGGGGCAGAAAGGCATGTCATCTCCTCCTGATCGTGATCATGCTCCCGAAGAAGCGGAAACCCTCCGTGACGGCGGATCGATCCCCTTACGGTTCGTCCAGGGTCTCATCGTCATCGTCATCCGCCGTCCCCTCGTCGACGGTATCGTCATCGGACTCCTCGGCCCAACCCGCCGATCCATCGACGTCTCCGTCGTCCTTCAGGTCGGCCTCCTCCGCCTCGAGCTCCGCCGGCGAGAGGTTCTCGGGATGGGAGATCGGACGCTCACCCTCGAGATCGTTGCTCGTGTAGTTCGCCGCGCCCGTGCCGTCATAGGCGTTGTCCCGGTCGGCCTCGTTGACCGACTTGGAGTCGGTCGCATCGGTCTCGCCCTGGTCGGGTTCGTGAAGACCATCGGCGTCCCGATCCTCCTGGCCGTCTTTCACTCCATCCAGATCGGTGTCGGCCGAACGCGCGTCGGTCTCTCCTATCCCCCGGAGCCCATCATGATCACGGTCCTCGTCACCGTCCGCGACGCCATCACGATCGGTGTCCTTGCTCAGAGGATCGCTCTCCCAACCCAGATCGTGCCAGCCGTCGTGGTCGGCGTCCTCGGCCCCGTCTTTGACTCCGTCGGCGTCGGTGTCCTCGCGGAGCGCGTCGGTGCCCAGTCCCACCTCCTCAGCGTCGGTCAGGCCGTCCTCGTCGGTGTCGACGCTCTCGTCCTCCGCTTCTGCCTGCGGGGTCGACTCCACGGGGGGGGCTTCCGCTTCCGCGACGGTGCTGGTCTCGGGATCGTCGCCCGTCTCCGCGTCCTCCTCCTCGACCTCTTCCGGCACCCAGAAGCCTTCGCCGAGCGAATCCTCCGGTTCATTCTCGTCCTCGAGGAGGACCAGATCAGCGTCGCCATCGCGGTCGAGGTCGATCAGGACGAGGTCGGCCTCCCCGTCGCGATCCAGATCGAAAGCGGCGACATCGGGCGACCACGGGGGCAGAGGATCCTCGGACTCGGCACGGATGGCGGCAGTCATCACACCTCCTCGGGGAGCACGCGAACACGTCGGGGAATCCATAGTCCTCCGGCCCCGACCCGTCAAGGGGGAGCCGCGCCACGATCTGCCGCCGGCGGGCAGAAGCCCGGGATCGGCCTCGAGTCGGCCGTTCCGGCCGCGCCCGTCTGGGCGTAAGGTATCCTCCCGGCTCCATGGCGGGGCCGGAGGGAGAGGCGAATGACAGCGATCATCCTGGCATCCCTGGTTCTAAGCGTCGGCGTCGGGGCCTATGTCCAGGCCCGGCACGCGGGTACCTGGTCCTGGCGGAACTTCCTGCTGACTGTCGCGGGCCTCGCTATCCTGGGATCGTCCCTCGGCTACGCTGGTAGCCTGTTGGGCCGCCGAGCCGGCGGCGAGCACGCCGGCAGCGTCGCTCTCGGCGCGGGTGCGGTGATCATCGTCACGGTCTTCACCCTGGCCGTTCTCTGGACACGAAGGTCGCGACGCGGCTGAGGCCGCCAGCCGTTCAGCGCACGACCATCCAGATGCCGGCGATAATGAACCCGATCCCGAAGTACTGCGTCGTCCCCAGCCGTTCCTGGAAGAGGAACCACGACGCAAGCAGGATGATCAGGTACCCGCCGCTGACCATGATCGGGTAGGCGATCGACAGCCGGAGCGAACGCAGCGAGGCCTGGTAGGCGAAGACATTGACCGCGAAGAGGAGCAGGCCGGCCACGAAGGCCGGATGAAAGCGGGCGGAAAGCCGCTCGATCAGAGTCGCCTCCGGTCCCGGGACCGCGACCCGAAGGGCCGAGTACTTCATGAGAATGTTGGCCAGCGCGTTGCAGAGGAGCGCGGTCAAGAGCAGGATCTGCGGCAGGAATCGGCTCAAGCGGTCCTCCCGGTCATCGGCCCGTCCCTTCCTCCCAGCGGTCCACCTCGCGGAACAGCGGCAACTGGGCCGATCCAAGCGGGAGTCTGGAAGCGACCGCGTCGATCCAGGACCCGCGCCCCGCGGGGTCGAGCCGCAGGGGCTCCACCCCGAACGACGCGACCAGCTCGCCGATCACCTCGTCGATCCTCTGCTGATAGGCCCGGTCCGTATCGCGCACGCCATCGTATCGCGGTCGATCCAGGACCGGCACCCACGCCAGGAGCGCATAGCTTCCGATCCACTCCCGGACGATCTGGTCAAACGGCTCGCGCCGGCCATAGAGCGCCACCAGGTAGGCATAGTTGTCGAGCACGCTGCGGTCGCACACCAGCCAGTCCTGGTCGAGAGCCGCCTCGATTTCGCGGGCGATCTGGGTGTGCAGGATCCACGACTGCGCGGCGACCGTGGTCTGACGGTTGAGCGGGAGCGGACAACTCCGGGCAACCTCCTTCACGAGATCGACGCGCTGGTCCATCCGCTTGAGGCGGGCCGCCAGTTCGAAACAGAGGGTGGTTTTGCCAACCCCGTGCGTGCCGATAAAGGCGATCTTGCGGCACGAGCCGTCCCCGACGCCGAGCGTAGCTTCGGCTGCGTCGATCGCCGGCTCCGCTTCGCCGGCGGAGTTCGCGGGGCTTCGCGGCTCGACCGGCTCATCCCCTTGCCGAGCGCGCCCGCCGTCCGCGGACGTCATGCCCGGCCGTCGTTCCGGCCGGCGGAAGCGGCATCGTTCTGCGGGTGTGGTACCATGGCCGTTCGAACCTATCATGGAGCCGTCCAACCCGCAACGCACGCCGGGGCCGGGGACCACCTGGCTCAGGATCGCCGATCGCACCTGGACCATGCCCGACTCCGTCTGGGAGCTCTGGGTACGGCGTGGTCACGTCCCGCCCGACGCGATGGTCATCTCCCCGCAGTGGACCCGCGGGGTCTGGCGACGGGCAGATTCGCTGGAGGTCTACCATCTGTTCGCGCCCGGCGTCCCTGGAGCAGGGGTACGTGCTGGCGGCATCGCCGGGAGAGACCCGTCCGACCGGAGCCCCGGATCTCCCGAACCCCTCGAAGACCCCTCCCGTGCCTTGCCGGGCACGCGGCCCGACGGCCTCCCCGTTGCGCTCACGGGTCGTGGGGTCTCGGTCACCCAGGCGCTGCTCTTCGCCAACATTCTGATCTCGGCGGCCCTCGTCTGGACCTGGCGCTCGTCGTACGAGCCCAGACTCTGGGCCTACTCCGGCGAACTGCACACTCGCCTCTTCTCCGGCTGGTTACCTGCACTCCTGCCGCCCCTTTTTCTGCACGCCTCCGCGCAGCACCTGCTCGGGAACATGGTCGGACTGGTCGCCGGAGGCGCGGCGGTGGAGGAGTTTTACGGACGCGCGCGCACGTTCCTGTTCTACATCTTCGCGGGGCTCTGTGGCGCCGGTCTCTCCCTGCTTCGCCCGAAGGAGGTTCTCTCGGTCGGGGCATCGGGCGCGATCATGGGGCTCTACGGAGTCATGCTCGTCTTTCTGCTGCGCTACCGCGGGCGTTTCTCGGAACGGCAGAAGATGAAGACCATCCGGATCTACCTTCCGATGCTGGCTCTCGCCCTGCTCCCCGGTCTCTTTCAGGCCGATCTGCTGAGTCACGTCGGAGGATTCGTGGGGGGGCTCCTGCTGGCGTTGATCCTCCCGCCGCAAGCCGGCCGGATCCCCTGGGCGTCTGCACCGGAGGGCGACACACGCAGCGTGGCCCCCACGGTAGGACCGGAGGGACAGGGGTGACGCCCCCGCGCCCGCGTGCCACGGATGCCGGCCTCTTCCGCCACTGTCCCTTCTGCGGCGCCATGCTCGAGCGGACGCAGATCCGTGGCCGCCCGCGGCCGCGATGCCTCGCCTGCGGCTACGTGCAGTGGCGCAACCCGGTGGTGGGCGTGGCCGCGATCATCAGGGAAGCCCCCGTCGTCGCGCTCTTCGGAGTCGACTGCATCCGCCGGGGACTCCGCGACCCGGGCTGGCGTCCGGCCCCGGATCGGAGCCGCGTCCTGCTCGTCCGCCGGGCGGGGAGTCGCGCCGGCTCCTGGTGCTTCCCGTGCGGCTATGTCGAGGTCGATGAGGAGATCCGAGAGGCCCTCGTCCGCGAGATGCGCGAGGAACTGGGACTGGAGACCGTTGCAGCGGAGGTGCACGCCGTCCATAGCAACTTCCACGATCCTGACCGGCAGTCGGTCGGGGTCTGGTTCCGAGCGACGCCGGTCGGAGGGACCCTCGAACCCGGGGACGACGCGGAGGCCATCGGCTTTTTCGAACCCGCCACGCCGCCGGAACCCCTCGCGTTCCCTACCGACCGGCTGGTGCTCGACTCGCTGCGACGGCCGCACTGACGCCGGCACCCCCTCCGTCATCCTCAGGCACCCGCCCCGGGACACCGGATCGCTAGTCAAGAACCGATCCGCCGGAGCCGAAGCCTTCCACGGGAGGCAAAGGAATGACCGAGACGGCGCAGAGGGTGTTTGTCATCGAGGACGACCCGATCCAGGGGATGCTCTACGAGCGGATCCTGACCGCCGGCATCTACGATGCGAAGCTCTTCTCCGACGGACGCGACTTCCTGGCCGCCCGTGCGTCGCTGGCCCCCCCCCACCTGATCCTGGTCGACCTGGTCCTTCCCGGACCGGACGGCGTCCAGATTATCGAGCAGCTTCTGACCGACCCGGTCTGGTGCACCGTGCCGGTCGTCCTGATGTCAGCGTCGCCGACCAAGGAACGGGTCATCGCTGCCCAACGGCTTCCGGTTCCGCCCGAAGGATTCCTGGTCAAGCCGGTCGATGCGCGCACGATGCTCCGCGTGGTCCGGGGTGTGGTCGAGGGAGAGGAACCAGCGCTCCACCTGAAGGGGCTGCAGAGGCAGAGGCTTGCCCTTTCCCTGGAACTGGAGCGGGAGGCACGCGCCGCGCAGACTGTCCCAGCGCCGGCCCGAGGAGCCGCCGACCTGGCCGAGCTGCTCGGACGCATCCGGCAGCAGGTTCAGCAGACCCGGATGATGGAAGCAAAGCTGCCGGAGAGCGCCACCGAGGTCCGGCGGGGCCTGGCAGAGCGTATCCGCACGCTGGAAGCTGAGGCGGCAAGTCTCAGACGCCTGGTCAGCGACGGACAACGCGAGGTGGGTGGCGCGATCAACCGCCGCCAGGAAGCCGCCCGGATGCAGAAGGCGCTGCGCGACCTCGATGCCCAGATCCTCGCCTTCACCACCGCGATGAAGAAGGGTGGATCGTCCGGTGCCGTTTCACGGCCGAACGGGCCTAAGCCGGCCCCCGCTCCGAGCGACGGGAACGTCCCCGAACTGGTCATCCACGCCGTCCCCGACCTCGACTCCTAGCAGGGTGTCAGAGAGCTGAACCCGTCGCGCCGGCGAGCCGTTGTGAGCCGCCCGCCCCCTTCTCGGGCGCCACGTCCCGCCGGCCTCGCCCCACGAGAACGGCAACACGCTCCGGCAAGCCGAAGGTTGTGGCCAGAAGATTGGAGACGAGCGGGACGGCGCCGGCTTCTGCCCATCCCGATCGGGCGGTCGGTCCCCTGCCTCG
>CAYJLF010000036.1:0-13551 GCA_964371055.1 uncultured bacterium | reverse complement strand
CCCGAACCCGCTCCACAGGATCAGGATCCCAGCCCCCAATCTCCGGGCCACAACCCAAGCCGAACATATGATCGTAAGGCTTCGAACGGTCCCCTACCTTCCGAAGACCCCCAGCGTGGCGCCCGTATCTTCCTTGAGTTGATGTTTTCTGCTATGATAGAAAGAAGTTGGAGCCATCCATCGAGGCGGCGGCCCGCAGCCTGACGTCTTCGATCGGCCAACTTCACCTCGATGTAAGGCACACGACCGCCCAACCCTGGGGGAACTGACATGAGGAAGATGTCGATCCGCTCCCTGCTCGTTCTCGCTGCCGTCGTCGCGCTGGCCACCTCCGCCTCCGCCGCCTGGGTGAAGGTGGGAGACGTCGAAGGAACTGACGTCTCGGTGGTGGACAACTCCGCGCAGCGTATCGCTCTGGAGTTTCGCGTCGGAGGCTTCGAGCAGACCGACGTGCTGATCAACGGCCGGATCTATGCGAAAATCACGCTCCCCGGGGAGGGTGTCTCTCTCGACCGGACGCTCCCTGAACTCCCGGTTGTGGCACGCAGCGTCATCATCCCCGACGATCGGATGATGGAACTGCGGGTAGTCGAATCCGAGTGGGTCGACTTGCCGGGCATCACGCCGATTCCATCCAAGGGCGACCTCACCCGTGACGTCGACCCCGCCTCGGTTCCGTGGGAGTTCGCCGACGCCTACGCCGCCGGCGGGTGGTATCCGGCGGAAGCGGCTCAGGCGCGCGAGCCCTACATCCTGCGCGATTTCCGCGGCACGGCGGTGGTGGTCTCGCCCTTCGCCTGGTCGCCGGAAGCCAACGCGCTTCGCGTCTACACGCGCCTCGTCGTCGAGCTCGTGGACATCGGCCCAGGGGGCGCCAACGTCATCGAGCGCAACAGCACGGCGGTCCACTACACCGTCGATTTCGAGAACGTATACGAGAACCACTTCCTGAACTACGGCCTCGACAAGTACGCGATGATCCCCGAACAGGGCTCGATGCTGATCATCTGCCACGACGACTTCGCCGCCGACATGCAGCCGCTCGTCGCGTGGAAGAACCAACGGGGCCTCCCGACCGAGATGGTCCTGAAGTCGCAGGTCGGTTCGACCTCGGCCCAGGTCAAGACCTACATCCAGAACTACTACAACGCTTCGAGCAACCCGAAGCTGGCCTTCGTCTTGCTGGTCGGCGACGCCGCCCAGATGCCGACGCCCAGCAGCGACGGAGGCTCGGCCGACCCGACCTACGGCAAGGTGGTCGGCACCGACTTCTACCCCGACATCTTCATCGGCCGCTTCTCCGCCGAAAACGTCGCCCAGGTCCAGACTCAGGTCCTGCGCACGGTCAACTACGAGACCGTCCCGCCGGCCGGCGACTGGCTGCAGAAGGGGACCGGCATCGCCTCCAACCAGGGCCCCGGGGATGACGGCGAATACGACAACGTCCACATGAACAACATCCGGACGTTGCTGATGAACTACGGCTACACCACCGTCGACCAGATCTACGATCCGAGCGGCACGGCGGCCCAGGTGGCAGCCGCGATCAACGCGGGCCGCGGCGTCATCAACTACTGCGGCCACGGCAGCACGACATCCTGGAGCACCACCGGCTTCAGCAACACCCACGTCAACGCCCTGACGAACGATCACCTCCTCCCCTTCATCGTCGCTGTCGCCTGCGTGAACGGCCAGTTCAACGGCTACACCTGCTTCGCCGAGGCCTGGCTGCGGGCGACGCACAATGGCAATCCCACCGGCGCGGTGGCGACCTACATGTCGTCGATCAACCAGTCGTGGAACCCTCCGATGGAGGCCGAGGACGAGTGCGCCGACCTTCTGGTGGCCGACGCCGTCACGACGTTCGGTGCCTACACTTTCAACGGCTCGTGCAGCATGATCGACGTCTACGGTTCGGGCGGAGCGTCGATGTTCAACACGTGGCACATCTTCGGCGATCCTTCGCTCCCGATCCGCACCAAGCCGTCGACCGCCTTCGCGGCCGTGGGCCACGACGAGTCGATCTCCCCTGACGCCACCACGTTCACCGTCCAGACCGGACTGGCCAAGGCGCTGGCCGGGCTGTCCTATCAGGGCCAGTACCTGGGCTCGGCGTATGCCAACGCCTCCGGCGAGGCGGTGATCACGATTGTCGGCACTCTGCCGGAGGGCGCGGACATCACTCTGACCGTCACCGGTCGGAACAAGCTCCCCTACGTCGCTCCGGTGCCGGTGGCGCCGCTCTACCTTCCGCAGCTCGCCTACGAGCCGCTGAGCTTCGACTGCACGGCCGGGCTCGATGAGATCTGCCTCGAGACGCTCCTGATCTCCAATCTGGGCCAGGAGTCCTCGATCCTGAACTACACGGCGACGTTCCACCCTGACACGCCGACCAACTTCCTGTCGATCAGCCCGGCCACGGGCTCGGTCCCCTTCGGGGAGACGGCGGAGGTCACCTTGACCTTCAGTTCGATGGGTATGAGGCAGGGCGTCTATACCGGCTCGATCATGCTCGACTGCAACGGCGACCAGGACGCCAACATCCCGGTGCGCTTCTCCATCAGCGACGCGGGGTCGGTGGATGGCGACCGCTCGGTGCCGGCCCAGCTCGTGCTGGGCGCACCGCGCCCCAACCCGTTCGCGGGCGAAGCCTCCGTGACGTTCGGCCTCCCGACGGCGCAGAGAGTCGACCTGACCATCTATGACGCTTCCGGACGCGCGGTCCGCACGCTGGCTCGCGGCGAGCGCGGCGCCGGCTATCACCAGGTCGGCTGGGACGGCCGGGACGGCTCCGGGCGGGTTCTCTCCGCCGGCGTTTACTTCGCCCGTCTCGAGGCTGACGGACAGTCTCTGACGCAGCGGGTGTTGCGGGTCCGATAGACGCGACGCGATCCGACGCGGGCCCGATCAGACCAGATCAGGCCGGGAAGTCGGACGACCGCACCGCATCTGCACGGCCGCCTCTCCTTCTGGAGAGGCGGCCGTGCTCGTTCTCCGTTCTCGCGGAGACGACAAGGGGGTGCCGGGTAGGAAAGAACTCAGCCGGCCTGAGTTCGTCCACGCCCTGCTAGACTCACCGGCAGATGCCTGCACGAGCGGAGAACGACCGGCGCGATCCTCCTGGGTCGAGGGAGCCGATCGAAGCTGCCGACAGCGATCCACCGATCCTGCCGGTTTTGGTCCTTGCCCTCGCCGTGCGACTCGCGGTGGTCCTGCCGCAGGCCCCCGCATTCCCGGGGCTGGGCACCCCCTTCGATCAGTACGCGCTCCGGATCGCGGCGGGATACGGCTTCGGCCCATCATCCCTGCTTCCGCCGCTCTATCCCTACTTCCTGGCGATGCTCTATCGAGTCTACGGCTACAGCCACCACGCGGTGGTCCTCTCCCAGGTCGTTCTGGGTTCGATCGCGGTGGTCTCCACCGTGTTGCTGGCGCGGGCCGCCGGGCTGCGGGGCTGGCGCCTCTATGCCGCCGGGTGGATGGCGGCGCTCTTTCCCGCCGCGGTGGCCGAAGTCCGTCACCTGACGCCGGTCTTGCTCGCCTCGGCGTTCTTCGGGCTCGGCGCCTGGCTCTGGCTGCGCGGCGGCTCACGGCCGAGTCGCTTCGATGCGCTCTTGGCGGGACTTCTCTGCGGCGGCGCCGTTCTGGCACGCACCGGGATGATCCTCCCGATCGTCGTGGTCGCGCTGGCGGCCCCCCTCGGCCCCGCCGGGCACGCCCCCCGGTCGCGCGGCGACCTGCTCTGGAGGCGCGGCGTCCTCCTGGCCGTGGTGGTCGCAACTCTCGCCCCGTGGACCTTGCGGAATACGCTCCTGCACCACCGGCCTGCCCTGACCGAGACGACCTGGGCGCTGCGCCTGCGGATGGCGACCGTGCCCGGCACGCTGGCCTATCGCCCCCCGGCCACGGTCCGGGACGCGCGGGCCCCGGACAACGTGGTTCTCTCGGACAACGACATCGCGGTCTGGGAGGTGCTCGGGTACACCGCAAGCCACCCGGGAGAGGTCGTGCGCACCTGGGGGGCGAGGCTCGCCCGGATCCTCTCCTTCGACGTCGACGGAGAGAGCACGGGTGGAGACCCGTTTCCCTACCGTTATCCGTGGTACCGCCTCGCGCAGGCGTTGGCGTGGGGCACCCTCCTCACGCTCTCCCTCTCGTGGGTCGTGATGGGGCGAGCGGTCGGCGGAATCGAGCGCTCCGCCGCCCTCGCGGTCGCCGGGATCGTTCTGCTCGGGATCGTGACCGCGACCCTGGCCGAGACCCGGATCCTCGCGGCCCCTTTCTTGGCCGTCACGGCGGCGCGCGGGGCCGAGGGACTCCGAGACTGGACGGGACGCAGCCGCTTGCACCGTTGCCTCTTCCTCGCCCTCGTCCTCCTGCTCTGGCTGAACGGGTTGTTCGCTCCGGGTCGAACCTAGACCAGCCGCGAGTGCCGGCCTCCGAATCCGGCGCTTGCCTCGGCCGCCCGGAGGAGGCACAGTTGGGGGGTTCACGCCCACGTGCCCGGCCGACGCGCGCGGCCCGGCCGACCACCTGAATGAGACGGGACAAGACCAGCCCCATTCGGACGTGGCGGGCCCCATTCAACCCCCGGCGCGGTCGCCTCACCAAGCCCCGTCCGGCCCGGACCCGAAGGAGTACGGAATGTTGGAAAGACTCGAACGGACCTTCCGCGCCGTCGCGCCCAAGGCTGACTTTGTCTCCCTTCGGTTCGTCGACGAGTCGAGCGAGGCGCTCCAGGTCCGCCAGGACATCGTGCAGCCGGTGTCGACGAACCGGGACACCGGCGCGATGATCACCGTCCTCGATCGGGGCGGAATCGGCTATGGCGCCACGAGCGACCTCTCCGAGGCGGGGCTGCGGCGGGCCGCCGAGGACGCCCTGGCGTGGGCGCACCGGACCGCCGGACGGACGGTCGTCGACTTCTCGAAAGTCGAGATGCCGCGTCCTCAGGCGGAGTGGCAAAGCCCGGTCCGCGTCTCCTGGCGCGAGATCTCGCTGGCGGACAAGATCAGCCTCCTTCGCGAGGAGTGCGCGCGCCTCAAGACCGACCCGAAGATCGTCGACTGGTCGGCGGGGCTCTTTCACATCCGCACCGACAATGTCTACCTCACCCTGGACGGGGGACGTTCCGTCCAACATCACGAGTATCTGAATCCGGCCCTCTCGGCCACCGCCAACGAGGGGAGCGAGACGATCAACCGGACCTTCGGCGGGCGCGGCTACTGCCGCCAGGGTGGGTGGGAAGTCGTGGAGCAGGTCGGCTTCCGGCAGGCGGCGCCGCAGATCGCCGCCGACGCCTTGGAACTCCTGAGCGCACCCAACTGCCCGACCGGTTCCCTGGATCTCTTGATCGATCCGGACCAGATGATCCTGCAGATCCACGAGTCGATCGGCCATCCGCTCGAGTTGGACCGTATCCTCGGAGACGAGCGCAACTACGCCGGCACCAGTTTCGTCAAGCCGGAGATGTTCGGGACCTACCAGTACGGGTCGAAGCTGCTCAACGTGACCTACGACCCGACGCACACCGATCAGTTCGCCAGCTACGGAGTCGATGACGACGGCGTCCCGGCCCGGAAGGAGTTCATCATCCAGGACGGACTTCTCGTCCGCCCGCTCGGCAGCGTGGTCTCGCAGAAACGTGCCGGCCTGCCGGGGGTGGCCAACTCGCGCGCCCAGAGCTGGAACCGGCCGCCGATCGATCGGATGGCCAATCTCAACCTCGAGCCGGGAACATCCACCTTCGAGGAGATGGTCGCGGCCGTCGAGCGTGGCGTGTACGTCCGGACCAACTGCTCCTGGTCGATCGACGACTCCCGGAACAAGTTTCAGTTCGGATGCGAGTGGGGCCGGATGATCGAGAACGGCAAGCTGACCCACCTGGTCAAGAAGCCGAACTACCGCGGCATCTCCGCCACCTTCTGGCGGAGCCTCAAGATGGTCGGCCAGCCCGGGACGTTCGTCCTGCTCGGCACGCCCAACTGCGGCAAAGGGGAACCGAACCAGGTGGTCCGGGTGGGCCACGCCTCGCCGGTCTGCCTGTTCTCGCCGGTCGACGTCTTCGGAGGAGAGTAAACCATGAAGCCGGACACCATTTCGAACACGGCCGGAACCGCCGGCGTCGACTCCGCGATGCAGGGGTACTTCTACGGTCTCGCCGACCACGTGCACGGGCGACTGCGAGGGGAGGAGATCAGCCTCGCCACCTTCAGCGCCGAGGACTCCGATTTCGCCCGGTTCAACCGGGCCACCGTGCGCCAGGCGGGCAGGGTCACGCAGCGCTACCTGGGCCTCGACCTGGTCGTGGGCGAACGCAGCACTTCGGGGAGCATCACGCTGAGCGGCGATCCGGCGGAGGACCGCTCGCGGCTCGACTCCCTCGTCGAGGAACTGCGGGGGCGGCATCCGCATCTGCAGGACGATCCGCACCTGCTCTTCTCCCGGGAGGTTCACAGCACGGAACAGCACGGGGAAAACCGGCTGCCCGACGCCCCCTCCACGCTGGCCTCGGTGCTCGACCAGGCGAAGGGAACCGAGTTCGTCGGCATCTGGGCCTCGGGGGGCATCTACAGCGGCTTCGCCAATTCCCTCGGGCAGCGGAACTGGTTCTCGAGCTATACGTGTAACCTCGACTGGAGCCTCTATCACGCCGATGACAAGGCGGTGAAGTGTTCCTACGCAGGATTCCAGTGGGATGATCGGGAGTTCGCGCGCAAGCTGGAAGACGCCCGCACGCAGCTTTCCATCCTCGAGCGGCCGGCCCGCACGATCGAACCCGGGCGCTATCGCGTCTATCTCTCCCCCACGGCCCTCAACGAGATCATCGGCATGCTGGCCTGGGGCGGCTTCGGCCTGAAGTCGCACCGCACCAAGCATACCGTCCTGATCAAGATGGTCGAGGAGAAGCGCACGCTGCACCCGTCGGTGACCATCCTCGAGAACACCAAAGACGGGCTGACCGCCAACTTCCAGGGTGAGGGCTTCCTCAAGCCCGAGAAGGTGACGCTGATCGAGAAGGGCGCCTACCGCGACTGTCTGGTCTCGCCCCGCTCGGCGCGCGAGTACGGCGTCCCGACCAACGGCGCCGCCGGGTGGGAAGCGCCGGAGTCGGTCGAGATGGCCGCGGGCGACATTCCCCAGAGCGAGGTCCTGCAGCGACTCGGCACCGGGCTCTACATCAACAACCTGTGGTATCTGAACTACTCGGACCGCGCGAGCTGCCGGATGACCGGGATGACGCGCTTCGCCTGCTTCTGGGTGGAGCAGGGCAAGATCGTGGCGCCACTCAATGTCATGCGGTTCGACGAGACGATCTATCGGATCTTCGGCGAGTCTTTGATCGGCCTGACGCAGGAGCGGGAGATGATCCTCGACTCCTCGACCTACTTCGCCCGTTCGACCGGCAGCGCGCGCCTCCCCGGTGCCCTGGTGGAGGGGTTCACGTTCACGCTGTGATCCACGCGCGGGTCGCCCGGGGTGAGCCCCGGGCGATCCCGCGGCGATCGCCTTGCCCTTCCGCCAGAAGTGGATCTCACGAATCCTCGAGCCGGCCTCGCCGATGGCGCACGCATCGTGCTCATCCCTCCGCCTCCACCCCGGCATCCTCTCGGGCACGCAGCAGCGCGATGCCGCTCAGAATCATCGGGCCGAAGAAGAGCACGGTGACACCGGCGATGACGACGGGCGACAACCCTCCCGGACCGCGGCGGAGGTAGAAGAACCAGAAGAGAGCGACGGATACGGCCAGAAGCAGAGTCCCGGCGACCTTCGGCCAGCGCCGGGCCGCGTAGGCCAGAAGGAAGAACGGAGCCGTGGTGACGAGCAGCTGCATGAGCATTCCCACGGGGCTCTCGAGGTTGCCGAGGATGTTGAAGACACCCCAGGCACCTCCGAAGATCAGGAGAATGCGGAACGCCGTCTTGTGCGGCCCCCAGTAGGAGAAGAGAGAGCTGAAGAGCTGCGTGAACCAGAGCAGAGCGAGGAAGAGAGTGGAGAGCTCCTCGGCGTGCTCGAGCTGGCGGTCGCCGGATCGCGTGTAGGCGAGCAGCAGGAAGGCCACGAAGCCGGTGACGAGATAGGCATGGTAGCCGGCCCGCTGCGCCGCCCGGCGCTGGAACTCGTCCTGGTCTCGCAACCATCCCAGCTCTCGGAGGATGCCCGGGCCGAAAGCGCCGAGGGCGCAGATTGCCACGAATCCCCAATCGACCGACGTCAGGGCGAACCCGAGGACGAGCAGGGCGCCCGCGACAACTTTGACTCGCGAGGGACGCCAGTGCAGCCATCTGGACAGAGGGCGCATGTCACGTTCCTTTCTGGTTGCCGACAGGCCCGCCGGCCCGCTCGGCCCTGGACAATTCCTACGAGCGGGGTTCGAGCGGGAGTCCGCCGAACGGCAAGGGCGGGCGGGGGTCGTCGTCGCCTCGGTCCAGGAAGAAGACCTCCTCGACCGAAACTCCGAAGACCCGGGCGATCCGCAGCGCGAGGCCGACCGAGGGGTCGTAGTTCCCCTTCTCGATCGCCACGATCGTCTGCCGGGTCACCCCGACCCGTCGCGCCAGCTCCTCCTGGGTCATCTCCCCGTGGAGGAAACGAAGTTTGCGAACCTCGCTGTGGATTTCTTCTCCCATCGCGGGGAAAGATAGCGGCTGGGTCGCCGATTGTCAAGTTAACTAAACATGAAGTAAAGTCGAATATACTCAAATCGACCCCTCCGGCCGGGAGACGGCGTGTGGGTCGCTGCCCTCCACCCGGCATCCGGGGGAAGGGGGAGCGACTCGCCGCGGTGTCGCGAACCGGCTATGGTGTCTCCATGTCGCCGGTCATTCTATCCCGCTTCCAGACGCGCCGCTTGCCGCGGAACCGGGAGTCCCCTGCCGGCGTCACTCTCTCTCCCGACCTCGGCCTGACCACGATCGAGGCGACCCTTGGCCCCGAGGGTCTCTCCCTGCCCAACGGTCAGCACCTGGACTGGGACGCCATCGACGAGATCAACGACTCGGAAAACGGCTGTTTCGCCATCGAGGGGGGGAGGCCGGTGAAGATCCAGGCCTTCTCCGCGACCACGGACCGGGTCTGCAGCCTGATGCCGACGGCCGGCGCGCCCACCATGCTGGTCGCCGGCTTCACCATGCACCGGATCAAGGGGTGTGACCCCTACCAGGACGCTCTGGCCAAGGTCAGGGCGATCGCACCGATCCGGGGTATCGTGCTCGACACCGCCACCGGTCTGGGGTACACGGCCATCGAGGCCGCCCGGACCGCGGCGGAGGTCCACACCATCGAGTTCGACCCGGGAGCCCGGGAAATCTCCCGACAGAACCCCTGGTCGCAGGCTCTCTTCGACCACCCGGCCATCACCCGGCACATGGGCGACAGCGATGAGTTGATCGACACCTTCCCCGCCGGGATGTTCGACCGGATCATCCACGATCCGCCGGTCGTCAGCCTGGCGGGCCACCTGTACGGCGGCGAGTTCTACCGAAAGCTCTACCGAGTCCTGGCGACAAAGGGACGGCTCTTCCATTACGTCGGCAATCCGGATAGCCGCTCGGCGATGAAGGTCACCGAGGGCGTGGCCCGGCGGCTGCGCGAGGCGGGCTTCTCCCGCGTGCGCCCCTGCCCGGAGGCGTTCGGCGTCGTGGCCGAGAAGCGCAGCGGTCCGGCTTGAGCCGCGCCCGAGGCAGAGCCCGTCTCACGCGCCTGGCTGTGCTACTGTCCCCCGCATGACGACAGACAAGAAAGCGGTCCGCCGGAAGACGCCCGCGGCGACCGCGACTCTCGCGGACCAGCCGATCCTCCCCGAGGTCGTGATCTATGCCGACGGCGCCTGCAGCGGCAATCCCGGCCCCGGCGGGTGGGGCGCCATCCTGGTCAGTCCCAAATCGGGCAAGCGGATCGAGATCTCGGGCGCCGAGCCGGACACGACCAACAACCGGATGGAGCTGACCGCGGTCCTGGAAGCGCTGGGGCGATTGAAGCGGCGCAGCCGCGTGCGGGTCGTGACCGACTCGCGCTACATCGTCGACGGGATGAACGGCTGGATCCACGGCTGGCGGAAGAACGGCTGGAAGACCGCCGACAAGAAACCGGTCAAGAATCGGGACCTCTGGGAAGCGCTCTCGGCGTTCGAGGCGCGTCACGAGATGACCCTGGAGTGGGTCCGCGGGCACCAGGGGCATCCGGAGAACGAGCGGTGCGACCAGATGGCGGTGGAAGCGTACAAGAACCTCGCGCGCCTGCGGAAGGGACCTCCCGCTTGAGGCGACCGGCCGTGCTGGCGGCGGTCGGGCTCCTTGGGCTCCTGCTCGGCTCTCTGCCCGGGCGCTCCGCCGTGAACGGCGCCACGCCCCCTCCCGCGGCTCCATCCGATCGGCACGAAAAGGCAACGATGTGGCAGGAACTGATCGAGGAACATCTGCGTCGCTACCCTGCCCTCGAGCTGGCGGATCTGTACAAGCTGCTGCACCAGGCCACCGAGGGGAGTGAGCACGCGGTAGAGGACCGGGTGTCGGCCGCGGCGTGGCTGGATCGGGAGATCCGCACCCTGGGCCCTGGACCGGAGGCCCCCGAACCTTTGATCGAAACACTGGGCCGCGGTGGCCGCTATGTGCGGGTTCACCTGCGTCCATTCCTCGCGGCCGGCGGCGATCCCGCGCGCCTGCTCGAGGCCTTCGTGGCCACGGCGGGCAACAGCGCGGCGCGCGATGGGGCTCTCGCCCCGGCTCCCGTCGGCGCCGACCGTCCTCACGCCGACTCCACATTCTCCGACACCGACTCCGATTCCCTCCACGTTGACCTCCGTATCGCCCTCTCCGCACTCGAGCAGACCGCCGCCGTTGATCGCCTGCCTTGGCCGAAAGAAGAGGTGGCGGCCTTTATCAGCGACCGGATGGCGGAGGGCTTCCCGGCGATGCACCACAGCGAGACCTACCGACAGATCTACCGACCGGCCTATCGCGTCGTCGCGGTGAACTACACCCCTCTGCTGGTCGCTGACGCCCCGGATTGATCCGACCCGTTCGAGAGGACTTTCCAGCCGGACCTCCAACGCATGGACTGCGCGGAGGGAAGCGTTGTCGCCACCCCTCCCCAGTGGTACGGTCCGCGGGACATCGAGGCTGGCGCGTCGCACCGTGAATGTCGTCCCGGCAAAGGTCTGCCCAGATGATTCATCACGCCGGCTCTCGGCGACCGGCGGCCGCTGCCACGTTGGTCCCCGGCGTCACAAGGAGGAACCATGTCACAGATGAAAGAGGGTTGCGTCAAAGCGGCGCGCGGTCCGATCGCGGCCGCGGAGAACGCTTCTGCAACCGAACCAGTCCAGAGGGAGGTCACCATGCAACGCGCGCAGGTCGGCCACGAAGCACCTGACTTCGAGGCCAACGCGTTCGTCGCCGGAGCCGGCTTCAAGCCGATCCGGTTGTCCGAGTACCGCGGGAAGTGGATCGTGCTCTGTTTCTACCCCGGTGACTTCACCTTCGTCTGACCGACCGAACTGGCTGCGGTCGCAGCCCGCTATCCCGAGTTCCAGGCCCTCGACACCATCGTCCTCGCCGCCAGCACCGACAGTCGCTTCGTGCACAAGATCTGGCAGGAGCAGGAACTGACGCGCATGCTGGACGGGGGCGTTCCTTTCCCGATGCTTTCGGACGCCGGCGGACGGATCGGCGACATCTATGGCATCTACGACGCCGCGGCCGGCGTGGACATCCGCGGCCGCTTCCTCATCGATCCAGATTTCGTCATCCGCGCGATGGAGGTGTTGACCCCCGAGGTAGGGCGCAATCCCGAAGAGCTGATCCGCCAGGTCAAGGCGTTCCAGCACGTCCGCGCCACCGGCGAGGTCACGCCGTCCGGCTGGCAGCCCGGACAAGTCACCCTGACTCCCGGTCCAGACCTGGCCGGAAATGTCTGGAAGGTCTGGAAGCCCTGATCTGTTGACCGCCCATCGTGCGTTCCGTTGAGCGCCGGGCCCCGCCGCGTAGTCGGCCGGGGTCCGGCCCACCGCCATCCGGCCGACTCTCTGCCGCCGGAAGCGATGTTGAACCGGGGCGTCTCGATCGACACCGGCACTGGACAGATCGAAGCCGTTACGACATCATCCCCTGTTTTCGAATGCGCCCGGGCCCGTCCGGCCTGGCGGCGGCACCAACGAACGGCGACGCCCCATCGCGCCCGGTAACGGATCGCGCCGATCACCGAACCCCTGGATCTGCGGAGGCTTTCATGAACGGATGGACGACGATCTCACCCCTGCTGCGCGGTTTCACGGTTCCGGCCGCCGCCTGCCTGGCGGCCGCTCTTCTCACCCTCGCGCTGGCAGCAGTCGCCGGATCGGCCGGCGCCGACGAGGTGCCTCCGCTCGCTCCCCAGCTCGAGAAGTTCCGTCCCTTTCTCGGGAAGACCTGGCGGGGCACCGGTCCCGGGCAGCAGCCCGGCTCGGCGGTGACCGACATCGCGCACTGGGAGCGTGCGCTGAACGGGCAGGCGATCCGCACTCTGCACTCGATCAACGACGGCGAGTACGGCGGCGAGAGCCTGATCTTCTGGGACGCGAAGCAGGAGAGCCTGGTCTTCTACTACTTCACCACCGCCGGGTTTTACACCCATGGCACCATGAAGTTCGACGGCGCCAAGTTCGTCAGCCACGAGACCGTCACCGGCAACGAGAACGGGATCACCGAAGTCCGCTCGACCGGGGAGCTCCTCGCGGACGGGCGGCTGCACTCCAAATCGGAGTACCTGGCGAACGGCCAGTGGGTGCCGGGTCACGAGTTCTTCTACAGCGAGGATCCGGGCGCGGAAGTGAAGTTTCGCTAGGCCGCCGGACCGGCGCTGCCTCGGTCGGTCGCGGGGCGGCGTCGCGGGGTGCGGGGCCCGCCTCGGTCGTTGCGGGCTCGCCTTCGCGCGAGCGGCTCGCCAGCGTGTCGTCAGAACGCGGCGGGCTCGCCTTGAGCGCGCCTCGCGTCGCCTGGTTCGTGGAAGTCGCACGGCAGGTGTGACGCGGCGCGCACATCGCGCTCCGTCGAGCGCCGCTTCCTCCGTCGGCGGTCGATCGGGTCGCGTCGTCGCGGGTCCGGCCCCGCAGGACCGCTGACGCCACCTTTGCGGACTTGTACCCGTCGCTAGTTTCTAATGACCGTGATTAGAGTTAGTTCACTTCGTTGCTCCCCTTGAAGATCGCGTGCTGCTGCGCCGCACATCGACCTTGTCGCGACGATCTCTCACTATCTCCTCAAGTGCGGCTTTCCCTCAGAGTTGATACGATTTTGTACGGTGCATGGAAACCGGCCTCTGCCAAGCCGGAAGATCGCCGTCGATATCCGTCGAAAGGACTCTGTCATGAAACCGTTCCGCCTCCTTCTCGCCCTCGGCCTCCTCTTCGCGCTCGCCTCGACGAGCCCGGCCGGGATCCAGACCATCCCGACCGGCAACGACGCGTCCTCGATGACGCTGGTGGAGCAAAGGGACGACGCACTCGTCTACCAGCTCTCGGTCGGCGACCTTGAGGCGATGGAGGTTTCGACGCCGGAAGGGAGCTACACGCGG
>CAYJLF010000035.1:0-15326 GCA_964371055.1 uncultured bacterium | reverse complement strand
CGATCGTACCGACGTTCACGTGCGGCTTCGTCCGCTCAAACTTAGCCTTGCTCATGGCCTTGCCTCGTCCTCCTGTGGTTCTCTGCGCCGGTTCTCTGCGTCACCACGACTGGGTACCCTGCCATCGGCCGCCGCCGCCCGTGCTTGCCGCCCCTACTTGCCACGGGCCGCGCCGGCCTGCTTGACGACCTCTTCGGCCAGGCTTTCCGGCATGAAGTCGTACCTCGCGAACTGCATGGTGTAGATGCCGCGTCCCTGCGTCATCGACCGCAGGCGCGTCGCATACTCGAACATTTCGCCGAGCGGAACCCGGGCCGCCACGACTCGCGCGACCGCCCGCTCGACCATGCCGCCGATCTTTCCCCGCCGGGACGAAAGGTCTCCCATGACCTCCCCGACGAAGTTCTCCGGCACGACGACCTCGACGTCCATCACCGGCTCGAGCAGCCGGGGCTTCGCCCGGGCGGTGGCCGCCTTCATCGCCATGGAACCGGCAATCTTGAACGCCATCTCGCTCGAGTCCACCTCGTGGAAGGAGCCGTCCAGGAGCGTCACCTTGACGTCGACCAGCGGGTACCCCGCCAGGGGGCCGTCGTGAAGCGCATCCTTGACGCCGTGCTCAGTCGGCGCGATGTACTCCCGCGGGATAGCGCCGCCGATGATCTTGTTCTCCCAGACGAATCCCTGCCCCGGCGCCGGCTCGACCCGGATCTTGATATCAGCATACTGGCCCCGGCCGCCGCTCTGCTTGATGAAGCGGGTATGCTCCTCCGCCGTGGCGGTGACCGTTTCCTTGTACGCCACCTGCGGGCGGCCGACCTTCGAGTTCACCTGGAACTCGCGCCTGAGCCGGTCGAGCAGGATCTCGAGATGCAGCTCGCCCATCCCGGCGATCAGCGTCTGGCCCGTCTCCTCGTTGGTGACGACCCGGAAGGTCGGGTCCTCGTGCATCAGCTTTTCGAGAGAGAGCGTGAGCCGCTCTTCGTCCGACTTGCTGGAGGGCTCGATCGCAATCTGGATGACCGGCTCGGGGAAACGCATCCGTTCGAGCAGGACCGGTTGATCGAGCGCACAGAGCGTGTCGCCGGTCAGGACCCGCTTCAGCCCCACCAGGGCCCCGATCTCGCCCAGGGGCAACTCGGAGACTTCCTCCCGCTGGTTCGCGTGCATGCGGAAGATGCGGCCGATCCGGTCGCGCGTCCCCTGGTTGGCGTTCAGGATGTGATCCCCCGTCTTGACCTTTCCCGAATAGATCCGGAAGAAGGTCAGCTTGCCGACGTAGGGGTCGGTCATGATCTTGAACGCGACCGAGCTGAAGGGCTCTTCCACCGACGGCCCGCGATGCTCCACCTCGAGCGTATCGGGGTTTTCGCCGGCGACGGGCGGCATGTCGAGCGGCGAGGGCAGGTAGTCCACCACCGCGTCGAGCAGGAGGCGAACGCCGCGGTTGCGGTACGCGCTCCCGCAGAGCACCGGCGTGATCTTCCCCTCCACCGTCCCCTTGCGGATCGCCCCGTGAATCAGCTCCGTCGGGAGGTCGTGGCTGTCGAGGTACCGGCGCAGCAGCTCGTCGTCGTAGTCCGCCAGCGCCTCGAGCATCTTCACCCGGTTCTCGTCCACCATCGGCATCCAGTCGTCCGGGATCGGCTGTGTCTGGTAGGTGGTCCGGCCGTGCTCCTCGACGAAGATCACCTCCTCGAGGTGAACGAGGTCGATGATGCTGTGGAAGTAGTCGCCCATCATGATCGGGACCTGGATCGGCACCGGGTGGGCGCCCAGGCGGTCGCGCATCATCTGGACGGTGCCCCAGTAGTCCGCCCCGACCCGGTCCATCTTGTTGATGAAGGCGATCCGGGGGACGTTGTACTTGTCGGCCTGCCGCCAGACCGTCTCGGACTGCGGCTCGACGCCGCCGACGGCGCAGAAGACGGCGATGGCGCCGTCCAGCACGCGAAGGGAGCGCTCGACCTCGATCGTGAAATCGACGTGTCCGGGGGTGTCGATGATGTTGACCTGGTGATCGCGCCAGAAGCAGGTCGTCGCCGCGGAGGTGATGGTGATGCCCCGCTCGCGCTCCTGGTCCATCCAGTCCATCGTCGCGCCGCCGTCATGCACTTCGCCCATGCGGTGCAGGCGTCCGGTGTAGAACAGAACTCTCTCGGTCAGGGTCGTCTTGCCCGCGTCGATGTGGGCCATGATCCCGATGTTCCGGAGGTTTCTGGTCGGTACGGTCTGCGACAACGAACGACTCCCCGGATCGATGACGATCCGCCTTCCGGCTCCGGGCCGTGCCCGGGGCCTGCATCCGGCCCGGCCGCGCCCGTTCGGGCGCTACCCGCCGTTATCCTCTGATTGAAGCCGGGGTGACGAGACCCAAGCTTTGCCGGACCTGATTGGGCGTCTCTGACGCCCCGGTCGCGGGGGCTGGCCTGGCGGCGGTGCCGCCGAAGACCGTTGGTCCGATACCTGCTTGCCTGGTGGAAAGAACCCGTGGCGTGAAACCTGGATGCGCTTTCCTGGCTGGACCCCCGTGCCGGCCGGTAGTCTCCGAACTACCAGCGCCCCGCCGAATTACCAGCGGTAGTGCGCGAAGGCTTTGTTCGCCTCCGCCATCCGATGCGTATCCTCCCTCTTTTTGATGGCCGCGCCCTCGTTCTTGCTGGCCGCGATCAGTTCAGCCGCCAGCTTCTCCGCCATGGTGTGATCCGGCCGGGAACTGGCGAAACCGATCAACCAGCGCATCGCCAGCGCGGTCCGCCGCTCGGGCTTGATCTCCACCGGCACCTGGTAGGTGGCGCCACCGACGCGGCGGCTCTTGACTTCCAGGTTGGGGCGCAGGTTATTGAGCGCCTGGCGCATCACCGCCAGTCCCTCCTGGCCGGTCCGCTCCTCGATCACCTTGAGCGATCCGTAGACGATCCGCTCCGCGGTGCTCTTCTTCCCGTCCTTCATCACGCTGTTGACCAGACGGGTCACCATCAGGTTGTTCAGCTTCGGATCCGGCGTGAGCTCCCGCCGCTGGAAATTGGGCTTTCTCGGCATCCTGGATCTTCTCTCCTAGCTCTTCTTCCGCTTCGTGCCGTATTTGGAGCGGCTCTGGTTACGCCCGTCCACCCCGCTGGCATCCAACGTGCCGCGAATGATGTGGTAGCGGACACCCGGCAGATCCTTCACGCGGCCGCCCCGAATGAGCACGATCGAGTGCTCCTGGAGGTTATGCCCCTCCCCCGGGATGTAAGACGTGACCTCGATTCCATTGGTCAGGCGGACACGGGCCACCTTCCGCAGGGCCGAGTTCGGCTTCTTCGGCGTCGTCGTGTAGACGCGGGTGCAAACGCCCCGCTTCTGCGGACAGGCCTTGAGCGCCGGCGCCCCCGTCTTGGTCGGACTGACATTGCGCCCATGGCGCACGAGCTGGTTCAGAGTCGGCACGCAAAAACTCCCCTGACGAATAAAGGGCCTGGCGGTAAAAAGTCACCGTGGAATCCCACGTCCGACACGGATGCCGCGCCGCGGACCCTCCACCGTTCGTTACGCACAGATTTCGGAGTTTACGGAGCCTCGGGCATCCCGTCAACCCGAAAGTGGCCAGCCCCATGCCGTTGTGACCGAGGCCGGAATGCGGGGCCCCACGGCCGGGAGGACCCCATCCACCCGGACCGAAAGAACCCAGCAACTCATTCTATATCAGAACGTTACCGAACATGGCACGCCGCCGGTTCTGAGCCCCGGCCGTCCTCGGACGCTCCTTCGCAGGAGCCCGGCGGTCAGGCGCTCTGCGCGGTTTCTTCCTCGGCGTACCCGTCATCGACCTCGTCCTGCGGATACGCGCGGATCCGCCGGTACTCCGGCAGCCCGGTACCGGCCGGGATGAGCCGGCCGATCGCGACGTTTTCCTTCAGTCCGCGCAGCGGGTCGATCGACCCGTTGACCGAAGCGTCGGTCAGGATCCTGGTCGTCTCCTGGAACGACGCGGCGGCAACGAACGACTGCGTCGAGAGCGAGGCCTTCGTAATCCCGAGGAGGAGCGGCTGGAAGGTGGCCGGCTTTCCGCCCTCCCCCCTGATGCGCTCCAGCTCTTCGCGCAGGATGATCTTGTCGACGTTTTCGCCCTGCAGGAAGTTCGTGTCGCCCGGATCGTCGATCTTCACCTTCTGCAGCATCTGGCGAACGATGATCTCGATGTGCTTGTCATCGATCCGCACGCCCTGGATCCGGTAGATCTCCTGGATCTGGTCGACGAGATACTCCTGCACCTCGTTGATCCCCTTGACGCGCAGGATGTCGTGCGGGTTGATCGGCCCGTCGGTCAACCGCTCGCCGGCCCGCACCTCGTACCCGTCCTGGGCGAAGATCTGCCGCCCGTGCGGGATCAGGTATTCCTTCTTGTCGTTCTCGTTCTCGACCGTGATCTTCTTCATCCCGCGCGTGCCCTTGCTGATCCCGACCCGCCCGTCGATCTCGGAGATGACGGCCTGGTCCTTCGGCTTGCGGGCCTCGAAGAGCTCGGAGACGCGCGGCAGACCACCGGTGATGTCACGGGTCCGGCCCGATTCGCGACGGATCTTCGCGAGCACGTCGCCGACCCGGACGGTGTCACCGTCGTGCACCTGCAGTCGCGCGCCGGTCGGGAGCGGATAGCTGTTCACCACGCGCTCGCGATCCTGCGCCCCGGGAAGGATCTCGACGATCTCGATGTGCGGCTGCAGCACCTTCTCCCGATCCTCGACGATGACCGGGATCTTCTGTTTCGTCGTCTCGTCGACCTCGTCGCGCAGGGTCACCTTTTCCTTGATGTCGACGAAGCGGACCACGCCCTTCTCCCGCGACACGATCGGGGTGTTCCAGTTGTCGGTTTCGTAGAGGACGTCATCGTCCCGGACCCGCGCCCCGTCGGCGAACATGATGATGGCGCCGTAGCGCGGCTGGTATCGATCGATGACGGTGGTGCCGTCGTCGGCGTACAGCACCAACTCCCCCCGGTAGCCGACGTTGATGTGCCGCGGAGGGTCGTCCTCCGTCGTCACGTAGCGGAGCCCTTCCTCGTAGCGGATAATGCCGTTCCGGTGCACCTTCACCTTCGACTGCTCGACGATGAGGCTGGCGGTGCCGCCGAAGTGGAAGGTCCGCAGGGTGAGCTGCGTGCCCGGCTCGCCGATCGACTGCGCCGCGATGACTCCGACCGCCTCGCCGATCGAGACCATCCGGCCCGTGGCCAGGTCGCGCCCGTAACACTTCACGCAGACGCCGCGCCGCGACTCGCAAGTCAGCACGGAGCGGATCCGGAGGCTTTCGACCCCCTCCTCCTCCAGCTTGTCCGCGGCCCGTTCGTCGATCAGCGTCCCCTCGGCCAGGATCGGCTCGGTCGCATCACGGCCATAAACGTCTTCCGCCACGACCCGTCCGAGGACGCGGTCACGCAGCGGCTCGACCACCTCTTCGCCGTTCTTCAGCGGCCCCTTCTCCACGCCGAGGATCGTGCCGCAATCCTCCTCCGTCACGATCATATCCTGGGCGACGTCGACCAGACGCCGCGTCAGGTAGCCCGCGTCGGCGGTCTTGAGGGCGGTGTCGGCCAGCCCCTTGCGGGCGCCGTGCGAAGAGACGAAGTACTCGAGGACGGTCAACCCCTCCTTGAAGCTGGAGAGGACCGGCTGCTCGATGATCTCGCTGGCGGCGCCGGTCACCTTCTTCTGCGGCTTGGTGATCAGCCCGCGCATGCCCGCCATCTGGCGGACCTGCTCTTTGTTTCCGCGCGAGCCCGAGTCGGCCATCATCGCGATCGGGTTGAATCCCAGGTCGGCCTTGCGCAGGCCGTCCATGGTGAACTCCTCGACCTGGTTCGTCACCCCGGTCCAGAGCTCGATCAGCTTGTTGTACCGCTCGTTGGCCGAGAGCGTCAGGTCGCGGTGCGCGCGGTTGATCTTCTCGACTTCCTTGTTCGCCTTCTCGATGACCTCACGCTTCTCCTTCGGGACCACCAGGTCGTCGATCCCGACGGTGACCCCGGCCCGCGTGGCGTAGCCGAAGCCCAGTTCCTTCAGCCGGTCGAGCAGCCTGGCCGTCTCGTCCCGCCCGTGGGAGTGGTAGCAGTTCCCGACCAGCTCCTCGAGCTGCTTCTTGTCGAGGGTCTTGTTCAAGAACGGCATCCCCGCGGGGAGCACCTCGTTGAAGAGGACCCGCCCGGCGGTCGTCTCGATCACCGTTCCGTCGATCCGGCAGCGGATCCGCGTGTGGAGTTCCACCACGCCCCGCTCGAGCGCCAGCCGCACCTCCTCGGTCGTGGCGAAGGGGACCGCCCGGCCCGATCCCTTCGCGTCGGCGCGCGGCTTGGTCAGGTAGTAGCAGCCGAGAACGATGTCCTGGCTCGGCGTCGCCACCGGCCGGCCCGAGGCAGGCAGGAGGATGTTGTTGGGCGCCAGCAGCAGCTCACGGCATTCGATCTGGGCCACGAAGGAGAGAGGGATGTGCACCGCCATCTGGTCGCCGTCGAAGTCGGCGTTGAACGCGGTGCAGACCAGCGGGTGCAGCCGGATCGCCTTCCCGTCCACCAGCACCGGGTGGAAGGCCTGGATTCCGAGGCGGTGCAGGGTCGGGGCCCGGTTCAGCATCACCGGGTGGTCCTTGATGATCTCGCTCAGGATCTCCCAGACCCCCGGGCCTTCGCGCTCGACCAGTCGCTTGGCGTTCTTGACCGTCTGTCCCTCTTCCTCGAGCTTGCGGATGATGAACGGCTTGAAGAGCTCCAGCGCCATGTTCTGCGGCAGGCCGCACTCGTGCAGGCGCAGTTCGGGCCCGACCACGATGACCGAACGGCCGGAGTAGTCGACGCGCTTGCCGAGGAGGTTCTGGCGGAAACGCCCCTGCTTCCCCTTCAGCATGTCGCTGAGAGACTTGAGCGGACGGTTCCCCTGTCCGCGGACGGCCCGCGTGCGGCGTCCGTTGTCGAAGAGGGCGTCGACCGCTTCCTGCAGCATCCGCTTCTCGTTGCGCAGGATCACCTCGGGCGCGCGGATCTCGATCAGTTTCTTGAGGCGATTGTTCCGGTTGATCACGCGGCGGTAGAGGTCGTTCAGGTCCGAGGTGGCGAACCGCCCGCCCTCGAGCGGCACCAGCGGCCGCAGATCGGGCGGGAGGACCGGCACCACGGTCAGGATCATCCACTCCGGCTTGTTCCCGCTCTGGCGGAACGCCTCGACGATCTTGAGCCGCTTCAGCGTGTCCTTCTTCCGCTGGACGGAAGTCTCGATCCGCACCTGGGTGCGCAACTCGCCGCTCAGGTCCTCGAGGTCGAGCTTCTCCAGCAGCTTCCGGATCGCGCCCGCCCCCATCTCGGCCTCGAAGCGCATGTTCACGTCGGCCCGGAGCTCCTGGTACTGCTCCTCGCTCAGAAGCTCGTGCGGCCGGAACGGGGTGTTGCCCGGGTCGATCACGACGTAGGACTCGTAGTAGAGCACCCGCTCGAGGTTGCGGATCGACATGTCGAGCAGGTGCCCGATCCGGCTCGGAACGCCCTTGAAGTACCAGATGTGCGAGACCGGGACCGCGAGCTCGATGTTCCCCATCCGCTCGCGGCGGACGGTGGCCTGGGTCACCTCCACGCCGCACTTGTCGCAGATGACGCCCCGGTAGCGGATCATCTTGTACCGGCCGCAGGCGCACTGCCAGTCCTTGACCGGTCCGAAGATCCGCTCGCAGAAGAGACCGTCCCGCTCAGGCTTGAACGAACGGTAATTGATCGTCTCCGGCTTGGTGACCTCGCCGTGCGACCAGCTCCGGATCGTTTCGGGCGACGCCAGCCGGATCCGGATCGCGCTGAAGTTGAACTTGCGCCGGGTCTCCCGTTCGCCGCGGATGGCGGTCATCGGGGGGAACAGCGGCCCGTCCGCGGGTGAGGCGGGCGTCGGATTGAACTCCGTGTTCTCGGCCATCGTTCTCCTCTCCGAAAGTGGGCCCTACTCGAACAGAACGTCGAGACAGAGCGACTTCAGTTCCTTGACCAGCACGTTGAACGACTCGGGAACGCCCGGCTCCGGCGGGTTCTCCCCCTTCACGATCGCCTCGTAGATCCGAGAGCGGCCGTGGACGTCGTCCGACTTGACCGTCAATAACTCCTGCAGCGTGTAGGCGGCCCCGTAGGCCTCCAGCGCCCACACTTCCATTTCGCCGAAGCGCTGGCCGCCGAACTGCGCCTTGCCGCCGAGCGGCTGCTGGGTGACCAGCGAGTACGGGCCGATCGAACGGGCGTGGATCTTGTCGTCGACGAGGTGCGAGAGCTTCATCATGTAGAGGTAGCCGACCGTGACCCGGCGATCGAACGAGCGCCCCGTCTTGCCGTCGAAGAGCTCGGTCTTGCCGTCCTCCGGCTCGCCGGCCTCACGCAGACAGGCCTTGATCTCATCGACCGTGGCCCCGGCGAAGACCGTCGTCTCGGCCCGGAAGCCCAGCTTGTGCGCCGCCAGCCCGAGGTGGGTCTCGAGGATCTGGCCGATGTTCATCCGCGACGGAACGCCGAGCGGATTCAGGACCATCTGCACGGGGGTGCCGTCCGGCAGGTACGGCATGTCCTCCACCGGCACGATCTTGCTGACGACTCCCTTGTTGCCGTGGCGTCCGGCCATCTTGTCGCCGACCGACAGCTTGCGCTTCTTCGCGACATAGACCTTGACCAGCTTGACCACGCCCGGAGGGAGCTCATCGCCCCGCGTGACCCTCTCCTTGTCCTTCTCCAGCTTCTTCTCCAGCCGGGAGAGGGCGTCCTTGGCGGCGTCGAGCTGGCGCCAGAAACGAGAGGAAGCCTTGGCGTCGCGCGCGATCGGGCTGCCCGGCACCAGGTCGTCGAAGTCGATTCCCTGCAGGGCCTGGAACGAGCCCTTGCGTCCGGCCCGCATGATCGGCTTGCCGGTCGAGACGGAGTCCCACCGCTCGAGAATCACTCCGTCCAGGATCCGCTTCAGCTCGTCATCGCGCGCCTCGAGGATGCGCAGCCGCTCCTTGCGGAACTGGCGCTGCAGCCGGTCCAGCTTGAGGCGCTCCTGCTTCTTCGTCCCCTCATCCTTCTCCTTGCGGGAGAAGACCTTGATGTCGATGACGACACCCTCCATCCCCGGAGGGGCCTTGAGGGAGGCATCGCGGACGTCGCCGGCCTTGTCGCCGAAGATGGCCCGGAGCAGCCGCTCTTCCGGCGTGAGCTCGGTCTCCCCCTTGGGCGTGACCTTGCCGACCAGGATGTCCCCGGCCCGGACCGGCGCTCCGACCCGGACGATGCCGTCTTCATCCAGATTCTTGACCGCGTCATCGCCCACGTTGGGAATCTCGCGCGTGATCTCCTCGACACCCTGCTTGGTGTCGCGAACCTGAAGCTCGAACTCCTCGATGTGGATCGAGCTGAAGATGTCTCTCTTGATCAGCTCTTCGGAGACGATGATCGCGTCCTCGTAGTTGTAGCCGTTCCACGGCATGAACGCGACCAGGGTGTTGTGTCCGAGGGCCAGCTCGCCCTCGCTGGTGCTCGGCCCGTCCGCAATGACGGTGCCGGCCTTCACCCGGTCCCCCTCGCGGACGAGGGGACGCTGGTTGATGCAGGTGTCCTGGTTGCTCCGCTTGAACTTGGTCAGGTTGTAGATGTCGCGACCGGCGGCCTCCGTGAAGTCGGTCACCTGGTCGGCCGGATCCCGGTCCGGCTGGATGACGATCTGATCGCCGCCGACTCCGATGACCGTTCCATCCCGTCGCGCCATGATGAGCGCGCCCGAGTCCTCCGCCACCTTGCGCTCCAGACCCGTGCCCACCAGCGGCGGCTGGCACTTCAGGAGGGGAACCGCCTGGCGCTGCATGTTCGAACCCATGAGCGCGCGGTTGGCGTCGTCGTGCTCGAGGAACGGAACGAGGGCCGCCGCCGGGCTGACGAGCTGGATCGGCGACACGTCCATGTAATCGACCTGCTCGGGCGGAACGAGGGGGAATTCCCCCTTCGCCCGGCAACTCACCCGCTTGCTCTGGAGCTTGCCCTTCTCGTCCAGCGGTTCGTTCGCCTGCGCGATGGTGAAGCGGTCCTCGACGTCGGCCGAGATGTACTCGACATGCCGTCCGACCACCCCGTCCTTCACCTTGCGGTAAGGGGTCTCGAGGAAGCCGAGCTCGTTCACGCGGGCGTAGGAGCTGAGGCTGGAGATCAGTCCGATGTTGGGCCCTTCCGGCGTCTCGATCGGACACATCCGGCCGTAGTGGGTGTAGTGGACGTCGCGCACCTCGAAACCGGCGCGGTCGCGGGTCAGGCCGCCGGGTCCGAGGGCGGAGAGGCGCCGCTTGTGCGTCAGCTCGGCCAGAGGGTTGGTCTGGTCCATGAACTGGCTGAGCTGGCTCGATCCGAAGAAGCTCTGGATCACGGCCGAGATGGTGCGGGCGTTGATGAAGTCATAAACCGTGACGGTCTCCGGCTCATGGAGCGACATCCGTTCGCGGATGATCCGGGCCATCCGCGCCAGGCCCGTGTTGAACTGGTTGGCCAGGAGTTCACCGACGGACCGCACCCGGCGGTTGCCGAGGTGGTCGATGTCGTCGGTCTCGGCCAGCGCGCCCTCGGCATCCTCGCTGACGCGAAGCAGCAGCAGGTACTTCAGGATCGCGATGAAGTCTTCCTTGGTGAGGGTCTCGCAGTCCGGGTCCGGCACCTTGAGACCCCACTTCTTCACCTGCTCCTTGCCGAGGAGCTTGCCGTGGTCGAGCTTCTGGTTGAGCTTGTAGCGGCCAACCCCGGCCAGGTCGTAGCGCTTCGGACTGAAGAAGAGACGGCTGATGATGTCGCGCGCGGTCTCCGGGCGGGCCGGTTCGCCGGGCCGGATCTGGGCGTAGATGCGCGCCTGCGCATCTTCCTCGGTGCGGGTGTTGTCCTTGCGGAGGGTATTGCGGATGATATCCGCCTCTTCCTGCAGGGGGATGTTGTAGAGCGTGATCGAAGCGATCTCGGCCTTGACCAGGTCCTTGAGCTTCTCCTGGGTGATCTCCTCGTTGCACTCGAGCAGGACCTCGCCGGACTCGGCGTCCACGACATCCCGCGCGGCGACCCGACCGATGATCGACTGCATCCGCTTCGTGCGCGGATCTCCCAGCTCGACTTCCTCGCGCTCGTAGAAGAAGTCGAGAATGTCCTGGTCGGAGACGATCCCGAGCCCCTTGAGGAGCACCGTGGCCGGCAGCTTCCGCTTCCGGTCGATGTGGACATACATGATGTCCTTCACGTCGATCGAGAACTCCACCCAGGAGCCGCGGTACGGTATGATCCTCGAGGTGAACAGCTTCTTGCCGTTCGGGTGGATCATCTCGTCGAAAAACACGCCTGGAGAGCGGTGGAGCTGGCTCACGATCACCCGCTCGGCGCCGTTGATGATAAACGTGCCTTTGTCGGTGATCATGGGCAGTTCGCCCAGGTAGACGTCGCTCTCCGTGATTCCGCGCTCGACCTTCTGGCCCTCGACCTCCTCCCGTACGCGCAGCCGCAGCTTGACCTTCAGCGGCACGGCGAACGTCAGGTCGCGTTCCTGGCACTCCTCGACGGAGTACTTGGGCTCGCCGATGGCGTAGGAGATGAACTCGAGCGAGAACATCTCCCGGGCATCAGTGATCGGAAAGACCGAGTTAAAAACCTCCTGGAGCCCCTCGTTCTTCCGCTGCTCTCCCGGTACGTTGACCTGGAGGAACGCGTGGAAGGACTTGAGCTGGACGTCCAGCAGGTTCGGAATCGGGATGTGCCAGCGGTCAATGAGCTTCGAAAAGCTCCTGGTCTTGACGTCGACGGCGGTTCCCTTCAAGTCGTACCCCCCGCAGGTTTCAGACCACAAGCCGCCCGCGCCGCCAACCGGGTCTGCCGGGGCCGCGGGGCGGTCGGACGAACCGGGCGACGGCTACTTGATCTCGACCTTCGCCCCGGCCTCCTCGACCTTGGCCTTCACGGCGTTGGCCTCTTCCTTCGAGACCTTCTCCTTCAGCGGCTTGGGAGCGCCGTCGACGAGGTCCTTGGCCTCCTTGAGACCCAGACCGGTGACCTCGCGGACGACCTTGATGACCTGCAGCTTCTGCGCGCCGACATCCTTCAGGATGACGTCGAACTCGACCTGCTCCTCGACCGCCGGGGCCGCTCCGCCCGCCGCACCGCCGACCATCGCCATCATGGGCGCCGCCGCCGTCACGCCGAACTCGGTCTCGATGTCCTTCACCAGCTGGGAAATCTCAAGCATGGTGGCGGTGCGAACCCAGTCCAGCACCTGCTCCTTCGTGAACTCTGCCATTCTCCCCTCCTGATCCCGTCGGGAATCCGGCAGCGGACTGCCGGCGCCCTGGATGTTCTTCGAATCGGACTCCCGGACCGGACCTCTGCGGAGCAGCGGTTCCGGCGGTTGCCGGCACCGCGCTTACTCCGCGGCCGCCTCCCCCTTGGACTTCCCCACCTGGTCCAGGACATTGGCCAGGTTGCGGGCGTTGGCGCTGAGCACACCCACGAACTGGGTGAGCGGCGCCTGCAGGACGCTGAGCAACATACCGAGGAGCTGTTCACGCCCCGGCAACTTCGCCAGCGCCTTGACACCGTTCTCGTCGTAGACGCCGCCTTCCAGGCAGGCGGCCTTCGCCTTGGGCAGGCCCTTGGTCTGCCGGCTGAACTGCTCGAGGATCTTGGCCGGCGCGATGACGTCAGTCTCCGTCGTCATAAGCGCCGTCGGCCCGCTCAGGTACGGGTCGAGCCCCTCGAAGGGGGTGTCGACGGCCGCCCGGTGAATCAGGGTGTTCTTCACCACTTCCAGGCTGATCCCGCTCTCGCGGCAGAGCCGGCGGAAGTTTGTGAGCATCTCGACCGACATGCCGCTGAGATCGGCCAGGTAGACCCCCTTGGCCCGCCCGAGGCGCTCCGCGATCTGGGCGACTTTGACTTCCTTCTCGCTTCTGGTCTTCGGCATCGTGCCTGTCCCCTCGGCCGCTCGAGGCGGCCCGTCCCCCGGTTACACTGCTCCGGCGACTGTGTTCCGGCTGCTCTGTTCCGGCTGCTCTGTTCCGGCTGCTCAGTTCCGGCTGCTCAGTTCCGGCGTCAGGTTCTCGGCGGGGTCGCCGCCTCGGCCGCGTCGACTTTGACGCCGCCGCCCATGGTGGAGCTGATCGTCACGCCCCGGACGTAGGTTCCCTTGGCTGCCGGCGGCCGGAGCCGCACGACCTCATAGAGGAACGCCCGCGCGTTCTCCAGCAACTCCGGAAGGCCGAAACTCGCCTTCCCGATCGCCGTGTGCAGGTTTCCGGCCTTGTCGACACGGAACTCGATCTTCCCCGCCTTGGACTCACGGACCGCCTTGGCGATGTCGAACGTCACGGTGCCGACCTTCGCGTTGGGCATGAGTCCGCGCGGCCCGAGGATCTTCCCGAGCTTGCCGACTTCGCCCATCATGTCCGGCGTCGTGATGACCTTGTCGAACTCCGTCCAGCCCTCGCGGATCTTCGCCACCATATCCTCGGCGCCGGCGAAGTCCGCTCCGGCCTCTTCGGCCTCCTTGAGCTTCTCCCCCTTGGCGAGGACCAGCACGCGCACCGACTTGCCGGTGCCGTGCGGCAGGACCACCGTGCCGCGGACCATCTGGTCGGCATGCTTGGGGTCGACCCCCAGGCGCACGTTGCACTCCACCGTCTCGTCAAACTTCGCGGTGGCGTGTTCCTTGACGAAGGCGAGCCCCGTCTCCAGCGGAGGGAAAGCCGCGAGCCTGGCCTTGTCTTCCTGGATCTTGCGGTAACGCTTGCCCAGCTTCATGCCGCCCTCCTTACTCCGCCACCGTGATGCCCATCGAACGAGCCGTGCCCTCGACCATGCGCACGGCCGCGTCGACGTCGTTGGCGTTCAAGTCCTTCATCTTCTGCTCCGCGATCTCGCGCACCTGCTGCGCCGTCACCGTGGCCACCTTCACCTTGTTCGGCTGGCCGGACGCGGTGGCGATGCCGGCGGCGCGCTTGAGCAGCACGGCGGCGGGCGGAGTCTTGAGGATGAAAGAGAAGGTGCGGTCTTTGTAGATCGTGATGACCGCAGGCACGATCAGCCCGGCCATCGTCTGCGTCGCCGCGTTGAACTGCTTGCAGAACTCGACAATGTTGACCTGGTGCTGGCCCAGCGCAGGTCCCACCGGCGGGGCCGGCGTGGCCTGCCCGGCCGTGATCTGCAACTTGACCTTCGCCGTAATCGGCTTTTCCGCCATCTGGCTTGCTCCTCTGTCCCGGTCCGACGCGCGTCGCCGCGCTCCCGGGAGATCCGCCGCTCACGGAGCGACGGAGACCTGCCGTCAGATCGCCTGGACCTGGACGAAGTCGAGCTCGACCGGCGTGGCGCGCCCGAAGATGGAAACCATCACGCGCACCTTGCCTTTGTCGAGCATGATCTCGTCCACCTGCCCGACGAAATCGCTGAAGGGACCATCGGTAACCTTGACGCTCTCGCCGACCTTGAAGGGGACCTCGGTCGTGACTTTCCCCTTCTCGACCGGGCCCTGGCCCCGGATCCGGGCCACCTCGAGCTCGGTCAGCGGAGTCGGGTGATCGTGGCCGAGAAAGTGGGTGACCCCGGGCACACCGGTCACGATCGCCCGGGTCTCGTTGTCCAACTCCATCTCGACCAGCACGTACGACGGATAGGTCTTCCGCCGGGTGATGCGCTTCTTGCGATCCTTCATGACCGCGAAGTCTTCGGTGTGGATCAGGATCTCTCCAAAACGGTCCTGCAGCTGGTTGTACTGAATCGCCCGCTCCAGGTTGGTCCTGACCTTGTTCTCGTGCCCCGCATACGTGTGGATCACGTACCACTTCTTTGACATGTTTCCGTCTCTGCGCCGGCGCGGCGCTCTGCTCTCCGTCGCCGCCGCTACAGCGTCAGCAACCGGGTGACGAGTAACGCGACCAGCCGGTCCACCACCGCCGTGAAGAGCGAGATGATGGCGACCGTGACGACCACCACCACCGTCGACTCCTGCAGTTCCCCGCGCGTGGGCCAGGTGACCTTGCGGGACTCGACCCGGACTTCCTTCAGGAAGTTGCTCAGGCGATCTACCGACGACATCGAATCAGCCTCCGTCGGGCCCGCCTAGCGGGTTTCCTTGTGCGCGGTGTGCGTACGACAGAATGGGCAGAACTTGCGATACTCCACCCGGTCGGGGTGCAGGCGCTTGTTCTTGGTCGTGGTATAGTTCCGGCGCTTGCACTCACCGCAGGCCAGCGTGATCTGGTCTCTCATGGCCGTTCCACCCCGCTTCCTACTCCGTGATCTCCGTGACGACGCCGGCGCCGACCGTGCGGCCGCCCTCGCG
>CAYJLF010000034.1:0-22705 GCA_964371055.1 uncultured bacterium | reverse complement strand
GTCAAGGCGCCGGGCTTCGGTGATCGCCGCAAGGCGATGCTCGAGGACATCGCGACCCTCACCGGCGGCATGGTCATCAGCGAGGACCTCGGCCGGAAGCTCGAGAACGTCGGCCTGGCCGACCTGGGCAAGGCCAAGCGGATCACCATCACCAAGGAGAACACCACGATCATCGAGGGCGCCGGCAAGGCCGCGGACATCAAGGCCCGCGTCGAGCTGATCAAGCGTCAGATCGAGGAGTCGACCAGCGACTACGACAAGGAGAAGCTGCAGGAGCGCCTGGCGAAGCTGGCCGGCGGCGTCGCGGTCATCAATGTCGGCGCGGCGACCGAGACCGAGATGAAGGAGAAGAAGGCGCGCGTCGAGGACGCCCTCCACGCCACCCGCGCGGCGGTGGAAGAGGGGATCGTCCCGGGCGGCGGCGTCGCTCTCATCCGGACCATCCCGGCCCTGGACAAGATGGACGTGACCGGCGACGAGCTGATCGGCGTCGGGATCGTCAAGCGCGCCATCGAGGAGCCCCTCCGCACCCTGGCGAACAACGCCGGCGTCGAGGGCTCGGTCGTGGTGATGGAAGTCCGCAAGAGCACCAAGAAGACCTGGGGCTACGACGTCGACAAGGACACCTACGTCGACATGCTCGAGGCCGGCATCATCGATCCGACCAAGGTCACCCGCTCCGCGCTGCAGAACGCCGCGTCGATCGCGGGCCTGCTCCTGACCACCGAGGCTCTCATCACCGAGATCCCCGAGAAGGAGAAGGCCCCGGCCGGCCCCGGCGGCGGCGGCATGGGCGACATGGGCGGGATGTACTAGCAGACGCTCGGAACGACATGAACGATGGGGCCGGCGGGACCACCGCCGGCTCCGTCGTCGCAGGAAGTACGCAGGGGACTCGCGGAGACGCGAGTCCTTTTCGTTGTTTGGCGGGGCAAGGGGGGCAGAGGGAGGAATCCTGTCCCTCCGCCGCGAGGTTGTGGTAGGCTGGCTGCCGTCGAAGAGATCCTTACATTGGGCGGCGGCCGCCGCCAGGTCACCCTGACTGGAACTGCACTGTGCCGCGAACCCATCCTAACGTCCCGTGTCCATCGCCGAGAAAACAGAATCCCATGTCCGGCGGCAGGAAAGACCCCTCACGCGCCCGCGCGTCCCCCTCTTCGACCGACACTGCAGCAGATCGGCGGTGGCTGGCCATGCCGGTGGCTCGATCTCGTGCCGTGCGGCCCGGCCGATGATGGCAACCGCGATGGGCTCGACCTCACCTTTGAGACCGGCCATGGGGGACCGCACGTGGTACGTCCTCGAGGGGCGCAGCTATCCCGATGACTTGGTCCAGACCCCCGACTCTCTGATCGCCATCGAGGGCAAGCGCACCGCCGAGGAGACGACGCAGATCCGGCCCTGCTTCCGCCGCACGCCGAGGCCGGATGCCCGCCGATCCCTGCGTTCCGCAGTTCCACGCCCTTTACGGGGCGCAACAGGCCGCGATCGCCATTCGAAGCCTGCGGATCGTCGAGGGCCAGGTCCCGAACCGGGCGCCCTCTCTGGTGCGATCATGGGCAAGAGTACATCTCGACGAGCTCGGAGAGAACTGGACGTTGGCACGTCAAGGATTGCATCCCTGATCGATTGCGCCGCTCGAGTAGATCCCGGAGGTGGCCCTTGATTCCGCGGGTGACAGCAGTCGAGTTCTGCGGATCACACTCGTTGAGGCTGTCGTTTCACGATGGCGTCCGCAAGCAGGTGAATCTGCTCGCGCTGCTGAAGGGGCTGATCTTCGCCCCCCTCCTAGACGCCGCGTATTTCCGACAGGTCTTGCTGGACCCGGTTGCGGGCACGGTCGTTTGGTCAAACGGCGCCACTCGCTCTGCCGGATGCGGCGCATCCATCCCCCCCCCAAATCTGCCATACTCGTAGCCGCCAGCCGAGGAGGCGCGCTGCCGGCGCGAGCGCCGGGCACCCGCCGCCCCGTGATCGGTTCCGTCGAAGTTTCCGGATCCCCTCGGATTCGTAGGGGGCGAAGATGAAACGCAGAGTGCCGGTGTTCCTCTTCTGCCTGCTGGGTGGCGTCTTCATCTCCACCGCCTCCGCCCGATGCGTCGACTACGGGCGCCTTCTCCATCCCCTGGATCTGCTCTCCACTCCCCGCGGGAACGCCTGTGCCGCGATCACCGGCTCCCGGCTCTACATCGGCGGAGCCAACGGAGCGAACGTCCGGTGGGTCGACGCTGCCGACCCCGCGCACCTGCGCTCGATCGCGGAGGTGCAGACCGGCGCCTGCGCGAGCCTCGCCGCGCGTGGCCACCTCGTCTACGCCGCCTGTGGAGACGATGGCGTGCGGATCGTCGACTTCGATCCGGCCGGCGCAGCCAGCCCGAGGATCGTGAGCACCGTCAACCTCTACGGCCCGGCCCGCGGAGTCGCGCTCCAGGGGAACTTCGCCTATGTCGCCGGGCCGGGGTTTCACGTCATCGACATCTCGGATTCCGCGAACCCCCGGATCGTGGGCAGCGCCTCGGGGAGCGGTCCGGCCCGCTGCGTGGCCGTCTCGGGGAACCACGCCTATGTCGGGGCCGACACCTGGGTCAGGGTCATCGACATCTCGGACCCCACCCATCCCTTCGTGACCGGAGAACTCTTTCTGGCGGCGATCACGCTGAGCATCGCCGCCTCGGGAAATCATGCCTATCTGGCCGGGCTGACGGGGTTGCGGGTCATCGATGTGGCCGATCCACTGCATCCATACCAGGTCGGCTCGTTGCCATCGGCAGGGTATGGTCCGTCGATCGCCCTGTCCGGGCGGTACGCCTTCGTCGCCACGAACGATTTTGAAGTCATCGACATCGCCGATCCCGAAAACCCCCGATTGGTGGGGCGGGGGACGCCGAGCGGAAGCGCCGTCGGCATCGCCGTCGCCGGGGGACACGCCTACCTGGCCACGGGCGGGGGAGCGGGCTTCGGGACGGTGGAGTCGTTCGACGTCTCCTTGCCCTTCAACCCCCAGCCGTTCGGGGAACTCGACCTTCCGTACCAGGCCCGCGCGGTGGCGCTGACCGGGACGAACGTCTGTTTCGGCGGAGACGCCGGCCTCGCGATTGTCGACGTCGCCGAGCCGCGCGCTCCGAGGGTGATCGGCAGCCTCGCGACCACCTCTCTCGATGACATGGCCGTGGCGGGCTCCGTCGCCTGCGCCCTCGGCTGGATCAACCCGGGGTGGGGTCTCTTCGTCATCGATCTTCTCGATCCCGAGGCGCCCGAGATCATCGGGCGGGTGCAGACCGGCTGGAACGCCTGTGTCGCCATCTCCGGCGACCGAGCCTATGTCGCCGGGAACTCCAATCCCGGCCTCCAGGTGATCAGCCTGACAGATCCAACGGCCCCACAGGTTCTGGGTAATGTCATTCTTCCCGGCAGCCTGCAGCGCGGCCTGGCGGTGGCGGCGGATCATGTCTACGTGGCCAATGACATCGGCCTCACGATCGTCGACGTCGCCGATCCCGCGCACCCCGCCGTCGCGGGCAGCAACGCCATCGGCCCGGCCTACGATGTCGCCCTCCTGGAGGACCGCGTCTGTCTGCTCGGCGAGAGCTGGCTGCATCTCTTCGATGTCACCCACCCCCACCATCCTCATGTTGTCGGGAGGGTGGAACTCGCAGAAGGAAGCGGGCGGATCGCCATTTCCGGCTCGACGGCCTACGTGACGCGGAGCACGGTCTTTGGCACCACGATCCAGGTGATCGACCTCTCCGATGCCGCGGCTCCGCGGCTGGTGGCAACCATCGACTCCGGCGATCCCTCCGATCTCGCGGCCACCGACGACTTCCTCTATGCGGCAGGTTCCAGCCTGCAGATCTTCCCAGCGCAATGCGAGGCCGATCCCGCCCGGGGAACATCCGCGGCGCCGGACGCGACGCTGGAGGCGGCGGTGGACGTGTTGATGCCGGGGGCCTTTCCCAACCCAAGTCGCGGTGGGGCGACGATCCGCTTCCGGTTGTCGGCGGATGGTCTCGTGCAGGTCGCGATCCACGACGCATCCGGCCGCCAGGTCCGCGAGCTCACTCAGGATTCCTTCTCCTCCGGCTGGCACGAACTCGCTTGGGACGGAAAGGACGCGGCCGGCCGGTTCGCTCCCTCCGGCGTCTACCTGGCATGGGTGAGGACATCGAGCGAGGCGCGGAGGGCGCGGATGGTGGTGGTGCGGTGATGCAGATCGCTCCGGCCGTGCGTTCGGGGGGGTACCCCTTGTCGTCCCCGGCGTCCTGAGAACGCTTCTTGCCAATACGGCCCATCCGTATTAAGACTTATAGGTCAAAGTCTTAATAGTGGGGTGCGCTATTCAGCAAACCTGAACCACGGGGGCCTGATTCCCATGAAGCGCGGTGAGACCGGGGGGTACGAGTCGACGACCGTCGGTGGGGAGGCGGTGCGTGCCTTTATCCCCAAGCCGCTGCCGCCCGTGCCGCCGCCCGACCTGGCGGCGGAACTCCAGCGACCGCTGGAGGCTGCGGTGCTCGCTCTCGGCCGGCTGGATGGCGTGTCCGCGCTCCTGCCGGACAAATCGCTCATCCTCTATGCCTACGTTCGCAAGGAGGCGGTGCTCTCCTCGCAGATCGAGGGAACCCAGTCCTCGCTGTCGGATCTTCTGCTCTTCGAGATGGACGAGGCCCCCGGCGTGCCCCTGGACGATGTGGTCGAGGTCTCGAACTACGTCGCGGCCCTGGAGCACGGCCTCGCGCGGCTACGCGACGGGATGCCGCTCTCGAATCGCCTGATCCGCGAAATCCATGGTGTGCTGCTCTCGCGCGGGCGCGGCAGCGGCGCCAGTCCGGGGGAGTTCCGCCGGTCGCAGAACTGGATCGGCGGCAGTCGCCCGGGACAAGCCGCCTTCGTGCCGCCTCCTCCCACCGCGGTGGAGGAGTGTATGGCGGCACTCGAGAAGTTCCTGCACGGAGAGGATGACGGCCTGCCGACTCTCGTGCGCGCCGGTCTCGCTCACGTGCAGTTCGAGACGATCCACCCATTCCTCGATGGCAACGGGCGGGTGGGGCGCCTGCTGATCACTCTGCTGCTCTGCCAGGCCGGCGTGCTGCGCGAGCCGCTGCTCTATCTCAGCCTCTACTTCAAGCAGCATCGCCCGAGCTACTACGTGCTCCTCGACCTGGTGCGCCGGGGAGGGGATTGGGAGGCGTGGCTCGCCTTCTTCCTGGAAGGAGTCCGGGTCACGGCGGAAGGAGCGGTCACCACCGCGCAGCGCCTGACCGCGATGTTCGAGGCCGATCAAGCGCAGATCGAGCCCCGCGGGCGCCGCGCCGGCTCGGCGCTACGGGTGCTCGAAGCGATGAAGGCACGGCCGATCAGCACCCTGACCGACATCAGCCAGACAAGGGGTCTCTCCTTTCCGGCCGTCTCGTCCGCCATGGACCTCCTGCTGGAGCTGTCGATCGTGCGTGAGCTGACCGGCAAGCGCCGGAACCGCCTCTTCGTGTACGATCAGTACCTGCAGATCCTGAGCGAGGGGACCGAGCGCGCCGCGTAAGGGACAGGAACACCGGCACCGCGGGGCGTCTCCCGCATCCGCTCCCCGGGCCGCCCGAGCCTCGCATGGATCGAAAGGGAGGCCGTTGCATGCCCATCCACATTGTCCGCCTTGGAACGCCCAGAGCGACCGGCGAGGGGTTGCGCCTGGGGACGGTGCGCCGTCCGCCGCGCGGCGTGCCCAAGGCCGAGTTCGCCTCGCGCGACTTCTACGACGTCTGGGTGCCCGACCTGGCGCCATCGGAGGAGCTGCTCAAAGAGGGGCAGCACGCCGAGGACGAGCGGAGCTGGCGCCATTTCGTCCGCAAATATCGGATGGAGATGAAGCGCCCCGAAGCGGCCCGCCTCCTCACGCTCCTGGCCGCTCTCTCGCGGCAGACCAGCGTCTCGGTCGGCTGCTACTGCGCGGACGAGGCGCGCTGCCACCGCTCGGTCCTGAAAGAGCTGCTGCGGGAGAGTGGGGCGGAGGTGGTGTGACAACACCCCTCGTAACCCCGGCGGATCGTCGCGCGCTCCGCCTCTCCGCGGCCTTCGTCATGACGGGTGCGCTTCTCTCCGGCCCCATCGGCATGCTGATCGTCTCCCGGGTCGCTCCGCAGCCCCGCTGGATCGACGCCGAGACCTTCTTCTCGCACTACCACTCCGCGCAGGCGCTGCCTTACCTCCTGGAGTACATCCTGCTGGCCGGGTTCGTCCTCTTCACCGCCTCGTGCCACGCGCTGGCGGCGCCGGAACGGCGATCGCGGAGTGCGGCGGCGCTCGTCTTCACCGGGATCTACGCCGCCCTCGTCTTCACCAACTACACGATCCAACTCGGCTACATCCCGCGCTCGGTGGCGACGCGCCCGGCCTGGGTCGCGGAACTGACGATGGCGAATCCCTCCTCGTTCGCCTGGTTCCTCGAGATGTTCGGCTACGCGGCGATGGGCGTGGCGACCTGGCTCGTCGCCGGCGATTTCGGCGGCACTCGGAGGGCGGGCGCCATCCGTCTTCTCCTCATCGGCAACGGTGTGGTCAGCATCATCGGAGCCGCCTGCACCTCCCTCTTCGACCGCTGGGTCTTCTCGACGGCGGGCCTCGTCTCCTTTGCCGGCTGGAACCTGCTCATCGTCGCCTGCTTCGGTCTGATCGCTGTCTCGAGGGATGGCGGCTGGGCGGAGGCGCCCGGAGGTTCCCGATGACCGACCGCCACATCGCCTTTCTCCGCGGCATCAACGTCGGCCGCGCGAAAAGGATCGGGATGGCCGACCTGCGCTCCCTGTTCGAAGAACTCGGGTGCGCCGGCGTGCAGACTCTTCTGGCCAGCGGCAACGTGGTCTTCTCTCCGCCCGGAGGGGGCGGGGCCAGCCGGGGCGCGCGGTCGGAGCAGGAGCTCGCCGTGCGGCTGGAGCAGGCCATCCTCGTGCGCTTCGGCGTGACGACGGCCGTCACCCTGGTGCCGGGGAAGGAACTGGAAGAGGCCGTCCGGCACAACCCCCTGGCCGAGCTGGCCACCGAACCCTCGCGGTTTCTGGTGATGATTCTGCGCGACGCCGAAGCCGCTGCCCGGCTGAAGCCGCTGCTGAAGGCGTCGTGGGATCCCGAGGCGGTCGCCCTCTGGAAGCGCTTCGCCTATCTCTGGTGCCCGTCGGGCCTGGCGGGCAGCAAGCTCTGGACCGCGGCCGACCGCGCGGCGGGCGGGGGCGGGACGGCGCGGAACCTGGCCACGATGGAGAAGCTGGTGGCGATGGCAGGGGCGTGATGGTGTCACAAAGCCGGAACGGGGGATCGACAGGATCGATCGTTCACGCGTGAAGCCTCGCGGGTTCTGTCTGCTGATCCTGATCGTCGTACTCGCGGGTGGATTCGCCCGCCCTCGCGCGTGTCTCTCGATCGTTAACGCCACTTGTGACTCGTTCGCGGCCGCGCCGGGAGGCATACCCACGTAGTCCCCGATCCGCTCGGATTCTGCCCCTTCTTGAGACTCCCGGATCTGAGACCCGGGATGCCGACAACCGCTCTGATCGGCCTCGTCTCGAGACTCCGCTCCGGAGAGGTTCGATTGTCTCCGACGGCAGCCACGACGTAAGCTCGGCGGATTCTCGCAGAGCCATCACGCGGTGATGACGCGGCCGGGCCGTGATCCCGCGCGCGAAAGGAGGGGGTGATCGCATGGCAGGGAACAAGACCACGGAAAACGAAGGTGACGTGACCGCCTTCCTCGACGCCGTCGCCGAGGAGGGGCGTCGAGAGGATTGCCGGGCTCTGCTCGAGCTGATGCGCGAGGTCACGGGCGAGGAACCGAGGATGTGGGGCGACAGCATCGTCGGCTTCGGTCGCTACCACTACCGGTACCAGAGTGGCCGCGAGGGGGATTCGATGCTGCTCGGTTTCTCTCCGAGGAAGCGGGACTTGACTCTCTACCTTCTCCCGGGACTGGAGAGGTTCGCCTCCCTTCTGCAGAAGCTGGGAAAGCACAAGGCCGGCAAGGGGTGTCTCTACCTCAAGCGTCTCGCGGATGTCGACCCCCAGGTGCTGCGCGAACTGCTGGAGTCATCCGTGGAAGTGATGGCGGAACAGCGCGAGAGCCGGTGAGTTCGACGTCGAGGCCGTTGCCACAAGGAGCATCCACCATGCGTGACATCAGGATTGTCCACTTGCTGTTCACTTTCGGGGTCGGGCTCTTTGCCGGCCTCCTCTACACCTTCGAGCAGGGCGTGATCCCGATGCTCAACACGCTGGACGGGCCGCAGTACGCCCACGCGGAGCAGCAACTGATCCGCTCGCTGGACGCCTTCCCGACCGGCGTGATCGTCGTCTCGATGCTTTCCATGCTCCTGCCGCTCTACCTCCTCGTCCGGCTTTGGGGTCAGCGTCGAAGCCTCTACTGGCGGCTGACGGCGATGGCGTGGCTGCTCTACGTCGGAGTCAGCGCGTCCACCATCATCCTGAACGTCCCGATCAACCAGTACGTGCTGAGCTGGAACCCCGCCAGCCCTCCGGCGGATTGGGAGGCGGCCCGCACGAACTGGAACCGTCTCAACGGCATTCGCACACCGGTGAACTACGCCAGCTTCCTCCTGGCGATCTGGGCGGCGTTTGTCGCGCCGGTGAAGTCCGGGCGGTGATCGGGGCGGTCATCGGCCGATAAGATTCTCGATTTCCGCCTGCTTCCCTTCCAGGAACTCTGCGGTCTCCGGGGTTTCTCGGGCGGATTCACGCCGGAAGGGTAGGTTGCGGTGAGATTGCGCTCAGTGGTTCGCGTGTGGCCAGAGGTATTGGCTGCGGTCTTGCTGGCGTCCCTGGTTCCGGTGCTGGCCCGGGGCGAAGTCACGGTCGAGGTCGACGTCGCGGGAAGCGCAGATTCCTGGCTCGCCGGGATGCCCGCCGGTTCTACGGCGTGTTGTTGCCCGGGTGGATACTCGTGCAGCGAGGCGCCGGCGCAGTCTCCGCCGGGGCCACGCGGCTCCTCCTGGGTGGCATGGACTGCTGCGAGTTCACGAACAACATCGGGACGCTGCACGTGACGGTGCACGACCCCTGTGGGCTCCTCCCCACGGAGTCCCTCAGCTGGTCGGCCGTCAAGGTCCTTTACCGTTGAGTAGGATGCGGACCGAGGCGACGATGGAACCAGGAGCTCACCCACCACACTCGCCATCTCCTGCGGGGGAATCGACCGGATCTCTGTGGGTCCGATGAATCCCGTCCTGGGCAAGGGGCTGCTCGCAGTCGATCCAGAGCACCGGTTCGCCGGTCTCGGCCAAATGGGCCCGGATGGCGGTCGGCTTGACCGGCCTGCGCGCTCATCGCCGGAAGGGACAGTCAGCGTAAGCTCTCTTGAGCCGTTCAGGACCGTAGATGGCGGAAGCGCGACCCGTTTGGACCGCGCTTCCGCCTTCGTCTTTCACGGAACGAGCGAGGTCCCATTCGGTCAGCGGCCGATGGGCTCCTCAGTTCCCTCCTGCTTCCCGACCACGGACTCTGCGGTCTCGGGGTTTCTCGGGGCGCATTCACGCCACAAAGGAGGCGTCTGCCTGGCGACCCGGCGTGGCGGAACGGCTACTCGTCTCCTCCACCCCCGCCCGAGCCCGGCTCTGTCAGGTAGCTGCCGACCGGATTGCCCGGGACGAAGTTCTCATTGATCGCCTGGACCGTTGCCAGCGTCTCTTCCGGCGTGAAGGTGCCGCATCCGCCGACCACGTAGTTCGCCTGCTCCAGGACCTGGGCCACGGTCATCCCATAGAAGGCGCTTTCAGGGCTGCTGACCACGAGGTCTCCCAGCGAGATTTCGCTCGCGCCGAAGGCCGGGTCCCACGCGTCGAACGCGACGTTGAGCTGAAGCGCCACGACGTGGCCGAGCAACTCGCCGGCCTCGGTCGCCTGCGCCAGCGGATCTTCCGCATCCTCCGGCGCGATCGATGGATCGGTGTAACTCATCGTCAGGGTGGCGGCCGTGCCATTGGTCGGCAGAAGGCTGGCCACCGCCGCGGGGCCCGTCAGATGGACCCACTGGCCGAGTTCGGGGTCGCATCCGATCTGCAGTCCGTCGAACACGAAGTAGAAGTTCTGCTCGAGGTAACCTGCGGCCGGAGACGAGGCCGGGTCTGCGCCCCACTCGGCTGGAGTGAAGGTGAGAAACGCCCCCTCGCCGATCGGCACCTCGCCGTTGCATTCCTGCACCTCGTGCACCATGTAGGTGGCCCAGTTGGCCCCCGGGAAGTCGAGCCCGTCGCCCCAGCCCGTCTCGTTCTGGACGGGGACGCCGTCCACGATCCGCTCGACGACGGCATGAGCGGCCACCAGAAGCTGCGCGCCCGCGGTGTAGCCCAGCTCGCTCAACAGGAAGCAGTACTCATCCGTCGTCGCCGACGGATCGAGGTCATGGGCCCAGCGGAACTTTCCGACCTTCGGGTTGCCCGATCCGGTCTGGGGGATATCGCCCAGGACCAGACCGATGTGCAGATGGGTTTCGGTCAGGCGCCAGTCGCCGGTCGTGGCGTAGGTGACGCAGAGGCTCGTGCCGTCGTTGGCCACCGTGACGGTGCCGGCATCGATCGTCTGGCCGGCGTAGAGCGTGACGGCCGTGACTTCGCCGCAGGGGTCATCGATCGAAGAGACGAGCGGGGCCATGCTCCGGCCGTCGGACGACACGGAGGTCACCGGCTCGCTGGCACACCCGCCCAGGATGAGCAGCAGCGCCGGGAGCAGGGCAAGCAGAGGCGACTTCATGATGAATCCTCCAATGGTGTCGGCTCGGGTCCGGGGCCTCGGAGCAGGTGGGGACGACGGGGTTGAGGTCTGTCCTCCCCGTTGGATCGGCACAGATCGCGCCGTCTTGAGCGGATTCTTGGAGAAGCGGGTGGCTGACCTCCGCCGATCGACTTGATCCGTCCATCCCGGCGCGGCTGCAACGTGCGGAGAGGCAATCGAGTACAGCGGGCCGTCCGTAATCACGAGACAAGACGGACCGTTTTGTAAGAACACAACCGACCCTCCGGCACGATCGCCCGCGTTCTGCTATGCTTGCCGACGGCCAATCGTTGTGGGTCGTGTCGACGCTGAGTTCATCTGGCGCCTCGGCCGAGGAGGTCACCCATGGATCGGGTCGCTCTGCCTGCTCCCCCCGCTCTGACCGTCGTCGTTCTGCTGGTCGTCCTGTTCTCCATGTCGTGCAGCCCGGATCGAGGCCCCGTACTGCCGCCGCCCGACGGCGACGCGCCGCTTGCCGAGGCGACGGTAGGTCCGCAAGGGGGAGAGCTGAAGTCGGTTGATTTCGTGCTCTCGGTGCCTGCCGGCGCTTTCGCCGAGGCGGCCACCCTCCAGCTCCACGCGGATGCTGCGACCGACTCGATCGAGTGCCCTACCCTCTCAGACCGCTACCAGATCGACGGGCTGCCGGCGGAGTTCGCGCAACCTCTCCGCCTGAGCATCCGACGCACGACCGGCCGGGCCGAGCAGGAGGCGATTCTGATCGGAGCCGAGGCCTTCAGCCCGACGCTGGGACAGACGGTCACCGGCTGGGGATGGCTCCCGGCGGCCGACTCCTCCGGATGGGTTCAGGGGACGCTGAGCGCGGCAGCCTCGACCGCGGCGAACTCGCGGGCAGTGAAGGGGCGTTTTCGGGACCGGCCGACGACCTCGGTGCGGATCGTGGCGGCGCGCGTCGACCGGACCCACACGACGCCCGAAGGACACTTCCGAATTTGGACGCCGTGGGTTGTCACCACGGAGGCGCAGCTGGCAAGCCTGGGCAGCTACCTTGAGGAGGCGTACCGCCGGCACCAGCAGCTCGGGTTCGTCTACTCCGCCCGCACTGTCTGGCCGGTGGCGGTCTCGGTGGTGGCCCTGGCGCCGACGGTGGACGGCTTCTATTCCTCCTCGATTCTGGGCCCGAACCACGGCACCCTCGAGTTCAACGTCCTCAGCATCGGCAATCTGCCCGAACTGCAGGTGACGGCGGCGCACGAGTTCCTTCACATGGTGCAGAGCTTCTATGACCCTCGATCGGCCTGGGCGCAGGCCGGCAGCGGCGGCCCGCAATACTGGCTGGACGAGGCGACCGCGGTCTGGTGCGAGTCGCGCCATCACACCGATCCGAACTACTGCTCGAGCGTGCGGAAGAACAACGAGCTGACCCCGCTGGGCGGCGTCACGGCCGGACTTCGGATCGGGGACGCCTACCACGGATATGGTCTCTCGTCGATGTTCCGGTATCTCGAGCAGCATGGCGATTCCGCCGTCATTCCCCAGGCCTACCAGGCGGTCCATGGCGGGGCGAGCCCGATCGAGGCGGTGCGCATCAACCTCCGTGCCCCGATGAAGAGCTGGTGGTGGGGTTATCTGCACGACCTGGTGGCCGGGCAGATCTATCGCGACGTCACGCCCCGAGTCGTCGAGCGCGACCGGGCGGGCATGTTCCGCATCGCGTCCGCCTCCGACACGCTGCACACCTACCAGACCTCACTTCCCGATCTCTCGGGAATGCTCTACCTGGTGCGGCTGGATCATCCGCAGATCGACGCCACCTCCCTGCTCAAGGTCCGCGTGACCGGCGGGGAGTGCGAGCTCTCGGCGTTCGCCATGCCGGACACGAGCGCGCTGGTGCTTCTGGGGCGGGCGGCCGACAGCCTTGCGGTCACCGGTCTGCGACAGCTCACGGATCAGGGTGCCAAGCTGATCCTTCTGGTGTCGAACCGGCGCGACAGCTCACCTGGCTATACCGGGACCTCGCCGGTGACGCTGAACCTCCGCGTGGTCCAGGGGCTCGACCTGACGCGTTTCCACGCGGCCTCTTTGAGCCTGTACTACCACGCGTTCTGGGCCGACGGCGACGGCGACACCTGGGAGGTCGCGCATCAAGGGCTGAACTTCTTCAGCGTGCCGAGAGGCAGCTTCCACGGTTCGACCTATTCCGTCGCCTGGGACTCCACCGAAACCTCGTCCGGCATGCGCTACAAGGGGCACTTCCAGATGGTGCTGGACGAGGCGAGTGTCCAGATCCAGTCCTGGTCGGCCGAGAGCCGATGGATCTTCCCGATGCCGGCGACGGAATACACCTACATCTGTGAAGGGGGAGTGATGAACCTGACCCGGCAGAGCGCGACGCAGCTGGCGTACGACCTCTCCGGCGCCGCGACCTGCAGTCCGGTCACGCGGGTCTACGTCCAGCAGATGTCGGAGGGGCGGGTCACGTCGCAGACGCAGGCGTGGGACTGCAATGCGGAGAGCAGCCTGGCGATCCGGCTGTATGCGGACGGTCGGTGAGGAGTGACGAGCGAGCGGCCTGCTTGTCCGGCGGCTGACGTTTGTGTCGGCACGCACTGACGGGTGTTGGGGTGCCATGCACACGCGGCTAAGGTCGCAGCCGGCATCCCGGGGCTCCTGTCGCGCCGACCCAGCCTCGACACCTGGAGGCTGGGCCTCCGCTCCGTCCCCGAGTCGAGCACAGGAAAGGGGGAGCCTGTCATGAGCATTCGTCGTTCCCGCCGTCATAGCTTGCGGCCGATGCCCACCCACCCACCCGGTTCCGCCCCATCGGCTGTCTGCCGGGCCCGCCGCCGATCTCTGATCGCCTCATCGTGCGTCCTCGTCGCGCTGCTCGGGGGGTGCAGTCGAGATCGAATGACTCCGCCGGAGGCCCCGGCCGGCGAACTCGTGGACGAGGAGATCATCGGACAAGGCGGCGGAGGGCTGACGACCGATGGTTTCACCCTTACGGTGCCCCCGGGCGCCTTCACCGAGAACGTCGACCTCAAGCTGTACATCGCGCAGGAAGAGCCTCCCCTCAGCGTGCCCGGCGGAGGCCCGGTCTATCGCATCGTCGGACTCCCCTCCGGCTTCAACGCCGCGCTCGAGCTTCGCGTCACGACCGACCTGCAGCCCGAGCAGGGCGGCGAGCTGGCCGTCGTCTTCGGTGGAGACACCTACACCACCGAGGCGGGCGAGGGCACGGTACGCGCTTACACCCCTTTGGATACCCGGATCTCGGGCGACACGCTGACGGCGCTGCTGCCGGCGCCCCGAGGAGGTGTCGGCGCGCGCGCCGGATCAGCGATCACCGGCTTGACGGAGGCCATCGTCTTCGGAACCAGGCTCTGGATCCAGAGCAGCGACCGCAACCACTTCCAGCTGATCTGGACGTCCCTGGGTGTGCCCCCGTTTCGGGTCGATGAGCTGGCGGACTTTCTGGAGGAGGCCTACGACACGACGCGGGCGCTCGGCTTCGACTTCGAGCAGAGTCGTACCGGGTGGCCCATGAACGTATCGATCCGCGCCTTCGACGAAGCCGATGCCGGCGCGTTCGGGTTCTACACCAACAGCCGACTGGGCGACAGCTTCGGAACCATCGAGTTCAATGAGAGCAAGCTGGACAACCCGGCCGAGATGCGCATCACGGCTCTGCACGAGTTCGTCCACATGGCGCAGTCGCTCTATGACCCGCGGAACGCCTGGGACCAAGCCATCTACCCGCCGCCACACCACTGGCTGAACGAGGCGGTCGGAGGATGGTCCGAGGAGCTGTTCAGCGGCGCCCAGAACTACAACTCCGCTACCCGGGCCACCCTGGAGTTCAGACCGTTCCAGGGCCTTCATCCCGGAGTCGACCTCGATGTATCCCCGGGCCAGCACGGCTATGGATGCTCCGCGCTGATCCAGTACCTGGTCCGGGAATACGGTCGGGGCGTCCTGGTTGCCATCTACGGCAGAATTCGCGATGGGGTCGACCCCATCACTGCCATCAACGAGGTCACGGGAGGCGCCATCTCGGCCTGGTGGAGTGACTTCCTCCGGGATTACGCGGCCGGTGCGCTCTATCCTCTGCCGAACTCGAACATCATGCGCGAGAGGTCGGGGACGTTCAGCATCGAAGATGAGGAGGACGTCTTCCTCGACTTCAACCGCCACTATCAGGATCTATCCGGACGCTTCTTCCTCGTGGAGGTGAAGGACCCGGACCTCGAGGAGGAGGACAAGCTGGTGGTGACCGTCGACTCGCCGTGGGCCAACGTCTACATCTACAGTTTCGTGCGCCAGGAGATCGATCTGCTGGTGGGGGGAGGGCAGGCGGTCAGCCTCTCCAACCTGAAGGGGGTCCGGGAGCAGGGACGCAACCTCTGGGTCCTCGTCACCAACGGCCGCGCGGTTCCCGACTACACCGGGCTCTCCAACATCTGGATCACCATGGAGAGAAAGGCCGCCCTCGAGTTCGACGCCATCGATCTCGAGCTCAGGGCTCGTGTCATCCAACGGCACCTGGACGGCAGAGAAGTCGAGTCGCCTTTGATCTGGACCGCTTCGAGCGCGCACGTCACGCGTGATGAGAACAGCTTCAGTGGCGGCTGGACCGAGGAGAGTCCCTGGGACGATGAGTCTACGTACTATGTCGAGGGGTTCTTCACGGGCACCCTCAACGAGGATGAGGACGTGATCGTCGAACTGAAGTACACGGAGTCCAGTGAAATCCGCCGGGGCGGATCGACGACGCCCCTCATCGACCTGGATTGCACGCTCGCCAACATCCCTCTCGCCGGTCCGGGTGGGAATAACGGGGAGTTCAGGGTCGACGGCGTTACCGTCTGCGACCACATCCTCCAGGCCAACTGGCACGATCCGAACGGGAGCGACCCGTTTACTTTCGGAGATCGCATCTGCAACGCGGAGAGCCGCATCGTCGTGAAGCTGCGATCGCAGTGAGTCGAGGCGGGATCGCCCTGGGGCTCCACGAGGACGGCGGCGCAAGTGCCGCCACCTCTTCCCTTGGTCCCGGCCCCCGCGGCCGTTATCCTTTCCGGTAAGGGGAGGTGACATCGTCACCAGCCGCGAAGGTCCGGAAGGAGGCCCCATCAGTCACGAACTCCATATCCCCCTGGGTCGCCGGCCGGCCGAGAAGGCTGTCCTGGTCGGATTCACCCGCCCGCCCGAAGCGGAAGACACCCTCGAAGAGCTCGCGCTCCTGGCCGACACCGCCGGAGCTGAGGTCGCCGGTCGCATCCGCCAGCGGCGGGAGTCGGTCCAGGCGGGGAGCTTCCTCAGCCGCGGCAAGGTCGAGGAGGCCCGTCTCCTCATCCAGGAGTCGGGCGCCGGCCTCTTAGTCTGCGACGAGGACCTGAGTCCCGCGCAGGTGCGCAATCTCGAAAAGGCGCTCGAGGTCCGCGTCATCGATCGCAGCGAGCTGATCCTCGACATCTTCTCGCAGCGAGCCCGCACGCGGGAGGCGAAGCTGCAGGTGGAGCTGGCGCAGTTGCGCTACCTGCTGCCGCGCCTGGCCGGCATGTGGGGACACCTCTCGCGCACCGGCGGCGGCATCGGGACGCGCGGACCGGGCGAGACACAGCTCGAGGTCGACCGCCGTCGCGTCCGCGAGAAGATCGGCCAGCTCGAGCGGCTGCTCGAAGGGGTCTCGGTCGAGCGGGAGACCCAGGCCAAGCGGCGGCGGGATGCCTTCCGCATCTCCTTCGTCGGCTACACCAACGCTGGCAAGTCGACCCTCTTCAACCGCCTGACCCGCTCGGCGGTGCTGGCCGAGGACAAGCTCTTCGCCACCCTCGACACCACCACCCGTCGCTTGCAGGTGCCGGGCTTCTCGGAGGTGCTCCTCTCCGACACGGTCGGGTTCATCCGCAAACTGCCGCACCATCTGATCGCCTCCTTCCGCGCCACGCTGCGCGAAGTCGAGAACGCCGACCTCCTGCTGCACGTCGTCGACGCGGCGCATCCCGCGCGCGCCGAGCAGATCCGCGCGGTCGAGGAGGTCCTGGAGGAGATCGTCACGCGCCCCGTGCCGCGTCTCCTGGTCCTGAACAAGGCCGACCTGCTGGACGAAAACGGGGAGATGGAGACGCGGCTGCGCCATCCCGAGGGCGTCCTGGTCTCGGCCCTCGAACGGGACGACTGCGACCGGGTCGTCACCCGCATCGTGGAAGCGGTGCGCGAGCTGCGCGTGCGCGTCCGGATCGAGTGTCCAGCCGAACGCTTCGCCGATCTCTGCGCCTTGATCCGGCGCGCGGAACGGACAGGCGAGGCGCACCACGATGCTCGCGTCTGGAGCGAGTGGTGGATCGAACAGCGCGACCTGGGACGGCTGCGTCGTGCCGGCTATCGCTGCGAACTGATCGAGCCGAGATCGCCGCAGGAGGCGTCGCGGTAGGCGATCCGTCCGGCGGGCCTTCCGGTGGGGAGGTGCAGAATGACGGTGAGCAGAAGGCGCGTTCTCTTCGTCTCCGGATCGATCGGCCTGGGTCACGTGACCCGGGACCTCGCCATCGCGCGTGAGCTTCGGTCGCTGGCGCCGGTCGACATCACCTGGCTCGCCGGCGCGCCGGCCGATCTCGTGCTCCGGGCTTCCGGCGAAGAGCTGCACCCCGCTTCTTCGCGGCTCGTCGACATGAGCGGGATCGCGGAAGCGCAGACCTCAGGCGGGCGACTCAGCTTGATCCGTTACGCGTTGAGCGCCCGGAAGACCTGGGGGCGCAACTTCGAAGTGGTCGAAGAGGTCATGGCCCAGGGCGGCTTCGACCTCCTGGTCGGAGATGAGACCTACGAAGTGGCCTTGGGGTATCGGAGGGAGCCGGCCAGAAAGCGACGTCCCTTCGTGATGATCTATGACTTCGTCGGCTTCGAGGCAATGTCGAAAAGCCCGCTGGAACAGCTCGGGGTCTACCTCTGGAACCGCACCTGGGCGGGCAAAGGAGCGGGGGAGCGCACCTTCGTCGACCTGGGGCTCTTCATCGGGGAGGAGGCGGACGTGCCGGACGTGGCGTTCGGGCCGTTCCTGCCGAACCGCCGCCAGTGGGCGAGGACCCGGTGCCGGTTCGTGGGGTACGTCTTCGACTTCGATCCGGCCCGCTGCGCGGACGCCGGTGCGCTCCGCCGTGCGTTGGGATACCTGCCGTCGCCTTTGATCGTCTGCGCGGTCGGGGGCACCGCGATCGGCCGGGAGTTGCTGGAACTCTGCGGCGCCGCCTACCCGTTGCTCCAGCGGTCGATCCCTGATCTCCAGATGATCCTGGTCTCAGGTCCGCGGTTGGATCCGGCCAGCCTCCGGGTGCCGGGCGGCGTCACCGTGCAGGGATACCTCAGCGAGTTGTACAAGCACCTCGCCGCCTCCGACCTGGCGATTGTCCAGGGCGGCGGCACGGTCACGCTGGAGTTGACCGCCCTGCGACGCCCCTTCCTCTTCTTTCCGATCGAGGGGCACTGCGAGCAGGAGGTTCACGTCGCGAACCGCCTGGCCCGCCACGGGGCCGGCATCCGGATGCGCCAGAGCGCGACGAGTCCGGCTCAACTCGCGGAGGTCGTTCTTCAGAACATCGGCACGCCGGTACGGTGGCCGGAGATTCCCGTGAATGGCGCCCAGACCGCGGCCGAGGCGATCCGCAGCCTGCTCTGATGCCGGCGGTGAGCGCCGCGCCGGCTACGTCCCGCCGCGGTCGCCTCAGGATGCGCCGCGGAGCTGATCGAGGTAACTCGCGAACTCCGGCGGCGGCTCGGACTCGAGGACCTCTACCCCTTCCTGCAGCTTCTCCGGCAGCCGGAGGCGAAACGCGTGCAGCATCAGCCGCGGGGCGGCGCTCGCCGCGATCACGCGATCCGCGCCTTTCGAGCCGGCAGTCTCCGGCTCGTCGCCTCCGTAGACATGGTCCCCCAGCACCGGCGTGCCGCGCGCGGCGAGGTGGACCCGGATCTGGTGCATCCGACCGTGCAGCGGCCGCACCACGAGCAGGCTCGCCCCCGGCAGCTTCTCCATCGTCTCGTAGCGCGTCTTCGCTTCTTTTCCCTCTGGATCGGGCACGACGAGGCCCGAGGCGTTGCGCCGGAGCGGGATGTCGATCAGGCCCCGGCGAGGACGGGGCGCGCCCCGCACCAGGGCGAGATACTCCTTCTTCACCTCGCCGGCGGTGAAGGCCGCGACCAGCGCGCGGTGGGTGCGCGGTTCCAGCGAGAAGACGAGCACGCCCGAGGTGCCGCGATCGAGACGATGGACGACACCGGGGGGATGCGGCCCCGGCTCGTGCGTTCGAAGCCAGCTCTCCAGGAGCGAGAGGGCGTTCGGACCGCGCCCCGGCACGGGTCGCGACGGCAGGCCGGACGGCTTATCGACGGCGATCCAGCCGGCCGTGCGTGCGAGGATGACGATCATCGGCTCTTCCCTCCCGACTCCCGCGCCAGGCGGTCGATGGCCGCCTCGGCCGCGACGGTCGCTGACGACCAGGCCCATTGAAAGTTGAATCCGCCGAGGCGCCCGTCGACATGCAGCACCTCGCCGGCGAAGTGGACCCCCGGGAGGATCCTGGACTCGAGCCCGGGGTCGACTTCCTCCAGCGGGATGCCTCCCGAAGTCACCTCCGCCTTCTTGAATCCGGCGACCCCTTCCACCTCGAGCGGGCAGCGGACCATCCGCTCGATCATCCTGCGCCTCTCTTCGCGCGGCGTCTGGGCGAGGGGCCGATGCGCGCCGGCGCCGGCTTGCGCCGCGAGGGCGTCGACGAGGCGGTGGGGGAGGTCGGGGAAGAGGCCGCGGATGGTGCGGGTCGGATGACGACGGGCCTCATCCAGCCAGCGTGCCTCGAGGGTGGCTTCCGTCTCATCGGGAAGGAAGGAAGCGAACACCTCGCGCGACGAGGCCGGGCGATCGACCCGCGCCCGCGCCCACGGACCGCTCAGATCGAGCGCGGCCGGTCCGCTCAATCCGAAGTGGGCGAAGAGGAGCGGCCCCTCGGCGCGGCACTCTTCTCGCCCGTCGACCAGAAGCCAGAGGCGCGCCGGCAGCGCGATGCCGCTCAGAGTGGCGTGGAAACCGTCGCGCAGGAGGAGCGGAGAGAGGGCCGGCACCGGGTGGACCGGCCGATGTCCGAGGGTACGGAGGATCTCCCATCCGCTGCCGTCGCTGCCGGTGTTGGGATAGGAGCATCCTCCGGTGCAGATCAGAAGCCGCCGCGCCTGGATCAGAGGATGCGGGTGTCCCTGCTGATCGACCGTCTGCACGCGCCAGGCCGCACCGGCCGCACCATCGAGGCCCACGCTTTCGAGTCCGGTCCAGCGCGCGCCCGGCGCCAGCGCGATCCCCTCGTGTGCGACGGCCTGCAGGAGCGCCTCGAGCACGGTGGCGGCGCGATCGTCGGCGGGGAAGATCTTATCGGTGCGATCCTCGACCGTGAGGGGCACGCCCAGTTCGTCGGTGAAGATGCGGCGTGAGGTCTCCGCCGGGTGCGCGCGCAGCACGCGGGCGATCCGATGGCGGTTCCCTCCGCGGTAGTCCTCGGGGTGCACCTCGGTGTGCGTGAGATTGCAGCGGGTGCCGCCCGACATCAGGATCTTCGCCCCCAGCTTCCCCCGGCCGTCGACGATGGCGATGCGCGCGGACAGGCCGAGCGCGCGGCTCCGGGCCGCGGCGGCGCGTGCGCCCCAGAGGCCGGCCGCCCCTGCGCCGATGATCAGGAGATCCACGCGCTCGGACCCCGATGGGGTCCAATATGGTCCATTGAGCGCACCAGGGGGCCCGGAAAATGGTGCTTGACGAGGGGAATCGTCCGATTTTACCCTTTTGGGGTCGGGCTTACGGGAGACCATTGGGATCCAATTGGACCGGTATCCGGAGCGCCGGCGCGGTGGTAGGCCGGTTCTTCCCTCGGGTGAACCCGGGAGGGGTGACGTCGATGGAGCGGATGATGGACCTCCGTCTCTCGCGTGACGCGGAGAGACCGCTCTACCTGCAGATCGCCGACGCGATCCGCCGCCGGATCGCCTCCGGCGAGCTTACCGCCGGAGTGAAGCTACCCTCGTCGCGCGTTCTGGCCAAGCATCTTGAGGTGCACCGCCGAACGGTGATCGCCGCCTTCGAGCATCTGGAAGGGGAAGGGTTGGTCGTCTCCGGCGTCGGCCAGGGGACCTTCGTGCGACAGCGGGCGTCCGGGTCGCACCCGCGTGATGACGACGACGTCGCGGGGCGAGGCGCGATCGGCAGCGCGAGTTGGACTGCGGACGGAGACGCACCGGGGAGTCCGTTCCCCTGGGAGACGCTGCTGCGTCGCCGGGGTGAGAGCCGGCCCGAGTTCTGGCGGATCTGGATGCAGCCGAACGCGCCGAGCGGCACGATCCGCTTCATGGGGGCGACAGCCGATCCCTCGCTCTTTCCCACCGAGGACTTCCGCGAGGTGCTGGACGAGGTCTTTCGCGAAGAGGGGTCCAGCGCCCTGGAGTACGGCCCGCCCGAAGGATCGCCCCGCCTGCGCGCCTGGGTCGCCGAGATGCTCGCTTCCCGCGGCATCAGCGTCGATCCCGATCGGATCATGATCGTCAGCGGCTCGCAACAGGGGCTCGATCTGATCGCCCGCCTGCTGGTCCGCGACGGTGAATCGGTGCTGGTCGAGGAGCCGGGTTATACAAACGGCTTCCGTCTCTTCCAGGCGCTGGGCGCACGCCCGATCGGGGTGCCGGTCGACGACGGAGGGTTGCGCCCCGACCTCCTCGAGGCGGCGGCGGAGCGCGCGCGCCCGCGTTTTCTCTACCTGATGCCGCACTTCCAGAACCCGACGGGACTCTCGCTCGATCCCGCCCGCCACGAGGCCCTCTTCGAGATCTGCGGACGCCTGCGGCTGCCGATGGTGGAGGATCAGTTCGACGCCGACCTCCACTACCAGGGCGCGGCGCCGATCCCGCTCAAGGCGCGCGACACGCGCGGGCAGGTCGTGCTGCTCGGGAGCTTCTCGAAGATCCTCTTTCCCGGGCTCCGGCTCGGCTGGCTGGTGGCGCCGCCCGCTCTCCTCGAACCGTTGCGGGAGCTGAAGCAGGTGGCCGACTTCTCCTCCAGTCTCCTGACGCAGCATGCGATGGAGCGCTTCTGCCGGCGCGGCCTGCTCGATCGCCACCTGGAGCGGGTGCGGAAGGTCTATCGGTCGCGTCTCGAGACGATGCAGGCGGCGATGGAGGCGGAGTTCCCGGCCGGGGTCGCCTGGACGCGACCGCAGGGTGGCCTGACGTTGTGGGTGAGCTTGCCGCCCGACGGTGACGCGCTCGAGCTGCTGGCCGCGGCGCGCCGCGAAGGGGTCGATTTCTCCCCCGGGCCGCTCTTCTACCCGAACGGCGGCGGCGGAGGGCATCTCCGACTCTCCTGGATCCGCGAGACGGAGGAGCGGATCGCCCGCGGAATCGCCATCCTCGGCGGACTCTTGAGGAACTCCCGGGAGCGCGCTGTTTCCGGCGCAGTTTCCGGCCCGTTTTTCTAGCACCCTGTCGGGCTCCGGTGCGCCGGGGCCGCCAATCAAGGAAGGAGCGAAAACGATGGAAACCGGATCGCTGCGACTCAAGACCGGCCTGGCCGAGATGCTGAAGGGCGGCGTCATCATGGATGTCGTCAACGCGGACCAGGCGAAGATTGCCCAGGAGGCGGGCGCCGTCGCCGTGATGGCGCTGGAGCGCGTGCCGGCCGACATCCGCCGCGACGGCGGCGTGGCGCGGATGGCGAGCCCGAAGAAGATCAAGGAGATCATGGCCGTGGTCACGATCCCGGTGATGGCCAAGTGCCGGATCGGCCACTTCGTCGAAGCGCAGATCCTCGAGTCGCTCGGCGTCGACTACATCGACGAGAGCGAGGTTTTGACCCCGGCGGACGAGGCGCATCACGTCGACAAGCACGCCTTCAAGGTGCCGTTCGTCTGCGGCTGCCGCAACCTCGGCGAGGCGCTCCGCCGCA
>CAYJLF010000033.1:0-28489 GCA_964371055.1 uncultured bacterium | reverse complement strand
TCGACCGTTACCGTCACCGAGTCCGTCTCCGTCGTCGTGCTCCCGCTCCCCGGGACCACGCTCCTCAGCCACGGCTGGTCATCGGTGGCCGTCCATGCCAGAGTGCCTGTGCCGTTGTTGGTAATCGTGAAGGTCAGATCCGTCCGATCAGCACCAAAGTCGAGGGAGTTGGGGCTCACGACCAGTATCGGACGATCGACCACGGTGCCGACTCCGATGCACGTCACGGGCCCGCATGCCGTCGCCCCGAGGCCCACCACACACGAGTGCTCACCTTCGTCCATGGGCGCAAACCGCACTGTGACCGTCTTCTCCTGCCCGGCCGTCAGCGCGTAGCTACCCCCCCCGGACGCGATCGAGTAGACGGGACACTCCTCACTCACCACGCCGCTCAACGTTCCGCCGCCGGTGTTCTTGATGGTGATCGGGAGGTCCTTCGTCTCGCCCACCTCCACATCCCCAAAGGCGAGACTGTCCGGCGTGATCTGGCACACCGGGTTCGAAGCCGGAGGATTGGTGGTGTCGTCATCTCCGCACCCGCCCACCACGCACAGCAGGGACAGCACAATGACGGGGAGATACCCTGCAACGGCGAACACTCGGCGCATCATCCTGCCCTCCATCTCCGGCTCGGGACACGGGCCACGGCTCTCGCTCGAACGGACCGGGACGGAGTGTAGCGCCGGGCGTGGGGGTACGCCAGTGGGATCATGTCCTGGCTGCAGGACGCGGCGTCCGTCAACGCGGTGGCCGGAAGTCTCGGTCGGATCGCCGGTTCGCACACCGTCCCTCTCGCCCCCCTCCCGGCACGCTCGCGTTAACCACTTCGCCGCAGAGAGCGGAGAGTCAGAGAGTCCGACGCCGATGAGCGCGATTCCGCCCCGGTCGCCGCGTTCTCCGGTTAACGCAGTCGTCGCTCACGCTCGTCGAAGCCACGATCCCGCACTCGCACATCCCATCACCCGTTGCGGATATGGCGAGACCCCGGCAGCTCTCACCACCGGGGTCCTCTCGATGCCACCCGACCGCGCAGACTCGTGGTCGGAGAAGATGGCTCCCCGGGCAGGACTTGAACCTGCAACCCTGCGGTTAACAGCCGCATGCTCTACCATTGAGCTACCGAGGAACAAACCGTGGGCGCTTCAGAGCACTGACGCGCCGGAGATCAGACTCTACCGACTGCGCGGCCTCGTGTCAACGGACCTGCTCCCAACCTCGACCACATCGACGCGCGGCCAACGCGACGCCGGCGCCCGACCAGGCGACGCCATCGTAACTACATGTACCGCCGTGTGTTATGCCAACAACGGCGAACTCACGACCACCCTGCACACGACGCCGGGCGGCCGCGATCACCGGCCGCCCGGTCCTGCTCCCAACCCCGGGAGCCGCGGCCCGCACGCGCGGACCGAACACGTGGTTCTGCTCAACGCACGATCGTAACTCGCCGCGTGACCGTCTCCGCGCCCGCATCGACGCGCACCCAGTAGAGCCCGGATCCAACCGGTTCGCCCAGCCGATTGCGCCCGTCCCAGGCCATCGCGTGACGCCCCGCGGCCAGGATCGTCGAACGCTCCACGAGCGAGCGAACCTCGCGCCCCGCGACGTCGAAGACCGTCGCGCGCACGGACGACACGCGCGGGAGGTCCAGCCACCACCGAGCCTCGCCCGGGGCCGGATTGGGCTGCGGTGCGGACAACGCCAGGCGTGCCACCGCCACGGTCCCATCGTCCGGCACACCACTCTCTCCCGCCCCCGCCAGCCAGGTCACGCTGTTCTGCAGGAGGAGCCGCGCCGCGGCCTGATCGTTCAGCGCGCTGTAGTCGAACGGGTAGAAGACGATCTGCCCGCGCTCGGGCGTGGCCGGCTCGTCGTCATAGGCGAGCGCTCCGGCGCAGACCGGGCTCGACGGTTGCGTCGTGCGGTAGACGGTCACCGCATCCGTGGCCGCCACGACCGCGTCCTGATCGCCGTACGCGCTGTAGGTGATCGCATAGCTCGAGGGGAGGACATTCGGCGTCGTCGCCAGCGCATGGCCGCCCGTGTAGAGACCGAGCGCGCCGGCGTTGTCCCGGTTCCACGAGCTGATGTGCAGCACGTTGGTCTTGAAGCTGGGATACCCCGGGCTGCTGGCGGCGTCGTAACCCAGCTCTCCCCCTTCGATCAGCAACCTCCCTCCGCCGGCGACGAACGACTCCAGGGCCGAGCGCCAGGCCGCGTTGCCGACCGGGGCCTCGTTGTCACCGCTGGTCCAGACGACCATCCGGTAGCCCGGCCAGGCGGAAGGGGTCGAGGCTGCCGCCGTCTCGGTCATCACGCCCAGACCGATCGCCGCCAGGTCCGTGGCCAGCCGGGTCGACGCGCCGTCGTTGACCACCAGGATGTACCCCGCAGCCGATTCGAGCTCGAAGTCGAGCTCTGCGCTCCCCGTCAGGGTCACCTGCTGCGTCTCCGGGATGTAGCCCGTCGACAGCGCCTTGACGTCGTAGACCGCCGCCGCCAGGTCCATGGTGAAAGCACCGGTCGAGGGATCGGTCTCCACCGAGGCGATGAGCTCCCCGTTGTCATGGCGCCGCGCCTCGACGGTCGCCGCCAGCGGCGTCAGGCCGGCCTCATCGACGACCACACCCGAGAGGGTATAGGTCGCGGCCGGGAAGAGCTGCACGTTCCGCACCGTCATGGTCCCATCGACCACCACGACGCCGGTTAACGACTGCGTGACGTAGCCGGCTTTCGAGACTTCGACCGAATAGGTACCCGGGCGCAACATCCGATGGTAGTCGCCCACCTCGAGGTCGCTGACGATCGCCTTGCCGATCTGGGTGACCATGACGGTCGCGGCCAGCGGCAGCCCGGTCGTGCCGTCCGTCACGACTCCCTTGATCCCGGTCGCGATCACCTGGTTCATGTACCAGAGCATCGCGTCCCGGTTCTCGTTCCAGAAGGTCTCCATCTGGCTGTAAGCCGGCCACTTGGTATGGCTGACCTCGATCGTGATGTGCAGTTCGTTCCGCCAGTGGTAGGCCCAATCCTGCAGTCCGCCATAGATCAGGTACCAGTCGGCGCCGTTGGTCACTCCGTGGTAGAAGTCGGTCGAGTTCCACATCGGCGGATTGCGGTAGGAGTACCCCTCGCCCAGGTGCCAGAAAAGCGTGTTGTCGGGCGGCAGCGCATACTGGCAGTCCCACGGCAGGTTCATCACCAGTTCGCCGCCGTGGTAGTTGGCGCCCAGGATGAAGTTCCGCGGGTACTGGAAGTTCATCATGTGTTGCACTTCGATCGGCCGGCCGGCGGGGTTGTCGTTGGGATCGTCGATGGGATCCGGAAAGTTGCGGTTGAGGTCGAATCCCTGCGCGTTGTAGCGCGTGCCATTGGTCATCCCGTCGGGATTGTGCAGCGGGCAGAACCAGAGTTCCGCCCCGTTGACGAGGGCGGTGATCGAGGGGTCGGTGCCGTAGTTGTCGACCAGGTGGTGGATCATCCGGCGGCACAGCTCCATGCCGGTGACCTCATCGCCGTGGATGGTGGAGCTGAACTTCATCTCCGGCTCGTTCTCTTCGACCGTCACGTTGTCGGAGATCTTGACGAACCAGATCGCCCGCCCCTGCACGCTGTTGCCGATCGACATGACCTGCACGAGGTCCGGGTGGGCCTGAGCCAACGCCTGCAGTTCCGCGCCAAGCTGGGCATGGGTGTACCAGTTGTCCCAGCGTCCCTCGCGGTTGGGTTCGATCCTGGACGGATCGTCCGCCCCGGTCGCCTCCCAGTGCGCCGCGACCTCGCGCCACATCTCCTTGGCCAGATTCCGGACCGGGACCACGGTGAATCGGCGCGACTCGAGGGTCGCGCGCTCCGTGTCGTTCACATACGCGAAGACCGTGCCGGGCATCGCGGGTCCGTTCAGGAGCCGCACATCGTCGATGTCGATCCCCGCCTGCGCCAGCTCCCGCACCTGCGTCTGCCCCACGACCGGGATCTCGACCGGATAGCGATCCGAGAAGGCGCAGGTCGCATCGGGAAGCCCCTGTCCCCTCGCCTCCCGCCCGCCGCCCGTCGCCCCGCTCCCTGCCAGGACCGCGGCCGCCACCACGATGAAGAGCCTCGAGATCCAGACGCGCCGATGACTCATGCCAAACCCCCAGGGGTGATGGTCGATGTAACCCCGCGCTCGGAACCGGAGGCCCGGGCGGTGCGCGGTCCTACTGCACCAGGACGACCTTCCGGTCGACCGTCTGGTCCCCCGCCGTGACCCGGATCCAGTAGATCCCCGCTCCGGCCCGGCGCCCGGAGTCGTCGCGGCCGTCCCAACTCAACTCGTGGTCCCCCGCCGAAAGGGTCGCACCGGGCGCAACCAGAGCGCGCACCGCGCGGCCGCCGAGGTCGTAGACCGACGCCTGGACCGGGCTCTCCGCGGCCAGCGAGAGGAGCGCGCGCACCGACTCGTGCGCCGGGTTCGGCGCGGGCAGGGAGAGCGCCAGGCGACTCACGGCGCCCGCCTCGGACACATCGGTCGGATTCGAGAGCTGGACGTCCCGCACCGTGAACTGGCCGTCCGTCACGACGACATTGGTATAGGTGACCGGCTGGTACCCATTCTTCGAACAGGTCACGCTGTAGGTGCCGGGACGGAGCATCCGGTGATAATCCCCCACCTCGAGGTCGCTGATGATCGCCTTGCCGATCTCGTTGACCATGACGGTCGCGGCCAGCGGCTGCCCGGTGGCGATGTCGGTCACGGTCCCCTTGATCCCGGTGGTCAACACCTGGTTCATGTACCAGAGCATGGCGTCGCGGTTGTTGTTCCAGTAGGTCGTCATCTGATTCCAGGCCGGCCATTTCGTGTTGCTGACTTCGATCGTGATGTGCAATTCGTTCCGCCAGTGATAAGCCCAATCCTGGAAGCCGCCGTGGACGACGTACCAGTCAGCCCCGTTGGTCACGCCGTGGTAGAACGTGCCGCTGTTCCACATCGGCGGATTGCGATACGAGTACCCCTCGCCGAGATACCAGAAGAGCGCGTCGTCGGGGGCGAGGGCGTACTGGCAGTCCCACGGGAGGTTCATGACGAGGGCGCCGCCGTGGTAGTTGGAACCCAGGATGAAGTTCCTCGGATACTGAAAGTTCATCATGTGCTGCACTTCGATCGGGCGGCCTGCCGGCGTGTCGTTGGGGTCGGTGATGGGATCGGGGAACTTGCGGTTGAGGTCGTACCCCTGCGCGTTGTAGCGCGTGCCGTTGGTCATCCCGTCGGGATTGTGCAGCGGGCAGAACCAGAGCTCGGCATTGTTGACCAGGTTCGTGATCGCTGGGTCGGTGCCGTAGTTGTCGAGAAGGTGATGGATCATGAGGCGGCTGAGTTCCATCCCGACCACCTCGTCGCCGTGGATCGAGGAGGTGAACTTCATCTCGGGCTCGTTCTCCTCGACGGTGACATTGTCGGAGATCTTCACGAACCAGATCGCCCGTCCCTGCACGCTGTTACCGATCGAGATGAGGCGCACCAGGTTCGGGTTGGCGTCCGCGATCGCCTGCAGTTCGGCTCCGAGCTGGGCGTGGGTATACCAGTTGTCGTAGCGTCCGTCTTTGGCCGCGGGATCGGCCGCCGCCTCGTGCGCGCCGGTCGCTTCCCAGTGCGCCGCGACCTCACGCCAGGCCTCCTTCGCCAGGTTGCGGATCGGAGTCACGGCGTAGCCGTCGGCTTCGAGGCGGCTGCGCTCGGAGTCGTTCACGTAGGCGACGACGGTGCCGGGCATCCCGGGGCCGTTCAGCAGGCGCACGTCGTCGATGTCGATCGCGGTCTCGACCAGCTGGCGCACCTGAGATCCGTCGAGAACCGGGATCTCGACCGGATACCGGTCGGAGAAGGCGCAGACGGCATCGCCGACGCTTCCCTCGGCTCCGCCGCAGAGCGTGGCCGCAATGAACAACACCGAGACCATGACGACCGGCGTCCTGAACCTGGCTCCCATGCCTTCCCTCCTCATCCATGTGACGGGCAGAAAGAACGCGATCGCGCTCTTCCACCCGCTGCGCAATCGCGTACCTGGCATAAGCATAGCAGAAACTGTGCGCCACGGCCATCCCCGGCCGGGGTGGCGCCGCGCTGCGGCGTTGCAGCGTTGCGCGACCGGCGGTTACAGTGACGCAGGCCGCTTTGCCGACCGGCCAGCCGCGGCGTGGCACACCCCGCCCGCGCGGCGGCCGGCGCGACACCACGCCCCGAGGGAGATCCATGGCTCGCACCCAGTTGCCCCACCGTTGCACCCCGGACCGCACTCCGGGGGTCGCCGACCGGCCCGAGGGTGGCCTCCGACTCGCGCTCCCAAAGGCGGCTGCCGCGTGGATTCCGCTCCTCATCGCGGCATTCGCCGGCTGCTCCGGTCGGGGAAATGGCCTGCCGGTCATCGATCCGGACGAAGCCAAAGTCGGGCGGTATGGCGCGTGGCAGCCGATCCCGGGCGGCGCGACCCCGCCGAATCTCCTGCTCATCACGATCGACACCACGCGGCGGGATCATCTCTCCTGCTACCGCGCCGGGCAGAAAGATGCTGCAACGCCGATCACGCCGAACCTCGACCGCCTCGCCTCCGACGGGATCGTCTTCGAACATGCCGTGAGCCCGGTGCCGGTCACCGCCCCATCGCACGCCACGATCCTGACCGGGTTCCTCCCCTACCAGCACGGAGTCCGGAACAACGGTACCTACATCCTGCCGGACCGCCACCTCACGCTGGCCGAGGCGCTCAAGGCCCGCGGCTATGCCACCGGCGCGATCCTGGGCGCCTTCCCGGTTGCGGCGCAGTTCAATCTCGACCAGGGCTTCGACCTCTACGACGACCAGTTTCCGCTGTCGAGCGCGCTGCGCGAATCCGATACCGCCCAGCGACGCGCGGACGAGGTGACCCGCCTGGGACTTGAGTGGATGCGCGGCGAGGGAGGCTCTCCCTTCTTTCTCTGGCTGCACTACTTCGATCCCCACTTCCCGTACGAGCCGCCGGCGCCGTGGTCCGAGCGCTTCCCGGGCGATCCGTACGCCGGAGAAGTCGCCTACATGGACGCGCAGATCGGCGTCCTCCTGGATGAGATGGCGAAGGACGGCCGGTTGGAGTCGACTGCGATCGTCGTGGCCGCCGACCACGGCGAGAGTCTCGGCGAACACCGCGAGCGGACCCACTCCCTCTTCATCTACGGGGCGACGCAGGATGTCCCGCTCATCCTGCGGCTGCCGTCCCGCGATGGCTGGAACGACAAGATGTGGCGCGGCCGGCGGGTCGATGCGCTGGTCCAGCTCGCGGACTGCTTCCCGACGCTGCTCAATCTCGCGGGGGCGCCGGAGCAGGACCGGCCGCTGTCGGCGGGGATGAGCCTGTTGCCGGTCGTCGCCGGGGCGTCGCCGGGACATGCCTGGACTTACCTGGAGACGCTCGTCCCGCGCCTGGAGTACGGGCTGAGCGACCTGCGGGGCCTGCGCACGCCCCGCTGGAAGTACATTCGCGCCCCGCGCGAGGAGCTCTACGACCTCGAGCGCGATCCCGGCGAGCTGGAAAACCTGGCGGAGAAGAAGCCGAAGGTCGTCGCCGAGTTCCGGGCCGCGCTGGAGACCTTGCTGCGCATGGACTCAGGAGCGGAGGCGCAGGTCTCGATGGATCGCGAAACGGTGGAGAAGCTCCGCAGTCTCGGCTATGTCGCTGCGGGCGAAATGCCCGAGCGGACCGGACCGGCCATCGACCCGAAGGACATGATCCAGATCCTCGACCGGATCGACTACGCGCGCGCGCTGATCGCCGGCGGGCGGAGCGCCACCGCGCTGGCCCTGATCGACTCTGTGCTCGGCGCGCACCCGACCGATCCGACGGCCCGGCGCATGCGCGGGTCGCTCCTGATCCGCCTGGGACGGGGACGAGAGGCGATGGAGCTGTACGATCGGATCATCGCGGAGTGCGGCGGCCGCTGCCCGGACGAGTTCGAGCTGCAGCGCAACCGCGCGATCGCCGCCATGGCGGCGGGCGATCTCGACGACGCCTTCTCCCGGGCCCGGGCCCTGGCGGAGAGCGAACCGGATCAACCGGGAGTCCATCTCCTCCTCGGCCAGGTCCTCGAGCGCCGGGGGGACTTGGACGCCGCGCGGGGGGCGCTGGAGGAGCAGACGCGGCGCACCCCTCGCGAAACGACCCCCTGGGTCGTCCGGGCGGAGCTGGAGATGACGGCCGGGAATCCATCCGCCGCGGAGACGGCGTACCGCCGCGCGCTCGACCTGAACCCGCTCGCCGCCGACGCGCTGGTGGGCCTGGGCGAGCTCTTGCTCGCCACGGGACGCGGGACGGTGGCGCGCGGCTACTTCGACCAGGCGATGGCGGCCGATCCCGCGAATGCGCAGGCCCTCTTCCGCAAGGCGTGGTACCTGCGGCAGGAAGGGCGCAACGACGAGGCGAGGCGCTACTACCAGCTCGCCCTGGAGCAGAATCCGGCGCACCAGGCGGCCCTTTTCAACCTCGGCAACCTGATGCTCGAATCAGGGGAACTCGATCCGGCGTTGCGGTTGTTCGATGCGGCGCTGCGCGCGGGGGCGGAGTCGCCGGCGCTGTTGCTCAACCTCGGCACGGCACACGCGCGGCTGGGCAACACGGCGGCGGCCCGCGCGGCCTGGGAGCGAGCGCTCACCCTCGGCGCGAGCGGGGCGGAAGCCGCGATCCTGCGGCGTAACCTGGAGGAGCTGGGGCGGCGATGAGCGCGATCGCGCGGATGTCCTCGGCGAGTCCGATGGTTCTCCTCGGACTCGGCCTCGCGCTGGCGTTTTCGGCGGCGGGAGCCCTGGCCCAGACCGGCGGGATCACTGACGGGATCACCGATGGGGCAAACGACGGGGCCGCCGTCGGGACGGTCGCGCCGGGCGACTCGCTGCGCGGCGGCGCGCTCCGCATTCCAGACGGCGCGATGGACCCTTTGACCTCGGGCGCGGTCGACTCCACGGCCTGGATCGCTGACTCGGTGTCGTGGGCGGCCGACTCGGTCCTGACTCCCGGCTCGATCGGGATCGACCCGCCGGCCACGAACGCTCCGCCCACCTCCACTCCCACCCCCGCGCCTTCCCCCGCGACCGTGCGGTCCGTTCCGCTCCGCGCCACGCCCGGCGCCCTCCCCAAGACCGCGACCGGGGTCTACGGCGGATACCCGACGTGGGCCGGCGCGATGATCGTCGCCCCGGCCGATGGCATCGCCGCGTTCCGCACCGGGATCACGGGGCTTCCGGAGATCGGCATCCTCTGGACTCCTGGGTTCGAGTTCCGCTTCGGCCAGGAGCCCGGCACCTACGCGGTCGACAGTGCCTATGCCTTCGGCAATCTCTACCTCGGGCGCTCGTATCGCGAGCAGGAGGACCGCGACTACACCGGTCTGGAGTGCGGCCTGGGGTATCGCTGGATCATCGACGACCGACGCGGCTACCGCTGGATTGCGGCGCTCGAGGGGGGCGGATACTGGCGATCGTCCTCCGCGTGGCCGCTGCGGCCGTGCCTCCGCTTCAGTTGGCTCCTGGTCGAGTGACCGGAGATCGTGTCACCGCACCTGCGCCGGCGGCGGGACGGGCATCCACATCATCGGGTCTGCGGGTCGGCGGGTTCGGTGTCCCACGCGAGACGCAGCGCCCGGGCCGCCCGCATCCGCGCCGGTGGCTCCCGCAGATGCTCCAGCGCGAAGAGCGCCACGCCACCCGGAGATCGCCGTCGCGCCCAATCGATCTGCCTTCGCAGGCCTTCCGCGTCGTTGCGATAGACCGCGAGGCCCGCCACCACCCACGACGGATCGGCCCCCGCCAGATCCCAGCGCCGGCGCCAGTCCTCCAGCCGGTTGACCGACTCGGTGTAGGCCATGGGAACGGCGCGATCGATCCATCCCTCGCGCAGCCAGAGCGGCCAGTCCTGCCGCACGAAGCGGCGTGCGTCCTCCGGCTCCGGAAAGACAGCCGCGCTGACCAGGATTCCCGGACGCGCCCGGCGCGCGATCCGAGAAGCGTCACGGACAAAGTGGCTGACGTTCCGGCACTGGCGGTTGATCCGTGCGGTGTCGGGCTCGCTCGCCAGCATCGGGAGCGGTTCGCCCGGGTCGATGCACTCCGCCCCCGGATACCGGACGTAGTCGAAGTGGATGCCGTCGAGCGCATAGAAGCGGGCCAGCTCCTCCACCAGGCGCAGCAGGTGCGCGCGAACCTCCTCCGACCCGGGAGCGAGGAACGCTCCCTCGAGACGAAGAGCCTTGCGCTCCGCCGGACTCAGCTCCAGGGTTGACTGTCCGTCCGCCAGCCGCACCGCCCACTCGGGATGGGCCGAGAGGACGTGCAGCGGCGGGGGGGATGCGCCGTTCGACCAGGCGATGAAAGCGTTGAACCAGGCGTGCACCCGGACGCCACGGCCGCGCGCGGAATCGAGGAGCGACCAGAGCGGATCGCTCTTCAGCGCCAGCGAAGCCGGTCCGGGCGCCGAGGTCACAGCCCGGCAGGCGGGCACGAAGGCGGACCGGTAGAGCGCATCGCCACGCACGCGCACCTGGACGAAAAGATCGGTCGCGCCCAGCGACTCGGCCTCCGCGAGAACGGCCGCGATCCGCTTCTCCGTGACCAGGTGGTCAGCGGGGACCCAGAGCGCCTTCCAGGGAACCGCCGGGGGACGCCGGGCGGAGGGGTCATCGGACGCGTGGGCGACCGTTGAACCGGCGGCGAGCCCCACGGCAACTCCGACCGTGACCGCGAGCGCCAGGGAGAACGCGACGGCCAAGCGCGCGTCGGCGCGGGCGGCGCCGGAAGAAGCGCCCCGTGCGTAGCGAAACGGGCGGAGAGACCTGGGTCTCCCCGCCCGCATCGATCTTTTCAACGGTGGTGCCGTCACCGCGGCGTCGGCCGTCCCGTCCCGAACTACTGGCCGCGCCGCTACTGGCCGCGCTGCGATCCGCGGGTCTTGCGGGGCGAAGTCGGAGGCCCGCCCTTGCCCCCCCGACCCCCGGGACGACCGGGGTGATCCCCCTCGCCGCCCTGACGCTGCCGCTCCTTGCGCGGAGCCTTCGGCTCGCGGGCCTTCTTCTCCGCCGTCGCCGTTTCGGTTGCGACCTCGGCCGTCGCCGTCTCGCTCTTCTTGCCGCGCCCGAAGAGGCCACCCTTCTTTTTCCCCTTGTCCGCCGCCGCCGAGACCGCGGCCTCCGCCTCTTCCTTCCGCTTGCGATCGGCGTCTTTCTGCTCGCGCGTCTTGACCAGTTCGAGGTAGCCCATCTGCCCGGCGTCGCCGAGGCGGATGCGGGACTTCAGGATCCTGGTGTAACCGCCCGGCCGCGTCGCGTAGAGCGGCGCGATCTCGTCGAAGAGCCGCTGAACCGCCGCCGGCTCGAACAACACCGCCGCCACCAGCCGCCGCGAGTGCAGCGTGTTCCGCTTGGCGTAGGTGATGAGACGCTCGGCCAGCCGCCGCGCCTCCTTGGCCTTGGCGACCGTGGTCTCGATCCGATCGTGGATGAAGAGCGCGGTCACGAGGTTGCGCAGGAGCGCCTTGCGGTGCGCGGCCGTGCGGCTGAGTTTCCGGAAGCTCCGACGGTGTCTCATCTGTCCATGTCCCCTTCTTCAGCGCGCCCCAGGCGTCGCTCAGTTCTCCTCGGGTCCGAGGTCGTCGGACTCCTCGTCCACGTCGTCCACGTCGGCCTCCGGGAACTCCTGCTCCCCGTCGCCGCCGGCCACGGCCGCCGCGCCCAGGAAGCGCGAGACGTCCATGCCGAAGTGCAGACTCATCCCCGCGAGGAGATCGGAGATCTCCTTGAGGGACTTCTTCCCGAAGTTGCGGTACTGCAGCATCTCGGCCTCGGACTTCTGCACCAGTTCGCCGAGAGTCCGTATCTTGGCTGCACGCAAGCAATTGGCGGAACGAACCGAGAGCTCGAGCTCGTCGACCGGCTTTTCCAGCTTCGACTTGATCTCGAGGTACTCGGTGTCGACGACCTCTTCCCGCTCCTCCTCGAAGGCCTCCTCGAAGCGGACGAACAGGCTGAAGTGATCGCGCAGGATCTTGGCCGCCATGGCGAGCGCGTCGTTCGGGAGGATCGACGTGTCGGTCCAGATGTCGAGCGTCAGCTTGTCATAGTCGATGCGCTGCCCGATCCGCGTGTTCTCGACCTGGAAGTTGACCTTGGTCACGGGGCTGTAGAGTGTGTCGAGCGTGATCCAGCCGATCGGGCGCTGGTCGATGCCCGGCTGGTCTTCCGCCGGCACGAACCCCTTGCCGCTGGAGACCTCGATCTCGAGATGGACTTCACCGTCGGTGTTGACGGTGCAGACCACCTGATCCGGGTTGAGCACCTGGATGTCGGAGGAGATATCGAGATCGGCGCCGGTCAGAGTCTTCGGGCCCTTCGCCTTGAAGACGCCGCGACGGGGACCGTCCCCGAGGTGCTTGAAGCGCAGCTGCTTCAGGTTGAGCACGATGTCGGTCACGTCCTCCTGGACGCCGGGAATGGCCGTGAACTCATGATGCACTCGCTCGTCCTGTACCCGGACCGCCACCACCGCGACGCCCTGGAGCGACGAAAGCAGCGCACGGCGCAGGGCATTGCCGAGCGTCGTGCCGAACCCGCGTTCCAGCGGTTCGACTACGATGCGCGCGTAACCCTCCCGTTCCCGGGAAACGGCCTGGTCCGTGATGACCCTTTCGGGCATCTGGAGCACTTTCCACTTCATCCTGGCTGACCCTCCCCGGCGGCCTGTTCGCCCGCCGACTCCCGGACTCCCTCCGGGCGCCGCCTCGGCTTACTTGGAGTACAACTCGACGATGAGCTGCTCCTGCAGCGGTACCGGGATCTGCTCGCGGGCCGGCAACTGCAGAAGGCGACCGGTCATCGCCTTCTCGTCGAATTCCAGCCACTCCTGCATCTCGGTCCGACGCCGGTTGGCGACGGTCTCCTTGATGAACGCGATCTCGCGACTCTTCTCTGCAACCGCCACCCGATCGCCCGGGCGCAACCCGAAGCTCGGGATGCTGACCTTGCGTCCGTTGACCTGCACGTGGCCGTGGCGCACGAGCTGCCGGGCCGCGTTCCGCGAGGGCGCGATCCCGAGACGGTAGATGACGTTGTCCAGCCGGGTCTCGAGCAGCTGCAGCAGGATCTCGCCCGTCACGCCTTTCTTCCGCTCGGCCCACGCGAAGTACTTCCGGAACTGCCTCTCCATCACGCCATAGATACGGCGAGCCTTCTGCTTCTCACGCAGCTGCTGGGCGTAGGGAGAGACCTTGAGGCGGCGGTTCTGGCCGTGCTCTCCCGGGGCATACGCACGCCGCTCGATGGCGCACTTGTCGGTGTAGCACCGATCGCCCTTCAGGTAGAGCCGGATCCCTTCCCGCCGGCACTGCCGGCACTTTCCGTCAAGGTAGCGGGCCATCCATCTCCTCCGTCGATCCTGCCGAACCGGGCGTCAGCCCGTTCGGAACGCGCGGGCTTCTCCCGCGCTCGATGCCGTCGCCCCGGCCACCTCGGCCGGGTACGCTTCGATCAGACCCGGCGCCGCTTGGGCGGCCGGCAGCCGTTGTGCGGGATCGGGGTGACGTCCCGGATGGCCGTGACTTCCAGCCCCGCCGCCGAGAGGGAGCGGATGGAAGCCTCGCGACCGGTGCCCGGGCCCTTCACCCACACCTCGACCTTGCGCAGTCCCTGGGACAGCGCTTCCTTGGCAGCATTGTCGGCCGCGACCTGGGCGGCGAACGGCGTGCTCTTGCGCGACCCCTTGAACCCGACCTTGCCGGCGCTGGCCCACGAGACGACCTGGCCGTCCATGTCGGTGATCGAGATGATCGTGTTGTTGAAGGAGGCGTGCACGTGGACGACGCCATTGACGCCTACCTTCCGGTCCTTCTTCTTCGTCTTTTTCGTCGGGCCAGCCATCCAGTGCGCTCCCCTCTCTCCTCGTTCGTGCGCGACCGCCGTTTCGAGCCGCCGCGGCCCTGCCGCCGTGATCACGCCGCGGGTCCCGGCCCTGCCGAGCAGGCCCGATCCCGTTGGCGTCCCGGGTTGTTAGCCCTTCTTCCCGGGCTTCGCCTTACGCAGCGAGCCCGCTGTCTTCTTCGGCCCCTTGCGCGTCCGCGCGTTGGTCCGCGTGCGCTGTCCGCGTACCGGCAGGTTGCGGCGGTGCCGCAGGCCGCGGTAGCAGCCGATGTCCATGAGGCGCTTGATGTTCATCCCGATCTCGGTATGAAGCGCCCCCTCGACCCGGTAGTTGTTCTCGATCTCGCTGCGCAGGCGGGCGGTCTCCTCATCGGAGAGCGTCTTCACGCGCTTGCTCGGATCCACCTTGGTGGTGTCGAGGATGCGGCGAGCCGTGGTCGGGCCGATGCCGTAGATGTACGTCAGCGCGACCTCAACCCGCTTCTCGCTCGGAATGTCGACTCCCGCGATACGTGCCAAGACGAAAACCTCCTGGAAGGGGCGGGGATCAGCCCTGCCTCTGCTTGTGCCTCGGGTTCTTGCAGATCACCCGCAGAACGCCCTCGCGCCGGATGATCTTGCAGTGATCGCAGATCTTTTTGACTGATGCCCGGACTTTCATCTCGATCTGTCCTTCCCCGGACTGCCTACCTGGGCTTCCGCCCCGGAAGGTCCACCTCGCCGGCCAGGGTCCGGATCTCCCGATCCCCAGGCCGGTCTCGATCCCGGTTCATGCGAACCGGTAGACGATCCTGCCTCGCTGCGGGTCATACGCCGTGACTTCGACGATCACCCGGTCCCCCGGGACGACCCGGATCCGGTTGACCCGCATCCGGCCGGAGACCTGGGCCGTGACCCGGTTTCCGTTTTCCAGCTCCACCTGGAAGGCGGCTCCCGGCAGAGCCTCCACCACCTTCCCCTCGAACCTCATTCCGCCCTGCATCACCGCACCCGGTTCGCGGGCGGAGACCCCGCTCGGTTCAGCGCCGGCTCAGAATCAGCGGCCCGTCCGGCGTGATGGCCACGGTGTGCTCGAAGTGGGCCGAAAGCCGGCCGTCCTTCGTCACCACCGTCCATTGGTCGTCCAACGTCCGTACTTCCCACGTCCCCTGGTTGACCATCGGCTCGATGGCGAGAACCGCGCCGGCCCTGAGCACCGGCCCCGTCTCCGCCGGGCCGAAGTTGGGCACCTGCGGATCCTCGTGCAGCTTTCGCCCGATGCCATGTCCCACGAGGTCGCGCACCACGGAGAACCCGTTCTCCTCCACCCAGGACTGCACGGCGTGGGAGATCACCCCCAACCGCAGACCGGGACGGATCGCCGCGATTCCCCGGTCGAGCGCCTCCTCCGCCACCCGCAGGAGGCGAACCGCCTCCGCGTCGACTGTTCCCACCGGGAACGTCCGGGCCGCGTCGCCATGGTACTCGTTCTTGTACACGCCGACATCGATCCCGACGATGTCCCCGTTCCGCAGGATCCGGTCACCCGGGATCCCGTGGACGACCTGCTCGTTGACCGAGATGCAGGTCGAGGCGGGGAACCCATGATACCCCAGAAACGACGGAACGCCACCTGCGCCGCGAATCAACTCCTCGACCTGCCGATCGATCTCGCGGGTCGAGACCCCCGGCCGAGCCAGAGACCCGGCGAGCGCAAGAGCCTCGGCCACGATCCGCGCGCTCTCCCGGATCTTGTCGATCTCGTCCGGGCGCTTGAGCACAACCGTGGTCACGCTCCGGCCGGTCCCACCGGGCCGCCAGTTCCGGCCGGGCCACCAGCCACCGCCTCGTCTTCGGCCGCCTGGCCGATCGCGGTGCAGATCCTCCGGAACACCTGTTCCATCGTCCCCTCGCCGTTGACGATCGCGAGCTGCTTCCGCGCGTCGTACCAGTCGATCAGAGGCGCGGTCGAGGCCTCGTAGACATGGAGCCGCCGGCGGACCGTCGCCTCCGTGTCATCCTCCCGCTGGACGAGCCGGGTCCCGTCCCGGTCGCACACCCCGTCCGCCTGCGGCACCCGCGTCGACAGGTTGTAGACCGTCCCGCACTCCGGACAGACCCTCCGGCTGGTCAGCCGCTCCAGCAGCAGTTTCCTCGTGACGTCGATCTTGACCACTCCGTCGAGCTTGAGGGCCCGCTCCGCCAGATATGCATCCAGGTTCTCGGCCTGCGGGATCGAGCGCGGGAACCCGTCGAGGATAAACCCCGGCGCGGTGTCGGGATGCCCCAGCCGCTCCCGGACCAGATCGGCCATCACCCCGTCCGAGACCAGAGCGCCCGCCGCCACATGCTCCCGGGCCGTCTCACCCAGCGTGGTACCCGCTGTGATCGCCGTGCGCAGCATGTCACCGGTGGAGATCTGCGGGACGCCGAATCGTATCCGCAGACGCTCCCCCTGGGTCCCCTTGCCGCATCCCGGCGCTCCCAGCAGCACCAACCGCATTCCGTTCCGTCCTTACTCCCCTTCCGCGGTCCGACCGGCCCGGCGCCCGTTACCGGCGCGCCCTCAGCCGGCCCTTCTTCATGAATCCGTCATAGTGCCGCATCAGGAGGTGCGACTCGATCTGCTGCAGCGTGTCGAGCGCGACGCCCACGATGATGAGAAGGCTGGTCCCGCCAAAGTAGAACGGGATGTTGCCGTACCGCATCAGCATGTCAGGCAGGACCGCGACCGCCGCCAGGAAGATGGCGCCCGGGAGCGTGATCCGCAGCAGGATCCGGTCGATGTACTCGGCCGTGTGCTTCCCCGGCTGGATTCCCGGCACGAAGCCGCCCACCTTCTTCATGTTCTCCGCCATGTCGACCGGGTTGACGACGATGGCGGTGTAGAAGTAGGTGAAGAAGACGATCATGAGCCCGTAGAGGATCGTGTAGATCGCTTTCCCCGGCGCAAAGAGACTCTGCACCGTGATCATGAGCTCGCTGTTCGGAAAGAAGGTCGCGATCGTGCTGGGGAAGATGATGATCGACTGGGCGAAGATGATCGGGATCACGCCCGCGGCCGTCACCCGGAGCGGCAGGTGCGTCGTGTGCCCGCCGTACATCTTCCGCCCCATGATCCGCTTGGCGTACTGCACCGGCACCTTGCGGGTCGCCTGGGTGAAAGCGATCACCACCATCGTGACCGCGATCATGAGCACCGCGATGAAGGTCATGAAAACCGGGTTGATCGCGCCGTGCAGCAGTCCGCGGATCGTGTTGACGACCTCGACCGGCGTCCGCGCCACGATCCCGATGAAGATGATGAGCGAGATCCCGTTGCCGATTCCCCGCTCCGTGATCATCTCGCCGAGCCACATGATGAAGATCGTGCCCGCGGTCATCGTGAGGATGGTCAAGAGCCGGAAGCCGAACCCGGGATTCGGCACGATCGCCACCTCGGAATTGAGACGCTCGAGGAAGATCGAGATCCCCGCGGCCTGGACGATCGACAGCAGCACCGTCCCATAGCGGGTATACTGGGTGATCCGCTTGCGCCCCTCCTCGTCCTTCTGCAGCCGCTCGAAGTACGGGATGACCGCCCCGAAGAGCTGCAGAATGATCGAGGCGCTGATGTAAGGCATGATGCCCAGCGCGAAGATCGTTCCCTTCTCGAAGTTGCCGCCCACGAAGAGGTCGAAGAGGCCGAAGAGCGTATTCCCGCCGGCCGAGGCGAACCACGCCGTCAAAGCGTCGCCGTTCACTCCGGGGGTGGGGACGTGCCCGCCGAGGCGGTACACGACCAGAAGCCCCATCGTCCAGAAAATCCGTCGCCTGAGCTCGGGGATCCGGAAAATCGATTGCAGGGATTGCAGCATCGCCGCCCTCAATCCTTCTTCTTCTCGAGGATTTCCACCGAGCCGCCGGCGGCTTCGACTTTCGCCCGGGCCGAAGCGCTGGCGGCGTGGACGCGGATGCGAACCGGACGATCGAGGTCCCCGTGGCCGAGCAGTTTGACCGGCATGGTCAGCTTGCGCGCCAGCCGCTCCTGCTTGAGCAAAGCGGGGGTGACGTCGGTGTTCGGCTCGAACCGGGCCAGGTCGCCCACGTTGACGACCTGGTATTCGACCCGGTTGATGTTCTTGAACCCGCCCTTCGGCAGCCGCCGGTGCATCGGCATCTGGCCGCCTTCGAAGCCGGGGGCCGACCCACCGCCGGAGCGGGAGCTGTGCCCCTTGTGTCCACGCCCGGCGGTCCCGCCGCTGCCGGAGCCTTCGCCGCGGCCGACCCGCTTGCGAGTCTTGACAGCGCCCTTTGCCGGTCTCAGCTCGTTGAGTTTCATCCTCGCCCTCTTCCGGTCGCGGCCGGGACGGACGGAGCCTTTCGCTCCCGTGGTCCGCCGGCTCGGCCCTGGCCTACTCCTCGACCTCGCTGACCGTGACCATGTGGCGCACGGCCTTCACCATGCCACGGATCTGCGGGTTGTCGGGCAACACCACAACCTGGTTCATCCGCCGGATGCCCAGCGCGCGGATCGTCCGCTTGTGGGCCTCCTTCGCGTTGATCACGCTGCGGACCTGCTGGATCTTAAGCTTCTTGCTCATGGCCCGCCGTGTCCTTCCCGATCGCGCCGTCGCCGGCCGATGCATCCGGATCCGTCTCGATGGCCGCAGGCTCCACGGCGACCGTCCCCGTGGGGACGTCCGCAACCGGCGCGGCTTCGACTGCCGCCACCGCGACCGCCGGGACCGGAATTCCCCGACGCTTGCCGACGAAGTGGCTGACCGGCAGGCCGCGCCGCTTCGCCACCATCGCGGCGCTCTGCAACTGCTGCAGGGCATCGACCGTCGCGTGCACGGTGTTGTGGGGGTTGTTCGTGCCGAGGTTCTTCGTCAACACGTCCTGGATCCCCGCCACTTCCAGCACCGAACGGACGGCGCCGCCCGCGATCACTCCCGTCCCCGCCGACGCCGGCTTCAGGATCACGCGTCCCGCGCCGTACGCACCGAGCACGCGGTGGGGGATCGTCCCCTTGATCAGCGGGACGTCCATCATGTTCTTGCGGGCCGCTTCCGAGCCCTTGCGGATCGCGTCCGAGGCCTCGTTGGCCTTGCCGAGTCCGACCCCGACGCGTCCCTTCTGATTGCCGACCGCGATCAGCGCGTTGAAGCCGAAGCGCCGGCCGCCCTTGACGACCTTGGCCACGCGGTTGAGCGCGACGACGCGTTCCGTGAACTCAGGTTGGGCCGTCCAATCGGCTCGATCCCGCCGTTCCGACCGTTCTCCTCTCAACTTCGGCTCCTCCCGCTCGACGCCGTTAGACTCGAGGCAGTTAGACTCGGTACCGCCAGACCCGGTACCGCCAGACCCGATACCGCCAGACCCGATACCATCAGAACTTCAGCCCGCCTTCCCGTGCCCCCTCGGCGAGGGCGCGGATCCGGCCATGGTAGAGATACCCGCCGCGATCGAAGGCCACGCATTCGATCCCGCGACCGATCGCGATCTCGGCCATGCGCTTGCCCACCAGGCGGCTCTTCTCGGACTTCTTCTTCCCGACCAACCCTTCCCGGATCGCCGGGTCGAGCGTCGACGTGCCGCAGATCGAGCGCCCGCTCAGGTCGTCGACCAACTGGGCGTAGATGTGCAGATGGCTGCGATAGACCGCCAGCCGCGGCACTTCCGCCGTGCCCGACAGCTTCCGCCGGATGCGATGGTGCCGGCGCCGGCGTGATTCGAGTCTCTTCTGCGCTACCGAGCTCATCGTCTCTTACCTCACTTCGTCCGGTCGCGCGCCCGTGCGCGCTCACCGGCCGCCTCATCAACCAGCCGACTTCCCGGCCTTGCGCCGGATCTGCTCGCCCTCGTACTTGATACCCTTGCCGAGGTACGGCTCGGGCGGACGAAGCTCGCGGATCTCGGCCGCGAACTGGCCGACTTTCTGCTTGTCGATCCCCTTGATCGTGATGCGCGGAGGACGATCGGCGACCTCGGCGGTCAGTCCCGCCGGAACCGGCATCTTGACCGGCTGCGCGTACCCCAGCAGCACCTCGAGGGTCGTCCCCGACAGCTGGGCGCGCCACCCGGTGCCGACGATCTCCAGCGTGCGGCTGAAGCCCTTGCTGACCCCTTCCACGAGGTTGGCGACCATCGCACGCGAGACGCCATGCAGGGCGCTCCCCGCTCCGGCCCCGAGGTTGTTGATCACTCGCGCGACGCCGTCCTCGAACTCCACCCCGATGCCCGGGCGGAGCTCGTAGGTCAGCTCACCGAGTGGTCCCTTCGCCGTGACGACCCGCCCCTGCAGGGTGAGGGTCGTACCCTGCGGCACCTGGATAGGGCTCTTTCCCACTCTCGACATGGACGATTGCCTCTCTTTGGGGCTCCATCGGCCCCGTCTTGCCCCGGCTGCCCGGGCAACGATCACGCCGCCCGCCCGTTCGGTTCGATCCGCGACTCGCCGCGCGACTTCCCCGCGGGTCGTTGCGTCCGGATGGCTACCGGACCGGCCTTCGGACTGTCTACCAGACCTCGGCCAGGACTTCGCCGCCGATTCCCGCGCTCCGCGCGTCCCGGTCCGTCATCACGCCCTGCGGCGTCGACAGGATGACCGACCCCAGACCGTTGCGAACCTGCGGGACCTTGCCACGGCCCACATAGACCCGCCGTCCCGGCGTACTGACACGGCGCAGATGCTGGATCATCGGCATCAACGTGTCATCGTACCGGAGGTAGATCCGCAGGAGTCCCTGGCGGTCGTCCTCGATGCGGCGATACCCCTGGACGAAGTGCTCGCGCTCGAGAACCTTGACGATCTCCTCCTTCACGCGGGAAGCGGGGACATCGACCTTCTTGTGCTTGGCCTGCGACGCATTGCGGATGCAGGTCAGCATGTCGGCGATCGGATCGGTGACGCTCATCGATTACGACTCCCTTACCAGCTCGCCTTGACCACGCCCGGCAACTCGCCGTGCAGAGCCAGTTCGCGAACGCAAATGCGGCACATGCCGAACTTCCTCAGGTACGCCCGCGGGCGCCCGCACCGACGGCAGCGGTTGTAGCCCCGCACCTTGAACTTGGGCTCCCGCTTCCACTTCTCGACGAGGGATTTCTTGGCCACCTGGTTCCTTCCTCCGTCAACGCTCTGTCTGCCAGACTCCTGCTCTTCGCTACCGCGACCCGACCGGGCCGCCCGACCTCTGGGGTCCATGCCTTCCGGAACCACGTTACCGGAAGGGCCGCCTCGGGACTACTGCTGCTCCCGGAACGGCCAGCGCATCGCCCGGAGCAACTCCATCCCCTCCTCGTCGGTGCGCGCCGACGTGACGAGGGTGACGTCCATGCCCCGGATCTTCTCTACCTTGTCGTACTGGATCTCCGGGAAGATCACCTGCTCCTTGACGCCGAAGGTGTAGTTCCCCCGGCCATCGAACGAGCGCGGCGACAGGCCGCGGAAGTCGCGAATCCGCGGGATCGCGATCGTCGTCAGCCGCTCGAGGAACTCCCACATCCGGGCGCCCCGCAGGGTGACCATGCAGCCGATCGGCTGGCCCGCCCGCAGCTTGAAGTTCGAGATCGACTTCTTCGCGCGGCGGATCGCCGGCCTCTGACCGGTGACGATCTCCATGTCCGTGACGGCGGCGTCGAGCAGCTTGATATTCTGCAGCGCGTCTCCGACGCCCATGTTGACGACGACCTTCTCCACCCGCGGCACCTGCATGACCGAGGTGTACCCGAACCGCTTGACCAGCGTCGGGATGACCTCCTGCCGGTAGAACTCGCGCAGCTTGCTGGCCGGCGCGGGGTCGATCTGAACCTCGCCCCTCTTGCCCGGCTTCTTGGCCTCCTCCGGCTTGGCCTTCGGATTCGGTTTGGCGACTTTCGCGCTCATTTCGTTCCTCTTGCTCTCCCGTTCGCCCCGCTCCGGCCCCCGCGTTCGCGGCGGCCGGCGTTCGGGCGGACATCAGGCGGTCCGCTGGATCGCGCTTCCGCGCGGATCCGAAACCGCTACCGGACCTTCTCGATCTCCGCCCCCGACTTCGTCGCCAGGCGGACCTTGCTGCCGTCCGAGCCGTACTGCATCCGCACCCGGGTCGGCTTGTGGCTCTTCGGATCGATCAGGGCGACCTTGGCGAGAGGAATCGGCGCTTCGCGCTCGACGACCCCGCCCTGCATGTTCTGCTTCCGGCCCGGCTTGGTGTGCCGCTTGATCAGGCGCACCCGTTCCACCAGCACCGTGCCATGCTTCGGATACACGGTCAGCACGCGACCGGTCTTACCCTTCTCGGCTCCGCTCAACACCACCACGGTGTCCCCTTTGCGGATCTGCATCGGATTTCCTCCTGCCTCTGCCACGCGGCCGGTGTCGGCCGGATCAGCTCCGGGCCGTGGAGCCGGCCCTAGATCACCTCGGGAGCCAGGGAGACGATCTTCATGAACTCCTTCTCGCGGAGCTCGCGGGCCACCGGCCCGAAGATGCGCGTGCCCTTCGGCTCCTTCTCCTTGTCGATCAGGACCGCGGCGTTCTGATCGAACCGGATGTAGGAGCCATCCTTGCGGCGGATCTCCTTCCGCGTTCGGACGATGACCGCCCGCGCGACGTCCCCCTTCTTGACGTTGGCGCCGGGGAGGGCGTCTTTGACCGCCACCACGATGATGTCGCCCACCGTCCCGTAGCGCCGGCGCGTACCGCCCAGGACCTTGATGCACATGGCCCGGCGGGCCCCGGAATTATCCGAGATGGTCAACATCGTCTGTTGCTGGATCATCTCCGCCTCTCCTGCGCGGCTTTGGGCCGCCGATCGTTTCGATGCGGCCCCCGGCCGCCCCTCGTCATGACACCTGCACCGGCCGCGCTCGCGCGCGATCCGTCAACCCGCGCGCCGGAGCCGCGTCACCCGCCCGACCGCTCCGGCCGACGGCGCGCCCCCGGAACGCTCCGGCTACCGCGCCTTCTCCAGGATGGAGACCAGACGCCACCGCTTCATCTTGCTGAGCGGGCGCGTCTCCATGATCCGGACGACATCGCCCGCGGCGCACTCGTTCTGCTCGTCGTGGGCGTAGTACTTCTTGGTCAGCGTGATGTACCGCTTGTACAGCGGGTGCGGAACCCGGCGCTTCTGCTCCACGACGATCGTCTTGTCCATCTTGGCGCTGACGACGATCCCTTCGCGGGTCTTCCGGAGGCTCCGGCCGGTCGTGCCGGTCGCGCCGGCGCCTCGAGTGCTCATGCTCTGCGTCACCATGCTCCGCCTTCCCCTACTTGCCTTCCTGGACCGCGACGCTCCGGATGCCGCGGCGATGCTCGTGGAGCACCGTCTCGATCCGGGCGATATCGCGCCGGACCCCGCGCAGCCGCAGCGGGTTATCCAGCTGCGCCATCGAATTCCGGAAACGCAGGTTGAAGACCTCCTCCCGGAGGGTACGGAGCTTCGCTTCCAGCTCTTCGACCGTCAGGTTGCGGAGGCTGCCCGCCTTGTTTTCCTTCACGACCTTCCTCCCGTGACCGCCGCTGCCGGCCCGGTCCCGCCCTGGGGACGGACCGCGCCGCGGCGCCGCGCGCCGATCAGTGGATCGTGCGCACCGCGAACTTCGTCTTGACCGCCAGCTTGCTCGCGCCCAGCCGCAGGGCCTCGCGCGCCATCTCTTCCGGGATCCCTTCCAGCTCGAACAGCACGCGGCCCGGTTTGACCACGGCCACCCAGCCCTCGGGATTCCCCTTCCCCTTGCCCATGCGCGTCTCGGCCGGCTTCTTGGTGATCGGCTTGTCGGGGAAGACACGAATCCACATCTTGCCGCCGCGCTTGATGTGGCGGTTGATCGCCACGCGCGCCGCCTCGATCTGGCGGTTGGTCACCCACGCCGGCTCCATCGCCTTCAGGGCGAACTCCCCGAACGCAATGCTGCCCCCCCGGATGGCCAGCCCGCCCATCCGGCCCCGCTGCTGCTTGCGGTACTTTGTCCGCTTCGGCATCAACATGTCGACTGACTCCCGTCACGCCGCGGCGCGATCGATCCGCGCGGCCGGCCGTGCCTGCTCTTCACCGGCCCCTAGCGATTGTCCCGATGCCGTGGCGGGCGCCCGCCGGGCACGCCCGGAGGTCCGCCTTCCTTCACCATTTCGCCGCCCAGCACCTCGCCCCGGAAGATCCAGACCTTGACGCCGATGGCGCCGTAGGTCGTGACCGCGGTGGCACGCGCGTAGTCGATGTCCGCCCGGAGCGTGTGGAGCGGAACCCGGCCCTCGCGATAGGTCTCGACGCGCGACATCTCCGCCCCGCCCAGTCGGCCGGAGGCCATGATCCGGATCCCCAGCGCGCCCGAGCGCATCGTGGTGGAGACCGCCTTCTTCATGGCGCGGCGGAACGAGACACGCTGCTCGAGCTGCCGTGCGACCCCTTCCGCGACCAGGAAGGAGTTGACGTCGGGGTTGTCGATCGACTTGATGTCGAGAAAGACCTCACGCCCCGTCAGGTGCTGCAGCTCGTCGCGGATCTGGTTGACCTGCGTTCCGCTTCGACCGATGACCATCCCCGGCTTGCTCGTGTAGATGGCCACGTCGACCTTGCTCCCGCCCCGCCTCTCGATGACGAACTTCGCCACGCCACTGTTGGCCAGGCGCTTCGTCAGGTACTTGCGGATGAACAAGTCCTGCTGCAGGAAGTTGGCGTAGTCCTTCTTGGCGAACCACCGGGAATCCCATGTCCGGATGATTCCCAGCCGCAGGCCGATCGGATTGGTTTTCTGTCCCAAGGAGTCTCCTCCCGTACCGCCGGGCTCGACGCCCGGCCCCGCTCCTACTTCTTCTTCAGGTCGTCCCCGACCACGATGGTGATATGCGCCGACCGCTTCAGGATCGGGGTAGCCCGCCCCTGCGCGCGCGGCAGAAACCGCTTCATGGTCGGCGCGGCCCCGGCCACGGCCGTCTTGACGCGCAGGTTCTCAACCGCGACCCGCGCGCCCTTCTCCTCGTCCTTCTCCTGGCGGTGCGTGGCGTTGGCCACGGCCGACTTCAGGATCTTCGACACCTGCTTGGCGATCGGCCGCGTCGTGAAGGCCAGCACTTCCTGCGCCCGGTCCACGGGGAGCCCGCGGATCAGGCGGAGTACGCGGTCCGCCTTCCGCGGAGATACCCGCACGTACTTGGCCATGGCTTTGGCTTCCATCTTCCTTCTCCCGTTTCGAGGTGGCGCCGCGCTCTGTGCCGCGTTACCTCTCGGCTCCGTTACCCGGGCCGTCGCACCGCGCCTCTGACCTCGCCGCTACGCCGCCTGATTCACCGCCGGCCGCCTGCTACGGCAACCTACTTCACCGAGGTGGTCTTGTCCGACTTCGCGTGACCGCGGAACGTCCGCGTCGGCGCGAACTCACCGAACTTGTGCCCCACCATGTTCTCCGACACATAGATCGGGATGAACTTATTGCCGTTATGGACCGCGACCGTATGGCCGACGAAGTCGGGGGTAACCACCGAGCGGCGAGCCCAGGTCCGGATGACCTTCTTCTCCCGGACGCGGTTCATGTCCTCGATCTTCCGCATCAGCTTCGCGTCCAGGTACGGACCCTTCTTGATCGAACGAGCCATGGTCGCTCCGCCTCCCCCTACTTCTGGTTCCGCCGCCGGACGATGTACTTGTCCGAGGGCTTCTTCTTCCGGGTCTTGAACCCCTTGGTCGGCTTGCCCCACGGCGTGCAGGGATGCCGGCCTCCCGAAGTACGTCCCTCGCCGCCGCCCATCGGGTGGTCATGCGGGTTCATGGCCACTCCCCGCGTGCAGGGACGACGTCCCAGCCAGCGGGACTTGCCGGCCTTGCCGATCACGATGTTCTCGTGGTCGATATTGCCGACCTTGCCGATGGTGCAATAGCAGTCGAGGTCGAACATCCGCACTTCGCCGGAGGGAAGGCGCACCTGGGCGTGTCGTCCCTCCTTGGCCATGAGCTGGCACTCGGCTCCGGCCCCGCGCGCGACCTGGCCGCCACGGCCGGGAACGAGTTCGAGGTTGTGCACCGCCGTCCCGAGCGGCACGAGGCGGAGCGGCAGGGAGTTCCCCTCGCGCACCTCGGCCTCGGGACCGGCCATCAGGGTATCGCCCACGCCCACGCCCAAAGGAGCGATGATGTACCGCTTCTCCCCGTCGACGTAATGCAGGAGGGCGATCCGGCTGGACCGGTTCGGGTCGTACTCGATGGCGGCGACCTTGGCCGGAATGCCGATCTTGTCCCGCTTGAAGTCGATCACGCGATAGCGCCGCTTGTGCCCGCCGCCCCGCTGCCAGGCGGAGACATGGCCGTGGCTGTCGCGCCCGCCCGACCGCGTGAGCGGCCGCAGGAGGGCCTTTTCCGGTTCCTTCTTGGTGATCTCCGAGAAGTCGGAGACGGTCTTGAACCGGAGGGCCGGCGTGACCGGCTTGAACTTCTTCAAGGCCATCAGGATTGCTCCTTTTGCTTCCCCACCCGGCCGGCCCGCCGCCCCAAGGCGGCCGCACTCCGGCCGAACGCGCCCACAACCGCGCTAGACCTGGTCGAAAACCTCGATCGTCTGGCCGGTCTTGAGCGTGACCACGGCCTTCTTCCAATCCGACCGCTTGCCTTCGAAACGCCCGAGACGCTTCGGCTTCCCCTTGCGATTCATGGTCCGGACCTGCGTCACGGTGACGCTGAAGATCTTCTCGACCGCCGCGGCGATCTCGACCTTATTCGCCCCCGGGTGCACGCGGAACAGATAGCTGTTCGCCTCGGTCCGGAGACGGGTCCCCTTCTCGCTGATGATGGCGAGCTGGACGATGCTCCTGGGATCCTTCATTCCGACCGCCCCCCCTGCAGAGAGTCCAGGGCCTGCCGGGTGATGACGATGTGCTCGGCCCGCAGCACCTCGTAGGTGTTGAGCTGGCCGGTGCTCGACGTCCAGACACCCGGAATGTTCCGGGCCGCGCGCACGACGCGCGGATCATTCGAGTCGATGACGATGAGGCACTTGCGGCCGGCGATCTCCAGCCTCTGCAGCATGCCGAACACCTCGCGCGTCCGGCCTTCGGTCACGCCGGCGTCCGTCACGACGGTGACCTTGCCTTCCTTCGCCCGGACCGTGAGGGCCGAGCGCAGCGCGAGCCGACGCGTCTTCTTCGGAATGTCGATCCGATAGTCCCGCGGAGAGGGTCCGAAGGCGCGGGCGCCTCCGACATAGTGCGCGGCGCGACTGGTGCCCTGGCGGGCGCGGCCGGTGCCCTTCTGCCGGAACGGCTTCTTGCCGCCGCCACTGACCATTCCGCGCGTCTTGACCTGCGAGGTCCCCTGCCGCTGGTTGGCCAGGTACGCCGTCACCACCTGCCACATGGCATGACGGTGAATCTTCGCCTCGAAGTGAGAGGCGGGCAGCTCCACCGTTCCCTTTTCCGCCCCCTGGGGATCACGCAGGGTGGTCGTCGCCATGATCGCTATCCTTTCTTCCATCCGAGGCCCTGCCGCCCGATCTTCGCCGGACGGATGAGCACGTAGTTGCCGTTGGCCCCGGGGATGGAGCCCTCGACCAGCACCAGGTTCCGGTCGGTGTCGATCCTGATCACCTTCAGGTTGCGCACCGTGCAGCGATGGTCGCCCATGTGACCCGGGAGCCGCCGTCCCTTGATCACGTGCGAGGGCCAGGCGCTGGTGCCGATCGACCCGGGCAGATTTCCCGTCTTCGAACCGTGGCTGGCCGGGCCGCCGTGGTAGTGGTGCCGCTTGACCACCCCCTGGAACCCCCGTCCCTTGCTCGTACCCACCACGTCGACCCGAGTCCCGACCTCGATCTCCTGCACGGTGATCTGGTCGCCCGTCTTGTAGGCGTGTTCGCCCGGGGCCCGGAACTCCCGCAGAATGCGCAGCGGGCCCGAACCGTGCCGGGTGAGATGCCCGACCCGGGCCCGGGTGAGGCGCTTCTCCCGAACCTCGCCGAATCCAAGCTGGACCGCGGTATAGCCGTCCTTCTCCGGAGTCTTGACCTGCAGGACCCGGCAGGGCCCGGCCTCGACCACGGTGACGGGAACCAGCATGCCCTTCTCGGTGAAGAACTGCGTCATTCCGACCTTCCGCCCGATCAGACCAATCATCTCGTCACTCCTGCCGCCGCGCGCCGCACCGCATTCTCTCAGCGGTCGAGGCACGCCCGGCGAACCTCCCGGACTCAGCCGTGGAGCTTGATCTCGATGTCAACCCCGGCCGGTAGTTCCAGCTTCATCAGGGAGTCCATCGTCTGCTGCGTCGCCTGCGTGATCTCGATCAGCCGCTTGTGCACCCGTATCTCGAACTGCTCGCGCGACTTCTTGTCGACGTGGGGCGAACGCAGAACCGTCCAGAGGGAACGCTTGGTCGGCAACGGGATCGGCCCGGCCGTGATGGCGTTGGTCCGCTTGGCGGTCTGCACAATCTCCCCCGCGGACTTGTCGAGCAGGGTGTGATCGTACGACTTCAGCTTGATCCGGATCTTCTGAGCAGCCACCTGGTCTCTCCGAGACGCCCGTCGGCGTCAATGACCCGGGACGGACCGATCGGGCGCGCCACAGAGCGCCCGCCGGACCTGGCCCCGAAACCTACTCCGTGATCTCCGTGACGACGCCGGCGCCGACCGTGCGGCCGCCCTCGCG
>CAYJLF010000032.1:0-33106 GCA_964371055.1 uncultured bacterium | reverse complement strand
CGATGTCGAAGTGGTACGTGACGAACGACGCCTACGTCTTCTGCGGCAACCTGGCGGTGACGGAGTCGGGTTCGGGCCTGACCACCTACTACTGGAACATCTACAACCTGATGGGCGACCCGACGCTGAGCACCTACCTGGGCGTGCCGGCGGTCAACCCGGTCACCCATCCCGCGGCCATCCTGGTCGGCTGGACCTCGATCCAGGTCACGGCCGCTCCGAACAGCTACGTCGGACTGACCATGGGCGGCACCCTGCTCGGGGCCGGCACGACCGATGCCGGTGGCAACCTGACGCTGCCGATCTGGAACCAACTCCTGCCGGGCACAGCCCATCTCTGCGTCACGGCGCAGAACCGGCGGCCATACCGGGTCGACATCCCGGTGACCGCGCCGAGCGGGCCGTACGTCGTTCACGAGTCGACCACGGTGCTGGACGGCGTCACGGGCGACGGCGATGGCGTGTGCGATGCGGGCGAGACGGTCGACCTCTCGGTCCAGCTCAAGAACGTCGGCGTAGAGGCAGCCACGGATGTGACGGCGGCCCTGACCACGAACGACACCTACGCAACGATCACGACCGCCTCCCAGGCCTATCCCGACATCCCAGCCGGGGGCACCGTCACCAGTCTGGGGAACTACCGGGTCGAGCTCTCCGATGCCACGCCGGACAATCATCCCGTCGAGTTCAACCTCACCGTGCAGTCGGCCCAGGGTTCCTGGAACGACTCCTTCGCGCTCACGGTCGGATGCCCGGTGCTCGCCTGCACCCGAACCGCGGTGAACGATGATCCGCCGTTGGGCAACGGATCCGGGTGGCTCATCCCCGGCGAGTCGGCCGGCGTCATCGTGACCATGGGCAACACCGGCCATGGCAACGCGTCCAACGCGGTGCTGACCCTCACCGGCGGCAGTCTCTTCGTGGAGATCGTCGAGGCCACCGGGACCTGTGCGGAGATCCCGGCGCAGGGAGAGGGATCTTTCTCACCGGTCGTCGTGCGCATCGCGCCGGGATGCCCCGTGCCGTCGGTGCAGACGGTCGAGGCGACGGTTCAGGCCGACTTCGGTTACACCGCGGTCCTGAACTTCCAGCTGACGGTCGGCGGCTTCGCAGACGACGTCGAGGCGGCGCGTGGCTGGACGATCGGCGTGGCTGGTGACAACGCCACCAGCGGGCTCTGGACGCGCGTTGATCCGAACGGCACCACCTACAACGGCAGCGTGGTCCAGCCGGAGGACGATCACACCTCCCCGCCCGGCGTCACCTGCTTCGTCACCGGCAACGGCAGCCCCGGCGGCGCCGCGGGCGAGCAGGACCTCGACGGCGGGACGACGACGCTGGTCACCCCCACGTTCGACCTCTCCCGCGTCGATGGCGCGACCGTCCGCTACTGGGTCTGGTACACGAACAACCTGGGGAACAACCCCAACCAGGACTACTGGGATGTCGAGGTCACGGGCGACGGCGTCACCTGGGTCGATCTCGAACACACCACGGCCAGCACCAATGCGTGGGTCGAGCGGACCTTCGATCTGGAGAGCTACATCACGCTGACCGACCAGGTCCGGATCCGCTTCGTCGCCTCGGATACCGGTTCGAACTCCCTGGTCGAGGCGCTCATCGACGACTTCGTTCTGACGGTCGAGGAGGTCATGGATCCGGAGTCGGTGGAGCCGGCGCTCGCGCCGACCACCTGGATGCTCTCCCGCGTGCATCCGAATCCCGCGGCCGGCCGGGCGGACGTGCGCTTCGAAGCGCCCAGCCGCTCCCGCGTCGCCGTACGCGTCTTCGATGTCTCCGGGGCGCTGATCCGCACGCTGCACGACGGGGTCGTCGAGCCGGGCCGGCACACGCTGACCTGGGATCGCCGGAACGATACCGGGCTGCCCGTCGCCGCGGGCGTCTACTACGCCCGGCTGGAGGCGCCCGGCTTCGTGCGCTCGAAGCCGATCGTTCTCGTTCATTAGACGACGGATGCGAGAGAGACCGGCCGCACGCCCCGGGGACGGGGATGCGGCTGGTCTCTGTCGCAGGTCAGGTTGTAATCGGCGCCCGCCGCCTTCAGCATCCTGCCGAAGGGGGTGGGCGTATCACACTCCGCGGCTCAGCACATCGCGGTAGATCGCCAGCGTCTCGTCGACCATGCGGTCCGTGGAGAATCGTTCGATCACCCAGTCGCGGCCGGCTCGGCCCATCGCTTCCCGCCGCGGGTGATCCTCGAGCAGGTCGATCACCGCCCGCGCCAACGCCTCGGCTGACGCCGGCGGCACCAGGAGGCCGGTCACACCATCGTTCATCGTCTCCGGGATACCGCCGGTGCGCGTCGCCACGACCGGCACGCCGGCGGCGAGGGCGTCCAGAATCGGTGTACCGAGCCCCTCTTCGATCGACGCATGCGCCAACAGATCGATCGTCTCCAGATAGCGGGCCGGGTTGGAATGCCCACCGGCGAAAGTCGTCGACCCGCCTACGCCCAATTCATCTGTCCGTCGCCGCAGGTCCCGATCCAGTTCCCCCCGGCCCAGCAGGACCAGATGCGCCCGAGGGACGGCGTCCGCCACGACCGCCCAGGCTTCGAGAAGATCCCGGTGACCCTTTCCCTCTGCCAGCGGCGAGATGTTGCCGACCAGCAGAGCGTCGGCCGGTACGCCCAACTCGCCGCGCAGTTCACGGCGCTCCACCTCGCGCGCGGCCGGAGCGATCTCCGAGGGAAGCGGGTCCGACGGATCGGCCTGGCCCGGGATGGGGACGCCGCTCCGCACCACCCGGAGGGTCGCGGGGGGGACTCCGTACTGTTGCAGCACTCCGCTCACCGCGTCCGAGACGCAGATCACGGTCTGTCCCGCCGCCGTGTACTTGAGCCGCGTCAGCGGGTCCCGCGACGGCGGGATGCCGACCCGGCGGGTGACGACCAGCGCCGGGCGGTGGAACGGGCGCGGTGGGGGCAGACGGTAAGTCAGAAACGCCAGCGTGTGGGCGTGAGCGGTGTGGGCATGGAGGATGTGCCAGTGACGATCCGCCAGTACCTGCTGCAGAGAGCGGACGGTTCGCGGCGAGAAGCCGGACGTGAGCGGGAGTTCGAGGAGCGGCAGGTCCTGCCGTCGCAGCCGCCGCGCCAGGGCCCCACCCGGCGTCGTCACCACGACCGAGACGATGCCACGCTCCTCCAGCCCTCGCGTGAGATAGAGAACCTGCTGCGGTCCCGCGCGCCACTCCGCACTGGTGTCGAGATGGAGAACCTTCACGCCACGTCCCCGCGCGACCTCCCGGGCCGCTCCGCTCCGAGTGTTCGCCGACCACGCCCCGGGTCCGGGGAAGGCCGCCTCCCTGGCTGCCCCGACCGGTGCCGGGACGCCCCACCATTGCGGTGGATCCTAAACCGTTTCCCCTGGTCTCAGATAGCGATGGATCGGAGCAGGTTGATTTCGGGCCTCAAGCCACGGAACGCGACCGGATCCGGCTCGATCCGCGCGCCGTTGTCGCCGACGGACCGGCGGATCTCACCGGACCGTCCTCACGACCCGCAGTCCCACCGCGGAGTTCGGCAGACTCGACTCCCAAGCCGACCGCTCCGCGGACCGGCACCGCCGGGCGTCAGTGCTGAAGTTTCCGCCGCGGACCACCCAGAGCGGCACACCGGCCCCGACCGCCGTCCCGGTCTGCGCGCTGGTCGGATAGGCATCGTAGACGTCCCAGCACCACTCCCCGACGTTGCCGTGCATGTCTCTCAGTCCCCAGGCGTTGGCCGCCCTTCGCCCCACGCGGTGGGTCGTCGCCGACGCGTTGCCGCAGTACCAGCCGGCCTGGTCGAGGACGGGATCGAGCGGCGCGCAATAGAGATGTGTGATCTCGCCGAGGGCAAACGCCGTCGTGCCCCCCGCCCGACAGGCGTACTCCCACTCCTCTTCCGTCGGCAGCCGGTAGCCGTCGGCGTTCCGGTCCCAGGTCACATCGGCGTACTCGAGGTGGTCGCCGGACTGGATCACGCGGCCGATGGCGTACGCGGGGGTGAGGCGCTCCCGGATCGATCGTCGGTTGCAGTAGCTCACGCAGTCGTACCAGGTCACGTACTCCACCGGAAGATCCTGCCCCCGGCGTGCCGAGTCGTTCCATCCCATGACCAACAGCCACTCCGACTGGGTGACTTCGCGGATGGAGACGAGCAGGGGGCTCGGGATCGTCACCTGATGCGGATGCTCATCCGAGGAGCGACCGAGTTCCGAGGCCGGGCTGCCCATGAGGAAGCTCCCCGCCGGAATCAGCGCCAGGCCACCGTCTGCCCAGTGGCTGGTCGTATCCACCACAACGTTGGAGATGGCTGACCAGTGGCCAGTCTCATCGACGGCCTTCAGGGCAAAGGAGTACGGCGTGATCGCCGAGAGTCCATCAAAGGCGAGCGTCTCCGTAGTTCCCGCCGGTCGCGGCTTCGGAGGCGCCGACAGCGGTTTGTCCCGGGACCAGCTCTCCGCCGTGATCGGCTTCTGGGACCACCGGATGTCGTACGCCAGGGCCGTTCCGCTTGCCCCGTCGTCTCCCGGCGCCGTCCAGGACAGGGTGAGAGACGACTCCGTCACCGCGGCCACCCGGAGGTCCATCACCGCCGCGGGGGGGCTGGTATCAACGGACGGGTCGCTCGGCTCGTCCAGAAAGCAACCGGCGACGAGCAGAGCCGCGAGCAGAGCCGACAGCAAAGGCGTCGCGGGGCCGCACGGGGCACGGAGCGGCCGCCGCGCCCCATGGCGGGAGAGCCAGGCCCGGAGGACTCGGTCGGCCGGTCGGATCTTGTCCCGGTTGACCGTCATCGGATCGACAGCCGGATGAGCCATCGCGCCTCCCCGCCTTCCATCACCATCGCGTGTCATCGGGTCCCGTCCGCGATCGATCGACGACGCCATCGCCGCCGCGCGATCGAACCACCGTTCGGATTCCGACCCGACATCGAGGATACCATCGAAGGGCGGCCTCGCGCCGCAGAGTATCGTCTCGGCTGTCTCCCGGTCATCAGGCTGCCACTCGGCCTTCTGCTCCGCCGGCAGCAGGAGCCGCAGGGTCCCGCGCCAGCCGAGGTTCCGCCTCGCACCCTATTCGGCTATCCTCCGCGATGAACCGGTTGAGGACAGGCTCGAGGGCCGAGCCGCGCCGACCCGGGGGAGGAGCCCGCATCTCGTGAGCACGCGAACCCTGCCGAGCCCCGTGGCCGCCGCCGGCGACTACCTGCTCGACCTCCTCGCCGGGGCGGGCCGATTCGCCCTCTTTCTCGCGCGCTTCCTCCGCGAGTTTCCTCGAGGGATGCGCTACCGGCGCCTGATCCTCCGCCAGTGCTACCTGATCGGCAACGAGTCGCTGCCGCTGGTCTTCCTCACCTCGATCTTCGTCGGGGGCGTCGCCGCCCTGCAGAGCTCCTACCAACTCCAGGGGGCGATCCCGCTGATGTACGTCGGAACCCTTCTGGCCAAGTCGGTCTTCATCGAGCTCGGGCCCGTCCTGACCGCACTCGTCGTGGGCGCCCGCGTCGGTGCCTCGATTGCCGCCGAGATCGGCAGCATGAAGGTCACGGAGCAGGTCGACGCCCTGGAGACCCTCGCCATCCAGCCGGTGCGGTACCTGGCCGTACCGCGCTTCATCGGGGCCGTCGTGATGCTTCCCGTCATCACGGTCTTCGCCAACGCCATCGCGATCGTCGGAGGGATGTCCGTCGCGGTGGCGCGCGTGGGGATCTCGACGCACACCTTCACCCGCGGGATGCGCTTCATGTTCGACCCGCACGACGTCTACGGCGGTCTGATCAAGTCGTTCGTCTTCGGAGCGATCATCGCCATCTCCGGCTGCTACTACGGCTTCACGACTTCGGGCGGCGCCGAAGGGGTCGGCACCGCGACGATGAAGGCCGTGGTCGCCTGTTGCGTGATGATCCTGGTCGCCGACTACTTCCTGGCGGAGGTGATCTTCCGCATTCTCTTTGCGACAGGTTGATCTCCTCATGATCTCCATCCGTCAGGTCACCAAGCGCTTCGGCGCCGCCACGGTCCTGGACGGGATCGACCTCGAGATCCCGACCGGGCAGTGCACCGTCATCCTCGGCCGATCCGGCTGCGGCAAGAGCGTCCTCTTGAAGAGCATCATCGGCCTCATCCGGCCGGACGGCGGGGAGATCCGCATCGACGACCAGGACGTCGCCCGGCTCCCCTCCGACGAACTGGCCCTCCTGCGGCGGCGCGTCGGAGTGCTCTTCCAGATGGCCGCGCTCTTCGACTCGATGACGGTGGGCGAGAACGTCGGCCTGGCGCTGCGGGAGCACACCATAAAGAGTGAATCGGAGATCCGGCGGATCTGCGAGGAGAAGCTCGCCCTGGTCGGCCTCCCCGGCATCCAGGAGAAGAAGCCGGCCGACCTGTCGGGCGGGATGCGCAAGCGCGTCGGCCTCGCGCGCGCGATCGCGATGGACCCCGACTACATCCTGTACGACGAGCCGACCACGGGCCTCGATCCGATCACCGCCGAGCAGATCAACCGGCTGATCGAGGAACTGCAGCGCAGCCTGCACGTGACCTCCGTGGCGGTGACGCACGACATGAGGAGCGCGTACACGATCGGGGACCGACTCTGCCTGCTGCACCAGGGTAAGGTCCACTTCGTCGGCACGCCGGATGAGATCCGCGCCAGCGCAGATCCGGTCGTCCGGCAATTCATCAACGGCGAGGCCGAGGAGCCGCCGGCCACCGGCGACGGGGCGGCGGCGGCGGATCGCAGAGACTGAAGCGGGAGGAACGGATGTCGGAACGAAGCCAACAAGTCAGGGTAGGGATCGCCTTCGTCCTGTCCGTCGCCGTCCTGGTGGCCGGTGTGCTCTGGTTCAAGAACTTCAAAGTCGGAGGAACAATCGTCAAAGTGACGGTCGAGTTTCCGACCACCAGCGGCCTGGTCCGGGGCGATCCGGTCGAGGTGCGGGGGGTGTCGTCCGGCCAGGTGTCGAGTATTACCTTCGAGAACGGCCGCGCGCTCGTCACGCTCAACCTCGACAAGGGCGTGCAGATCTATCCCGATACTCGCTTCGCGATCGAGAACGTCGGCATCATGGGGCAGAAGCTCGTCGCGGTCTATCCGGGGACGGAGACGACGCCCGTTGACCCGGCCTCACGGGTCTTTGCCGGCATCTACCAGCCCGGCATCCCCGAGTTCATGACGAACCTCCAGGTGGTGCTCGCCTCGTTCGAACGGCTCACCAATCGCGTTGATGCCCTGCTGGCCGCCTTCGACGAGAGCGATCAGGGCTCGCTGCGCCGGGTGCTGGCGAACACCGAGACGATCACGAGCGACCTCGCGGCCTTCATGAAGGAGACGCACGGACAACTCGGCACGGCGGTCCGTAACTTCAGCCTGGCGATGGATGACCTGCACAAGACCCTGGGCGAGCGGGATGTGCAGGTCGGACGCCTGTTGGACAGCGCGGAGCGGGTCTCGGCCCGTGCCGACACCGCGCTGGCGGCGCTGGAGGGGGCCGCGATCCGCGCCGATTCCCTACTGGCCGGCGTGGCGCGGGGCGAGGGGACCGCGGGGATGCTGATGCAGGACAAGGAGCTCTATCGCGAACTGACGCAGACGATCGGGGAGACGAGGCGCCTGGTGGCGGACATCAAGGCGGATCCGAAAAAGTACTTCAAGGTGAGCGTGTTCTAGAGCGGCCGAGCAACGGTCGCCTCGAGCGTTTCGGGATCGGCGAAGGGAGGGGAATGCCTCGCGTCGGGATCGCGCTGGGCGGGGGGGGCGTTCGGGGCCTGGCGCACATCCAGGTGCTCGAGCTGCTGGATGAGCTCGATCTCCGGCCGTGTGCCATGGCCGGGACCAGCATGGGGTCGTTGATCGGCGCGCTCTACGCCTCCGGCCTGTCGGGCCGCGCGATCCGGGAACTCGTCGAGTCGCATCTCGTCTCCCCGCGCGAGGCGCTCCGCGCACGGGTACGAAAAGGGGCGGCTCTGCTGAAGTGGGTTCGCCCACATCTCTCCGACCTCCGCCACGGTGGATTGATTAGCCCCGACCACTTCCTGCTGCACCTGCTCGGCGGCATCATGAAACCGGGCTTCGAGGATCTCGAGATCCCCCTCACGATCGTCGCGACCGACTTCTGGACCGGCGAAGAGGTCGCGTTGCGAAGGGGCGATCTTCACGCGGCCATTCGCGCGAGCATCGCGATCCCCGGCGTCTTTCCTCCACTGCCGCAGGACGGCCGGATCCTGGTGGACGGCGGGCTCAGCAATGCGGTCCCGTACAGCCAACTTTCGGGGTGCGATCTCGTGATCGCGGTCGATGTGGGGCGGGCGATCTCTCCGGGCCCGCGGGATGCGCCGAACCCCCTCGAAGCGCTTCTCGGCGCGTTCGACATTCTGCAGGACGATGCGTTGGAACGGCGGCTCGCCGCCGGCCGACCGGACATCCTCGTGCGCGCCCGCATCGCCGACGTCCGGATCCTCGACTTCGCGAAGGCGGTGGACGTGCTGGCGCAGGCGCGGCCCGCGGTGGAAGATCTGCGGCGGGAGCTGGCGCGGCGCGGGTTCAGTGACCGGGCAGGGAGTGGCGCGGGATGACGTTTCCGCTTACGGCAGCACGACGACCATTCGCCGCGCCACAGCGCCCCTGGAGGAGACGCCTCTACGGTCTGGGGGGCGGTCCACGCGGCCGTCAGGTTCGCCGTGACGTTGAAGTGCGTCACGCGCCGCCGGATACAGCAAGCTGGTGCCGGAGTGCGAGGAGTGACAAGACCAACGTCGGATGACCGTCCGGAAGCTCACCGTCGGGGACTTTCCTCCGGTATTCGAGACCCACGCCACCAATCCTGGCAGACAATTCCTCTTCTACGGTCTACTCTCCACCCGTTCCTTTCACCGGAATCCGGAGGCTCCTCCCGATGAAGACCAGGCCGCGCCCCTCAGGGACGTCCGTCTCGCTCGTCCTCGCCGTCCTGACCCTCCTGGCGGCCGGACTCACGCCCCGGACGGTCGTCCTCGCCGCCACGGGCGCGGCCCCGTCCGCCCCGTCCTCCCCGCCCCCATCGGGATCCGGTGCGCCCGCCGTGACCGACGCGGACCTCCTCCAGGCCTACCTGCCCAAGGACGACCTCGGCGTGACCCGCTTCCTCCAGGAGCACCCGGCGGCCGATGGCCGCGGCGTCATCGTCGCGATCCTCGACACGGGGATCGATCTTCATCACCCTGGCCTGCTCCGGACTCCCGACGGGAAGCGGAAGATTCTCGACGTCTTCGACGCCACCGACAACGGGCTGGTCGAGCTGCCCGAGGAAGTGACGACCGCGGACTCCGTCCTCTGGGGGCACACCGGGAGGCTGCTTCGTCTCGGTGCGCACCGCTCCGAGGATGGTCGTTATCGGCTCGGCCGCATCTCCGCGCGGGAGACGCTCCCGCCGGGACTCCTGCGTCGCCTGATGGCCGAGCGGGCCGAGGCACGCCGCCTGCGGATCGACGCCTGGGAAGCCCGCACCTCCGCGGAGGAAGTCCGGGAGACCGGCGACAGCCTGCGCGCCTACCGCGAACTCCGGCGCGCCGCCCACCGCGACTGGGACGATCCCGGCCCGGCCTACGACCTGGTGGCGCTTCGTCTGGGCGGCGCCTGGAAGCTCGTGATCGATACCGACGAAGACGGGGAGCTCGGCGACGAGACTCCGCTCGCCCCGTTTCGCGAAGAGGGAGATCTCGCGCTCTTCCCCGGTTCAGCGAACTTCAGCCTCGCCCTCTCGTGGATCGCTGACGACGGCGCCCGCGCCTCGCTGGTCTTCGACGAAGGTGGGCATGGCACGCACGTCGCGGGGATCGTCGGCGCCTGGTACGGCCCGGACGATCCCCTGAACGGCCTGGCGCCCGGGGTGCAGTTCCTCGCCGTCAGGATCGGCAACGGCCGCTTCGGCGGCAGCACCTCCCACAACAGCATCCCCAAAGGGATCACCTGGGCGATCGAGCACGGCGCCATGGTCGCCAACATTTCGTTCGGAGGAACCTCGCACTTCAACGACGGACGGGAGCTTCAGGCCGGATATCTCGACGAAGTGGTGCAGAACCACGGAATCTTCATCACGGCCAGCGCCGGCAACGAGGGGCCCGGCCTCTCCACGGTGGGCGCTCCGGCCACGGCGCGGCGCATCTTCACGATCGGCGCGGCCCTCTCACCGCTCAAGATGATGACCAGCTACGGCGGCCTGCCCCGGCGGATGGATGCACGTCGACTCGCAGGCACGCCCATGGCTGTGGCCACGCCCGGCCGCGCTTCCGCCGGATCGCCGCCGTCCGCCATCCGGATGTTCGACTTCTCATCGCGCGGCCCGCTGGCGAACGGCAGTCCGGGCGTCGACTTCATCTCCCCCGGTGCGGCCGTCAGCACCCTCCCCACGTGGCACCTCACCCGCCAGGACAACTGGCACGGCACGAGCATGGCCGCGCCGCAGGCTTGCGGATCGCTCGCACTGCTGCTCTCGGCCGCGATGCAGGATGGCGTCCCGGTCAGCCCGCCGCGCGTCGACCGCGCCCTGCGGGCCACCGCGAGGCCGATTCCGGATGTCCCGTTCGTCGAGCAGGGAGCGGGGCTTCTGTCGCTGCCCGAGGCGTATGACGCTTTGAAGGAGCTGGCCCGGGTCTTCCGTCCCGACACCGGTGAGACGAACGCGGGTCTCGACTCCGCGGCGGTGCCGATCGTCGGCGTCCCCGCGACGCGCGACCCGGTCTGTTTCTGGCGGCTGGCGGTGGAGAACGCCGGAGGCGCCGGCGAGGGACTCTACCAGCGCGACGAGCGAAGCACCGTCCCCTACTGGGTGACGTGGTGGATCGCGCCCGATCTGCCGGAGAAGGCAGGCCATCCGCTCCGCGCGGCGTTCCATCGGATCGTGCGCCTGCGCTCCAACGTGCCGTGGCTCGAGGCCCCTCCCCAGCTCTCGATCCCCGCATCGGGCGTCACGGTGCGGGTCCTGGTCGATCCCTCCCGCCTGGCTCCGGGATTGAACTGCGGCCGGATCGCCCTCGAGACGGTCGCGCTGACCCTGCCCGGCGGCCGCACGCTGGCCTCCGGCGATGCCCCGGGAGAAGAGACCGCGCTGACGGCTGTTGTCATCCGGCCGGAGGAGGTGGCACCACCTGCATGGCGACTGGAGCGCACCCTCGAACTGACGCCGGGGGCCCGACGGGCGATCTTCGTCCGCGTCCCGGACGGAGCGACGCGGCTCACCGCCCGCCTCCGCGAGACGCAGGCCGAACCGGCGAACAGCTACGACCTCGCTCTCACGGCCCTCAGCCACCTGCATCCGCCGCCTGCCCTGCGCGGCGGGACCGGAATGACGCTGGCGCGCGGTGCCGACGAAGTCGTGCGGCATCGCGTCGAAGGGGGCACGGTCGTCGAGATCGCCCTCTTCGCGAGCTGGGTCAACGCGGGAGACGGCACGCTCGAGCTGACGCTCGACTTCGATGGAGTGGAAGGACCGGCGCTGCTCGGCGCCGACGCGTCCCTCCGCGGCGAGCAGTCTCGCGAGGCGCGCTGGGGCGAGGCTCCCCTGCTCGTGCCGCCGGGACGAGACGGCGTCATCCTGCCGCTGCGCTCCCGCCTGCGCGATCTCACCGTCCGCGTCTCCGCATCCCTCGACGGAAAGGCCGAGCCGCTGCGGGTGGAGTGGCACCTCCTCCCCGATACGCTTCACCCGGCCATCCTGGAGGGACGGCGCGACCCCCTGCTGCTGCGCGGCGACGCCTGGGTCCGACTCGATCGCGAGGAGACGATCCTCTGCGATCCGCGGGCCGAGGCGGCCCTCGAGGACTTCCTCGATGACGCGTTCTACCGCCTCTACACCCCGACCGGGCGGATCGTCGATCGCGGCACGCTCTCCTCCGGTCCGTTCCGCCTCGAAGCGCCGAAGGACGGACCACCCACCGGCTGGTACCGGCTGGAGTTCAGCATCTATGCCGCCGGACGCGACCTCGTCCGTGATCCTCGTTTCCTCGCCCCCGAGATCATCCGCCGGGGAAGCTACGGGCGAGTCGCCGCCTTTTCCGATCCGGTCCTCGCTCGTCTGGAGGGCGACAGCTCGAGCGCCCTGTCGCTGCCGCGAGGTTCGGCTCGTCCGACCTTCCTGCGCGTCCGCGGGTTGCCGGAGAACGGTCTCTTCACCGGCACGGTGGAGGTCGGCGACCTGCTCCGGGTGCCGCTCCGGGCCGACACGCACGATCCCGATCCGGACGCCGATACTCTACTGTCCGACGCGATCGACGCGATGACCGAGGAGGCCCGGCGGCTGCGGTCACAGCCGCCCGGGGCTCCAGCCGCCGACGTCCGCGACGCCATCGCCTCGCTTCGTCGGGCCGACGCGCTGGAACGGGTGCGCGAGAACGGGGATCTCGATCAGGCCAGGGACGACGCTCAGGTCGGTTCCGACGACAGCTGGAACCGGCTCATGCTGCGCGTCGATCTGGCGCTCCGGCACGATCTCCCCGATGACGCCGAGCGCTGGCTCGACGAGGCCGACGCCGTGGCGCCCGACAAGCCGCAGAACTCGAGCGAGCGCCGTCGCGCCGCGGAGCAGGCCCTCCGCAAGGCCGCGCTCGCCCTCGTGCGGGGAAACGACAAGGCCGCGCGGAAGGCGCTGGATCGCGCCGTCACCCTCGGGATCGAGGATCCGATGAAGGATGCGGTCGAGGCCGAGCTCCTCCGCCGCGAGGGAGATCCGATCGGCGCGCTGGCGCCGCTGCATCGCGCTCGCCGGAACGATCCGTGGAACGCCCGTCTCGCCCGGACCGAGATCGACCTCTACCTCGAGCTGGGATGGCCGGATCTCGCCGGGGAACGGATCGCCGCGTGGCGCGAGGCCTATCCACGCGACTGGGGCGGACTCGTCACCGCGGCCCGGCGGCTCGAAAGCGTGGAGACCACGACGTCATCCGAGTGACAGATCGATGAGGCACGCGGCGCCGGCGGAATCCCCGATCCGGGAACTCAGGCTGCCGCGCGTTCGTCCGCGGCACCGGCGATGCTCACCCGGATCGGTTCGACCACCCCGGCTCCCTTCGAGAAGCCGCGCAGACGGAGAATGACCGGCACGGTGACCTCGTGGCCGCGCGCGACGAGGAGCATGCCGTTGCGCGCGTAGACATCCTGGTCGAGCACCATCGAAGTATCGAGTTCGTGCACGCGGACGGCGAGGATCCGGGGCGGTCCATCCAGGACGAGGTTCTCCAGCGCGGTCAGCAGCCGAATGGGATAGCGGCTCGCCTGTCGCCGAAGACTGCCGAGAGCGGTCGGGACGCTGTAGCCCTGGGCCAGGTACTGATCGAGCGCCAGGGCGGTGCGCAGCATCTCGCCCCCGAGCACCACGGAGGCATCCTCGGCGCCGCCGTCCGGTCCCGGCGCCGTCTCTCCCGGACGGAGGTTCTGTCTCGCGATCATCCGCGCCATCGGCTCCAGCCGCGGGATCTTCTCCAGGAGCATGCGCCCCACGGCCGGATGATGCTCCACGATCGCCTGCTCCTCCTCCGTCAACGCCTGCCCCGCCCAGACCTTGCCCAGCACTTCAGGCGACAGCGCGATGCATCCGAGCTGGGAGAGGAGCCCGGCCATCTCGTACTGCCAGCCATGCTCGAGCCCGAGCGCCGCGGCCATGTGACCCATCGCGCGCCGGATCCGCGAGGCTCGTCCGAACGCCGCCGGGCTGACCAGGGAGAGGATCTCGGTCAGCACGCGAATGCTGCCGGCGAGTGTGCGTTCCATCATGTCGCGTTCGGCGGCGGCAATCCGGTACTGCGCCAGCCCCGCCTCGACCGCCTGCAGCAGATCCTCGTAGGTCGCGGGCTTGGTCATGAAGCGGTAGATCGCTCCCTCATTGACTGCGCGGATGGCCGCCTGGGTGTCGGCATAGCCGGTCAGAAGCATCCGTATGGTGTGCGGACAGGCCGACCGCGCGCGAGAGAGGAACTCGACTCCATCCATTCCCGGCATGTGGTAGTCACTGATCACGACCGCGAACGGGCCGTGGGCCGCGAGGAGCCCGAGTGCCTCGGCGCCGCTGTGCGCGATCTGCACATCGTGCTCCGAGAGGAGTTCCCGGTAGTTGTCCAGAAGGAGCGGCTCGTCGTCGACGAAGAGGATCCGGCGGGTTTCCATCGTGTGGCCTTTCCTGGGCCCCGGGGCTCTGGGCCGCACCCGCCGGCGAGGGCGGGCTCGACCCGGGTCTTCCCCTGCAGGATCGGCCGGATCGTGCCGCTTCGTGAGCCCGGACCCCGGATCAGCGCTCCTTCACTTCCCCAGCGCAGCCCGGATGAAGCCTTCTCCTTCCAGGAGTCCGAGACTTCCGTGAGACGCCGTCTCTTCGTCGTAACTCCCCGACGCATCGGGCTGGTCCCCCGGCCGGCGAAGTGCGACCGGCACCGGGTCACGCGCGTGCTGGCCGGTCTCGACCGGGGTCGGATGATCCGGGAGGATCGCCACCGCGACGTCCTGTTCGCGACCTTTCAGCCCGTCGAGGATGTGGCGCACGAGGCGATCGTCGAGGTACTCGATGCAGCGGATCTTCAACTCGAGGTCGCGCGCATGGGCCGCCTCGTCGGTCGCCTCGACGTGGAGATAGACGAGATCGTGCTCTTCGAGCGCTCTGAGGGCCGCCTCGGCCTTCCCTTCGTAGTTGGTGTCGTGCAGGCCGGTCGCGCCGGGGACGCGAATGAGCTCCAGCCCCGCATAGACGCCCAGCCCCATCACGAGATCGACCGCCGAGATGACCGCTCCCCGAATGCCGAATCGCTCCTGCAGTGTCGACATCTTCGGCCGACGTCCCGGCGACCAGAACCAGAGCGAGTTCGCCGGGTCCTGCCCTGTCTCGACCCTCCGGAGATTCACCGGGTGGCGCTCGAGCAGCGGTCGCGCTGCGCGGAGCAATGCGTTCAGCCGATCGGCAGTCTCGGCCGCGGCCGGGTCGTTCGCCTGAGTCCCGCCAGGCGCTTCGTCGATCACGCGCGGGAGGAGGTCACGCATCCGCTCATCCACGTGGTCGTGAGGAGGCGCACACCAGACCTTCGACGAGGCCCACCCGTCCGGCAGCACCGTCAGGTGGCGATAGCTCACGCCGGCGTGAAAGCGGGCCGGTTGGGTCCCCCGGCCCCCACCCAGGGCCTGATCGACCGCCTGAATGAGTTCCGCGGCCTCTTCGGTACTGATGTGGCCCGCGGAGTGGTTCTTGATCACGGGGTCGGCCGGGTCGCCGGCCAGGGTGATCAGGTTGCAGCGCAGCGCGACGTCGCCTGGAAGGATGTCGACCCCCATGCTGGCCGCCTCGAGCACCGCCCGCCCCTGCGACACGCGGACGGCGTCGTAACCGAGCACCGCCAGGTTGGCCACGGCGGAATCGGCCGGGCCGGTCTCGCCGATCGTGCGGACGAGCCCGGTCCGTCCCTCGCGCGCGACGCGGTCGATGGCCGGCTTCTTCGCGACCATCAGGGGCGTCTTTCCGCCGAGTCGCTCCACCGGTCGGTCCGACATCCCATCGCCGATGATGATGATCGTCTTCATGGCGCACCTGCTCCTCTGTCGGTGACCTCCCGGCGGCCGGGCGAACTCTCCGTTCGATGAGCCCGCGCTACCCCCGGCGATAGCCGCGAACCAGGTAGTCCTTGAACGCCGGATAGCTCGTCTCGAGATGTTCGTACGACTCCCTGCGCTCATCCAACCCCTGGAGGCTGGGCGGGAGGGGAGGATCGATTCCGATCAGCGCCTGGATCTCTTCGGGGAACTTGGCCGGATGCGCCGTCTCGAGCGAGATCGCCGTCAGCGGGGCGCATCCGGGGTTCCGCTCGAGGAATCGCTCCAGCCCGACCCACCCGACGGCCCCGTGCGGCTCCAGCAGCGTCTGGTGACGCGTCCACGCGGCGACGATGCCGGCGCGGGTCTCCTCGTCGGAGACGCTGATTCCCTCCAGGTCGCGACGCATCGCCGGGAGATCCGGCTGCTCCAGAACCACTCCCGTCTCATCCATGCGTCCCCCGTAGAGGTCGACCACACGGGCCAGGTTCGACGGGTGACCGACGTTCATCGCGTTCGAGATGCACTTGCGGGACGGCACGATCTTCTCGTAGGACCCACTCTCCAGGAATCGCGGCACCTCGTCGTTGGCGTTGGTCGCGACCACGAAACGCTCGACCGGCAGCCCGGTCCGCATCGCGAGGAGTCCCCCCATGAGGTCGCCGAAGTTGCCCGAAGGAACGGAGAAGATCACCTTGTCGCCCCCGGCGCTGTCGGCCAGCCGGGTCGCCGCGTGGATGTAGTAGACCGACTGCGGCAGCAGCCGGCCGATGTTGATGGAGTTGGCCGAGGTCAGGTTGAGATCGGCCAGATCGGGATCGGCGAAGGCCTCCTTGACCAGCGCCTGGCAGTCGTCGAACTTGCTGTCCAGTCCGAGCGTGGCGATGTTCCCCCCGAGCGTCGTCATCTGCCGCCGCTGGCGGTCCGAGACCTCGTGGATCGGGAAGAGAACGACGCAGCGGATTCCCTCCACCCCGAGGAAGGCGTGCGCGATGGCCGACCCCGTGTCGCCGGAGGTCGCCGTCAGCACGAGCAGACCCCGCCCGCGCTGCCGCACGAGACGGCCGAGGGCGCGTCCCATGAAGCGGGCGGCGAAGTCCTTGAACGACGCGGTCGGGCCCTGGTCCAGCCGCAGCACGTGGCGGGATCCGGTCACCGGCTCCAGCGGGACGTCATACGTGTAGGCATCGGCACAGATCTCGTCGAGTTCGGCGGGGCTGAAGACACCCGCGGCGTACGGTTCGAGCACGGCGGCCGCCAGCTCGGGATACGACAGGCGCGCGGCGCGCCTCAGGAACGCGGCATCCATCCGGGGCAGCGGACGGGGCATGTACAACCCCTTGTCTCCCGCCTGCCCCTGGAGCAGGGCGTGCGCCAGGTCGACCTCGGGCACGAGACGATTCGTGCTGTAGTAGCTCAGCATCGGCAGCCCCCCGTCACTCCGCTCGGTCGGCCTTCCCGGTGGCGAAGGCCTCATGCGAGGCGCCGCCCGCCGAATACTCCCACGGCACCGTCACCGTCGCGCGTCCCTTGATCGAGGCAAGCGCCTGGTCGAGGTCGGCGATGACGTCGTCGGGATGCTCGCCCCCGACGCAGAGGCGGATCAGGTTCGGCGGGATGTCGGCCATCTTCCGGCCTTCTTCCCCCTGCTGCTGGTGCGTGGAGATCGCCGGGATCGTCGCCACCGACTTGATGCGACCGAGATCGGTCGCGCGCCAGATCCGTTGCAGGGCATCGAAGGCCTTACGCGTCGCCTCCGCCCCACCCTTGACCCGGAACGACATGAGGTGCCCATACCGGTTGACCGGCCGGCCGTACTGTGCGTCGTGCTCAGCGTCCACGAGGAAGAGGTAGCGGCTGGCCAGCTCGTGCAGCGGATGGCTGGGGAGGCCCAGGTAGTCGACTCGCTCGATCTCGGCGTGGCCGGTCAGGAACTCCGCCACCTGCTGCGTGCTGCGGCTGAAGAGGTCCATCTTGGAGCGGATGGTGCGCATGTCGTTGAGCGACAGGATCGCGTTCATCGGCGAGAGGTTCGGCCCCAGGTCGCGGTTGGGCAGCGTCTTCAGGTACATCGCGAAGTCGCTGCACATCTCGGCTGAGCCGAACCGGGAGGTCAGGTTCTTCCGAGCGATGACCGCTCCCGCGATGCCGAAGCCGGAGGACGTCAGGGACTTGGTCACCGATTGCACCACGATGTCCGCGCCGTGGCAGAGCGGGCGCATCAGCGCAGGGGTCGCGACCGTGCTGTCGATGATGAGGGGCAACCCGTGCCGGTGGGCGAGCTCCGCCACTGCCTTGAGGTCGAAGAACGACTGCCCCGGATTCGACGGCAGCTCGCCGTAGAGGAAGCGGGTGTTCTCATCGATGCGCGACTCCCACTCCGCCAGATTCCGGGAGTCGACGATCCAGCGGCACTCCAACCCGCGCTCCTGGTGGCGCCGCACGGCGAACTGCTGGAAGGTGCCGCCATAGACTTGGCAGGTGGCGACAAAGTTGGGCTTCCGCTCCGGATGCTGCGGGTCGACCGCCAGGAACGGCTCGGTCGCGCTCATGATCGCCGCCATCCCCGACGCGGTGGCGCAGCACGACGCCTCCCCCTCGAAGCCGTAGCTCTCGAGCAGGGCGAGGACGTTCTCGTAGTAGTAGATCGAGGGGTTGGCGATGCGGGAGTAGCACCAGGTCGGCACCTGGTAGGAGAGGGCCGCCTCCATCTCGTCCGAGTCGCGGTAGGTCTGGGAGGTGGCCAGGTAGACCGGCTCGATGATCGACCCCTGGTTGAAGTCGAGCGCTTCACCCATCGTGTAGAGGCCGTGCACCGCGATCGTGTCGAACCGGCAGCGGCGCATGGCGGCCTGGTCGGCGGCGCGGCGCCGCAGCGATTCCTGCGCGGCACGCACGTACCGGGCGACTCCGGGAGAGACGTTTCCTTCAGGCATGTCCTCGGCCTCCTTCTGGGGGTGAGACGCGTTACTCCGGTCGGTCCTCCGGCACCAGGTCGAGCGGGCAGCCCTGGTCCGCCTTCGGCGTCGAGAGAACGAGGAAAGTCTCCTCCTTCTCCACGCCGCGGATCGAGGCGAGGCGCCGCGTCACCAGTTCCCGGAGATGATCGATGTCCCGCACGACCACATGGGCCAGGTAGTCGTACCGGCCCGTCACGTGAAAGCAGGCCCGCACTTCGGGGACGGCGCGGATCTCCGCTTCGAAATCCTCGATCGGGTTCGCCTGGTGGCGTCCCAGATTGATCATCACCATCGCCTGCAGACCGAGCCCGAGCGCTTCCGCGTCGAGATTCGCCCGGTAGCCTCGGATCACCCCGCGGTCCTCGAGCCGCCGCACGCGGTCAAGCGTGGTGGACGGAGCGAGCTCGCACAGCCGCGCGAGATCAACGTTCGCGACCCGTCCGTTCTCCTGCAGCGCGCGCAGGATCTTGCGATCGGCTTGATCCATCGCAAGAGAGTCTACCGGAGGAAACTCGGCGTATCAATAGAATTTCCGAATAACTCACAACTCATGAGCAGCATTGCCGCTGCTTATTCGAGGTCACGGCAGATCTGACGTACGATCAGGCGAACTCGGGCCAGGATGGCCAACTCGCCCGCCGCCGTCCTGCCTCCAGTCCTCTTCCCAGTTGTACCAGATCACGACCCAGCAGGACGCCCAGCCCCGCCGCTCCGCAGCCGCAAGCCGATGGCTTCCGTCCCGCACGCTGAGGTGACCACGGCGGTACTCCGCGATGAGCGGGGGAACCGCCAGCGGGTTCTCGAGATCCCGGGCGATGCGGCTGACCGCGCTCTCGAACGCCTCGACCGGCTCACGAAACTCCATCTGTTCCTCGGGGCCGCAGACCCTCTCCAGGCGGGTCAGCGGAATCTCGACGGGGCCGCGCCACCACCGGCGGGCGAGGCGGAGCCCGTCCGACAGTCCCTTGTTCGCCCACGGGCCCGTCCTCAGGTAGGCGTGGATCCATGCTTCGAGGGATTCGTCCCGGGCCGCGTCGAGCGCGGCGGCGGCGGACCAGTCTGGCGCGATTTCACCCATCCGCATCCGGATCCGGCGCGTCGTCCACAAGAGTGCGTCCGCGTTGCCGGACTTGGCGAAGAACCGGAACGCGTCGAGCGCGCTGTAGCACTGATAGCAGAGGATCCTCTGCTCGTAGGCGGGGACCTTGATCCCGCGGTTTCGGTAGCGTTCACGGAAGAGAGCCCGGAACCCGCGATCTTCGTGCCAGAAGTCCAGCGTAGCAACATCGTGGAGGAAGTCCCCGGCACGCGCGTCCATCCAATCGAGGACTGCGGTCACCTTGTCCTCCTCGATCAGGACGTTGCGATAGGCGAAATTGCCGTGGATCAGAGAGAGCTTATGCGGGCAGAACGGAAGCAACGAGCGCATCCGCTCAAGGACTTCGTCGAAGAGCGTCCCGTCCAGACGGCCATCGGCGAAGAAGGTGTGCCAACGCCCGTAGAACCCGTCTGCGCGTTCCTCCTCCGCGACCGAGAGCAGGAAGGCGGGCCAGTCCGCCACCTCCGAGCGGAGGAATCCGGGAGCCAGGGACAGGTCCTGGGAGTGCAAGGCGTCGAGGGTGTCCATCAGGGAGGGCAGCGCCCGGGTCTGCGCTTCCGGCGAAAGGGACGAGAACGGCTGTCCCCTCGCTCGCCGCGCGAGAGCGAACCGCAGATCGCGGAACATTCCGAACCGCAGGACCTGCGGGATGGGCAGCCGATCCGAACCGAAGACATCCGCCATGGCCGCCGTCTTTTCGAAGGTCGCATCCAGGTTGTCGCGGTGGAACTGGAGGACATACTCTTCACCGTTCGCGGACAGCGCGAACGTTCGGGCGATCTGGCCCCCTTCGAGCGGGCGGACCTCCGAAGCGGGCACGCCGAGCTGCGCCGAAGCGAGTTCGATAACAGCGGCGAGTTCGACCTCAGGCGGTATTCCGCTCATGTCTTCCTCGCAGACTCGCTCACGTGACGACCGTGGATCTCGCCGCCCTCACGTGCTCCCGCCCCCGATCGGCCTAGCGGGTCACGACGACGGACCGTGACGTCGCCCAACCGTCCGCGCGGGCGCGGACGAAGTAGACTCCGGGCGTCAACGAGGCCCCGTCAACCCCGATGACCCGGACCTCCCCCGCGCCCAGGTGTTCGTGCAGAAGGGTCGAGAGCTTCCGCCCCGTCACATCCAGCAGATCCACCCGCACATCCTGGCCGACGTCGCTGCGCAGCTCCAATCGGGAACTCGAGCGAATCGGGTGGGGAAAGGGTCCGTGCAGAACCAGGTTCCCGTCCAGGACCGGCGGCGCGATGCCGGCCGGATCCAGGCAGGGGCCCCCACCGGTGGTCGTCCGAAGGAGCAGACCGTCGGCCCCAGTGACGATGTACTCGGAGTTGGTAGCGGCTTCGACCCCGAAAAGATCCGCGTTCGTTCCGGCCACGAGGCGGCACCAGTCGAGCCCGCCGTTCGTGCTCTTGATGATGACGCCTCCGGCCCCCACCGCCACGAGCCAGCTCGTGTTCGCCTTGCTGGAGCTGAGGGCGTAGAGATCGGCCACGACCCCGCTCGAAAGGAGCTCCCACGTGGCTCCGTTGTCGAGGCTCCGCACGATCGTTCCTGCCTCCCCGACCGCCATGAGACCGGTACTCTGGCCCCCCTCGAGAAAGGCGTACAAGTCCGCCGTCGTGCCCGTATCGAGGGGGCTCCAGCTCATTCCCCCATTCGTCGTCCGGAGGATCGTCCCCTCGTCCCCGACCACATACGCGGTCGAGGCGATGAACCCGCTGCCGTCACGCAATGCGGCCCCGGCGGTGTAGGAGAGCTCCCAGTTGTCCCCGCCGTCGGTCGTGCGGTAGATCGAGCCGTCTTTCCCAGCCGCCCACGAAGTCCCACTCGAGCGGCTGAAGAGCGTGAAATCTTCCGTGGTTCCGGGGATGTTCCGCCCCTCCCAGTTCGAACCGATCTTGCGACGGACAACGCCGTCCTGGGCCCCGGTCCAGACTTGCCCCGCGGATGGCTGGTGGACTGAGAGCAGGTCGGTTGTCGTGCCGACGTCGACCTGGTTCCAGACCGTGCGGCCGCCGCTCGAGAGCGCGGCGTAGCCGTTCTCTCCCACGATCCATTTCTCCGAGAAACTGGTGTTCTCGATCGCGACGATGTCCGAGGAGGTTCCCAGGGGGACGGTCGTCCAATCCTGCGCTTGAGCCATGCCACCGGCGACAAGCCCGAACAACGAGAGCCCGATACGGAATAGGTCGCGCTGCATGCGTCACCTCCCGTTGAGAATTGTCGTTCCTGTAGGTTTCGACACGTCGATCTCGATCGGTGTGCTGAGCAGTCGTGAAACCGCACAGATTAGCGCGCACCGCTCGAGGGCTCAACCGGGATCGGATGATTCGGACGTTCTCCGGGAGCGGAAGCCTATCTCAGTCCGCGCCGTATGCGGGACGTAGCAGCGTCCCGGCGAACGTGGCGCGCGCGACACGGCAGTGACCGAAGACGAGAGCCGCTTGCACAAAACCGACTGAGGCGGTTACGCTCTCAGGCTTGGTCAGACCGGTGGCGCCGATGTTTGTACGGAGGATGTGGCCATGCTTCGCACGGTGGGCTTGCTCGCGATCTACGCTTGCCTCTCCCTTGCCGCAACTGCATCCGCTTGCGACACAGATCATCAGATCTGGGACGAGTCGGGCGGCTACATCCCCGCCGCCTTTTCCCACGCCCTCGCACCGGGTCACATGGTCGCGCTCCGGCATGGTGACATCCGGTACTTCACCCGGGACGGTCAGATGACCCTGGAGCGTCGGCTCAACGCGCCAGACGGGGTGTTCCCAGGTTCGGGGGATCTCTACGAGCCCAGGGTAACGTTTGATCCCTACACGCGGCGCCTCCTCATCGCCGGCGGGGACACCTACGGCTCGGCCGATGGCGGCGACAGCTCACCCGGATCGTATCTCGGCATCGCCGCGAGCGACGGCGAGGATCCACACGACGGCTGGATCGGCAAGTATACCAACGTCTCGGCCTTGCTCGCCCCCGAGTATTATGCGAGCTACCCGGTTAGCATCCACCTGGGCCTGGACGCCGACGCGGTCTACATCGCGTGGGACAATCGACCGAACAACCCACACGACGATACTGGTTGGTTGCTGGTCCTCGATCGCGAGGCCCTGATGGCCGGCGAGGATCCGGTGGCGAACCATCTGCTCATCAGCGACCTGCCGGTCGCCAATGCCGCGGCCAAGACCTACGACGCCGATGCCCCTGCGCAGTATCTCGTCACGACGTACGGATCGCCGATCGGTACCAACCGCCTGCGCATCTGGGCCGTTCGAGATCCGCTGGGCGAGCCTGCCGTCGATCTTCACGTCCTCGACCTGCCGGCGTTCGACTATGCTCCCTTCCCTGTCCCGAGCCTGGACACGCCTGACGGCATCAACTCCGGCGACAGCCGCGTCCAGAGTGCGGTCTTCCGCAACGGGTCGCTCTGGGTCACCCACCATGGTCGACCGGACGGCGAGGACCGCGTGCTGGCGATCTGGTACGAGATCGAGATGAACGGCTGGCCCGTCTCCGGCGGAATCCCGGAGATCCTGCAACACGGCATCGTCGATCCCGGTCCCGGAATCCACACCTGGGTTCCGAGTCTCGCGGTCGACGCGGAAGGCACGGTCGTCTTCGCGTACGCCCAGTCGGCTGCCGACGCGGTGCACGCGGTAGGACGGTGTTACCGCCTGGCCACCGACCTTCCAGGCACGCTCCAGGGATACGCAATCGTCAAACTGGGCGAGATCGGCGCCGTGTTGCCGGGACCGGTAACGTTCGCACGGTATTCCAGCGCCGCGGAAGACCCGGACGTTCCCGGGCTTTTCTCGGCCGGAGGCGTGTATCGACGCGAGAATCAGTGGGGCGGCGCGTCGTACTCGATGTGGGGAGCGAATGTCTGCACGGATCTGCTTCCGAGCGGCGTCCATGCCGGTTCGGCGCCACTCCTGCTGCCGCAATTGCGACAAAACCACCCGAACCCGTTCAACCCCACGACCGCCATCGCGTTCGCGATCGGTAGGACCGGACCGGTCACGTTGCGCATCCACGATGCGCAGGGACGATTGGTCCGCAAACTGGTCGATGCGGTCCTGGACTCACGCCAGGCGGACTACATGGTCTACTGGGATGGTCGGAACGATGCCGGGCATGCCGTGGGGGCTGGTCTCTACCTCTATCGCCTGGTCACGGCGAACGCAATCGAGTCGAGGAAGATGCTGCTGATCCGGTGACATGGTGCGGCGGTCCGCGGCCGCCAAGCCCCGCGGCCGGACGCGGCAGCGCCGGCTTGTCACCCTCCCAGCGCCTCCAGCACCGCCTGCACCGTCCCGCTTCGCCCGTCGGGGTGGAGCGCCCGCTCGAGCTCCCGCGCCCACGCCTGGCGCAGATAGAGGCGATCCAACGCCTCCGCGGGAAGGTCGTACCAGGCCGCGGGAGGGACCAGACGTCCGTAGGGATCGCGCGCGCGGTGCGCCGTCGTCGCGGCCTCGAGCGCCAGTTCGAGCTCTTCTTCGTTCATGACGGCATCTCCTCGACGGCGACACCCTTGTGCGCGAGGCAGGTCCGCATCTGCCGGCGCGCGCGGACGATGTTCTGCAGAAAGGTGTTCAGCGTCATACCGATTCCGGCGGCGACCTCACGGTCGTTTCGCTCGACACCCAGGTTCAGCCGCGCCGCCAGCGCCTCCCGGGGACGCCGGGCCAGCGTCTCGAAACACTCGCGGATGAACCGCACCAAGGACGGACTCACCGGTTCCTCCGGCATCGTCCCTTCGTCGGGCAACTCGTCGGACGGAAGAAAGACCAGCCGGCCGTGACGGCGCGCCTCGCTGCGGGCTATGTTGCGCGCCATGCCGATGGCGAAACGGAGCGAGGCGTTCTCTCCCTGGAGTTCGCCGCCCCGCTCGCGGGCGAAGATCCACATCCGCATGAGAGTCTCCTGCAGCACTCCCTCGACATCAGCGGCCCGGGCGTACCGCGCCAGAGACGCGCGGACGGGGCGCTCGACGCGCCCCATCCACTGTGCGAAGGCATCCCGGTCGCCGCGGCCGGCGGCGAGGAAGAGAGTGTTCAGGTCGGTCATCGCTCGCGCATCTCTCCGTCCTCGGAATCCTCAGGCCGCCCCGGGATCTCGATCCGCATCGGGATCGGGATGGAGCCCACCTCCAGGGCCGGCACCTCCCAGAAGAGTTCGATCGCGGCCTCGACCGGAGACGGGATCGCGAGCTCGGACGGCACACAGAGGGCGATGCGAAGGATCACTCCCTCCGGATACTCCCCGGGAGGCGTGGAGTGCCGCCGGTCGATCTTGAGCTCGTGGGTGCGCGGCTCGTGCGGATCATCGATCCACAACCGCAGGGTCCTGGTCGCCAGCACCATCCCCTCCACCGGAACCGGCAGTTCGAACAGCAGAGTCTCCCGATCGAGCCAGTGGGAACGCACCCACGCTCGAGCCATCCGACCGCTCGCTTCCGCGACCCGGCGTTTCAGATGCTCCAGGAGTTCACGGTGTCGCCGATCCTCGGCCTCTCTCCGCTCCTCCTCCTCGATCCGCTTCCGCACTTCCTCCCGGATCTTCCGGAGCGCCTCCGCCCCGCCATCGTCGTCGGGGCCACGCCGCAGCCTCATGCGGCTCGGCGGCGCGTACGACGTGTCCGCCATGGCTCCGGGATGCGGCATGCTCGCTTGGCAGAAGTCAGGGCCGAAGGACATCGCCCGATCCACCCCGAACAGCCCCACCCCCTCCGCCGACACCCCGGCCGGCAGTTCGACCGCGAGTCGCTCCCGCCGCCGCGGCGCGCGCGGATCGACCGACGGCTCTTCCGCGATTGCGACCAGGCTGGTCCGGCTGCTGGCGATCCGATGACGCAGAGCGCAACGCTCGATCCGGTCCGAGCCGCGGCGGCGGAGGTCCGCCGGGTCCATCCCCAGCTCGTACTCCGCCACCAACGCCCGGCCGTGCAGCGCGCCGAGCGGCAGCGGAGTGCGCTTCCATCCGGTCGAACCCGAGGCCGGCTCGCTCTCGGCGATCGGGTCGGCGGGCGACTGCGCACCGGCGGGGGGCACCTCGATCCGGTGGCTCCACGGTTCACCCGCCAGTTCGCCCGTGAACTCGATCGCTCCCCCGGCCGCCGCCAGCTCCGCGGTGAAGAGCAGCGGCCTGCCCGCGAAGAGATCATGGTGTCGCGACACCTGCTCGCCCCGCAGAGCGGAGCCCTCGACCCGAAGCTGCGTCAGCACAGGCCCGGCCGTCGCGGCGATGAGCCTCGCGGCGGCGCGATCCGCGTCCGCGGTGTCGGTCACGAGGAGTTCGACGCCGCGACCGGCGAAGGCGGCCTGCTGCGTGAGCGACCGGTTCACCGCCGCCCCGACCCCCACGGCGTGCACGCGCACGTCCTGCTCATCGGCGACGCGGGAGACCACCTCGTGTTCGAAGCCGATCTGCCCGTCGGTCACGAGGATCACCTGCCGCTGCGCTCCCCGGCGATCAGCCCGCATCGCCTCGGCGATGCCCGCCACCATGTCGGTGGCACCGCCGGCCTCGAGCGCTCGCAGCCGCTTTAGCGCCTGCTCGAGGCTGCGGACGCCGGCCTCCTCCAGGCCACGCGTGAGCCGTTCCACCCCCGAAGCGAAGGCGATCAGCTCGAAGCGGTCGCCGGCGCCCAGGCTGCGCAGCATCGCCTCCACCACGCGGCGAGCGAGATCGAGCGGCTGGCCTGACATCGAGCCGCTGGCGTCGATCAGCACGGTCAGATCGCGCGCCAGCGTCTTCCGCGGAGCCGCGGGCGGGACCAGCGTGACGAGCGCATAGCGCCCCTCGTCGCCCGGGAGCCCGCGCCCCTCGACCGCACGCACGCCGACCGCCGGCGTCGCCGCTTCCCAGCGCACCACCACGTCGCGATCGAGGCGCTCTCCCTGGTCAAAGCCGACCTGGAACGCCTCCTCCTCCCGCGTCGCGACGATCGCGTGGCTCGGGGAGACCGGCGGCGCCGCGGACACGGCCCCTTCGATCGCCAGTGCAAGTTCGAATCTCGCCGGGATCGCGCCGTCGGTATCACGGTCAGGACTCAGGAGTCCGGCATCCGGCACCTGGCCGGGCGTTCCCTGATAGCGCACACCCGCCACCGTGGGGAAACGGTACTCCCACTGCTGGGCCGCTCGCCCCATGCTCACGTCGGAGGTCGATTCCTCGTCGGGCTCTTCCCCCCACCCGGGCCTGACCGTTTCGGCCGCCCCGGAGAGGAACGCCAGCGGGTGGATCACCTCGATCGCGACCTCGACCGGAGTCCTGGGGGGCACGTTGCCGAGCTTCTGGGAGAACGTATCCGGCCGAACCTGTTCGATCAGTCCGGCCGTGCGTCCCTGAAAGAGCGCATCGCGGTAGGCCTTCTCCGCCCGCTCCCGGTTCTCCACCTCGGAGCGGATCACCCGGTCGCCCATGCGGATGGTGAAACCCAGCACCGCGCCATCGACTGGAAGCGGCAGTGTGTACTCCACCTCGAGCGGCTCGTCATAGGGATTCTCGAACTGCTGGGTCAGCGTGGATAGCGCGATGCCGCCCTCCGCGCGGGCCGCGATGCGCGCCCCCCGGAGCGGATAGCGCCGACCGTCCACCGTTGTCAGCCCGGGATCTGCCATCGCAGTCTGCAGGATCGTCTCGCTCATCGGAGTCCTCCCTCGATCGGACGACGGCCGACGGGTCCCGGGCCTTCCGGAAGCGCTCGCCGTACCGCCGTCACCCGGTCATGTCTCGAGAGGGTCGTTTGGTGACAGGGAATCTTCGATCAGAGATGCACGCGAGTCCAGGTGCGCCCGTCATCGCGGGCGACTCAGTGGCGATCGGCCTCGGTCGGTCAGGCTCCGCCTCCACCCTATCGCAGCCGTCGGGCCGCTGGCGACTCCCGGACGTTCGTGGCGGCACGTGGGCGATCCTGACGGCCAGCGCGGCCATCGGGCGTCCGAAATGGCGACGGATCGCCCCACCACCGACGCGACGGTATCACGCCACCGCCGTCCGATTGCGCCTGCTCGCCACCCCAGCCCCTTTGGCAGGATACTTGAGCTTGGCACACTCAGTTTTCATGGCATGTGTGGTGCACGATTCGTCGCGCCCGGCACGTGGAGGAGATCCAGCGCCGCCTCGGCCTGCTCCCTGTCGTGGGGATCATCGGCGCCCGGCAGGTGGGCAAGACGACGCTGGCCATGCAGACTCGCGAGTCGACCACGGGGCCCTCCACGCACCTCGACCTGGAAAAGCCGTCCGATCTGGCCCGTCCGCCCGAGCCGCAGCTCGCGCCGGAGTCGCTCAGCGGGCTCGTGATCCGCGCAGATTGCACGCGCAGTGCTGCAACCACGCGCGCATCAACCGAGGCGGAGGACTCGAGCTCCGGCTTTCCGGCGCGAGTCTCGGCCCCCCGATGATCGCGGCGGGAGGTGGGTGATACCGGCGGGGGGCGCGTCGATCGAGAGCGCCCGGTGGGGCAGTTGCGTGGAGCCCGGGTCAGCGCCGGTACCGAGCCTTGATGCGGCCCCAGCTCGATTCGTCAACGGGGTTGGGCTGCTGTACGAGGATCGTGCCGCTGACCAGACGGCCGGGCAGATCCTCGAAGCGAGCCACGATCCAGAACGGCGAGGTCTCCAGGCGGCAGTTCGGGTAGCCCACGAAGAACCGTCCCAGGACGACGCGGTCTCCGGCCTGCCAATGCAGTTGCGTCTGCAGGCGGGCCCGGGGCCACGGGGTCTCGCAACCCATCCCCACGCCAAGGAGGAACTCGCACTCCGAGTGGATAGCCGGGTTACACCAATCGTCGTTTCCGCCGGTCGAGTCCGACCAAGCTGCTCCCGTGGTCAGATCGCACTCATCGTAGAAGTCGGTCGGGTCGCCCCCGCAAGTCATTATCCATAACGACAGATCGTACGAGCGCCCGTCCAGGGCCGGTCCGTCGCCGACCTCCAGGACCAAGGTCACCACACCAGCCCGGACTACGGTCGAGTCGATGCTGTTCAGGTCGCCGTCGACATCGTGGTCGAGAAGAATGCGGTGTGGTGACCCGTGCGCGGGGAGAGCCGTCAGCGCCAGGGCCAGCGCGATCGAGGCCGACCACACCGCCCCCCGGACCGGGTAGGAACGCGCTTGGGACGTCTTCGCGAGAGAATCACGGTGCATCGGGTCACCTCCTGCCGGTTCTCTGCCTGGGCGCGGGGACCCGCCGGGGGACCCCGGCGAGTCGACAACGTCCCGGCAGAGCATTCCCTCAGGTTGCTGGCCTCGCAGGGTTATTCTACCACCGTTGCCCTCGGGCCGGCGGGGCATGTCTGGATCAGCCCTTCCGCGCCCTCTCACCGCAGCAGCAGAATCGTCCGGCTCACCTGGTGATCGGCGAACGTCGCGCGAACGTAGTACAACCCGTTCGCCGCCTCTTCCCCGTGATCACTCCGGCCATCCCACCGCAGCGACCGCACCTCGCGCTCGATCGTCCCGGAGAAGAGGGTGCGCACCCGCTGCCCCCTGACGTTGTAAATCGAGAGTTCCGCCCGCTGTGTCTCCCCCGCGGCCAGGAGGATCGGCGAGCCGACGCGGTAGGGATTCGGGATCCGAAGCTGGGCGGGGCCGCTCAGGTCGAGGCCCGCCTCCACGGACGCTCCCTCGCGCCCACCGGCCGGGAGAAACGCCGTGCCGTCGGCACCGACCAGACGGACGCCGAAGACGGCCACCTCGGGAGCGACACCGCCACCCGGATGGCGATCCTGGAACCGCAGCGTCACCACGCGATAGCGTCCGGCCGGCCAGGGCTGGGCCAGCTCGAAGTCGGGGACGCAGCCGAGGCGGAGGACGCCATCCTCCACGCGCGCCGAAAGGAAGTCGGGCGTAAAGGGCAGAATCCCGCCCACCGATCCGTCGGTCCCCTGGCCGGGCTCCTCGAACCCGAGGTACTCCAATCTCCGCGGCTCGAAGCGCACGCTGACCTCGAAACCGGCGAGAGGCCGTCCGCTCTCCAAGACCACCGGCACTCGATAGAGCGGCGGCGCCCCGGCGATCTCGAGTCGCACGCGTGCCGACTCGTCCACCGGAAGAGGTTCTTCACCCGCGGGCGCACCGCCGCACGGCGGGAAGCTCGCGCAGGAGAGGGCATCGTTCGTGGGATCGGCCCCGCAGGCCGGATAGGGCGCCTGCGGTTGCGGTCCCCCCGCGAACTGGAACTGGAGTGAATAGATCGGGTCGGAGATGTTCAGCTCACCGCTGTCGTCCAGGTCCGACGCGTCGAAGCACGGGGGGGGCGATCCGCCGGCGAACTGATACTGGAGCGAAGAGATCGGATCGGAGATGTTGACCTCGCCGCTCGCGTCGTCGTCGCCGCGCCGGAAAGTCACACCCGCGGCTGTCGAGAACGACCGGCAACCCGACCACGCGCTCCAGGCACTGCAGGCATTCCGCGCCCGGACCTGCCACCAGTAGGTCAGGTTCGGCTGGCAGGAGAAGCTGTAAGCCGACGCGGTGGTGGCGTAGACGTTCCCCGAGCCGCAGCTCGCGCCGACGCGCACCTCGTACGCCACGGCCCACGTGACATCGCCCCAGTCGAGCGTGACCGGACAGCCGAGGCCCGTGGCGCCGTTGGCCGGACTCGCCAGCGTGGGAACGGCCGCCGTCGGCGGCGTCACGCTGAAGCTGCGGCAGGCGCTCCAGGCGCCGTAATCGCCCGCCGGACAGCGCGACCGGACGCGCCACCAATAGGCCTGCCCTGCGGTGAGCCCGGAGTAGGGGTAGTTCGAGGCCGTCACGTCGATCTCGGCCCCGGTGCCACAACTGGTGCCCAACTGGACTGTATAACCGCTCGCCCCGGTCACGTCTCCCCAGTCGAGCGTGCCCGATGCCGCCTGGCAGGTCGCTCCGTCGGCCGGAGAGAGGAGCGATGGCGGCGCGAGCGAGCAGCTTCCGGTGGTGAAGGAGAAGCAGGAGGAGTACTCGCCGTACTCGCCGCTGCCGTTCCTCGTCCGCACTCGCCACCAGTAGGTTTCTCCCGGGGTGAGCCCGGAGTAGTTCGCGCTGGAGGGCGAGGCCGGCACGTCGAACTCCGATCCCTCGCCGCAGGCCGTTCCGGCCTGGATCCGGTAACCGGCGGCGCCGGGCACGTCGGACCAGTCGAGCGCGCCGGAGACAGGCTGACCCGACGCCCCGTTGGGGGGCGCCACGAGCGTCGGCGCCGGCAGCACCGGCGTGGCGGTAATCGCGAAGTCGCCGTAGCTCCCATCCGCACTCAGGAGACCGCCGCCGGCATCGAACTGGTAGATCCGGACCCGGCAGGAGTCGCTGGGGCCGGCGTCGAGCGGAATGGTCCAGGCGTAGGACCCATCATCGGCGGTGCTTTCGACCACCCAGTACCAGTTGTCGCCGCCGTCGTTGGTGAAGTGGATGTCGACCGAGGCGGCCGGCTGGCGCGCAACCGACCAGGTGACGCTTGCCGTCGTTCCTTCCTGGTAGGTGCCGGATGGGGTGCACCCGTTGTACGCCTGGTTTCCGTCGGGCGAGATGATCTCGACCTTGGAGGCGGTCCCGCCGCCCGGCAGCGGCCCGTGCAGCCAGGTCTGGTCGGTCAGTCCGCCCTCGCTTGGCACCGACTCGGCGGTTCCTCCCGTCTGCCAGGTGTTGAAGCAGACGAACTCGTCGGGGTCGGGCGCGGTGTCATACCCGACGCAAGCGGCCGAGTGTCCGATCCCCTCGATCCCCGGATAGTAGAAGAGCGACCAGACGAACGGGTGGTTGCCGTCGATCATGGCCTTGGCTTCGTTGAAGTACCAGTTCGACATTCCCCCCTGGAGGTCGATGCCGCCCGAGAAGTTGTACCCGCAACCGTCGTTGGCATAGGCCAGAAGCCCCGGGTAGATGTGCGTGGTCCACGTATCCCCGTTCTCGTCGGTGCCCATGGCGACGGGCATCCAGACCTGGGCGTCCGAGACGTGGCAACGCTGGTCGTGGTGGACCGGGCAGACATCGCGCTGGTAGTAGTAGGTGATCCGCCCGTAGGACGAGGTTTCGTCGTAGTAGTTGAGAACCATCGAGCCCGCGGTCGGGCTGCAGCCGGCATACCAGCGGTAAGGAACGAAGGAGGTGTTGTAACCGGAGATGCAGTGCCACGAGCGGGACGGCATCTCCCTCGCGAGCCACCGTGCCTGCGCGGCGCGGTACTCCGCCCGGAGCGAGTCGCGCACGACACCGAAGTCCCGGCCACGCGCCGCCGCGTCGATCGCCAGGGCATCGAGGCGGGCCGCACGGGCCGCCGCAGTCACGGCATCGTACTCATCCGCCTCGAACCAACCGAACGGCTCCTGACCCTGGACGTAGATCCGCCGCGCGGCGGAGGAGAACGCGTAGAGGCGCTCCCAGCTCCCCGTCAGGAGGATCCGGTCGATGGCGGGATCGGCCACGCCGAGAACCGCCGAGGCCACCGCGGAAGCGCGCCAGCCGTTGGCATAGACGTTCGACACTCCGCGGCGCGTCCCGCGCAGAGGAGGAGCCTCGAAGATCGCCGAGACGGTCACGCTGCCGTAACGGGGCGATCCCCAGTCGAGGGGTGCGGGCTCCGCGCCGGCCTTCTCCTCCTGTTCGGCCTGGCGCCGCGCGCGGGTCTGCACGAACTCGTCCCACTCCGCGGCCACCGCGCGGTACGACCCGAAGGCCGTGCCATCCAGCGTGAAGTCGACGTCCCAGGCGAGGACTCGTCCCTCTGGATCGCAGAGCGGCACCATGCTCCCCGGCCGGCATCCCGAGCCCCACTCCCAATCGGCGCGGGCTTGAGCCACCGCCAAGGCGGTCGCCTCGTCCGTGTCCGCTGCAGGTCCCGTGTCCGCCGACGGCAACGTCAACTCCCGGATGCCGATCCGGGCGAAGAGAGCCTCCATGGGCTCGGCGATGCGGTGCAACGAAGGGGAAAGGGCCGCGGGGTCGATCGGCTCCCGTCCGAGATCTCCCCTCGGGTCCAGCCGTGACAGACCGGCGCGAAGGTCCGGAGCCGGCGCGAGGGGCGCGGTCGGATCGGCGTCGTACCGGAGTTCAGCCGCTGCTGCCCCCGATGGATCGAGGAGCAGCGCCAAGAGCAGGCTCACCGCCCAGGGGCCGAGCAGGGAGCGAAGAGTGCGCGTCGAACGAAACATGGAATCCTCCCGGATGTGATGACGGCCGGTGCGTGCGGACGGGACCGGCAGGGTTCTCACGTGACGAGGAGACCGGCACCATCAATCGGGCCGGGGGGGGGATCCGCGTCACCCTCCCCGACCTGAGATCGGACCCGGTCGCGTGGAGCCCGGGTGCACACTAAGAAACGTAGAAGATGATGCGCTACACAGTCTCAAAAGTCAAGGTTGTGGCCAGAAGATTGGAGACGATCTGGAAGACGCCGGGTCCTGTCGGTCCCGATCGGGTGGTCGGTACCGTGCGACGGGATCTGGTCTGGTCGTGTGATCGGAACGGCGGTGTTTCGTCGAGGGGATGCGGATGGAACACCCCACGGTCTCTGCCCCGTGGG
>CAYJLF010000031.1:0-33890 GCA_964371055.1 uncultured bacterium | reverse complement strand
CGAACCCGCTCCACAGGATCAGGATCCCAGCCCCCAATCTCCGGGCCACAACCTAACGCGTTCCTATCCGACCAGCTTCAGCAGCACCTGGCGGAAGACCGCAGCGTTTGTCTTCATGAACCTGTCCGGCGTGTCGAACGCCGAGAGGTCGCGACAGCGCTGCAGACGAGTCTCCAGAAAGCTCCACTCGGACGGAATCGCGTTCGCCGGCCTGGCAGCGACAATCTCCGCGTATCGATCGGCTGCGCGATGGACGTTGCCCCGCGTCTCGCATCCGACCGCTTCGACGAATAGGAGGAAGCGCTCCTCACCGAGATTCCCCGAGGGAAGGACCTTCCACTCGGGCCGGCCGCCGCCGGGCGGCGGGATCGAGGTCTCTCCCGGCGCGACTTGGAAATGCGAAAGGATGTCGAGGGCCGCGTCGAGAGCGAGGCCGCCCATGTCGGCGTACTTGAACTCCTTTTGTCCGGTCCGCAGGAAGGGTCGTTCGACCTCCCCGCGCTCCCACGTCGCGGCGGGATCGAGGTTGTTGTACACCAGACGGGTGCGGGCGTCGACAGATAGGTAGCCTCCGATGAACGCCTTGCCGTAGTCGTGAATCTGTTTCATATAGCTTGGATAGGAGAAATTCAGATCGTCCGACTCGACCGGGAGATCGAACTGCGAGTTGACCCCGGCGATGCGACCGCCGTCAAAGCGCAACGCCAGATCCTCGTTGACGGTGAGGGCGCGCACGCCATCCTCCAGTGGATGATCGGCGATGATCCGGTTGAGGCTCTCCAGGATCAGCCAGGCGATGGCGGCGGAGGCGGCATCGCGATCCCTCGAGAAGTCCTGGTTCTCGCTCAGGTTGAAGGCCGCGACCACGATCCCGGGCCGGGTCGCGGCGGAGCGCACCCGATCGATCAGCCCGAGACTCGAGACGTACCAGCTGTACTGTCGGGCGAGGGGCCACAGCTCGACGCTCCACTTGTCGGGCCGGGCGGACTTCTCTTCGCCCTGCAGCCAGGATAGGAGAGGGTAGGCGTTTCGGTAGGATTCGCGATGCATGAAACAGTGGGCTCCGAAGATGCCCGTGAGAATCGCGGCGGACGTCTGGCCTCCGGACAGCAGCGATCGGGCGGCCTCCTCGGCGCGGGGCGCATCGTCGTTTGCCCGTGGCGAGCAGACCGCCGCGCAGTAGAACCACCCCGGCCAGAGCCAGGGATCGCGGTCAAGCTCAGCCGCGCTCGGAGAGGCAGTCCCGAGCCGGTCATTCAGCCCGTGATAGCTCCGGAGGCACGCCCCGGGATCTCCGCTCTGGAGATAGCTCTTGAGTTCATCCTTCAAAGCGTCGCTGGCGCCGGCAGGCGAGAGGCACGCACCGAGCGTGGCGAGTGCCACGAGTCCGGCCCGAACAATCCCGCCCGACCACGGCGACCGCATCCGGTCACGGCCGCCGGATCGGCACCACATACGCATGGTCATAGTGGATCTCCGGGTTCTGTGGCAGTTGGCCGGTGGCAACCAGGGCGAGGTAGGCGCCGTCCCCGGAGCAGCTGATCGACTTGTTAAGTGGTTTGCTCAGGACGTTCGACCACTCGTCGAGCGGCCACGAAGAGACCCGGGCGGCTCCACCCTGCAGGTGGATCGCGCGGGGTAAGTGCGCGACGTGCGCCGGATTCGTGCCAGGGCGAAAGTCGAGGAAGAACAGGTATTCCCCTGTTGGATCCCACGAGGGCGCCCCGGGGTCGATGGGAGAGAGCTCGACCTCGACGCTGGGGTGTACGCGGAACGCGAGCGTGGAGAGGATCTTACCGGTGGTGCTGACCGGCACGACCCAGAGCTCGCGCCTGACGTCAGAAAGGTCGGCCGAGACCTCGCGCCGGTAGTAGGCGAGAAGGCCGTAACTCCCTCTCAGTTCGTCCTTGAAGACGGCCGGGCACCATGAGAAGCCGTCGACCACCCCGAGGGCGCGTAGCGACTCCATTCCACCGTCTTTGAACTGCGGCGTGGCGGTGAGCGCACCGTTCGGAGCGATCTCGATCCGAGCGCAATTGAGCGCTGGATCGCCGGATCGTGCCGCGGACGTCTCGAGGAAGGCCACGACGAAGCTGGTTGCGTCCTGGTTCGGGTCTGGACAGAGCTGGGGGAGGCGTTCCGCGACGCGTGGCGTCCGGAAGAGCACTACGGGTTGGGGCGTGATAGCGCGGAAGGCGGCCAGATCGCGGCTGTCGGTCGATCCCCAGGCTCCGAACTCGCTGACGACGAGCGGACAGCCTGGAAAGGTGTGAGGGAAGCTCATGTCCACCACCGCGGCGCCTTCCCTTCCCTCGACGATCTTGCGCAGGCCGACGGCCTGGTCGGTCGGATCCATCTCCCAGATCGAGAGCGGGACGTCCCTGGAGAAGACCAAGGCACCGCGTCTCTGGCCGGTGTTCGCGCTGAAGAGCAACGCGGGACCCTTCCTGCCGGTGTGCCAGGCGCCCAGCAGGAGGTTGGCGGTCTGCGCGCCGAGCTCTCCGATCGACGCGGGAATCGAGACACTGGCGACTACCTTGCCTCCAGCCATCTGCCCGCTGACGTCGGGGGCGATGACCACGGCGCGGAATCCGTTGGGCAGGTAGGCCTGGAGCGCCAGGTGGTTCGCGCCGGCGGCCGCTCCCGTCCACAGGGGCTTGCGGAGGTGGTAGTCACCCTTCGCGGATAGCTCTACGAGAGTCATCCGTTCGTGATCGACCGAGAACGGGGCGGTGGACTGGTCGGACGACGATCGGGAGACCGACAGCGAGAGGACGAGGAGGCTCGCGGCACCGATTGCTGACCTGCGTCGACGTCTGGGCATGGGCAGCCAGTCTCTCCTTTCGGCCTATCCTAGTTGGCCATCAGAAAGGGAGCGATCAAAATCCCCGCGCAGACACCCAGCAATGCCTTCGGCCAGGCCCGGTGCGTGGGATCGATCGTCACCTCGGCATTCTCCCCCGGGGGCACCTCGAAGTCGACCGTCAGGAGAGGCTTCTCGTAGTTGAGCCCGGATTCTCGGGCGAGTTCGAAGACCAGGCGATTGCTTCCGGCCGGGACGATGATCGGGTCGGTGATGAGGTCCCTGCGCTGGAACGCCTGGCGGATCTCCTGCGCCGCACGGGCACGGACCAGGTCGAACGGAAACTCGGCCATCCCGGCCGTCGATCGGACTTCCAAGCGGGCGATCGCAAGGGTCGGATCAGTGCGTACCACCTCGGGGCTGGCGAGGGTGATCGATCCGTAGCGGGCCTTCAGTCCGGTCCAGTCGTCCAGCCATCGCTCCTGGATGTCGGGGGAGACCTGGTCGTAGAGGCGTCCTGCCTCGTGGATGCGGCCGAGGCGGGTGTAACAGCTCCAGAGCCAGTTCGTCCCGTCCTCGCTCTGGAGCACCGTCTCCAGGGGATACCGCTCGAGAATCGCACGGGCCCGTTCCAGGCGGTCTGCCGTTCCAACGTAGTCGGCGCGGGACTGGCAGCTGTTGGCGTCCTTGATGAGCTCCCGGACCGCGATCATCTGATCGCGCAGTTCCCGGGCGGAGACGGTTCGGGTCGCCTGGGCCGGGACGGTCATGGGCCAGAGTACGCCGAGAAGCAGCGCACCCACCATCAAGCGGTTCATGTTCGGTCTCCTTCCATGCTCCCCTCGATCGCCGGCGAAACGATCGCAGCGGCCGGGGGAGCGGGCCGGTCGGCCTCGCCCTCGAACGATACCATCGACTCTCCGTCGGCGGAGAGATCGAGCTCCAGCGTTTCCGCCCGCAGGAGGAAACGGGTATACGGGTGGTGGTTCCGGCACGCGATCTGCAGATCGCCGGTCGCGCACTCGTCCACGATCCGCCCACCTTTCATGATCAGGACGCGGGAGCAGAGATGGCGCACGAGATCGATGTCGTGGGAGATGACGAGCAGGCTGAGCCCCTCCGCGCGCAGGGCATTGAGGTTGCGGAAGATCCGAGCCTGCAGGACGCGGTCGAGGCCCGAGACGATCTCGTCGGCGAGAACCAGCTCGGGACGTCCGGACAGGACCCGAGCGAGTCCGATCCGGCGCCGCTCTCCTCCGCTCAGCGAGCTGCAGATCTGCCCCGCGCGGGAGGAGGCGAGCTCGGCGAATCCGAGGAATCCTCTCACCTCGGGGAAACGGCAACGCTCCTGCCAGAGGCCGATGCTGTCGCGACAGAGCTCGCCGACGGTCACGCGAGGATGCAGCAGCGTATCCGGGTTCTGGTGTAGCAGCTGGACGTGTTGGCGGTAGCGCGGGTCGGTCGGTACAAGGTTCTCGTTGCCGCATCCGGGATAGAAGACGACTTCGCCGGCGTCGGCGGGGAGTAGACCGGTCAGGATGCGCGCCAGGGTGGACTTGCCCGAGCCGCTCTCGCCGACCAGCCCAACCGCCTCGCCCCGGTGGATCTCGATCGAGACGTCCTCAACCGCGACCGTGCCGCCCGCGCCATTCGCTGCGCCACGTCCGGCGAAGCTCTTCGAGATCCCGCTGGCCCGGAGCAGGAGAGGATTCGTGCCGCCGGCCGCTGTTTCGACCGCCGGTTCGGTCGTCGGAGATGCCGTCACCCGGACAGCGTCCGGTCCCGGTCCGGGCGCGGGAGGAGACAACGTCGCCACGATCTCAGGCAGGGTCGAGAAGAGCATCCGGCTGTACCCCTCGCGAAGCGATGGCGCCCCTCCGTCGAAGGATCGCTCCACGATCCTGCCGTCGCGCATGACGAAGACATCCTCGGCGATGCGCGCGACGAGATCGACATCGTGCGAGATCAGGAAGAGAGTCCTCTCAGACTGCTCCACCTCACGACGGAGGATGCGGTAGATATCCAAGCGGATGCCCGGGTCGAGCCCGGTCGTCGGTTCGTCGGCCACGATGAAAGGGGCCGAGGCGGCGAGGGCGAGGCAGAGGCCGACCCGCGCCCGCTGCCCGCCGCTCAGCTCCGCGGGGAACCGCGAGGCGATCCGATCCTGCTCGACCGTACCGGAGAAGAGCGGCGCCAGGCGAGATCGCACGTACTCGGTCTCTCCGCCCGCGGCGCGAATCAGATCCCCGGGCAGGAGCCGGGCTTTGCGCAACAGCTGCTTGCGGATCGGGTGGAAGGGGTGCAGGTGGGAATCGACTCCCTGGAAGATCACGCTGAGTTGTCCGCGCAGGATGCCATAGGAACCCGCGAAACGCGGCTCCGGGCGGTTCGGCTGCGGGACGAGAAGCGGCAGGAGTTGCCCCGGGACCGGCTGCAGCACCGCCTCCCCGCGACAAACGCCCGGGCGGCCACGAGTCAGGCCGAGCACGGCATGGAGTAGCTGGCTCTTCCCGCTGCCGCTCTCTCCGACCAGGGCGGTGGCGCGGCCGCGGCGGAGGTCGATGTCGGCCCCCGCCACCGCGGAGACAGGGGAACCATCCCGAGCCAGGAAACGGACCTCGAGATCGCGGACCGCAAGGATCGTCTCGGGGTCCGGACACAACGTGTACATCATGATCGACTCGCTTCGACGCGAGCCACGCCCCGGGCTTTCACCGGGACCGGCAGCGGGCGTCGTTCGCGGACCGCAGCCGAAAGGGTAAGAAGATACGCCGCCAGGCAGGCGACGAGCAGAAGTTCGAACGGACTTCGATCGATGTTTACCTGCTGGAAACGCCGGAGCACCCAGCCGACGGTCCGCTCATTGGCCCCTCCCACCGCAAACGAGACCGCCGTTTCCAGGGCGACGAGCTCCGTCACCCGGGCGACGTACTGCAATCGCAGCAGCGGGCCGCACTCCCGCCGGAGCAGATCTCGGATGATGATGGTGCGGGCCGGAAATCCGAGGGAGACCAGCCCTTCGACATACCCCTCCCGCACCACGGAACGAACGTGGGACCGCAGCGCCAGCCCGACCGCGGGGATCTGCAGGAGCGCGAAGGCGACGGTGACGTGCAGGAGGTTCGGTTGCACGCCGGGAATGCGGATCAAGGGTGTGATGAGGGCGAACATCACGATCCTGGGAAGGGCTTCCAGGGGGAGTGCCAACGCGGCCAGCAGCTTTTCACCGCGCCCCTCATGATAGGCGGCCCAGGTACCCCAGAGACCACCCAGAAGGACCGTGAGAACGCAGGCGATCAGCGGTCCGGCGAGGGAGCGGCCCAGACCCATGAGAAGCCACTCGAGCAGATCCGCGTCATCTCGAGGGAAGACGCCGAGCGGATGAGCTCGCGGGACCAGCCCCCCGTAGATATCCGCGTTCTCCAGGTATTCCTCCGCCCCGGCGGGACAAGGAGGATCGGAGGGTTGCGTGAGGATGCCGAGGACGAGAATGACGGCCAGGAAGATGGCCCACTGCCAGCGCAGCGCCGTCCTCCAGGACATGCGGCCCGAACGCGGGCGGGAGGTTTCCGGCGACGCGTGTGTCATCGGGCCACCGTCGTTCGCGGCCGGGGATCGAGCGACATCTGCAGCAGCCTGCGGCCGAACAGCACGAGCGTGGAGAGAAGCAGAAGCAGGAGCAACGCGCTGTACACCTGGTCGCTCCGGGCGACGGCGTTGGCGCGGGCGAGCCCCCCGCTGGATCCCGCCTGGAAGAGAGTGACGACGCAAAGGCGGCCGATGCCGGGGTAGCGAAAGACCAGTTCGAGCAGGAAGGCGCCGCCGATGATCTGCAACAGGCGGCCGCTCAACAGGTCGGACAGCGTCATGACCATCTCGCGGCGCATGACGGCGAGGCGGGGGCGTCCGTCCAGGAGTCCGGCCTTCACGTAGTCGCGGTGGGTGAGATCGCGGAATCGCTCGGTCAAAACATCGGCGGTGTCGGGGATGAAACCGTCGGAGACTGCGACCACGACGGAAAGCAGAAGCGCCGTCCCGACCGCACTGGCCGGGAGAGGCTGCCCCATGAGGAGGAGGATCGAGCGGAGCAGCAGGAAGGTGACGATGCCCGGCAATCGCTGCAACTGCTCGATCGGCCAATCGATCGCCCGGGCGAAGCGGCAGACCCTGCCGGCCAGGCCGCGACGGTCGCGGCCGACCAGAAGAGCGGTGCGACCGATCGACAGAACCAGGATCCAGCCGATCGCCAGGCCGAGAATGCCCGCGGAGCGGAGCAAGGCTTCGAGGGCCACGCGCATCGGCCGGTCGTCGGGAACAGGTCCCCCGGCCAATTCCTGCAGCGGGTGCGGCACTGGCGCGGCATCCGCCGGGAGTTCGACCGCCGTGCCCACGACGTGAGCGAGGACGTGGGGGAATCGGGCCAGCATGCGGACCGGCGAGCCGCCGGTGCCCCGGTAGACGAGCAGGTACATCCCGACCGCGATCACAAGCAGGAGAGCGGCGGGCCAGGCAACCCGAAGGCCGGCCCGGACCCTGGTCGGGAATCGAGTCGTCAACGGCATCTCCAGAGCGCGGGATTCTCGAAGAGGGTGGTCCCGGACTTGGCGAACTCGATCTCGTTGGGATTGAAGATCCCGAAGCGCTCCAGCGACCAGAGGTAGATCCGGTCGCACGATCCCGCGATGGCTTCGTGGAGTTGGTGGCCGATCTCCTCCTGGCGTCTGTCGTCGCCGCCGAGGCTGTCGCGGTACTCGAGCAGCAATCGCTCGACTTGCGGCGAACAGAGGTAGTGCCGGTTCGCGTCCTGGCCCGGCACGTTCGTCAGGAGGATCATCGACACGTCCCAAGCCGAGCCGACGGTCTGTGTCTCGAGAAAGAAGTCGTAACTTCCCTTGTCCATCAGGTTCCGCACTTCTTCCGGCGGGCGCTCCACCAGTTCCACGCGCAACCCCAGGTTCTTCTCCCAGGAGTTGATGACCCGGTTGACCACATCCTGGTCCTCCGCTCCCTGGATGGTGCTTGGGAGGAGGAACTCCAGGTGGTCCAGTTCGATGGTCCCCTGGGCCCAGATCATGCGCTTGTTGGGGTTCTGCTTGTATCCCGCCGCCCGCAGCAGCTCCTTCGCCCGTTCCGGACTGTGCTCACGCAGGTGTTCCTGGACGGCCCGGCTGAAGCAGGGCGTATCGGGCGGGAACGGCGCGTCCAACAGGTAACCGCGCCCGCTGTGCATGGCCTGGAGGATCTCCTTGCGGTTGATGGCGTAGACGAGCGCCTCGCGCACGCGGGGATCCTTCAGGCCCGGGTGGCGGTTCGACACGATGATGGACGTGAACGTGTTGGCCTCGTGGACGATCTCCTGCGCCTCGGGGATCGCGGTCCGAAGCTGGTTGAGCTGCGAGAACGGGATCTCCAGCACGACGTTGACGTTGCCGTCCCGGAACATGTTCGCCCGCTCGCTCACAAGTGGCTGGTACATCCCCTGGATTTCGTCGATGGGGGAGCGTCCGCCCGGAAACTGATCGGTCGCGAGGAGCGTGATCTCGCCCGCCGACGAAATGGCGCCCGGCGCCGCCTCCCATCGACCGTTTCCGATCACGCCTCCGCGCCGGGGCGCGTTGTCGTTGTACACGAAGTCGTTCAAGCGTCCGCCGTAGAGACGGTCGAGATTGGGATGTTGCTTCCACGGCACGATGTAAAAGTTGTGCAGGGACTGCTGGGCCGATTCGCGCGTCTTGGCTCGCGTGTAACGGACTCGGAGGTCGCCCCCGGAGGCGCTCATCTCGCTGATCTTCGGAAGGTCGATCACTTCCTGTGTCCAACCCCGGAGTCCCTCGCCGGCCAATCGCTTCAGTTCGGTAAACGTGCGTACGATGTCGTCGGGGGTGACGGGGTCCCCGTTGTGCCACTTTGTCTCGCGCAGCGGGAAGACCCAGACCAGGCCGTTCTCCTCCGCCCGGGCCGCAGGCAGGTCCAGGATCACGCTTTGGAAGGTCTCCCCGGTCGTGCGGCGGGTCAGCGGTTCGTAAAGGAGGTCCCAGACCCGGCGATCGACGATCGTGCCGAGCACCGAGTAGGGGAAGACTCTCGTGACAGGACCGTTCTCCACGTACCGGAGCGTGCAGGTCTTCTGCTGTCCGGGCGCCGGGCCCGTGGTCACGAGGGAAGCGAGGAGGGCGAGAAAGGCGATCCAAGGAACCGATCGCCTGAAGCGGGAAGATGCGCGCATGAGACCTCCAGAGCTGACCATGCCGGTCCGGAACCTAGTTCCGGTAGACTTTCCCACCGTCGGGGGGCGCGTGGACCAGCGATGCCACCAGGCTGTGGACGAACTGCAATCCGGGAACATAATGCGAGAGCTCGATTGGCTCGTGCCGGCGGGAGCACTCAGGATGCCAGGCATTGGGCCGCGAAAAGCCCAGTTCCTGCGACACGTGCCTGGACTCCTCGGTGATCGAGGGCAGCGCGGAGAGGCGTCCCAGCGCGCGGGCCGCCTGGACGCGGGCCGGAAGCAGGCCGAGCCAGGCGTGCTGGGGATCCAGGCCCTCGGTCACGCCCTCCAGGCCCGACGGATCGTGCCAACGGTCGGACACAAAGTCGACCAGAGGGAACGCCATGCAGAGCGAGCGGCCGATGGCCGCGTAGGCGAGCGTGGAGTAGGGAACCTCGACCAGGAACTCCGCGCGCATGGGCTCGAAGCGATCGCGGACCTGGCTGCCTTCCGCGTCGCGGTACTGCTTCAGGAGAGCGGCCGGCGTACCGAGCTGAAGGAGGGCGAGGCGATCGGTTTCGACGAGAACCGACTCGGCTTCGCTCTCCGCCAGGGTGTTCATGAGCCGCTCCCTCGCGTATTGGACGTCAGAGGTGACCGGTTCGTCGAAGACGCGGCCGGTGTGTCGCGTGGCGAGAAGTCGGACCCAGTGGTGCGGATAGAGGGGCCCGGCCGCGATGACCGCCTCGTGACGCCGGAACCAACCGGTGTCTCCGAGCCTGTGGTGGGTGCAGGCCAGGAGCCAGCGGAGCTGCGCCTCGAAGAGGAGAGGTCGGCCGGGGTTGGCTTTGTCCTGAGCATAGTCGTACGAGCCGTCCGGAGGGACGAGGGAGAGCCAGATGGAGTCGGCCGCGGAGAGGGCGGCGCGTCGCAGGGTGGTCGCGAGATCTCCCGCCAAGTGGAGGTCGGGGTACCAGAGCAGGCGATAGGCCCATCCGTCGGGTCCCGCGCCCCGCGGGTCCTCGAAGACGCGTTGGCCTGCGTAGGGGGCTTCCACCATTTGCAGCAACGCAAGCCCCCGCCGCGCATCGCCGGCCAGCCCGGCCGAGAGACCCGCCTCCCGCAGCAACGCGGCGCGAAGGGCCAGGGGTGGTGTCAGGAGTGAATCGGCCGGAATCGCGCGACCGTCGGGCAAGGAACACGGCGGCGGCACCCCCCTTCGCGCCGCGTTGCGTGCCTCCGCCCAGAGGCGCAGCTCTCCGAGGCCGTCCGTCCCCTCGGGGACCAGGCGGTGGGCCGGCGCATCGTCGGCCAGGGCATCGTAAACCCAGCGTTGGCCTCCTGTGTGCCCGGTCGAGCTGGCCGTGCTTGCGGATCCGGGGCGACTGACTTCGCCTGACAGGTGTCGGCGAAGGAGGTTGACCGACATCTGGATGTCGTCCAGATGGTCCGCGAGCGTCAGTGCCGTGATGAGGTCGGCGGCGAACCGGACGCGAACCGAGTCCGGCGTCAGCTCCAGGCGCGGCAGGGTGCGATCGACCCGCAGGAGGAGCGCCTCCATGTCGGTGAAGAAGAGCGACGAGGCAACGGACGCCGGCGTCCGGGTGCGGGCCAGACGCTCACGCCAGCTCGCGTACCAGCCGATCGTCGCCAGCGCAGGCGCAGCGACCAGAAGGACGAGCAGGAACCGCCTGGCCAGTCGCGGGAGCCCGGACGATGCCGCTCCCGTCCGTTGTCGCGAGCCGGAAGTCACGTCAGAATCGTCCCTCCCTTGCGCAGCTTCCCGGTTGCGGTCCGCTGTCCACAGCGTCCCGCGAGGCCGGCGTGTCCGCCTAGCGGCATCGGATCACGGCGTTCATCTCCCGGAGGTAGCCCTGGTCCCGGCAGTTCGGATCATTCGCGCACCAGGAGTCCCACCGGCGCAGCTTCTCCTGAGCGTCGGTGCACAGAACCACGGCGTCGACCTGGTTCGGGTCTTCCGCGAGTTGCCACAGCAGCGCTGCGTGAACGCCATACCGGCGGCCGCCGATCTGGGCCCTGATCAGCGGGCTGGCCTGTTCGAAGTGGCGGTCGCACCTTTCCAGGAGCCGTCGCGCTTCGTCGGCTTCTTCGGCGGGGTCGGTGACTCCCTTGATCGTGAGAGCCAGCGCGGCGTAGAGAGATGCCGCTGCGGTTCCCGCCGATCTGCTGGCTCCAGGAACTGCGTTGAACCGGTTCTCGGCCTGCCGGCACGCGTTGACATCGCCGACCGCCGCGGCCGCGAGCATCGAGGCGAGGTGATAGTCACGCTGCAGATCCGATCGGCATCCGGATGAGACGACACGCGCGCCGATGCCCTCTAGCTTTCCCTGAAGGGTCCGCGCGGCCTGCTGTACAGTCGAGCCTTGCCGGGCGTCCTCGCGCGTACCGTAGGTCCCCGGGAGATTCTTGAGGAGCAAGAACGCCAGGTACCACCCGTCCTCGACCGCCGCGCGGAGTTCCTGATCGAGGGCCTCGCAGGTGGAAGGCCCGGGCGGTGGTGGTGGCGGCGGCGGCTTCGGCTTGGTCCATGAGAACCGCAGCTCGTCCGGGCTGGCTTTGTGCGTGAAGGGAGGCGGGGCGTCCGCCGGGGTCGGGTCCTCCCCGGGCAGGTCCGGGAGTAAGGACCTGGCCTCGAGTTGTCGGTTGGGAAGCGCGCGGACCGCGATCCTGGCGATCCCTCGTGCATCGGTCTCCTTCTCGCTGACGACGGCGCCCGTCGACTGGTCGACAATCTGGACCTTGACCCCCGGGAGCGCCTGTCCGTCCAGAGTGGCCCGGGCGGTGTAGTTCGCCGTGATGTCGCTGGAGACGAGATCGATGCGGATCGGGGAGGCCGCAGCCTCGACTCCGTGGACAACCCGACCGGACCGTCCTTCCATCCCTTCGTAGCTTGCCGCGAAGGTCAGATCCTCTCCGGCGCCGAGTGCAACGGTGACGCGAGCCTCTCCCGAGCCGCCGGTGGTGCCGGCCTGGCCTCCGGAGCTTGGCGTCACCCGCGCGTCGGATCGCGCCTCGCCGTCCAGCGTCACCGCGACCACGTAGGTCGCCGTAACCGGGGGCGGAGGTGGTTTCGTCTCCCAGGTGAATCGCAGAGTGTCGGGGTAGGCCGTGTGACTCAGAAGCGGTGGGGCGTCGAGCTGGATCGGCGCCTGGCCCGACGACTCCGGCAGGAGCGGCTTCGCCTCGAGTTGCGCGCCGCGCCGTGCTTTCACCTGGACCTTGGCGATTCCCTTTCGATCCGTGGCTTGCTCGCCCGCGATGGCATTCGTCGCCCGATCGATGATCCGGACGGTCACGCCTTGGTAGGCACGTCCGTCCAGCTTCGCCCGAGCGATGTAGTCCGCCGTGATGTCGCCGGACACGAGGGCGATCCGGACCGGGGAGGCGCCGGCCTCGGAAGAGTGCACGATGCGTCCGGACCGTCCCTCTACGCCCTCGAAGGCTGCCTTGAACGACAGCTCTTCTCCCTTTTCGAGGGTGACGGTCAGGCGAGCCTCTCCCGTGCCTGTCGTCGTGGCCGTCGTGCCGCCCGCGCTGGGAGAGACGCGGGCGTTGGCGCGCGATGCTCCATCGAGCGTGACCGCGACGACGTAGGATACGGTTAAGGGCGGAAGCGGGTACTCGATCGCAAGAGAGAGCGGGGCGCCGCCGCGGAGATTCGCGGCCATGGTCGCCCGCTGCCGGCCGTCCGCCGTGACGCCGTTGACCTTGAACCGGCTCCCCTTGGCGCCGGTCAGCGCCAGTTCGGCCTCGCCGCTCACGCCCGTTACCCCGGTTCCACCCAGAACCGCGGGATCGGACGTGAGCTGCACGCCCGCGAGCGGAGAGCCACCCTCGGTGACGCGGACGCGGCAGGATTGGGTGATGATCTCCACCTCGGTGGGGGTGACAGGTCCGGTTCGGCCGGCCGGGCGCACGGTGAATGCCAGTTCGGATGTCGACCGCGGGTCCTGGGTGGCCGGCTCGATCGTGTACCTGCCGGCTGTGCCGGGCTCCCGGAGTTCGACCGACAGCTGCTCGGCCTCCAGGGCGGCGTAGGAGTAGGCGCCGCTCCACTCGCCCTCGCGCCGGTCCAGCAACGAATCGCCCTGGGCGCGGACGAGCACGAGCTCGGTCGCGGCCCCGACCGGCGCATCGACCCTGACCCGGAAGGCGACCGGAGTCCGGTCCGGGGGAGTCTCGTGCGCCTCGACGCGGAACTGGAGGTCGGTGCCCTGGGAAACGGTCTGCTCCACGGAGGGGATCACGTCGCAGTCGGTCGCGGCCGTTCCGGAGAGAAGCAAAGACGCGGTCACCCCGGCCCCCACCGTGACATCGGAACGCACCTCCTTCGACCAGGCTCCCCTGCCCGAGGCGACGGCGACCGGTTCGGCCTTGCCGACGCGGAGCAGGAGTTCGCTCTCGACGCCGTCCGGCGATGAAACGGTGACCGAGAAGGCGAGCTTCTCCGTGACGGGCTGGGAGGTTGGACCACCGTCGGGTTCACAGACGAGCCAGATCACCAGGCCGAGCACGACTCCCAGCGTAATCGCGATCAGGACGATCCTCATTGCTTGACCCCTGCTCTCTCCTTCAAACTGCCATCACCCGGGCGCGCGAGTGGGAGCAGATCCCCGCGGATCCCGACCCGGCGCCCCTCTGCGTGCCGCCTACCGACCCCGGTAGGTCCTGGTGTCCGGTTGTTCCTCCCGCGCGGTCGAGTCGGGGCGGGGAACCGCCAGCAGCTCCAGCTCGACCCGGAAGGGCTTCTTCCCGGCGTCGTGCTGCGGCGGCACCATGACGTCTCTCGCAGCGAACCGCGGATCGCTCGCCACGACGGAGAGCTGGACCGGTTTTCTGGCGAGCGAGTCGACGATGACCGATCCATCGGCATCCGTGATGAAGACCACGGGCAACGGATCGCGGCGGACCGACCCGGATATCACCGAGACGGTTACATCCGCGATCGGACCGTCGCTCTGTTCCACGACATCGACCCTGACGGCGCGTACGCTGCTCCCGCAGCCGGCGAGCCCGGCAGCGAAGACCACCACCGCGACCAGGTGCAGGAGCCGGTAGGTGACGAAGGCACTGTGCATGGGTCGCTCCTGAGATCCTAGTTGGGGGTTGTCCAGGTCCCGACTTTCCAGATGACCGCTCCGGGGACTTCCGGTCCCCGGGGGGGGGGCATCTGCACGCTCTTCAGGGTGGCCGTGACCAGGCAAGACTCCGGTAAGTCCCCGACCCGGTAGGAGAGGGTGTCCTGCTGGTAGGCGCTGTGGAGACCGGCCGCGATGATGGACATCCGCAGGTGACGATCCCCATTGCCGGCTCGCCGGACGCGGAGGAGAGGGGCATACCCGCTCGGGTCGGTCGCGACCACCACTCCGTCTCGACCGTCGGTCTGGAGTTCCTCCACGTTCTCGAGGAAGACCGCGGCCTCCGGCACACAGACGCTGATGCCGCTTACGGGCTGCCGATCCGCCGTGAGGACCCGGAGGCGGACCGTGGACATCCGCGGGCTGCAGCCAGAGGCGAGGCAGGCCAGGACAAGCGCGGCGAACCAGGCGCAGCGGAAACTGCCCGCGTGTCTTCCGGACGAGGGAACCAGGGCGGTCGTCATGTCGGCTCCCCGTCCTCCGTTTCCGCGAGAATCGCCGCGGCCTCCCGAAACCGGCGCGCCCCGAGCTCCGGCCAGATGCGGTCGTGATGCGAGCGGGCGGCCTCCGAGTGCCGCGAAAGGTCGATCTCGCCCGCGCCACCGTGCAGCACGTCCCGCGTGGCGCTGGGGGCGAGATCGGAATAGACCACGGCAAGATCGAAGTCGTTGCGGTTGAGGAAGGCGAACGTAGCCAGGTGGACCTCGCGGCGCCGCGCCGCGGGGAGGAGGATCCAGCAGAGGCGCATGGTCGTGATCACCTCGGCCGGATCGCTCTCGACCCAGAAGAGGATCTTGGCGTGGTCGATGATGTCCATCGCCGCGCGCAGGGCGGTTCGGAGTTCCGCCGCGGTGGCTTGGGCGAGCAGCGCCGCGTGATGGTCCGCGATGGCGGGAACGCGCATCGCCACCGGGCCGGTCGGGTTCTTACCCGGCCAGGACTCGAGAAAGGCGCCGGCCTCGAGCAGCAGAAACGGATCGGCCCCGAAGCGCCCGAATTCCTCCGGCGTCAGGATCAGCACATGGTGCATCTGGGCACCGCGCCTTCCCGAGGAGTCGACACCGAGGTGAGAGATCAGGTCGACCATCGTCAGCGGTCCGGCTCCGCCCGTCTGGTGCGCGGGAATCGGCAGGTGCATCAGGGAGTGATGGAACTGCGGGTAGATGATCTCTCCCCAGTTGTCGCAGCGCTGGACCACCGCGTCCGAGATGGCGTCGTTGACGCCCTGGCTACGGAAGCGAACGAAGTACCCGCCTGGTCGGTCCGAGAACGATCCGTAGAGCAGCTGCTCCGCCAGGATCTCGCCGTCGGGCGGGCGTACGTGACTCATGATCGACCCTCTTGCGCGAGAAGGGGCCTCTCCCCCAGCGCCGGCAGGATCTCCGGGTTGATCAGCTTGAGGGTTACCGGCACCGCGCGCGAACCCACCGTGACCGCCTTGCCCATCAGGAGTTCCGGGATTCCGACCACGACGCAGAGTGGTGACTGGAGATTGCGCGCCACGTCAGGTCCCTCGGGCTTCTTCTGACTGACGCTGAAGTAGAGGCGCAGGCCGGTCCCGGGCGCATTGGAGAGCTCGCCGAGCCGCCAGGTGACCTGGGCGGTCTGGCCGATCGTGTGGGGACCGAGAAACCGGGCCTCCGGTCCATCCCCCAGCACCTCGAAGAACGAGGAGAAGCCGGCGGCGTTGACCACCTGCACGCTGGCCGGGAGTCCTTCCGACTGCCAGGACTCCATCGCTCGCACGAAGCGCTGCGCTTGGGCCCGATTGTCGCCGATCCCCGGTTCCGTCCTGCCTCGCACGACGCCGATATAGCCGCGGGCGCGCTGGATCCCGGTGACGTAGTAGTCGAGCGGATTGCTCCGCCGCTCCGCCAGGTAGGCCACGAGCCGCGCGTAGTCGGGATCGAGCCCCTTGCTGGCGTCGGAGGTAGGCGAGGGCGGTGGACCGCCGCCCCCTCCGACGCTTCCCGCGTCTCGGGTGTCCACCCAGAGCTTCAGCAGCAGGAAACCATGCTGCTGCGCGTAGATGGTGGCGAGGGTCGGGTTCATCCCGGGGTCGTCGAGGGCCATCAACCACGTATCGATCCGGCCCCGGTCCACGCCCGGAATCGCCTCGCTGTACTTCTTGAACTGGTCGGAGAGGTCCTTGAGGATCCCCTTCAGGCGCGGAATCTGGGTGACATCCTGTCCTTGTCCCAGCTGCATGGCCTCGCGATACTGCTGGGTGATGTAGTCACGCACGTTGCCGGTGCGGCGCAGGCGGTAGTAACGGACCGCCCCGTCCCCGTCCGGGTCGTCGAGCGAATAGTCGCGGCCGAGCTGTCGCGCGGCCTCTTCCGGATTCTCCTCTCCCTCCAGATTGTCGACGTTGCGCTTGATGTTCACCCACAGGTTCTCCCGGAGCTGTTCGATCGCCGCGGCGATCTTCGCCTCCAGGCCCGGAACTTCGCGTACCCTCGGCAGCTCCCGCTCGATCGCCTGCACCACCTGGTGGCTGGTGAGGCCGGCCGGATCGATGCCGGTCCCTCTGGTGTCACCCGGGGCGGGCAGCTTGCCCAGGCGAGGGTTGCTTGTCCTCTTCTTCAGTTCCAGGAGGTGCATCCGGATGCGGTTCGCGGCGCTGATCGTCGCCAGACGGGGACGCAGGGTGGGATAGAGGTAGTACTGCCACTTCTTGTCCAGGGCGGTGTTCTGCTCCTTGACGCTGGTGCTGCTCCCGAGGGTGACGAGGTCGTAACCGAGCTGACGGTGGATCACCCTGAAGTTCATCACCCCGACGATGGCGTGCAGGATGAGCGAGAGCAGGGCCAGCCGCAGAACCCAACGCCGCCACTGCTTGATCCGGCGGCGCACCTCAAGCATCTCGACGACCCAGTGCAGCGGATTCAGCACGCCCTTGGGCCGGAAACTGGCGGGAGGGACGATCTCGGATTCACCCATCTCGTTCGCGAAGGTGTCGGTCCCCCCGGTCGAGGAGGCGAAGAAGACCTGAAAGCTCGGTGCATAGGCTACGACGTGATCCCAGAAGAGGGTCAACCCGGTCAGGATCCGACTGACCTGGCGGCGCCAGGCGGGGTTGTCCCGGATGTGCGGCTGATCGAGGACCTTGCGCGTGAAATCAGCGGCGTCGGTGAACTTCGCGTTGGCGAGCTTCCGGTTGAGGAGGACCGTGTCCTCCTCGGCCAGCGACTGGAATCCCTCGAGTTGGTCAGCCTTGGTGATGATGAGGCCGATCGGCATGTCCAGCTTGGGTCGGTCGCCGACCTTGCGCAGGTTCTCGATCATGGTGGTGAAGAGCTCGATCCGCCGCATCCGTTCCGGTTCGTCGTACTCGAGATCGTCGCGCTTGCGGTCCAGCATCTGCTCGTCCGGCTCGTAGAGGAAGAGCAGGCAGTGGCATGCGCTCAGAAATTCGATCGTCTCCTGCCCACCGGAGCTGCGCGTCAAATCCAGCCCCTCGCCCTTGTAGTCCATCGTCCGGAAGGGATAGATGTACTTGCGATTGACGTGGGCATCGAAGTGGAAGAGCCGGCTCACCTGGGTCGGCGGCGGGAAGACCGGCCGGTTGTACTCGCTGCGGCCTTCCAGCAGGTCCCGGTTGCGCAGCATTTCCCGCAGAGTCTCGTGGTGGCGGGTAGTGAGCTTGAATCGCCCCGCCTTGCGGATGTCGAGCGTCGACTCTCGGAAGGCCACGGTCAGAAAGACCGTCTTGCCCGCGCGGGAGAGCCCGTAAAGCCCGATCGAGCCGCTGCGATCGGGCGGCTTGCCGTCCTGGCCCGTCTCCTTCTTTGGCATGAGGAGCTTCTTGACGACGGCGAAGGGATTCGGGAGGGTCATCGGGGCGCTCCTCTAGTTCCGCCCGCCGGGCCGGATCTGCTCCAGGACCGACTCGATGATCCGCGCCTTGGTCTGGTCGATGCGGATCTCCGCTCCGTGGACCATCGGATTCCACAGCGCCAGGAACAGCAGCAGGTTCATCAGGACCAGGATGGCGATCAGCATCTGCTCGGAGTAGAGGGCGCTCTCGTGGGCGGAGAGGCGCCACTCGATGAACCACCGCCGGATGCGGCGCCGGACCCGCGTCCACCACGACTCCGGCCGGATGATGTCCAGCCCCCGGATGCCGAGGAACTCGAGGAGGACGGGGGTGGACTGGCACAGCGGCTCGAGCAGCCGATGGAAGGTGAGCTGATACTCGAGGCTGGCCTCGCCGCGCTTGTACTCGGGCCCCAACTGGTGCCGCCGCTTGTACAACTCGAGGACGATCCGATGCAACGGCAGCCGGCAGAACTCTTCGGGCGTCATCTGCTGGTCGTCCACGATGTCGACTCCCGCCCGCTTGAGCAGTCCGGCCACCATGTCGACCAGCCCGCGCTGCAGGTCAGCGCTCGGGATGATCGAGCGGTCCATCGCCGTCTGCACGACGAACTCCTGAAGGAAGCGGAGGTCGTTCTGGAGCGCCGCGGGACGCCCTTCGCGACTGATCTGCAGCGGGAGGCGGACTCGAAGGAATTTCCGGTTGAGCGAGAAGGTAATGGCGGTGAGATGGGCGATGATCTGCTCGAAGGTGGGACGCTCGAAGTCCCGGGGCACGCTGTTGATCCACTGCGCGAGGACCTCGCTGACCATTTTGAGATCCTTCTCCTCCTGGACCTGCTCGAGCGTGACTTCGAGCACCTTCAGTCCCTGGAAGAACTGCGGATCGGGAATCGACCGGGACTGAACGGTAGCGATGAAGTTGCTCAACATCGTGATGGCCGGGCTCTGTTGCTGCGCAATGGTCATCGCGGATCTCCCTCATCCGTCCATCATCGGAAAGCGGGGCAGGGGTCAGATGACGCCGATCTTCCAGGTCCTCCGAAAGTCGCTCTCCGTACGCTGCAGCAGATGAAACGGCTCGGGCGGGTCGAACTCGACCCGGACGCTGCGTTGCACGGCGCGGCTGACCTGCAAGAGCACATGGGCGTAACCGGTCTCGGCCGTCAGGTCGACCAGGCCGTCCTTCAGGTCAAAAATGTTGCGGAAGTCGGGGGCGAACCTCGCCCCGAAGGGGGTGTGCGACGGCAGGTCGGCCGTGGGAAACTTGATCAGGATCTGGTTGATCGTCCCCGCGGGGAGGTTCAACAGCTCGAGGTACTCCCCTTCGCGATCGAAGCGAAGTGCGAGGTCGACCTCTGGATAGGTCTTGGCCTTGTACACCAGCCCGCCCGCCTTGGCTGGCGCGCTCGATCCCGGCCCCATCATCTCCCGGATCGGCTCGTCGAAGGCAAGGAGCAGGTGGTCGAAGAGCTCGTCGATCCGCTCGATGTGCCGGCCGATCCCTTCGGGGTCGAATCGCCAGTTTCGCACCGCCAGCAGCTCCCGGGGAAAGTCGATGGCCCGCGGATGGCGCGGAGGCTGCAGCTCGGCGTAGTGCACACGTACCGCGTCGAACAGCAGGTAATTGGACTCGAACTGGGTCCGGATGCCGTCCAGGAAGGCGACGAAGGCGGCGAAGGCTTCATCCGGGGCGGTGAGAGCCCGCACGGACGGGCGGACCATGTCCAGCCGGGAAAGCCTGACCAGGACTTCCGACAGGGCCGCGCGCTGGATCGGAAACTCCGAGCGGCTGCTGGCGAAGTGGGGAGGGTACTTGCTCAGGTGCTGCACGAGCGTCTCGCGCAGCCGGTCCGCCTTTTCAAAGAGGCGGAGGAATGCCACCGTGAGCGCCGGGATGTCCTGGATCCAAGGTGTGACGGGGAAGTAATCGGCCGCTTCCTCGATGCGGCCTCCGCGCAGCACGAGCTCGGCGATTTTGAGAGCCCACGACGGATCCGTCACTCCTTCGGAATCGAGATGGACCCGGTGGCGTGGGAGGCGCCAGGGAATCCGCCCGTCCTCCTCAGGCTCGCCGACGAGGAGGGCTGCGTCCCGATGCATCAGCTCGACGATCACCGGAATGCGCCGATCAGGATCGATGGTGTCCGACGGCCGTCGACCCTCGGGGATCATCCTGGCATCCATGTGACTGGTGGGTTGCACGTCCACAATGCCGCCGCCCGGTGTGATCGCGGTGCATCGTAGCAGGCGCACGATCAACTCGTCGCGGTCGATGCGCACATCGAGCTCGACCGGAGACTGTGTGCCGCCCGGAGGACTCACCACGCCATACCGGGACCCGTGCCGAAGCAGCCACGAGGAAAGAAGTTCCGCGTGACGATCGATCGCTGCGAGGTGCTGATGCCGGATCAGCATGCCCGGTAGCCAGTTGACGCTGCGCAGGTCCAGAGGTTCCATGTTGTTCTTACCCCTGCCGCCCGGACCCCGCCGCGGGGCGCCGCGGTACCGTAAACGAGAGGCGCCTCATCACCCGTGTGAAAGTGATCCCGACTGAGGGTCAGCCCTATCGCCCATCGTGTCAAGGGCGGAGGGATTACCTTCGCGGCGCCGGAAGGGGTTTCGCGTGGAAGCACGGCAGGTTCCGGGCTGCCAACGTCCCGGGCGCCGCGGGGCCGGAGCGGTTAGGAGTCGGAATTTGTGAGATATGAAGAATCCCGTCTTGGCTCGCCTCGTTGCCCGATAGCGGTCATGGGGGCCAATCATGGAGCGCACCGGCGCGGGGCGACGGACGGGTCCGCGAGGGCATTCCCTTTGGGTCGTCCAGAGAGACTCGTTGCGACTCCGTCCGCGCATCGGCGGCGAAACCATCGGTGCGGGGCCCCGTCTGGCCGGTGCGCTCGCCGGGGTCGGGTTCCGATCCCCCCGTAGAACAAAGCCTTTGACCGTTTCGCCGGGATGAGCCTATCCTCGTTTGCGCGCAATTCTAGGGCTCTGCATCAGGCCCCGGACGCGGCGAAGGTGAGTTCTGGCAGCCCGTTTTGAACTGGGAGTGACCCGTGGCGCTGAACAAGCTGGATTCGGGAGCACTGCACCTGCTCGAGCTTGCCAACGCGTTCGCTCGGGAGCGCCGGCATCGTTATGTCATGCCGGAACATCTCCTGTTCGTCCTCGTGGGCATGGACGAAGGGGCGGTTCCCCTGCTGTTGAACAGGCTCAGGATCTCGCCCAACCGCATCCGCGGAGTAATCGACGACATCCTGCGTTACGCGGTGCAGCAAGCCTCGCTGCCCGAGACGTTGCCACTGGCGCGCAAGACCCACACGCTGATGGATCAGGCGATTGGGCTTGCGGCGTCCGACGGCCTCGCCAAGGCCGACGCCCGACACGTGTTCTTGGCGTTGGTCACGCCGGATGGAGCGCTTTCACGAGAGACGCTGGAGAAGATCGGGCTGGCAGTGGAGCGAGTTCGGATGGTGCTGGCCGAGCTGGCCGGACTCGAGGAGATGGAGGACGCTGCGCCCGACGAAGATACGGACGAAGGTGCCGGCCCGGCCCGGACGGGCGCCCGTCCGCAGGCCTCGGTTCTGAAATTCTGCGCCGATCTCTCCGCGGCTGCGGCCGACGGCCGGCTCTCTCCCCTGATCGGCCGCGATGCCGAACTGGCGCAGATCACGGAAATCCTGAGCTGTCGGGAGGCGCGCAACCCGCTCCTGGTCGGGGACGCAGGGGTCGGGAAGTCTGCACTCGTGGAAGGACTTGCACAGCTGATCCTTGCGGGGAAGGTCCCGGTCAGCCTGCAGGGCAAGCGGATCCTCAGCCTTGATGTCGGGGCCCTGGTGGCGGGAGCCTCCTATCGCGGGGAGTTCGAGGAACGGTTCAAGAACGTGCTGTCCGAACTGGAGCGGCGCAAGGGCACGGTCCTGCTCTTCGTCGACGAAATCCACACCCTGATGGGCGCCGGCGGCAATCGCGGCGGAACGGACGCGGGAAACCTGCTCAAGCCGGCGTTGGCGCGAGGAGACGCCCAGGTCATCGGCGCCACGACCTACGACGAGTACAAGCAATTCATCGAGACCGACAAGGCGTTCAACCGCCGCTTCTCTCGCGTTGATATCAACGAGCCGAGTCCCTCGGAGTGCATCCGGATCCTCCGCGGCTCGGTGCAGCGTTTCGAGACGCACCATCACGTCGTCTACTCCGACGATGCGTTGGACCAGGCGGTACGGATGTCGATCCGGTACCTGCGCGATCGTGCCAATCCGGCGAAGGCCGTGGGGGTGATCGACCGCGCGGCGGGATCGCTGCAGGTCGCGCTCGAGCGGTGCCGTACCGGGCTGAATCGCCTGCTGGGCGATCCGGCAGCCCGTTCCTTGGCCCCTGGAGAAGAGGGTGTTCCCGAGGGCGCGACGATTCCGGCCGCCGAAGCCGAGGAGCCGGCTGGGGGAGAGAACTCGACAGCCGCGCTACCCGCTGCCGTCGACGACGGACCGGGCGTGCTGGACACCTGGCCGGAGATCCGAACGTCCGTGCGGCAGCTCCTGGCGCCCCATCAGTGGCCCGAGGGTCTGGCCGCCTCGACCGACGAGCTGCCTGCGCGGCGAGTCCTCGAGGCCATGCGCGACGACCTCGCGAAGCTCGTACCGGAAGTGACCGCTGCGGCGGTGGCGGCCGTAGTCGGCTCCCAGACGGGGATTCCGGTGGCGCGCCTGAACGAGGACGAACGGGCGACGCTGTTGCGGTTGGAGGAGTTGCTCGCGGCGCGCGTCGTCGGCCAGGACCCGGCGATCCACGAGGTCGCGCGGGCGATCCGCCAGGCGCGAACGGGGGTCAAAGACCCCCGGCGCCCGGTGGGTTCGTTCCTCTTCCTCGGCCCGACCGGCGTCGGGAAGAGCTGGTTGCCGAAGGTGCTCGCCGACCTCCTGTTCCAGGACAAGGATGCGGTGATCCGCCTGGACATGAGCGACTTCAGCGACAAGCATCAGGCGGCGAGGCTGACCGGCGCACCGCCGGGCACGGTCGGGTTCGAGCAGGGGGGACAGCTGACCGAGCCGGTACGCCGCCGCCCTTACTCGGTCGTCCTGCTCGACGAGATCGACAAGGCGCACAGCGAGGTCTACCGCGTGCTGCTGCAGATGCTCGAGGAGGGGGAGCTCACGGACAACCACCAGCGCAAGGCGGACTTCCGCAACGCGGTCATCATCGTCACCGCCAACTGGGGCGCAGGCGAGATCCTGCGCGCCGCCGCGGACGGGAAACGGCTGACGGACGGTGAGGTTCGCGACGTCGTGCGCCGGGGCAGCTCCCTGACGCGCGGCAGCGAGGTGGGGGCGGGGTTCACTCCGGAGCAGATGAACCGGTTCGACGGACTGGTCCCGTTCTATCCGCTGGGACGGGACCACATCTACAAAATCATCGACCTGGAGTTCGCGCAGATCGCCCACCGGCTGCGCGAGCGGCGGATCGATATCGAGCTGACCGACGCGGTGCGGCAGTTCCTCCTCGAAGGGGGCTACGATCCGGAGTATGGTGCCCGTCCGCTGCGGAACTTCATGACTCGGACCGTGGTCGACACGCTGGCCACACGCATGCTCGAGGGCGCAGTGGTGGAGGGCAACGCATACGCAACGGAGGTGCGGGACGGGGCGATCGAGGTCGTCCCTCGGCAGGTGGCGGAGACGCCGGCGCCGGCTCCGATCACTCCCTGATCGCGGGCCGGAAGGGGCACGGGGCCTCCCAGGCAGGGCCCAGAAGGCGAGGTTCAAATGGCAAAGCTTCCCCGGATTACGGATGCGCTCACCCCTGAGTTGACCGAACAGGTCCAATCGATGGACCTCAGTAACACCGTCGTGGTGGGAGAGTTCGGCGCCAATCGCCAGAATGAGCTCACGCCGGTGCGCACAGTCAAGGAAGCCTTCGAGGTCTACGAACCTTCCGTGGAGGTGGACCTCACCACCGCCAAGGGAGACAAGGTCAACGAGCAGCTTCGGTTCACCGACCTGAAGAGCTTCGAGGTCGAGCAGGTCATTCCGCAGTCCGAGGCGATGACCGAGCTGAGTGCCACGGTCGATGTCTATGCCGATCTCAAGGCGCAGCTGGCCAAGTCGCCGCGCTGGAAGAAGGCGTTCGAGGACGCCGAAACGCGCGCCGGGCTCATCGAGCTGATGGAGCAGATGCTGGCCATTCTCGACCCCGAGGGCAAGACCAAGGATGAGGAGGCGTAGGAGGGGCTATGACGAACGCTGACGATCCCCGGGAACTCCGCCAGAAGGAAGGGACGAAGGAGCAGGACCTCGAGAAGCTCGCAGAGAAGGCCCGTCCTCTTCTCCCCGCTCTCTTCCCCAAGGGCACGACCTTCGTCAAGGTCGCGCTGCCGGGCGTCTCCATTCTCGATCCGGAGGATGTGGCGGCGACCAAGGACGCCATGGACCAGCTTACGCCCTACCAGCTGATGGCGCTGACCAAGCGCCTTCGGGTGGCGGCCAAGCTTCTCCGAACCACGCAGACCCTCAGCGAGGCTGTCGAGAAATCCGAGCAGGAGCACACGCGCCTGCAGGAGTTGCTCGACCAGAACCTGGCGGCGGTGTACAAACAGATGCGCCCGATCGAGGTGCAGTACCGGACGCTGAACCAGTTCTTCGAGAACGGGGCCGCGGCGCCTGGAGACAAGCTGAGCGTCGAGGTGTTCAACACGCCGCCGGCCGAGCTCTTCGTCGATGCGAGCGAGGCGCTGGCCACCCTGGCCCGGGAGATCCAGGAGACGAACGCCGAAGCATTCAACCAGAGCAAGGCGAAGTCGATTCTCGTGATTCCGGGTCACTGGGCCGAGAATAAGTACCTGACGCGCCTCGAAGAGGTGCTTGCCGACAACCGCGTGGTCCTCTTCACCGATATCTTTGCGGGAACGAAGAACATCGACAACTTCGACGCCGCCGCCGATCGGCTGGAGCTCGAGAGTTACAAGGCGCTGCGGCAAGGGAGCTTCGGCCGGGCGCACATGGTTGTCTGCGTGAACGAGCTCTGCGGCCGCCCGAAGTATGCCTGGGAGGACGATCACGTCTGGCTCCCGGCCAGCTCGAGCATTGCCGGAAAGGTCTACTTCATCGACCAGGCCTGGCAGGGGGACTCGGTCCGGGACGGGGCGGCGGGCTACCGCAACGGCAAGGTCAAGGCCGCGACGCCGATGGTCCGGATGAAGCTCAACAAGGGGCACGTCGGGGCTTTCAACCAAAAGTACAGCGTCATCCCGCTCGTGGAGGAACGCGGCGAACTCTACATCCAGGGCGTGCGAACCCTCTGCACCGACGAGACCATGAAGCAGTACCCGGCCGTCCGCATCCATGACTTCATCATCAAGACGATGCTGGACTTCAGCCGCCTGCTTCTGTTCGAACGCTTCGACGAGACGTCGAAAGAGAAGGTGAAGGCGGGTCTGCGGCGGTTTTTCGACTATCTTGTCAAGCAGCAGGTGATCGAGTCGTACGCCAACCTGGTCGTGGAACGTGACGGCAAGCCAGGGGAGAAAGGCAAGGCCAAGGTCAACGTGCAGGTCAAGTTCTACGACGTGGTCGAGCAGGTCCGCGTCGGCGCGGACTTCAACGAGGACGGTAGCGTCGCCAAGTAGGCGGTCGCTCGGTGCCGGGTTCCCTCGATCCGCGATCGCGTCCTCGGCGGCTCGTGGAGGCGGGATGACGTTTCGTGAGACTGCCGACCTGCTCCGCGGGCTGGTGCTGAGCCACGGTCTGCGTGTGCCCGGCCTGGCCACGGTCGTCGAGGAGCATGCGGACGGTTCGTTCCGGCTGGTCGAGGGGATCACGCCGAGGGACTGCCGGTTGCTCCGCCTCTACTGCCGGGAAGTTCGGGGGTTGCTGGCGGAAGTGGAGACCGGTGGAGCGTCCACCGAGGAGGTGCGAGGCCGGTTGGCTGCTCGCGAGCAACTTCTGCGGGCGGCGCTCGATAAGAGTCTCAGGAGCGCGTACGAGCGGATCCGGCCCCTCGAAGCCTGGTGGCGCGGGCTGGATGCGCTCTTCCGGGAAGGCAGTCCGGACGGCAGAGGCGTGAAGCTCTGGATCTGGAATGGCCGGGGCGATGGATGGAGAGAGGAGGCCTCCGCGTTGGCTCCCACAATTGTGGTGACCCCGGGAACATCCCGACCTCCGTCGCGCCACGGCCAGTGGCCAGGACCGTTTCCCGAGCCGATGACCTTCGGCGACCTCGCATTGGCGGAAGTCGAGCGGGAAACCGAGGCGTGGACCGCGTCCTCGTGTGGTGCCGGACCTGTCGGTGCGTCCGCCACTGAGTCCGCGTCTGTTCGTACCGCCGCGTCCGCCGTGACGGGCGGCGCCGGAACGACCGCAGGCGCCTGGGCCGGACCCTCGACGCGAGTGGACTCGGAGGCGAACGCGCTGACCGGCCGCACCTCGATCTCGTCCCGGAGCCGTTCGGGGGCCTTGGGACCGGACATGCCCCAAGACCGGTCGCTTCCTCCATCGCGATTTGCCGTCTGCACCAACCCCTGCGAGGGACGGCCGGCCTACCCGTGGGAGCCCGAGCCTCCCTGGGTCGAAGCGTCGTGGCGCGTCGCCGGCGTTCACCTGCGCCGGTTGCAGAACGGGGAGTGGGGTGCGACCGGCGCGGGACCGGTCTCCGGTCGCATGCTGACCGGAACACGGGTCCGGGATCGTCTGACGGTGTCTCGCGCTGAGCGCCTGCGCGATGCCGGCTGGATTCCGCTCGGGAGCGACGACGGGGGCGTGCTCGCGCTGGGAGATGCGACGCGCCCGCTTCCGGGTTGCCGGTCGATCGGGCTCGCCGCGTTGCAGATGGAGGCCGCTACCTCGCGTTGGATCACCGACCGGATCCGCCGCGTGGCGCGGCGTGCTCCGGCGGGTGAACTGGTGGACGTGCGTCGCGAAGCCGAGCGCCTGCTGACCGTCCTTGAGGAGCGGCGGTTCGTGCAATCGTGGGCCACGGCTCTCGAAGCCGAGCTCCGAGGGCGCGAGCGGCTGCGTGTACGGATGACGATCGATGAGTCCGAGGTTTTCATGCTCCTGGAGCTCCCGGACGTGGTGGTGCCGGCGGTGCCGGTTCTGCCTGCGTGCGAGGGGGCACCCGGAGCGACGCGGGAGGTGTTGGCGATTGGCCGAGAGCCGGAGTCGCCCAGCTCGCGCCCGTCGGCGACACAGACAACGATGGATGCTCCCACCGAGTCGGTCTCCGCACCGGCTTCGCTGGAGCCCCGTACGGTGCCTGTGACGCCGCATCCTGAGGAGCCCGTGCGGAGGTTTCGCGCGCTCCTCGAACGCTTGTTCCATCAACCCGGCCGGAAGACCCCCCGGGGGCAATCCGACCGATCGTCCATGAACCAGTGAGATTTGGGGAGGATTGAATCATGGCCGAGAGACTCGGTCGCGTGGAGGTGATGCTCGAGGGGCAGCCCGAACAGGAGGTTCTACGCTTCGACCTGGAGACGGTGACTCCGCTGGATTTCAAGGGGGCGCCCCAGGGCCAGCCGATCTTCCGTCGGATCACATTCGTCACGCGCGCGATGCACGGGATGCACGACGCCGTCGGGTGGGTAGTCAACGAGCCGCGGGCGCCGCACAACCTGAGGAACGGCGTCATCAAGCTGTACAACAAGGATGGAGCTGAGTACCAGCAGATCGAGTGGACCAAGGGATTCGTCGAGCGAGCCGAGTGGAGTCTGCCCGACACCGAGGCCGACGAGCAGAAGCGGGTCCACATGGCCTACACGATCGTGGCGAACAAGGTCGCGATTGGCGGCAAGGAGCTGGAGAACCCCTGGTCAAGGGAGTACGCGTAAGCCGATCGCTTGAGCGGATGAAGGAGGAAAATCGGTCATGGCGTTCGATTACAAAGTCGTCATCGACGGCAACGAGATCGACAAGGTCCGTTTCGTTCAGTTCGGCGTGCGCAACGCTGTGGATGAGATCACGACCCATCCCCAGGGGGCGACCCGGAACAACCTGCTCGTGATCACCCGGGAGCATGATGCCGCCACTTTTCTCTGGGAGTGGGCCATCAGCGCCAAGAGAGAGAACCGGAAGAACGGACGGATCGAGTTCTACGACCAGGACAAGATGGTGCTCATGTGCGAGTTCACCAACGGCCTGGTGCATCGGTACGAGATGTCGCTCGGGGAGAACCCCTACGACAAGACAGCCATGCAGCTCCGCGAAACCGTGCGGATCTCCACGGAGCAGCTCGCCCTGGAGAGCATGCACGGGCGCGTGGAGCACAACGATTCGTGGGACGTCCGCTGAGAATCGGAGCGGGGTCCGCCGCGAGAGCTTGTCCCGGGCCTCCCACGCGGAGGCTTGAATCCGGGTTGCTCGCGCGGCGGATCCGTTCCGGCGACAGGATGGCACCATGCATATCGCGGTGACGATCCAGGTGGACGGGTCGCCGCTGCCGCTCAATCTTAGGCGGCTGCACTGGACCCAGTCCTTGTACGGCTACGATCGATTCGAGATCGTGGTCGCGGACCCCGATCTGGCGCCTGGATCGGGCTCGGTTCGTGATCTGACGACGGAACTCGCGGCCCATCTGGGCAAGAGTCTGGCCGCCGAGTTCGAGACGCGCTCGGGCCAGTTGCCGCTCCACCTCCAGGGGATCGTCACGGCGGTGCGGGGTCGCTATCAGCGGCGCGGGGTCGAAGTCGTGCTTGAGGGTGTCGGGGCGGCACACCTCCTGGACCGCGTGGTTCATACGAGGCTGTTTGTAGATCAGACCTGGAAGGAGATCGTCGACCAGGTCATCCAGGGGGCGTCCGGGAAGCTTGCCGCGTCCACGATCGACCTGGGATCCTGGGCGAGCGTAAAGGTTCCGTTCTGCTGTCAGTATCACGAGACCGACTTCGCTTTCCTGCGGCGCCTCTGCGCGACGTGGGGATGGATCCTCTGCGCCGGAGGCAACGATCTCCAGGTGGTCAGCGCCGAGAAGTTTTCCGGTTTCAGGGGATACGACACGCTCGTCGAACTCGTGCCCGGATCCAACTGCCTGACGGTCGAGGCGGCGATCCACGCCGTCCCTTCGTCCTACGAGGCGTCGAACTACCAGTACTACGGCGAGCGTGGCCTCAAGGACCACAACTACGGCGACGAAGAGACCAAGACCTGGTCGTGCCAGCCGCAGGCCACCGGCCAAGGGCATGCCGGCAGCGGCATTTCCGGGGGAACCGCGCTCTTCACCACGCCGGGTTCGTCGCATGACGGGGGTATCCACTGGGGCCAGAAGGAAGCCGACCTCCAGGCGGCGCGCTGGACGGCGCACGCCGTAGGCGGCGCGGCGTCGTTTGGGGGCCGGACCTGGGCCCCGGGGATTCGCCTCGGGCGGAAGGTGAAGATCAGTTCGGAGGCGGACCTGTCGGTGGACTGGGTCAACGGAGAGACGGCGCTGGTGACCGAGGTCGAACACCTCATCGTCGGCGACGACTACTCCAATCGATTTGTCGGCTGCGCTCTGAATGCGCCGATCCTCGCCGATCCGGCGGCGTATCCGCCCCGCGACCGATGGATCACCCTGCCGGCTACGGTGAGCAAGAGCGACGATCCCAGCCGGGTCGGGCGGATCCGCGTCAAGCCACTCATTCTCTCTCCGAGCTGGATGCCCGAGACGATCCCGGTGCGCCTGACCGCTCGGTCCGCCGGGGCCGATCACGGCGAGTTGCTGCAGCCCGAGGTGGGAGATGAGGTTCTGCTCGGTTTCCACCCCGACTCCTTCGAGGAGCCGATCGTCACGTCCGTGATGTACAACGGATCGAAGAAGACGCTGCCGGACAAGCTGCCCGCCCATACTCGCCTGCAACAGGCGCAGATCGACAGGAACGACCTGAAGTGGTTCCTCACGCGGGGCGGCAACGCTCTGATCATGGACGACACGGCGGGTTCGGAGCGGATTCTCGTCGTCACGAAGACGGGCTCGCTGGAACTGAGCGAGGAGTCGAGCGGGCCGCACATGTCGCTGACCGTCCGTGATGGCCAGGATCCCAAGTGCGTCCTGACCTTCGACAAGCAGGGACAGGTGACGCTCAAGGCGAAGAATGTGCTCTTTGACATCGAGGAGAAGATCGAGTTCAAGTGCGGCAAGGAGCACACGGTCGATGCCCAGGGGAAGATCGACCTGAAGACCGCGGTCGACTACCTGCTCGACGCGGGGGCGAAGATCGACATGAAGTCGGCGACCGACTCCAAGCTAGAGGCGGGGACCAAGGTCAGCGTGAAGTCAGGCACCGACACGGAGATCAAGGCGGGCATGAACGCCAAGCTGGAAGGGGGCATGAACACCACCGTCAAGGGGGCGATGCAGCTCAAGGCGGAGGGTGGCATGCAGGCCGAACTGAAGGGCGGCGCGATGGTCACTATCCAGGGGGGCATCGTGAAGATCAACTGAACCGTGCCACTCATGGGGGGTTGACCGATTGAAGTCGAGATCGGGGGTGGAGTGATGGGAGAGCGACCGGGACGATGAAGTCACTGGCGCTGCCGTTGCGGGTCCGGGACGGTGTCTTCGAGACGGTGGAGGCACCGGAGTCATTGCTTGCGTTCGCGGTCTGCTTCTTTCACGAGTGGTGCGGCTCGATCCCGGACGATCCGGGATTCGGGGCGGCCGGGACGCCGTGGGGCAGGCGGGAAGCGCCGCTGGCGCCGCTCGAGCCAGTCCTGAACGAATTCCGACGGCGCTTCGGCGCGCGGTACGAGGTTCGCGCGTCGGTCGGACCGTCTACGGGCGGGGACGGAAGGACGCGCCAGTCTCGTTTCATTACGGTCAAGCTACGCTCCGATCCCGATCGCGGCGTGGTGATCGAGCTGTGATGTTCGGTGGCTACTCCATGCCCCCGGCCCGGGGCGAGGTCGCGGCCGTGGTGTCGCGCCTGCGCGACGAGGCGGTCCGCTGTCGCCTCCTGCCGCAGGGCGCGGAGCTGGATCCGGTCCTGCAGACGCTCTTCGAGGGGTTCGCGGCGGAGATCGCTGGACTTCGACGCGAGCTCGATGGCTCGCTCGACCAGAACCGTCGCAATTTGCTCGCTCATTTCCTCGGCCTTGGATACCGGCGCCAGCCGGCGCAGGCACTGGCCGTCTTCTCGATGGATCAGCCGGGAGCGCTCGATGACCACCTCGTCCTCCGCGGCCGTTCGACGCGCACCGTGCCTCCGGAGGGGCGGGAGTTCCGCCTGGTCGGCAGCTTCCGGTTGCCTCGCCTCTCCCTGGCGGGTGCGGCTTACACCGGACCGGGCGGATTCGTCTGGTTCGCTCCCGACCCGGAGTGCCTGCAGCGGTCGCTGGACCCGGTTCACGTCGGAGAGACCCGTTCGCCCGGCGCGCCGGCGTTGCACATCGGCCTGCGTGGCGTTCCACCGCGGGCCGGGGAGGTCCTCTCCCTCGCGGTCATTCCACCGGGCGAGAGCCAGTTCCGGCTCTACGCGGAACACAGCCGGGACCTGGCGGACTTCCGTCGATGGCTTTGCGAATCGGCCTTCTCCGCCGGCTCGGGCCTGCCGCTCGAGCCCCCGCGCCGGCTCGACGAGCTGGGACGGGAGACCGAACTGCGGGACCTCGTCGCCGACCGCCTGCCCACGCGCGAGGCCGCCTTCCACGAGTTGCTCGAGCGACATGTCCACTCCGATCTCATCCTCGCTTTTCCCGGACCGCTGGCGGAACGGCTGGTGTCTGGCCCGGCGCCGGAAGAGCTTCGGCGCGCCGCGGAGGATCTCTCGTTTGAAGCCGCGGCCTGGGGAGACGACGTTCGCTGGTTCTCCCTGCGCCTGCCGAGTCTCCCCGGTGACGAGCCCCTGCGGCTCTTCCAGCGGATCGCCGTGAATGTCCTTCCGGTGGCGGCGTACGAGGTGTTTCCACCCGAGCGGCAGCAGGTGAGCCTGGACAACGTCAGCCCGGTCACGGGTATGCTGCCGATTCCGCTGACCCCGGATGCGCACCAGGCATTGCAGCGCGATGACTGGGTCGTCGATCGTGTGGAATGGTCCGGCGAGACGCTCCATAACGTTCATACGCACGTCGATCCACAAGGACTCTGGTACGGGCTGCTCTCGGATTGGAGAAGCTCGACGCTCTACCTTCACCTGCCGCGGCCCCACCCGCCGGTGGTCGGCGCGGTCGACTTCTACCTCGGGCGGCTGGTGGGCGAGGAAGCGAACGGCGCCCGGCTCGATCCGAATCCGTACAACCGGAGCGAGTTCCCCGGGCTCGACACGGTGCACGTCCTGACGGAGTTCGTCGGTGGAACGTCGGAGCAGGTCCAGGACGCGGAAATCCCGTGGGAGGGGATCGGATCGTTCCTGCGAACACGCGATCGGCTGATCACCCGCTGGGACTACGAGGGGTTCATCCGTCGCTTCGATCCGCGAATCGTCGCCTGCGAATTCGACACGGCTGCCATCCCGAGCAGCGGCCGGTTCGTGCCCGGCATCGCCATCACGGTTCACTTCGACCAGGCGCTTGAGGTGCCCCGGGAAGAGACCGAAGTCGCGGTGATCTCGCTGGCGCGGGAAGTGGATCGCCGGGCACTGCTGGGCAGTCACGTGGAGATCCGTCTGGGCGAGCCGGCGATGCGCGTGGGCAGGGACTCGTGATGTCCGGCCCGGCGGCGGATCGATCCGACGGGTGGAGGGGCAGGGGCGGGTCCAGAGAGGATGGCCCTGACGCGGGTCGCGAGCCGGTGAGCGGAGAGGAGCCAGGGGCGGCCCGCAAGGGGCGACGCGCCGCCGCGGTCATGCCCGAACTGCGGGTGCGAGGAGCGCACTGGCTCAGCTATTCCGGCGAGGAGGCGATCCTGATCCTGCTGGATGCGCTGGGGCGTGGGGAGGCAGGACTCGATCAGTTGTCGCTCGAGTTGGAGGGGACGCATCGAGGCCCTCTCCCCGACTTTTCGGAAGAGCCGGGCGCACTCTCTCCGGACCCGGGCACCCGCCTGCGTCCCGGCCAGCCGGTGCAGCTGCGGGTGCGGCGCGGTGGGCTCTACGAGCACTTCCCGGCGATCATCTTCACGCGGCCGGAGGACTACGCGAACCGCGGGGGAACCACGGAGGCCCCGCGCCACCTCGAGCTGGACGAGGCTCAGGCCCGTCTCTTCTGCCGTCCCTTCGATCGCGAGGCGGTCTTCCTGCGCTCGCGGATCCGGCATTGGTCCGGTGTCTTCGCGGGGGTCCGGGCGGAGGCGAGGTACCGCGACTTCATCTGGCGCCTCTTCGGGCTTTCGCTGTCCTGCCGGCGGAGTATCCAGGAGAACCTCGACGACCGGGGACAGACGATCCTGACGTTCCTCATCCCGCACCTGCACGAGATCGTCGGACATCGCGAGCGCACGGTGCAGGTTCTTCGGATGTACGTGCTCGATCCCCTCTCCCTGCGGGACGGCGCGGAAGTCGCCTACGATCTGGCGCCGGGACACCGCGCCTACCTGGACGGGAGTGCGCGCTTGGGGCAGCGCGCCCTGGGCGACCTCCTCGTCTCGGCCGAGAAGACGGTGGTGCTGAAGGTCGGCCCGGTACCGCCGGATCGGATGGAACGCTATCGCAGCCCCGAGTTTGTCAGCGGGGCGAGCGGCCCGCTCTTTGAATTGGGCGCGCCGCAGGATCGCGGTTCGACCACCGGTTGGGGCGATCTTGCCCTGGCGTTGCGCTTCATGTGTCATGTCCTGATGCCGGTCGACCTGCGGATCATGCTGCAGCCGCAGTCGGCCTCGGCCGGATGGAAGCTGGAGGAACGCGGGCGAGGCCGGTGTGGAATCGATACGTTTGCGGCGACCGTCCCGGAGCGGGCGGTGTGAGATGCGGGCGCGAGCGGTGCGATCCGTCCCCAGAATGTGAACGGCAACGAAGGAGGGCCGGAAGATGTCGACGAAGGCAGAGCGCGGGCGGGTGGCG
>CAYJLF010000030.1:0-47854 GCA_964371055.1 uncultured bacterium | reverse complement strand
TAACAGCACCAGACCAAATCCCAGCCAGTGCAGACGGCTCTCCACCCGTGTCATCCTGCGCTCCGCCCCGATGCCCGCGGGACAGCGCGCCCGCGCGACACGGCGCGACCGATCAGATCGAGGGTCTCGCCGGCCATCGTGTCCCAGTTGAACCGGTCCGCCCAAGTGAGCCCGGCAGCGGAGAAACGCGTCCAGAGCGCATCATCGGTCAGCAGTTCGAGCAACCGGTCGTGCAGCGCATCGAAGTCGCCATGCGGGACGAGGTAGCCGGTCTCGCCGTGACGCACCGATTCGCGCAGCCCCGGAGAGTCGCTCGCCACGCAGGGGAGTCCGGTCGCATTCCCCTCGATGACCGACAGTCCCCAACCCTCCTTGGGCGAGGTATAGAGCAAAACCCGGCTCCGGTGGAGGAGGTCCAGCTTCTCGCTCCCTTCCCGATAGCCGAAGAAACGCACGGCGTCCGCGCACCCCTCTTCCCGCGCAATCTGCTCCAGGTCGGACCGGTAATCTCCCTCGCCGACGATCCAGTACTGCGCTTCGGGGACGCGTTCACGCAGACGGCGAAGCACCCGGATCGGATGCTCGATGCACTTGTACTTCTTCAGCCGGCCGAGGTAGAGCAGCACCGGTTCCGGCGTCGCCGGGCGCCCCTCGGCGGGGGGGCGGTAGAAGTCATGATCGATCCCGCTGCGGATGACGAAGAGGTCCTCCGCCGGAATCCCGCGCGCCGCCAGATCGTCGCGCGTGCTGTCGCTCAAGACCTGGAAGAGGCACCGCCGGTAGACGGAGGGGATGAACTGCTCCTGCAGGTAGACGTACATGGCGAGCGGAAGGGGCGCCTGGCGGAAGACGGTCGTGCCGAAGAGGTGCGGGATGTTGACCAGAACCGGCACCGTCTTCTGGAAAGCCGGGCCGAAGAAGGGAAGCTTGTTCAGATCCTCGACGATCACCGTGTAGCCGCGGTCGCAGAGCGCGCGGCGGTAGTATCTTCCCACCTCGAAGTTGAAGTTGTAGAGATTGCCGATCCGGATCACCTCCATGCCGTCGATCTGATCGCGGGCCGCCGCGCCCGGAAAGCGGCACGTCAGGAACGTGACCGGATGCCCCGCCGCGTGCAGCCGGCGGTAGATCTCGTGGATGATGATCTCGGCGCCCCCCATCTCCGGATGGCGCAGGTCGCGATAGCTCAGAATGAGGATCTTCTCGGGCATGACTCAGGGTTTCCTCGCGAGGGTGCCGATCATGGCGCAGGTGTAGAGCCCGACCCGCCGGCGCCGCAGCCAGGAGCGCTGGCGCTCGGCCAGCGGTCCGAACGGCCAGACCGGCCGCGGGTACTTCGGCAGGCGGGCGACGCCACCGCGCATCAGGGCATAGCGGAACGAGCGGTAGAAGAACCCCGGCACCATCCACTCGCCGTAGGTGTGCACCGGCTCGAGGCCGGCTCGCCGCACGATCCGCTCGAGCTCCGCCGGCGTGTACTCGGTCTCCCAGCCGGCGAACCACCGATTCAGGAGGATCATGAGGTGCTTGGCCGCGGTGTAGACATGGTACTTCTGCGGCACGTCGACCAGCAGGTGCCCCCCCGGCGCGATCACGCGGGCATCCTCGGTTACGAGCGTCAGGGGTTCGCGGAAGTGCTCCATCAGCCCCTGGTGGAAGACGAGGTCGAACGATCCGTCGCGGAATGGTTTCCGGCAGGCGTCGGCGCAGACGGGAAGCACGTCGAGGCCGAGCTGCGCGGCCTGGCGGCGGATGACGGCAAACGATGTGCGCACGTAGTCGAGCACGACGACCCGGGCGCCGCGCCGCGCCAGTTCCAGGGCGTCACGACCCGAACCGGCGCCGACCTCGAGCACGAGCCTCCCCTCCAGCGGGAGCCGCTCCGTCTGCCTCGTGATCCGGTCCTCGTTCGAGTAGACGTCGTCGATCTCTTCGCGTTCGGCCCAGTATCGCTCCCAGTGCCCCGGTGTCGATTGGCGTGCAGTCATCCCTCTCTACCACGCTCCTTCATTTCTCCCGGGCGCAGTTCGTTTCCGATCGGGTCGAGCACGCCGTTGATGAAGCTGGCGGCCCCCTCCTCCCCGTACCGGTGCGCCAGTTCGATCGCCTGGTCCAGGATGATCGGAGCCGGCACCGAGCCCGGAGTCAGGAACTCGGCCACGGCCAGGCGCAGTACGGTTCGGACCACGGTCGAAAGCCGGCGCAGCTCCCAGTTGGCCAGCCGCGAGCGGATCCGGCCGTCGATCTCCTCCCCCCGGGTCGACCAGGTCCGCGCCACCGCCACGACATAGTCGCGCCCGTCGGCCGTCAGGCGGAAACGCCCCAGTGTAAACTCCAGAAGCTCGAGCGGATCCTCGCCCGACAGGTCCGCTTCGAAGAGGACCCGGAAGAGGATCTCGCGCGACTTGCGTCGTCCGCCGGGCAGGTCGCGCACGCAGCTACTTCCCGCCGGCGCGCGGGCCGAGCTGGCGCAACAGATCGGCCATCTCCAGGGCCGAGAGCGCCGCTTCCCAGCCGCGGCCGCTCTGCTTGATCCCCGCCCGCTCGATCGCCTGCTCCATGGTATCGGCGGTGATGACGCCGAAGACCGCCGGCACGCGGGTCTCCCAGGACACGCGCCCCAGGCCGGCCGCCACTTCCTTGGCGATGTACTCGAAGTGCGGCGTCTGTCCCCGGATGATGCAGCCGAGCCCGATGATGGCGTCGAAACGTCCGCTTTCGGCCGCGACGCGCGCCACCAACGGCAGCTCGTACGACCCGGGGACCCAGAAGAGCTCGATTCCATCGAGCTCGGCGCCATGCTGCGTGAGGCAATCGACGGCGCCGCTGACGAGCTGGTCGGTGATGACACGGCTGAAGCGGCTCGCCACAAGCCCGAACCGGAGGCCGCCGCCGCTCAGCGATCCCCGGTGTTCCTTCGGCATCTTCATCCTCATCCTCCTCTTCCCCGTCGTCCCGCGCCCGCGGCGCGGTTCGGAGGCGACTCCCGCCGCCCGGCCCGGTCTCAGCCGTCCAGGTTCAGCAGGTGCCCCATCTTGTTCTTCTTCGCCTCCAGGTAGCGCCGGTTGCGCGGGTTTGGCGGGATCTCCAGCGGAACCCTCTCCGCGACCTCGAGGCCGTAGCCCGACAACCCGACCCTCTTGGTCGGATTGTTCGTCATGAGCCGGATGCGGTGCAGTCCGAGATCCGAGAGGATCTGCGCCCCGATGCCGTAGTCGCGTTCATCCGGCTGGAAGCCGAGGCGGAGATTCGCCTCGACGGTGTCGAGTCCCTCGTCCTGGAGATGGTAGGCGCGCATCTTGTTGCCGAGGCCGATCCCGCGGCCTTCCTGGCGCATGTAGAGAAAAACCCCGCGCCCCTCGCGGGCAATCAGTTCGAGCGCCCGGTCCCGCTGCGCGCCGCAGTCGCACCGCTGCGAGCCGAGCACGTCGCCGGTCAGGCACTCCGAGTGGACCCGCACCAGCGGTGGATCGTCCCCCTGGGCCGGATCTCCCAGGACCAGCGCGACATGCTCCTCTCCGTCCAGCAGGCTCTCGTAGAGCACCAGGGTGAACTCGCCGTGACGCGTCGGCAGGCGGGTCTCGGTCACCCTCCGCACCAGTCGCTCGATCCGCTTGCGGTAGGCGATCAGCTCCGCGATCGTCAAGACGCGCAGGCCGTGCGCCGCGCCGAACTCGAGGAGGTGCGGGAGGCGGGCCATCGTGCCGTCCTCGTTGAGGATCTCGCACAGCACCCCGGCGGGGTAGAGCCCGGCCAGCCGCGCCAGGTCGACGGCAGCTTCGGTGTGACCGGCCCGGCGCAGCACGCCGCCACGTCGCGCGGCCAGCGGGAAGATGTGCCCCGGACGCCCGAGATCCTCCGGCCGCGTGGACGGATGCAGGAGCGCGCGAATGGTCACGGCCCGGTCATAGGCGGAGATTCCGGTCGTCGTTCCCTCGATCGCGTCGACCGAAACGGTGAAGGGTGTGCCCAGCTTCGCCGTATTCACCTGCACCATCGGCTGCAGGTCGAGCTCGCGCAGCCGCTCATCCTCCATCGGCACGCAGACCAGGCCGCGCCCGAACCGCGCCATGAAGTTGACCGCCTCGGGCGTCGCCCTCTCCGCGGCGCAGATGAGGTCGCCCTCGTTCTCCCGGTCCTCGTCATCCACCACGATCAGCATGCGACCGCGCTGGATCTCCGCGATCGCCTCTTCCGCCGTGGCAACGACCGGTTCCAGTCCGGTCGGACCGCCCGCGCGACCGATCCGCCGCGCCTCCTCGTGCCCGCTCATCACGAATCCCCCCGTTCCCACGCCTCGAGCACCTGGCGCGCGGCGTTCCCCCACTTCGACGGCTCTGGACCGAGCGCGAGCGCGGCCTGGCCGGAGACTTCCAGCGCGCGACGCACGTACTTCGCCAGGAGATCGGCCTCCAGGTTCACGAGATCAGAGGTCCGATACCTCGCGAAGAGGGTTCTTTCCCGCGTCTCCGGGATGATGTGGACGTGAAAGGAACCGCGCTCCACTCTCCCCACGGTCAGGCTCACGCCGTCGACCGCGATCGAACCCTTCTCGACCACGTAGGCCGCGATTGCGTCCGGCAGTTCGATCCGGAAGGCGAAATCGCGCCCGTCCGTCCCGACTCCCAGCACGGCGGCCGTCGTGTCGACATGACCGCTCACCCAGTGCCCGCCCAGCCGATCACCCACGCGAAGTGGTCGCTCGAGGTTGACGGACTCTCCCGATCGCAGCCGACCAAGGGTGGTCCGCCGCAGTGTCTCCTCGACCGCAATCACGTCGAAGGTCGCGGCGGCGGGGCTTCCCGTGACGGTCTGACAGACGCCGTTGATGGCGACCGAGGCGCCGGGGTCGAGCCCGTCCGCCACGCCCGCGGACCGAATGCGAAGGCGCCGCCCGGCCGCCTCGTCGGCGACCTGCACCACGGTCCCAAGGTCCTCGATCAGCCCCGTGAACATCCCTGAGTCTTTCCGGGCACCGGCCCGCGGCCAGACCTCGCCAGTTCCAGTCGGTTCGCCCGCTGCAAGCCCAGCCACAGGTCCTCGCCAAGCATCTTCCGCCCGGTCAAGACGAACCCCAGCCCGTCCCCGGGCAAGCCGGCGACATCCACGGGCGGCCAGACCGATCGGCCCCCGCCCACCCGGGCTGCCAGGTAGAGGCTCATGCGGTCGACCAGGTCGTGCGCCAGCAGCGCCCCGGTCAGGGTCGGACCGGCCTCGGCCAGCAGATCGGAGAACCCCTCGCGCGCAGCTCTCTGCAGCAACTCCGGCAGGCCCACCCGTCCCCTCCGGGCCGGCAGGTCCCAGACCTCCCAGCCGGCTTTACGAAAGCGTTCCCGCCGACTCGCGTCCACGCCGGCGAGCGTGGCCACGATTAATCTCGGCGACCGCACCCAACGGTGCGCACGCGCCCCTCCGAGCCTCGTCCAGTTGCCGACGACCTCGACCCTCTCCCCGCCGGCGATCGAAGCGCCGCGTTCGCGCCAAGCCTTCCAGAGGCTGCCCCGGACTGGGATTCGGAGTCCTGAATCTACCACAATTCGTGATGGGTCGGCACCTCGCGCCTGTCGCACGGTCAACTCCGGTGCGTCCCGCCGCACCGTTCCGGAGCCAACCAGCACGGCGTCGCACCGCGCCCGCTCCTGGTGAACGCGACGGCGCGCCGGCAGGCCCGTGATCCAGCGCGAAGAGCCCGGTCCCAGGGCCAGGCGCGCATCGAGCGTGCTGCCCAGCTTCAGGGTGACCATTGCCCGGCCGAGGCGGTTTTGGAGATGGAAGGCGAGGTTGTCCGCCAACGCCACGTCACGACCGCACCCCACCTCGACTTTGAGGCCCGCCTTTCGCAACAGCTCCAATCCGCGGCCCGCCACCCGTGGATCGGGATCCAACGTGGCCACGATCACGCGCGCCGGCCGCGCGGCAATCACCCGATCGACGCAGGGGGGCGTCTTGCCGGTATGGCAGCACGGCTCCAGGGTGACGTAGAGGATCGAGCCTCGGGGGAGGTGTCCTCGCGGCGCGGCGCGTTCCAGCAGCACGGCTTCCGCGTGCGGTCCACCGAAGCGAGCGTGGCACGCCGTCAGCAGCGGCTCTCCGGGGATTTCCAGAGAAGCTCCGACCATCGGGTTCGGAGAGACGCTTCCGGCCCCTCGGCGAGCAACCTGCAGGGCCCGTCGCATCCCATCGGGAATCGGCATCATCGCGGCCGGTACTGGCGCCTCGAATCGCGGACGGGATCGCGCCGACATGCAGACCTCCGGGGCTCGTCGTCCATCGACGGCTCCGCCAGTCTGCGGTGGCGTTCCGGACCGGTCAAGGCCCCGCCCGGTCTCGGGATCAACTCAGGGGTGGAACAGGTGCGCTTCAGGCATCACCGAACACTCCATCGCGGTGATCCGTCCGGCCTGGACGGTGATCACGTAGTCGTCCCCATCCACGGTTCCGCCCTCGGGACAATCAGCCAGCTCGGCCGTCAGTCGCCCGGAAACCACGAGTTCATTGACGTTGAACTCCTCGTCCATCACGCCGAACTCGGCGACGTAGAGCGAAGCACAGGTGAGGATGTTCCGTTGGTTCGAGAGGCACGAACTCCGGGCGGCGTGCGCCCGGGCCCGCGCGAAGCTGGGCAAGGCGATCGACGCGAGGATTCCGAGCACCAGCACGACGATCGACAGCTCGATCAGGGTAAAACCTCCCCGAGGACCGCATCTCCCGGCCTCTCGACGGGGAACGTTCCGTAACACGTCGGTCTCGCCCCCCAAGCCGCGGGGCCCCTTCCTCTCTGCGCTGGCTGAGCACGTTCCCATGCGGCACCTCGGCATCCCGGTGGCGGTTTTGCGACCCTGCATCGAGAAGGCTTGCTGCAACTGGCGTTCCATTCTCGGGCTGTCGCCCCATCACGCTTTCCCGTTGAACCACAGGCGCTTATCGCCGTTCGTCGTCCTCCGCTCCGGGGAAGCCCCGGGGCATCTGCCATGCAACCTGCAACCAGTCCTCACAGATCGCGAATCTCGTCGCAAAAAACCCGAAGGCGGGAATCCGTTTCCGGACCCCGCCTCCGAGCACAAGGGGTAGGTTGCGGCTCTGCTCGAACCGCTCAGACCGAACTCGTCCTAACCGGACGTCGAACCGGCTACTGCATGACCGTGAATTCGATCCTCCGGTTCCGCGCCCTTCCGATATCGGTATCGTTCGTGTCGATCGGGGAGCCCTCGCCCTTGCCTGAGGTGCTGAGCCGATCGGCGCCGACGCCACGCTTCACCAGATAGTCCTTGATCGCCTCGGCGCGACGCACCGACAGAGTCTGATTCGACTCATCGGAACCGACGTTGTCGGTGTGTCCGGTGATATGCACCTTGATCTCCGGGCGCTCCCTCATGATTCGCGCGACATCCTCCAGGACCGGAATCGGATCCGCGCCGCTGATCTCGGCCGTCGCGAACTTGAAGTTGATGTACGCCAACTGGCAAATCGGCGGTGGCGGCTGCGCCGCTTCCACCTTAGCCGGCGGCGGCTCCGGCGACCGCGGAGGACCACCCTCGGGGCAACCATCCGAGTCCTGGTAGCCGTTGAAGTCCTCGGCCAGGTCGGGACACTGATCGACGTCGTCCGGGATGCCATCGCCGTCGCGATCCTTCACCTTACGCTCGATCGGCTCCCGCCCGAAATTCAGGCTGACGCTGAACCGGTGGTTCTCACCCAGGAACTTCTCCGGCTCGACCACATACGCATAGTCGAACGTCATGAAGTTGTACCGCAGACCGAAGCCTCCGGCGAACTTGTCATGGTTCAGGCCCAGGCGAAGCGCCGTCCCGAAGTCTTCGCTGATTCCGAGCGCGTACTCCGCTCCCGCGTGGAAGCGGTAGTCTTCCTCATCCCGCGTCTTCTCAACGTCGAACGCCGTGGTCAGGCCGTCCAACGGGAGCAGCGCAACGCCGGCGCGCAGCGTCGCGGGAATCGTGTTCACTTCGTCGTACTCGCCCAGCTTGCCGGCGATGTTCTGCACCGCGACGCCGACGCGCGCATACTCGGTCAGCACCACGCCGAGGCCGACGTCCAGGCCGAAGCCGTTATCCGCATCGTCCGCCACCTCGGCGCCCACCGACTGCCGCAGGTACTTCCCCGTGATGCCGAACGTGGCCATGTCGAAGCTCTTCGCCAGGGAGAGCGCGAAGGCGTTGTCGCCGTAGTCGTACTCGCCAGTCGAGACGCCGTTGAAGTCCCGGCCGTCGATGTCGCTCATCCCGGCATTGATCCACTGCAGTCCATAGGCGAACTTGGACCCGTTCCGGGAGAACGCCACGTAGTTGTACGAGCGGTCGACGTTCATTCCGGCGGTGTACATTCCGGTCAGCTCCCACCCGTTCGTCCAGGCGAGCCCGGCCGGATTCCAGTACGTGGCGGACGCATCATCCGCGACGCCCACGAACGCACCGCCCATTCCGAGGGCGCGCGCCCCCGTTCCCATCCGCAGATACGGCCCGAGCCGGTTGCTCGAACTCGCCACCGCCTGCGCTTCAGAGACGGCTCCGAGCAGGAGCCCCGTTCCCAGAATCAGGGCCATGACCAAGAGGCCCTTCTTCCATCTCAACATTCCCTACCTCCTTGTTGAACCCGTTCGAATCGATTCGGATGTCGTGACGACTGGCCCGAGGCGGGGGGGACGGCCTTCACCGTCCCCCCGCGGTCGGTCTTTACTCGCGCCAGATGACGACCTTCAGGTTCTGCTCTTCGATGCGGACCCCGTCGCTCGCCGCGATCCGGATGATGTACGCGCCGTTGGCCAGATCAGTACCGTCGTCGGCCTGACCCGCCCAGTGCACGTGCTGCAGTCCGGAGGCCATGGGCGCAAGCGACTTCAGCGTGGCCACATGCAGGCCCGCGAAGTCGTACACCTTGACCGTCACCTCGCTGCCACGGCTCAGATAGAAGGAGATGTCCGCGTAGCCCGACCCGAGGCCGCCGCCGGAGCCCGACCCGCCAGGACTGAACGGGTTCGGGGTCACCATGGCGTGCGTCATCGCGAGGACCGCCGACTCCACCTTCACGGTTCTGACCGTGTTGCAGGCATTGCCGAGGTAGTCCGCACTCGTGAACTTCACCTGCCACTCGCCCTGCATCAGCGGCCCGGTCACCTTGCCGGTCACCCGGCCGGAGGTGGTCTGCAGGTTCTCGACCGCGACGAGGTTGCCTTCCGGATCGATCACGGTCAGCGAGACCGTGGCCGGATCGATACCCGCGCCCGCGTCCGAGAAGGTGATGTCGATCATCAGGTCTCCGTTCGGCTCCACCGTCACCGCAGGCGAGAGGATGATGCAGGACGGAGCGCTCATGTCGACGATGAACCGCTGCTCGACGTACTTGCTGCCGCTGTTGGACGCCCAGTCGATGACGCCCTCCTCGTAGATGTGCATCTCCTGCGACTCGGCGTCATAGCTGCAGCCCGAATCCCACAGCAGGTACGCGTTGCCGTTCACGTAGACCGTGTCGACTCCGCAACCCCAGCCGGGGCCGTCCGAGTTCTGCTCGATCGACTTCTCCGAGTACCAGGTGATCTCGAGGACGTCGCCGTCCTTGATCGATCCGCCGCCGAGGACCGCAACCGGGACCTCGAGGGGCAGGTTGATGTCGTACTCATCGAGCGTGATCCGGACGCCGTTCTGCATGATCCAAGGCTCGAGCTCGTTAGCCGTTCCCTGGTGCAGGAGGTGGCGCTCCTCGATCTCGTCGATGTCGTTCTGGTCGTCCTCGGCGCACGGCTCCGGACAGCTCGGATCGACCCGCCAGACGTCGTACTTGACGCTCCAGTCGGCCCGAATCCAGCAGTTGACGTTCTCCAGACCCTCGGGCAGCCAGTCCGGTGACGGGTTCGGCACCGGGTCGAACTGCCGCTCGTCGAGATTCAGGAGTCCGTCGCAGTCCAGATCCGCGTAGTACCACGGACGATCGTGCTTGAAGAGGATACCGGTTCCGTTGTCGAACATCTTCGCGACCAGCTTGCTCGCCGGGTTCATGTAGCCCCGGATGTTCCGCAGGTTCGGATTGTGGACGAACCCGCCGTCGAACTCGATGGTCGGCGACTTCCGATCGACGAAGAACGGAATCGTCGAACTCTCCCACTTGTCGATGCTGCCCACGGCCTTGTAGCGCACCGTCAGCAGGTGGTTTCCGTCGGTCAACCAGTCCCGCGGGTAGGTGGAGTGGTGGTACACCAGCTCCATCACCGTCTGGTCCTGGTTGGCGTAGGTCAAGGTCGCCTGGCCATTGCCACGGATGAACTCCGCGTCGCCATCGCCGTCCAGCCAGCTCGCCCACTCGAGGCCGTCGATCAGGAGCTCGGCCTCGAACGGATCGATGACCTGGCCACCCGGCTCCCGGAGGTAGGCCACCAGCACCGGGTCCGCGTCGGTCCGCCACTCCGTGACGTACGGGCTGTTCGGCCACATGTTCGACACGACGACCGGAGCGTTGCGCTTCGGTGCGAAGAGCTGGAACACGTTGCCGTTACCCGACGAACCGCCGGAGATGATGGTCGAGACCAGGGCGTCCACCGCGGTCGCGAAGTCCTGGAACGTCGCCACGGCGGTAGCCGTGCCGTTGCGCACCAGGGTGTTCAGGAACGTCATGTCGGCACCGCTGCCGACGCCGAGCGCGTGCAGTTCTTCGATGCCAGCCTGGATCGCCGCGTCCGCGGCCGCCAGAGCGAGCTGCGCATCGTTCGGGGCCCCGTCCGTCGATAGCACGATCACCTGGCGCGCACCCGCCGAACCGTTACCGGCCGCGGCCACACCCTGGTCGATCCCCAGTTCCATCGCCGTGCCGCCACCGAGCTGCGTCAGCGCGCGGACCTGCGTTGCCATCGTAGACGCCACTCCGGCGCTCGTGATCTTGGTCAGGGCGACCTCGGTCTGCGCCGCACTGCTGAACTGCACCACCGCAACCGCGACGCTGCCGTCCACCGGCACGATCGCCGGGTTCTCCAGCGCCGCCGCCACACCCTCCAACTGCAGGGTCCAGTCGGCGCCCGCGATGCTGCCGGAGCCATCCAGGACGAAGATCAGATCGGTCGCGCCGCCGGCTTCGCCAGCCGCGCCGCCCGACAGGTCCCGCACCCGGAACTGCACCTCGTTGGACTCCTCGATCACCTTGATGTGCGAGATGCCGGCTCCCGACCACCCACCGGTCGTGCCGTCGCGGTTCTCGATCGTGGAATCCCAGCGACGGACCGTCAGGTCCTTCTCTGCAGACTCCGTCCCCTCGAGCGCGGCAGCCAGATCGATGTCGGTGTACTTGAACGTCACGAGCGGCTCGTAACCCCGGCGGAACGCGCCGGCCGCTCCCAGCATCTCCATGTGGTAAGCCGTCTGGTCGACGGGGTTGAGGTACCGCTCCTGCTCGGTCGACATGAACGGCGGGTAGGTCGGGCTCACCAGGAGGCAAGCCGGATCCTGCTGCCAGCCGCCGGACGGAACCATGAGCTTCGCGCCGGCCGGCACGAAGCCGTACGCCGGAATCTTCACCGTTCCATTCGTTCCGAGCGCCGTCGTCACGGTGAACTCACGCATGAAGACGTTGTCCAGGTCGATCCACTCCGCCGTGCCGGCGATTCCGTCAAGGCCGCTCACCCACAGCGCGTAGTGCGTGCAGTTGATCGGGTCCTCCAGGAAGATCTCGCCGCGCCAGACCGTCGGGTCGTCGATGCTCCGCGTCAGGCCCACGAGCGTGCCATTGCGGCGGACGCCCGGCGAGTAGTTCAGCGGATCGTCCGCCGACGGGTACTCGACCGGCTCAGCCGGCTCGCTCAGCAGGATCACGCGCGGAGTCTGCTGCTGGGTGGACATCTTCAGGTCGACGATCAGGTGCGTCGGGCTCTCGACCATCCACTTGACGTGGTGGACGATCATCGAGCCGTTCTCCATGTCCGCCGAGCGAATCTGCTCGAAGGTCACCGTGCCGTCCGCCACGCCAAGCTCGTCCACCTGCGGGACGATCTCGACCGCCACGGTCGGAACGACGTCCTCGGGCAGGTCGCCGTACCGGTTGCCGCTCTCGTCCTTGACGAGGGCCCGCAGCCAGACCTGCTCCACACCCGTACCGAAGAGCATCGGATCGATCGTCGCCATCCAGAGGTGCTCGGTGGTGAACCGATCACCGTTGTCGATCGGCAGAGCGATCCCGATGTTGACCCACGGACCGACCGGCGAGTTCTCACCGGCCTCGCGGACGTTGTACTGCAGCTGGACGTCGTAGGTCGGATCCCACGCCGCCGTCTCCGGATTGGCGTCCGTCGTGTCGCACTCGGCCAGAGCGTAGATCGTGACCAGCGAAGGCGGCACGTCGCCGTGCGGCTGCTGATCCGCGTCCCACGCCACGATCCGGGCGATCGGCGGCGTCCAGTCGACCACGCTGACGTTGACCGCGCCGGAGACTGTGGCCAGGCCACACTCATCGACCGCGATCACGCGGAGCAGGTAGTCGCCTTCCGGCAGACCGGTGGTGTTCCAGAGCACCGACGCCGTCTGGGCCGAAATGTCGCCCAGGTTCGCGGGGTCGAAGTTCCAGACGCCGAGGTCGTGCCAGCTGGTGCCATCGTCGACGTTGCCGTCCTGGTTCAGGTCGTAGGCGACCTGGAACTGCATCATCGCGATGTAGGTCTCGTAGACCGTCCCGTTGTCCGGGTCGGGGAAGTTCGGGAGGCCGAGTTCGTCGTCCGAAGCCGTCCCGAAGATCTCGACCGTGGTGCCGGCGGTGACGTCCGTCGTCTGACCCTGATCGTTCGGGTCCTGCGTCGTGTCGTCGCCTTCCCACTTGATGTTCGAGATCTGGGCGTAGTCCGGAGCGTCGAGATCGACCGTGTTCTTGTTGACGTCGATGACATTGGCGTTGCCGGCGTCGTCGATCACGAGCACCCGCAGGTCGTAGAGGTTCGACGCGAAGACGTCGACCTCCTCCGCCTGTTCGCCTTCGCCGACGACCACGAATCCACCGAGCTCCAGCGTGTTGCTGTAGCGGTTGGTGGCATCGTCGTACAGCTCGACCTCGGCCGCCACGTTCAGCTGCTTCCAGCCCGGCGAGCGCGGGTCGCCCGGAATCTCGGCCGCCACGTCCGGATCGGTGCTCTTCTTCCAGAGCCAGACCACGTCGAAGACGTCGTCATGCTGCTGCTGGGAGCCGCGATCGACCTGGACGATCAGGTCCATGATCCCGTTGCACCACTTCTGCGCGGCCGGCGCGACGAGCGCGAACGGCGGAGCCTCGTAGTCAACGTAGATCTCGATGATGTCCGGATCAGCATCGACGTTTCCGACGTCGTCCACGCCGACGCACGCCACCTCGTACCAGGTGTTGTGCTGCAGCGTCTGCAGATCCCACTGGCCCAGCACCCACGTCCGACCCTCGTCTTCCGACGTCAGGGTGGCGTCGATCAGGTTCCAGTCCTGCGTCCCCTTGAGACGGTAGACGAACTCGGCATGGCTCATGTCGAGGTCGCCCGTCAGGAGCCGGGCCGTGATCGAGTAGAAGCCCTGCGCGTGGATCTTGGTCGGGTTGTCGATCGGCGTCTCGTCGCCACCCTTGCGGATCGCCTGGGTGAACTCGAGGTGCGGCGCGATCGTGTCCTGGATCAGCAGGCGGATGTAGCGGGTCCCGACGCCCGGCACCGCGTCGTCCGCGAACGACTCGATGACCGACGTCTGGTTGCCCACCTCGTCCGTGACCGCCACGGCGAAGTCGTACTCCTCGCCCACCGCGAGCGGCACCGGGGTGTAGATATCGGTCGGCTCGGTCAGCCGGCCCATGTGGACGTCGAAGCTGTACGGGCGAGTCAGGTCCGGATTCCCGTCCTCGGGGATGTTCGGGTACGTCGCGCCGGCTTCATTCGGCACGCTGCCCCACGAATCCGCCATGTTCAGGTCCCGGGCCCGCTTGTACATGAACTCGACGATATCGTCTTCGTAGTTCTCAACGGTCGCCGTGCCGGGCTTGAGCGTCCGGGCGAACAGCGTGAACGGACGGTTCCGCTCGACCGTCACGGTCTTCTCCACCGTCTCGGTCGCCGCGTTGGCGTCCATCTGCGCCGTCGGCGCCTCGTTGTCGATCACGATGATCGCGGTGGTCCAGTCGAGCGTCGAGGTGTCCTCGACGTTCCCTTCCTGGTCCATCGCGTAGACACCCAGCTTGTAGGTGCCGTTCGGGTAGTTCGTGGTATCCCAGATCCAGTGCCAGTAGTAGAGCGGGAAGTTCGGACGGCACTCGTCCACGCCCAGCTCGTACCAGTTACCGACCGGGTTGCCACTCGCGTCGACCGGCTGGAGGAGGAACTTCACCACCTCGATGCCGTAGTCCGCGCCGCCGATGCCGTCGTCGTCGGACTGCGTCCGCCCGACGATCGTCACCGTCCGCGCCACCTTGACGGTGTTACGGACCGCCGCGTCGTTCAGGTAGCTCTCGCCGACGCGCCGCGGCCAGGTGGCCATCGGGTCGCCAACGATCGTCTCGGCCAGCACGTCGTTCTCCGGCGGCGTGAAGTCCGCACCTTCGTCGACGAGCCAGTCAGTTCCGAGAGTGAAGTGATCGTCGTCATTCAGGTCGGCCCAGGCGTCGAACGCGCAAGCGTCGTCGCTCTTGTCGTCCGGATCGGCGCCGTCGGCGGCCACCTGAACCTCGGCCAGGATGTCGATGACCTTGCTGCGATCCGGCGGAGCGTTGTCCTCCACCGTGATCGTGTAGCCGGAACGCTGGTACTCGCCGACGTTACCCGCCGTGTCGAGCGCCAGGACCCGGAACTCGTAGACGGTGTCATGGACCACCCAGCTCGGGGCGACCCAGGCGAACCGCGCGATCCACATCGCGTTGCCGGTGTCGATCTGCATCCCGTTCAGGCTCGCCGTCGGATCGACGTAGGTCATCCACGTAGTCGACTGCGCCGGACGGTACTGCAGCGTCACGGCCTCGATGTCGGTACGGGTGTTGTCGTTCATCAGGGCGTCCTGAACCGAGATCTCGAAGTTCACCGTCGCCCCGACCTCGATCTGGTCAGTCGGGGAGTCATCGTTCCAGTCGAAGCCGACCGGATCGAGATTGTCCGCGGTGTACTCCGCCCAGGTCGTCTGCAGCGCGTTGCTGTTGCCAGCCTCGTCGACCGCCAGCGCACGGAAGTGCATCCGTCCGGTCTGCAGCAGATTGTCCGGGAAGTTCTCGACGTGCAGCCACCAGACGTGGTTGTCACCGAAGTCGAGGTTCGGCTCGTAGTCGAACGCGCCGACCGGCTGGACCGTCTCGGTCAGCAGCTCGGCCGCCGGGCGCCACAGGCCGACCGGATCGCTCGCCCACCGCCACTGCAGCGTCATCTTCGCGATATCCGCGTGGGTCGACGTCACGATGAAGTCGACGTCCGCGGTGTTCTCGTCCGGCACGATCGCCAGGCTCGCATGGTCGACGATGCTGTCATCGTCGTACCCCGCGGAGTTGACGAACGGCGGGAAACTGCCGACCGCGACGTCATAGGCCACCGTCGGAGCCGTCCGATCGATCCGGACACGGATCCGGGTCGCCGTCGCGTGGTCGCTCTCGTTCTGATCGATGTCGAAGATCGTCGCGAAGAGCTCGTACTCGCCTTCCGGCAAGGCCGACGCATCCCACGCGATCGAGAAGGAGTTGTTGTCGAGGTCGTTGTCGCCGCCGACGAACACCTCCTGCGCATTGACGATCGCATAGACCGCCACGGAGGCGGCTTCCTGCGTCGCGAAGTAGCTACCGTAGATCATGGTCGGGTTCAGACCCTGGATCGCGAAGGTCTCCGCCGGATCGACCAGGTGCGCGTCATCCTGCACCACGAGGTGCGTGATGAACGCCCGAGGAGCGGTGTCATCGTTGAGGATGATCAGCGTCTCCTTCGGCCCGTAGAGGTCGTTCAGCGTATCCCAGTTGCCGGCGGTATCGCGCGACAGCATGCGCAGCCGCGTGTACTCGTCGCCGCCCAGGAGGTCCGCCCGGATGAAGCTGAATCCGGACGGGATCCAGGTCATCTCCCAGTTGTCGCCGTTATTCGCCGAGGTCAGCCACGGATCGTCGCTGTTGTCCTGCGGCGTCGGGTCGAGGTCGAACCAGAACATCGCCGTCGCCTGGTCGACACCCGCGACGTAGTCGGCGGTTCCGTCCGCGCCCGCATACTCGACGGTATCGCCGGCGTTGAAGGTTCCGCTGTCGTCCACGTCGAGCCAGATCTCGTCGATGCCGTTGTCGTAGGCACCGTCGTGGCCGACGCCGTTGTAGGTGTCGTCGAGGTAGAAGTAGCGGTTGATCTTCGCCTGGAAGCGGACCCGGTCCACATCGTTCGTGGCCATCGCCGGGATCCAGTCGCCGATCGCGGTACCGCTCAGCAGGATCGACTCGTTGTAGCCGAAGACCTCGCCGTCCAGCGGGGTGGTCAGCTCGGCGCTCGGCTCGGCCGCGTCGATGGTCAGGACCAGGGTGACGATCGGGTTCTGCCGGTCGCTATAGCCGGAGTTCATACCCGTGTCGATCGCGATCGCGCGGATCGTGACTTCCGACACCTTCTCGTCGTCCTCGTCCCACAGGCCATCGCCGTCGTTGTCGTAGCCATCGGTCGACGGATCCGGCGGGGTCCACGAGCGCACCCAGCCGTTGATCGGACTCTCGTCCACGCCGATCGGGAGCCAGACTTCGCCGCGGTTCGGGGTGTACTCGAACCGGACGACGTCCACCGACATCACGTTGACGTCCGTGAAAGGAGCGTCACTCACGGCGGCGCCGATGTAGTACTCGATCTGCGGGCTGATCCGCGTGTACGGCAGCGGCTGGCCCAAGTCGTTCAGGGCCACGATCGCGTTGACCACCGGAGCGGTCCGGTCGTGGATGAACAGGATCGGTCCCTGAGCCTCGTCGCTCCCCGGCATCTCACTGTTCAGGTTCGTGCCGGTGTTGCCGTCGGTGTCGATCGCGGTCGCGACCACACGGTGCGCCGCGTTGTTCCGCAACTGCGTCGTGTTGTCGAGGTGCGCGTACCAGAACGGCGTCGCGGGAACGATGATGCTCGAGACGTCCAGGTACTTGTGGCGGGCGTCAGCCACCGGCACCTGGTCATCGCCGACGAGGTCGACCATGAACCGGTACCAGGTCTCCGCGCCCATGTAGAACCGACCGCTGGCGCCCCAGGTCGACGTGGCGGCGTCACGAGTCATCTCGTAGTACGCCTCGTCGCCGTTGCCCCAGATACCGTCGCGGTCAACCTCGAGGATGACGTTCTCGATGCTCCCCGGGGTCCACATCGGGTAGTCGTCCTCGTAGAACGTGATCGGCAGCATGATGGTCGAGCCGGTCAGGTACGGCGTCATCTCGATGTGGGTATCGGTCGTGCCGCCACCCTCAACGTCCGTCGCCGTGATGTCCAGGGTCACCATCTCGATTTCGCCGCCGATCCCGTCCGGATCGGTCGCCACCACGAAGATGTCGGACTCGATACCGCTCAGGATGTGCTCATAGTTCGGTCCGTTCAGCTCGTCGCCGCCGCGGAAGAGCGGGTTGCCCGGCCAGTTCCAGTCCGGATACGGCGGCGGGCCGGTCGGCGAGTCGTACGTCAGACCATAGAGGATCAGGTTCGGACGGTCCTGGTCGTCCAGGTAGAGGTAGTTACCCTCGCTGGACAGAGGCTCGGTGTAGTCGCAATCGGTGTTGTACTCGCCGTCGCCGTTGACGTCGAAGAGAGCGACCGCGATCAGGTCATACGCGTCGGTCCCCGCAATCGTCGGCTCCGGCACCCCACCGTCCTCCTGGCTCCAGGCGACGGTGTACGGCGACCAGGTGTCGCCGACGCCGATCTGGATCCACGAGCCGGTGTTGTAGCTCACCAGGATCACGTCGTCGCTCTCGGGGCGCGCGCCGAAGACGATCCGGCTGCCCGAGACCGTGTAGTCGAGCTTGGTCGGCACAGCCACCATGGCCAGGCTCGGCCAGTAGGTCGCGACGTCGCCGTCGATCGTCACGAGGACGCCGTCTCCGGTCGCACCGCCCAGCGGCGCGTTGTCCAGGTTCGGCGACTCGAACGGCGCGAACGGCTGGATCGTCGCCGGGTCGATGACTTCGTCCAGGATGCGGTGCGCGTAGTAGAACCGGACCGCCGTGGTCGGAGCCTGCGACGGGTCGATCAGAGACGCGTGGATGACGTACTCATCCGCCACCGCCGCGGTGTCCGGCAGGGCCGGAGGACCAGCCGGCGTGCTCACGAAGGCGAACGGATCGCCCGCGAGGCCGAACTTCTTGAAGCCCCAAGGATTGACCGGAGCTTCGTTGTAGTTGCCGCTCTGATCGTAGGCGCGCGGATAGAACTGGTAGACGCCATCCGGGATCGCGTCCGTCGCGACGTTGAAGTCGTACGGATAGACCAGATCGTCCACCGTCCAGCCCGCCACCGTCATGCTCTTCCACGCCTGCAGCTCCACGATCTCCTCGGGGCTGCCGGTGTGGCACGACGGATCGAGCCGGTAGAAGAGCTCCACCTTCGCGATGGTCGACATGTCCTCGGCCGTGACGAAGACCCGCAGCGTGTCCATCGAGGCGCCGATGACCGCCACCGGGGTCCCGTCGTGCACCGGCGGATTGACGTCCACCAGCACGCCGTCGAGGTCCTCCGAGCGGATCACGTCAGCCTCGGGCGGCAGGTTCTCGCCCGCGATGACCAGGTCGACATCAGCCGGCCCGGCCCGGAATCCGTCGCAAACCTCGTCGTACGCAGTCGCGCGCACCATCAGGTTCACGTCGGTGAGCAGACCCAGCTCGTCGAGGAGCAGGTACGCGTAGAACGGCGCGGTCTCGTCGTAGAGCCCGCCCGGCGCGTCTTCGCCTTCGACGTTTTCACCCAGATAGTCGCCGTCATCGTTGATTCCGTTCGGCGCGTCCTCGCCCACCAGCGGGTGGAGAGGCCAGCCGAGCGGCGTCTGGATACCGGGGTAGTCACCCTCGGACCGGACGAAGTCGATGTCGGAACCGTCGAAGATGAAGTTGCCGTTGAGGTCGTTGAAGATCTCGTCGTCGAGGACCGCCGCGTTGCCGGAACGGCCGCTGAAGCCGGCGTTCCCGTCGATGTCGGCATAGAAGTCGTCATCGTCGTTCGGATCGATGACCACCCAGTTCATGCCGCCGTCGAGGCTGTACTCGAACTTCATCCGCCGCGTCTCGGCCGGGCCGGTCGCCGTGATCTTCACCCAGTCGGTCACGCCCGGGATGAAGTAGGTCGAATCCGGGGTCACGAGGTCGAGCGAAGTGCCGTCCGGCAGAATCATCGCCTCGAGCTGCGCCAGCGGCGGCGTCGAGTCGAGGCGAACGAGCTCGATCTCCTCCGGATTCTGAACATCCGGCTCGTAGCAGGTGTAGGTGATCACGTCCTCGTTGTTCTGGGCATCGACCGCGATCGACTTCACGAGGTAGTTCCCCTCGGGGAGCCCGGTCATGTCCCAGGTGTAGGTCCAGCGATCGAGGGCGTTGTTGTCCGCCTGCAGGCGGTTCTCTCGGAAGATCCAGTCGGACGGGTCGAGGCCGGCGGCCTCAGCGTCCAACTGCGCGTAGTAGATGTCGTCGGCGAAAGCTTCCAGCGCCGAGCCGTCCCCGAAACCGTCCGGCAGCGAGCCGATCACGACGGTGTCGTTGGCCGACTCCCACGTGGCGTTCGCACTGAAGACGACCGGGTCGCGCGGGCTGTAGTAGCCATCCCCGTCCGCGTCCCAGTAGCGGTAGTTCATCGTGTTGAGCTGCGCCTCGTACGTCAGGAGGTCCAGCGCATCAGGATTGGCGACCGGCTCGAACTGGCCCGGCATGTAGAGCACCGCATCACCGCGGGAGTCGCCCTGGCCGGCGGCTTCGTCGATGCCGATCAGCACCCACGTGCTGCCGAGATCGTTGGCGCACTCGTCGCCGTCGGTGTCGCGGTAGTAGTAGAACTTGACCTTGTCGATCTCGTAGTCGTGCAGGAAGTGCACGGCATAGAGGTCGTAGCTCTGGTCGGCGTTGTCGGTGCAGACCTCGGGCTGGATGTAAGCGCGCAGCGGGACCGACCGGATCGCGATCGTCGCGATCGGAGCGGTGTCGATGTTGCAGTTGCCTTCCACGTCGCACGCGTAGGCCCGCAGCTCGTACGTTCCCTCGCCGTAGAGGTCCGCCAGTTCCTGGGTGTTCAGCGTCGCCTTGATGGGGCTGGTGTAGTCGTAGACCACACCGGCGCCGGCGCCGTCGTCACCATGGACGGTGGCGAAGTCGGTCCACTCGCCCGGCGGGTTGACCACGCGGTACTGGAAGACGACATACTTCACGTCGTTCGTGATGTAGTCATCGTTGTTGACCCCGCGGCCCCACTCGTCGTCGGCCGTGCCCGGAATGCTGTCCGGACCCGCGCCACGGTCATCCGGCAGATCGTCGCCGAGCGGACCGGCGCCCAGGGTGTAGATGCCGTCCGGCGCTCCACCCAGGCCGCCCGGATCGTCCTCGTCGATCGCCGGCGTGCCGTTGCCGTCATCGTCGATGTTGGCGTTGCCGGTCTTTCCGTCGATGCCTGCCGCCCACATCGTGGTGTACAGGTCACCGACCGAGACCGACTTGCCCGCCAGCAAGGTGGTCAGACGGCCCTTCGCGTCACGATCCCGGTCCTCGATCCGCACCCAGACGTTGACGCTGGAGTCGGCCGGGACCTGGACGGTCACGCCCAGCGGCGTGTACTCGTCGGCCTCGTAGTAGTCGGGACCGGTCGAGAGATAGACGCCGCGGATCCAGCTCCCGGGCTCCGTCCCGTCGATGACCCGCACGTCGAAGACGCAGGCGTCATCCTCGGCGGTGACGTTCCCCTGCGTGTCGGTGGCGAGCGCCCGGAACTCGACGTCCTGGAAGCGGGAGGCCGGATAGTTGTTGACGGTGAACATCACGCCGTCATTCGGCCACTCCACCTGGAACGGGGCGTTCGTGTCCGTGCTGATCTCGGTCCAGGGCGACCAGGTGCCGTCGGCGTTCTTCCGACGCTCCTGGAAGAGGACCTCGGCCGCGTCCGCATCGACCGTCTGCAGCGTGAGCGTGTACGTCTCGGGGTGCTTGCCCGCGTCGTAGATCTCATGCGCCGTTCCGCCCGGGTAAACATCCGGGAGGAAGTCCGAGCCCGCGTTCAGCACGTCCGTTCCGCAGCCGTCGATGTTCGCGACCGGCGGCGTCAGGTCCATGGTGAACGTGATCGGCTCCGACCAGTTCTGGTTGGCGTTCCCCGCGAGGTCGTAGGCCACGCCGCGCAGCATGTACTTCGCCTGGCCGTCGGCGGTCAGGTTGTAGATGCGGCGGATGACGTCGAGGTCAAGGGTGCCGCCCTTCGAGTCGGCCCAGTTGAACTCGTTGCCGTAGCCCCAGTTCACGCCGAAGCTCGTCCCGGAGGTCACGCCGTCGAAGCGGCTGGCCTCGGGCCGGTCGGTATCCCAACCGGTCGACGCCGCGTCGGTCATGAAGCGCTGCTCGTCGGCGTTGCCGCCGCCGCCGTCACGGGCGGTCAGGACCGGGAAGCCCCGCTCGATCAGCTCCGTGTAGGCCACGCCGTTGCCGTAGTACTTCTGCAGGATCGTGTTCGCCGCGACCGAAGAGGTCGTGCGCGCTCCGTAGAGCACCGACGCCGAGACGTAGACCGTTCCGGTCCAGGCCGGATCCGGACCGAAGACGCTGTGCACGCCGTCGATCACGACCGCGACACGCTCTCCGTCCATGATGCCGTCTTCGTCGTCGTCGTACCGCGGGTCGTAGCCCACGGCCTCGTTGACTTCGTCGGCGTCCCACAGGCTGTTGTCGTCGTCGTCGTCGAGCCCATTGGTCTTCGACTCGTCGATCTGCCACCAGACGATCCGACCGAAGGTCAGCGGGTTCGTCGGGTCGACCGGGTCGCCCGGACCAAAGCTGTCGAAGACGAAGTAGGCGTCGTTGTCGTTGTCGACACGATCAGCCTTGCAGAGGGTGGTGTCGTCGGCGGCGTCCACCTGGAGATCGTCCAGGTCGGCCAGACCGTCGCCATCGTCGTCAAATTCCTCCGCCCCCGGGAAGCCGTCGTTGTTGGCATCCCCGACCGGGTCGAGCGTCAGGACCTTCCAGGTCGCGTCTCCCTCCGCCTTGAACTGCATCTGCACGAAGAGGACGTCGTTGTCGCTCGGGGTCGACAGGGTGAAGTCGACGTTGCCACCGAGGTTGTAGACCGGGTTGCCCGGAGCCAGAAGCTCCGTCACCCCGTTCTTGATCGAGGTGAACTCGACCACCGTCGGCTCCTGGAAGTCGATCGTCGCCAGGAACCGCTGCTGCGGATCGGTGCCGTCCAGGATCGTCGTGTGATCCAGCGACAGCGAGCGACGGACGCCCGGCCGCTGGAACTGACCGGGGAACACCGTCCCGTCGACACCGTTGTCGAGGAGGCTGAACCGGACCAGGCTCAGCGGATCGGTGTACGCCAGCTTCCGCACGCGCGCCGGATCCAGCTTGTAACCCTGCTGGACGTTGCCGATGTCTCCGGCGACGTTGGTGCGGACCTCGTACCAGCCGCGCTCGTCCGGATCGAGGCTGTCCAGGAACGGCTCGCCGGCGTCGTAGACACCGGTCTGGCCGGCCTGGTTGACCAGGTCGACGAACGTCTCGCCGGGATCGTACGAACCGTTGCCGTTCTCATCGACGAACGGATCGCCCGGGTCGGGCACGCCGTTGTCTTCGCCGACATCGCTCGTTCCGGGGAGTCCGTCGAGACCGACGTCCACCGGGTCGTTGTCCGCGCCGGTCACCAACTGGGCGTACCAGTCGCCGTCGTTGTCGAGCCGGTCGCGCCCGAGACCCCACAGAACTATGCTGTCCGGCGGAGTCGTGAACCCGGTCGGAACGGTCGTCAGCGAGTCGATCAGGCTGAAGTCGGCCACGACGTTCGCGACGTCGTTGCTCCCGGCGCCGGCCGTGCCGCGGATGCGGTCGTTGAGCTGGAGCCGGATGTTGACGTAGTCATTCGCGTTGTAAACCCGGTACGGGTTCCACGGGTCGTAGATCTGGTTGGCCACCACGCCCGGGTAGAACGCGTCGAGCGCGATCTGCGTCCGGGACGCGGCCGGGGTCTCGTCGACGCCCAGCTTGGCCGCCAGATAGATGAACCCTTCCGTCCGATCCCAGTCGAGCGGGAAGGTCAGCGGGAAGGGATCGAAGCTCGAATCGGACGACAGCCGGTTCTTGACCGGACCCGCGCCGATGCGGACCTCGTTGCCGTCGAGGTTGTCCGGATCGTCCGGATCGTAGTAGGCGACCACGGAGTCGGCCGAGCACGGGATCGCCAGGGTGTCACCGAAGACAGAGTAGGTGAGCCCCGTCGCCGTGCTGTCGCCGGTCACGTGGATGATGTCGCTGTCCCAGCGGGCGTTGTCGCCCGGGGTGAGGTAGAAGTCCTGCGGCGGGCAGATCGGCCCGACCCACATCGCGGACCCGAAGAGGAGCGCGTAGCCCGGCGGCGGGTAGGTGCCGGTCCGGTACATCGTGTTCCCTGTGAAGTCCGCGGAGGCGACGAGGACGCGGAGCTGGTCGTCCAACCCGATGTCCTCGAGGTCGGTCGTCTCCTTGATCGTCTCGGCCCCGCCGGTGCCCTGGTAGTCGATGATCAACCGGACCCGGATGGTGTCGCCCGTGATCCCGGGACGAGGATTCCAGATCGGGATGGCCCGGACCAGGTTGTTGTCCATCCAGTCATTGGTGATGTCGAGCGGCGACTTCCGGGTGAGGAAGAGGAAGTACTGATCGCCGTCGTCGATGGAAGCGTTGTTCTCGCGCCAGACCACCTCGAGAGTGTCCAGCTCGTTCACAACGTCCCAGCGGTCGGTCAGGGCGACCTCGTCCAGCTCGACGATCGGGCGCGACTCGTCGACGATCGGAACCGACGCGAAGTCATTGACCACGCGTCCGGCGTTCCCCTGGATCGGGGTGATGTCGGTCGCCCGGATGCGCAGGCCGGGGCGGTAGGCCTTGCCGACCGGCGCGCCCGAGAAGTTCGAGAAGGTGACCTTCCCCAGGCCGCTGACGTTCGCCTCGACGAGGACCTGGATCGCGTCACCGAAGAACCAGGTGCCGGCACCGTTCGGATCGTCCTGGGCGTGGACGAAGTCGGAGGTGTCGACCTCGGCCGGGTTCGCGATCGGCTCGCTCAGCCAGATCACCAGCCGGTCGTTGATCAGAGACGCCGTCTGACCGTCGTTGTACGAGGCCCGGATGATTCCGGGTCCGTTGTGGATGAGGGCGTCGTTGGCCGTGTCCCACACCTGGCCCTGGAAGTCCGCCAGGGTCCCGTTGTGCCGCAGCGCGTCATCGCCGTCCGGCAGGGTGGTCGTGCCCGTGAAGCCCGAGATCCGGATCGTCGCGGTCGTCGAACCCGGGAAGGAGAGCGTCGAGCCACCGCCGACGCCGTCGAAGCCTCCGCCGTTATCGATGACGGCGAAGTTGACGTCCCCGAGCCCGAGGAAGTTCGATCCCGCGATCGGCTCGTTGAAGAGGGCCCAGATGATATCGTCGTCGAAGGCGACCGTCCCCTTCGTGTCGTAGTAGGACGCGATCAGGACCGGTCCGCGCTCGAAGTTGTCGAAGACCTGGACACGCTCGCGGTCGCTGACGACGGCCGAGGCGCCGACGTAGCGGACCTGGCCGGCCGCCACCCGCAGCTTGGAGACTCCGGAGAGCATCGCTCCGAAGTTGTCGCGGTAGACGGTGGTCGTGCTGTCCCGCAGCGTCCAGGTTGCGCTGCCGGTGCCGAAGTAGCCGAAAAGCGTGCCGGCCAGTTCGGACGTGGCGCCGAAGGTATTGACCGCGGTGCCGATCTTGGCCACCGGGGCGTCCCAGTAGATGCGCACCGTCTGGAGGCTGTCGACCGCCGCGGGATCGACCAGCTCGACCCGGACGGGAATCGGGCCGCGCCCGACCTGCACCCAGGTGACCTCGTCGCTCAGGCTGCCGTCCGGCGTACTCGCCAGAACTCCCGGCAGCTTGAGGCGGATCCGCTCAGCCCCGTTGTCGAGGAACTGATCGCCGCCGTCGGCCGGATCGAGGCCCGTGATGTAGAGAACATTGTCGCCGTCGTCGTCGCCCAGGGCGGCGCCACTGTCAAACGCGAAGCTGGCTTCGAAGTCGTCTGACAAGGTCGCCGAGGTCGTCGCGGCGTCGATGTCCTCGTTGAACACGAGCACGACCCGGTCGTTGTCCGGGTCGTAGGTCGCGCCAACAATGTACGGACCACCCGAATTCGGGAAGGCCGGGTAGTTAATGATCAGCGTGCCGTCCGATGGCTGGACGTTCTTGTCCAGCGACTTGGACTGCGCCACCGCGCCGACCGCGCCCATCATTACCCCGACCACGAGCATCAGGACCGAAATGATGGCGATAGCCGTTCCTTTCCGTCTCATTCCCTGTTCCTCCTTCGATTCGGAATGCGATCCGCAGAGGAAGCTCCGCTTGTCGCGAGCGATCATTCTCACGCCCCGGCGGGGCTTCCGTCCGATCGACACCGACTGCCTCCTAGGATTCATTCCCACCCCAACAAACCCGAGTCAGAAGACACAAGCCCCCGCAAGGCGCCGCCCCCATGGGGCGCCGCCTCGTGGCGGAGGCAGTGGCGGTCTGATCGGACCGTGCGAACACCGTGCTTGTTCCCAAAAAAGAAAAGCCCTAACCACTCCTGGTTGAGCAGCACCACAAGGTTGGTATGTCTTCTGTGAAACAGACCCCGTAACTGCGGGCCTCACCCCAGCGAACCTCTGCACGAGGCTCGAAGACTCTCATCGGCCGCAACGCGGCCGGCGATCCCTCCGTTGAACAGAACACTCCGTCAACCGTTGTCGTCGTCGGATCGACGTCCATGTCCCAGCAGAACGACCATCCTGGTCCCTGGGTGCGTTCACCCGACCACGAACTCCCTGACGGACAAACCCGGGCGGAAATCTCCCATGCAACTGCGGGAGAGTCAATTCCTTTTTTCGGATCTCCCCCCCGGACTTATCCACATCCAAAACGCGGACCGGAACCTATCGACGGTCACCGACCCCGTCAAGCGTCTTTTTCAACGAGACTGGATCTCTCTTCACACCCACTCCCTTGGGTGGTCCGACCGGTCCCGCGGTCCTCGCCCGCGTGTCGCGCCGGCGAGCCGCGCCCCGATCCGAGGCTTCGTCGATCCTCCGTCCTCTATCGTCACGCGGCCTCGCGGTCTTGAGGAGAGGAAGTTCCGGGCGCTGTCACGATGAGCGTGCCGAGGCGAATCCCACCCCACGTCCCGCCCGGCCGCGCCGATTCGAGACATAACACGAGCAATTTCAATAAGTTATCTCCGACTCGCGCGTTCAACCCCGTCCGCCTTTGGCTAAGCCGGAGCGGACATGGAGGATGTCTCCGTCCTGGACCAGGTACTCCTTGCCCTCCAGGCGCCAGGCCCCCTGCTCGCGGGCGCCGTTCTCCCCGCCGTGGGCCTTCCAGGCGTCATAGGCCAGGACCTCGGCCCGGACGAACCCCTTCTCCAGGTCGCTGTGGATCACCCCCGCCGCGGCCGGCGCCAGGGCGCCACGTCGCACGGTCCAGGCCCGCACTTCGTCCGCACCGACCGTGAAGAAGCTGATCAACCCCGCGAGCGCGTAGGCGGCGCGGATGATCTGGCCGACGGCCGGGCCCTCCAGACCAAACGCCTCCAGGAAGGGTCCCTGCTCCTCGACGGGCAGAGATTGGATCTGCCGTTCCACTTCCGCACTGAAAAAAAGCCAAAGCGGTTCCTCGCCACCCATTTCCGTTCCGAATCGCCGGACGGCCGTCTGTATAACCGGTCCGGCTCCGGCGAGGTGCGCTTCGTCGATGTTAAAGGCCGGCAGCAGGGGACGCGCGCTCAGAAACGCATATCCGCGCAGGCCGCGCTCCTCGTCCGGCGTGAAAGGAAAGGCACGAGCCGGGCGCCCCTCTTCCAGGTGCGCACGCAGCCGCGAGAGCACCTCCGGCTCCCCCGGAAACTGCGGCTTCTGGCCGATGCGCAGGGCCTTTTCCAGGCGTTCGAGACGCGTCTCGACCACGGCCAGATCGGTCAAGGCCGACTCCTCCCGGACCTCCCGCCACTGCTGCATCGCCTCCGCCTCCCAGCGATCGGGGGGAACGTGGTGCAGGCCGATCACGAGGAGAACGAGATCGGATCGCGCGAGCATCTCGCGCCGATCGGGGGACAACGCCGGGTAGTTCGGGCCGGACTTCTGCTCCAGATCCTGGAAGACGAGGCGGGCATGCGTCGTCTTCTTCGGCCGGTAGGACGTCGCGAGATCGTCCACCCGGGGATCCGGGACGCGGACGTGCGCAATCCGCAGGCCCCCTTTCCCGGAGCTCTCCGGGACACCGTTTCCAGCTCCGAGGAGATCAAAAAGGGCCGACTTGCCGGCGCCGGGACGGCCGGCGATTCCGATCTGCATACTGAAACCTCACTCCGGTCGAACCCGGTTCTTCCCGCCGCGGGCGCGCGCGGGCGAGCCGCGCCGCCCCGCGACATCCAGGGTCGAGATAGGGTCCAGGGACGATGACTGGGTGCCGGGAGCTGCACCCTCCGGCTGGCCGCGACATCGCGGCCTCCCGCCGGGATCTTTGGGCCGCCCGGGAATCGAACCCGGGACCCTCTGCTTAAAAGGCAGGTGCTCTGCCGACTGAGCTAGCGGCCCGAACGACATCGGAGTCTACGTCGGGAGTGCCCGGTCCGCAACCGCGCCGGCGCCCGCGGGCGCCGATCGCGGACATCGCGTGGCCCGGCCTGCGCCCAGCTGCGCCTAGCCTGATCTCCGGGACGGCGCCGGCACCGGCACGATCGCCGTGCGCGACGAACCGACCGAGAGAGCCTGGATCCGGCACCCCACCTCGGCTTCGATCCGCTCCACGTAGGCGCGGGCTTCGGCCGGCAGGTCTCCGTAACGGCGGACCGATCGCAGGTTGGCCTCCCAGCCAGGCAGATCCGCGTAGACCGGTTCGCACTTCGAAAGCGCCTCGGCGTCGAGCGGTGGCACCGATACGGTGCGTCCGTCGAGGCGATAGGCCACGCCGACCGGAATCGAGGGCCGGCCGCTCAGCACATCGATCTTCGTCAGCGTCAGGCTGGTGACTCCATTGATGCGGATCGCCTGCCGGAGCTGCGCCAGGTCGAGCCACCCCACCCGGCGAGGACGCCCCGTGGTGGCGCCGAATTCCCCCCCCGCCTTCCGCAACGCATCCCCGGCGTCGCCGGCCAGCTCGGTCGGAAACGGCCCCTCGCCGACGCGCGTGGTGTAGGCCTTGCAGACCCCGACGACCCGCCTGAGTTCGGCCGGCGGCAGGCCGAGGCCGCTCGCGGCGCCGGCCGAGGTGGTGGTCGAGGAGGTCACGAAGGGGTAGGTCCCCAGGTCGAGGTCGAGAAACGTGCCTTGCGCCCCCTCGCAGAGGATCCGCTCCCCGCGGCGCAACGCATCCTGCAGGAGGCTGACGGTGTCGGCCACGAAAGGCCGGAGGATCTGCGCGGCCTGCTCGAGTTCGGCGCCCCAGGCCGGGAGCGCCTCTTCCATCGGGATGGGGAGCGGGACGTCACTGCACCGGAACCTCTCCGCGATCCTGGCCCCCTGCTCCCCCAGGCGCCGCCGAAGCCTTTCCGGGTCGACCAGATCGATCATCCGGAGCCCGACCCTGCCGGCCTTGTCCTGGTAGGCCGGTCCGATCCCGCGACGGGTCGTCCCGATCCGCGCATCCTGCCCCTCGAGGCTTTCGATCCAACGGTGGTAGGGAAGGACCAGGTGGGCCCCCTCGGAGACGAAGAGCCGCTCGCGGAGTTCCACTCCCCGCCGGAAGAGCGTCTCCATCTCCTGGACCAGCGCGAGGGGATCGACCACCACTCCGTGCCCGATGACACACTTCGGCCGCTTCTGCAGGATCCCGCAGGGGATCAGGTGGAGGACGAATTTCTCCCGCCCGTGCAGGACCGTGTGCCCGGCATTGTGCCCCCCACCGTAGCGGGCGACCCATTGCATACGGCTGGAGAGGAGATCGGCTACCTTGCCCTTCCCCTCGTCTCCCCACTGGCACCCGACCAGGACCGTGACCGGCATGACACCCTCGCTGACACCGCGACCGGGACGCCGGCGCGGGGTGCGCCGACGCGACACAAGCGGAGAGTCTAGCGCCGCTCGGTGCACGGGGGCCATTCCAAATGGCGTGGCCCGAAGATTGGTGGTGAACCGGCCTGGCCGTGAGGCTAGCGGCGGCCGGAGGCGTGGCTACGGGCGGCGGGTGCGTCGACCTGCTCCGGCAGCCGCCGCACGGTCGCCGGGCGCCGGCTCCGGGGAGCCGGCCGCCGCGCCGGGATTCGTCGGGTGAGACCGAGGCGCAGGACCTCCTCGAGGGTCTCCACCTGGAGGAACTCGAGCCCCGTCCGGACCTCCTCCGGAATCTCGGCGAGGTGCCTGCTGTTCCCCGCCGGGACGAGGATGGTCCGGACCCCGGCCCGGAGAGCGGCGATCGCCTTCTCCACCAGACCGCCGACCGGCAAGACCTGGCCTCGGAGGGTCAGCTCACCGGTCAGGGCGACCGACTCGCGGGTCGGGTTTCCGGTCAAGGCCGAGACCATCGCCAGGGCGATCGCCGCGCCGGCGGACGGCCCGTCCTTGGGAACCTCTCCCTCGGGGATATGGACATGGAGGTCGATCTCGCGGTGGAACCCGGGATCGATGCCCAGCCGCTCGGCCCGGCTCCGGACGCAGGAGTAGGCCGCCTGCGCCGACTCCTTCATGGTCGAGCCGAGTTTGCCGGTCAGGATCAGTCGACCACGTCCGGGGAGGACGCCGACTTCGATCTGCAGGAGAGAGCCGCCCACTTCGCTCCAGGCCAGGCCGGTGGAGAGACCGACCCGATCCTTCCGCTCCACCTCTTCGCGGGTGAATCGCGGCACGCCGAGGAACTCCTCGAGTTCCTCCGACCGAACGACGACGGGCGAGCCCTGCTTTCCGGTCGTCCGCCTCCGCGCCGAGCGGCGGCAGATGCGGGCAATCTCCCGTTCGAGTCCCCGCACGCCGGCTTCCCGGGTGTACTCCCGCACCACCCGGGCCAGGACATCCCGTTCCACCACCAGGTCGTCGACCCCCAGTCCGCACGCCTTCCGCTGCTTCGGCAGGAGGAATTGCCCCGCGATCGCCAGCTTCTCGGTCTCGAGGTAACCCGGCAGGCGGATCATCTCCATCCGGTCGCGCAGGGCGGGCGGAATTCCGGCCGCGTTGTTCGCGGTGGTCACAAAGAGCACCCGGGAGAGATCGTAGTCGACTTCGAGGTAGTGGTCGTTGAACGCGTGGTTCTGCTCCGGATCGAGCACCTCGAGCAGCGCCGCTGAGGGATCACCGCGATAGTCGACCCCGAGCTTGTCGACCTCATCGAGCAGGATCACCGGGTTGACCGAGCCGGCGCGCCGCATCGCCTGGATGATCCGCCCCGGCATCGCGCCGATGTAGGTGCGCCGATGCCCGCGGATCTCGGCCTCGTCGCGCACGCCGCCGAGCGACATCCGCACGAACTTCCGGTTCAGGGCCCGCGCCACGGAGCGCCCGAGCGAGGTCTTCCCCACGCCGGGAGGGCCGAGGAGGCAGAGGACGGGTCCGCGCACGGAGCGTGCGAGGCGCATGACCGCGATCTGCTCGAGAATCCTCTCCTTGACCGGAGCGAGAGCATGGTGATCCTCGTCCAGGATCCGCTGCGCGGCCTCCAGGTCGGTGCGATCCCGGGTCCGCTTCGTCCACGGCACCGACAGCAACCAATCGATGTAGGTCCGCGCGACGGTCGCCTCGGGAGAGAGGAACGCCATCTTCGAGAGACGTTCGAGTTCCCGGAGCGCCTTTTCGGCTACGGCCGCCGGCATCCGCGCGGCGCGAACCCGATCCTCCAGTTCGACCAGCTCGGCCTCGGTCTCATCACCGTCCCGGGGGAAGGCCCGGCCCGGCGAGCGGCGCGAGCTGTCATCCTTCGGCTCACGGCGCGGCGGGCGGGATCCTTCCGCCTGGAGGCGACGGCCCAGGCGCGCGACCTCGGTCTCCGACTCCAGGAAACGGGCGAGCAGGTGGAGGCGGTCGGCCGCCGAAGAGACCTCGAGCAGCTCCTGACGCAGACCGAGTCGCACCAACAGGTGGGCCGACATCGCGAACGACGCCTCCCCCGGATCCTCGCAGGTGGAGACCGCCAGGAGGGTGTCCTCTGGGATGCGCCGATCGAGCCGGGCGTATTCGAGGAACGAACCTTTGACCTCGCGCAGCAACGCCGTCGGCGGCTCCGCCGTCTCGGCGTCCGGCGCCGGCTTGATCTCCGCCTCGAGCAGCGTCTCGTCCCCGTGCAGGCGGTCGAGTCGCGCGCGGCTCACCCCCTCCACCAGCACGCGCATCGTCCCGTCCGGCAAGCTGAGCATCTGCCGGACCGCGACCAGCACGCCGACGTCGTAGAGGTCGCCGCGGCGCGGGACGGCGATCTCGGGCCTCCGTTGCGCCACCGCGAAAAGGAGCCGCGATCCGCCGTGCGCCAGGCGGATCGCTGCCACCGAGGCGGGCCGCCCGACGAAGAGCGGGAGCCCCATGCCCGGGAAGAGAATGACATCACGCAGAGGGAGAAGGGGAAGCCGGCCGCTCACGCGGACCGTCTTCCCGTCGAGGAGCACGGAGAAACCCATAGACTTCCCCCGAACGGGTGTGGATCGGCCTCGCCCGCCGCGGCGGCGCGCGAAACCTTGTGCCGATTACGCCTCTTTGCGGGCGCGCTCCCGGTAGACCACGGTCGGGGTCTCGCCCCGGGTGATCACGCCCTCGTCGACGATGCAGGCCTCCACATCCTTCCTGGAGGGAAGGTCGTACATAATATTCAGCATCGCGTCTTCGATGACCGCGCGCAGGCCGCGGGCCCCCGTCTTCCTCTTGATCGCGATGCGAACGACCGACCGGAGCGCTTCCTCGCTGAATTCCAGCCGGACGTTTTCCATCTCGAAGAACTTCTGGTACTGCTTGACGATCGCGTTCTTGGGCTGGGTGAGGATGCTCAGGAGGGCTTCCTCGTCCAGATCGGAGAGGGTTGCCACGACCGGCACGCGTCCCACCAGCTCGGGGATCAGGCCGTAGCGCAGCAGGTCTTCCGGCTCGATCGCGCTGTAGAGCTCGCCGATCGAGTATTCCTTGCGCGACTTGCTCTCGGCGCCGAAGCCGATCGACTTCTTCCCGATCCGCTTCTCCACCACCTTGTCGATCCCCTCGAAGGCGCCGCCGCAGATGAAGAGGATGTCGCGCGAGTTGACTTCGATGTACTTCTGCTGCGGGTGCTTCCGCCCCCCCTGCGGCGGGACGTTGACGATGCTCCCCTCGAGGATCTTGAGCAGCGCCTGCTGCACTCCCTCGCCGGAGACATCGCGCGTGATCGACGGGTTCTCGCTCTTGCGGGTGATCTTGTCGATCTCGTCGATGTAGACGATGCCGTGCTCCGCCGCCACCAGGTTGAAGTCGGCCGCCTGGAGCAACCGCACAAGGATGTTTTCCACGTCCTCGCCGACGTATCCCGCCTCGGTCAGGCAGGTGGCGTCGATCATCGCGAACGGAACCTTGAGCAGGCGCGAAAGGGTGCGCGCCAGCAGCGTCTTGCCGCTGCCGGTCGGGCCGATCAGGAGGATGTTCCCCTTCTCGAGCTCGATATCCCCCGGCAGGGAGGTCGGGCTGTTGATCCGCTTGTAGTGGTTGTAGACGGCGACCGAGAGGACCTTCTTGGCCCGGTCCTGGCCGATGACATACTCATCGAGGACCTTCTTGATCTCGCTCGGCTTCGGCAGCTGGTCGCGCGTCATCGGCAGGGGCGGAGCGTTCTCCCCCTCGAGGATATCGTTGCAAAGCCGGACGCACTCGCTGCAGATGTAGACCGAAGGCCCGGAGACGAGGCGGGCCACCTCCTCCTGGCCGCGGCCGCAAAAAGAACACCGAATCGGAGTGGGCGAGTTAACGCCGCCGCGCTTCTTCATGAGGTCTCCCTGTTCTCCTCGATCCGGTCTGCCAGGACCGCCCGGGGCGGTCACGCTACAGCTTGGGGGCCGCATCCCTCGGAGCCGCGCTCCCTTCAGGATCGGCCATCCGCGAGGTTTCTTGAAGAGGAACCTCGCGACCGCAACCTTCAACGCTTCTTGTGGATGACCTCATCCACCAGGCCGTAGGCGCGCGCCTCGTCGGCCGACATGAAGTAGTTACGGTCGGTGTCCTTGCGGACCCGCTCCGGATCCTGTCCGGTGTGATGCGCCAGGATGTCGTTCATCCGCTCCCGCAGAGTCACGATCTCCTTGGTATAGATGAAGATATCCGAGGCCTGGCCCCGGCTCCCCCCCATCGGCTGATGGATCATGACCCGCGCATTGGGGAGCGCTGAGCGCTTTCCCTTCGTGCCGGCCGCCAGCAGCAGGGCCGCCATCGAAGCCGCCTGGCCCATGCAGATGGTCGCCACGTCCGGCTTGATGAATTCCATCGTGTCGTAGATGGCGAGCCCCGCCGAGACGACGCCGCCGGGCGAGTTGATGTAGAGGCTGATGTCGCGATCCGGATCCTCCGCCTCGAGAAAGAGAAGCTGGGCGATCACGAGGTTGGAGACCAAGTCGTCGATCGGCTGGCCGATGAAAATGATCCGGTCCTTGAGGAGCCGGGAGAAAATGTCGTAGGCGCGCTCGCCCCGACCGGTCTGCTCCACCACGAATGGAACGAGCGACATGCCTTCTGAACCTCCCTGTTTCGGTCCTTGACCTGTGCGATCCGACCCGCTCCGTTTCCCTCTCCGCCTTACGGCAGGATCAGGTTCGACGGTCGCGGGCGCGGCTGATGCACCCGGTTCACCGTCGCGTGATCGAGGAGGAAGTCGAGAATCCTGCGCTCGCGCAGGTCATCCCGGACCCGGTCGAGGTCCCCTTCCTTCTCGAGCCGCCGCCGGATCGCCTGGGGGCTGACCCCCGCGGGCGCCGACTTGGTCAACTCGGCGTCGAGATCTTCCTCCGAGATCGAGATCGACTCCTGCCGCGCGACCGAATCGAGGAGGATCTCCCGCTTCCGGAGACGGATCACCAGCGGACCATAGGCCCGGCGGAACTCCGCCTCGTCGATCTCGGGATTCTCCTCCCGCGCCTTCTGGAGAGCCCGATCGAGGCTGCGGTCGACGATTCCTTCCGGCACGTCGAACGGATGGCGCTCGATCAGCCGATCGACCAGAGCTTCCTCGGTCCGTTGGCGTCCCCGGAGTCTTTCTTCCGCCTCCAGACGGAGACGGATCTTCGCCCGCAGTGCCTCGAGGCTCGGCAGGCCGTCGATCCGCCCGGCAAAAGCATCGTCCAGTTCGGGGAGCTTCTTTTCCAGGATCTGCTTGACGTGCAAACGATAATGGCGCGTCCGCCCCGCCAGCTCCTGATCCCCGAAGTCGGCCGGATAATCGATCCGGACCACGCGCTCCGCTCCGGCCTCCAGGCCGACCGAGATGGCGCGGAACTCCGGCAGCAGGGTCGCGCCGTCGGCCTCCATCCGCACGACCTGGCGCTTGCTCCGGGGCAACCTCTGTCCGTGGAGATCCACCGCGACGACCGAGGCCTCCACCAGATCTCCCGGCTGGGAAGGGCGCAGCACGGGAGAGACCTCGGCGGCCCGCTCGCGCAGCGACGCCAGGAAATCATCCACCATCGCGTCGTCGACCTCGGTCACCGTTTCATCGAGCTCGATTCCCTTATGGTCTTTCACCTCGATCACCGGCCAGATGTCGACCACGGCGACGAACGAGAGCGGCTCCCCGGCCCGAAAGCGGAGATCCTGGATCCGGGGCGGCGCCGCTACCTGCAGGTTGTGCTCCGCGATCGCCTTTTCCGTCGCCTCCGGCAGCAGGTGGTTCAGGAGGTCCGACTCCAGCGTGTCGCGGTACTGCGTCCGGACGATCTGGTCCGGCACCTTGCCCTTGCGGAATCCCGGCACGACCGCCCGGGTTCGGTAGCGGGCGACCATCTGGTCCATCTCCCGCTCGACCTCGGCCGGCTCGAGCGTGATGGCAATCGCCTTTCTCCAGGGCCCAACCTCTTCGAGCGTCGTCTTCACGGAACCCCCCTCGCGCCTTTGATGCAGCGCCGCCGGGCCGATGCGGGGCCGGCGGCGGAATCTCCGGGATGGCTGGGTGGTGCGAGAGGGGGGACTTGAACCCCCACGAGTTTCCTCACTGGATCCTAAGTCCAGCGCGTCTGCCAATTCCGCCACTCTCGCCCCTCCGGCTTCCCGGCCGGTGGACGGCGAAGTATAGCAGCGCAGCGCGCCGTCGCAACGGCGGGGCCGCCGGACCGACGCCTCCTCAACCGGCGTGCCGCCGCGGCTAGAACTCCGCCTTCCGCTTCTCGAGGAATGCCGTGGTCCCTTCCCGCCAGTCGGAAGAGGCGGCGGCGAGGCCAAAGTGGGCCGCCTCGATTTCGAGGCCACGCTCCAGCGGGAGATCCCGCCCCGCCAGAACCGCCCCGAGCGCCAGGGAGACGGCTCGCGGCCCTCGCGTGGTGATCTTCGCGGCCAGGCGACGGGCGGCCTCGAGCAGTTCGCCCGGCTCCACGACCTGGTTGGCGAGGCCGATCCGGTACGCCTCCTCGGCCGGAATCGGATCTCCGGAGAGGATCAGCTCGAGCGCGCGGCCGGGTCCGACCAACCGGGCCAACCGCTGGGTTCCGCCGTAGCCGGGAATCACCCCGAGACCCACCTCCGGCAGGCCGATCCGGGCCGTCCGGGCCATCACCCGCAGGTGGCAGGCGAGCGCCAGTTCGCAGCCGCCGCCCAGGGCCCAGCCGTTGACAGCGGCGATGACCGGCTTGCCGCCCCCCTCGATTGCGTCGAGGACCGCCTGCCCATGGCGGGCGAAGGCGATCGCGGCGGGGGGATCGAGTTCCACCAGCCCGGCGATGTCGGCTCCGGCGACGAAGGCCTTCTCCCCGTCCCCGGTCACGATCAGACCACGCAGCTCTGCGTCGGCCGCCAGGCGGCGGGCCGCCTGGCCCAGCTCGTCGAGCAACTCCCGGTTGAGCGCGTTCAGCGCCTCGGGACGGCTGATCGTGAGTTCCATCCAGCGATGCACGACCGCGATCTTCAGGAATTTCGGTTCCACGGCGTTCCTCCTATCCAGGGGCCGGCGCCGGGGCCGGCCAGACCGGTGCGGACCGATGAACAGGAGAGTCTACGCGGGGCGGAGCCCGGGAGGAAAGCCGAAGGGCGGCCGGATCACCGTGCCGCCCTCCCGAGGACGTTGGGAACGAACCTGTGGCCCGCCCCGATCGGCTTAGAAAGGAATCGCCAGCAGGGTCACATTGGTGGAGGCCGTCTGCCCCGCCGCGACGGAGAAAGGCGACGGCGTCGGCCCCGGCCAGACCGAGGATCCGTAAACGCCCATGAAGTCGCCGGCCGTCCAGTTGCCGCTGATGTCCATATCCTTCCAGACATCGAGGTAGTAGGTGCCAGGCGTAACGTTTGTGAAGGTGAAGCTGATCTGGTAAGGGCCGCCGGTCGACGCGACGGAGCGCAACGGCCGGTAGTTGTTCCAGTCATCGAAGTTCTGGTAGATCGACACGAGCGAATTGCTGATGTCGCCCGGCACCCCCGCGGGGAGCGAGGCGAATCCGCTGATCGTCCCGGTGGTTGCCGGGGGCGGTGTCGGCGGGGTGACCGGCGGCGGGTCGTCATCGTCGCCGCAGCCCCCGATCGGAAGCACCGCCGCCAGTGCGAAGAACAGAAGACACAGCTTCCAGAAAGACAAGGACCGCATGACTCGAATCTCCTTCCGGTCTCGACGGACCGCCCTGTCGGCTCCGGGCTCGCCTGCCCGGTCCGACCCCGTGGAACACTCTTCGGGCGCGCCGCATACTGCTTGTCCTCCGGGCGGGCTGTCAACGACAAACCCGTCTCCGGCGACCGCGCTCGGCCCTCTGCTCATCGGCTTCCGTGAACGTGTACTTGAACTCGGCGGCAGTCCGGCCTTCGGGAGACCGTGACCCGGCGACGTCCTGCCCCCCGACGGGCGAAAACAGCCGGACCCGCCCCGCGGATCGTGCTAGCCTGTCCCGCTGCGCCGGGCAGCACGGCGCACGCCGGCAGACTCCAGGAGGAGCCGCCGCCCAGGACACCAACCGAGGATGCCACCGTGGATGCCACCCTTCCCCCGGACGACCAGTCCCGGAGCGAGTCCGTTCCCTCCGCTGACCCCCTCGTCGCCCTTCGCCACCGCCGGCAGGAGGTGCTGCTGGGCGGCGGAGCGGACAAGCTGGAGAAGATCCGCTCCGACGGCCGGCTGACCGCCCGGGAGCGGGTCCTCGCCCTCTGCGATCCCGGCTCCTTCACCGAGCGCGGCGTCTTCGTCACCCATCGCTGCACCGACTTCGGAATGGGACAACGCAAGGTGGTGGGCGACGGAGTCGTCTCGGGTCACGGCACGGTCAACGGGCGGCTGGTCTTCGTCTTCGCGCAGGATTTCACCGTCTTCGGCGGGACCCTGAGCGAAAGCAACGCGCGAAAGATCTGCGACCTGATGGACCTGGCGCTGCAGAACGGCGCGCCGCTGGTCGGACTCAACGATTCCGGCGGGGCGCGAATCCAGGAGGGGGTGCAATCGCTCGGGGGCTATGCCGACATCTTCCTGCGCAACACCCTGGCCAGCGGCGTCGTGCCGCAGATCTCGGCCATCCTCGGGCCGTGCGCCGGGGGCGCGGTCTATTCCCCCGCCATCACCGACTTCATCCTGATGGTGGAAGAGACGAGCAACATGTTCGTCACCGGACCCAACGTGATCAAGGCGGTGACCAACGAGACGGTGACGAGCGAGGAGTTGGGCGGCGCGATGACACACAACATGAAGTCGGGCGTCGCTCACTTCGTCGCGCGCGACGACCAGGACTGTCTTCGCCAGATCCGGCGCCTGCTCTCCTACCTGCCGCAGAACAACGCGGAAGAGCCGCCGTGGCAGGCCAGCTCCGATCCGGCCGACCGGATGGACGAGGAGCTCAACGGGATGGTGCCGGCCGAACCGGACAAACCGTACGACATGCGAGCGGTCGTGCAGCGGATCATCGACCGCGACACCTTCTTCGAGGTGCAGGAGCACTACGCGCGCAACATCATCGTCGGCTTCGCCCGGCTGGCGGGTCGTCCAGTCGGCCTCGTGGCCAACCAGCCCAAGTTTCTGGCCGGAGTCCTCGACATCGCGAGTTCCCTGAAAGCGGCTCGTTTCGTCCGTTTCTGCGACTGCTTCAACCTCCCGCTCATCACCTTCGCGGATGTCCCCGGCTTTCTTCCCGGCACGGCGCAGGAGTGGGGCGGGATCATCAAGCATGGCGCGAAACTCCTGTACGCCTACTGCGAGGCGACCGTGCCGAAGCTGACCGTGGTGGTCCGCAAAGCCTACGGCGGCGCCTACGACGTCATGTCGAGCAAACACATCCGCGGCGACTACAACGTCGCCTGGCCGGGGGCGCAACTCGCGGTCATGGGGGCAGACGGCGCGGTTCGGATCATCCACCGCACGGAGCTGGGCAGGATCGGCGACGACACCGCACGGCGCGCGCGGGAGGCGGAACTCGTGGGCGAGTACAACCGGACCTTCGCCCATCCCTACGTCGCCGCCTCGCTCGGATACCTGGACGACGTCATCGAGCCAAAGGAGACGAGGCCGCGGCTCGTGGCCGCACTCCGGATGCTGGACAACAAGCGGCAGGAGAACCCGAGGAAGAAGCATGGCAACATCCCGCTCTAGCAGGGTGCTGAAGGTCTCGGCCCGCCGGCGTCTGCTGATCGCGAACCGCGGGGAGATCGCGCTCCGGGTGATCCGCGGCGCCCGCGACGAGGGCTGGAAGACGATCGCGGTCTACTCGGAAGCCGACCGCCGGGCGCTCCATACCGTGCTGGCCGACGAGGCCTGGCCGATCGGTCCCGCCCCCTCGCGCGAGAGCTACCTCGACGCCGGACGCATCCTCGAGACGGCGCGGCGCGTCGGCGCCACCCACATCCATCCAGGCTACGGCTTCCTCTCGGAGAATGCCGACTTCGCCCAGGCCTGCCGGGACGCCGGCATCGGCTTCGTCGGTCCGCCGCCGGAGGCGGTCCGCGCGATGGGCGACAAGGTCAGCGCCCGCGAGGCGGCCCGCGAGGCCGGCGTGCCTTTGATCCCCGGCACCGGCGGGTTCACCGGGGACGCGGCCCAGGCGGCGAAACTCGCGGCGGAGATCGGTTATCCGATCCTGATCAAGGCGGCGTTCGGCGGCGGTGGCAAGGGAATGCGCCTCTGCCGCTCGCGTGAGGAGCTGGTCTCGGCGCTCGAGCTGACGCGCGGCGAGGCGGGACGCGCCTTCGGCCAGGATCTGGTCTACCTGGAGAAGGCGGTTCCGCGGCCGCGTCACATCGAGATCCAGCTGCTGTGCGACGCGCATGGCCACGGGGTTCATCTCGGCGAGCGCGAGTGCTCGATCCAGCGCCGCCACCAGAAACTGATCGAGGAGTGCCCCTCCCCGGCGGTGCCGGCCGAGACTCGCGCCCGGATGGGCGAGGCGGCGGTGCGCCTCGCGCTCGGCATCGGCTATCAGAATGCCGGCACGGTCGAATTCCTCTACGGCCCCGACGGGGAGTTCTACTTCCTCGAGATGAACACGCGCCTGCAGGTGGAGCACCCGGTGACCGAGGCGGTGACCGGCATCGACCTGGTGCGGGCGCAGCTCCGGATCGCCGAGGGCGAACCGCTTCCCTTCACGCAGGAGGAGATCACCTGGCGCGGCCACGCCATCGAGTGCCGCATCTGCGCCGAGGATCCGGCGAAGAACTTCCTGCCCGCCTCCGGGCGGATCCTCTGGCAGCGGCTGCCGCAGGGACCGGGAGTGCGCAACGACTCCGGATTCGAGACCGGCAGCGAGGTGTCGGTTCACTACGACTCGATGCTGGCCAAGCTGATTGCCTGGGGAGAAACGCGGGAGGAAGCGCGGGAGCGGATGCGCCGGGCGCTCGAGGAATACGGCATCGAGGGGATCGCGACCAACCTCGCCTTCCATCGCTGGGCGATCGAGCACCCCGAGTTCATCGCGGGGCGATTGCACACCGGTTTCATCGAAGAGCACTTCAAGGCGACCCATCTGGCGGGGCCGCGCGAGGCGGAGATCTTCGCCCAGATCGCGACGGTAGCCGAGCACGGTGAGCGGACCCGGCCGGCCAGTTCGTTCTCCGGACTCAGCTGGGGCGGCACCGGCGTGGCCAGGACGGGGCGGGGCGCCGGAGCCGCGCCGGCCACCGGAGCCTTCGATCCGCTCGCACCGCAGATCAGTCCCTGGAAACGGACCGGGAGGGGATGATGGCGCTCTTCCAGAAATACACCGCCCACTTCCCCGACCATGACCGCGAGCTGGAGGTCGCGCATGACGGCGAGAGCTTCATCGTGCGGGACCTGGGGACGGTGGGAGCACCTCCCCCGCCGGCATCCCCCGCCTCATCGATGGTCTCCTGGGACGAGCAGGAGTGCGGCCGGGTGCTGCTGCGGATCGACGGCCGTCCGATCGAGTGCCGGATCACGCGGCTGCCGGACGGGACGATGCGCATCGAATGGCGCGGCCGCCACTGGCCGGTCCGGGTGGCGGATGACCTCTCGGAACGGGCCCGCCTCGCGCACGCGCACCACGGCGGTCCGCTCCCGCTGCGATCACCGATGCCGGGGACGGTCGTGAAGGTGTTGGTCCAGGACGGCGAGACGGTCCTCCTGGAACAGCCGCTCCTGATCGTCGAGGCAATGAAGATGCAGAACGAGCTGGCGGCGCCGATGGCCGGGAAGATCGTCAACCTGACGGCCAAGGCCGGCCAGGCGGTCGAGGCGGACCAGATCCTGCTCGAGATCCGGCCGTAGCCGGATGTGGAAGAGCCGAACCAACCGCGCCGGCCGCCGTCACTCCAGCGGGTGAAGCGCGACGATCTCGACCCCGGCCGCCCGAAGACGCCGGACGGCATCCTCCGACCGGCTCCAGGCGACCGAGAGCGCGATGCCGCAGTCGCTCGAGAACTCGCGTGGGGTCGGGACCAGCTTCACGGGTAGCCCTCCCTCCCCGAGCAGCCGTTCTGCCCGGAAGACCGCCGCGCTGGTGTGAAAGAGGATGACTCCGCGCGCGGCTGTCATCCGGCGATCACCCGCGCCACCGCCCGCACCGCGGCCCGCGCCTCGTCCTGTGTCGTCAGCGGACCGGGGGCGAAGCGGATCGATCCGCCGGGATAGCTCCCGAGCGTCCGGTGCGCGGACGGTGCGCAGTGCAGACCGACGCGGCAGAAGAGCCCGTGCTCTTCGTCCAGTCGCCCGCCGATTTCCGACGCATGGCGCCCGGCCACCGTGAACGAGACGACCGCGACGCGCAACGCGGGATCGGCAGGACCCTGCACCGTCACCCCCGGCAGAACGCCCAGGCCGTCTATGAGGATCCGCGTGAGCTCGATCTCATGCGCGCGAATGGCTTCCGGTCCGCGCGAGCGGACCCAGCGCAGGCCGGCGCCCAGGCCCGCGATCCCGGGACCGTTCGGCGTCCCGCTCTCGAAACGATCCGGAAGGAAGGAGGGCTGTTCCTCCGAGTCGCTGCGACTGCCGGTGCCGCCGAAGACGAGCGGAGTGAGAAGGCCGGGGTCGAAGCCATCCGCCAGAATCAGCCCGCCGGTGCCCGGCGGGCCCTGCAGTCCCTTGTGTCCGGTGAAGGCGAAGAGATCGATCCCCTCGCGCGCGAGCTCGATCGGCACGACCCCCGCGGTCTGGGCGGCATCGACCAGGAGCCAGCCCCCGGCCGCGTGCGTGAGGTCAGCGATCGCCCGCAGCGGCGCGAGGGTACCGCAGACGTTACTGGCGTGGTTGATGACCACGAGGCGCAGGCGCCCCCCTTCCGCCGCAGCGCGGACCGACTCCGCGAACCGGTCCAGGTCAACGGCCCCCTCCAGCGTCCCGGCCGTGGTCACGACCTCCACGCCACGCGCTTCGAGCGCACGCAACGGCCGCATGACCGCGTTGTGTTCGACGCACCCGGTGACCACGCGGTCGCCCGGGCGCAACAGGCCGAAGAGCGCGAGATTGAGCGCCGGCGTCGCCCCGGCGGTGAAGAGCACGCGCATCGGGTCGGCGACGCCGAAGAACGCGGCAAGCTCTTCCCTCGTCGCCTGCACGATCCGTCCCGCCGCGATCGAGAGGCGATGGGCCGATCGGCCGGGGCTCCCTCCGGTCGTCTCGAGGTAGTCGACAATCGCCTTCACCACCTCGGGCGGCTTGGGCCACGAGGTCGCGGCATGGTCGAGGTAGATCATGCCGGCTCCCGCATGGTCAGGCCGAGAACCGCGCAGAAGCAGAGGCCGATCACCACCGCGGCGGGACCGTAGGGCGACACGCCGGCCGGTCCGCTCGCCAGGTTGAAGTTGTGGGCGAGGCCTGCTCCCACGATCATCCCCACGCAGAAGATGGCGGCGTCGCCGTCCCCTTCACCGGTGAGGAAGAACTGACGCCCCGGGCACCCCCCCGACATGGTGAACGCCATCCCGGCCAGGGCCATGCCGAGGAAGTTCCAGAGATGGTTGGTGTGCGCGACCGGCTGACCCGCGAATCCCGGCTTGAACTGCCCGAGGGCCAGGTTGGTCGCGGCAGCCGTGACGAGGAGCCCCGCGACGCCGACGAAGAGGTGCGCATTCCTCATCACCATCAGGTCCCGCACCGCGCCGACCGTGCAGAAGCGGCTCCGCTGCGCGAGGAACCCGACCAGGAGTCCCGCGGCGAGCGAGACCAGGAGCGGCGCATGCTGAGATCCGGGTCCCTGGGTCGAGAAGAAGATCGGTCCGATGCCCTGGCCGCCGGCGTCGCGCCCGAACCGCGGCGCTGCGATGAGGAGGACGAGGAGTGCCGCCATGACCGCGGGCCACAGCCAGCCGAGCGCCGCCGGAGCCGGGCGAGAACGACCGAGCGAGTAGCCGCGACGGATGAAGAGGACACCCGGAAGGATCCCGGCGGCGAGGCCGAGGATGCCCGGGATCGCGTTCCAGTCGCCACCGGAGAGACGGAGGTAGGCGCGCCAGGGACAGCCGAGGAAGACCAGCGCCCCGATGACGGCGAACATGCCAAGCAGGAAACGAGCCAGCGGTGACGCGCCAGCGCGGGGGCGAAACTCGCGGAAGGCGAGGGCGGCGGCGAGGGCCCCCAGGACAAAGCCGATGATCTCCGGGCGGATGTACTGCACGACGGCGGCCCGGTGGAGGCCGAGCGCTCCGGCGATGTCGCGACTGAAGCAGGCGACGCAGACCCCCATGTTGCCGGGGTTGCCGAGCTTGACGAGGACGGGGGCCAGGAGGCCGACGACGAGGCCCGTCAGGATCACGCCCCCGCGCGAGGCGAGGAAACCGATCCGAGTGGACATGGAGAGTTCTCCTCCCGGTCGGGACGATACGGCGCGGACGGCCGGGACCGGGATGGAGGCGTCGGGTCCGAATCTCCTAGGAGGGGTACGGATCCGGCGCCGGACGGCGCGGCCGCGCGGGAGCGGACGATGGGAGACGCAGCCCGTGCGTCTCTTGCGTCCCGAATCAGGTTCCGCGGCCAAGTCCGAACATGAGGCTCCTCCTGATCTGGATGCGCATGCGGCACCGAGAAATCGAACTGACGTGCTGAGTCTACACGGCGCCGGCGGTCAAAGTCACCGGACATGCGTCAGACCGACGGCAAGTCTGCCGGCTTGGGTTCGGGCCGGGGGTGCGGGCGAGCCTGTAACCCTTGAATCCCCCCAGCCCGAGGGGCACACTCAGAGGCTGTTGCCCGCCCGCCGGGAAGAGCCGCGGGCCGCGGGGCGGCCGGAGCGGAGGGCGCGCAGGGCGGTTGTTTCGGCCGACTGGTCGGCGGTTGGGCAGGGGAGGAAGGAGTGTCGGCATGATCAAAAGGATCGACCATTTAGGGATCGCGGTGCTCGATCCGGCGCGCGGTCTCGCCATCTTTTCGGAAGCCCTGGGCCTCAAGCTCGAACAGATCGAGGAGATCCCCAGCCAGAAGCTCCGTTCCTACCACCTGCGGGTGGGCGAGTCGCATCTCGAGCTCCTCTTCCCCACCGATCCCGGCTCCACCGTCGCGAAGTTCCTGGAGAAGAAGGGACCGGGCTTTCACCATCTCGCCCTCGAGGTGGACGACATCGCGGCGGAACGCGAGCGCCTCGTGGGCCTCGGCTTCGAGCCGCTGAGCGAGGCGCCTTTCATCGGCGCCGGAGGGAAGCAGGTGCAGTTCTTCCACCCGCGGACCACGGGGGGAATGCTCCTCGAGATCTGCCAGGCCGGCCCGGCCGGCCCCGGGGCGGGGGAAGCCTCCCTCCAGCCGGGAGGCCCCGATGCGTGAACCGGACACGACGCCTCCGGACGGAACCGTCCCGGATCTCGCTCGTCACTTTCCGGCCCAGACGCTCGAGGCGTGGCGGGCAGAAGTGGAGACGTTGCTGAAGGGCGCCCCCTACGACCGGAGGATGCTCACCGTGCTGCCGGAGGGAATCACTCTCCGTCCGCTCTATACCGCGCTGGACACAGAGATGCTCGAGGTCGCACGCGTCGTCCCCGGAGAAGCTCCGTTCACGCGGGGAGCGCGCGTGCTGGGATATCGCCTCGACCCGTGGGAGATCGCGCAGGAGCTCCCCTTCCCGGACGCGACGTCGTTCAACGAAGCGCTCCGGCACGACCTGGAGCGCGGGCAGACCACGGCGGTGCTGGCGCTCGATGCCGCAGGTCGGGCCGGTCTCGATCCCCACGAAGCTCCGGCCGGGCGGACAGGGCGCGGCGGCACCTCGCTCGCGACTCTCGCGGAGTTCGAAGCGGCGCTCTCTGGAGTCGATCTCGATCGCGTCCCGCTCTTCCTGCATGCGGGATCGGCGGCGTTGCCGGCCGCTTCGCTCCTCTTAGCCTGGATGCGCCGGCGAGGAATCGATCCAACGCGACTGCGCGGCTGTGTCGGCTCCGATCCCCTCGCCGATGCCCTGGCCGGGTCGACCGAGGCCTCGGAGGCGGCGATCGAGGCGGCGTATGATCGGCTGGCGGCGCTCTCCGCCTGGATCGAGTCGCAGACCTCCCCCTCCGACCCACGTCTGCGCACGCTCGTGGCGTGGGGGACCCGCTGGCATGACGCCGGCGGCAGCGCGGTCGAGGAGCTGGCCTACACGCTGGCGTCGGCCGTCCAGACCCTGCGGGCGCTCGAGCGCCGCGGCCTCGATCCCGAAGCGGCGGCGCGACGCCTGTTCGTCGGATTCGCCGCCGGGCCGCGGTTTCTGGTCGAAATCGCCAAGTTTCGCGCCGCCCGGATGCTGTGGGGACGGATCGGCGAGGCCTGCGGGTGGGAGGACGGCGGCGGCGACCTCTGGATCCACGCCCGCACCGCCACCCGCAATCAGAGCGCGATCGACCCGCACACCAACCTTCTGCGGGCCACGACCGAGGCCCTCGCCGCGATCCTCGGCGGGTGCGACTCTCTGACGGTCGTCCCTTTCGATGCGCCGGCCGGCCTCCCTTCCGATTCCGCGCGTCGCCTGGCCCGGAACACACAACTCATCCTGCGCGACGAGTCGCGCTTCGATGCCGTGCTCGACGCGGCCGGCGGTTCCTGGGCGCTCGAGAGCATCACGGCCGAGTTGGCGGAGAAAGCATGGGAGCTCTTCCGCGAGGTGGAGTCCGACGGCGGTCTCCTCGCTGCCCTGCTCAAGGGCACTCCGCAGTCCCGGGTCGCATCCGCCGCGGAAGAGCTGCGCCGCAACGTGGCGACGCGCCGCGATGTTCTCGTCGGCGTCAACCAGTACGCCAACCCGGAGGATCCACCGCTCGAGGCTCGAGCGGCGGATCACGCCTCCCTGCATGCCGCCGCGGAGGATCGGATGCGCCGGCATCGCGAGACGGCCGCCCGCCCGGAGACGCCTCAGCGCCTGGATGCGGTGCGCGCGGCGGCGGTCGGACTGGCGGCCCGCCGCGGCGACGGAGGGGATGCGGCCGCGGCCGCCAGCCTCTGCCGAGCATCGATCGACGCCGCCTTCGAGGGCGCCACCTTGGGCGAGCTCGCGCGCGCGCTCGGCCTTCCGGGACCGACGGAACCCGACGCCGATGGAACGACGCCGGCGAGCCCGCGCATCGCGCCCCTGCCGGTCGTTCGACTTGCCGCGGAGTTCGAAGCGCTGCGCGCCGCCGTGCGCGCTCTGCAGGCAGAGCGGCGGGGACGGGGCGCCGACGAGGCGGAGATCCAGGTCCTCTGCTTCGGGCCGATCGCGGCGTTGCGCCCCCGGCTCGAGTTCACCCGTGGCTTCTTCCGGACCGGCGGATTTGCCCTCTCGGGAGACGTTGCCTTCGACGCGGACCAGGCCGGGATCGAAGCCGCCGCGCGAGCCACCCTCGCCTCCGGGGCCGCCGTCGCAGTCCTGGTCTCGGCCGACGACCTGCATGCCACCCTCATCCCGTCAGCGGCGTCGGCCCTGAAGAGCGCCGCAGATCCGCCGGCCGTCGTGCTGGCCGGATTCCCTCCCGACGCCTCGCTCGTGGCGACGCTCCGGGAGGCGGGAGTGGACGAGTTCATCCACCTGAAGGCGGATGCGTGCGCCGTGCTGACGGCGCTCGCCCGAAGGATCGGAGGCCGGGCATGAGCCGCATCCCTGATTTCACCCGCCTCGGATGGAAGCCGGCCGTCGAGCGGCACGGCGTCGAGGCCTGGAGGGAATCCGCCGAGATCATCCTCGGCCGTCCGCTCGACTCGCTCGATTGGCAGACGAACGAGCAGATCCGGGTCCGTCCGCTCTATACCGAGGACGAAACGCGCGGCCTGCGCCATTCCGCCTACCTGCCCGGGCTCCCCCCGTTCCTGCGCGGCCCGTATGCGACGATGTACGTCACGCGCCCCTGGACCGTCCGGCAGTACGCCGGCTTCTCGACCGCGGAGGAGTCGAATGCGTTCTACCGGCGTAATCTCGCCGCCGGCCAGAAGGGACTTTCCGTCGCCTTCGACCTGGCGACGCACCGGGGCTACGACTCCGATCATCCCCGCGTCGTCGGTGATGTCGGCAAGGCCGGCGTCGCCATCGACTCGGTCGAGGACATGAAGATCCTCTTCGACGGCATCCCGCTCGACACGATGTCGGTCTCGATGACGATGAACGGCGCCGTCCTGCCGATCATGGCGTTCTACATCACCGCGGCGCTCGAACAGGGCGCGACGCTCGCGGAGCTGAGCGGAACGATCCAGAACGACATCCTGAAGGAGTTCATGGTCCGCAACACCTACATCTATCCCCCGCGCGGGAGCATGCGGATCATCGCCGACATCATCGGCTTCACCGCGCGGCGGATGCCGAAGTTCAACTCGATCTCGATCTCCGGCTACCACATGCAGGAGGCGGGGGCCACCGCCGACCTGGAGATGGCCTACACCCTGGCCGACGGCGTCGAGTATGTCCGGACGGGGATCGCCGCCGGCCTCTCGGTCGACGAGTTCGCCCCGCGGCTCTCCTTCTTCTGGGGCATCGGGATGAACCTCTTCATGGAGGTGGCCAAACTGCGGGCGGCGCGTGTCGTCTGGGCGCAGCTCATGAAGCAGTTCGGGCCAAAGGATCCCCGATCGATGGCGCTGCGCACCCACTCGCAGACCAGCGGCTGGTCGCTGGCCGAGCAGGATCCGTTCAACAACGTGATCCGGACCTGCGTGGAGGCGCTGGCGGCGGCCCTGGGACATACGCAGTCGCTCCACACCAACTCGCTCGACGAGGCGATCGCGCTGCCGACCGACTTCTCCGCGCGGATCGCCCGCAACA
>CAYJLF010000029.1:0-48920 GCA_964371055.1 uncultured bacterium | reverse complement strand
GTGTAGATCGAGGTCGTGTTGGCCTCGGCGTGGAGATCCACCGCTGATCCAGGTTCCACCAGGACGCTGACGTCGGCCACGGCCACCATGACGTTCAGGCCACCGTCAGGCAGGGCGGTCGCCGTGGTCAGCTGGTCGAGGTCCAGCGAGTCGTCGTTGTCGATCGAACACCAGACGAGATCTCGCAGGTCACGGACCCCGGCTCCCAGGGGCTCTCCCGGGGCCGTGAGTTGCTGCGCCTCGGCGAGCGCCGCGGCCGGGAAGTCAGGTTCGAGACCGCGTTGGAGCAACTCCTGCCGCGCTACCCGGAGAAGCAAGGCGCGCTGGCGCTCTCCCTGGACAGGTGTCATCGCTTTCTCGGCGGCAACAGGCCGTCCTTCTCCAGAACGGGACCGATGTCCCGGGAGACGGTCATCTCCATGGCGTGGCTGTCGACCGAATCGAGCGTGCGCAACGTACAGGACCAGATGAGGCGCCCGTCGACTCCGGTGGACCACACGTCTGTCTGCACCCGGCGGATCTCATCGGACTCCGTATGTCCCGGATCGTGGATATCGACCCAGCGCTGGTGAAATCCGCCGAAGCGATCCTGAACCGTCACCGATTCGCGCCTCACCGTACCCGGCACGTAGGTACTCATCGTTTCGTTCGGCAACCGGATCGAGGTCAGGACCGCGCCGTAGCCGTTTCGACGCACGGCCGTGACCACCTCCTGGGTGTCGGGCACTTCCTCCGGGAACAACCGGTAGGAAGCAGTCGCGCTCACGCCGCGCGTCGCAAGTTCTTTCGCAAAAGCGTCCTCCAGGATGCGGCGGCGCACCGGATCCTTGCGGAGCGCGACGACGAGGACGTTGTCGATCGGACCGGACGTGAACGAAGAGTCCTTCCAGAGCGCGGTCAGCTCCGACTGCGCCGCGCACCCGCCCGCGCCGATCAAGGCGACCAGCGCGAGTTGAACGACGGTGCTGCGTGCCCGCCGTTCAGCTCCTGACTTCGTGGTCATGCGCTCCTCCGTGCCCGCCGGCCGCTGGTTTCCGCCCTGCCTCTCAGAAGCCGAATCCCACCCCCACGGTCGTCGTGAAGCCGTTCAGCTTGAACCCGTTCAGGGCGTACTCGGTGTCGTTGAGCGTGATCTTCTTGTCTCCGAGCGACGGATTGGCCCAGATGTATCGTCCCTCGACGCCGACGAAAACGCGCGGGGTGATGTTGACGTTGAGCCCTGCACCGAGGTGGAGCCCGAAGGTTGTCGTACCACTCGTGCTTCCACTGAAGGTGTTGGAGTTGCCACTCACATCCACGTCGACATCCACGGTCGTGAAGTAGGCGCCGATTCCCACCTCACCGTAGGGGTCGACGGGTCCGACCGGGATGAGCGCCTTGGCCGAAACGAGGATGGGGACGACGTCGAAGTCGACCTCTCCGGTCTTCGCGTCGGAGGTGTTTGTCGGCTTGAGGTTACCCTTCCCCTTGAAGTAGCCGGCGCCGGCCTCGAGGGCGAGCGTGGGGAGGAAGTAGTGGCCGATGGCGATCTCGCCATTGAACCCCGTCTCGGTGTCGCCATCGAACGTGGTCTCGATGTCGAGTTGTTCGAAGGTAAAGGTCTCGCTCGGCGAGTAGACACCAGCCTTGAGCGCCACGTAGGTGGCCGGTCTCGTCGCTCCGGAGGCCTGCGTTGCCAGGCCCACCACACTGACCATGAGCACGAGAAGCACGACGCACGTCATCTTCATCGTTGCTTGTCTACCGCCATCGATGATGGTCTCTCGCATGAGATTCTCCTTTCCGTAACCATTCAGAAGCCGGGCACACCCCCTGGCATGCAGCCCTGCCTGACCCACAGGCCTGGCTCTCCTGCTCCTGTTCTCACGTATCCCAGTCCGACCACGCAATTGGCGTGCCGTCTCGGAAACGGTGCAATGCACAGGGATTAGGTCACTTCGCACAAGCATTCGCGGTCGGACCTCGTCAAAATGATGGCAATCGCATCATAGCGATGCGAGGGCTCTCGGGTCCCACCGCGGTGAGGTGCTCCGCGTCTGGAGCAGGGCGCCCGTCGGCGAGCCGAGGACATCGCGGACTCCTCTCGAACTTCCCGCGGCTTTTCATTTCGATCGATGCGAGATCCCCATGATCGGACACGTGCCGGCCACCGGCCGCGTCAGGTGGCGTCAGGGCAGCGAGTTGTGGGACATGCGCCCAACCGGCACGATCGTTACACAGCCTCTTTCAGATCAACACGTGAGTCCTCCACACGAACAGGAGCAAATCATGACAATGTACAAGAGAGTGGCCGTGGCGTTCATCGCCATGGTCGTGATCACGATCGGCGCGACTGGGCTTGGTCAGGCGGCTGAGCCGACACACAACGTCGTCGGTGTGGATGAGATCCTGACCAGGATCGATCAACAGGCCGGCCAAGCCGAGACCGACCGCCAGGCCATCCAGTCGATGCTGCAGCGGCCCGAGATCCGCCAGATCGCCGGATCTGCCGGTCTGGATCTTGAGCGCGCCAGCGCCGCCGCCGCCGTCCTCTCGGGCCCGTCGCTCGAGTCGCTGGCGTCCCAGGCCAGAGACGTCAACGCCAGCCTGTCCGGTGGAGATACGAGGATCGTCATCTCCGCGACGTTGGTCATCATCGTTCTCCTGATCCTCATTCTCCTGCTGAACTGAGGCGGTTCTCTCGTGGGACTCTGGCGTGCACTCGGCCTCGGTCTGGTCGTGGCGGCCATGGCCTGCTCCGCCACCGAGACCACCGGAGCGCCTCGCGAGGAGCGGGGCGCCCCCGGGAGGGTGCGGATTCTCGACGTACCGTACGTCCCCCAGAGCGACGCACTCTGCGCTGGGGCCGCCGTCGCCATGGTTCAACGCTTCTGGGGGAGGGCCGGCGTCCGGGCGGAGGACTTCGCCGCGCTGTTGGAGCCCGGCCAGGCCGGCATCCGGACCGGCGCCCTCGTGGCGGCCCTCGACGCTTCCGGGTGGTCCGCGCTGGCCTGGCCGGGAACGCCGATCGACGTTCGTGCCCACCTTGCGGAGGGCCGCCCGGTCATCGCGCTGATCCGCGTACGCTCTGACACCCACCACTACGTAGTTCTCGTGGCGTGGGCCAACGGATGGGTGGTCCTGCATGACCCGAGGTTGGGCCCGTTGCGGACCATGCGTGAGGCGGAGTTCGCCGCCGCCTGGTCCGGAAGTGGATGCTGGGCGCTCCTGCTCCTGCCGCCGCCACGATCCCTGGAGCAGGACGCGGAGCCCGCGGTCGATTCCTTCACGCCACCGGCCGATCTGAACGGATGCGACGCTCTCCTCCAGGCGGGGGTCCTCCTGGCGCGCCAGGGAGAGAGGGTGGAGGCGGAACTCACCTTCCGGGCCGCCCAGTCGATCTGTCCAGCTTCCTCCGGCCCGCTCCGGGAGCGCGCCGGGTTACGGTTTCGGGCCGACGACTGGGCGGGGGCCAGCCAGCTGGCGGAGAGCGCGCTGGTTCTCGACCCGAACGATCTCCACGCCTGGCGGCTTCTGGCCGGAAGCCGCTTTCTGTGCGGCGAAGTCGAAGGCGCGCTCTCGGCCTGGAACCACGTATCAGAACCGCGGGTCGACCTCACACGAGTCGACGGCCTCGTGCGCATTCGCTATGCGGCTGTCACCGACCAGCTCGATCTGCCTCCCGGACGGCTTCTCACTCCAGCGGCCTTCCGGCAAGCGCGCCGGCGCCTGGCCGAGATTCCGGCCCAATCGGACTTCCGCCTGAGCCTCAAGCCTCTGCCGGGGGGAAACACGCAAGTGAACGTGTTTCTCTTCGAACGCCCGCGCCTGTTTGACGGCCGGTGGGGAGTCGGCCGCGCGTGCATCAGGGCGCTCACCGGATGTGAAATCAGCCTCCAGGTCGCGAGCCCCACCGGGAACGGAGAGGTGTGGGCCGCCGGATGGAGGTGGTGGGAGGATCGCCCGCGCGTCTCGCTCGCGCTGTCGGTTCCGGCGGCCGGAGGCCGACCCGGGATCTGGCGGCTGGGAGGTTCATGGGAACGACAGGCCTATGCGGCTCCCGCTCTTCCGGCTTCATCCGGCACGGTCGGCGCGGCGGTGAACCGGGAAGAGCGCCGGCGCACCGCCCTCTCCTTTTCCGACTGGCTGGGCCCGGATCTCCGCGTCGAGGTCGGCGCCGCCCTGGATACGTGGGTCGACCGGGGAGCCCATCTCTCACTGGACGGAAAGATGGAGACACGATGGGTGAACGACCGCGTGGCGCTCGTCGTCCAGGGTGCGAGGTGGGTTGGCCTCGAGCACGGTGCTCCGTTCGGAACCGGCGGCATGTCCATCCAATGGTGCACCACGGGGCTGGAGCGGTGCGACGCCTGGCACGGCCGGCTGGGGATCTCCGGCGCTACTGCGCATGCTCCTCTGGCTCTCTGGTCCGGAGCGGGAACCGGGCACGGACGGGCTCCACTTCTCCGGGCCCACCCCTTGCTCGACGGGGGCATCATCACAGGTCGGGTCTTCGGGCGTACGCTGGCCCACGGCACGATCGAGAGGCAGTCCTGGCCGTGGACCGTGGGACCCATGCGACTCGGATGGGCGCTCTTCCTCGACGCGGCGAAGGCTAGGGATCCGGGGCGGGCGGAGTCACGCTCGCAGACTCCATGGCAGGTGGATGGCGGAATGGGCCTCCGGCTCAGGGGTCTGGGTAGGAAGGGAGAGCTGCGGATCGACGCGGCTCACGGGTTTGAGGATGGGAACTCGGCCGTGTCCGTCGGCTGGCAGACGCCCTGAACTCAGGGCGCGGCCGGGTCGCCGTTTTCCTTTGCGGGACGTGCTCCCCGAACGATGCCGTAGCTCTTGAGCTTCCGATAGAGCGTCGCCGTCCCGATGCCGAGCTGCTCGGCGGTGCGGGTCTGGTTGCCGCCGTTGCGGTCGAGCACCGCCAGGATGTAGTCCTTCTCGATCTCGTCGAGCACTCTGACCGGACCGGTGATCGACGGTGACGGGACCGCCCGCCGGACCTCTTCGGGCAGATCCTCGCGCCCGACGAGACTCGCATGACCGAGGGCGGCCGCCCGTTCCATGGCGTTCTCCAGTTCGCGCACGTTTCCCGGCCAGTCGTACCGCAGGAGCTGGTCCGCGGCCTCCGGTGACAGCCCGGTGATGGAGCGCCTGCCCCGCGCCGCAACCTCGGTCAGCAGCACTCGCGCCAGCGGCAGAATGTCGTCCCGCCGGTCCCGCAGCGCAGGCACGTGCAGTTGAACGACGTTCAGCCGGTAGTAGAGGTCCTTGCGGAAGCGCCCCTCAGCCATGTCTACGGCGAGTTCGCGGTTCGTCGCGGCCATCACCCGCGCGTTCACCGGTCGGCTCTTGTTCTCACCGACGCGGCGGATCTCCCGTTCCTGGAGCACTCGCAGCAGCTTGACCTGCATGCCGGGCGAGACGTCACCGATCTCGTCCAGGAGGAGGGTTCCGTTCGTGGCCGCCTCGAACAGGCCGACGCGATCCTGCGCCGCTCCGGTGAACGATCCGCGGGCGTGCCCGAACAGTTCGCTCTCGAGCAGAGACTCGGTGATCGCGCCGCAGTTGACGGCGACGAACGGGCCGGCCGCGCGGCTCGACTCGCTGTGCACAAACCGTGCGATGAGCTCCTTCCCCGTCCCGCTCTCGCCGGTGATGAGGACGTTGGAGTCCACCTGCGCGATCCGGCGGGCAAGGCTGACCAGGCGCCGCATGGCGAGACTCCGGACGACGATGCCAAACGGATCCGCGATCTCGGGTTCCACCTGCGCGAGCAGGTTCTTTCTCTCGCGAAGCTTGGTCTCGGCCGCCTTCAGACTCTCGGTAATCTCATGGAGTGAGGGCTCGAGCCAGTCCCTGAGATTCTCCGTCCGGTAGAATCGAAGATCCTGGGCCCGCTCGTCACCCCACTCTTCGAGCGTCCGGCCGATCAGGTGGCAGACGGCGTCGCCACGCCCGATACAGCGCTCCTCGAGGACGTAGATCTGCTTGCCGGTCGCCCGACTCAGGTAGCCGCTGGTGAGGCCGCAGATGGTCCAGCAGACCGACCCATCGCTGCGTCCGAGGTGCGCGATGTGCTGCTCCGCCTCGTAGGAGGCAACCAGCGTCAGCCCTTCCTTGGTCAGCGAACCCTCCGGGTCGGATCCAAGGCGGTACATCCCCTCGAGCATGTGGATGCGCCCAACAGCGTGATGCCAGTCGTCCTCGCTCTCCCACTTGAACAGGTCCTGCATCGCCTCGGCCAGGCGCCAGCCCTGGACATAGCCGAACCGGGTCAGCACCGCGCGGGCGGTCGTGACGCCGAAGTGGTTGATCAACTCTTTGCGGAGATTGCCCTTGGCCGTGGCGTCGATGATGAGGGCGCGTTGTCCCGCGAATCGGACCACGCCGTCTTCAGAGTCGAACTCAACCAAGTCACTGATCTTCAGGTCTTCGATGCGCATCACCCGTCCTCCATCACAATGGGGGAGGCTACATCGTTTTGACGGGACTGTCAATCCCAGCAGAAGGCCTCAATGCGCGGATTGACAGCACGATGCACGTTTGGCTGGATAATTGCATGAGGACTACTGCGCCGTGGCCCCGGCAATGCGCTTCGGCCTCGTTGGCGGCGATGAGAAACGCGATGGCACCAGGGGAGGCGATCATGGAGTTGGCCGTCAGGCGGATGGAGGCCCAGCTCGGGCGCTGGCGCGTCAAGATCGACCAACTCGCGGCTGGGATCCAGACCACTGGCACCCAGGTCCCCTTCGACGCCTTGATCAGCATTGACGAACTGAGAGGCCTGCACGCGTTCGCGCAATCGCGTCTGGACCGTTTCAAGGCCGCGCCACCGGGAGACACCCGGCGGGAGGAGATCCAGGCCGAGTTGATGAGCGCCTGGAACGATCTCGTCGCCGCCCTCCGGAACAAGAATTCCGGCGTCGATGGCAAGTACCGCAGTGCGAGGCGGATCGCCACATCCGTCCTTCCCAGAGTCGACACGAGCCAGGAACCTCGAGCTGGGGCGACTCCCCCCGACGGTTCCGGGAAATGAGGTTGCACTCCATGAAAAGACACTCAGCCGGCATCGGCATCCTGATCCTGATCGGCGCAGCTTTCGCCGCGGGTTGCACGAACGACCCCGAGAACGCCCGCTACGCGGCCGCGCGGACCCCGGAGGCGCCGAAGGCACGATTTCAGACCCTCGTCATCCCCGATGGGACGAGTGTCGTCGCATCGCTCGACACGCGGCTCTCCACGAAGACGAACCACACCGGCGACTCCTTCGGAGCCACCACGGTCGGACCGATCAGCGTGGGCGGAAGGACGGTCGTCCCTTCCGGCGCACGCATCCACGGCGTTCTGCGCGACGTCGAGGCTTCGGGCCGCACCTCGGGTCGCGCTCGGATGACGCTCGCCTATGAATCGTTGGTCGACTCTCAGGGGAAGACTCACCAGATCTCCGCCCAGCCGCTCACGCTGCAGGCAGCCTCGACCACCCATGGCGATGTCGAGAAGATCGCCGCCGGGGGCGTCCTCGGCGCACTCATCGGCGGCATTGCGGGCGGGGGGAAAGGTGCAGTGATCGGGGCGGGCGCGGGAGCCGGGGCCGGAACCATCCTCATGCTCGCCACCCAGGGTGACGACGTGGAGCTCGAGGTCGGTCAGCAACTCAATGTTCACTTGACGTCTTCGACCAGCATCGAGGTTCTGGCTCAGCGATGACTCCGCATGCAATCCGGAGATTCGCAGAGCCGTTGACGTCAATGGGAGGAGAACAAGATGAACGCTGCTCGCATGATCCTGATCGTGGGAATTCTGACTATCGCCCTGGTCCCCTCCACCGCGCGGGCGGATCCGGCCACTGACGTCGGCTTCAGCGGCTGGGGACCGCGGATCGGCCTCTCCCTCAACCCCGACCAGGTCCACTTCGGCGCGCACCTCGACTTCGGAAACTTCGCGAGGCATGTCCGCTTCCAGCCCAACGTGGAACTCGGCTTCGGAGATGATGTGAAGCTTCTCACGCTCAACGCCGAGGCGGCGTATCGCTTCAGCTCGACCTGGGACATCTGGACTCCGTATCTGGGCGGTGGGGTGGGCGTGAACATCTCGAGCGAAGATGATAAGAACGGCGACAACGACTCGCAGACCGAATTGGGCATTAATCTCCTCGGCGGGATCGAGAAGGGACTGTCCAATGGCGACCGCTTCTTCCTTGAGGGCAAAGTCAGCCTCAACGACGTGCCGGATGCCAAGATCGCAGTCGGCTGGACGTTCTATCACTAACAGGGTGCTGAAAGGGCCGGGACTGAGACGGGCGCCGTCGGTTGACGTCGTCCCGCCCTCTCCCTCGCAGTCAGAGGAGGTGGCACATGCTCTGGACGGTTGCGGTCATCTTTGTCATTCTCTGGGCGCTTGGACTTCTCACGTCGTTCACGCTGAACGGGTTCATCCACGTTTTGCTCGTTCTGGCCGTCATCGCCATCCTGATCCGCATCGTACAAGGACGGCGGGTGGTGTAAGCATGGCGGCTTGGCCGGGTGCTGAATAGCTGACGTCGTCGGACGCATCTTAGGACGGTCGTTCTCCGGGACCCCGGCACAGCGCCCCGGCCTGACGAGGACAAAGCAGGTATCGTCGGACCCTGGCGATCGGTCGACGGTTCACCTTGGGAGGACTTGACATGAAACTCACTCGAAGCCTTTTGGTTGCGGCTCTGGGCCTATGCTTCGCGCTGCCGGCCGCAGCCCAGTATGTCGGTGTTCTACAGTCCGCCGAGACGATGGATCGCGGGACCTTCAAGCTGATGGTGGCCCCGATCATGGCCTTCGGAAAGGACAAGGCGGACGATGAGTTCGGAGTGACGGGGCGGGCCGGGTACGGCTTCACCGACCGCTTCGACGCCGAGGCGAAGCTGGGTTTCCTCGGGGACTACACCTACGTCGGGGCGGATGGCGAGTACTGGGCCCTGAAGGGGACGGAGGAAGACGCCGGCCTGGATGCTTCTCTGGCGGTTGGCGTTCATTATCTCATCGGGAACAAGAACTTCTCCGACATCATCGGATTCGAGGTCACTCCCCTCTTGAGCGGTCACGTCACCCGGAACCTGGAGCTCTTCGGCGCCCTGGACATCTCGCTCGAGTCGGTCCGTGACGCCGCGAAGGACGAGGACGATTCCTTCGCGCGTCTGCACCTCGTGCCCGGATTCGAGTACCGCCTTTCCGACGCTGCCGATGTGGTCGGCGAAGTCGGTCTCGGGCTCAACGACGATTCGTGGACCTATGTCGGTCTCGGCCTGGCGTTCTATCTTCGCTGACGAGGAGCAGCGCCACGACAGGGAGAAGAGAGAGGAGACAGGAGAATGAACATGAAGACGATCGGAGTGGTGCTCGTGATCCTCGGTGTCCTCGCGCTGGTCTACGGCGGGATCACCTACAACAAGAACCGCACCGTCCTCGAGGTGGGATCTTTGAGCGTGACCGCCACCGAGAAGAAGAGCCTTCCGATCCCGGCTGTCGCCGGGGTGGTCGTCCTGGTCGGCGGCATCGCTCTTCTGGTGCTTGGCCAGCGCCGAAGATAGGACCGGAGCCAGCCCGGGGGGCAAAGGAGGAAGCCATGCGAATGGGATACATGTTGTTCTGTCTGGCCATGGTCCAGGTCGGAGCGGCAGCGTGGGGCGGGAGCCAGCCGGCGTTGGCCGGCACGGAGCCGCCTATGATCATCATTCCGACGAAGCTGCAGGAACTGAACGAACTCCGGATCAACACCGGCGAGAGAGCCGTGCTCAGCGACGGCACCTTGAACGCCGTCTACGTGAAGCACATTCCCGCTGAGGGGATGACCTATCTGAATTTCCACGTCGACCTGGCCACGGAGACCGGGCCGGTCGTTCTCTCCTCGAAGGAGATCCGATTGGAGGGTGAAACGACCACGCCGGTGACATCTCCCGCCGGGGGCGCGGACGGGAAGGCGGTTCCGGAGACCCCGGCCACCGCCTTGTACACCCCTCTGGACTGGTTCATCGACACCGGACTGGCCGAGGTGCGCGGCGACTCGCTGACGGTGGGCGACAAGGCGCTCGTGCAGTTCACCATCGAGGTGCCGCGCGCGGGACTCGACGACCTGGTTCTCCATGTGCGGTCCCAGCGGGTCGGGACCGTCAAAGAAATCCGGGACCGGATCGCCAGGTCACGGGGAGTCGAGTAGCCAGCCGCAATCACAGTGTCGACATCGGCCGGCAGGGATGACTCGGCTGGTCGCGGCCGCGCCATCCCGCCGGCGCCCCCCGCAGCGTACCGCCGGCGCGGCGGGCCCAGGGTTGCAGCACCCCACTACGTCTCTATCTCCCTGCCGATTCCGGCCGCGCGCGCCAGCGCGTAGACCTTCCCGGCGGTCGCGACGTCCTCGACCGCCAGCCCGACCGACTTGAAGAGCGTGATCTCCTCCGAACTGGAACGTCCCGGCCGGCGCCCGGCGACGATCTCACCGATGCTGGAACGAACGTGGTCTTCCGTCACCACCCCTTCCTGGATCGCCATCAGCAGATCTCCCGCCTCGGCCAGGCAGGCCGGCTTGTAGTCCGCCACGACGGTCGACCGGCGGATCGCCTCGGCGTCCAGTTCGCGGTGCCCGGGCGCATGCGCGCCGATCGCGTTGAGATGTGTGCCGGGGCGCAGCGCGGCGCCGGGAAAGAGCGGGGTCGTGGCCGAAGTCGCCAGGATGACGATGTCGCATTGCAGCGCGTCATCGACGCTCGCGGCTTCTCCGATCGGAAGTCCCAGCTTCTCCGCCATCTCGCGCGCGAACTTCGCCCGTGTCTCTTCCTGCGGATCACAGACGACCGCCCTCTCGATCGCTCTCACTTCGGCGACAGCCGCAAGCTGGGTCCTCGCCTGAGCGCCGGCGCCGAACACGCCGACGCTCTTCGCATCGGTTCGCGCCAGGTACTTCGTCGCCACGCCCGACGCGGCGCCGGTGCGCATCGCGGTCAAAAATCCCGCATCCATGATCGCCAGCAGGCGTCCGGTGCGCGGATCGTTCAGCAGGATCGTGCCGATCGTGGTGGGAAGAGAGTGGTGCGCCGGGTTGTCGGGATAGACCGTCACCACCTTGAGCGCGAGCGTCCCCGCATCGCCCTCCGAGGCGCCCGCGATGTAGGCCGGCATGCCAAGATGCAGTCCGTGCAGGTCGGCCATGCGGATCGCCGTCCGCTGCGGCATGATCGCTCGTCCGAGGGCGAGCTGCATCAGCCCCTCCTCGACGGCGGCGATCGTTTCTTTCATGGTCAGAACCGATTCGACGTCACGGCGGGTCAGGAGCAGGGCCATGGCAACCTCCGGCCGGTGCGCCCCCGGCGGGGCGTTCCCTCGAGCGCGACAGCGTTTCGCGAAGAGGGGTACCGCCGCGGCCGACCGCCGTCAACCGGAGGATCTGACTTCGACCTCAGCGCCCCAGGATGTAGGAGGTCAGGTACTCCACCTGCTGCCGGTCCTTGTCCGCGTGCCAGGCGGTCACATCGCCGATCGAGATGATCCCGAGGAGCGCCTTCTCCTCCACGACCGGCACATGGCGCACCCGTTCCTGCCTCATGATCGCCTCGACTTCGTCGAGCGGTCGGTCCGGCTTCACGCAGATGACCTTTTCCGTCATCATTTCGCGCACGAGGGTCGTCGTCGGATCCTTCTCCCCCGCCACCACCCGGATCACCACGTCCTTCTCGGTGATGATCCCGAGGACGGTGTCGCCCTCGGAGACGATCAAGCTGCCGACCCGTCGGTCCGCCATGACGCGGCACGCCTCCAGGATCGTGGCCCCAGGGACGATCGTCACGACGCCACCCCAGCCCTTGATGTTCAGCAATTCCTTCGCGTTCGGCATGTCCGCTCCTTCGATCCCGGTGGGAAAGCCGTGCGCTCCGCCGGTTCCGCGCGGGCGCCCGCGAACGGAAGAGAATACGTCTCACCCGACTCCCGGGGCAACCAAGTCGAGTGGTTTCGGGGCGGTCCGAGACATCCGCCCGCCGGGCTGGGCCTCGGTGGGCCTCTCGGGGGGAGCCAGTGGGGCAAATTGAGTCATGATTCGTGCCAGAACCGGCGATAAAGGGTGTGGCCCTAGTGAAGTCCGGCGCCGAGAGCGCAGCCAGGCGCCCGGCTTCGATCCAGGAAACACATTGAACATGCTACCCACTCGGTTCGACAACCGCGAGCAAGGTCCGCGCCGCCCGCGCCCGGGGCGACGCCGGTTCAGGCGCGCTGCCATCCTGGTGGCGGTGCTCCTGGCCGGCTGGCTGGCCAGCGAGTTCACCAGCCGGCACCGGACCGACCAGGAGCGAAGTCGAATCCTGGAACAGACGAGCATGGCCGCCGCGGCCCTCGATCCTGACGAGTGCGCCGCGCTGCATGGCAACCCGTCCGAAGAGCAGCTGCCCGCCTATGCCTCGCTCAGCGCGAAACTCCAGGCGGTTCACGAGGCCTCCCGCCAGTCACGCTGGACCTATCTCATGGTGCAGCGCGACGGCCGCGTGCTGTTCACAGCCGACTCGGTTCCTCCCGGGCACCCCGATCACATTGCCTCTGGCGACAGCTACGAGGACGCGCCGGAGGAGTTGATCGACGTCTTCCGAGACGGCCAGGCACGAGTCGTCGGGCCCTATCAGGATCGCTGGGGCACGTTCGTATCGGCCTTCGTCCCGATCCAGTCGGCGGACGCCGGCCAGCCGGTGGCGGTGCTGGGCCTCGATGTCGACGCCTCGCAGTGGAACCGCACGATCATGGCCGGCCGACGCATCCCGCTTCTCGTCGCCCTCGTCGCCTGTCTCGCCCTCGTCGGAGTCTTCATCGTATCCGACCGCTCGCGCGACGCCACCGACTGCATCGCCCGCTCGGAGACGAACCTCCGGCTGTTGATGGAGAGCGCCGCCGAGGCGATCTTCCTCCTGGACGCCGACACGATGCGGTTCCGGGAGACCAACCGCGCCTGCGGGCAGCTCTTCGGCCTCAGCCGCGAGGAGATTCTCGCTTCCGGCCCGTCCGAGATCAGTCCGCCCGTGCAACCGGACGGCCGCCCGTCCAGCGAGGTGGCTCGGGAACGGATCGAGATGGCGCTCCAGTCCGGCCATGCATCCTTCCCCTGGGTCCATCGTCACCGGGACGGGAGCCCGATCTACTGCGACGTGCGCCTGACGCGACTCATCGCGCCAGGTCAGCGCCTGCTCCGCGCGTCGGTACTCGACACGACGCAGCAGGTCCGGCTGGAACGGGAAGTCCGCGAGCTGCAGCAATCGCTGCATCGCGCGGGCTTGCATGGCGTGGCCAACCACGCGCTGGGCGAAATCGCCGCGGAACTCGGGCGTTCGGCCTCCGCGGCGGAGGCCTCGACCGGATCCCTTCGGGCCGCGTTCGACGACCTCGATCGCCTCCTCAACCTGCAACAGCGCGCGATCGATGCCATGCGGGAAGACCGGGTTACGCCGGAGCTGATCGACGAGGTCGAGCGCTCTTTCCGGTGGGCCGACCCGATCCGGGCGGAGATTCCCCGCGTCCTGCGGACGACACGGAGTGAACTCCGATCGATGGCCGAGCTCGCGGCATCCGTTGCGCCCTTCGTCCCCCCGGGAGAGGAGGCGCGGGTCGATCTGAACGCCGTGGCCACTTCCGCCGCGACGGTGTCGAGACAACTCTGGAAGGGAATCGCGGAAATCGAGTTCGACCTTGAGCAGGGACTCCCACCGATCTCCGCGCTGACGACCGACACCCACCTCGAAGTGCTCGGGCTGCTGCTGAAGGCGATCAACGACCTGCGTCGCGACCTGGATCACGAGTTGGGTGACCGGGGCACGATCACGTTCCGCACGCGAGGGGCCGCCAGCTACGCGGAACTGGCCATCGCGACCTCCCGCACCGGCAATCCATTCGACCCGGTCCACGCGACCGTGACCACGCCTCCGCTGGTCTTCCGCGCGCCGATCGCGGAGCCGGCCGACCCCGACCAGGCCGCCGCGTAGTTACCCCCTTACTTCACGAGCGGCCCGGGCGGCGGACACGGATTCGGGTCGCAGTCGATCCCCGGGCCGATGAACGTCCCTCGCAACGACACGCACTGCGTGGCCGGCAGCACGCGGCAGACCGCGTTGCGGAAGCAGCAGGCACCGACCGGGGGCGGACATGGATTCGGCTCACACGCGGTGCCCGCGCCATGGAAAGAGCCATCCGCGACCGCACAGGCGGCTTCGTTCAGGAACTGACAGACGCCGCTCGAGAGACAGCAGGCTCCGGCGTAAGGGTCGGTGACCCGGATCGAGTACTCCCCGCCCGCGTTGTGCGATCCGTCGACCACGATGAAGATCGTCTCGCCGTCCGGGACCGGAAGATCCTCGACCAGCGAGGTGCCGCCACCGCAATCGGCCTTCTCGGCCCGGTCGTCATTGCACTCCAGGAGGACGTACCCGCGGGCCGCCTGGCCGTAGATGTAGAGCTTGGTGTCGAAGAACGACCCCTCGAGATCAATGCGGAGCACGCGTTCCGCCCCTGAGGTATTGGTATAGCTGTAGACCGCATCCGGGGAGTAGGAGCTGTCCGGACAAGCCTCGTCGTAGTCGTCCGCCAAGAGGGACGTGTCACCATTGTCCTGGAAGTTGAGCTGGAGAATCGCCACCGCATCGGCGATGACCTCGCCCCCCTGGCGGGACTTCTCCCGCGGGAGCCGTTCGGCCGCCTGGGCGATGGTGGCGAGTCCTGCGACCAGGCACAGAACCCCGATGAAAGTTCGCATGGCTGCACTCTCCGTGGTCAGTTGAGGGTCTGGGGCGGGGCCGTTGAGATCCTTACGCATTATACAGTTCGCGAGGGCCCTATTCCAACCCTCCGGGTCTCTTGCGTTCCTGAGACGCGGATGATCAAGAAATCGATCCGAGACCGTCTATTGCCGCCCGAATCGCCTCCGCCGGCGTCATCCGTTCGCCATCCGCCTCCGCGGCTGCGTAGGGTCCCTCACCCAGGACTTCCCGGATCCTCGCGCGGATCTCCTCGAGCCGACGCGACTCGCGCTCCGGCGTCGAACGGGAGAAGGCCGACCGCATCTGCCGCGCCGCTCCGGTCAGGCGGGCCGCCTCGACGAAGCGGCCGGTTTCCGCCGCCAGGGCCGCGGACCCTTCGATGAGCCCGATCGCCTCGGCGAACTCCTGGGCGTTGGAGCGGATCTCCAGGCTGCGGCGGTAGCACCCGGCCGCCTCCAGCCGCCGTCCCTCCCGGTGCCGGACCAGCCCGAGATTGGCCAGCACCAGGGCTTCCCGGGGCAGGCTACCCAGTTCGCGCTGGATCGCCAGGCTCTCCTCGAACAGCGGGCCGGCGGCGGCCAGGTCCTCTTCGTCGATCGCCAGCAGGCCGAGGTTGTTCAGGATATCGGCTTCTCCCCTCCGACTTCCGATGTCGCGATAGCAGGTCAAAGCCTCGGTCCAGCGCCGCCGCGCCTCGGCATGATCACCTCGTGTCCACGCCGACTGACCGAGCAGCGTCAGCGTTCCGGCCGCTCCGGGGCGGTTGCCCAGTTCCTGATGCAACGCGAGGCTCTCGCCGTAGCACCGATCCGCGGCCGCGGTGTCTCCCAGCTTCTGGGCGACGTGCCCCTGGTTGCCGAGCGCCACCGCGAGATGCAGTCGGTTCCCAAGTTCGCGCAGGATCAGGGCCGCTTCCTCGAAGTGGCGGTAGGCTGCTTCGTTGTCCTGCCGGTTCATCGCGAGCGATCCGAGGTTGTTCAACACCGAGGGGAGCATCGAGCGCTCGCCCAGGGCTCTCGCCAGTTCGAGACTCTCCTCCATGCTCCGTCGCGCGGCCGCGACCTCACCGAGACGGAGCAGCACGACACCGAGGAGGTTCGACGCCCGAGAGATCCCGGCCAGATCCCGCAGGCCTCTCCAGAGGTCGAGCGCATCCTCGAAGTAACGCCGGGCGACCGGCCACTCGCCCTGTCCGAGCGCGAGCGTGCCCGCCGCGGTCAGCACGCGGGCACTCAGAAGCGGATGAGCGACCAGTTCCGGGCGAAGAGGCTCCGTCTCTCCCCCATCGACCGCGATCGTCCGATCGCGCGGCATCACCGCCGGCAGGGCCAGCACGTCCGCGACGGCCGCCCGCCCCAGGACGAAGTGGCCGCGAGCCAGCCAGAAGCTCGTCAGCGCGGCGGCCAATCGCAGCGCCGTCTCGGTTCCATCGGCGCAGGAAGGAGCCCAGCGCAGCGCCGAGAGCATGTTCTCGTGCTCCACTTCCAGCCGCTCCAGCCACTCCTTCTGATCGCGGCCCTTCAGGCCCGCTTCCCCATCCTCTGCCAGCCTGAGGAAGAAGCGCAGATGTCGATCCCGGGAGCCGCCCCCTTCGTTCGAGCGATCGAGTTCCTCGCGTGCGAACTGCCGGACTGTCTCAAGCGTCCGGTAGCGCACGGCGCCCCTGGACTCCTCCATCGCGGCGAGCGACTTGTCGACAAGATGCGCCAGGGAGTCGAGCACCTCGAACTCGTCCGCCTCGGCTCCGGAAACGGCCGTCGCCCCCTCCAGCGTCCACCCGCCGGCGAAGACCGACAGATGGCGCAGCAGACGCTTTTCCTCCGCGGAGAGGAGCCCGTAGCTCCAGTCGACGGTCGCGCGCAGGGTCTGGTGTCGCTCCAGCGCGGTCCGGCTGCCGCCGGTGAGAAGACGGAAGCGATCGTCCAGCTTGGCCAGGATCTGCTCAACCGAAAGGAGGCGCACGCGCGACGCCGCCAGTTCGATCGCCAACGGAATCCCGTCGAGGCGGGCGCAGATCTTCTGCACGATGGCGATCGTTCCCCCCTCCAGGCGGAACGCCGGAACGACGGAGCGGGCGCGATCGAAGAAGAGCTCGGCGGCCTCCCCCACAGACCCCTCCCCGGTCGGTGTCGTCGCCAGAGAGGGAACCCGCCAGACCGTCTCGCCGCCAATCCCGAGCGGTTCGCGGGAGGTCACAAGGATCTTCAGCCGGGGACAGGCCTGCAGGAGATGCTCGGCCAGCCGGCCGGCCGCATCCAGCAGGTGTTCGCAGTTGTCGAGGATCACCAGAACCGAGCGCTGGCCGACTCCCGCTGCGATCAGATCGGGCAAGGACCGGCCCGGCTCCTCCCGCAGACCAAGTACGCGGGCCACCGTCACCGCCACCTGCTCCGGATCGGAAAGCGGTCCCAGTTCCGCCAGCCAGCGACCGTCCGGGAAGGCGGCTTCGAACTCCTCGGCGACACGCAGGGCGAGGCGCGTCTTCCCGCCGCCTCCGACTCCGGTCAACGTCAGGAGGGAGACCTTTGCCATCCACTGCATCACCTCGGTGATCTCCCGCTCCCGCCCGACGAAACGATTGAGCTGACGCGGGAGATTCCCTGGCGGAGCGGAGCCGGCAGACCCTGGACTGCCTGGAGAAAACACGACGGTCCGCTCGTCCACGCCGGCTTCCAGGATCCGGCGCACCTCCGTCATCGACGAGAGGCGCTCCGCGGGGTCCTTGCGCAGGCAGAGGCGCACCATCTCGCGCACCGGCGGCGGGGTCGATGCAGGGAGCGCGTCCCAGTCGGGCTCGACGGACAGCGTCGTCGCGATGCGCTCCATCCAGGTCGATCCGCCGAAGGCGGCACGGCCGGCGAGGCACTCGAAGAGAATGCAGCCGAACGAGAAGAGGTCCGTGCGCCGGTCCTGGTCCGCGCCGCGCGCCTGTTCGGGACTCATGTAGCCGGGCGTCCCCTCGATCATCCCGGATGGACCCGCGGTCACCTGGGTCGCGTCCTCGCCGCTCGCGCCGGTGGCCGGAAACCCCGGATCCGCCGCCCCGGCCTCGAGAACCGGGCCGACTGGGGACGCCTTGCCGCCGAGGATCCCCGGAGCTCTCGCGTTCTCGTTGAACGCCAGTCCGAAGTCGAGGACCTTCACCGTCCCCTCCGGCGTGAGCCGGATGTTGTCGGGCTTGAGGTCCCGGTGGATGACACCCCGGTTGTGCGCGGCCTCGAGGGCACCCGCGATCTGCTCCGCCAACCGCGTCGCCTCCCCGGTCGGGCACGGACCCGCCTCGAGTCGCTCGCGCAGGCTCACTCCCTCGATCAACTCCAGGACGAGGACAAAACTGCCGTCCGTCGCCTCCTCCAGGCTGTAGATCGCCCCGATGTTGGGGTGGTTGAGCGAGGCCAGCAGGCGAGCCTCGCGCCGCAGACGCTGCAATCGATCCGGATCGGATGCGATCTCCGGGGGCAGGACCTTGAGCGCGACTTCACGGTCGAGACGCGGATCGAGGGCGCGATAGACCACGCCCATGCCGCCCCGGCCCAACTCGCCGAGGATCTCAAAGGTGCCGATGTTGGCCGGGCCGGTGTCAGATTCCCGGTTCATAGGCGCGGCCGCCTTTCCGTAGGTCCGAGCCAGGTCGGAAGTGAACCGGCCAGCTTCACCGATCCCGCTCCTTCAGGCAAGTGCCGGCTGGCACGACTACGATCCTCGCATCGGGCGCTCCCCTGTTCCCCCGGGAACAGGTCCACCACGCCTCACGGTGCTTTCGCGGCGCGGACCGGGGAGGTATTCTCCGATCGCTCCGGAGCTGGGCCGCGACCCGCACCTCGCGTGCGGCGCGCTCGGGAGGAAACCGAGAACCCGGGATCGTCTCCAGGGACCGAGATGCCGCCCGGGGAGAGGAGGAAGAGATGTTCAAGGAGTTCCGGGCGTTCATCCAGAGGGGGAATGTCCTCGACCTCGCGGTGGCGGTGATCATCGGAGGAGCCTTCGGGAAGATCGTCACCTCGGCGGTCAACGACCTGATCATGCCGGTGATCGGGTTGGTTCTCGGCAAGGTCAGTTTCGCCAACCTGTTCCTCGCGCTCAATGGAGAGCGGTACGACACGGTGGAGGCGGCCAAGGCCGCTGGAGCCCCGATCCTGACCTACGGCCTTTTCATCAACGCGCTGATCGACTTCCTCATCATCGCCTGGATCATCTTCATGATCGTCAAGGGCTTCAACTCCCTGCAGCGCAAGAAGGAAGAGGCGCCGGCCCCGCCGCCCGAACCGCCGGCCGACGTCAAGCTGCTGACCGAGATCCGTGACCTTCTGAAGAGCCGCTAGTCACGATGACAGGAGCCCGGCAGAGACCATCACCGGCCGCCCTCGCGCGGCGGCTCGGGAATCTGGCCGGGCAGTTCGGGTCGCGCGAGGCAGCCTCCGCCAAACTCGAGTCGCTCCGCGCGCTCGAGGCCGCGCGGTTGCCTCGCGCGCGCGACCTCCTCAATCTGCACGAGACGCTCTGCCGGATCCGCGCCTATCCCGACAACGCAGAGGTGCTGGCGCAGGTCGAGCGGATCCTGAACGCCTTCGACCGCCGGCCGGACCTGCGACGACACCGCACCGCGTTGGCCGACTCCGGCCTCGCCGGGACCGAGATCCGTTACCCGTTCTTCTGGAGCACCGCGCGCTGGCTGGCGGAGCGGTTCCCCGCGAACCTCTCGATCGACTGGGCGGCGTTCGAGCAGGATGAACTGCTCCTCGGACGGCTCCACCTCTTCGCGCACTACGCGGAAACGCCGGGATTGGACGAGGCGCCGTTCTCGGCGCGGGAGTGGATCGAGCGCATGAAGCGCGACGACGAGACCGATGCGGCCTTCGTCATCCGCTCCTTCGGCGCCCTGCCGCTCGACGAGGTGACGCGCGAGACCATCTACCAGGAGCTGGCGCTTCCGCTCGTCCTCTCCCCCGGACCGCTCACTCCCTCCCGCACCCGGGCGCGGCACGCCTCCCTGCCGGTGACCTGGCAGACCACCCCGCTCGACCGCCGGCGACCGGCCCTGCCGGATGCCGTGCTGCGGGCACCCCTGGCCGTGCGCGAGGTCTCCCCGATCGAGGGCCGCGCCCTCATCGCCCTCGCGCGCGAGGCGATGGTGACCCGCGCCCGCGATCTCGACGCCTTCGCCCACGGGGACGCGCGGGACGTGCGACTGGTCGATTGCGGCGGCGGCCTGCAGTTCGCAGTCATCGGCCTCGTGCCGGAGCGCCGGCTGATGCTCGAGGCGGTCTATGGCTACTTGACCCTGCACAACGGCGTCCCGATCGGGTATGTGCTCGTCAGCGCTCTCTACCGCTCCTCGGAGATCGCCTACAACGTCTTCGAGACCTACCGCGGGGGCGAATCGGGCGTCGTCTACGGCTGGGTCCTGGCCGTGACCCGGCACCTCTTCGGCGTGGACTCCTTCACGATCTACCCCTACCAACTCGGCCACGAGAACGATGAGGGACTGCGCTCCGGAGCATGGTGGTTCTACCAGAAGCTCGGCTTCAGGCCTCGCGATCCCGAAACGACCGCGCGGATGAAGGCTGAGTTGAGGAAGATGAAGCGCGAAGCCGGCTATCGCTCGCCGATCGGGGCGTTGAAGCTTCTCGCGGAGGAGAATCTTTACTATCACCTCGGGGCGCCGCGAGACGACGTGATCGGTCTCTTCCAGCCGTCCAGCGTCGGGCTCAGCGTGACCCGCTACCTGGCGGAGCGCTTCGGTTCCGACCGTGCGCGGGCGGCCAAGGTCTGCTCCGGCGAGGCCTCACGCCTGCTGGGCGTGCGATCGCTGATCCGCTTCAGCCGGGGAGAACGCCTGGCCTGGGAACGCTGGGCTCCTCTCGTGCTGCTGCTGCCGGGGATCGAGCGGTGGTCACCCGCGCAGAAGCGTTCTCTGGTGGAGGTGATCCGGGCCAAGGGGGGGCGGCGGGAGGGGGATTTCGTGCGGTTGTTCGACGGCCACCGGAAGCTCCGTGCCGCGGTGGTGACCCTGGGTTGTGGTGCGAAGATTGGGGATGACCGATAGCCGACCCCGCCGATCCGGCGACCCCCGCGGAATCGAGCCGGGAAATCGACCCAAAATCGCGCAATCGACTGAAAACAAGCTGGTTAACTACCCAAGACCCCCAATTATCGCGCCACTCCCTGCATCTTTCCCGGCCCCTGCCGGCATCGTTACCATTGGATCCACGAAGAGTCCCGCCCCCTCCGGGGCGGGCGCCCGCCGGCCTCGCGAACCGGCCGGGCGATCGGGCCGGTACGCGGGACGGCCCGACGGGGCCGGTCGAAACCGGGAAAGCACGGAGTGTCCCAGTCACAGGAACAGGAAGCTCGCTGGTCAAGGCTGATGCAGCTCTTGTCGCCGCACCACGACCGGCTCCGCGCCACGGCGCGACGGCTGGCCCGCACGGCCAACGACGGCGACGACCTCTTCCAGGAGACGGTGCTCCGCGGCTTCCATCGGATCGACGACCTGCGTGATGCGTCTCGATTCTCCGGTTGGATCTACGCCGTTCTTCTGTCGGTGCACCGAAGCCGGGCTCGCCGGGACTTCTGGCGGCGGTTCCTTCCGCTCGACCAAGGGCCGGGACTGGAACTCGATCGACCGGATCCGGTGGGCGGCATCGACGACGAACGGTGGCGGGCGGAACGAGTGTCCCGGGCGCTCGCTCTCCTGCCCGCGGTCCAACGCGAGGCCGTCGTCCTCTTCGAGATCGAGGGTTTCTCGATCGAGGAGATCGCGGCCCTGCAAAAGGTCACGGTGCCGGCGGTCAAGTCGAGGCTGCAACGCGGCCGCGCCCGTCTCCACCGTCACTACGAGAAGGTGCTCGAGGCGCACGAGCGGGCGCCGGATCCCGCGGCCGCTCCTGAACACCCACTGAGGCAAGGAGGGACGTCATGAGCGATCCCCGTCGCGACGCAGGGCATGGCAACACCGGTTCGGAGGAGGTCGATCAGGCCCTCCGGGGTGATCTCGCCGCACTTCGCTCCGTCAGCGTCCGCGACCTGCCGCCGCTCTCCAGTCTGAACCGCGCGCCGGCCCAGGCCGTGCCCGCAACCCCGGGAGGAATGATCATGAGTGCATTGCGCCAACTCCGCGCCCGCCCCTGGACCGCGACCGGCCTTGCCGCCGCCGTGGTCGCGATCGGGCTCCTGTTTATCCCCATCTCCTACCAGCGCCTGACCGGAAGCCAGGTGACGCTCGCCGTCTCGGGAGAGGAGCTGGGATCACCTGAACTCCAGCGTATCGCGACCGAACTGCGCGGGATCCTGCATCCGGGTCCCATGCGGGTCGAGGCCGGCGACCGGACCGCGACGATCTCCTTCCAACTCGACGATCAGGGCTGGAAGCAGGTCGCGCGCATCGCGACCGCCTACGCGCGCGGCCTGGCGGAGCGCGGTCTCGAGGCTCGCGCCGAGGTCAAGCCGCGCGTCGAGACGGTGAAAGGAACCGTCTACGCCGCCGCCGCGCAGGTGATCACGATCAACATCCAGAGCGAAGGGAAGTCCGATGCCGAGATCGCCGAGGAGATCCGCCAGCAGATGGCCGCGGCGGGGGTCCCCGATGCCGAGGTCGAGGTCACAACCGACGGCGACCGCCGCCAGATCGGCATCAGGGTGACCAAGGAGCGGGGTCCAGACGACCCGCCGGAGCCGGAGGAAACGGAGTTCCAGATCAGCGTCGACGGCCACACCCCTGATCCGAACGATGTGAACGAGCGTCGGGTCGAGCTGCGCCTCCAGCGGACCGAAGGGATGACCGACGAGGAGCTGCTCGAGCAGGCCCGGCAGCAACTCCTCGAGCAGGGTGTCGACGCCGAGGTCGTGATGGAGAACGGACGGGTGAAGGTGATTCCGAGGGAGTAATTCTGAGCTCCAAGCGAGACCGGGGCAGACCCCGTAGGTCGGCCCCGTCCCCGCGGCCGCTTATCCAACAAGGAGGCGGCCGCAGCTTTCTCCGGACCCGCCGATCCCGAGCAGCTACCGCGCTCCGTCCTACGATGGTTTGGAGGGTGGCACCAAAGGACTGCAACTCAGCAGGGTGTTGCCTTTCGGATGGTGTCCGCCCTCGACCCGCCCGCTCGGCCTGATCGGGATCGACGAGGTGGACCGGGGACCGGGTCCTCACTGCGTCGTCGTCCTGAACACCCGCGGGACGTCGGCAGACGTGAAGGGGTTACGTACGCCGACCCCACCACGGGCCACGCAGAGACGCGCACCCGGGGCGAGTTCGAACGCGTCTGGGAGAGCCCGAATCGGGCCGGGGGTGGCTAGCTGGACGATATGACGGGGTACCGCAACTACATGCAGTTTCTGGACCCGACACCCCTGCCGCTTTGGGGTGACCGCGTGTTGCCAAGGCCGCGACCAGCGCCGCGCAGGCCGCTGTCGCGCCGCACAGTTGGAGGACTTCGACCCGGCCACAGGTCGGGGAAGTTGATGTGGCCAAGGGGGTTCGGAAGGCTGACGCTCGCGGGCGGGTCGCTATTCCGGCGGATGACCCTGCGGAGAGAGTGGAGTTCTCGGGGCCTCGGACATGATCACGCGGTGGTCTACGGGCAGGTGTTTCTGAGATCTGGACCACCCCCGTGGGGCGCTCCCCTCAGTGCGCGGCCGCCCGCGACGGTGGGACCTGTCGCTCCGCGAACAGCCCGACCAGCTTCTGGTAGGCGGCGGGATCGTCTGCCATCGCGTCGTAGAGGTAGCTCGGGTCGAAGAACCTCACCGCGATTGGGTCTGGCCCGGCAAACGCTCCGGGTAGCTCCGCCAGCTCCGCCTGCAGATCGGAGTCCAGTGTGTTCCCCTGGCCATCGAATGCGGCCTCACCCCGGAGGAACGGCAGCTCGACGGTGCGGAACAGACTCATGGAAATCGTCAGGTTGAACTCCGCGGCGTCACAGGGGAACGCCGCCTGCAGCCCGAGGAAGTGCACTGCGCTCGCAACCGTGTTGGCGCAACCGCCCTGGAGCGGCGATTCGGCGGGGATCCGCGTGATCGCGCCGTCTGGGCTCACGGTCCTGATCTCGACCATATTGAGACCGTAGTAGTGCGGCGCAGGAGTCTCGGTGGTAGGTATGTAAACATCATTCAGGCGCGGTGCCTGCAAGGTTCGAACCTTCTCGATGAGGGCCATGGCCTCGTCCCCACGCACCGTGAAGGTCATGACCCGCGGCAGCGCCTTGTTCAGTAGTCTCCAGTAGAACTGCGCGGGATCGTCGAAGTGGCCGTCCGGCTTGTGGGTGGCGAGAACCTCGAATATATTGATCCTGGCCAGGATGAAGCTATCCCAGATCATCTCCCAACTACTCTGACGCCGGACCCCCGGATCGCCGCCGGTGTGACTTACAATGTGAATCTCCCCGGAGTGATCCTGGTCATACCCGTGGGCGACGAGGGCAGCATGCCCGATCATCTGGCGAACGCTCGTCGGGAGCCGCGGAAGGAGGTGCTCGCCCTCGCCCATGACGTCGTAGAGCGCGTCCTTCCAACTCAGGCCGCCGGACTCGTACACTTGTGTGAGCGCCCGCACATAGCGCCAGATCGAGAAGAGGGCCGTCCGGGCGACGGTGGCGGGCGCGGTCGCGCGCCAGTCGATTCGCGCGTGGTTGTCCCAGGCCACGAGGTAGAAGGTGATGGCCTTCCGCGGAACGATGGTGAACGTATGCGCGACCGTCCGCCGCACGAGCGACCGGCCCCCTTTCTCTCCCAACCGGTGGAGACGGAACTCCAGGAGATCCTCGCCAGCCTCGGTCGGGGGCAAGTACATGCAGGCGACCCATCCCAGGTCGGAGACTTCTGTCTTGATGACGCGGGAGAGTGGACCAGAGGCTGAAGACGTGTTGAGTCCTTTGAACTCGTTGATCGGTTGCACGCCAGAAACGCGGTTGGCCTTGATCACAATGCTCGCCCAGCGCAACCGCTTGGCGTATCGCGAGGACCTCCTGCTCTTCTCCGGGAAGAGCCACCCAGACCCCCGGGGCCGGCCGCCCAGGTCCTGCTTATCGGGGGCGTAACGGCCGGTCAGCCTCACGCGAAGCTCGTAGCCGGACGGGAGGCTCTTGCCGTTCAGTGTACACCTCACTCCGAGGCGCAGCGGTACGATGTGGCGGTCCGCCGGGTCGCCGGGAGCGGCTCCCGCAGGATGGAAGACCGTGGAGTCCACTGAGGCGACGAACCCTCTCTCAAGAAGGATATCGAAGCTCTGCCGCGCGGCGATCTCGCGGGCAATAGGCTCTGCGATGGCCTCGTTGCGGATGTCATCCCACAGCTCTACTCGAATCCGGTCGGTCCCCGCGGTGGTCGCCGGAATGTACAATAGCGCCAGCTCACCCGAGTCCGTGTCAAGCTGATCGCATGGGATGAAGAGATAGGAGCTCACTTCGTTCGTGGCACCGAGCGGCCGGGTCGATTCCTGAAGCGCGTTGACTGGTGGATGGTGATCCGCGAGTCGCACGTTGTCACCGATGGAGATCCGCTCACCCTTCAATGCGGAGCGCATCGATGGAGGAAAAATCCAGCCCCGGTGACGTCCTCCTGCGTCCGGTCCCACGGATGACACGTAGACCCGGAGTGAACAGCGATGCCTTGCGGGCACGATCTGGTTCCAGATCTCCTGGGTCGCACGAAGCCGGAGGCTGTAGACGCGCATCAGGCGCTGACGTTTCTTCTCCGTCTTGCCGCGCGGTACGGAGGTCGGCACCGATGCCACGGACGTGTCTGTCCAGGTGAGTGTACCGCGCCAGTGAGGGAGGTCGTGCCACGAGATGTTGTCATGCTCGCTGAGCTCATCCACCGACCGCTCGAGGTCGACGGAGGCGAGCAGGTCCGTTGCCTCGTCAGGCGGCAGGCCAAGATCGGAAAAAGAGACGCGGTACTTCCCCGGAACCGAGTTCCAGTCTTCAAGCGTGCCTACCCCTTTGCGGATCGCGTGCGAGCTGATCTGATCTAAGACGACGCCACCTCCGGTTTCGTGACGCTTTGCATAGTGAAGGGCTGCATGGGCGTGGCCACCCCGGACCGAGTTGTTCTCAACCCTATAGCCGTACCCGACCCACCGTTCCCCGAAGTGGATCGTGGGACCAAGCACCACGAGGTTGGGCTTCTTCCTCTGATGGCGCACCTGGACGTATCCCTCGTCGTCCGAGTCCCAATTGTAGGGTTCTTCGGGGGCTGCATACGCGCACACCCTGAACTCACCTCCCGGAGAGATCAGGGTATTCGCGTGCTGACCCGCATCCAGAATGTCGCTCTGGATCTGCCGGTCGTTCAGGTAGACCGTCACTTTCATGCGAGTCGGACCGGGCGGCTGGGGGCCCGGATCGACCACGGCCAGAAGCTCGACTCGGTCATCCGATTCGGTGGAGAAGGACACGCACGTGGACTCGTAGTAGGATGGCGGGACGTGGTACTCACCGATCATGGACCACTCGTCTCTGGCTGCCGCGACCGGAAAGCGAGTTCGGCAGCGCGCGCAGCCTCGAGCGCCCAGGGTGCCGAACCTCCTCCTGGAGCTGGCATAGAGCTGTCGAGCACGTTGTCGGGCCGAGCGAGGACCGTCCGGGGACTGGCCCGCAGGATCTTGCGGCGCACGCCAGGGAACGCCGCGTTTGCCACCGGTGTTTTTCGGAATCCGCGCGGGAGGCTGCGATTTCCGTTCCCGGGACCGATCCCGGGCCCGCAGGGTGTTGATCTGCGCGGTTAGAACTCCGATCTTCGCTCGCAGCTCCCGCCGGCTCTGGCGCCGCTCGCCGCACACGTCACCCCTCGCGACCAGGAGGTCGAGACGATGCTGCAGTCGGGCCCGGCGCGTCATCAGGCGCTCGAGCTTCGTCATCACGGATCCTCCGTCGACCAGCCGCGTTCGTCCGGTGAGAGTTCGGCGGGTCCCGCGCTCCACTCCGCCTCCGCGCCCGACGAGTCCGCCTCTTCCCAAGCCTCCTCGGAGCAGCCCTGCAGCGCGTCCCGCAACGACAGCCGCAGCCCGCTCCGAATCTCGGCCTGTTCGTCGAAGTTCGGACCGACATCCAGCATGATGGCGACAAAGGCCGCTATCTCCGCCGTGTCCTCGATCCCATGGCTCCGCGCTCGCTGGATCCCAGTGCGGACCAGCACTTGCCTCGTGTCATCGTCGACGGCGTCTAACGACCCGGGAAGCTCCGCCTCGAGAAAGGCAGAGACCTCGTCGACGAGCGCATGGTCTCCGGGGTCAGTGAATGAGCAGAGGTGCTCCCGCCTGATCCGGAGAGGCGTCGTCCCCGACTGGTCGGTACCGTCGGTAGACTTATTCCAGGGAGCGAACCATTCGATCTCGGCACCGACGATGCGTCCAAGCAGGGTGTCTGGGGGAAACCACCCCGAGGCCTCGTACCGGTCGAAGCTCCTGAGCAGTGGTCCGAGCACCACTGGGTCGTAGTAACGCAGCAGCGCCTCGGTCCCGTCCGGGTCGACCGCGAGGAGGCAATCGCTCAAAGCATCCGCGAGCGGTTCCAAGGCGAGGCTCGACTCCACCAGGATTCCCCAGGACTTCCGAGCCGCCTGATCCTGGAGCCAGGCAGCGTGGTGTCCCGCGAGCGGAACCAGCCAAGGTAGTGCGTCCGGGTCCTCCACGGTTCTGGGCCGGAGCCGGCGGGCCTCCGTTGACGCAGGCAGGTAGTGCTCCGAATGTCCACCCGGATGGGCCGCATCGATGACGGCAAAGCGCGCCATCCCGGTATCACGCGGAACCGGGCTCAGCTCTGTGCGGAAGGAGTGGACTCCGCCATCGCCCGGCATGGCTGCCCTCCTAGTGGTTCTGGTTGCAGCGCAGCCGCGCCAATGGTGCGTTCGCCTTGCGCGCCGCGCAGAGGGTCCGGGCCTGCGGGCTTCCTGTGCCGATGGCGGCGTCGATCGCGGCAGCCACGTCCGTCCCGCGGCCGGGCGCTGTCGCATCTCCGATCAGCACCGTCGGGCACCCGCACAGGATCGTTCCCCCGTGCGCCGTCGTATCCCCTACCCGAGCGGCCAACCGTCCTTCGATCAGAACCGATGCCGACCCCGTGGCAATTGTGTCGGTTGGCCCAACGCAGATGGCGCTGTCTCCAACCCGCGCGGCAGGCAGACCTCCGATGATCACGGTGGCCGCCGCCGACATAATCGCTCCGCCGACATGCGGTACGGGCGGCGTCCCAGGCGTGGCCTGCGGACACGTGTGAACATCGCCGATCCTTGCAGCAGGGCGCATGGCCAGTCGCCTCCGTGGGGCATGGTGCCGATGCTCGTCGACGGGCGGTGGTGATGGGACAAGACAGCCCTAACCCCACTTTTGGATGGAGGTTACGAATTCATCCATTATCGTGGTAGAGAACGGCCGTCGGCCCGCAGTGTGCCTTGGCCGGTGAGAAATCGCAATCGTCTTCTCGGCCTGGACCAAAGGTCGCGCTCGGCGTGCTGGGGCGGTGCGGTTGCCGGCACACTTCCTTCGTGAACCACAGCTCGGGCCTCGTGATCGCTGGGAGCCCCCACTCCGGGCAGGACCCCCGGCAGCCGCAATCCGTGCCGTGCCCGACCGCCGGCCGCGAATACGACCTCGAACGGTTCCCCACTCGAGCGGACGTAGACGGACACGCCTACAACCGTGTCGCCGGCCTCGACGCCCCCGCGCATCGCCGCCTGATCGACGCCCTCTGCCCCGCCGGAGATGAGCCGGACGTGACGGCGGTCGGGCCGATCCGCAGCACACCGATCCAGAAGCGTGTGATTCCGGCAAGAAGAGCCCCCCGGATCCCCACCGACACGCCACTTGTCCGAAGGTATCAAAGTGTCGGACTGCCGCCGCTGGGCACCGCGCCGTCACCCGGAAGAGGCCGGGTGGCCCACCGACCGCGCCGCCGTGGGAGGCACAGCTCCACGTTCAAGGGTACACCTGACATCACCGCGGCTCTCAGGGCGAACGGGACCGACCAGGGTATCGGCACGTGATGCCAAGCGCAGTCGTCGGCTATCTACCGAGTCAGCGGGGAAAGCACTCGCGTCGGGCTGATCGCTGCGGGACTGGCGATCCGCGAACTACAACAACTCCGACGACTCTACGGCCCCGCGCGCTGGCGCAAGCTGAAGGGCGAGGCGACGGTCGAGGACGGAGAGAACCTGTTTCAAGCTGCTCCGGGTTCCCGTGTCGAGATGGCGCGGAAGAGTCTCCCCCGAGCTTGGTTCATGCGCTTGGCCGTTGCTTGGGCGGGCGCGGGACTTGGTGAACTCGATGAACAGTTTTCGACGCACCCGACCATCTCGAACGGGGTGAGACACGAACCCGTTCGTCGTGCCGCGCCGGAGCTTGACCTCGCCCGTCTGCCGACTGCTGGACCAGGCGGTTGACCTGAGCCTGCGAGTAACCGCTCACCCGGTAGAGGTACTGCAAGAGAGCCCCTCGATCCGACCGCCCCAGGGCCAAGTACCCGAACCGGACCAGAGTCCGCCGCGCCCACGCGTAACGCTCTGCCTTCGAGGAGATCGTGATCCCGACGGGGCCGTTACGCTCGAGAAATTCCCTAACCTGCTCCAAAGTCGACTGCTGTGAGTCGTCCATGATGGTCTGCATCTCCAGATCATGAACGGGTGCCCCGGATCCTCCAGGCTCACTTCATGTTGGAAACAAACCCATCCTTCAGGCTCGCTTCATGTTGGAAGAGGCTGCCCGTTGACAGGGTGCGGCCGGGAGCCTAGACTCGGCGCGTCTGGATGTGAGGTGGCCGTCCGTTCCGCCCCTACCGGCCCCGCCGCAGAGATGACCTCGGACGGCATTCGAGCGCCCGGTGATCGGAGGGTACCCCCTTGTCGAAGCCGGCAGCACGACTCGGTGATCCGACGGCCCACGGGGGCAGCATCGTCTTTGGATGGGCCACGGTCGTGATCGGGGGGCAACCCGCGGCACGACTGGCCGACCCTCATGTCTGTCCGATGGTCAACCCCGGGCCGGTTCCGCACGTCGGCGGTCCGATCTCGGGCCCGTGCTGTCCGACCGTCCTGATCGGCTGCATGCCCGCCGCCGTGGTGGGCGACCTCGCGGTCTGCGTCGGCCCCCCCGACACGATCGCGATGGGCTGCCCGACGGTACTGATCGGGATGCCCGGCGCCGCGCCGGGGGCTTTCAATCCGTCGCTGGGCGGGTTGCTCGGGGCCCTCGCCGGGGGCGTGGCCGGCGCGTTGATCGGCGGGCTTCTCGGCGGGCCGATCGGAGCGCTCGTCGGTGGCGTAGCGGGTGCGATCATCGGCGGGATCCTCGGCATGCGCAGCGTCCTCGGCCACAGCATCCGGATCGAGGGTAGCCCGGAGTTCCAGCGAATGACGAGGGCCCACCTCCAGACACTTGCCGCTACGCCCAGCGGCCGGGCGTTGATCGAGTCGCTGGATGCAAGCGGCCGGACGATCACGATCAGCGAGTGCGCGCCCGGAGCGGATGGGGCCAACACGGCGAGCGCTCAGGGATGGGCAGATCCGAATCTCTACAACGGGACCGGGACGGACGCCACGGTGGGGTTCAATCCCAACCGGACGCCGATGTACGATGGATCGCAGCCGTGGATGAACCCGCCCCCCGCCGCCATCCTCGGCCACGAGTTGACGCACGCGTCGCACATCTCCAACGGGAATCTCGCCGGGGATCCGACCTCGGGGCCGGGGGTTCCAAACGACTTCACCAGCGGCCTTCCGATGAACCGCGCGCTCGAGGAGAGGCGGACGGTCGGCGCCCCGGCCGATCCGGCCTTCGGGCAGCCGGACTACAGCGGTGAGCCGTTCTCGGAGAATACTTTCCGGAGGGATCTCGGTGAACCTGCGCGGCCTACGTATCTGTATGATGCTGCCGGTAATCCTGTCTGGTAGCGACTTCGGTCCGAAGGAAAGGACTCGATCGATGGACACCGACCTCGCGCTGCACTGCCGGATCGGGATCGAGGGCGACTCGCTGGTCATCGCCGGTCGCGTCGAGAACCACACGGACACCGAGATCTTCCTCACGAACCACGCCGTGCGGCGTGAAAGCTCCGGCCGACAGGTGCCGGACCGGTCCGCCACCCTCGTCTTCTATGAGTCGGATGCGACCGTCCACGTGAGCCAGCGGCGAGCCGCGCCGCCCCCTGGGCTGGTACAGCCAAGACCGCACTTCGTAACCCCCGTTCCGCCTGATTCTGCAACCGAGTTCCGGCTTGCGCTCCCCCTCCCGCTGCGGGCGACAACAGACTACGTGCCCCTGCCGCCCGCCGACCCGAAGGCGAAGACGGAGAAGCGGCACACCGTCCGCTTCTCGATCGGCTACCTGCTCGGAAGTCCCTTCACGTGCGCCACGAAGGCGGTCTTCCAGGGCGAAGAGGTGTCCTCGATTGGATTCCGCGAGGGAGTGGACCGACAGGCCATCGGCATCCTGGACACGACGGAACGGTTTCTCGCGTGCGAACCGGTCCGGGTGACCGTGCCCTGCGTACGTGAGGCCTTGGCCCCATAGCGGGGCCCGTAGGGAGTCAACGATGCCGATCCAGCACAACGAGTTCTCGATCGACCTTCCCGAGGGTTGGATGGATCGCACGGCCGTGCAGTTCCTGGAGCAGGATCCGCCGGCGGACGCGGCTCTGCGCCACTCCGTCGTGATCGTGCGCGACCCGCTGTCGGGGGAGCAGAACCTGGAGGCTTACGTTTCGGCCCAGACCGAACTCCTGAGCCAGTCGCTGCCAGGATTCACGCTCATCGCGCGCGAGAGCCTCGGTGAACCCGGGGACCAGAGCGTGGAACTGATTTACGCATGGAATAATCCTGAGACCGGGCTCAGGCTGGTCCAGCTCCAGCGCTACTGGGTGAGGGAGAAGACCGCGTTTGTCCTGACTGGTACCGCGCTCGAGGGTACGCGGGAGACGTACTTCCCGCGCTTCCGGGGGGTGGCGGAGAGTGTACGGTTCGGGGGCTAGGGCAACGAGAGGAGTTCCGGCCCGGCGCGGGCGGGATCCTGGTGGACTGGATCCGATCCCCCTTGCGGGCAGGAAACGCACCACAATGCGATCATGGGACGATCTCTCGGAACGTCCCACGTCCGAGGATGACTGCGGAGCATCGTGAATTCACGATCGTACCGTCAGTGACCATGAGGGGCCTGGCTTCGCCTCCTGCGCCCATGCACGGGCGGACGCGGCCGGCAGGAAGGTGACATGAGCAGGGAGATTCGATGGCGTGACCAGGTGATTCGGCTTCTCGGACCGTCCGAGGATTCAACGGGCGGGAGGCCGATGCGCTTCTCCGACCAGGAGTCCCGGAATGCGTTCCTGGCGTCGATCCTCCAAGACCCGGCCAACCGAGAAGCGATCCGTGAACTCGCCCGGGAGCACGAACTCGACGGACCCAGCGGCCTTGATGTGGTCGTGTGGGATGATCTCAGCCTGGACGAGGCCTCCTGCCGCCGCATCCTGAACCTCGCGCTCGAAGGCCAGCGGCTTTGTTGCCGCCTCGCCCCTGCGGCACCCCCGGGAGCCTGGGTTCCCGAAGCGGGGGTCGGGACGGCAAGCGCCTCCATGGCGCCCCCGAAGGCAGGGCCCACGGAGGCACCGGCAGCACCCACCCCGCCCCCTGCCGCAGCTCCTCCAGCAGCGGCACCGGCTCCGCCCCCGGCGGTACCCACGCCACCCGCTGCCGACAAAGGGCACCTCGTCGTCCAGGTCCAGGATGGCGCCGGGACACCGGTCGAAGGAGCGGTCGTCGAGGTTGTCGGACGGGGATGGTCGAGCCCGTCCGACAGCGCTGGCCACGTGGATTTCGGAGAGGTGGAACCTGCAGCCTACGAGGTCAGGGCCGAGAAACGGGGCTATGGCGCCGCGGCGGCCGGCCCGACCGGTCCAGCCACCGCCCCCGCACAGGTCGTGGCCAACGCGGAACTTCTGGTGAACCTGACGCTTCATTCTCTTCAGTCGGTGACCAGGATCACGGCCAGGCTCCCCGGCACCAAGGGGCTGCGCAACCCGGCCAACCAACTGCCAACGAACGTACTCCAGGCAAGCACCTCTGCCGATGAGAGTCTCGCGGCGAATCCCCCGGTCGTTCTCGTCCGCGGATGTGGCAAGGTGGAACTCACCGCCGAGACGAACCCGCCCAATCAGCCGGTCACGTGGGAGGTACGGTCGAACGAGAACACCGATCCGCCTGCGGCGATCACGCCGATCGACGGTGGCCGGAAGGCAAGACTTGCGACCGGAACCCATGGCTCGTTCTCTGTGATCGCGACTCTCGGCGGCACGCGCGTCGTCTGGAATGTCGTGTTCGTCTGGGTCAAGGTCCTCGTGGGGACCTCGCTCATTACCCAACGGAATGACCAGTACGCTGACGCCGGGTCCGGGGGCGGTTGGACCAGCTTTCGATCGGGCCAGTTTTCGGCCGGGCACTACCCGTGGGAAGCTCAGGTCCAGATCAAGGTGGTCGGCGGATCGAATACCAAACGACTCGGCACCGACAAGATCAAACTCCATCTCCTCCACAACGGCGTCACGGATACGCTGACAGCTCACTATGCGCCTCCGCCACCCGGCAGTACCGCACGGGAGGTCCCCAGAGGCGGCCTCCCCGTCCGGGACTCGAACGGTCCGGGTAACCCGTGGATGGACAATCCCACCACCGTTCAGCCCGACAACGTCGGCTTCCAACGCACGCTATGGACGGCGGATGCCCCGGCGGGGGCGTTTCCCATGAGCCATGCCAACACGGGTACGGCCATCAGTTCCATCAGCGGTGTTAACGGTTTCGTCGCCGCCATCGCCGCCGTGAGCGATGATGCCCCGAGTTCCATCGTCGTCCATGCCAAGACGGCATGGTCCGCCGACTTCGCCGGCGACGTCGACGCCTCCGGGAACTACACGCCCCGGGCCACGGTCACGACCGTCGAGGCACGGTGGAATCGCATCTCCAATGCGACCGGTGGACAAGACGCATGTGACGCTGGATTCGAGACGTTCGAGCCGCGCTTCAACGGAGGGACCGACACGACATGGACCCCGTGACAGGACGACGGACACGACCGGAGACGCCGGCAGTTCGTTCGGCCAGGCATGGATGGAGGCAGGGTGTCTCGCTTCTCGCTCTCGGAATCGGTTTTCTGGCCTTCGGATGTCCAAGGAGCTCCATGATGAACTCATCGATTCGGACTGACATTCCGCCCCTGCGGTCAGACTTGGTTCCCTGGTTTAGCCAGCAGGAGGCCCGCATGGTGCTCGCCGCGGTCCAGGAGGCGCAACCGGTCGCTGACACCACGAACGGGGCCGAGATGGAGTCCGGCCTGCTCCGCCTGGAAGTGCTCGAGGTCTTTCATGGAGCCGACATCCGGACCGGGTCGACGGTCCAGGTGCCCTATCGGCGGTTCAGCTCGCCCCAGATCCGGGTCCGGAACACGTTCGACCAGTGGAACGCCCTCTCCATCGACCCGGGCAGGTCGATGATCCTGGTGCTTCAGCCGGCGATCGAACCCCCGTTGTGGACCGCGCTGGCGGCGTCTCCCGTGACCGGGCCGGATGCCCCGGAGGTCGATGCGTGTCGAAAGTGCTACGCGATCGAAGGATTTCAGGGACCGAAAGTCGATCGTGAGGGCCTCCTCCGCACCGGCCTGGTGGACGGCCCGGAACTCCTGCGGACCTACTCGCTGGACTACGTCGGACCGCGACGGGGAACCAGACGCGAGACCGCCATCGCTTTGATCGGCCAGGCCCTCGACACGCCATCGGTGCCGGTCGGCTCACAGATAAACCTCGGCGCCGGATTGCTCAACCCGAACCTGCTCCGGACCGATCTGGGCTGCGAGCGGATGAACGCAGCCATCCTCTCGACCATCGCAAGACGCTTGACCGCAGCAGGCAGCGCGGAAGTCCAGAAGTCCTGGGTCAGAATCCTGGCCAGTGTGGTCTTCTCCGAGTATTCACCGCGGACGTCGGAGGACGGCCAGATCCGCAGGGCGCTGATCCGCGAAGTCGTGAGCCCGCCCCCTGATCAGGTCGTCGCCACGGTGACGTCCCTTCTGGGCGAGGCGGAGGCGAGCGAGCGCGAGGTTCTGAACGAACTCCTGGAGGTCTGGCGTTGAAGGTTCGGTCACCCGACTTCGCGTCTCCTCCACCCACTTACGCCGCCGGGCAGCTCCCGCCGCCGGGCCGGGTCGCGACAGGCCGTGTTCCCGGCCCTATTTCCTCGCATCCGGCCCGGAATCCGGCAGGTCGTACACCACCACCTCGTCCGCCCTTTCCTCCGCCGTAATTGCCACGACGTTCACTTGCTCGAGCCAGCGAGTGGCCTCGTGATCGAGCGGATCGGCACCCAGCAGGGAGGAGAGCTCGGCCGGATCGGCGAGCTGCTCGGGGCTCCAGCCGCGCGTCGCGACGAGATGGCGGGCTGCTTCGGCCAGGGAACTGCTCAGGTCGGCGAGGGAAACATCGGGCGCCGGCGCGAGCAACACGCATCGGGTCGATTCGGCGAGGAGCACAAGGTTCTCCACGGTATCCTCGAGGTCCGGGTCGACCCGCATCAGCACGACGCGGCTCTCATCGCCGAGCAGCACGACCTTGTGTTCCGGAGTCTGCTCGATCATCGCCTCCACCAGGCCGTCCTCTGCCTCCTCCTCCAGACCGCTCGCAGCCAGCAGCGCCCAGTTGCCCTCCCCATAAGAGCCCAGAAGTGCGGCCAGGAACTCCTCGGGGCCGGCGTCGCCGTCCTCCCCGTCGGATTCGAGGCAGGTGACGGAGAGGAATGGAGTCCGGTAGAGACCTAGAAGCCGGCAGGGCACGGCCGGCCCTTTCCCCCGCGGGGAGGGCAGCCTGATGCCCGCGGGTTTCAGCGGGCGCACCTCCCAGTGCCAGGCGTAGCCGTCGGGGACCGTCTCGTACCACAGCCAAAGCCTCTCCAGCGGCTGGGACTCCGGACCCTCGGGTAGATCCTCGGTCAGCATCGGGCCGAGGCCGAGTGCAGCCCGCTGGCCGTACGCCGGGATCTCGCCCGAGGCCAGCTCTCGCTCCATCGCATCCAGGATCATGAGGACGCGATCGCGCACCGGCCCCGAGATCGCCCACGTGCAGACCGAGGCTCGCGCCTCGGCGATGTACCGGGCCACGTCCGTCCGGCCCAGCATCTCGATCTCGTACCCCGGAATGGTTGGACTCATAATCCCCCACCGTGCCCGGCGTCACCGGTTTCCGCGGCCGGGCGTGTGACACCGCCACCGGCCTGTTCCATTACTCCTTCCCGATACCTGCGCCACCACCGGAATCCTGAAGCACCACGCCTGCGCGCGGCCTGGTGCGCGTTCGTCAATCATCGCCCCCGATGAGCTTGCCCGCCACCGACTCCGTGGAAGTGCCGACCGCCACATCGCGCATGACGCCACCGCCGATCGACGACGGTGGACCGGAGGCCCGCACAGGCGGCCGGACGCTGCCGATCGTTGTCTGTATCCCTCTCCCCGGCCGGGTCACGCCCGGAACGAAGCGCCCTCCCGTCTTCGTCAGCCAGGTCCCGCCCGTCGTCGGCCCCTGCCAGCCGGAGACCGGCCGGGTCGTCGTGAACTGCTGGAAGTGCGTGGCGGAGTTCTGCGGAGGCAGGGCCAGGCCCCGCTGAAGCGCCCGGGGGTTGAGCGACGCCGGATCCGTTCCGGGCTGGAAGAACGGCGATCCCGAGTACTTGTAGCCCGGACCATCCACCACCTTGCCAAGAGGCGTTCCCTTCTTCAGGTCGACCTTCCCGATCTCGCGGTACCGGGCCCAGTCGTAACTGTCCGCGATCTCACGCGCCCGCAGGTTGATCTTCTTTGCCGGCATCTTCGAACTGGAGGGCAACGCGCGGTTCTCCGCCAGCATGTCCTTCTTGAGGTCGCGCATCATTGCCTGCCGGGCCCGGTAGGCCCGGCTTGCGTTCGAGCGGTCGACGGCGCTCGCGCTCTTGCGCATCGCAGTCAGATCCTGCCGCCACTTCGGCTGCAGCTTGAGCTTGGCGCTCTTGCCCGCAGCCGGCGTCACGCGGGGGCGCATCACGCGGCGCACCGATCGCGGCACGGCATGCCGCGCGAGCTTTGAGACTTTGCCGCCGAGTCGGCCGACCTGCCGCGTCACGCTCTTCGGGATGAGCTTGCCCACCATCGGCGCGCCGACCACGAAGGCGGCATCGATGGCGGCGGCGGTCCCGGCCCGCTTGAGAGCACACTCGACGCAGATCGGCTCTCCCTTGCGCAAGCGTTCGACCATGTCGCTGGCGAAGGCGCCGGCCGCACTGCCGATCACCGAACCGACCTTGGCGCCGACCGGACCGCCCAGCATCCCCCCCACGACCATCCCGAGCGCGCCGATCCCTCCTTCGACCGCGCCCGCCACTGGATCGCCTCCGGTCGCCCAGGCCGACACCGCGCCGACCACCGCGCCGACCAGCATCGCGCCCCCGATGATGAGCAGCGGGGCAAAGGTTCCGAACGGATCGGCGCGGTTCCAGGGATCGTTCCGGGCGTAGCTGTAGTTGGTGGCGCCAGGGAGATGCCACGACGGGTCCCGTGACAGATAGGATCGAATCTGCGGGCTGTAGTATCGAGCGAAGTTGTAATGGAGCCCGCTTTCCTCGTCGAAGTAGTGGCCGACCAGTCGCCAGGGTTGCCGGACGCGCCCGACCTTGATCGTGGCCCGGCCAAAGGAGTCGTACGTCGCTCGCCAGACGATCTGGCCGCCCTCGTCCACCGCGCAGATCACGGCGCCCCGGGCATCAGTCTGAAGCCAGCAGGTGCGTCCGGCCTCGCGGAACGCGAGCGGCGTCAGTCCGTCGGGGGTGTAGAGATAGTCGCGCCGTCGCGGAGCCGCGCCGGGAGCCTCGACATGCTCCTCCCAAAGGAGCATCGTACCCGCCCATCCGTAACGCCACTCCTCGGTTCCGTTCGTCTTGCCGATGCGCCGCCCGAGCCCATCGTACCGGTACCGCCAGGTCTCGCCCGCCACCCGGACTTCGCGCAGTGTTTGATCATCGCCGAAGGCGCAGGTCAGGGTCCCGCGAGTTCCGGGCAACTCGCGGATGTTGCCACGTGCGTCATACTCGATCCGAGAGCCACCCGCGCTGCGCGGTTCGTCCATCGGACCGATGGCAGACGCTCCATCCGCCGCCGCGACCAGATTGCCCTTGGCGTCGTAGTGGAATGCCTCGAGGGAACGCTGGCCGATCACGTCCCATTCCTGCAGGATCCTGCCTTCCGGGTCGTGGCGCAGTTTCCGGCTGAGGCGGTCCGTCTCGTCCGGACCCCAGATGTCGGCCACTTTGGTCAGTCGTTCGCAGAGATCGTACTCGTACGCCTGCCGACCCAACAGCCGGCCCTCGCTGTCGACAAGTTCGGCCCCGGTCGCGCGGCCGAGACGCCCGTAGCGCAGGCGCTCGACCATACCGTTGCCGTGGGTCACTTGCGAGAGCTGCCCGAGCGCGGACCAGTCGTAGCGAATCTCCCGCCCCTCCCAGTCGCGGACCAGGACCGGCCGCCCATCCTCGTCCCAGCCGTACTCGATGGCGTCGCCGTTCGGTAGAACCAGCCGGGTCAGCAATCCCTCGGCGTCCCGCTCGAACTCCACGACGCCACGCGGCGTCTCTTCCGCTTCGGGCAGCCCATCCTCGGTCCAACGGTTGACCACGCGCGCCGCGGCATTCTCCACGACGACGACCAGTCCGCGGGGGTCGGTCTCGAAGGAAACCCAGGATCCGTCGCGCCAACGAACGTCCCGGAGCTTCTGATCGGGAGTGAGCGAGAGCCTCGCCTCGCTCCCATCGCGCAGGCGGAGCAGTCCCGTCGCGGTCTCAGGATCGTAGCCATACCCCTCGCTCGTCCCATCGGGATAGGCCACTTCGCGAAGCCTGTCGTCCCCGTCGGTCCGATAGACGGTGCGACGGCCGAGTGGATCCTCGATCGCCTGTAGCAGGCCCCGCGCGTCGCGCTGCCACCGGGTGACCGCGCCGAGGCGGTCTGTCTGCGACAGGATGCGCCCGCCACCGTCGTAGGCGAACCTGGTCTCGGTCCCATCGGGATACCCGACCCGCGTGACCCGGTCTTCGTCGTCGTACTCGAACGCGTGGCGGTCGAGGGAGGGCCTCTGCACCGCGACCGTGCGTCCCGCCCGATCACGTTCGAACTCGAGGCGGTCGCCGTTGGGCAGCGCGATCGTCTGGAGACGGCTCTGCCCGTCGAAGGCGTAGCCCGTCGTCAGTCCGCTGGGCTGGCGGATCGCGCGCGGCAGGCCGTCCGGCCGGAACTGCATACGGGTATCAAACCCGCGCCGATCGCGAAGGATCAGGTCGCCGGTGCCCGGTTCGCGGCGGACGTCCTTTCCTTCTGCACGCAACTTCTCTTCGATCTGGGCCGGCAGGCGGCGCCGCATCGACCCGCGGAGACTCTCCACCTGGTCCGGACGGAGGCGGAACATCATCTCCTCTTCGACGGCGGACCCGGTGGCTTGTGGCGGTCACTCTCGGGCACGAGCTTCAGCAGGGTCACCTGATCGGCCTCGGGACCGGGCAACCCATACCCCTCCACCGCTCCGAACAGTTCGGCGGCCTGCCCTTCATCGCAGGTCGGTAGGAACTCGTCGAGGACGCGGGGGTCATAGAAACGGAAGTACCACTGCTCGCCTTCGGGAGACTCGACGACCAGGAATCTCCGGAGGTGCTGCCGCACCGCATCCAGCCCACCGGGGTGCAGCACGTAGATTCCCCAGGGCTTGCCTGCCTCCGTCGCCAGGATCCAGTCGACCAGCGCCGTGTCCGCCGCGAAGAGGAAGGGGGCGATCGTCTCGAGATCCTCTTCAGCCGACCCACGGTAGAGCGAGACCGCGCGCTCCTCGCCCAACTCGCCCGCTTTCTCCCGCACTTCCGGGGCATCGCATCCGTCCATGACCGCCCAAAGGCGCCCCTCGCCGGACAGCCCGCGCAGCTCTTCGATGGTCAGGACCGAGGGCTGGATTCGAGGGCTCATGGACGACATCACGAATCCACGCCTCCCCGCTCCAGCCAGGAAACGAATTCCCCTGCGTGTTCGCGGGCGGGGGCGATGCAAGCCGGCTCGACCATGAGATCGCGGAGGGTCCTGAGGTCGCGCCGGATCTCAGGATCGATCTCCGTCCACGGCCGGAAGAGCGGGCCCTCCTCGGATACCAGCAGCTCGTAGTAGGTCTCGAGGAAGGCCTGTCGCTCGTTGGCGGCCATGGCGGCCGCTTCCTCGCCGAACCGGCGGAGGTCGTAGCGGGGCTCGGTGGGAACCGGAGGCAGGCTGCGCCAATCCAGCAGTTCGCCGTCGGACGCGAGGATCGCGCAGGCCATGGGCGGATAGAGCCGGGGGTTGTCCGGACCCGAGTCCGGATCGGTCCGGCAGACGAAGGCGACGAGCCGGGCGGCGAGAACGGCCGCCGGCGGAAGCACTCCGGGCAACGACACGACGAAGCCCCGATCCCATCCACCGCGAGGTCCGGCCGCCTCCTCGACTGCCAGGCGGAAGTCCTCGTAGCCGAGGATGTAGGGCTCCTCCTGGGCGGGCGCCCCCCTCACGCTGTCATCCGCTCCCGGCTCTTCGATCATTCCTCGCCCCGTTTGTCTGGCCTGTGTTGTGCGACCCCCACCCCGGCAGGCTCAGCCCGCCGTCACTCCCTCCTGGTCTCGGTCCGATCGAGGACGACCGTTCTGACGAGCGACGGGGTCGCTTGCGCCAATCCGACCCTGACCGCGGCTTCTTCCCGCTCGTATCCCAGGTAGACCAGTCCCCCGGGCGGGGCCGACGGATCCGGTGGGAGAAGCGACTCCTCCTCGCCCCATCGCCGAAGCAACTCGGCACGATCGACGCGGAGGCGCGGGGAGATAGTCAGGATCAGCAGGCCGCCGAGGCCCGGCGGCCGTGGCTGGCGCGGATGGCGGTACTCCGCCTCGGTGAACACGTCCCCGCCGGCCGCCCGGCCGGAATAGACCTGGAAGAACTCGGTGCTCGACGCTGAATCCGGGGCCAGCGGGATCCGCAGACGAGTCTCTAGATCCTCGACGCTCCAGATCTCGACGCCGAGAAGTTGATCGATCGCGTCGAACAGCGTGTCCGCCAGCATGACATTGCCCTCTCTCATCGCGGTCGGCGGCCGCCTGGCCCCCGCCCCGCGCTCTCCCGACTCCCGGACTTCTCCGCTCCGCTGCGCGCACGCCGCCGCTCCGCCCGCGAGCACGATCGCCGCGCCCATCGCGCAGCACGCTGTCCGGACCGATCGCCGCACGACCCGGAAGGCCTCGGACCCTCGTTGGCGTGCCCGGGCGGCGTCAGGTCGTCCCCCCTGACGGAGGATGCGTCTTGTCCCATTGTTCTTCATAGAAGCTCGCGTAGTACTCCCGGTACGTCGAGGCGGGCCGGGTGCTGGGGTGCTCCTTGTCGGCAAAGATGTCCCCGATCAGGCCGCGCGCCTCGTCGCGGTCCTCCGATTTCTTGTGCTTCTTGTAGATCTTCTCATACTTCTTGCGCTGCGACCCGCTGATCGGTATCGACCCGCCTCCGTGTTTCTTCAGATCGTCACGGACCTCCAGGGAGGTCAGGGTCGCTTCACCCTCGTCCTTGAGGCACTCCGTGGTGTTCCTCGTCACATACTCCTCGCGAGTCAGGTCCTTCATCCCGACGTAGCTCGGCTGGTAGGCGGCATGGCCGGCCTCGTGGGCGAGCGTGCCCGCGATCGCCCGGGGATCATCTTTCTTCCGCGAGTCGATCACGATCGTCTTCGTGCCGCGCTGGCAGTAGCTTCCCTTGCCCGCTTCGCCGTACTTGAAGGTCCATCCCTTCTCGGACAGCCCCTTGACCTTGTTGGTGAAGAGGGGGGACTTGGAGACGAGTCCGTCCACCTCCGCGCCGAGTCCGGTGGTCCCGGCCGGCGGGGCGGGCTTGGCCTCCACCCGCTTCCCGTGGAAGATCGCCCGGACGCCCGCGCTCAGCTTTGCGAGGACGCTTCGCGCCTTGTCGGTCAGTCCCGGGGCATCGGCCTCCGGGGGGTCCGGCCCGGGGGCGTGAGGCTCCTCGGGGCCCAGGGCCTCGCCCGCGACTCCCCGGCCCGCCTTGGCTTCGTGGTCGCACTTCATCTTGGTGAACGGCGCGCCCATGGCGCGCGCCTGTCCCATGGTTGCCCCCTGCGACGAGGCGACCTCCCCGATCAACACCGTCGGACAGCCCATGGCGATCGTGTCCGGGGGGCCGGTGCAGACCGCCATGTCGCCCACCCGTGCCGCCGGCATGCCGCCGATGAACACCCCGGCGCTGCCGAGGCTGATGGGGCCGCCGACGTGCGGCACGGGGCCGGGATTGACCATCGGGCAGACGTGCATGTCCCCGATGCGCGCTGCCGGCATGCCGCCGATCAGCACGGTCGGACACCCGATGACGATCGAGCCGCCGTGGGCGGTGGGGTCACCGAGTCGAGCCGCGGGTTTGCCCATGGCGCTCCTGCTCTAACCTTCTATTTCAGCACCGCGAGTTTGGCGCGCCGGGTCTCGCGCAGGGACCGGCCGTTCGTACCCGTCCCGGCCACCTCCAGGCGGGCCAGGTAGACCCCGTTCGAGACGTCGCGCACGTCCCAGACAAACTCGTTGAACCCGGCCGATGTCCCCAGGGCTCGCGAGGCCGAACTGACCGTGTGCAGGATCAGGTTGCCCGCCAGGTCCGTCACGAACAACTCCACCCGCGTCGTCCCGATCTCCAGGTCATAGCAGATCCGCATCTCCTGGCTGGCAGGGTTCGGACGCCCAAGCAGCTTGACGATCTCGCCGCCCCGGTGCGTCGCCTCGATCCACAGTTCCACGTTGTCCCAGCCCACGCCGCCCTGGTCTGCGTCGAAGCCGCAGTCGTTGCTCGATCCCGGACGTACCGTCCAGCTCCAGGCCAGCTCGATCGCACTCGTCAGATCGACTTCCACCGTTCCCGGCTGGTCCAGCTTCGTGGCCTGAATCGTGAGGTCCCAGATCACCTTGTTGTCGGATCCCCCCCGGATGTCGGTGCTGCGCATCACCACCGTCTTCTCCGTGGCCGGAGTGACCGACGCCCACTCCCGGACCGGCTCCCCCAACGCCGCCCGAACGAACTCGAAACGATCGTCCTTGATCGTCGCCGTAAGTACCAGGTCACCCCGGAGCAGCAGCTCGGGATCGCCCCCAAACAACATCTCCATGCGTAGAGGGATCTGATCGCCCCGCTGGAACGCTGTCTGCGTGCCCACCAGGTGAAGCGTCGTTCGCAGGCTGGTGGCGTCACAATCGGAGACGTTGAATGGGTACGGTTCGTTGCTCGTCGTGAACCCGAACTCTGGTTCAACGGTTCGTGTCCCCGTCACAGGATATTGGCCTCGGATCGTCGCATCGGCCAACCGGAGGCTGAGCACCCCCGAGAACGCCCCGGTGTCCAGTCCGATCCCGGGCACAAACGCCGCGCCGCCGGACGAAACCAGGTAGAGTTCCTCGGCGCTCTCCTGCGCCCAGTCGGTTGGAGTAGCGACTCGGGTCAAGGTCAGCCACGTCTCCTCCTCCGGCGTCTCGGATCTCCAGTCGTCCCGAGGGAACGTCGAGTCCCCCGCCATGACCAGACCTTCCGGCAACGGCAGCCGGATCTTCAGGTCGCCGTTCTGTTTCACCCCGCCCGTGTTCCGCAGGAGCAGACCGAAAGGCACGATCGCTCCCTTGTTCACCCCCAGGCGCGCCGCACTCTCGTCCAGCACTGCGCCGTTGACCCGGTCCAGCCGCCGAATGTCGCAGACCACCCTCAGCCCCTTGACCGTGCCGGCCTCCAGTTCCGTGATCCCACCGGTGCCGTCCGTCGGCGCATCCCGTCCTTGCGCCTTCGCGTCCACGCGAACGGTTCTGAACTTGAGTCCATCGCCGTCGCCGAAGCGCTCCACCGAGAGCGGAAGATTCATCTCGATCAACCTGGGGGGATCACCGGACTCCAATCCCCCGTCGATCGATGCAGACAGGCTGTCGTTGAATGCGGATCCGCCGCTGACCTGATGCTCGTACTTGACGATGATGTCGACCGAGTCGGCGCCTACGCCGCCGACATTCTCCACGGTGAACTTCAGGTGCAGGACGTCTCCCGCCAGGTATTCAATCTCATCGGAGTCGAACTCGATTCTCGCACCTGCGATTTCGAAGCGTACATTGCGCGGCGCCACCGCTGTGTAGTCCCCGACCTCGTACATGTTGTCGATGATCGGAGGTTGAGGGTCGTCACCCAGGAACTCGATCCTGGCGTCGAACTGGCTGAGATCGATCGCAGTGAGGTCGGGCCAGTCCCGCGCGATGCGGAACTGGACCGTCACATCCGTCGCAGTCGAGTCGGCGAACGGGAGTGTGTCGCGCAGTGCGGTATTGCCGCTCGCCCACGACAGTCCTGCTGGTCGCGAAACCAAGAGCGCCAGGGGCGGGTTGGCCGGGCGCGGGACCCCCGACGTGTTCGTGATCGTGAAGCTGTAGTCCACCAGGCCACCGGCCACCGGTTCCAGGGGAGTTGGCGTCACGGCCGCCGTCCCGATGACGCAGTTGTCGGTTGTGATTCCCACTCCCGCGCCGGATGCGTTGTCTTCACCTCCATCCCACTCGATCTTGACGTTTCCGGGTGTGACGATCGTGCCGTTCGGAATAGAAAGGCCGGGGATAATCTGGACCTCGACCTGTCCGGTTTTGTCCCATGCAATGGGCGGGAGCCCGGCCCAAATCGTCCCGTAGCTGTAATCCTCGCGGCAGACCTTGCCGACGTCGGTGTTGCGGTCCGGCCAGAAGCAGATTTTCCGGAGCGCCAACGTAGAGGCGGGAACGCCGCCACCCAGCGCGGGGGCCGATATCGTCAGCCTCGGTGTCAACGACCCGGATCCCTGGTTGTTGTCCACGGTGTACCGCAGCGTCAGTACCTCCCGAACCCTCACCGAGGCCGGTGGGTTGTTCGGACCGACAATGTCCAGCGCGCTACCGACGACGGTCAGGCGGGTCAACTGGTTCTCCACTACCTCGCTCCGGTACTCGCTGTCCACGTGAACCTTGTCCAGTGGGTCGATCTGCTCCGGAGCGTCTGGGTTGACCCTGAAGTGGAAAACCCTCTCCGCGGCAGGGCCAACATCGACGGGTACAAGCTCGCCAGGCGGCCAGCCGCTTCCGTCCAGCCAGGTCAGGCCCGGGATCGGGTCGATCGCGATCGTGGCCGCGCCATTCTGGTTCCCCGTGTTGTTCAATCGGACCGTGATCGTCAGTGAATCACCCAGGGGGATCGTCGGTGGGCTGGTCGGAGTCTGGAGTATGCTCACCGCCAGGTACGGCGACGTGATCCTCACCCCTGCCCCCGTCTGCACCAGGTCCGTGGACTGGACGAATCGGCATTCCGTCCGAACGGGAGGGAACTTCAGGCACCAGCCGTCCAGGGACTGAAAGAGGCCGGGCACCATCGTCCCCTCCTTCGCCTCCACGTTCTTAGCGGCGGTGATCGTCCAGGGTATCGGTCCGATGGATCCCCCGCTCGCCAGGCCGTCGGCCAGGTTGAAGGTCGGATGGTCCGACTCCTGGACTCCCGCGATGAAGGTGCTGCCGACCGATGCTTCACCCACCCCACTCCCAAGCGCAAGGCCGCCCCTATTCGTCAATGTCACCTGCACTTCACCCGACCCCCCGGCCGGGATCACGACTGCTGCGCCTTCCGATCCGGCATTGATCGTCAATTCCAGGCGGACATTGCGCACCGTCACCAGCGTATTGCTACCCAGGCACGCGCTGGCGTCCGTCCCCACGCACGATCCGTCCTCCAGGCTCAGTACCACCGCGCTTCGCAGCAGGCCGACCGTACTCAGATTGTCCGCAAGGTCGTCCCGCGTCTTCGCCTTGAGCACCCACGTCACGTCCGTGTCCGCCGTGATCGACTGTGGTTCGGTCGCATAGTATGTCGTCGTCCCGCCGCACTGTATTTCCTGCGTGAAAGCGACGTCGGCGCCCGTCCCCTTGTCCAGGGCTAGTTTGCTCGGGCTGTTCAGCGCCAGGTCCATGACATCGAGCGCGTCCTTGCTCACCAGAACTTGAACCGCGCGATTAGGGGTCCCAGTCGCGGCCGCATTCAATGTCAGCGTATACTGAAGCACCGCACCGGCATCCACGATGGGACTCCCTAGGTAGCACATGCTTCGCTTGTTCCACTGTGCCTGGCCCCAGTTGATCTGCTTGCTTCTACTCAACGCTGTCCATCGCCGGTCCGAGTAGACTCGGACGGTGATATTGTCCGGAGTGCTGTAGCCGTCCGGACGTCCGTTGACCAGGACTGGCACAAAGATCGCCGCGGCACCCTGCAGAGAAGCCGGGAACTGGACCGCGGGGTACTGGTCGAGCGGGTCAAAGACCCAGGTCTGGATCGGCCCGACCGCGCTCTTCAGCTCCCAGCCCCCGTCCGCGTTGTCGTCGAGACTGAACCAGGGGTCGTTCGGGCAGTCCAGCTCCAGCCGATAGAGCGGATCGGCCACATCCCGGTCATTGCGGATACCGATGTAGAACGCAAGATCCTGTCCCCAGTAGCCATAGACGGGCACTGACCAGGGAGCGAATTCCTCTGTTTCCGCCGCTGAAGACGCCAGCACCGCGTTCGCAACCCTGATCGATTGAGTGCCTGTCGGGGTGTCGGCACCGATCTGGTACTGAACGGTGAATCGCGATCCGTCGTGCGCGATCGGACTTGCGCCCCACTGGTCCGTCTGCCCGAGGAAGCTCGCTGTCGTGAAGGTGAAGGTGGTGTCATTCGTCGTCCGCTTGTCCACCACGAACTCGCGCGTCCCGGGAAGCGCGAGACACGCTGTCTCGGACTTCGAGAGGATCGTCGCTGGCGTGGGAAGGTTGAGGCTTCCGTCCGTCCAGTGCTGGCCCCTGAAACCGTCGAAACCCTCTGCGTGGACCGCCGCATGCGAGGCCACACCTCCGTTGTCATCCTGAGCCAGCTTGACACAGAACGGCAGTGCCTCGCCTGCGACCATCTCTCCGGATGAAAACACCGCGGTCATCCTGAGTGCGGCACTCGCGATTGAGTAACCCGCGTCGCTCCCTGGGCCTGTGTCCCGATCTGTCGCCCAATCCGGCGTCACGTGCCTCATGCGCAGACTGAGTCCCGTCCCGGGACTCTGGCGCGTGGGCACCGTGACCGTCCTCTCCAGCAATCCCGACCACGACTCCGCCTGGACGTCCGCCGGACTCGTTTCTCCGCCGATGATCTCGCTCTCTCCACTCATGAGTCCGAGACGCGCCACAGCGCCTGGAATCTTCACCACGCCGCCGTTCTGCATCTCTCCCCGCACGGTACAGGGGTAGCCGGCCGGGAACACCTTCGTCTTCCCATCCGTCGTGATCGGGTCATCCAGCTGGAGGGAGCGATATCCCGTGATCCGCGGGTTGTCCACGGTGTAGGAGAAGACTTTGCTCCGCGAGTTCGAGGCAGCGTCGGACGCGCGCACTTCCAGCGTCTTGCCGTCCGAAGTCTGTGCCCAGACGTTGGCATCCCAGGGATCACCCCGGGAGATGCCACCTTCGTAGATGGCTGTAGACGTGAGGTGCGCATCAGAGGCTGCGGCATCGAAACGCCACCAGGGGTTGGGGGGAGTGCCGTAGACGATCCCGAGGTTCTCCTGCTCGGTCCCATTTACACTGAGGTTTGTCGGATACGTATTGTCGATCTGGAAGTGCTCGACCTGGACGGAGAAGCTCGGAATTTCGTTCCCTCCGTGATCTTTCAGGTGTCCGAGTGCGGCGCTCTCGTACGAGAACCCGGTCAGGTAGATGTCGCCGTCCGTCGCTCCCGCGTCAGGCGTGAACGAAAACGTCAGCGTGTGGGCACCGCTGATCGGCCCGGGCACGCCATTGCTGGTCCCCGACTTGTTGAAGGTCGGCCTGACTCTCTGACCCGCCTCCAGGTAAATGGCGTCATTGAAGTCAACCTTCACCGAAGCCCCGCGATGAACGCCGTAATAGATGTTCGCGACATCCGCGCCGCTCGCGCCGGTGATTCCAGGAAGCACCAGGTCGCAGATGACCGAAAGCGGCGTAGTTGCATCCCAGAGCACGAAGCGAAGATCGCCCGAAGACGGTAGCACGTCGCGCTGCTCCACCGCCACGCCGACCGTTACCTTGACGAGACGCAGGTCCGCGGTGTCGAACTGCTCCGCGGTGGGGGTCCACTGGAAGGTGATCTCGTTCGCGCTCGCGAGATAGGTACCGCTGATCTGCTGCGCCAACAGCGTCCCGGAGACACCTGACCGGAGGAAAAGGCCAGCCACCACTTCCGGCCCGCTCACCCGAAGTGAGTCGCTGAGCGTGAAGCGGAAGGTAACGGTCTGCAAAACTCCGAACGCCGCCCTCGTGATCTCCGCCTTCGAAACCGTAGGCGGGTGGATCGCGAAGAGCTGGCTCTCCCCGGAGCACGTGGCCGGGTGGCTGTGATCGGTGATCCGGATGGCACACTGATCCGAGTCGACCGAGAAGGGTGTGGCCCAGACGTACGATGACGCTTGGATGTTGTCAGCGACGGGCAGCCATTGCGACCCGGCATCGGTCGAATACGCGAGATCGACGTGAGTGACGCTGGAGTGGGCATCCCATACAAGCTCGTAGCTGTTGCCGGAGGTCCACGACGAGGTGCTCGTCGGTTCGGAAACGATGATGCACGGGCGGATCTGGAAGACCGCGTCGCTCACGTCGTTGTACGTCCCCGCCGTCACCCGGACCAGACACTGGGTCGCCGTTGTCGTCCCCGCCGGAACGGTCCACGGATGTATGCCATCGTTGTCCGTTGAGGCCACAATCTCTGTCCAGTTCCCGCCGTTGTTGGTCGAGTACTCCAGCTTCGCCGTACTCCCCGACTCGTGGTGGACCCACGTGATGTCGTGCGTGCTCCCCCGCGCCCAGTCCTCCCCGCCGTTGGGGGATGTCACGAGCACACCGGGTCCGATCGTGAAGACCTGGTCGCTCACGTCGTTGTACGTCCCCGCCGTCACCCGGACCAGACACTGGGTCGCCGTTGTCGTCCCCGCCGGAACGGTCCACGGATGTATGCCATCGTTGTCCGTTGAGGCCACAATCTCTGTCCAGTTCCCGCCGTTGTTGGTCGAGTACTCCAGCTTCGCCGTACTCCCCGACT
>CAYJLF010000028.1:52363-55575 GCA_964371055.1 uncultured bacterium | reverse complement strand
CTCGACGAGGCGATCGCGCTGCCGACCGACTTCTCCGCGCGGATCGCCCGCAACACCCAGCTCTACCTCCAGGATGAGACCGGCATCGGTCGCGTCATCGACCCGCTCGGAGGCTCCCACTACCTGGAGTGGCTGACCGATGCGCTGATGCGCCGCGCCTGGGAACACATCCGCGAGGTGGAAGCCCTGGGCGGCATGGCCCGCGCGATCGAGACCGGTCTGCCCAAGATGCGGATCGAGGAGTCGGCGGCCCGGCGCCAGGCCCGGATCGACTCCGGCGCCGAGATCATCATCGGAGTCAACCGTTACCGGCCCGATCACGAGGAGCCGATCGAGACCCTCGAGGTGGACAACACCGAAGTGCGCCGGCAGCAGGTGGTGCGGATCGAGGAGGTGAAGCGCCGCCGCGACGCCGCGGCGGTGGAACGCCACCTCGCCGCTCTCGCGCGGTCGGCCGAGTCGGGCGAGGGGAATCTCCTCGAGCTCGCCGTCGAGGCAGCCCGGGCGCGGGCCACGCTGGGCGAGATCTCCTCCGCGCTGGAATCGGTGTGGGGACGCCACCAGGCCTCGATCCGGACGATCTCCGGCGTCTACTCCGCCGCGTTCGCAGAGGAGGGGACGATCGCGGGCGTCCGCGCGCGCGTGGGCGCGTTCGAAGTGCGTGAAGGACGGCGGCCACGGATACTGATCGCCAAGATGGGCCAGGACGGTCATGACCGGGGCGCCAAGGTGGTCGCCACGGCCTTCGCCGACCTCGGGTTCGACGTCGACGTCGGGCCGCTCTTCCAGACCCCGGAGGAGACAGCCAAGCAGGCGGTCGAGAACGATGTCCACGTGGTGGGAGCCAGTTCGCTGGCCGGCGGCCACAAGACCCTCCTGCCGCAGCTGATCGAGGAGCTGCGACGGCTCGGGCGGGGCGACATTCTCGTGGCGGGCGGCGGCGTGATCCCGGCGCGGGACTACGACTACCTGCGCGAACGGGGTGTGGCGGCCATCTTCGGACCCGGCACGGTGATCCCCCAGGCCGCCGAGGCGCTGTTGGACGAGTTGGACCTGCGGCTGAGGTGATGCCCGGAGCAGATCGTCCGGGCACCGGAGACCCGATGAGCGATCCGATCGCCACCAGCGATCCGGCTCTGATCTGCGTGACCGATGTCGGCAGCACGACCACCAAGGCGGTCCTCTTCGAGCGCAGTCTGGGGGCTGATCGCGAGGCCTGGACGATGCGTCGCCGCGAAGCCGCGACCACGGTCGAGAGGCCGGATGAGGATGTCACCATCGGCGTGCGTCGGGCGCTGGCAGCGATCGAGGCCGAGAGCCAGCGCGAACGACCACCGGAGGCCGAACGCCTCGTCCTGCTGCGCGACGATCGCCCGGCGGTTCCGTACTTCTCCACCTCGAGCGCGGGCGGGGGACTCGCCGTCGCCGTGACCGGCCTGGTCCGCGCCATCACCTCCCGCAGCGCCGAGCGCGTCGCCCTCGGCGCGGGGGCGATCGTGCTGGACATCCTGGCCATCGACGACGGAAGGACGCCCTACCAGAAGATCCGCGAGCTGGAACGACTCCGTCCCGACCTGGTGCTGCTGGCCGGCGGGTTCGATGGCGAAGCGATCTCGGGACCGGTCTTCCTCGCTGAGCTGCTGCAACAGGCCAACCTCCATCCGAAGCGCAATCCGAAGGCGAAGCTGCCGGTCATCTTCGCCGGCAATCGCCACGCCTTTCCCTATGTGCGCGAGACGTTGGGAGAGCGGTTCCTCCTCCGCGCCGTCGACAATCTGCGTCCGGCCGCCACGCGGGAGAGACTCGGCCCCGCGCGGGACGCGATCCATGAGCTCTTTATGGAACATGTCATGTCGCAGGCGCCGGGGTATCCCCGGCTGCAGGAGTGGGTGGACGGTCCGCTGCTCCCCACGCCTTCCGCCTTCGGGCGGATCCTCGCGCTCGTCTCGCGCGCGTCCGGAGAGCGGATTCTCGCGGTCGATGTGGGCGGGGCGACCACCGATGTCTTCACCGCTCGTCACGGCGAGGTGCAGCGCACGGTCAGCGCCAATCTCGGGATGAGCTACAGCATACTCCAAGTCCTCCGCACCGCCGGCTTCCCGGCACTCCGGTCGCTGCTCGATCCGGCGCTCGACGCGGACGACATCCTGAATCGGATCGGTGACAAACACCTCCATCCGACCCGGCTCCCGCGCGACGCGGCCGACGCCGAGATCGAACGGGCCATCGCGACCCTCGCCGTCCGGGAGGCGGTGCGCGCGCACCTGCACGTACTCTCCGGGAAGTCGGACGACCGCGGCGAGGAGGAGTTCCGTTTCCGTTCACCGCTGAGGCGAGAAGATGCGAGCGGGGCGGGAAGGCGGGAAGACGGGCGCGCCGAGGTCTCCCCCCCCGGCTACGACCTGGTGATCGGCAGCGGGGGAGCGCTCTCCCATGTGCCGCGGGAAACGGCCGCGCGGATCCTGACCGATGCGCTGCACCTCCCTCGCCGCACCGCCCTGGCGGTCGATCGCGCCTTCGTCTTCCCCCACCTCGGCGTCCTCTCGGCGGCCCATCCGACGCTGGCCGTGCGGCTCTTTCACGAGCTCGGGCTGGTTCGCCTCGGTTCCGCCGCCGGGGATGACCGGGTCCCGGATCCCGTTCATCCGGGCCCGCTTCATCCGGTCCCGGCCCGTCGCGACGAGGCGATCCGGCGAGGGGAGATCCGCCTGGCGCGCGAGCTCTCGATCCCCGGCGAGGTCTTCGTCCGCCCCGGCCGGGAAGTGGACGGCGACACCGTGATCGCGCGCAGCACCCGCGTCTTCCTCCGTCCGTTCTTCCTCCCGGTGGCGAGCGTGCTCGAGGTGCCGCCGGAAGAGGCGGCGCATTGCCTCCTCAAGTCACCCGGCGAAACGGTGCGCGTCGATGAGCTGGTCGCGCGCCGGAAGGGACGCCTGCGCGCGAAGGAGTACCACTCGACCGTCTCCGGTCTCATCGAAAAGCTTCTGCCGGACGGCACTCTCCTCGTGCGGGAGAACGCCGACCAGGCGCGCCAGGTCGTGACGGTGCCCGCCGCGGACGAGATGCGGATCGATCCGCGGAAGCTGGCCCCCTTCCTCCGTTGCCAGGTCGGGCAGGAGGTGGAGGCGGGGCAGGTCCTGGCTGGACCTCCCCCCCCGTGGGGCGCGCCCCCCCCCCCCCCCCCCCCCCCCCCCCGCCCGGGGGGGGGGCCC
>CAYJLF010000028.1:0-52353 GCA_964371055.1 uncultured bacterium | reverse complement strand
GCCCCCCTCCCGCGGTGGCCGGGGGGGGCTGGGGGGGGGGGCGGGGGGGGCCCGGGGGGGGCCCCCCCCCCCGCCGCGCGCGCCCGCCGCGCGCGCCCCGATCCGCGGACGCGTGGCGGCGATCCAGATCGAGGACGGCACGATCCGGATCGAGCCGTTGCGGGAGGAACTGGAGGTGCGAGCCTGGATTCCCGGGATGGTGGAGGAGGTGACCGACCGCGGCGCCGTGATCTCGAATTCCGGAGTGGAGATTCAGGGCGCCTGGGGCTGCGGTGGCGAGACGGCCGGGGTGCTCGAGTTCGATGACGAGGTCGCGGAATCCGCGAGCGATCGCGCGGGCGGGGCCGTCGTCTACCGCGATCACCTCAGTGCTGGGGAGTTGGAGCGGCTGCAAGCGGCGCGCGTGCGCGGCGTGGTCGCCGCCGGCGCCGACCTGGCCCCGCTTCTCGACGCGGTCTGGCCTTTCACGGTCGTGCTGATCGAGGGTTTCGGCGTCCACCCGCTGGACGACGGTACCGCGGCGATCCTGGAGGCCGCGCGGGGCCGGAAAGTCTACCTGGACGGTACGACCGAGCTCCGCGTCGGCGTGAGGCGGCCCCGGCTCTTCGTGCTCGATCCTGCGAGCACGCCGGGCGACCCGCCGCGCGCCCGCGTGCTATCCTCGGGGCGACTCGCGTGATCGCCCAGAGAGCCACGGGCCGGACCACCACCGAGGAGGAGCCGTGTCGTTGCAGCTCGGGATCATCGGGATGCCGAATGTCGGCAAGTCGACCTTGCTGAACGCCCTCACGCATGCCCGCGCCGAAGCCTCGAACTACCCGTTCTGCACCATCGAGAAGAACATCGGCGTCACGACGATGGACGATCCGCGCCTGCGGCAGTTGGCGGCGGCCCTCCACCCGGAGGAGGTCGTTCCCGCGACCATCCAGTTCGTCGACATCGCCGGGCTCGTCCGGGGGGCCTCGAAAGGACAAGGGCTCGGCAACCGCTTCCTCGGCCACATCCGCGAGGCCGATGCTCTGGTCCACGTGGTCCGCGACTTCCAGGACGAGGCGATCGTCCATGTCGACGGCACCATCGACCCGCGCCGCGATCTCGAAATCGTCCTGGCCGAACTGATGCTGGCCGATCTAGACACCGTGGAGCGGCATGAAGAGAAGCTGCGCAAGCAGGCGAAGGGAAACCCCCGCGAGGTAGAGGACGCGCTCACGCACCTCAGGGTCCTGGCGGAGACCTTGAAGGGAGGCCTCCCGGTATCCTCCCTCCAACCCAGATCCACCGTCCAAGCTCCCCGGGACGGCGCGACGGCGGGATCCCCCACCAGCCCCGCGGCGTCGGCGGCGGAGCGACACAGCTCCGGCGGCCCGCCGGCCCCGCCCGACCCGCCCGCCATCGCGCTCGCGCGCGAGCTTTGCCTCCTCACGCTCAAGCCGAGCCTGATCGTGGTCAACGTCGACGAGGCGGCGCCGGGAGAGAACGATCCCGCGTTGGTGGAGACGCTGCGCGCCTCCAGCGGCGCCGATGTGATCGCCCTCTCGATCCGCCTGGAGGAAGAGCTGAGCCGCCTCCCGGTGGAGGAAGGGATCGCCATGCGGGCGGAACTGGGGCTGCCCGACGACCCCCTGCGTAACCTCATCGAGCACGGCCGGCGCCTCCTCGGTCTGATCACGTTCTACACGATCGCGAACGACAAGCTGCGCGCCTGGCTCGTCCCCGCCGGCACATCCGTCCCGCGCGCGGCCGGCCGCATCCACACCGACATGGAGCGCGGGTTCATCCGCGCCGAGGTCTTCTCCCCGGACGATCTCCGGGCGCACGGCAGCCGGGCCGAACTGCACAAGCACGGGCTGATCCGCGTCGAGGGGAAGGAGTACGCGGTGCGGGACGGCGACGTGATCCAGATCCTCTTCCATGCTTAGCAGGCGGCGAGGACGCGCGACCGCCTCGAGACGGCCAGGACTCCTGCTCACGTGGTCCGCGCTCGCGCTCCTGGCCCTGCCGACTCCAGATCCGGGGGTGGGCGCGGCGACCGCCCGAGTCTTCTCCGCCGCCGAGGTCGACTCCATCGGTCGGAGCATCGCCGACGGCAATGACAGGACCTGGAGCGAGACCGACAGCCTCTACCGCGCCGGCTGGTTCGGCGCGCCCGGAACGCCCGCCGCGAGGCACGGAGCACGCGTCCACTACCACCTTCGGGTACGGACTGGAATGGAATGCATCACCGAGATGACGCGGTGCGCCGGGCACGGGATCACGATCGACGGAACGGCGCTGGAGCGCCCCTTCGGGCGTCAGTACGCCAACTACGGCATCTATCCGGTCTACTTCCTGGAGAGCGGGCTCATCGGCGCCGGGCGGTTCCGGCTCGATTATCTCTACCCCGCGGCTTTCTTCGGCGAGTTGCTTCTGGGAGGGGAGCCCTTCCCGGTCTCGGTCGAGCCGGTCCAGGCGTCGGACCGGCGGCCGTCGCCCGCCCTCACGGTGACCATGCCGACGGCCCTGAACAAGTCGGTCAGCCTGGTCTTCGATGCGCGGGTGCTCGGACGTGCGCGCGAGGAGACGATCATCGACCGGGGCGACACGCTCACCCTCCGCATCCTCGACGAACTCGAGGGCATGTACGTACGTCGGGCGGGACTCCATCCCATCGGAGCCATCATGACCTGGCGGAACGTGACGCATGGGCGGAGCGCCCCTCTCCATCCACGCCTCGGCGCCTCGGTCTACCTGCCGCGGCTGGCGCTGCGTCTCCCCGGACCGATCCCGGACCTGCGCCTCCATGATCTGCGCGACATGGACTACCCGATGCCGATCGTCCGCAGTGAGTGGTTCGACCAGGCCGCGCTCTCCCCCCCGGAATGGCTCACGGTGCGGGCCGACGGCACCATGTCGCCCTGGGATGCCGTCGGTCCCCAGCCGCGGATCCTGGAGGAGTGGTTCCCGGATCTTTAGCAGGGTGCTGGAGGATCGGAGGGCCCCGCCGAGCCCCGGGGCGTCAGCCGCTCCACGCCGGCGATCAGGAGATCCGCCAGCCGAAGCTGCGCCATCCCCACGACCCCCGCCACCGACGACGTTTTCCCTTCGTGGATCGGCGAACGCGCCCGATCCGGCTCCAGCACCCGGTCCCGGAAGGCCGCGACGAGGTGTGACTCCAGCACGCGGCAGAGGATCTCCTGCTCGCAGCGGTAGCTCACGAAGTCGAAGTTGGCCGAGCCGATCCAGAGTTCCCGGTCATCGAGCAGCATCGCCTTCAGATGGATCATGCGATCGGGGTAGAGGTGGAGCCGAATGCCCGCCCGGCGCGCCTCCCACCGCACATAGGCGTTCAGCACCGGCTTGTTGTTCGTCGCGGGAGCGATGAGAGAGACCTGAACGCCCCGGCGCACGGCCCGGCGCAGGGGGGCAAAGAACGGCAGCGTGAGGTACGGGCTCTCGATGAGAATCGTGCGCTCGGCCCGCGCGATCGCGTCCAACACCACGCGGAAGTCCCGGGCGTTCGACGGCCCATCGAGGCTCATCAAAGTCATTCCGTCGAACGTCTCCGACCACCGTCCGTTGCGGCCCCGCCAGGTCTCCTCGAAGTCCCGCGCCAGCCGCCCGGCGACTCCCGGTCCCTCGAGGCGCAGCATGAAGTCGTGCCAGGCGAAGTTGTGGTCGCTGAAGTTGATCCCTCCGATGTAGGCGATCTCGTCGACGACGACGAGCTTCTTGTGATTGCGCGCGGCGAACCGGAGGAGGAGCGGACCGATCGGGTTGGTCTGCCGGACGCCGACCCCGGCCGATCGCAACTCCGCGAACATCCTCCGCGTCGCGGCCAGCTCCCGCTGCAGGTCCGGGTCGCGCCGGCTGGCGGGGGTGTGAATGAACCGGTCGCTGATCATGTGCTCGGTGTACTCGTCGACCAGGACGCGCCGGTCCTCCGCCCGCGAGCGCGCGAGGGCGTCCGCCAGGCCGAGACCGGCCCCATCCCCCTCGAAGGTGAGAGCCTGGACGAGGACCCGCCGGCGGGCGCCGGCGAGATCGGCCCGGAGCCGGGGCCAGAATTCCCCGGCGTCGACCAGGATGTCAGCCCGGATGCCGCTCACGCCGCGCCTGCTGCTGGAACTCGAGGAGGAGGATCACGCCACCGATCAAGGCCCCCAGAACCGTGGTGAAGACCCTCCAGACCACCGCGTAGAGGACGAGGCTCTCCTTGGACATGATCTTCTCCATCAGCATGACCGACGAAACCTCGGAGATGCCCGAAGCGCCGGGCGTCGGGGCGAAATAGATGAGGAAGTAGTGGATGCTGTGCAGCCCGACAAACGTCAGGAGGGGCGACGACTGGTGGAGAGCCTGCGCGATGACGTAGCCGATCAGGTATTTGTTGGAGAAGAGAACGATCGTGATGAGGCAGGTCAGGAGAAGCAACGCCTTCCGTTCGCTCCGCAGGCGCCGGAACGACTCCTCGTAGGCGACGAGGCCCCCCTCCAGCAGCGACTGCACCCGGGCGCGCAGCCGCCGACCCGGGACGGCGCGCAGGAGGGTCACCCCCACCCGCGGCCGGAGGAGAAGAAGGAGAACGATAAGGGTCGCTCCCGTGACGACGGCAAAGCCGAGCCGCAAGAGCGGGGTCAGGGCCGGTCCGAAGAGGTCGGGCGGAAGCGCCACCAGCGCCACGACGGCGGAGCAGATGAAGAAGACGAGGGTAGCCGCGAAGTTGACCATTGCGATCAGCGTCGCCTCGGGGATCGTGGCCCCACCGCGCCACAACATGTAGATCTGCGCCGGACCCCCGCCGGTCTGGCACGGGGTGACCGCGCCGAGGAAGATGTTGGCCCAGTTGGCTCGCAGGCAGTTCCACAGCGTGACGCGGGAGAGGATCCGGCCGTCGAAGAAGAGGCTGTAACGCAGTCCGCCGAGGAGGAAATCGACCCCGACCAGCGGAAGAAGGAGCGCGGCGATGCCCCAGTCCAGGGTCTGCGCCACCTCCCGCGGATCGGCCGGTGAGCGCCACCAGATGGCGAGCACGACGCCCAGGATCGAGAAGAGGATGAAGGCCTGGATGCCTCGGGCGATCAGCCGCGGCGGGGGCAGGGTGGGAAGTTTCTGCGGATCCGTGTCTTGCGGCACTCGACTCTCCCCGGCCCTCGCCTCGAACTCCGCCTTCGGAGCCCCTATCGAATACCAGACGCGCCCTCGGGCCGCAAGCAACGGTTCCCGCTTCCGGTCAGGACCGGTAAGATGCCGCGATCAGAGTCCCAGCGCCGAGTCCCGCGGGCGGAATCGGCCTCGAGGCAAGGCGCCACCACCGGCCCACCGATCCAGGCGGGCCGATCGGGAGAGAATCCGCGTGCACCATCCTTCCCGCCCCCATCGGGCCGACTCCCGGGGATCGAGGCCGCGCCTCGCGACCGCGGAGTACGTCGCCGGCGTCCTGGCGCGCGACCCGGTGGTGCTCTCCCGCGCCATCACGCTGATCGAGTCGAATGCCCCGGGCCACTTCGCGCAGGCGCGCGAGGTCCTTTCCGCACTCCTGCCGCACGCCGGGGGATCCCTGCGGGTGGGAGTCACCGGAGTTCCCGGCGCGGGGAAGAGCAGCTTCATCGATACCCTCGGTTGCCGCCTGCTGGAACGCGGCCACCGGATCGCCGTGACCGCGGTCGATCCCTCCAGCAGCCTGAGCGGCGGGAGCATCCTCGGCGACAAGACGCGGATGGAGCGCCTTGCGGCCGAGCCGAACGCCTTCATCCGGCCCTCCCCGTCCGGAGGGATTCTGGGCGGCGTCGCGCGCAAGACGCGGGAGACGATTCTGCTCTTCGAAGCGGCCGGCCACGACATCATCATGGTGGAGACGGTCGGCGTCGGACAGAGCGAAACCGCCGTGCACTCGATGGTCGACGTCTTCCTCCTGCTCCTGATCCCGGGAGCGGGTGACGAACTGCAGGGAATCAAGCGGGGCATCCTCGAACTGGCCGACGCGGTGCTGATCCACAAGGCAGACGGCGCGAACCGCGAAGCGGCAGAGCTGGCGCGGTCGCAGTACGACCTGGCGCTGCACTACCTTCGCCCCTCCGAGAGCGGTCCGCCGGCCCGCGCCTACACCGCGTCGTCGCTGACCGGCGAGGGCATCGATGCCATCTGGGAGGTGATCGCGGAGCACCACCGCCAGGGGGAGGCCTCGGGTCACTTCCAGCGAAGACGGCGCGAGCAGGAGCGCGCCTGGATGCACCAGATCGTGCTGGAGCGGATCCGGGAGGCCTTCTTCGCGCGCCCCGCGGTGCAGGCGCTCTGGCCGGGCCTGGAGCGCGAGGTGATGGAAGGGCGCGCCACCGCCACGGACGCGGCGATCCGGCTTCTGGCGGCATCCGAGGACCGCGGCGACGGACCTACCTCTCGCGCTCCAGCAGGTGACGGGCGATGACGGTCCGCTGGATCTCGTTCGTCCCCTCGTAGATCTGCGTGATCCGGGCATCCCGGTAGAGGCGCTCGACCGCGTACTCCTTGCAGTAGCCGTAGCCACCATGGATCTGCAGCGCCGCCGAGCAGACCTCCTCTGCGATCCGGGAGGCGTAGAGCTTCGCCATCGACGCCTCCTTCGTCACCGGCTGCCCCTCCTGCTTGAGCCAGGCGGCGCGAAAGACGAGCATCCGCGCGGCATCCAGCTTCACCTGCATGTCGGCGAGCAGGAACTGGATCGCCTGGAAGCCGGCGAGCGGCTGATCGAACTGGCGGCGCTCCTGGGCGTACCGCACAGCCTCATCCATCGCTCCCTGCGCGATTCCGAGCGCCTGGGCTCCGACGCTGATCCGTCCGTTGTCCAGGCTCGTCATCGCCACGCGAAATCCCTGCCCCTCCTCCCCCAGGCGGGTCGCGGCCTCGATCTCGCAGTCGCGCAGCACCAGTTCGACGGTATCGGAGGCGCGCAGTCCCATCTTGTCTTCGTGCTTGCCTACCTCGAGCCCGGGCGTCCCCTTCTCGATCAAAAAGGCGGTGATGCCGCGGTGCGACGCCCCGGGACTCTCGGCCGTGCGGGCCATGACCAGGTAGAGATCGGCGATGCTGCCATTGGTCACGAAGGCCTTGGTTCCGTTCAACCGGTAGCGCGCCGGCTCCTCCCCTTCCGGACACGCGCTCCCGTCGGCCCGCAGCCGCTCGGCCCGGCAACGCAGACTGGCCGCGTCGGACCCCGCCTCGGATTCGGTGAGCGAGAAGGCGCCGATCCACTCCGACGCCAGCTTCGGAAGATAGCGCTGCCGCTGGTCGACGCGACCGAACCGGAGAATCGGAAATGCGCCGACGGAGTTGTGGACCATGACGATGGTTGAGATGGCGGCGCAGACGCGCGAAATCTCCTCGATCACGCCGCAGAGCACCGGGGCCGGGACGGGAGCACCCCCATACTCCTCGGGGATCATAAGTCCGAAGAGCCCCATCTCCTGCATCTGCCGGACCAGGTCGAGAGGAACCTTTCCCTTCTCGTCCAGTTCGCGGGCGCGCGGGCGCACCTCACCGTCGACCCACTCGCGGACCGCCGCCAGCATCATCCGTTCTTCGTCGTTGAACGCGAAGTCCATACCCCTCCCCTCCGCACCCTGTCCGCGGAGATCGCATCGTCCCGCTCTCCGCCCCACTCGTCCCGAACCGCCCGCCCACCCGCTCCGCGTCGCGACCCCTTCGTCGCGGCCCGTTTGTCCCGCCTCGTTCGTCGCGGCCCGTCCGTCCCAGCCCCTTGATCGCGGCCCGTCCGCTCAGGAGCTCTTCATCAGGGACCGCGCGATGACCAGCCGCTGGATTTCGCTCGTCCCCTCATAGATCTCCGTGATCTTGGCGTCACGGTAGTGCCGCTCGACGTGGTACTCGCCCACGTAGCCGTAGCCGCCGTGGACCTGCACCGCCTCGTCGGCCACCTCGACCGCCACGCGCGAGGCGAACAACTTCGCCTCCGCCGCGGCCGCGGCATAGTCCTTCCCCTGGTCCTTCAGGTGCGCGGCCCGCAGGGTCAGAAGGCGCGCCGCGTCGATCTTGGTGGCCATGTCGGCCAGCTTCCACTGGATCGCCTGGAACGACGCGATCGGTACGTCGAACTGCTTGCGCGTCTGCGCATAATCCACCGCCCGCTCGAAGGCCGCCTGGGCAATGCCGAGAGCCTGCGCCGCGATCCCGATCCGGCCTCCGTTCAGGGTCTCCATCGCAATCCGGAAGCCGCGGTTGACCTCGCCCAGCCGGTTGAAGTCGGGCACCCGGACGTCCTGGAAGATGATCTCCATCGTGGAGGAGGCTCGGATCCCCATCGTCTTCTCGCGGGTGCCGAGGGCAACTCCGGCCCTCTCCTTCTCGATGATGAAGGCGCTGATCCCCCGGGTCTTCTTCTCCGGCTCGGTCGAGACGTAGACGACAAAGGAGTCGGCCGCGCCGCCGTTGGTGACGAAGATCTTGGTTCCGTTGACGATCCAGTCGTCCCCGTCCCGGATCGCCGTGGTCTTGGTGGCGCCCGCGTCCGATCCCGCCATCGGCTCGGTCAGGCAGTAGGCGCCGAGCTTGCGGCCCGAGGCGAGCGGCTTGAGGAACACTTCCTTCTGCTCGTCGGTGGCGTGATGCTCCAGCGGATGGCAGACGAGCGAGTTGTTGACCGACATGATGACACCGGTCGAGGCGCAACCGCGAGAGATCTCCTCCAGGGCCAGCACGTAGCTGATGGTGTCGAGGCCCGCCCCGTCCCATCGTTCGTCGACCATCATCCCGAGGAAACCCAGCCCGGCCAGCTTGGCCACCGCCGCGTGGGGAAACTCCCGCGTCTCGTCCCAGTGCGCCGCGTGCGGGACGAGGTCGTCGTTGGCGAACTGCCGCGCCGTGTCGCGGATCATCGTCTGCTCTTCGGTCAACGAGAAGTCCATGGGGTCACCTCCCTCTCAGGCTGCGATCCGGAGGCAGGGGCGGTCGGCCCGCTTCCTCCGGATCGAATGAACGCGGGATCCGGGGCCGCGACCGACCCGGCCGCCCCCCTTCACTGCTGGGTGTAGTCGTAGAAACCCCGGCCGCTCTTGCGGCCCAGGTAGCCCGCCTGGACCATGCGGCGCAGGAGGGGACAGGGACGGTACTTGTCGTCGCCGAGTCCCGCGTGCAGCACCTCCATGATGTGCAGGCAGACATCCAGCCCGATGAAATCGGCCAGCGTGAGCGGTCCCATCGGGTGGTTCATCCCGAGCTTCATCACGGTGTCGATGTCGTCGCGCTTCGCCACTCCCTCCATCAGGCAGTAGACCGCCTCGTTGATCATCGGCATGAGAATGCGGTTGCTGATGAACCCGGGATAGTCCTCGACGGTCACCGGGGTCTTGCCCAGTTCGCGCGCCAGCTTCTCCACCGCCGCGGCGGTCTCGTCCGACGTGGCATGCCCACGGATGATCTCGACCAGCACCATGACCGGCACCGGGTTCATGAAGTGCATCCCGATCACGCGATCCGGTCGTCTGGTCACCGCAGCCAGTTCGGTGATCGGGATCGACGACGTATTGGAGGCCAGGATGCAGTCCCCGGTCGTGACTTCATCCAGCAGGCGAAACGTCTCCCGCTTCACCTCCGGATTCTCGAAGACCGCCTCGATCACGATCTGGGCCTCGTGGATCGCCTCCGGCTTCGTCGTCCGGATGATCCGCTCCAGGATGACCGGCACCTGCTCGGAGCCGAGCGTTCCCTTCTTCACCAGCCGCTCGAGGCTCTTCTGGATTCCCGCCGCGGCGCGGTCGACCGCCTCGGGGCTCTGGTCCATCAGGACCACCGCGTAGCCGGCCTGCGCGAATACCTGGGCGATGCCGGACCCCATCGTTCCGCTGCCGATCACCCCCACCCGACGCTGCCTGTCCATCGTCTCCTCCACCCTCCTGGTTCGCCCGGCCGGGTCACCGACCGGGATCTCCACTCTCCATCGACCCGTGGCGTGTGGCGGGGCCTCTCAGATCGTCTCGATCGACAGGGCCACCGCGTTGCCTCCACCCAGACAGAGGGTCGCCAGTCCGCGCGTGCCGCCGCCATCCCGGAGCGCGTGCACGAGGGTGACCAGCACCCGGGCGCCGCTCGCGCCGATCGGATGACCGAGCGCGATCGCGCCCCCCCGGACGTTGACCCGGCTCCAGTCCCAGCCCAGTTCGCGTCCGTCGACCAGGGCCTGCGCCGCGAACGCCTCGTTCGCCTCGATCAGATCATAGTCCCCGATCTTCCGGCCCGTCCTCTCCATCAGCTTCTGCACCGCCACGACCGGGGCGTAGAAGATCATCTCGGGCGAGGTCCCGCCGGAAGCGTAACCGGTGACGCGCGCCAGCGGCGTCCGCCCCGTCCGCTTCACCGCGGCCCCGGACGCGATCACGAGGGCCGCCCCGCCGTCGTTGACGCTGGGCGCATTGCCGGCCGTGACAGTTCCTTCCTTTTCGAAGGCCGGCCGGAGCCGGGCGAGCGTCTCGATCGAGGTGTCCCGCCGGGGACTCTCGTCGGTGTCGATGACGAGAGGATCGCCCTTCTTCTGCGGCACCTCGACCGGGAAGATCTCCGGCCGGAACTGCCCGCCGTCGATCGCGGCGATCGCCTTCCGATGGCTGTCGGCGGCATACGCGTCCTGATCTTCCCTCGTCACGTTGTACTTCCGCGCGATGAACTCCGCGGCCGAACCCATGTGCCAGTTCTGGAACGAGCACCAGAGTCCGTCGTGCACCATGACATCGACGAGCTGACCGTGTCCCATCCGATACCCGGCCCGCGCCTGCGGCAGAAGATACGGCGCGTTCGACATGCTCTCCATTCCGCCCGCGACGATGAGGTCGGCCTGCCCCGCGGCGATCTCGCTGGCGGCGAGCATCACGGCCCGGAGGCCCGAGCCGCAGACCATGTTGACCGTCATCGCCGGCACCTCCGGCGGCACGCCCCCCTTGATCGCGGCCTGCCGCGCCGGCGCCTGCCCCGCTCCCGCCTGGAGGACGTGACCCATCAGGACTTCATCGACCTCCGCGGGCCGGACCTCGGCCCGGCGCAGCGCCTCGCGCACCGCCAAACCGCCGAGATCGGTCGCGCTGAAGCCGCCCAGGCCTCCCTGGAAGCGGCCGATCGCGCTCCTGGCCGCGCTCATGATGTAGGCATCCCGGTCCCTGATCTCCGCCATCTCTTCTCTCCTCCCTGCCCGCCGCCGACGCGGTCGAGCGAGCGGCTTCGAATCCGTTCCTCCCGGCCGGGACGCTACTTCAGGATTTCCCGCGCGATCACCGTGCGCTGGATTTCCGAAGTCCCCTCCCCGATCTCCATCAGCTTGGCGTCGCGGAAGAACCGCTCCACCGGATATTCGCGGCTGTAGCCGTTGCCGCCGTGCACCTGGATCGCCTTGGTCGTCACCCACATCGCGGCTTCCGAGGCGAAGAGCTTCGCCATGGCCGCCTCCATCTTGTACGGCAGGCCGGCGTCGCGCAGCCGCGCCGCATGCCGAACGAGCTGGCGGGCCGCCTCGATCCGCACCGCCATGTCGGAGAGGATCCAGGAAAGTCCCTGGAACTCCGAGATCGGGCGGCCGAACTGCCGCCGCTCCTTCGCGTAGGCCACGCTCATCTCGTAGGTCCCCTGCGCCAGTCCGACGGAGAGCGCCGCGATCCCGATCCGGCCGCCGTCCAGCGTATCGAGGAAGATCGGGAAACCGCCGTCGACCTCGCCCAGGAGCGCGCCGGCCGGGACCCGCACGTCCCGCAGCGACAGCTCCACCGTCTGCGAGCCGCGCACGCCGAGCTTGTGTTCGTCCTTCGAGACGGTAAAGCCGGGAGTACCGGTTTCGACGATGAAGGCCGAGATCCCCTTCACCCCCTTCTCCTTCGACGTGCGCGCCGCGAGGATGACCGTGCGCGCGATGCCGCCGCTGGTGATCCAGTTCTTGGTCCCGTTCAGCACCCAGCCGTCACCGTCCCGCACGGCCATCGTCTGCGTGCCGCCCGCGTCGGATCCCGCGTTCGCCTCCGTCAGGCCGAAGGCGCCGATGTCACGACCGGCGATCAGCCCGCGCAGGTACTTCTCCTTCTGCTCAGGGGTGCCGAACCGATAGATCGGATAGGTGCCGAGCGAGACGTGCGCCGCCATCGTGAGCGCGGTCGATCCGCAGACCCGGGCCACCTCCTCGATCGCCAGGGCCTGGCAGACGGTGTCGAGGCCGGCTCCGCCCCACTCCTCGGGATAGGGGATGCCGAGGAAGCCGAGCTCCCCCATCTGGCGCAGGATCTCAGGCGGGATCCGTTCCTCGGCGTCGATGCGAGCGGCGAGGGGACGGAGCTCGTGCTCGACGAATTCGCGCACGGCCGAGCGGATCATCTCCTGTTCAGGCGTCAGCATGGGATCTCCTCCTTGCGGCCGCCGCCGTCGTGAGCGCGAGGCTCCCGCCGCGGCGGGCCCAGGTTCAGGCCGTCACGACCTCCGTCACCGGTCCCTCCAGGTGCAGCGTCGCGCCGGTCAGGGCCTGCAGCTCGTCGAACGTGAATCCGGGCGCGACCTCGCGGAGCACGAACCCGGTCCCCGGCACGACGTCGATCACGCCGTACTCGGTGATGACGCGATGGACACAGCGCTTCCCCGTGAGCGGCAGCGTGCACGCCGGCAGGAGTTTCGGCGAGCCGTCCTTCGCGCAGTGCTGCATCGTGACGATGACGCGCCTCGCGCCGGCGACTAAGTCCATCGCCCCGCCCATCCCCTTGACCAGCTTCTTCGGTACCATCCAGTTGGCCAGGTCGCCGTTTTCCGCCACCTCCATCGCCCCGAGGATCGTCAGGTCGACATGCCCGCCCCGGATCATGGCGAACGAATCGGCGCTCGAAAAGAACGCCGCCCCGGTCACGGCGGTGATGGTCTGCTTCCCCGCGTTGATGAGATCGGGATCCTCTTCGCCGTCCCACGGAAAGGGGCCGATGCCCAACAGCCCGTTCTCCGACTGCAGCACGATCTCCATCCCGGCGGGAATGTGATTGGCCGCCAGAGTCGGCATGCCGATGCCGAGGTTGACGTAGTAGCCGGGCCGGAACTCCTGCGCGGCCCGCTTCACGATCTGCTCTTTGGTGAGTGGCGTCTTCATCCGGCCGCTCCCTCTCCCGGCTGCCGCGCCGCCCGCGACCGCACGGTACGCTGTTCGATCCTTTTCTCGTGGGTCCCCGGCAGAATCATGTCCACGTAGATCGACGGCGTGTGCACCTGGTCCGGCTCGATCGCGCCCACCGGAACGATCTCCTCCACCTCCGCGATCACCACCCTGGCGGCCGTGGCCATCATCGGGTTGAAGTTGCGCGCCGTCTTGCGATAGACGAGGTTACCCCAGGCATCACCCCGCCAGGCCTTGACGAAGGCGAAATCGGCCGTGAGGCCCCGCTCGAGGAGGTACTCCCGGCCGTCGAAGAGACGGGTCTCCTTCCCCTCCGCCACCATCGTCCCGACGCCGGTCGGGGTGTAGAAGGCCGGGATTCCGGCCCCGCCCGCGCGGATCCGTTCGGAGAGAGTTCCCTGCGGCACGAACTCCAGTTCCAGTTCGCCGGTCAGGTAGAGGCGTTCGAAGAGGGCGTTCTCGCCGACGTAGCTGGAGATCATCTTCTTCACCTGCCGCGTCTCCAGCAGGATGCCGATGCCGAAGCCGTCGACGCCGGCGTTGTTGCTGATGATCGTGAGCCCTCCGGTCCCGCGCCGATGCAGCTCGGCGATGAGCAGCTCCGGGATCCCGCAGAGGCCGAACCCGCCCATCATGAGGACGCTTCCCTCCGGGATTCCCGCCCGGTCCAGCGCCTCCGCGGCCGAAGCCACCACTTTGTTCACCGCCATGCCGTTCCTCCGTCCGCCTCAGGCCACGCCCCGCGGGGCGCCATCGGGGCCGCGCCGGGGCCGCTCCCGCTCCCGGCTACGTCTGCTCCGCGTTCGATGAACGGGCCGCGAACCACTCCCGGAGAAACCGGACCGGTTCGGTCGTCGGCGTCCCGGGGCCATAGACCGCCGCCACGCCCAGCTTTCGCAGGGCCTCCGCATCCTCCTCGGGGATGATCCCGCCGCCGATCACGAGGATGTCGGCCGCGTCGCGCTCGCGGAGCAGCTCCAGGAGCCGCGCGAAGAGCACCATGTGCGCGCCGCTCAGGATGGAGAGAGACACGACGTCGACATCCTCCTGGATGGCCGTCTCCACGATCATCTCCGGAGTCTGGTGAAGCCCGGTGTAGATCACCTCGAAGCCGGCGTCGCGGAAGGCCGTGGCCACGACCTTGGCCCCGCGGTCATGCCCGTCGAGACCCGGCTTCCCCACCAGCACCCGCAGTCGTTCCGTCATCGGTGATCTCCTTCTTTCTCGCGCAGCAAACCGTCGACCAACGCATAAGGCGAGGCCGCACGCTCCGCCACCCGCCGGGAAGCGGCCTCGAGCCACGCTTCGGCCCCGAGACGCTCCCAGGCCGATTCGAGGATCCGTTCCCGCAGAACGACCCTCAGCCGTTCCCGCGCCCGAGAGGCGCGGATCCGCTCCGACGCGGCCGGATCAGCACCCTGGCGGTCGCGATGCTGCCGGATCGCCCGCAGCAGCTCGACGCCGCCGTCCCCGCGCGTCGCCACCAGGGGAACGATCGGCGGAACCCAGCCCCCGGCCGGCATCCGGTCACTTAGCACGTCCAGGAGGCCTTTCACCTCGCGCTGGACCCGGTCGCCACCTTCGCGGTCGTACTTGTTGATCGCGAAGATGTCGCCCGCCTCCATCAGTCCCGCCTTCATCATCTGCACGCCGTCGCCCGACTCCGGCACCAACACCAGCACGGTCGTGTCGGTGATCGAGACGACTTCCATCTCGGACTGCCCGACGCCGACCGTCTCGATCAGGATCCATCGGCAGCCGTACGCGTCGAGCGCATCGGCTGCCTGTTGCGTCGTGGCCGCGATCCCTCCGAGGTTTCCCCGGCTCGCCATGCTGCGGATGAAGACGCCGGGGTCGGCCGCCAGGTCCTGCATCCGGATCCGATCGCCGAGAATGGCGCCTCCGCTGAAGGGACTCGAGGGATCGACCGCCAGAATCCCCACCGGCTCCCCCTCCGCCCGCAGGATCCGCGTGAGCAGATCGACCAGCGTGCTCTTCCCCGCGCCCGGGGGACCCGTAATCCCGACCCGATAGGCGCCGCCGGTCAAGGGGTAGAGATGATCGAGAATCGCGCGCCCCGCGGGCGTTTCGTCTTCGATGCGGGAGAGAACGCGGGAGAGGGCGCGCTTGTCTCCCGAGAGGAGACCATCGACCAGGATTTGCTCAGAGGGTCCCAGGGCTTCGGGCAAAGCGGAATCCTCGGATCTTCGGAATTGGGATGGGCTTCGATTCGGCAACTGGGGAGAATAACCGCCGTTCTCGAGACGGTCAAAGGCAAAGCACGTGGAGGGACGGGTCGCGCATCCGAGAGAGTGTCCGAGAAGCGAGACGGACGGTCGCGGATTCGATCCGTAGACGCCTCGCGCCCGGGCGGGGCGATGCGGTATCCTCCCCCCATGTCGATCGACTTTCGACCGCTCCGGGAGAGTGATCGCGCGGCGATCTCCGCGATCTCGCGCGCGACCTGGGATGGGGACGACTTCCTGGAGAAGGTCTTCGACGCCTGGATCGCGGATCCCGCCTCACCGTTTCTCGGCCTCTTCCAGGACGGAGAACTCGCGGGATGCGGCCGCCTGATGCCGTTCGACCGCCGCCGTGCGTGGCTGGAAGGACTTCGCGTCCATCCGTCCTCCCAGGGGCAGGGGCTCGGTCGCGCGATGGCGCATCGTCTCTTTCGCCTCGGCGGTGAGCGGGGCTTCGAGGAACTCCACTTCTCGACCTACTTCCGGAATGACGCCTCGATTCGGATCAGTGAGCAGGCGGGATTCTCCCGGATCGCCGCCTTCTCGCACCTGGAGATGAACCTGGCGGAAGGGCCGAGAGCCGAAGAGGCGGAAGCGGGTTCTACTCCGGAGAACCGGCCGGACACGGCCCTGAGCGCGGCCGCCGTCACCGCGTGGGCGCCCGCCCCGAGCCCGCCGGCACCCGCGCCACCCGCAGTCCCGGGGTTCCGTTCGATGCCCGGTTGGATGTGGAACGACTGGCTCTTCCTGCCCGAGGATCTGGCCGAACGGTCACGGCACTTTCCCGACCCGGCGACTCTGACCAGCGCCGGCCTCTCCATCGTGATCGCGAGGAACATCAAGTACGGCCCCTCCTGGCTGGAGATCTGCGGCTTCGAAGGAGAGCCCGGGGCCGATCCCGGGCCGTGCCTTAGCGGCGCGCTCGCGGAGGCTCGCCGGCGAGGAGCCTCGGGGTTGCACGTCATGCTCCCCTCGGATCGCCCGCCCGAGCCCTTCCTCGCCGCCGGTTTTCGATCGTTCGAACAGACCGGGGATGTCTTCCTCTTCCGCGCCCGCACCGCGGAGCTCCGCCTGGGGAGCTGAGCGGCGGCGTTATCCCCGGCGATCCGGGTTCATGAAGTGCGGATAGTGGCGGAGGATCAGTCCGCGCGGCTCGCGTTCGATCGCCAGGAGGTCGAAGCGCAAGGGGCCGTGGGCACGCCCCTCACGCAACCACCAGGATCGCCCCGCACGCAGCAAGTGGGTCTGCTTGCGGCGGCCCACCGACTCCTCCGGCCGACCCCGGTCGATCATCGAGCGATAGCGGACCTCGACCACGACTGCCCAACCGTCGATCGTCGCCACGAGGTCGATCTCACGGGGGCCGTCGCGCACGTTACGACCGAGCAGGCGGAATCCGGAGAGTGCGAGGAACGCGGCCGCCAATTCCTCGGCCAGCCGTCCGCGGCGCACACGAGTGTCGTCGGGCAGACACATACCCAAAGGTCGGGCGAGAAGCGTGCCGCCGGCGGTGCGCCGGAGGTGCGCAAAAGGCCGCGGCGCCCGGACAGACGCCACGGCCTTGTGATGGTAGAGCAACGGCGATCCTGCCCTGCGGTCAGGAAGAAACCGCCGCCGGCGCGCCTCGCGTCCGACCGATCGGCGTCCCGAACGCGGCGGGCCCCGTTCTTCGGTACCCGGCTAGGCCTCCGAGTTCTTCGCCTCGGCGGCCGGCACAACCGGCGACTCGGCGACCGCCGGGGGCGGGGTGGCGGCGGCCGTGGCCTTGCCGCTCCGTCCCTTCGCGCTCCCCTTGGCGGCACCCTTCGCGCTCGAGGACGGGCGCTTCTCCTTGATGCGCGCCGACTTCCCCTTGAGCTCGCTCAGGTAGTAGATCTTCGCGCGCCGGACCGCACCACGACGGACCAGCTCGATCTTCCCGACCGAGGGAGAGTGGAGCGGGAAGATGCGCTCGACGCCGACGCCGTCGGAGACCTTGCGCACCGTGAAGCTGGCGCGGATCCCGCTGCCCCGGCGACCCAGCACGACGCCCTGGAAGACCTGGAGCCGCTCCTTGTCGCCCTCGATGACCCGGACATGCACCCGCACGGTGTCACCCGGCCCGAACTCGGGCAGGTCGCTCTTCAGCTGCGGGGCCTCGACATTTTTCAGAACTTCCATCGTCCAACGTCCTCATCCAGCGGGCCAGTCAGACCGAATCCTGCGAGGACGGCCCGCGCCCCTTCCCTCGCCCTTCCCCGTCCGCCGGAACGAATCCCGGTGGCGGGAACCATCCTTTCGATCGCAACCACGACGCCTCAGAACGCGTCAGCGCACTCCCCGCGAGCAGGTCCGGCCTCCGGCGGAGAGTCCGGAGCAGAGCATCCTCCCGGCGATGCCGGCGGATGCGCCCGTGATCCCCGGCCAGAAGCACCGGCGGAACCCGCATGCCGCGAAACACCTCCGGCCGCGTGTAGTAACCAGAGTCCAGGATCCCCGTCTCGAACGAGTCGGACAGGGCCGACTGCAGGTCTCCCAGCACCCCGGGCACCAGCCGGGCCAGCGCGTCGGCCAGAACCAGGGCCGCCGGCTCGCCGCCCGACAGGACGAAGTCCCCGATCGAGACTTCCCTCGTCGCCACGGTCCGAATCCGCTCATCGAGTCCCTTGTACCGTCCCATGATCAGGACGACATCCCGCGCCTCCAGGAGGCGACGGACGAGGGGCTGATCGAGCCTCTCCCCTTGCGGGGTCATCAACACCACTTCCCGGCGATCACCGATCGGTCCCGGCAGGGACTCCAGGGCCCGCACGACCGGTTCGACCTTCAGGATCATCCCCGGACCGCCCCCGTAGGGGTAGTCATCGATCGACCGATGCGGGTCGTCGGTGAACTCCCGCAACTCGACGATCCGGAACTCCACGCGGCCGCTCTCACGCGCCACGCGCAGCATCCCGTCGTCCAGAGGGCCCTCGAAGAAACGCGGGAAGCCGGTCAGGATGCTGATCCTGAGCTCTACTCCCCGAGCTTCGTTCGTCTCGTCCCGGGCGCGACCCTCTGCGCCTCGAGCAGGTCGGCCCGGTCCTTCAGGCGCAGCTCGCCTATTTCCAGGTCGATCCACTCGATGAACTCCCTGCGCCCCGGGACCATCAAGGTACCGCCCGGGCCGGCCACCTCGAACAGGTCCTGTCCCGGCAGTTCGATCACGCCGGTGAGGCGCCCGACCTCCGACCCGTCTGACGCTGTCACGCGCAGCCCCTCGAGCTGGAAGCGGTAATACTCGCCGTCCGGAAGCGGGGGCAACGCACCGGCCGCGACGAAGAGACTCGTCCCGACCAGCGCCTCCGCCGCATTGCGATCATCGCAGCCGTCCAGCCGCGCGATCCAGCTTCCACCGGTCCACCGGCAAGTCTCGACCGTCCGCGCCGCGGCTTCCGCGCCGCCGCTCTGAACCGTCGCGCCCGGACGGAGCCTGGCCGGGTCGTCCCCGGTCGCGGCCACGACCACCTCGCCCCGGATCCCGTGCGCCTTCACGATCCGTCCGATCAGGACGGGACGGGCGGGATCCTGCATCTGCGGCACGCGGCCTTCCTCCTGCCGTCTCGCCGGACAACCCGATCCCGGATTACTCCAGGATCTCGAGCACGGACCGCTTGTTCTCTTTCGTCGACGCGGCCGAGAGCAGGGTCCGGATCGCGCGGATCGTCCGTCCGTGCTTGCCGATGATCTTCCCCAGATCTCCGTCGCCGACGCGCAGTTCGTAGACGGTCGTCTTCTCACCCGTCACGGCGGTCACCTGGACCTCGTCCGGCTTGTCCACCAGTGCGCGAATGATGAAGTCGATCAGTTCCTTCGTGTCGTCTGCCATGGTCGTCCTCGCTGGGCCATTCACGTAGCGATCTCCCTTAGGGGATCGCGCGCGTTCGCCGATTGTCCGCCCGGGCGGTCCGGCGGCGGTCGCCGTCGCACCGGCCCCGGAACCAGGTCACACCTGCGGCCGATCAGGCCAGGGGCGCAGCCTCTTTGGGAGCCTCGGCCTTACCGCCCGACTGCTTCCAGAGTGACGCCACGCTCTCGGACATCTTCGCCCCCACGCCGATCCAGTAGCGCACGCGCTCGGCGTCCAGTTGGACCTGGGCCGGCTTGGACAGGGGGTTGTAGAATCCGATCTTTTCGAGGAATCGACCGTCACGCGCCCGCCGGGAATCGGCCACCACCACGCGGAAGAAGGGGTAGTTGCGGCCACCGGCGCGCTGCATGCGGATCACCACCGACATCGTCTCGTGTCCTCCTGGTTCTCTTGTTGGAGCCGTCAGCGGCGCTGGCCGCGGCTTCCCTTCGTTCCGGAACGCCCGGGCCGTCCCATCTTGGACATCATCCTCCGCATGAGGAGGAAGTCCCGCAGCAGGCGGTTCAGATCCTGCACCGTGGTCCCGCTGCCGCGCGCGATCCGCCTTCGGCGGCTGCCGTCGATCATCTCGGGGCGGCGCCGCTCTTCAGGCGTCATCGAACTGATCATAGCCTCGACGCGCGTGAATTCGCGCTCGTCGAGCTTCATGCCGTCCGGGAGCTTCGAGCCGACCCCGGGGATCATCTTCAGGATCTCCTCGAGGGGGCCCATGGCCCGGACCTTTTTGATCTGGCCGACGAAGTCCTCCAGGGTGAACTTCTGCTTCTGCAGCTTCTCCTGGAGCTCGACGGCTTCCTTGACGTCAACCTGTTCCTGCGCCCGCTCCACCAGGGTGAGCACATCGCCCATCCCGAGGATCCTGGACGCCAGCCGATCGGGGTGGAAGACCTCCAGCGCCCCGATCCGTTCTCCGGTGCCGAGGTACAGAATCGGCACGCCCGTCACGGCCCGGATGGAGAGCGCCGCGCCTCCGCGCGCATCGCCGTCCATCTTCGTCAGCACCGCTCCATCGACGCCGAGACGCTCGTGGAAGGACTTCGCCACCTCCACCGCGTCCTGGCCCGACATCCCGTCGACGACCAGGAGGATCTGATGCGGCCGGATCTCCTGCTTCATCCGGGCCACTTCGTCCATCATCTGCTCGTCGATGTGCAGACGACCGGCCGTGTCGACCAGGAGGTAGTCGGCTCCGATCGACCGCGCCGACGCCAGCGCGCGCGTCGCGATGCCGACCGCGTCTTTCTCCCCCTTCTCGACGTGCACGCGCAACCCGGCTTCCCGGGCCAGCGTGGCCAGCTGGTCCATCGCCGCGGGGCGATAGACGTCGCAAGCAGCCAGGACCGGCACCTTCTTGCGCTTGCGCAAGTGGTGCCCCAGCTTCGCCACGAAGGTCGTCTTGCCCGAGCCCTGCAGCCCGACGACGAGGATCCGAGTCGGGATCTCGTTCGATTGGGCCACGCCCTGCGCCGTGGTGCCGAGGATCTCGACCAGCACATCGTGCACGACCGAGACCACCTGCTGTCCCGGGGAGAGGCTCCGCAGCACCTCCTGCCCGACCGCCTTCTCTTCCACCCGGCGGACGAATTCCTTCGCCACCGTGAAGTGGACGTCGGCTTCCAGCAAGGCGCGCCGGACTTCCCGCAGGCTGTCGCGGATGTTCTCCTCGGTCAGAACTCCCTGTCCGCGCAGCCGCTTGAAGACGGTATCCAGCTTTTCGGAGAGCTGCTCGAACATCGGTGAACGGCCTCGGATGACCCAGACGGACGCACAAGAAGGCAAGACTACCAGCCGCACCGCCCGATCGGCAACGGCTGATTTGCGGTCGCGGCTTAGGCGGCGCACGACGTCGACCGGCCGTCGCGAGCGCCTGCGACGAGGCGCAGAGCCGGAACCCGGTGCTCCGTTTCGATACGTACGTTTGTTCGCTACCCTCGGAAGACGAAGGTTCGCTTCACGCTCCCCCAGGATGCCGGCTGCGCCGGTGTCGGCGGATCAGGCGTGAAGTGGACGCCGATCCCCATCGACCGGACGGCCGTGCCGAACGCCGCACTGGGATGCTGCCATCCTTCCGGATAACCGAGGTCCGGAACCACGTGGGTCCAGGGATGCCCCGGCTCACCGTTCGTGTCCACCATCCACCAATAGCCCAGTCCCAACCCCGGCCAATCGCCCCATGATCCCGCGGTAAAGGCGCCGGCCACCGGCACCACGATCTCGGCATCGAAACGGCCCACCGCCGGATAGACCGGGACGTTCGCGAAGAGGATCCCGGCCACGAGGCCCAGGACGTTGCCCGGTTCTCCGGTCACTCCTCCTTCCCACACGTAGATGTCGGTGAGACGCTCCGGATGGAAGGCCGATCGCGTGATCCACACGGAGAAGCACTCCACCCGCCCTGGCCCCAGGTCGAACCCCTCACCGAAGCATCCCCAGTACGGTTCCACGACGCCGGCGCCCTCCCAGGCGAAGCCGGCCTCGAAGCTGCCGTCGTGGTGGACGACCAGGTTGGAATCGGGGCAGGTCACGCGGACGTCGAGCACGGGCCCGTCTCCCGGGCCGGTGACGATGGAGTGCGGTTCCACCGCGCTGGCCGCCGCGGCGGCAAACAGCAGAAAAGGTACCCAGGCAGCAAGAATCTTCATGACGGACCTCCCGGTAGAAGCCCAAGCGTCCAGGGCGCGAAGGTCTCAGGTGCACGCCCGAGTCTACACCCGAAGCGGTTCGCGCACGAGGATCGTCAGCAGCCAAGGGCGGTCAGGACGCGCTCCGCGGGGCACCGCGTGCGTTCACCGCTTCCGTCATCCCTCTCCACGCCGCCACCGGGTCGGCGGCGCGGAAGACCGCATGCCCCGCCACCAGCCACTCCGCGCCGGCCGCCGCGACCTCGGCCGCGTTCGCGGAACCGATGCCGCCATCGACCTCGAGGATCGGACTCACACCCAGCCGCCGGCAGATCTCGCGCGTGCGGCGCAGGCGATCGAGCGACTCCGGATGGAAAGCCTGCCCGCCGAATCCCGGCTCGACGCTCATGACCAGGATGAGGTCGACCTGCGGCGCCCATCGTTCCACCAAAGGATCGAGGTCGGTCGATGGACGGATCGCGACGCCCAGGCAGGCGCCCAGGCGGCGCGCCTCCGCTTTCATCGCCGCGGGATCGAGCGCGAGCTCGGCGTGCACGGTGCAGAGATCGGCTCCGGCCTCGACGAACGGCGCGAAGTATCGCAAAGGATCCTGAATCATGAGGTGCGCGTCGAGAAACCCGCGGGCGGCCCGCCGCACCGAACGGACGAGCGGGGGGCCGAAGGTGATGTTCGGCACGAAGTGACCATCCATGACATCGAGATGCAGCACGCCGCATCCGGCCTCTTCCAGGGGCTGGAAGGCCGCGGCCAGCGCCGCGAAGTCGGCGGAAAGAAGAGACGGCAGGATGCGCGGTTCGTGACCCAGCGCCCGGAGCCGATCGCGCGCATCGGAAGCCGCCTGGCCGGCGGCAAAGCCTCCCCCTGCCCCGTTCACCTCGTTCCCCTTTCGTCGCTCACCACGATCCCCGGCCCGAGTCGATGGCGCGACCCGGCGCGACCGTGAGTCGGACCGGCGTCCGCGGCCAGAGGGGTGCCCCGGGCGCCGGTTCCTGCTCGACGACCGTGCCCGCTTCCCCGCCAAACCCGGTCTCCACCGTGGGGCGAAAGCCGCTGCGCGCCAGAAGCGCCTCGCACCGCCACGCCGGCCTTCCGCGCAGGTCCGGCATCCAGGAGGGGGACGCCGGCCGCGACCGGCTGACCAAGAGCCGAATCGCCCCGTCGGCGGGGGCGGGTTCTCCGGCGTCGGGCGACATGGCGAGAATCTGCTCGCCGGCGCTCTGATCGGTCGCCGCGTAGACGATCGAGCCGAGGCGGAGACCGGCATCCCCCGCGATCAGGCGAGCCATGCGTAACGTCTGGCCGGCCAGATCGGGCACGGCGCGGTGGAACGCGCCGAGGCTGGGAGTGACCGCGACCTGGCGCCCCTTCTTCACCGACAGACCGACCGGCGGCGAGATTTCCAGCACGCGCCCGGGGGGCACGGCGGGGTGGAAACGACCCTCGAGCATGATCGGCTCGAGCCCCGCGTCGCGCAGCATCCTGGTCGCGGCCTCGAGCTCACGCCCCCCCACGGCCGGGATCCGCGTCTCGTCGCGCAGTCCGACGAGCGACGGCATCAGGATCCGGTCGAAGACGACCAGTCCGCCCGCGATGCCCAGGGCGGCCGCCAGGGCGATCGCCGCCAGGCCGCGCCAACCTCGCGCCGGCCGTGAAGCCTGCCGACCCGCCCTCTGGATCTGCTCGGCGACCCGATCTAGGTGGATGGTCCGTGCCATGCGATGAAAGCGTAGCCTCCGTCCGTCTCCAGTTCACCCGGGATGAGGATCATCTCGCCCTCCGCGCCACGCGCTCTCTCGGGGAGATAGGCCGGGAGCGCTCCCGCGGTCCAGCCGGGATGCGTCGCGAAGAAGCGGACCCTCTGCTCCACGGTCTCCTCGGGCTCCGTGGTGCAGACACTATAGACGAGCCAGCCGCCGGGGGCGCAACCGTCGGCCGCGGCGTCGAGCAGCCGGGCCTGGATCGTCGCCAGGCGGGTGATCTCCGCCTCCCGCGCCCTCCACTTCAGGTCGACGCGCCGCCGCAGCACGCCGAGATTGCTGCACGGCGCGTCGAGCAGGATGCCATCCCAGGGAGCACGGAGAGGGATCGCCGTGCCGTCGGCCGCCACGGTCAGGACCGATCCCGGCCTCGTCGACCCGCCCGGCGGAACGAGCCGCCGGAGACCCTGGCTGAGTCGCCGCAGGCGGCCGGCGGAGCGATCGATCGCGACGATGCGAGTCCCATGCTCGGCTCGCTCCCACAGATGCCCGGTCTTCGTCCCCGGCGCCGCACAGAGGTCGACGACGACGCCGCGCACGCGCGGCACGATCTGGCCGACCAGGATCCCGCTCCCGTCCTGCACGCTGAAGGCGCCCGCCGAGAAGCCGGGCATCGCGGCCGGCCTCGAACCCGCCGCGGTGCGCGCCGCCCCTGGAATCCAGCTCACCTCCGCTCCGATGGGCGGTGTCGCGCCCGGGGCCAGCCGCAGCCAGTAGTCAGGATGGCGGTTGTTCCACCTCAGCACCGACTCGAGCCGCTCCGCCCCCCAACGCGCCAGCCAGCGACGCACCAGCCACTCCGGATGGGAATGGCGGCGCGCGAGCGACTCCGCCGTCAGGGGCGAGCCGTCGGCATCGATCTCGTCCCAGAGAGCGCGCCCCTCGCGGGACAGGCGGCGCAGCACCGCGTTGACCATGCCGGTCAGCCCCCGATGACCGTGCCGCGCCGCGAGGTCGACGGAGGTCGAAACCGCGGCATGCGGCGGCACTCCGTCGAGGATCAGGATCTGCGCGGCGCCGAGGCGCAGGGCGGCCCGCGTGTGCGAAGGGAGCGCTTCGATCGACCCGCGCGTGAGGCAGCGTGAGACGACGGCATCGAGGCGCGACCGGTGCCGCAGCACCTCGGTCACGACGGCGCGGAAGAACGATCGCGCCGCGGGGTCGCAGAGCGCGTTTTCCGCCTGTTCGATCATCCCTCCCGCCGGAACGGAGTCATCATCCAGGGCGGCGAGCAGCAGCAACGCCCGCTCGCGCACCGGGTCGAAGCTGCCGGCCCGCGGCGAAGGAATCTCCTCGCGTCTCATCCGTCACAGCGCGCGCCGGGTCCGAGGCGGGCGCCGCGCCACCACGCGGCGGCCGCCTGGCGCGCCTTCCCCTCGGGTTGCACGTCGATCAAGGCCAGGAGTCCCGGATTGCACCTCACCGCGATCCCATCCGGCCGCACGACGAACGCACCGGGACAGGACCCATCACCCGCGGCGGCAGGCATCCGGTGCGCCGGTCGCGCATGATGGATACGGAGCCGCCTCCCCTCGACGAACGTGAAGGCGCCCGGCCAGGGCGTCAGCGCGCGGACAGCCCGCTCGATCTGCTCCACCGGACGGTTCCAGTCGATCCGGCCGTCTTCCTTCGTCAGCCGCGGCGCGTAGGTCGCTCCCCACACCGGCTGAGGGCGAGGCTCCAGATCGCCCTCTTCTTCGCGGTCCAGCGCCCGGCGGAGGACCGTTCCACCCAGTCGCGCCAGGCGCTCGGTCAACTCCCCGGCCGTCTCCTCCGATCCGATCGACACCATCTCCTGATCCAGGATCGGCCCGGTGTCGATCCCTTCGTCCAGTCGGAATAGGGTGACGCCGGTCCAGATGTCGCCGCAGAGGATCGAGGCGGCGACAGGTGAGGCGCCGCGATGACGCGGCAGGAGGCTCGCATGCACGTTCCAGGCTCCGCGAGGCGCCAGCTCGAGCAGGGCCGGGCGCAGGATCCGCCCGAAGGCGGCCGTGACGATCAGCTCGGGCCGAAGCGCGCGGAGCAGGCTGAGGTTCTCGATCGAATGCAGCTTCGGTTCCTGGAAGACCGGGATCCCGGCGGCCCGCGCGACGGCGACCGCCGGGGGATCCTCCACCTGCAGCCCGCGACCACGCGGCTGCGCCGGGCGGCTGACCAGCCCGACCACCTCGTGCGGACCGCCCGCGATCGCGCTCAGGATCGCCGCGGCGAAATCGGGCGTCCCGCAGAAGAGAACGCGCACGGGTTACTTCTGCACGACCGCCGCGATCGCGCTCTTCGCCACCTCGATCTTGACGTCATCGGCGATCTTGAGCACGACGACGTCGTTCTCCTTGATGCTCAGGATCTGGCCGTACATGCCGCCGGTGGTCAGCACGCGGTCGCCGTTCTTCAGCCCCTTGAGCATCTCCTGCGCCTGCTTCTGCCGCCTCATCTGCGGCCGCAGCAGCAGGAAGTACATGATGAGCACGAACGAGAGGATGAGCAGCAGCTGGGCGAAGAAACGCTGTTGCGGATTGTCGGCCGGGCCGGTCGGGGTCTGCGCCATCGCCTGCAGCGGCCAGAAGAGATCGAACATCGGATCGGGCTCCTTCCTGTGGGCGGCCGGGGGATCCGGCCGGGCTGGTTATCGACTCCCTCGCGGCATCCGAACGTCGTTCACTCCATCCCTTGCGCCAGCCGGTCCAACTGCTCGCGCTTGTAGGCCGCGTACCGTCCTTCCGCGATCGCCGCGCGGATTCCTTCCATGAGTCCCTGATAGTAATGGAGCGAGTGGAGCGTCGCCAGTCGCATGCCGAGGACCTCCCCGGCGGCGAAGAGGTGCCGGAGGTAGGCCCGGGACCAGGTGCGGCACACCGGGCAGGGGCACTCCGGATCGATCGGCCGGTCGTCTTCGGCGTAAGCCGCGTTCTTTACCACCAGCTTGCCGCGCGAGGTGAAGACGCTCCCCTTGCGGGCGTTGCGGGTCGGGAGCACGCAGTCGAAGAGATCGCACCCGCGGTCGACCGCCTCCAGGATGTCCTCGGGACGCCCCACCCCCATGAGGTAGCGCGGTCGTTCGACGGGCAAGAGCGGCGCACACTCCGCCAGCACCGCACCCATCACCTCGATCGGCTCGCCCACCGCCAGCCCGCCGATGGCGTAGCCGGGCAGATCGAGCGGCAGGAGGAGGTCGGTCGACTGGCGGCGCAGGTCGGGGTAAACGCCCCCCTGCTGGATGCCGAAGAGGGCGGTGCCGGGGTTCCCTTCCCCGCTCCAGGTCGCCGCGCAGATGGCGGCCCAGCGCGCGGTCCGCTCCAGGTCCTCCCGCGCGCGCCCCCACTCCGAGGGGTAGGGAGTCATCGTGTCGAACGCCATCAGGATGTCGCTGCCGAGCGCGATCTGCACCCTCGTCGCCAGCTCCGGGGTGAAGCGGTGGCGCGAACCGTCGAGGTGGGACTGGAACTCCACTGCATCCTCGCGGATCCGGTTCAGGCGGGCCAGCGAGTGGACCTGGTAGCCGCCGGAGTCGGTCAGAATCGGGCCGTCCCACCCCATGAAGCGATGCAGTCCGCCGAGGCGGCGCACCCGCTCGTGTCCCGGGCGCAGGTAGAGGTGGTAGGTGTTGGCGAGCACGATCCGCGTTCCCGCCGCGCGTACCTCTTCCGGGGTGAGCGTCTTGACGGTGGCCTGGGTGCCGACCGGCATGAAGGCCGGCGTCTCGACCACGCGCTCGGCCAGACCGTCGAGCTCGCGCGCGGGAAAGACGAGGCGCCCGCGCCGGGCGTCTCCCGAGGTGTGCAGGAGATCGAAACGAACCGACACTTCCGCTCCCGGGTCGCGGCCGATGGCCAGAGGCCCTCTTCGACACCCGATCCGTCTCGACGCCGCGGAAAGAGCAGAGGATCGGGGCGGGACGACGCCCCGGAGCCTACCGTGTCGCACCGGCAGGCGGCAACGGCGATCCGAAATCCGGTCCTTGTCGCGAGCGGGACGTCGCCGTACCCTTGATTCAGGGGTTGACGGTGTCGGGAGCTTCTTCGTTCCGCGAACTTTGGATCCAGGAGGTGCCCCGTGACTACGTACCCGATCGTCCGCGGTTCGCATGCCCGGTCCGTTTTGTCCGTCGCCCTGATCCTCGGGCTCCCATCGCTGGTGGCTTCCCCGGTCCAGGCCGACTCCCCGCCGATCTACACCTGTACGCTCAGCCCGAACTACGGCGACGCCGTCCTGCTCGCCCCCCAACCGATGAACGGCACAACCTACACGATCACGGTGCTGCGCGATGGCGCCTCTATCGGCGCCGACAAGGTGGTCCAGGTCGTCTTCGACTCTTCCGTCCGTACCTGCGCGGATGCTGTCCACCAGGGCGTGACGGGAGAGGACGGATCCTGCCAGATCACGCTGCGGGGCGGGGGCTGCGCCACGATCCCCACGACGGGCGCGTGCTCCATCTTGTGCAACGGCCTCGTCGTCCGGAACCTCTCCCGCGTGCGCAGCCCGGACAACGGGGCCCACACAAACTCCGAGCCGGACGGGTCGGTCAGCGTGGCCGACCTCGTCTTCTTCGCCGAGGAGTTCAGGGGAACGGCTCCCGCCGGCTGCCACGACTACACGAACGACGGGCAGGTGAGCACCGGCGACCTTCCCTTCTTCGGTGACGCCTTCAAGACGGGGATGACCTGCGCGCTGCGCTGAAAGAGCCGCCCTGGCAGAGTTCCTGAAGAACCGGGCCCGCCGCGTCACACGATCAGCATCGCGTCGCCGAAGCTGTAGAAGCGGAAACCGGCGTCGCGCGCCTCGCGGTACGCTTCCAGGATCGTCTCGCGCCCCGCGAAAGCCGCCACGAGCAGGAGCAGGCTCGAGCGCGGCAGGTGAAAGTTGGTGAGGAGCGCATCGACTGCCTGGAAACGATAGCCGGGAACAACCGTGAGATCGGTCCAGCCGGAGCCGGCCGAGAGGATAGGCCCGGGCGTCGTCGCGGAAGGAGGACCGCCATCCTTCCGGCCCTTCATCGCCGCCGTCTCCAGCGCGCGCACCGTGGTCGTCCCGACCGCCACGATCCGCCTCCCCGCGGCCCGCGCGCGCGTCATCGCCGCGGCCGCCTCGGCCCGGATTTCGTACCGCTCAGGCAGAACGCGATGGTCCGCCTCCGCCCTCGCCCGTACCGGGAGGAAGGTGCCGGGGCCGACGTGCAGGACGATGCGGGCCAGCTCGACCCCCAGCGATTCCAGCGTGGAGAGCAGGTGCGGGGTGAAGTGGAGTCCCGCCGTCGGCGCGGCCACCGCCCCCTCCTGCCGCGCGAAGACGGTCTGGTACCACTCGCGGTCCTCCGGCCGGTCCGGACGATCGATGTAGGGCGGAAGCGGGACATGCCCGATCCGTTCGAGCAACTCCCCCATCGATCCCTCCAGCACGCGCAGACGGAAGAGCCCACCCTCGTCGCGCCCGACGATCTCCAGCCGCTCCCCCGGACCGGCGGGATCATCCTCGGGGACGAGGCGGTCCCCCGCCCGCACGCGCCGGCCCGAACCGAGCAGGGCCAGCCACTCCATCCCCTCGGCGTGGGAGAGGAGAACCTCGACCGGCCTGCCGGTCCGCTCGAGTCGCGTGTAGAACCGGGCACGCAGAACCCGCGTTTCGTTCAAGACGAGGAGATCACCCTCGCGCAGGAAGCGCGGCAGATGGCGGAACGTCGTCTGGGTGCGTGCGCCGCTCCCGCGATCGAGGACCAGGAGGCGACTCGCATCGCGCGGCTCGGCCGGCCGGCGCGCGATCTGCGCGTCCGGTAGTTCGTAGTCGTACGCCGACAGCCAGGAGGACTCGTCGGGAGGTTCGGGATGAGAGAGTGTCATGCGGTTCGATCCAACCAGATCCCCGCCGCTATGGATCGGTCACCCGTCCGGCGGCTACGCTAGAAGAGTGACTCCTGCCCGTCGGCGGAAGGCGGTGGGATTCTCGGCGCGAGTCCCAGAACCCGATAGGTCCCGGCGGTCGCGGCCCGTCCCAGTCGCGTCCGTTGCAGCAGACCCTGCTGCACCAGGTAGGGCTCGTGCACTTCCTCCAGGGTGTCGGCCTCCTCGCCGACCGAGGCGGCGAGTGAACTCAGACCGACCGGACCGCCGTTGAAACGGTGGACGACGGTCTCCAGGATCCGGCGGTCCATTTCGTCCAGCCCCTGCTCATCGACGTCGAGCAGCTCGAGCGCCTCGCGGGCCAGAGCCAGGGTGACCCGCCCGTCGGCCCGCACCTGGGCGTAGTCGCGCACCCTCCGGAGCAGGCGGTTGGCGATGCGCGGCGTGCCGCGGCTCCGGCGCGCCAGCTCGAACAGGGCGTCGCCCTCGGCCTCTACGCCCAGGATGCCGGCCGATCGCGTCACGATCCGGGCCAGGTCCTCCGCCGGGTAGAAGTCCACTCGCCCGGTCAGGCCGAAGCGCGAACGGAGAGGCCCGGTCAGGAGCCCGGCGCGCGTGGTCGCGCCGACCAGCGTGAACCGCTCGAGCTTGAGCTGCACCGAGCGCGCGCTCGGCCCGCGGTCGAGCATGATGTCGAGGCGGAAGTCCTCCATCGCGGGGTAGAGATACTCCTCGATCGTCCGGTTCAGCCGATGGATCTCGTCGATAAAGAGAAACCCGCCGGGAGGCAGGGTCGTGAGGAGGCCCGCCAGGTCTCCCGCTCGCTCCAGCGCCGGACCGCTGGTCTGGCGGATCTCCGCTTCCATCTCGCGGGCCAGGAGAAGCGCCATCGTCGTCTTGCCCAGCCCCGGCGGACCGGTCAGCAGGATGTGCTCGAGCGGTTCGCCGCGCATGCGGGCCGCCTCGATCAGGATCGAGAGGTTCTCCCGCAACCGCGCCTGGCCGACAAACTCGTCGAGCGCCTGCGGCCTAAGCCCGATCTCCCAGGAACGTTCCGCGTCCTGAGGATGAGGATCGGCCCACGGAGAACGGCCGTATCGGTTGGGCGCCCCGCCCTCTTCTCCATCCGGGTGACGTTCGTCGCCGCCGGTCGCGTCCATGCTTGGTCGTACTCCTTGGCTTCCCGGAGGCCAGGTTCCGCGCGCGACGACGCTCGTCACCGCGCGGAGGCGATGGCCGCGAGGGTACCACGGCACGGGAAGCGGGTGATAGCGCGCGTCCGCGCGCGCCGATGAGCGCCGGCCGGCGTCACCGGGCCGCCTCAAGGAGGGTGCGGGAAGAGCCGATATCGTACCCGGCGGACCGCGGCCGGCGCGCCGGGAGAGACGACCATTGCCGACGCCGGGCCCTTCCCCGACAATACGGAGAGAGCCGGCGCAGGGAATGGGAGGCCGCTCGCGGGTCTGGCCGGACAGGGAGCGGCCACGGACGGGGTCAGGGATTCCGCACACTACCCGCGGATTCGACCCGGAAGGATGGAACCGATGGCATCCGACTTCGACCTCTTCGCTTTCGTCTCCCAGCGCCAGCGGCGCGAGCTCTACCTCGAGCTGAACTGGGAGGGATCGCTCGCCGACTACATCGACGTCGTCCGCCAGCATCCACGCGTCACGCGGACCGCCTTCCAGCGGGTCTACGACATGATCCTCTCCCACGGGGTCGAGGAGTATGTCGAGTTCAAGAAGAAGATCCTCCGCTATCGCTTCTTCGACGACCCGATCGATCACGGCGCGGATGCCGTCTTCGGCCTCGAGATTCCCCTCATGAAGCTGGCCGGCTTCTTCAAAGCCGCCGCCCTGCGCTACGGCCCGGAGAAGCGAGTCCTGCTCCTGCACGGACCGGTCGGAAGCTGCAAGTCGACGATCGTGCGGATGCTGAAGAAGGGACTCGAGCACTACTCCCGCACCCGGGAGGGCGCCCTCTACTCCTTCGGCTGGAAGCTGAACCCAGACGTCGATCACCTCGAGCCCTGTCCGATGCACGAGGAGCCGTTGCATCTCGTGCCGGTCGAGATTCGGGCGGAGCTGGTGGCCGAGCTGAATCGCCAGGTGGCCGACCTCGGGACCGGCCGTCCGCTCCGGGAGGGCGAGGACGAGTTCCGCCTGGCGGTGGAGGGAGATCTCTGTCCCTCCTGCCGGAGGAACTACGACGAGCTGATCCGCCGCTACGACGGCGATTGGACGAAAGTGATCGAGCACGTGCGCGTGCGCCGCCTGCTCCTTTCGGAGAAGGACCGGGTCGGGATCGGCACCTTCCAGCCCAAGGACGAGAAGAACCAGGACTCGACCGAGCTGACCGGGGACATCAACTACCGCAAGATCGCCGAGTACGGCAGCGACTCCGATCCGCGCGCCTTCAACTTCGACGGCGAGTTCAACATCGCCAATCGCGGGATCATCGAGTTCATCGAGGTGCTGAAGCTCGACGTCGCCTTCCTCTACGACCTCCTCGGCGCCAGCCAGGAGCACAAGATCAAGCCGAAGAAGTTCGCCCAGACCGACATCGACGAAGTGATCATCGGCCACACCAACGAGCCGGAGTACCGCAAGCTGCAGAAGAACGAGTTCATGGAGGCACTGCGCGACCGTACGGTCAAGATCGACATCCCCTACATCACCAAGCTGGACGAGGAGGTGAAGATCTACCGGAAGGACTACAACGAGCGGAAGATCCGCGGGCGCCACATCGCCCCGCACACGGTCGAGATGGCCGCCATGTGGGCCGTCCTCACCCGGCTCGAGGCGCCGAAGAAGGCCGACCTCACCCTGCTGCAGAAGCTCAAGCTCTACAATGGCAAGACGCTCCCCGGCTACACCAGCGACAACATCCGCGAACTCCGCAAGGAGGCCGAACGCGAAGGTCTGGAGGGAATCTCCCCCCGCTACGTCCAGGACAAGATCTCGAATGCGCTGGTCTCCGACCGCGCCGGCAACTGCCTCAACCCGTTCGTCGTCATCAACGAGCTGGAGAGCGGCCTCAAGCATCACTCCCTCATCACCAATGAAGCACAGCGCAAGCAGTTCACCGAACTGCTCAACGTGGTGAAGGAGGAGTACGAGGCGGTGGCCAAAAACGAGGTGCAGCGCGCCATCTCGGCCGACGAGGAGGCGATCACCAAGCTGTGCGCCAACTACATCGACAACATCAAGGCCTACACCCAGCGGGAACGGGTCCGCAACCCCTACACCGGCCAGGACGAGGAGCCGGACGAGCGGCTGATGCGCTCGGTGGAGGAGAAGATCGACATCCCCGAGAGCCGCAAGGACGACTTCCGCCGGGAGATCATGAACTACATCGGGGCCCTCGCCATCGACGGCAAGCAGTTCAACTACAAGATGAACTCCCGCCTGATGAAGGCGCTGGAGCTGAAGCTGTTCGAAGACCAGCGCGACACGATCAAGCTGACCAGTCTTGTCTCCTCGGTGATCGACAAGGCGACCCAGGAGAAGATCGACGTGGTCAAGCACCGGCTGGTCCAGAACTACGGCTACTGCGAGATCTGCGCCACCGACGTGCTGAACTACGTCGCCTCGATCTTCGCCCGCGGCGGCCCGAGCAAGGCCTAGGCGGGCGGGAGACCCGGCCATGGTGTTGCGCATCGATCGGGACCACAACCGGTTCAAGGAGATCATCCGCGGCCGGATCAAGCAGGAGTTCCGCAAGTACATCACGCGGGGCGAGCTGATCGGACGACAGGGCGGCCGCACGATCTCGATCCCGGTCCCCCGCATCGATACGCCGCACTTCCGGCACGGCAAGAACCAGGCCGGGGGCGTCGGCCAGGGGGAGGGCGAACCGGGGGAAGCGGTCGACGGGGCGACGGGGAGCGAAGGGGCCGGCGCCGGGGACGAACCGGGCGCCCACCTGCTCGAGGTCGAGGTCACCCTTGACGAGCTGGCCGAGATCCTGGGCGAAGAGCTGGCCCTGCCGCGGATCGAGCCGCGCGGCGACCGTCATCTCCCGGAAGACCAGGAGCGTTACACCGGAATCCGCTCCACCGGCCCCGAGTCGCTGCGGCACTTCCGCCGGACCTTCCGCCGCGCCCTCCGCCGGCAGATCGTCGAGGGAACCTATGACCCCGATCGCCCGGTCATCGTGCCGGTGAAGGAGGACAAGCGCTACCGTGCGGCCAAGACCAGTCGCTCGCCGCGCGCCAATGCCGTCGTCATCTATGCCATGGACGTCTCGGGCTCGATGGGGGACGAGCAGAAGGAGATCGTGCGGATCGAGTCGTTCTGGATCGACACCTGGCTCCGCCACCACTACCGCGACCTGGAGATCCGCTACCTGGTGCACGACGCCGCCGCCCGCGAGGTCGACCGCGACACCTTCTTCCACCTGCGCGAGTCGGGCGGGACCAGGATTTCCTCCGCCTACCAGCTCCTGGCCGACATCATCGCCGCCGATTATCCGCCGTCGGAGTGGAACATCTACCCCTTCCACTTCTCGGACGGAGACAACTGGGGCAGCGGCGACACCGATCTCTGCGTCCGCCTCCTGGAAGAGACCCTGCTGCCGGCAGCCAACCTCTTCTGCTACGGGCAGGTCGAGTCGCCCTACGGCAGCGGCCAGTTCCTGAAAGACCTGACGGCGCGCTTCCCGGACGACGAACGGCTGGCGCTCTCCCACATCGCGGGGAAGGACGGCATCTACGACTCGATCCGCGCCTTTCTGGGGCCGGGGCGATGAACCTTCCACCGTCCCTGGCGCTGGCGCGCGACGAGATCAGGGAGGTCGCCCGCAGCTTCGGCCTCGATTTCTTCGAGGTCATCTTCGAGATGGTCTCGGCCGAGGAGATGAACGAGGTGGCCGCGTTCGGCGGCTTCCCCATCCGCTATCCCTCCTGGCGCTTCGGGATGGAGTACGAACGGCTCTCCAAGGGGCTGACCTACGGGCTCTCGCGGATCTACGAGCTGGTGATCAACAACGACCCCTGTATCGCCTACCTGCAGGAGGCCAATGAGCCGGTCGACCAGAAGCTGGTCATGGCCCACGTCTACGCTCACTGCGACTTCTTCAAGAACAACGTCTACTTCCGGCACACCAACCGCCGGATGGTGGACGAGTGCGCCAACCACGCCGCCCTCGTGCGCCGGCACATGGAGCGCTATGGTCTCGAGAAGGTCGAGGCGTTCCTCGACGCCGCGCTCTCGCTGGACGATCTCATCGATCCGACGCGGGTCTTTCTCGATGCGCGGCGCGCTCCCGAGCCGGAGATCGTCGAGGACGCCGTCGAGGTGCCGCGTCTCCGATCCAAGGAGTACCTCGACTCGTTCGTCAATCCGCCCGAGTATCTCGAGGCCCAGCGCCGGCGCCTGGAGGCGGAGCAGGCCCGGCGGAGGCGCTTCCCGGAGCGCCCCGAGCGCGACATCCTCTTCTTCCTGGCGCGGCACGCCCCACTGCCCCGCTGGCAGCAGGACCTCCTCGAGGTGGTCCGGGACGAGGCCTACTACTTCCTGCCGCAGATGCAGACCAAGATCATGAACGAGGGTTGGGCCAGCTACTGGCACTCGCGGATCATGACCGAGCGCGTCCTGCGGGACGATGAGGTGATCGACTACGCGGACCACTGCTCCGGGGTCTTCGCCATGCCGCCCGGGAGCTTCAACCCCTACAAGGTGGGGCTGGAACTCTGGCGGGACATCGAGGAGCGATGGGACAAGGGACGCTTCGGACCGGCCTGGGAGGAGTGCGACGACTACGAGCGACGGCAGGCCTGGGACACCGGCGCCGGGCGCGGTCGTGAGCAGATCTTCGAGGTGCGCCGCCTGCACAACGACATCAGCTTCATCGACACCTTCCTCACGCCCGACTTCTGCGACCGGGCCCGTCTCTTTGCCTACCAGTGGAACGAGCGCACGCGCCGGTTCGAGATCTCGGAACGGGACTTCGCCACCATCAAGCGGCAGCTCCTCCTCCAGCTCACGAATCACGGACGACCGGTGATCCTGGTCGAGGACGGCAACTTCGAGAACCGGGGCGAGCTCTTCCTCACCCACGACTACCAGGGAATCGAGCTCGACCTGGCCTACGCGCGCGACACGTTGCGTAACCTCGCCCGCATCTGGGGCCGGCCGGCCCACATCCGGACGACCCTCGAGGGGAAGGAGAAGCTCCTGTCCCACGATGGCACGGAGTTCCACGAGCGCGAGCCTTAGCAGGGTACTGAAAACCTGGCGCGGCGGGCCCGGCTTTTTCAGCACCCTGCTGGCCGGTGGCTAGCTGCGCACGGTCACGGCCGCGAGTTGCGCCTCCAAAGCCTCGATTCGCTTGCCGAGCAGGTCGACCCGCCGCTCCGCCGCGCTCTTGGCCCGCCCCGCCGCATCCCGGTGCGCCTGCAACACCGATCGCTCCACCTCGCGCACCTTCGCCTCCTCCGCGGCGATCTCGGCCGGCAGGACGTTCTCCTTCGCCAGCAATGCCAGGAAGGACTGACGGCGGGACCGCAGCTCCTGCTCGCGGGCGCAGGCGGCCGCCAGGGCAGAGCCCGCGTTCTTGCGCGCCTCCGCGTCGGAGAGCTCGGCGTCGCGCATCTCCTTGCGCTTCTCGGCCAGTTTCAGCTCGATCTCCTGGATCTTCTTCTGCTTCTCGAACTCGAGGCGCGCCCCTTCGTCCTTCGCCTGCTTGGCCGCATCGATCCTCGCCTTGATCGCCTCGATGTCCTTCTTCACGATCTCGATCTGGGCCTTCTCGCGCTCCAGCGCGCTCTTCGCATCTCCCTCCTCGCGCGACGCGATCGACTCCTCATCCCGAGCCGCCCGTTCCTGAACACGAATCGCATCCTCGGCGCGTTCCAGGACGAAGAGGTGTGTCTCCTGGAGCGAGAGGATGGGAAGGACGTCGGCCTGCGCCGGCCGCGGCGCCGCCGGGACGAACAGGATCAGCGCGAGCGAAAGTCCGGGCCCGATCCGCCGCCAACTGCGGCCCGGAGACCCCGCGAAACGATGGTGATGGTGATGCATGTCGTCTCACTCCTTTCCGATCGACGGGCCCGTGCGCCCGCCTATCGTTCTTCCGCGAAGATCGCCCGGTGTACGACTCCGGCCAGGACCGCCCCCACGATCGGCGCGAGCCAGAAGAGCCAGAGCTGCTGCAAGGCCCAGCCGCCGACCATGAGGGCCGGACCGGTGCTGCGCGCCGGGTTGACCGAAACGTTCGTGACGGGAATGCCGATCAGGTGGATCAGGGTGAGGCAGAGCCCGATGGCGATCGGCGCGAACCCCTGCGGTGCGCGCCGGTCGGTGGCGCCCAGGATCACCAGCAGGAAGAAGAAGGTGAGCAGGATCTCGGCGAGAAGCCCGGCCCCCAGGCCGTAGCCCCCGGGCGAGTGCGCTCCATAGCCGTTGCTGGCGAGGCCTCCGGGGCGCGGGTCGCTCCCGGCCCCGCTGGCGATCAGGTAGATCGCGAGCGCCGCGAGCGTGGCCCCGATCACCTGCGCGACGATGTAGGGGATGAGCTCAGAGCCGGGAAAACGCTTCCCGGCCCACAGCCCGATCGACACCGCCGGGTTCAAGTGACAGCCCGAGACGTGGCCGATGGCGAACGCCATGGTCAACACGGTCAACCCGAAAGCGAGAGAGACACCGACCAGTCCGATCCCGACTTCCGGAAACTTCGCTGCCAGCACCGCGCTGCCGCACCCGCCGAAGACCAGCCAGAAAGTGCCGATCAGCTCCGCCGTGAACCGCTTCCCGATGGGCATGGGTCCTCCTTGCATCCAAGGTGATCGTGGCCACCCCCCGCCCGAGCACATTCCCATGGCGGTCCTTGTCGCCGCGGCACACCCGGCGCCCGGTCGAGACAAGGCCACCGTCCTGGTTGAGGATCCTTGCACGCTGGCCCCCGAAGCGCCACCCCATTCCGGGCGGCCGATCGATCCACCACGGCGCTTGCCCGACGCCGGTGGCACGCGTTAGCCTCACGGATCACGGATCGGACCCGAACCAGGACCTCCCCGCGAGGAGTACGTGCGGATTTTTCCCTACCTGCGCGAGCTGCGTCCTTACCTCAGGCGCTACCGGGGCCGGATCGCCCTGGGGTATCTCTGTATTATCGCCCAGAGCGGCCTGTCGCTTGCTGTCCCCTGGCTCTTGAAGCGGGGCGTCGACGCCATCCAGGGAGGCGATGAGCCGAGGACGCTTTTCCGCATCGCCGGCCTGATCGTCGGCGCAAGCGCGGCCAGCGGGATCTTCCTCTTTCTCAAACGCTGGATCCTGATCGGCGCCTCCCGGCTGGTGGAGTATGACGTGCGGCAGGATCTTTTCGCGCACCTGCAGTCGCTCTCGCTCAGCTTCTACCACCGGCAGCGCACCGGCGATCTGATGGCCCGCGCCACGAACGACCTGAACGCGGTGCGCGACGTCGTCGGACCCGGGCTGATGTACGGCCTGACGACCGCGACGGTGGTGGTCGCGGCCCTCGTCCTCATGCTGCGGCTCGATCCGATTCTGACCGCGGCGACGCTCCTTCCCTTCCCCCTCATGGCCGTGGTTGTCTCCCGCTTCGCGCAGGAGGTCCATCGCCGCTCGCTGCGCGTCCAGGACCAGTACGGCGTCCTCTCCAACGTCGCCCAGGAGAACATCGCCGGGATCCGCGTGGTGCAGAGCTATGGACAGGAGGAAGCCGAGGAAGAGCACTTCGCCGCGCAGAACGAAGCCTACCTCGCCCGCAATCTCGACCTGATCCGCTATCGCGCGCTGTTTCAGGGCTCGATCGGGCTGGTGCTCGGCGGCGGATCTCTCCTCCTGCTGTGGGTCGGCGGCATGCGGGTGATCCGGGGCGGCGTGACCCTCGGCGAACTGGTCGCCTTCATGGGGTATCTCTCTCAGCTGACCTGGCCGTTCATCGCGGTCGGGTGGGTGATCTCGCTGGTCCAGCGCGGCGAGGCCGCCATGCAGCGGATGCTGGCGGTCTGGCGCGAGGTTCCGGAGATCCGCGACGGCCTCCACGTCCCGGCCGGCCGGCCGCGCGGGACGCTCCGGTTCGAAGGCGTGTCGTTCGCCCATCCCGGCGGCGCGCCGGTCCTCTCCGGCATCGACCTCGAAATCCCCGCCGGCACGGCGATCGCCATCGTCGGCCGCACCGGCAGCGGGAAGAGCACACTCGCGTCGCTCGTTCCGCGCCTCGTCGATCCGACGGAAGGACGCGTGCTGCTGGACGGAGTCGACCTGCGGGAGTACCGCCTGGCGGACCTCCGGGGCGCGATCGGGGTTGTGCCCCAGGACCCGTTTCTCTTCTCCGACACGCTGGCGGAGAACATCCGGTTCGGGCGGGCCGACGCCTCCGCGGAGGAGGTCCACCGGGCGGCCGGCCTCGCGCACCTGGGACCCGACCTGGAGACTCTGACGCGCGGCCTCGACACGGTGGTCGGTGAACGCGGCGTGACCCTCTCCGGGGGTCAGCGGCAGCGCACCGCGCTTGCCCGCGCCCTGCTCAAGGACGCGCCGGTTCTGGTCCTGGACGACTGTCTCTCCAGTCTCGACAAGAGCACCGAGGAGGACCTCCTGCGGACTCTGCGCGGTGTCTCGCGCGGGCGCACGGTCCTTCTGATCGCCCACCGGATCTCCACCGTGCGGGATGCGGATCAGATCGTGGTGCTGGAGGCGGGGAGGATCGTCGAGCGCGGGACCCACGGGGAACTCCTCCGCCTGGGCGGGCTCTACGCCGACCTCGCCCGTCGCCAGGCCCTGGCCGAGGAACTGGAGGCGACCGATGTCCCGGGGTAAAGCCCGCGGTCCTGCCGCGCCCTCGGATGTGACTTCCGGCCCGGAGGTCGAGCGCCTCTACCAACCCAAACTCGACCGGGTCGTGCTGGGGAGGCTGCTCGCCTTTGCCCGCCCTTACCGCGGTCGGCTCGTCGCCGCCGTCCTCCTGCTGCTCCTGATCTCGGCCGGCGAACTCGCCTTTCCCCTCCTGACTCGCCGGGCCATCGACGTGCACATCGCCTCGGGCGATCTGGGCGGACTCGGCCGCCTCTCCCTGCTCTATCTGGCGCTGCTGGCGGCCGTCTTCGTGGTCCGCTACCTGCAGATGACGCTCATGCAGGCAACCGGGCAGCGGATCACGACCGATCTCCGGAACGCTCTCTTCCGGCACCTGCAGCGGCTCGACGCCGGCTACTACGAGAAGAACCCCGTCGGCCGGATCATGACGCGTCTGACCGGAGACATCGAGACCCTGAACGACCTCTTCACCTCGGGTCTGGTCTCGATCTTCGGCGACATCATCACGCTCTTCGGCATCGCGGGGATCCTCTTCTGGCTGAATCCGTCGCTTGCCCTCGTCACCCTGACGGTCGTCCCCCTGCTCCTCGTGGTCACGCTGCTCTTCCGCGCCCGCGTTCGCGCGGCCTATGCCCTGATCCGCGTCCGGATCGCCGCCATCAACGCCTTCCTGCAGGAGTCGTTCACCGGGATCTCCCTCGTGCACCTCTTCCACCGGGAGTCGATCCACGAGCGGAAGTTCGCGAAGCTCAACGCCGGGCATCGCGACGCCTTCCTGAAGTCGGTCTTCTACTACTCGGTCTACTTCCCCGTCGTCGAGATCCTGGAGGCGGCGGCGCTGGCGCTGATTCTCTGGCGCGGCGGCGGAGCGGCCCTCGAGCAGGCGATCACCCTCGGATCGCTGGTCGCCTTCATCCAGTACAGCGAGCGGTTCTTCCGCCCGATCCGGGACCTGAGCGAGAGGTACAACATCCTGCAGGGGGCGATGGCCTCCTCCGAGCGGATCCTCGACCTGCTCGACACGCAGCCGCGGATCGTCTCGTCCGAGAGCCGGTCCACGCCGCCGCATCCGGTCGCGTCCCTCCGGGCGAACGAGGTTCCCGCGACGCCGGGACCCCCGACCGTCCCGGCGGTCGAGTTCCGCGACGTTCGCTTCAGCTACCTCCCGGGCGAAGAGGTGCTCAAGGGGTTGTCGTTCCGGGTCGGCTCCGGCGAAGCGGTCGCTCTCGTCGGACATACCGGCGCCGGCAAGTCGACCATCGCCCATCTCTTGACCCGCACCTATGACGTCGACGCCGGCTCGATCCTCGTGGACGGACGCGATCTGCGGGACTGGAACCTGAACGAGCTCCGCCGCCGGGTCGGCATCGTCCCCCAGGAGGTCTTCCTCTGGAGCGGCGGCATCCGGCTCAACATCGCGCTCCGGGGCGGCCGGTCCGAGGAGAGGATCGAGGAGGCGATTCGAGTCGCGGGGCTCTCCCCGCTCATCGGCCGTCTCGAGGCGGGGCAGAATCGTGGAGTCGGCGAGCGCGGCGCGCAGCTCTCCTCCGGCGAACGCCAGCTTGTCTCCTTCGCCCGCGCCCTGGCCGCGGATCCGCCCGTGCTGGTGCTCGACGAAGCGACGAGCAATGTCGACACCGAGACGGAGCAGCAGGTTCGCGCCGCGGTCATCGCGCTGCTCCGCGGGCGCACCAGCATCGTCATCGCGCACCGGCTCTCCACCATCCGCCACGTGCAGCGCATCCTGGTTCTGCATCGCGGCCGGCTGGTCGAAGAGGGAACGCACGACGAACTCTTGCGCGTGGGCGGTATCTACGCCCGGTACTTCGAACTCGAGTATCGCGGACAGGAGAACGGCTCGGCGCTCGAGGCCTGAGTTCCTCCGGTCCCCGTCCCCTGACCCCGTCGGCCCGGCCATCCAGGCCGCGCCCGCGCCGCGCTACCCTCGCCTCGCGCCGGCTGCTACAGTCCTGCCATGGAGGCCGGACTCGCCCCCGGCGCCTCCTCCACGCCCGGTGTCTCCATCCTCGACCGAGGAGGCCTGGAACATGACCGACGATGCCCGCTCCTTCGTGATGCCTTCGATCTACCCCGAGGAAGGCACGGTACCCGCCTCCGCCCGCCTCGACGGACCCGTCGAACAGACCGAGTACCTCGTGGGTGGAGAGATCCGCCACTGGAGCGGTCCCCGCCAGGACGTCTTCTCGCCCGTCTGCTGGCGCCGGGGAGAGGAACTCGAGCCGGCGCGGATCGGAAGCTACCCGCTCCTCGGTCCGGCGGAGGCCACGACGGCCCTCGAGGCAGCGTTCGCCGCCTTCGGAGCCGGCCGCGGCGCGTGGCCCACGATGCTGGTCGCGGACCGGATCCGCTGCGTCCTCGACTTCGCCTTCCGGATGAAGGAACACCGGGAGGAGACGATCCGGCTCCTCATGTGGGAGATCGGAAAGACGCGCCTCGACTCCGAACGCGAGTTCGATCGGACGCTCGAGTACATCGCGGGCACGGTCGAGGCGCTGAAGGATCTCGACCGCGTTTCTTCGCGATTCGTCATCGAAGAAGGGATTCTCGCCCAGATCCGCCGCGCTCCGCTGGGCGTGGCGCTCTGCATGGGGCCGTTCAATTACCCGCTCAACGAGACCTTCACCACGCTGATTCCGGCGCTCATCATGGGCAACACTGTCATCTTCAAGCCGCCCCGGCTCGGCGTGCTGCTTCACCGTCCCCTGCTCGAGGCCTTCCGGGACACCTTCCCTCCCGGCGTGGTCAACACGGTCTACGGGGACGGCCGGACCGTGGTCGGACCTCTGATGGAGTCGGGGCGGATTGACGTGCTCGCCTTCATCGGCACCCATCGCGTCGCCGACCTGCTCAAGCAGCAGCATCCCCGGCCGCACCGGCTGCGCTCCGTGCTGGGACTCGACGCCAAGAATCCCGCCGTCATCCTGCCGGACGCCGACCTCGATCTCGCGGTGCGCGAATGCGCGCTGGGCGCGCTCTCCTTCAACGGGCAGCGTTGCACGGCCCTCAAGATCCTCTTCGTGCACGCCTCGATCGCGGATCGCTTCCTCGATCGCCTCGCCGCCGCCGTGGAGAGCCTGCGGCCGGGCATGCCGTGGGAAGAAGGGGTCCGGTTGACCCCGTTGCCCGAACCGGACAAGACGCGGTATCTCTCCGACCTCGTGCAGGACGCCGTGGCCGGGAGCGACGGGACGCGGGCGCGGGTGATCAATCCGGGGGGCGGAACCGCGTGCGGCCGTTACTTCCACCCGGCCATCGTCTACCCCGTCTCGTCCGCGATGCGCCTGTGGCACGAGGAGCAGTTCGGGCCTGTGATCCCGGTCGTACCGTTCCGTGATCTCGACGAACCGATCCGCTACATCACCGAGTCGCCCTACGGACAGCAGGTCTCCCTCTTCGGTACCGACCCCGCGGCCCTGGCCCGGCTCATCGACCCGCTCGTCAACCAGGTCTGCCGGGTCAACCTGAACAGCCAGTGCCAGCGCGGTCCCGACACCTTCCCGTTCACCGGGCGCAAGGACTCCGCCGAAGGGACGCTATCGGTCTCGGACGCGCTCCGGGTCTTCTCGATCCGAACGCTGGTCGCCGCGAAGAACGAACCGATCAACCGGGAAATCCTGACCCGGATCCTGCGCGAGCGGTCGTCGAGCTTCCTCTCGACCGACTTTCTCTTCTGAGGAAGTCCCGCGCAGCCAGGCTACTAGTGGAGCCAGACCACGCGGCCCACGGCGTGGTCCGCGCCCTGCTCGAGGCGGTAGAGGTAGATTCCGGCCGCGCACCGGCGGCCCTCTTCGTCGCGGCCGTCCCATCGGACTTCGTGCTCTCCGCCGGGCATCACGCCGCGCACGAGATCCCGGACGCGGCGGCCCTGAACGTCGAAGACCGTCAACCGCGCAGCCGCCTCGCGGGGGAGCGCAAAGCGGATCGAGGTCCCTTCGGACGCGGGGCTGGGCCAGGGCCGGCCGAGGGCGAAGCTCGGTCCCGCGGTTCGCGGCCCGTCGATCTCCGGCGCCGCGGCCGTCAGACTCTGCGTGACGCGGACATCGTCGACCGCCGCCTCGACGATGGAGGGTGATCCGAGATCGCGCGCCTGGAATCGGATGCGCATGGTCGGGGTGATCGCGAGGCGGCCCACCAGCTCATACGACCGTTCGACCCACTGCGGCGCGGCCAGCGTGACCGTCTCGAGCGTCACCCAGGTTCCGCCGCCGTCCGAACTGACCTGGACTACGAACGGATCGTCGGCCACCCCGCCCGTGTTATTGCTGTACCACCGCTGGTAGGTCAACACCGGAAACGTGAAGACCGTGCCGTCGAAGATCGGGGAGAGCAGCGAGGTGGTCCCGCCGTCGACGTCGGTCAGCTCGGTCCCGGCGCCCGGGTTCCCGTTCTGGGTCAGCCAACAGTTCGTGCCGTCGGACGAGGCATCGTCGTCCGGCTGCACGGGCGTGCCGTTGTGCCAGGTCCCTGCAGGGTCGCCTCGTTCCCAGCGTCCCATCACGGCGGTGTCGCCCGTGCCCCGGCTCCAGCCCTGGTCCAGTTCGAAATCGTCCCAGACGCCCGGTTCGAGTTCGATCTGGAGGGTGTCGGTCGAGTCCGGCTCCAGGGTCACGACGGTGGCGTAGGGATGGTGGCCGAAACGGACCACCTCGACGGTCAAGGGGACCTGCGCGGGCATTCCGCTCAGCAGGAAGCTGCCGGCCGTGTCGGACAGGGCGGTGACAGACGGCGCTTCATGCAGGGAGACCCGGGCGCCCTGGAGCAAAGGTCCGCTCGTCTCGCGCACGATTCCGGTCACGTATCCGCGCGGCCGCGGCGTCAGCAGACGGTCCAGCGCCGTCACGCTGTCGCCCGAAACGACGAAGACGCTGCTGGTGTCGGGGAAGTACCCAAAGAGGTCGAGGGCCACCGTGACCGACCCGCCGAGCATCGGGAGATCGAACGCGCCGTCATGATTCGTCTGATGCGTCGTCCCGGTCGAGAGGACGACGGTCACGCCCCGCAGGAGCGAGTCGGTCACCGCGTCGCGCACGCTCCCGGCCAGGCGTCCGTACTGGGGGCGATTCAGGGTGCGTACGAGGGCGGCCTGGCAATCGAGTCGGCCCGCGCCGTAGAGATTGTCCTTGCCCGCGGGACCCAGGTCGACCGCCGTGGTCTGCAGAATCATGTCCATCTGCGCCGGCGTGAGCGTCGAGTCGGCCTGCAGGAGGATCGCCATCGCCCCGGCGACATGGGGCGTGGCGGCGCTGGTGCCCGCGAAGGTCAGGTAGCCGCCGCCCAGCGCGGTCGAGAGGGTTCCCGGACCCGGGGCAGAGAGATCAGGTTTGGTCAGACCACCCAACCCGCCGCTCCACGGGTAATCCCGATACCCGCCCGGCATCTCCCAGGGATACGCCGGCTCGAAGGCCGCGATGTCCTCCCAGACCGCCGGTCCGCGGCTGGAGTAGTCCGCCACGACATCATCCTGGCCGATCGCTCCCACCCCGGTGATCCCGCTCACGCCGCCGGCGAGATACTGATCGGGGTGCCGCCACGGCGAGGGACAGTTGCCGGGGGCGGCGACGTTGAACGGAATCGGGTCGGTACTCTGGTTGTCCCCTTCGTTGCCGATCGAATTGGCGTGAAAGATCCCGAGCGCCAGCTCCGCGTCGGCCGCCGCGCGCCAGGCCGCGAAGTCGGGCTTCGGGGTGAAGCGCCACTTCTGGCTGACCGACATCTGGATGATGTCGGCGCCCATCAGGATCGCGTAGTCGATCCCTTCGAAGATCGCGGACCAGCTGGCGCCGACGACGCGAATCGGCAGGATCGTGGCCCCGGGCGCGACCCCGGTGCGGATGCCGGATGTCCCGTCCCCCGCAACGATGCCGGCGACGAGCGTGCCGTGATCGCTCACGCCGAAGCCCATCGGGTCGTTGTCGCCGTCAACGAAGTCCCACCCGCGCACGTCGTCGACAAACCCGTTCTCGTCGTCATCGATCGCGTTGCCGGGAATCTCGGCGGAATTGGAGAAGATCCGCGGCGCCAGGTCGGGATGCTCGTAGTCGACCCCGCTATCCAGGACCGCCACGATGACCCCGCTGCCGTCATAGCCGGCGGACCAGCACTCCGGAGCGTTGACCGCGTCGAGCTGCCACCAGACCTGGGGATCGTCGCGCCCCGGCTCCCCCTGGATCGCACCCCATCCACCGGCTGGTTCCGGTCCCCGGTCGACCATCCGCTCCTCCGGGACGGGGGGATCCCAACGGATGATCCGGACCCCGGGCTCCAACAGGAGATCGCGGATGCCGGAGGGCGTGACGCGCGCCGCGACGGCGCTGGCGGCCAGCAGGGGGCGGGGACTCTCCGCCCGCCCTTCGCGGACGAGACGTTCCATCGCCGCGAGGAGATCAGCCTGCACGAACGCCGCGTGGTTGCGCAATCGAACGCTCCCCTCGGCGCGACGACTCCCCCGGTCGAGACGACTCAGACGCTGGACGACCTCCGGCGAGAAACCGGGGTCGTCCATCATGATGACAACGGGAATCCGCTCGGTCGCATCCGCGCGAAGCATCTCCTGCTCCAGCGGCAGATCGAGCACGGCCGCACTCGCCGACGGCGCCGCGGCGGCCAGACTCAAGATCAGACAGCTCGAGACGAAGAGCGGGACCACTTTGGACATGCCTGCCCCTGGGATTGGGTCGACGCAGAGCCGGGAGCGCGTGATATAACGTAAGCCTTGCGCCAATTCTACCTGATTGCGGGGCATCCTCACAGTCTGTTTCTTCGGGATCGAAGGACCAACGTTTTCCATTGCAGTCAGTTGCGCGATCGCGCCCAAATCGCTCGTTCTCAGCCGGAAGTTCGGGGGGCCTGACGGAGCGCCCGTCGGACGCATTCGTCCAAGGGCAGATCGGGCTCCTGCTTCAGGATCAGCTCGACCGTCCTGCGCGCCTCCCGGGAGACATACCCCAGCGCCGTCAGGGCCTGCACGGCATCCTCGCCGACCTGCGGCAGGGCGCCGGGCTGGCCCGTCACGGAGGCCACATCCCCCTCGAGCGCCATCCGATCGACCTTCGGCCCCAGGTCGACCAGGATCCGCCCCGCGGTCTTCTCTCCGATCCGCGGGACGCGGGTGAGCCCTTCGATCGACCTCGCCCGGATCTGCAACAGGAGTTCGCGCGGCGGAAGGTGGGACAACAGCGAGAGGGCGCCGGTCGGCCCGACACCCTGGACTCCGATCAGAAGGCGGAAGAGATCGCGCTCGGCCCGTTCGGCGAATCCGAAGAGGGCCGGGCCCTCCTCCTTCCAGATCAGGTGCGTCATGACCGCAACCGGCTGACCCACCGCGGGCAGGCGCCGGGAGGTCGAAAGCGGGACCGACAGCGAAACCGTGATGGGGCCGAGGCCGATCTCGATCGAGGTCGGCCCACGGGCCGCCAGGACACCCGCCAATCTCTCGATCACGAAGCCCTCTGCTTTCTCGCCGGGCCGTCGCGTCGGCCCGGAGTCTGGGCCTGCGCGGCGCCGCACCACGCGATCGCCAGCGCGTCGGCCTCGTCCGGCCCCAGGACCACCGGGCAATCGGCCAGGAGACGGGGCATCATGAACTGCACCTGTTCCTTGGCCGCGCTCCCCTGACCGACAACCGCGAGTTTGACCGACCGCGGCGCCACTTCGCGGCACGCGACCGCCGCCTGCTCGACCGCCAGCAGCAGCACGCCACGCACCTCGCCCAGGACCAGCGCGGCCCGCACGCCCCGGGCGACAAAGCACTCCTCGATCGTCACCAGGTCGGGGGAGTGGAGGCGGATCAGTTCCCCCACGAAACGATGGGCCTCAAGCAGGCGGGCGGAGAGGGGGGCGCCTGGGGCGAGCGTGAGGGTACCGCTCGCCAGGCGGCGGCCGCGGGAGAAGGCCATCTCGATGACACCGTAGCCGAGTTTGCGGCTGCCGGGATCGATCCCCAGGACTTTCATGTGCGGCCCTCGCGGGGACGGCAGGCGGGGACCGGCCCCACCGGGCCGATCCCTCGGGACGAGCACCGATCAGCTGAGTTTTTCGAGCAGTTCCTGCGAAATGTCGAAATTGGACCAGACCTTCTGCACGTCGTCGTGGTCCTCGAGCATCTCCATGATCTTCAGGACCTGCATCGCCTCCTTCTCGACCTCGATCTGCACCTGCAACGACGGCAGGCGCGACAGCTCGGCCGAAAGAAGCGGCACCCCGGCCCCCTCGAGCGCCCGCTGCACGGCGTAGAACATGTTGGGGGGGGTGTAGACCTCGAAGACATCGGCCTCTTCCGAGCTGATGTCGTCGGCGCCCGCGTCCAGCGCCACCTCCATCAGCTTCTCTTCCGTGACCTTGTCCTTTTCGATCGTGATCAGCCCCTTCTGCTCGAAGAGATAGGCCACGCAGCCGGACTCGCCCATGTTCCCGCCATGCTTGCTGAGAATGTGGCGGAGTTCGGAGGTCGTCCGGTTCTTGTTGTCCGTCGTCACCTCGATGAAGAGCGCTACTCCGGCGGGGCCGTATCCCTCGTAGTTGTGTTCCTCGATCGTCACACCCGGCAGCTCGCCGGTCCCCTTCTGGATCGCCCGCTTGATGTTGTCCGCCGGCATGTTCACGGCCTTGGCGGCCAGGATCGCGGTCCGCAGGCGCGGGTTCCCGTCCGCGTCACCGCCTCCCTGCCGGGCCGCGATCGTGATTTCCTTGATCGCCTTGGTGAAGAGCTTGCCCCGCTCGGCGTCGAGCTTGCCCTTCTTCCGCTTGATCGTCGCCCATTTCGAATGTCCGCTCATGTCTGGCCCTCGGCGCTTGGCTCGTCCCGGCCCGGATCAACGTGACCCGGCTCAGGCTTCCGCCGCCTCCCTTTCCTTCCTCAGTTCCTCCACCAGCTTGTCCACCACTTCCCGCGGCACCTCGTCATAGTGCGAGAAGTCCGCGCGGAACCGCGCCCGTCCCTGCGTCAGGGTGCGCAGCGTGGTCGAATAGCGGTACAGCTCGCCCTGGGGCACCGTCGCCTTGATCCGCTGGGACTTGGGTCCCGGCTCCATCCCCATGATCTTGCCGCGCCGGCTCGACAGGTCACCCATCACGCCGCCCGTGAATTCCTCGGGCACGTCGATCACGACTTCGGCGATCGGCTCCAGCAGCACCGGCTTGGCTTCCTTCATCCCGTTGCGGAAAGCCTGGATCGAAGCGATCTTGAACGCCATCTCCGAGGAGTCGACGTCGTGGTATCCGCCGAAGTGGAGTCGCACGCGGAAGTCGACCACCGGGTAACCGGCCAGGACACCCTCGACCAGCGCCTCCGCGATTCCCTTCTCCACCGCCGGGATGAACTTGGTGGGGATGACGCCACCCACGATTTCGTTCAGGAACTCGTAACCTTCGCCGCGATTCCGCGGCTCCACCTTGATCGAGACGTCGGCGAACTGGCCGCGCCCCCCGGTCTGCTTCTTGTGCCGGTAGGAGACATCAGCGCTCCCCTTGATCGTCTCGCGGTAGCGCAGGCGCGGCTTGAACGGCTCCGCCTCGACCTTGAACCGGCGGTTCAGCCGCTCGAGCAGGATGTCGACGTGCTGATCTCCCATCGTTCGCAGGACCATCTGGTGGAGGTCGCTCTGGTTGTCGACCTGGAAGGTGCAATCCTCGTCGAGGAGCTTGTGCAGTCCCGCGCCGACCTTCTCCTCGTCTCCCTTGGTCTTGGCCCGGATCCCCACTTCGTGGACCGGATGCGGGAACTCGATCGACCGCACGGCCACGCGCTGGTCCTTCGTGCTCAACGAGTCGTTGATGCCGGCCGCCTTCAGCTTCGCCACCGCCCCGATGTCGCCCGCCGGTATCCGTTCGGCGTCCGATCGTTCCTTGCCCATGAAGTGGTAGAGCTGACCGACACGCTCGGAGTTGTCCTTCGTGCTGTTGTACACCTCGCTTCCGCTCTCGAGCGTGCCCGAGTAGACACGGATGAACGCGATTTCCTGGGCCGTGACATCGGAGGAGACTTTGAAGATCTGCGCCGCGAGGGGACCCTTCGGGTCCGTGGGGAGCGGCTTGGGATCGGGGGCGCCGGCCCTTGAGGCACGCACCGGAGTCGTGTCGAGCGCGCTCGGACCGAACTCCGCGAGGAACTGCAGCAGGATCGCCGGTCCGCGGTTCCGCTCGCCGCTGACGGGGATGACCGGAAAGATCTTCCCCTGCGCGATGCCGCGACGCAGCCCGGTGATGGTCTCCTCCGGGCTCAGCTCGAGGGTCTCCAGAAACTTCTCGAGCAGAGCGTCATCGCTCTCGGCCGCCAGCTCGACCAACTTGCCCCGCGCGTCTTCCGCCGCGCCCTGCAGATCGCCGGGCATCGGCGACTCCTTGATCTCCTTCCCGTCGACCGTCAGAGCCTTGCCGTGCAGCACATCGGCCAAGCCCGTAAAGCTGGGCCCGGCGCCCAGCGGGAAATAGAGCGGAACAGCGCGATCCGACAGCCGGTCCTTGATTCCGGCGAGCACCTTGTTGAAGTCGGCCTGTTCCTTGTCCATCCCGGTAACGACGAGAATGCGGGGCTTCTCTTCCGCTTCGAGCATCTCGAAGACGCGTTCGGTGTCAGGCTCGACTCCCGCGACCGCGTTGATCACGATCAGGCCGAAGTCGGCTGCCGCGATGCCCGCGTGCACCTCGCCGAAGAAGTCCGCATACCCCGGACAGTCGAGGAGGTTGAGTTTCTTCCCGGCAAACTCGAATTGCGCCAGCGCGAGACTCACGCCGGTCTTCTTCTTGTGCTCCTCGGGGGTGAAGTCAAGGGTGGCCGTCCCATCCGCCACCTTCCCCTGCCGCGTGATCGCGCCCGCGCACAGCAGCATCGCCTCCGCCAGGGTCGTCTTGCCGCTGCCGCTGTGTCCGGCCAGCGCGAAGTTTCTGATGTTGGCGGTCTCGAAGGTCTTCAATGGAGAACCCCCCTCTTCGTCTCACCCATCCCTATCCGAGTGGAAAGCAGCCGATCGTTCAGGCGCCAGCAGGCGTTGGATCCGGGTACGGGCGCGCCCGCCGACGGCTCCGTCCCGAAACTGAAGACGCGCAACCGTGAGAGGTTACCAAAGCCACGGCGGCTCCGGCAAGGCGGTTTCGGAGCGATTCGAGCCCGGCTAGTCGGCACCCCCGTCATCCGACAGGACCAGCCGGCGGAAGTGCTCGATGAACTTCGCGTTGTCCTCGCGCAGCCCGGGAGAGACGCGGATCGCCTTCCCCCCGATCGGGCGAACGATCACCCCGATTTTCTGCAGCTCCTCGAAGAGCCAAGGCGCCCGCTTCGGGGTGTCGATGAAGATGAAGTTCGTCCGCGACGGCGGGATCGTGACCGGCAGCCCGGCCAGCCCCTCGCGCAGGAAGGCGATCTCCCGATCGTTGTGCTCGCGGGAGCGACGGAGAAACTCCTCGTCATCCAGGGCCGCCACGGCGCCGGCGAGCGCCACGGCGTTGACATTGAACGGGATCCGGCAGGTCATGATCCCGTGGGCGATCTCGCGGGGGGCGATGGCGTACCCAACCCGAATCCCCGCCAGCCCGTAGGCCTTGCTCATGGTTTTCAGGAGCGCAATGCGGCGGCCGGCCCGGAAGTGCTTCATCGGATCGGGCATTCCCTCCGGCCCGGCGTACTCCTCGTAGGCCGAGTCGTAGACCACGAGGGGATCGGGCGGGATCCGGTCCATGAAACGGTCGAACTCGACATCGGAGAACCAGGTGCCGGTGGGATTCGTCGGATTGGCCAGATAGACCAACTTGACCTTGTCATCGATCAGTTCCGCGATCCGCTCCAGGTCGTAGCGGTACCCGCCGTCCCGCATCGGCGCGGCCCGGAACTCCGCGCCCGCTTTTTCCGCCGCCAGAGCGTACATGGCGAACGTCTTCTCGGAACTGACGACCGCGTCCCCCGGCTCGAGGAAGGCTACCGCGGCCAGTTCGAGCACCTCGACGGACCCCGAGGCGGCGATCACGTTCTCCAGCGCGACCCCCATCCGGGAAGCAATCAGCGACCGGAAGTGCCAGGCGCTGTCATCCGGGTAGAGGGCGACGTCCTCTACCGCCGCGTGCATCGCCACGACGGCCTTGGGCGAGCTCCCCAGCGGGTTCTCGTTCGAGGCGAGCTTGGCGATGCGTCCCGTCAGGCCGTATTCCCGCCGCACTTCGTCGATCGGCTTGCCCGTGACGTAGGGCTTGAACTTCCGCAATGGGTCACGCAGCAGGTTTCGGGGAGTCATGAACCCGGCTCCTTTCGTCAGGAGGCTCTCCGCATCTCCGGCCATCCGAGGCGTGGAACTCCGCCACCCGTCGTCCCACCCCACCGCGGAGAGGAAGATACGATCGGTCGCGAAACCGGTCAAGCGCGGCGCAACGTCGCGCTGGCGCAACGCCCGTCATACCCGATTGGCCGCGAATCCGCGCGCATTCGATTGCGGGTTAAACGCAGAGGGCGGCCGGCACTTCGTATCGCCGCCGATCACCGGGAAGTCCCGGGACCGACTCGATCCGACGTGCTGGCCGCCCTCTCGTGAGAAAAATTCCGGCGGCGTCCTACTCTCCCACACGGTCTCCCGTGCAGTACCATCGGCGCTGGAGCGCTTAACTACCGTGTTCGGAATGGGAACGGGTGTGGCCACTCCGCCATAACCACCGGAAACTCAGAGCCCGCGCGGACGGGGCTTACGCCCTCGCCCGCTCGGTGCAAATCCGAGAAAACAGTGACAATCGTATGAGAAGGAAGCGCGCTTCTGAGCACGCGCACGAAATCAATCGATCAAGCCGCACGGCCTATTAGTACCGGTCGGCTAAGCATGTTGCCACGCGTACACCTCCGGCCTATCAACCTCGTAGTCTACAAGGGGCCTTTAGGCGGGATACCCCGCGGGAGATCTCATCTCGGGGCCGGTTTCACGCTTATATGCTTTCAGCGTTTATCCGATCCGGACATAGCTACCGAGCAATGCCGCTGGCGCGACAACTCGCACACTAGAGGTCCGTCCGTCCCAGTCCTCTCGTACTAGGGACAGCACCCCTCAAATCTCCTCCGCCCACGATGGATAGGGACCGAACTGTCTCACGACGTTCTAAACCCAGCTCACGTACCGC
>CAYJLF010000027.1:0-66405 GCA_964371055.1 uncultured bacterium | reverse complement strand
CCGCGTGCCAAGCCAGGCGGATCTGGTCCACCGCACTGGAGATCACCGAACCCGAGCCCGCTCCACAAGATCAAGATCCCAGCCCCCAATCTCCGGGCCACAACCTTTATCGCAGGATCCCCGCCGATCTCTCCACCACCCCCATCAGCGGTCCCCACCAGACTCCCAGCACAAGCGTCGGGATCGCCAGCAGCGTGAGGAGGGTCGCGGTCGGCCGCGCCACCAGGACGACTCCATCGGACGGCTCCGCCTTCTCCAGGAACACGGTCTTGATGATCCGCGCGTAGTAATAGAGCGAGATCACCGAGTTGATCACGCCGATGACGGCCAGGGTATAGAAGAAGGGCGTCTTCGCCTGCAGGACAGCGGCGAAGAGGAAGAACTTGCCGATAAAGCCGGCGAACGGCGGGATTCCCACCAACGAGAAGAGAAAGATCGCCAGCGTCACCGCCAGGAGCGGGTGGCGCGAGCCGAGGCCCCGATAGGCCGCAATCGACTCCGATCCGGTCTGCGCCCGGACCGCCATCACCGCCAGGAAGGCGCCGATGTTCATGAGGAGATAGATCGGCAGGTAGAGCAGGACCGCCTTGATCGCGAGCGGGCTGCCGACCGCCACCCCCATCAGCATGTACCCCGCGTGCGCGATGCTGGAGTAGGCCAGGAGCCGCTTGACGTTGTCCTGCGGGATCGCCGCCAGGTTGCCGACCGTCATGGTCGCGATCGAGATGAGCCCGACGAGATACGGCCAGGGAAAGGCGCCGGGACCAGGCAATCCCTCGGGGGCGAACCCGGCCACGAAGAAGCGCAAGAGCGCCGCGAAACCGGCCGCCTTCGGCCCGACCGAAAGAAGCGCGGTGAAAGGGGTCGGCGCCCCCTCGTAGACGTCGGGGCACCACGTCTGGAATGGCACTGCCGCTACCTTGTACGCGAACCCGGCCAGCGCCATCAGGATCGCGACCGCGAGAGCGAACTGCTCCCCGATTCCTCCCCCGATCGCCTGCGCCTCGACCGCCCGCAGCAGGCCGCCCAGGTCGAGCGTGCCGGCCATCCCGTAGAGCAGCGAGAAACCGTAGAGCATCATCCCGGAGGAAGCCGCGCCGAAGATGACGTACTTGAGCGCCGCCTCGCTCGAACGACGGTCGCCGTGCCGGAACCCGGCCAGGATGTAGGACGGAATCGACACCAGCTCGAGGGCGAGGTAGATCATGAGGAGGTTCTGCGAAGCGACCAGCAGGCTCATCCCGAGCGTCAGGCAGAGCACGAGGATGAGGTACTCGCCGATCTGCTCGCGCCGCACCTCGGGCGAAAGGAACGCCAGGATCGAGCCGAGGGCGGCCGCGAGGTAGACGACCCCCTTGAGGAAGAGAGCGAGCCCGTCCACCGCGATCATGCCGTGGAAGTAAGAGCGCGCTCCCGCCGGCGCGGCTGCCATCGCCGCCGCCGCCGCGATCAGCCCGAGGACCGTCACGCCCAGCAGGGCCGGGGCGCGCGAGCGGCTCTTCCGCAAAGCCAGATCGACGATGATGAGCAGGAGGATCGCGCCGGACAGCACCAGCTCCGGCAGGATCCCCGCCAGGTCGGAACTCATCCGCACCCCCTCAGAACCCGGCCCGCATCGGCCCGTTCACGACCGCGAGCAGCGCATGCAGCGAGGTATTGATCAGGTTGAAGATCGGCGTCGGCCAGACGCCCAGGATGATCGTGATCGCAGCCAGCGGGTAGAGCGTCGCCCGTTCGCGCCAGTTCATGTCCCAGAGACCGGCCCACTTCTCGTTCAACTTGCCCAGGAACATCCGCTGCATCGTCCAGAGGTAGTAAGCCGCGGTGATGACGACCGAGAGCGCTCCGACCGCCACCAAAACCCGGAAGCCGTGATTCGCCGCCCCGAAGCCGCCGAGGAAGACGAGCACCTCTCCGACGAAGCCGGCCAGCCCGGGCAGGCCGAGCGAGGCCATGAAGGCGAGGCCGGTCATCCCGGTGTACTCCGGCAGCCGATCGGCCAGGCCGCCGAACCCGGCGATCTCGCGGGTGTGCGCCCGGTCATAGATGACGCCCGCGATCAAAAAGAGCATCGGCGAGATGATCCCGTGCGAGAACATCTGGAAGACCGCGCCGGTGATCCCCTGCGGCGTCAGGGCCGCCATCCCGAGCAGGCAGAACCCCATGTGCGAGACCGAGGAGTAGGCGATCAGCTTCTTCAGATCCTTCTGCGCCATGCAGACGAAGGCGCCGTAGACGATGTTGATCACCCCCAGCACGCCGATCGCCCAGGCGGCCCAGGCCATCGCCGGCGAGATCATCTGCAGGTTGAACCGCAGCATGCCGTACATGCCGGTCTTGAGCAGGATCCCCGCCAGAATGACCGAGATCGGGGTCGGCGCGTCGACGTGGGCGTCCGGCAGCCAGGTATGGAACGGGAACATCGGCACCTTGATGGAGAAGCCGATGAAGAGCGCGACGAAGACCGCCTGCACGAAGGCCAGACCGAAGATCGGCGAGACCGTGTCGAAGACCCCGCCGCGGAACTGCTCCGTCAGGTAGAGGATGTTGAAGGTGTGCGTGGTCGGCGTGCCGTCGACCAGCGTCGCCCCGCCCGAGTGATGGTAGATCGCGATCATGGCCAGCAGCATCAGCACCGACCCGGCCAGGGTGTAGAGGAAGAACTTGATCGCCGCGTACGGGCCGCCCCGCACCCGTCCGCCGGCCTCCACCCGCGGAGGAGCGCCCCAGATCCCGACCAGGAAGTACATCGGCAGCAGCATCACTTCCCAGAAGATGTAGAAGAGGAAGAAGTCGAGCGCGCAGAAGGTACCCAGCACCCCCGTCTCCAGCAGGAGGAAGAGGATCATGTAGCCCGGCACCTTCTTCTTGGAGAAGTGCGGATGATGCGCGTCGTCCAGCCGTCCCCACCAGGGGACCGAGGCGATGGCGGCGACGAGGAAGACCGCCGCCGTCAGGATCACCATCGAGACCGACACGCCATCGACGCCGACGAAGTACTCGATGCTCCAGGACTTCATCCAGACCGCGTGATGGACGAACTGCATCGCTCCCGTGTCGCCCCGGAAGCCGGACCAGAGGCCGACCGCCATGACCGTCACGGCCAGCGTGGCCACGAGCATCACCGTGCGGGCCAGGTTGTCGATGAACGCCCCGGAGAGACGCAGGAACGGCTTGAGTCCGAGAAACGCCAGGATGACCCCCGCGCCGATCGCCGGCAGGAAGATCATCCAGGACAGGAGCGTGCTGGTGGTCGGATAGTCCATGCCCCCCCCTACCTCGCGAGCCAGTAACCGATCAGGACGAGGACCACCGCACCGGCGGTGAGTCCGAAGACGTACGACTGGATCCGTCCGGTCTGGATCCGCCGGACCGATCGTCCGGCCCGGATCGAAGTCGAACCGACGAGATTCACCGCGCCGTCGACGATGTGCTGGTCGATCCACCCCTGGATCTCCGAGCAGAAGCGCCCGGCGGTCCCGGCGAAGTTGACGACGCCGTCGACCACCTCGCGGTCAACGCGCGCGAGGAGATCGGACAGGCCGACCGATCCGCGGACGAAGGTCGCCTGGTAGGCCTCGTCGACGTAGTACTTGTTGAAGACGACCCGGTAGAAGCCCCGCACGAGCGGATTCGAGCCCGCCTGGATGCGCGCCGGGATCGTCGCGGGGCCGAACTTCGCCCGGTAGAGCCAACGGGCGAAGAGGAACCCGGCGAACGCAATCACGACGGAGAGCCCCATCAACCCCCACTCCGCCCCGTGTCCCCGGTGCGCCGACTTCACCAGCCCGTGCGAGCCTTCGAAGACCGGCTCCAGCCAATGCTCGAACCAGTTGGGCAGACCCCAGAGGTGCGGGAGACCGATCCAGCCCCCTCCCACCGCGAGCGCGGCCAGGATCGCGAGCACCCAGGTCATGCTGCGGGGCGACTCCTGCGGGAGGTGGGCATGACCCCCGTGGGCGCCGTGGCCGGGAGCATCCTGGGCGGGCTTCGCGCCAGTCGCAGCATGCGCCGCGCCGGCGTCATGCGCCCCGTGGCCGTGCCCGCCGCGATAGGCTCCGGTGAAGGTCATGAAATAACTGCGGAACATGTAGAAGCTGGTGCAGAGCGCGGCCGCGGCCGCGAGCGCCCAGAGGATCGCTCCGCCGCCCGGCAGGAGAAGGTTGCCGCTGTCGAACGCCTTCCAGAGGATCTCGTCCTTGGAGAAGAAGCCGGAGAAGAAGGGGAAGCCGGCGATCGCGCAGGCGGAAAGGAAATAGGTGACCGCCGTGACCGGCATCAGCTTCCGCAGCCCGCCCATCTTCCGCATGTCCTGCTCGTGGTGGCACCCCAGGATCACGCTGCCGGAGCCGAGGAAGAGGCAGGCCTTGAAGAAGGCGTGCGTCATCAGGTGGAAAATGCCGACCCAGTAGGCCCCCACCCCGACCGCGAGGAACATGAAGCCGAGCTGGCTGACGGTGGAGTAGGCCAGCACCTTTTTGATGTCGTACTGGAAGAGGCCGATGGTGGCGGCGAAGAGGCCGGTCAGCGCGCCGACCGTGGCGACCACCGTCATCGCCACCGCGCTGGAGGCGAAGAGAAAGTGCAGGCGCGCCACCAGGTAGACCCCCGCCGTCACCATCGTCGCCGCGTGGATGAGGGCGGAAACCGGCGTCGGGCCGGCCATCGCATCCGGCAGCCAGGTGTACAGCGGGATCTGCGCCGATTTCCCCGTCGCGCCGACAAAGAGGAGGAGACAGACCAGCGTGATGAGCCCGATCCCCATCACCTTCTGGCCGAGGATGCCGGCCCGGCGCGCGGGATCGGCCAGGATCGCCTCCACCTCCCGGAATGCCACACTGGTGAGGGGAGTCACGGCGGCGTGCCCGGCCGCGTGGCTGCCATCCGCCGGCTCCGCCGCGAGTCCCGTCGCGTGGGAGTCAGCCACCGGCTCGATCTCGTGACCGGCCGAGCCGTGAGCCGCGTCGTGCCCGGCGGCCGGCACATCCGCGGTCGCGACGACAGTGCGATGCGGATCGGCGCCCGTCGCGCTCGTGAGCCCCGCCGGCGCCGCCGCCAGGCCCCAGAAGAGGAGGAAGAGCCCCAGCGAGAAGCCGTAATCGCCGATCCGATTGACGACGAAGGCCTTCATCCCGGCCGCGGCGTTCTTCACGTCCCGGTACCAGAAGCCGATCAGGAGATACGAGCAGAGCCCCACTCCCTCCCAGCCGACGAACATCAGGAGGAAGTTGTCCGCCAGGACCAGGGTCAGCATCGCGAACATGAAGAGGTTCATGTGCGAGAAGAACCTCCAGAACGACGCATCCCCCTTCATGTAGCCGGCCGAGTAGACGTGGATCAGGCTGCCGACCAGGGTCACGACCAGCGCCATGACGGCGGAGAGGCGGTCCATCTGGAACGCGATGTCGACCTGCAGCGATCCCGCCGCCATCCAGGTCCAGTAGCGATGGTGCAAAACCGCGCCGTGCCCCGCGCCGGCCAGCGCGACGAGGCCCCAGACGGCGATCACGAAAGAAACCCAGGGAAGGAGGATCGCCGGCCAGTAGATCGCGGGCTCGCCGTGTCGCTTGAAGATCCGGCTGCCGAACAGCCCGGTGAGCGCGGCCCCGACCAGCGGAATGAGCGGGATCAAACCCAGGAGCGGGAAGTCGACCAGCGTCAAACCGTGCATCCGCTACCCCCTCAACTCCGTCGTCTCCGCCGTGTCGACCGAGCGGAAGGCCCGGTAGAGCTGCAGCACGAGCGCCAGCGCCACCACCGCCTCCGCCGCCGCTAGCACGATCCCGAAGAGCGCGAAGACCTGTCCGTCCACCTGCCCCGCGCCGTACCGGGAAAAGGCGACCAGGTTGAGCAGGGCCGCGTTCAGGATCAGCTCGACTCCCATCAGGAGCGCGACGGCATTGCGCCGCGTCACGAGCGTGTAGATCCCGAGCGAGAAGAGGAGCCCCGAGACCGTCACGAAATGACCCAGCCCGATGATCACAGCGCCTCCTCCTTGCTCCGGTCGCCCGTCGGACGCCGCAGCCGCCCCCCCGCGATGGTCACCGCGCCGAGCAGCGCCGCGAGCAGAAGGACCGAGATCACTTCGAAGGGAAGCACGTACCGGCTCAGGAGCGCGTCACCGATCAGCCCGGTCGTCGGACCCGGCACCGCCGGCTGCACGCGATGGCCGAAGACGCTGATCCCGGTGAAGACCAGCACGGCGGCGGTCGCGAGCAGGGCCAGCCAGCCGGGGACCCGCCCGAGGGTCGGATTGCTCACCTCGGTATGTTCGATCCGTGCGGTCAGCATCACCGCGAAGAGGATCAGGATCAGCACGCCGCCGACATAGACCATCACCTGGATCACCGCCACCAGGTCGGCCGAGAGATAGGCATAGAGGCCGGCCACTCCCGCAAAGGTCCCCAGGAGCGCGAACGCACTGTGGACGATGTTCCGGGAGAAGGCGACCAGCGCCGCGCCCCCCAGGGTGATCGCACCCAGGAAGTAGAAGAGCACGACCCGGATCAGAGAGTCATTCATTCCTTCGACTCCGGTGGGTTCGGATTCTCCGCGGGCGCCGGTTCCGGCGCGGGCGGGTCGGCCGCCGCGGGCCCCTCGTCCGGTCGGGGTCGCGCGGGCTCATCCCTGGCCGCCAGGGCCCCGGTTTCGAGGTTCCGCCGCCCGAAGGCGGGAATCATCTTCGCCAGGATCGACCCCTTCGGCCGGCGCGGCGCCATCTCGGGTTCCTTCAGCTTCGTCACCTCGCGCGGCTCCTTGACGAAACGGAGGGTCAGGTCTCCCGGATTCGTCATCGTTCCTTCGAACTCCCGGGTGTGATCGAGCGCATCGAAGTTGCAGGCCTCGGCGCAGAGTCCGCAGTACATGCAGAGCCCGATGTCGATGTCGAACTTGCTCAGGTCGCGGTTCCCCGTCGTGGGGTTCTTGCAGACCTCGATCGAGATGCACCCCAGCGGGCAGGCCTTTTCGCAGCGCAGGCAGGCCGTGCACCGATCGAGGTCGACCTCCAGGATCCCGCGGTAGTTCGCGGGGAGCATCTGCTGCACCGGCTTCTCGGTTCGGTCGGGATACTGGATGGTCATCGGCCGGCGGAACATCCAGCTCATCGTCACGCTCATCCCCTCGAAGGTCGAGGCGACCGCGTTACGGATGTTGCCGAAGTAGCTCCGGACCGGATGCCGGCGCGGTCCCCCCCGGTGCGATTTCACGGGAGGCGATACGGCGGGTACCATAGATCCTGGCCCTCCAGTTTCTTATAGCGATCCCGGTCCACCAGGTAGGTCATGCGGATCCGGGAAACATAGACCATGGTGACGACGAGCCCGAGCAGCAGCATGACGCCGCGAAGCACCCAGTCCGCGATCCCGCGCTCCGGGATGACCACCATGAGGATCAGGACCCCGAGCACGGCGGAGAGGGAGAGCGGCACGAGGTACTTCCAGCAGGTGATCATGAGCTGGTCGACGCGCAGGCGCGGCAGCGTCCAGCGGATCTGGATGACGATGAAAACCAGCACCGTTCCCTTCAGCACGAAGACGAGGAAGGAGAGAAGCTGCCACCCCGCGAAGGCCCATCCGGTGCTGGCCGCGATCTGCTCGGGCCGGACCCCGGGGATCTGCCAGCCGCCGAGGAACGACAGCGTGGCGATGGCGCACATGATCCAGATGTTGGCCCACTCGGCGAAGAGGAAGAAGAGGAAGCGCATCCCCGAGTACTCGATGTTGTACCCCGCGATGATCTCGCTCTCCGCCTCCGGCAGATCGAACGGCGTCCGGTTCCCCTCCGCGATCGCGGCCGTGAAGTAGAGGAAGAAGGCGGCGAAGAGGAACGGGTTGCGGAAGATGAACCACTCCCACGGCCAGCCCCCCTGCGCCTCGACGATCTCCTGGGTAGAGAGCGTGCCGGCGATCAGCACGACCGCCATGAGCGAGAAGGCCGAGGGGATCTCGTACGACACGAGCTGGGCCGCGCTGCGCACGCCGCCGAAGAGGGCCCACTTGGAGTTGCTGCCCCAGCCGGCCATGAGCAGGCCGACGACCACGACCGAGGTCACCGCCAGGATGTAGAGCAGGCCGACGTTCAGGTTGGCGCCGATGATGTGCGCGCCGAACGGCAGTACGACGAAGGCGCCGAACATTCCGGTGAAGACGAGGTAGGGAGCGGCCAAAAAGAGCGGCTTATCGGCCGCGGCCGGCACCAGGTCCTCCTTCAGCCAGCACTTGATCCCGTCGGCCAGCCACTGCAGCGCGCCCTGCGGGCCGGTGCGGTTGGGGCCGATCCGCGACTGGATCCGCCCGGCGATCCGCCGCTCGATCCAGCTCACCGGTCCGGCGAAGATCGCCACGAAGGCGAAGACGACGAACGCCGCCGCGACGATGATCGCGGCGTAGACGATCCAGGCGTAGGGCCAGGAGGCGGGATCCGCCCGGAACAACCCCTCGATCAGGCGGTCCGCCGCCCGCTGCAGGATGTTCAACGGTCAATCTCCGGCGCGATGACGTCGAGCGAGCCGATGAGCGCGACCAGGTCGGCGATCATCAGCCCCGGGCTCAAGTGCTCGATGATGGTCATGGCGGTGAAGGAACCGGTCCGGAAGCGCGCCCGGTACGGCTTCTCGGTTCCGTCCGAAACGACGTAGAACCCGCACTCGCCCCGGGGCCCCTCGACCCGGGCGTAGACCTCGTTGGCAGCGGGCTTGACGCGCCCGACCTTGGACCGCACCTCCCCCTCCGGGATGCGGGCACAGGCCTGGCGCAGGATCTTCAGGCTCTCCCGGATCTCCCGGAGACGGCAGTCATAGCGATCGAACGCGTCGCCGAGCGTGCCATGGATGGCGCGCCCCGTGACGACGTCCCAATCGAACTCGTGGTAGATCGAGTAGGGCTCGTGCCGCCGCAGGTCCCAGGCGACGCCGGAGGCGCGCAGGTTCGGCCCCACCACCCCGTAGGCGATCGCATCCTCGGGCTTGATCGCGGCCACGCCGGCCAGCCGGCGGACGAAGATCTCGTTGCCGCTGATCAGGCGATCGAACTCTCCCATCAGAGGCTCGAAGTGCTCCATCCACCGCTGGATGATGTCGATCGTCTCCGCATCGATGTCGCGCGAGACCCCGCCGAAGCGCATGTAGTTGTACGTCAGCCGCGCCCCGCAGATCCGCTCCATGATGTCGTTGATCTTCTCGCGCTCGCGGATCCAGTGCAGGAAGGGGGTGAAGGCCCCGAGGTCCATGGCGAGGGCGCCGGTGGCGATCAGATGGCTGGCGATGCGGTTGAGCTCGCTGGCGATGACGCGGCAGTACTCGGCGCGCGGCGGCACCTCGATTCCGGCCAGCTTCTCCACCGCCAGGGCCCAGCCATGGTTGGTGAACATCGCGCCGAGATAGTCGACCCGGTCGGTGTAGGGCATCGTGCCGACGTAGCCGACCTGTTCGGCGATCTTCTCGATGCCGCGATGGAGGTAGCCGACATCGGGGGTCACCGACTTCAGGATCTCGCCGTCGGTCTCCAGGAGGAAGTTGATCACCCCGTGGGTGGCGGGATGGTGCGGCCCCATATTGAGGCGCATGTAGCCGGAGACCGGCTCGGCTTTCACCCCGTGCATCGCCGGCTGGGCCACCACCGGCCCCTCCGCCATGACGGCGGCACGCGTGGTGGGGAGGCCGTGATACCGCTCCGGCCGGACGTAGTCCTTGCGGAGCGGATGGCCGATCCAGTCCTCGGGCATCATGATCCGCTTCAGATTCGGATGACCGCTGAAGACCACGCCGAGCAGGTCGAACGCCTCCCGCTCATGCCAGTTCGCCACCGGCCAGAGATCGCTGACGGTCGCGACGATCGGATCGCGCCGGTCGAGCCGGGCGCGCAGTTGGCACCCGTGCGCATGCTCGTAGGACCAGAGGTGATAGACGACCTCGATGACGCCCTGGTCGACGCCCTGGTCGCTCTCGCGGGGCTCATCGCCGGGCTCGCCCTTCCCGGCCGGGGCGGGACGATCGGTGGCGGTGAGAAGCCGCAGGTAGTGCATCCTCGTCGCGGGGTCGTCGCGCAGGAAACGGGCCGCCTGGTGCAGGAACGGCGGTTTCACGCGGATGACCGGATCGACCAGGGCCGACTCGTATTCCTCGACCGCGTCGGGCAACGCGGCCTGCAAGCGGGCGTAGATCTCGTCTGCGGTCAAGTTCGATCCTTTTCCGGCGTCCTTCCCTTGCGGCGGCTGGCCCAGTGCTCCTGCTTCATGAGGTCCTGCAGCCGGAGGATGGCCTCGTTCAGCGCCTCCGGCCTCGGCGGGCACCCCGGCAGGTAGATGTCGACCGGCACGACCGCATCGACGCCCGGCACCACGGAATAGGAAGGCTGGAAGAGCCCGCCGCAATTGGCGCAGCTCCCCATCGCCATGACGTACTTCGGTTCGGCCATCTGGGCATAGATCAGACGCACTCGATCGGCCATCTTGTAGGTGATCGTCCCGGCGACGATGAGGAGGTCGGACTGGCGTGGCGTCGAGCGAAAGACCGCGCCGAAGCGGTCGAGATCGGTGCGGGGTCCGCCGGTCTGCATCAGTTCGATCCCGCAGCAGGCGGTGGCGAAGAGCAGGTACCAGATCGAGGACTCGCGGAACCAGTTGACCAGGTCGTCGACCCTCGTGGTCACGACGAAAGGCGCGCTGTCTCCCCCGGACGGGCAGACGGTGGGGCCGCCGAGATCCGAAGTCGGCGGACGCAGAATGTCGCTCACGGCACCTCCCCGTCGTCGGCAGTCAACTCGCGCGACCAGTCGAGCTCTCCCTTGCCCCAGACGTAGGCCAGGGCCGCGACCAGGATGGCGATGAAGAGCACGATCTCCACCACGGCGATCGCTCCCCGCCCTTCGGCGATCCATTTCCGCACCACCGTGGCGACCGGAAAGGTCAGCGCGATCTCGGCGTCAAAGACGATGAAGACCAGCGCGATGAGGTAGAAGCGCGGGTTGAAGTTGAACCAGGCCGTGCCGATCGGCCGCTCACCGCATTCATAGGTCGAGGCCTTTTCATCGTCCGGCAGATTCGGCCGGATGAAGCGGCCGATCCAAAGCGCCAGCCCCACCACGGTCGCGCTGACCATCAGAAAGAGCAGCACGACGGCGAAGTCAAACTGCAAGGCCACCTCCACCCGTCATGACCCACCGCACTCCGGACGACGCGACCCGTTCGAAGGGTCGCTCCCTTCCGACAACGAACACGGGAGAGTACGCTCTGCCGCCTCCAGACGTCAAGAAAGGGGCGAAGCCGCAGGGATCGCGTCTCAGTTGTGCTACAATGGGCCCGTCAGACGCGAACCGAGCCGCTCGTTCCGACGGAGGGCAACATGATGGTGTCCACGCTCAGCCGACCTCGCCCTCGCCGGTCCCCCTGGCGGGGCCGCTCCCCCCGGATCACCCGCCTCCGGGCCGGCGCGACCATGCCGTTGATGGCGCTGATCATGATCGCGTCGGGCACAGCCGGCGGAGGCCGCTCCGCCCTCGCCGAGTGCACCGATTTTGCGGAACAGCTCTACTGCACGGCCGGCATCAGCTTCGAGGACTGGGCCGAGGGAGTCGCAACCAGCGGCACCCTCGCGTTCGTCGTGGGCGATGCCCGGGGCCTTCAGGTCGTGGATCTCACGGACCCCTCGTCCCCGCAGATGGTGGGGACCCTGGACACTCCGGGTCTGGCGAGTGCAGTCACGGTCACCGGCTCGCTGGTCGCCGTCGCTGATCGGGGATTCGGTCTCAGGCTGATCGATGTGACGAACCCGGCGGAACCGGTGGCCCGGGGCCTCGTCGCTTCGGGTGCGATCCGTGGCGTGGCCATCGCTGGGACGACCGCCTTCATGACCGATGAGGCCCACGGCCTGAGCGTGATCGACGTCTCCGATCCAGCCTCTCCCGTGGTCATCGGTGCGCTGGATACTCCCGGATGGGCCCTGGCGGTCTCGGTCAGGGGCGGCTACGCCTGCATCGCGGATGGACCGTCAGGCCTGCACGTGGTCGACATCTCGGTACCCTCCGCCCCGCAACTCCTGGCCACGGTGGCCGGACACGCCACGAGCGTGCGGATCGAAGACGATCTGGCCTGCGTCACCGCGGGGGCGTCGGGTCTTCGGGTCATCGATCTCTCCGAGCCGGCGTTGCCCGAGGTGGTCGGAAGCATGTCGCTCCCGGGATACGCGAAGGACGTGGCGCTCTCCGGTTCCCGCGCCTTCGTCGCGGCCTACTCCTGCGGCCTCCAGGAGGTCGATCTTTCCGATCCCGCCTCCCCGGTGCGCGTTCGCGGCATCGGGACGCTGGGCTACGCCTCGGGAGTCGCTCTGACCGGCCAGTTTGCCTGCGTGGCGGCGGCGGAAGGAGGGCTGAGGATCATCGACACCACGAGTCCCCCGCCCGAAGAGGGGATCCTGTACCTGCCCGGAGAGGGAAGGGCCGTGGAGGTCAGCGGGACGATCGCGTGCGTCGGGACCAACGGCGGGTCGGACGCTCCCGCGCTCTGGGTCGTCGATGTCTCGGACGCCGCTTCGCCCCAGATCCTCGGGAGCGCGTCCCTGCTGTCGGACTACATCGGGTGCGTGGCCATGTCGGGGGAGTTCGCCTACGTCGGATGGAACGGCGACTTCTCGCGAGTCCTGCGGGTCGCGGACATCTCCGACCCGACCCAACCCCACTTCGTCGGGGGAGTCCTCATCAACTACCCGAACACCTACATCCACGGAGTTGCACCCGCCGACGGGTACGCCTTCGTCGCCGCCGGCCAGGGTGGCATCGTCGCGGTCGATGTCACGAATCCCTCATCGCCGGTCGTCGTCGGACACCTGGCACCGCCGGCCTCGGCCCTGGACATCGCGGCGTCCGGACCCTACCTCTACGTGGCTGATACGTATGCCGGCCTCGTCGTGGTCGACCGGGGCAATCCCTCCGCGCTGCAGATCGTCTCCAGCCTGGATACGCCGGGCGCCTCCTCGGGGCTGGCCGTACGGTACGGATTCGCGTACCTCGTAGGGAGCCTCGGCCTCGACGTGATCGATCTCTCCGACCCGCTCTCACCGCAGGTCACGGGGAGGCTCGCCGACATCGGTCCCTGCGAATCGGTCGCCCTGCGAGGGGACTACGCCTACGTCACCAGCTCCACTTCCGGTCTCCACGTGATCGATGTGGGGGACCCGGCGCTTCCCCGCCGGATCGGGGGCGCCAACGCTATCCAGACGCCCTATGACGTCGCGACCTCCGCGGCCGGGGTCTGGCTGGCAGACGCGTCCGGTCTGCGCGGTCTGCCCCTGCAGTGCGCCGGAGCGGGGATCGACGACCACGGAAGGAAGGTCCCGGGCATGGCTCTGTCGCTCGCGCTGGCGCCGGTGCCGAGCCGGGGAGCGACCACGATCAGCTTCGGCCTGGCGCGAGAAGGACCGGCCCGCCTCGAGGTGTTCGACCCGACCGGCCGCCTCTTGCGCCGGATCTCTCTCGGTCTGTCTCGAGCCGGATGGCACGCCGTGCAGTGGGACGGGAACACCGACGACGGGCGTCCGCTCCCATCGGGCTCCTACCTCATCCGCCTGGAGCAGGCCGGGACCTCGGCCTCGGCGCGAATCGCCCTGGTCCGTTGAGGCCGCGCTCCCGGGGGCCGGCCTACGGCCGTCTGTTCGGACGCTGGAACCGGGCGCGCACGTCCTCCCCGCGAAAACGCCCGCGCCAGTAGAACCGCAGGTGCGGAAAGCGAAGCCTGATCATCGGCAGGCGTGTCCGCCGCAGCAAAAAGGCATGCAGTCGGGGCCCCAGCAACGCCATGGTCACGCCGTAGATGAATCCCGCCAGAGCATCGACGGCATAGTGGAACGAGCCGTACACCGTCGCCACCAGGATCGAGAAGGCGAGCACGATGAGCGCGTAAGAGAGGCGACGCGCGAAACGGTGCGCCACGATCGCGACCGCCATCGACCCCGCCACGTGGGATGAGGGGAAGGCCGCGCCGAGCGAGGCGCCGGCCTGCAGCATCCGCTCCACCAGAGCCGGAAAGATGCCGGCGTCGGCTCCCGCGGGTCGCGCGAAGGTGTAGTACGGTCCCAGGACGGGAAAGAAGATGAAGACCAGGTAGCAGGTGTACATCGTCAGGACCACGGTGGTGGCCATCACGCGCAGTGCCTCGAAGCGCCTCTGGAAGAAGAGGGTGAAGCCCAGGGTCGGCACCAAAAACTGATAGAAGATGTAGGAGAAGTGGAGGTACTCGCTGAGCCACGGCCACGGGAGCGCCTGCATCAGGTAAGCGTGAGGGTGCCCACCGAACAGGAGGCGATCCCACCCCAGGACGATGTCGTCGTAGTACCCGGAGGTCGTGATGCGGTTCAGGTCCTGGACGGCGCGGTAGCCGACCGGCATCAACCACAGGGCGTACGTCTCCCGGACGAGTTGCAGGACCGGCAATCCCTGGCGCGGGACCCAGCGCAGAGCGACGACGACCACGATGAGCCCGAGATGAACCGACAGCCAGTGGTTCCAGCGTTCGAGTCTTCCGTGACCCAGGAGCACGACAGCGGTCGTGACCGCCAGATAGGCAAGAGAGAGAAGATCAGCCGGCAGGAAGCCAAGGCGTCGTTCGCCCGAGATTTCGGCAGGGACGATCGGCCCCACGAATCGGCGGCGTGGCAGGTTCGGTTTCGGCATCATTCATCCGGATCGGCGTCGGGGCCTTCCACCGCCGTGGCGGCGGTGGTCGATCGACTCCTCAGAGCCACTGGTTCAGACGGTACCAGGTGAGCGTCTCCTCGAGGCCGCGCTCCAGCGGATGCTGCGGGGAAAAACCCCAGTCCCGGCGCGCCCGCTCGGACGAACAGACCCAGTGCGAATGCCAGATGTCGGTCACCTTGGCTCGACTCAGCACGGCCGGGGAGCGGACCAGCGCGCCCCACAGCTCGCTGAACCCGGCGGCCAGGTCGGCCGTCAGGCGCGCGACGGGGATGGGCCGCACACGGACATCCATCAGGTCGGCGGCCCGCTCCGCAATCTCCGTCCAGGTGTACTCACGGCCGTCGGACACATAGTACGTTCCGCGCGTTCCGCTCTCGGCCGTCCGCACCGCCGCCTCGACCAGGTCCTCGACGAAGACCAGGCTCAACCGGCAGGCGGCCCCGCGCGGCAACGGCAGGAATCCGTTCTTGATCCACTTCAAGAGGACCAGGACGGCCTCGTCCCGAGGCCCGTAGACGACCGGCGGACGCAGCACGACGTGGCGGAACTTGCCCGTCGCGTCGGCCACCTCGCGGAGCATCACCTCCCCCTCCAGTTTGCTCCGGCCGTAGGGAGTGACCGGCGCCGGAGGGTCGGCCTCGGTGCGCACCGGGTTAGGGTCGCGCTCCACCGCGAGGCCCGGTCCGCCCGCGGCGAGGCTGCTGCAGTAGATGAAGCTGCCGCCGGGCGTCCCGCGCTCGGCCAGGGCCTCGGCCAGATTCCTCGTGCCGAGCGCGTTGACCTCGCGAAACTCCGAGGCGGAAAACGCCCGCGTCACCCCGCCGAAGTGGAACACGGTCCGGATGCCGACACAGGCCCCGGCCAGCGACGCCCGGTCCCGCACATCCCCGTAGGCGTACTCGACCGGAATCCCCTCCAGCCAGCGGAGGCTGCTCGATCGCCGCAGGAGCAACCGCACCCGGTACCCCCGGCGAACCAGGAACTCGACGAGATGCGACCCGACGAAGCCGGTCCCGCCGGTGACCAGCACTCGGTCCGGGCGGGAGAAGAGGCCTTCCTGCCGCCGGTCGGATCCACCCGCGCCCCGGGCCGACTCCTTGTCTCGCGGGATATTCACGGCGCCAGCGGGTAGTCGTACAACCGGTAGGTCTTGTAGACGCGGGCGCCCATCTTCTCCATCGGGGCGCGGATCGCGAGATTGTCCTCGAGCATCCAGGAGAGCTCCCCGCCGCGCATGCCGCGCCGCACCGCCGCCTTCCAGAGATGGACAATCATCAGCGCGTCGATGCGACGCCGCCGGTACGCCTCGATCACCCCGAGGGTCAGGACGCGCACCTCGCGGATCCGGCGGGCTTCCCGCAGCATCCGCAGCAGCCCGAAGGGCCAGAGCCGCCCGTTGGCGACCTTGAGCGCACGGTTCAGGTCGGGCAAGGCCAGCGCGAAGCCGATCGTGCGTCCCTCCGCCTCGGCGAAGACCACGAAGTCCGGATCGACGACCGGCCGCAGCTCCTTCGCCATGTGGTCGATCTCCTCCGGCGTCATCGGGACGAAACCCCAGTTCTTCTCCCAGGCCGCATTGTAGACCTCGCGGACCCGGCCCACCTCTTCGCCGAACCGCTTCATGTCGATGCGGCGGATCGTCACGGAAGGAGCCGCGACCGAAGTCTCCGCCGCGCGCTCCAGCCGCTCCGGCATCGGCGTGGCGGTGTCTCTCCAGTAAGCCACGAGATCCTTCGCCTTGACGCACCCGAAGTCTTCGAGATAGCCGGCGTAGGTTGGAGGATTGTAGGTCATCATCACCATGGGCGATCGATCAAAGCCGTCGACCAATAGCCCCCACTCCTCGTTGCTCGAGAAGTTGGCCGGGCCGCGCATCCGCTCCATGCCCCGTTCCCGCAGCCAGTCGGCCGCCGTCTGCAGCAGCAACGGCGGCACGCGGGGATCCGGAATCGTCTCGAAGAAGCCGAAGAACCCGGTCCGTTCTCCGTGGAAGTCATTGTGGGCATGGTTGACGATCCCCGCGATCCGTCCGATCACCTGGTCGCGCTTCCCTTCGCCCGCACCCCACCGCGCGGTGAAGCACTGCACCTCGGCGTGACGGTGAAACGGGTGCCGGGCCGGATCGAAGAGCTTCATCGCGTCGGTGATCAGCGGCGGGACCCAGAGCGGATCGTCGCGATAGACGATCCAGGGAAAGGTCACGAACTCCTTCAACTCCCGGCGGGTTCGCACGGGCGTGATCTGGATGTCGGGAATCGGCATGCCCGGCGCCGCGGCCCCGGCTAGATCAACCCCATCGACCGGCCGGCCGCCCCGATGAGCTCCAGCGCCTCGTCGATCAGGGCGTCCGTGTGCGTCGCCATCAGGCTCGTCCGGATGCGCGCCGCATTTTCCGGAACGGCCGGGGCGATCACCGGATTGGTGAAGACCCCCGCGTCGAAGAGGACCCGCCAGAAGAGGAAAGTCCGTTCCGTGTTTCCGACCACGATCGGGATGATCGGCGTGGTCGAACGGCCGGTGTCGAATCCCATCGACTGCAGGCCCCGCTTCAGGCGCTCCGCGTTCTGCCAGAGGCGTTCGCGCCGTTCCGGCTCGGCCCGCAGGACCTGCAGACAGGCCCGCACGGTCGCCACGGCGTACGGCGGCATCGACGCGCTGAAGATCATCGTGCGCGCCATGTGCTTGATGTAATGAATCGTGTCGTCGTCGCCCGCCGCCACGCCGCCGATGGAGGCGAACGACTTGCTGAAGGTCCCCATGAGGAGATCGGTCTCGCCGGTCAATCCGAACTGCTCCGCCACGCCCGCGCCGGTCGGCCCGCTCACGCCCATGGAGTGCGCCTCGTCCACCAGGAGGCGCGCGCCGTACTTCCGCGCCAGAGGCACGATCCGCGGCAGATCCGCGACGTCCCCCTCCATGCTGAAGATGCCGTCCACGACGAGCAGAATGCCGGCCTCCGGGTGCTGGCGGCGAGCCCTCTGCAGCACCACTTCGAGGTGGTTCATGTCGTTGTGGTTGAACCGGTAGATGTGCCCCTGCGAGAGGATCGCGCCATCCACGATACAGGCGTGATCGAGCTTGTCGATGACGATGACGTCGTCGCGCCCCACGACGGCGGAGATGATGCCGAGGTTGGTCTGAAACCCCGTGGAGAAAACGATCGCCGACGGCTTCCCGAGAAACTCGGCCAGCTCCGCTTCGAGCTTCTCATGCAGGTCGAGCGTGCCGTTCAGGAAGCGGCTTCCGGTGCATCCGGTCCCGTACCGGCGGGCCGCCTGCTCGGCCGCCTCCATCACCCGGGGGTCATGCGTCAGCCCGAGATAGTTGTTGGAGCCGAGCATGATCTTGCGCTTGCCGTCGACTTTGACCTCGGTCCCTTCCGAGTCCTCGATCGCGACGAAGTACGGGTAGAGCCCCGCGGCCTGGGCGTCGCGGGCCCGCGTGAACTTCCGGCACTTGTCGAAAAGATCGACGGGGGTGGACGTTCCGGGCCCGGCCGACTGCTCCGGTCGGGGTGTGTTGCCTTGCATGGGTTCCTCTGGGTTGGACGACGAGATCCCGCGGATGTTAGAAACCGTGCCAGGTGGAGTCAAGCGGTCTCTCCGGCTCGGCGCACTGCTTCGGCCCGCCGCCGCGAAGGTCATCCGGGGTCGCGCCGTGGCGTGGTCTGCGCTATGCTCCTCCGCGGCCGGGCCCGTTCATCCCCCATCTCCGGGAGGTGTCGACATGCATGAACGCTCCATTCCGCGCCGCCGTTTTCTCGGGTTGCTGGGCGGCGCGGCTGCCGGGGGAGGACTGCTCTGCCTCCCTCCGACTCTCGGTCGCCTGCTCTCGCCTTACGACGCCGATGCCATGGCCGGACTCCTGCCGGCCGGCCCGTTTCCCGTCGACGAAGCGATGGCGGCCCGTGTGCTGAACGCCGCCCGCGCCCGCGGCGCCGGGTTCGCGGAGCTCTACTTCGAGACCCGCACCAGCACGCGCGTCACTCTCGTCGAGGGAAGAGTCGAGTCGTGCGAGCAGGGCATCACGGCGGGATGCGGCGTCCGCGCCGTTGACGGTGAGCGCACGGGCTACGCCTACGCCGACCAGTTTGACGAGCCGGCCCTGCTCGCGGCGGCGCGCGATGCCGCCGCCATCGCTTCCTCCGGCGCCTGGGGCCGTGAGATCGGAGCGTTCCGCTCTCCCGACCGGCCGTCCTGGGTCCGCATCCGGATTCCGTTCGACGAAGTTCCGGTCACGACGAGGGTCGGCTGGCTCGAGCGGATCGATCGCGCGGCGCGCGGCGCCGACGCCTCGGTGCGCCAGGTCAATCTCGAACATGGCGACGACCATCAGCGCTTCCTGGTCATCAACTCGGAGGGGATCTGGGCGGAGGATGCGCTGCCCAACGTCTACGTTCGGATCAACGTGATCGCGGCGCGGGACGGCCGCCGCGGGACCGGGGTAGAACGGATCTCGCGCCGCATGGGCGCGGAGCAGATGGATGACGATACGCTCGATCGCGCGGCGCGCGAAGCGGCCCGCATGGCGGTCGCCATGCTCGACGCGCAGGAGGCGCCGGCGGGCGAGATGCCGGTGGTGCTCGGAGCCGGCGGCGGCGTGCTCTTCCACGAGGCGGTCGGACACGGGCTCGAAGCCGATGCCGTCGTGCGCGGGAGTTCGATGTTCGCCGGCAAAGTCGGAGAAGAGGTGGCTTCCCGCAAGGTCACGGTCGTCGACACCGGAGCGCGGCCGGACCTTCGCGGCTCGTACAACCTGGATGACGAAGGCTACCCGCCGCAGGAGAGCGCCTTGATCGAGAAGGGCATCCTCCGCGGCTTCATGAACGACTACGTGACCGCGACGGCGCTCAAGGTCCCGCGCACCGGCAACGGCCGGCGCCAGTCGTACCGTTTCCAGCCCCTGGTGCGGATGAGCAACACCTACCTCGTGCCCGGGGATGATCCGGTCGAGGAGATCATCCGGAGCACGAAGTCCGGGCTCTACGCCCGCACCCTGGGCGGAGGCGAGGTGGACACCACCTCCGGCAACTTCACCTTCGGCGTGCTCGAGGGCTACCTCATCGAGGACGGCCGCGTCACGACCCCGGTGCGGGGCGCCACGCTCGTGGGCAACGGGCCGGAGATCATGCGAAGGATCGACCGAGTGGGACCGGACCAGAAGTTCTGGAACGGCACCTGTGGCAAGGGACAGTGGGTGCCGGTGACTTCCGGCGCTCCCACGCTGCGGATCGCCGCGATGACGGTCGGCGGCTCGGGCCAGGCCTGAGGAGGGGGGAGCGATGGACGCACAGATGGATACCCGCCCCGTCCTCGAACGGGCGCTCGAGGTTCTGCGCCGGGAAGGCGCCGCCGGTGATGCCTGGCTGCAGACGAGGCGCCGGGTGAGCTACGACTACCGCGACGGCCGCGTCGAGACGATCCAGAAGGCCGGATCGCGCGGCCTCGCCATCCGGGCGATGAAGGACGACCGTCTCGGCTTCTGCCATACGGCCCGGACCGATCCGGACGGCGCGGCGGAAGCGGCGCGGCGGGCGTGCGAACTGGCCGCGGCCGCCTCGACTCGCGACGATCTCTCCCTGGCGCCGGCCTCCGGACCGGGGGACGGCCGGGACGAGGGTGCGGCCCTGGGCTGCGCCGATCCGGCGATCGCGGCCCTGTCGGTCGAGGACCGGATGGAGGCGCTGGCCCGCGTCGAGAAGGCGGCGCTCGGCTACGACCGGAAGATCCGCCGCAGCAACGGTGCGAGCTGGAACGAGAATGAGTCAGCGGTCTGGATCGCCAACACGAATGGGCTCTTCCGGCACTACGGCAGCACCGGCCTGAGTGTCGGCGCGTCGGTCATCGCGGAAGAGGATGGGGAGATGCAGCCGGGAGACCACTCCTGGAGCGGCGTGCGCCTCGCGGACCGCCCTGAACCCGAAGCGATCGGGCGGCGGGCCGGGGAGCTGGCGGTGCGCCTCCTGGGCGGGGCCCCGGTGGAGACCGGTCGCTATCCGCTCGTCTTCAGCCCCGATGCCGGCTGGACGCTCCTGATCTACCTGTCGGTGGCGCTGAACGGCAGCCACTTGAGCCGCGGACGTTCGTGGCTCGCGGCTCTGCGGGAACAGACGAACGAACCGCAGATCGGCAGTCCGCTCGTGACGGTTCGCGACGAGGGGCGCCACCTGCGGGCTCCGGGGCGGGTTCCGTTCGACGGCGAGGGAGTCGACACCCGGAACATCGAGCTGGTGACGGAAGGCCGCGTCACGGGCACACTCTGCGATCTCGCGGCGGGGAGCAGGCTGGGAACCGGCTCGACCGGCAGCTCCAACCGCGACGGCTACGAAGCGCTGCCCGGCATCGGCGTGCACAACCTCTATCTGCAGCCCGGCGCGGCCACGCCCGAGGAGATTCTGGCCGGCGTCGATCGTGGATTGTGGATCTGGGGCATGAGCGGGTGGTGGATCGGCCTGGATCCGACGAACGACCGTTTCTCCAGTGCGGTCTCGGGACTCTGGATCGAGAAGGGGAAACCGGTCCGCCCCGTGGCGCGCGTCACCGTATCCGGTTCGATTCCCGAGCTCCTCGGCGCCGTCGACGCCGTGGGCAACGACCTGGTCTGGGACGGCGGCGTCAAGACCCCGACCTTCCGGCTCCGCGAGGCCACGGTATCGGGTACCTGAGGGCTCCGCCGGAGACCGGCGCCCCGGCGCGCCGGTCGGACAGCCGCCGCCCGCGGCGGGCGTCTCGGGTTGAACCCGGGACGCCCGCGGCCTATCCTCCCCCGCGTCCGTGCCCGGCACTCACCCCACCCACCTCAAGGAGATCATCATGCTGCGGTATCGTCGGCGGACTTCATCCATCCCGGTCGGCCGGGCGCCGTCGTTCTCGTCCCGTTCCCTCCTCTCGGGTCTCTGGCTGGCGTCCGCGCTGGCCTGTCTGGGAGGCTCCGCGCCGGCCTTCGCCGTCCCGATCGGCGATTTGCACTGCAACGATCTCAACGGGGTGCCCAAGACCCCGTACACCGTCGGCACACCGGTCAGCGTCACCGGAGTCGTCACGGCCGGCACGGGCGTCTACGCTTCGGCCTGGACCGACATCTTCCTGCAGGATGCGACCGGCGGCATCGAGGTCTATCTCAACGCGGTGCCGGCCACCTTCCAGATCGGCGACAGCATGACCGCCAACGGCACGATCGGCCAGTTCAACGGCACCACCGAAGTGCTGATGTCGACCTGGACGGTGCACGCCGCGGACATCACGGTCCCCGACCCCCTGGTCGTGACCTGCGCCAACGTGACCGCCGCGGGGATCCTGAATGGATGCGGCGCCAGCACCCGCTGGGAGCCGAATGAGAGCCGTCTCATCCGCATCGAGGGCGTCACCTGGAGCGGCACCTGGCCCAACCCCGGGGCCAACGGCACCGTCATCCTGGCCGACGGCAGCGGCACCTGCACCATGTTCATCGATGGAGACACCGGCGTCGGCGCGATGCCCGCTCCGGTCGGAGCCTTCGACGTCATCGGCATCCTGAAGCAATACGACCCCTCCTCGCCCTACACCGTCGGCTACCAGATCGTGCCGCGGTTCCCCGGGGACATCATCATCCCCGGACCGCGGATCCTGAGCGGCCCGACGGTGACCGACCTGCAGTCGAACCAGGTCACGATCGCGTGGACCACGGACGTGCCGGCCAACAGCCGCATCGACTATGGCTATACCGACGGTTTCGAGCTCGGCACCGTCAGCGATCCGGCCCTCGTGACCGAGCATGCCTTGACACTCTCCGGCCTGGAGCCCGCCCGCGTGCACCTCTTCCGCGTCCAGACGACCGGGAGCAACGGGGTCACCACGCTGACCGGGACGGAGTACTTCTGCACCTCCTCGGGTCCCGAGACGAGCGGAGAGATCCAGGTCTTCTTCAACAAGCTCTGCGACACTTCCCTGGCTCTGGGCACGCCCGCGCAGGGGTTGATGAACCTCCCCGCCAAGCTGGTCGAGCGGATTGACGCCGCGCAGTATTCGATCGACGTCTGCATCTACAGCTTCGACCTCAGCGTCGTGGCGGACGCCCTGATCGCGGCTCATAACCGCGGCGTGGCGGTTCGCTTCGCCTATGACGACCGCGACGGCGCGCCCTACCAGTCCCAGGTCGTCCGCCTGCAGCAGGCCGGCATCACCGTCATCGACGACGCCTACGGCCTCAACTCGGGCAGCGGTCTGATGCACAACAAGTTCTTCATCTTCGACCATCGCCACGGGAGTCCCGACGGCGCGGACGATTGGGTTTGGACCGGCTCGCTCAACCTGACGAGCCAGGGGGCCTACACCGATGCCCAGAACGTGATCGTCTTCCAGGATGCCGCCCTGGCGGCGATCTATACGGCCGAATTCAACGAGATGTGGGGATCGGCGACCGACACGCCCGATCCGAACTTGAGCCGCTTCGGATCGCGGAAGGTCAACGATACGCCGAAGGATGCCATCGTGGGGGGCGTGCCGGTCCAGGTCTGGTTCAGCCCCTCGGACGGAGTCGTCTCCGTCCTGCGCAACGAGATCTCCCAGGCGACCGCCTCGACCCACTTCTGCATCCTCGCCTTCACGCGGGACGACGTGGCCTCCGATCTGCGGAACAAGTGGTACTACACCCCGGGATTCGAGTTGCGGGGCGTCTTCGATTCCGCCGAGGGGAGCAACCCCGACAGCGAATACCCCGACATGATCGGAGGCGGCAGCGAACCGTGGGATCCCCCCGCCGACGTCTGGTTGGACGTCGAAGCTGGATCCCTTCACCACAAGTACATGATTCTGGATGTCAACCAGACGCCGCTGGACCCGACGGTGATCACCGGCTCGCCGAACTGGTCGAGCAACGCCAACTTCGACAACGACGAGAACATGGTCGTGGTGCGCGACTTCTCGATCGCCAATCAGTATTTCCAGGAGTTCTCCTCCCGCTACCACATTGCCGGGGGGAGCGGCGATCTCACCGTCGAGGTTCCCGACGCCGCGGGCGTCGCCGGGGGCGTGCCGATCCTGCGGGTGGTCCCCAATCCGGCGCGGGCCGGCTTCGCCCTGCGCTTCACCCTGCCGGTCGCGACCGACGGACGGGTCTCCCTGCACGGGCCGGACGGACGTCTGGTCGTCGAACTGCACCGGGGATCGCTCGTCGCCGGGGACAACCGGCTCGATCTCTCTCTTGGGGCGGCAGGAGTCGACCTCCCCGCCGGCCTTTACTTCGTCCGGGTGGCGGCGGGAGAGCGGATCCTGACGAATCGCCTGATCGTGCTTCGATAACAGTCGCGGGGGCGCTGGGCTGAGACCGGGTCCGCCCTCGGGGAACCGGGGGTACGAATTAGGTTTACATGTTTCCCAGAAAAGACGAAACTCCGGATGGAAGAAGCAAGGGAGAAAGAAGGGAAACATCATGGATGGAACCGGTCTGCTCAAGGTTCTGCTCCTCGTCGGGGGTTACTTCCTCCTGACGTGGGTTGTCCTCCCCCGTCTCGGAGTGCCGACCTGAGGGTCTTCGCTCCTCCGGTCTGGAGGAGACTCGTGCTCGATCGATGCGAAGGGAAGCCGTCCGGGCAACCCGAACGCCGTCGCCCGGGCATCCGCCCCATCCGTCTCCGACCCGGAACCCGGCGCGCCCGCCCCGGCCGGGACGCGCACGGGAATCGAACCGACACTGCCGGACAGCGTCGAGACGGAAGGTTCCCGTCGGACGCTCGATCCGGACGAGGGGTCGCCCCATGGCCGCACCGATTGAGCCGGGAGCCGACTTCGACGCCGCCGCCACGCTCTTCAAAGCGCTGAGCCACCCGCTCCGCCTGCGCCTGGTCTGCGGCCTCTGCCGTGAGTCCGCCAGTCTCTCGCGCATCGCCGGAGAGATCGGCGCGCCGCTCTCGACGGTGGCGATGCACCTGAGCGTGCTCCGGAGGTCCGGCATCCTGTCCGAAGACCGGCAGGGAGCCGCCATCCTTTTCCAGGTGCAGGACGAGCGGGTGCGACGGATCGTCTGCGCACTTTGCGGGGCCGGAGCGACTCACGCGCCCGAGGACTGGGCGTGGAGCCGCCTCGCGGCCATGGAACAGGCCCCCACGCGCGTGGCGCGTCGCGGGTCCGGAGGAAGATGAGATGCCCTTCTACGAGTACCGATGCCACACCTGCGCGCACGAGTTCGAGCTGATGCGCCCGATGAAAGACCGCGATGTCCCGCTACCCTGTCCCCACTGCGCCTCGGAGTCGATCGAGCGCAAGCTCTCGGCCTTCGCGGCCCCGGCCGCCGCGACCGCAAGCGCGCCTTGTGGCGCGCCCAAACCGGTCGGGGGGTGTGGAAGCAGCGGTTTCGGGTGAGGAGTCGGTCGCTGAGGGCCGTGAGCCCTCTCTCCTCTAGCTCTCCTCAGGACTCGTCCTTGCGCTCGACCCGGCTCTCCACCAGGTGCCGGATGCGTGACGGCAGGATCGTGACGGCCACTCGGGTCACCCCCGCCAGCACCGCCACGATGTCTTCGGGCCCGCTCCAGTGGCGGCGCAGCGCGTCCTCCCCGGCCCGGTTCATGAAGCGCAGGAGCGCGAGCGCGACCAGGTAGACGTCGTCGATCTGCCCCAGCACCGGCACGAAGTCGGGCACCAGGTCGATCGGGCTGGCGACGTACGCGGCCGCCGCAACCAGGATCGCCTTCTCCCCCTTGGAGATCCGCGGGTCGCCGATCAGGCGCCCCAGCAAGACCACGAGCCGCGGGAGGAAGAGTGCCGCGTCCCTGGCCGTCCATCGGTCGTCTGAGCGGTCTGGCACCACGGCCTCCTCTCCGGCGCGACGTGCGCCCAGGCGTCGCATCGCCGAAAGCCCAACACCCTCCGATTTGTACCATGGATGGGCTTGCCTTTGGTGAAGAGGGTGTCCATACTCCCCTCGGCGATCTCCGTCGCGCGGGCGTCAGGGCTCGGCGCCCGCGGGATCTGTGTGGATGCGCGACCCAAGGGATGGAGGTCGCAGCGGACTCGATGCAGGATTCCGCCACGGATTCCGCCCGAACGCGATACCGCCACGGAGGGCGGTGAGCGGATCAGCATCGATGCGCCGCGCGAGACGAGCGCCAGGCGGGAACAAGGGGCATCCCATGATCGAGACTCTGGGGGCCGGCTGGGTCCGCTTCCTCTTCGAGCAGGCCGTGGACCTGCCCGTCTTTCTGGTGGGCGACTTCAACGGCTGGGACGAGTGCGCGAATCCGTTGGAGCAGCAGGAAGACGGCGTTCACGCTGTCATGATCCGGTTGCCTCCCGGGGAATACGAGTTCAAGTACAAGTGCGGTTCGGTCTGGTTCAACGACAGCCGGGCGCACAAGTACGTCCCCAACTGCTGGGGGAGCGAGAACTCGGTCGTGGTCGTTCCGCCCCATGAGGAAACGGCGCGGACGGCGTCGACCGACCGGAGCGACGTCTCAGCGCCGCTGAGTTGAGGGACCAGGCATCGCGGGAGCCGCCGGCCCGCGCCGCAGCTCGCGGCTCCGCCGCCACAGCCAGGCCGTCTGAGCGGCGTTCCCGGCGACCATGGCCGAAAGGCCGACATAGAGCCCCGCCACCTGCCCCCAGAGGAGCCCGGCCAGCAGCAGCCCGCTGTTCGTCACCAGCCCCACCACGACCGACTCGGTCACGCCGCGCGTGTGGCGGCTGTGGACGATGGTTCCCGTGTACCAGCTCTGCAGCACTCCCAGACCCGGCATCAGAAAGACGAGGATCACCGCCCCCGCTCCCAGCGACGTCAGATCCTCGGACAGACCGCTGAGGTCGTGGAGGTAGATCCGGGCCAGCGGTGTGAGCGCGACCACCAACAGCACCGTGCTCGTCGCCAGGGCCAGCGTCAGGGCAAAGCGGCGCAAGAGCGGCGCGGCCCCCGGCCGATCCAGCATCGCCACGACCACTTCGTTGAACGCGAGCCCGAGCGATCGAAGCAGAAACGTCATGCCATTCAACACCGGCCAGACGGCCAGAGAATCGAGCGCCCGCGGCATCCGGCTCACCGCCGCGCTGATCATCGGCCCGGCCAGGAGCAGGAGGAGCGACGTCAGCGCCAGGGGGATGTAGAACGAAAAGAACCCGCGCCAGGCAAGCGGGGGGTCGACCACCGGAGCGGCGCGCAGATCGTTCCGCAGGGTCGGCCGCGCGACGATCCCGATGAAGATCGCCTCGGCCAGCACCCCCAGCGCCACCGCCGACGCTCCGACCACGATGCCCTGGATCTTACCGTGCAGAAAACCGGCGGCCAGCACGGCGATGTTGGTGCCCAGCCGCACCAGGGTGCCGATCCCGACGAGGTGGGAACGACCGAAGCGGATCAACACGCCCTGGTGGAACCGCCGGTAGGCGATCGACCAGGTCCAGAGAGTCATGATCATGAGACCGATTCGGGCGGGACCGAGGATCGGCTCCGGCGGACCGATCAGACCGCCCACCACGAGGTCGTAGAGCGGCGTAAAGGCGATCGCCGCGTGGAGCGCCGTCAGGATGAGCCCCGCGCGGAGCATGAACCGGCGCAGAAGGAGGTACGAGGCGTGGTCGCGGGAAAGGGCGGTGGACGCGGAAAGGAGCATGATGATCGGCGCTTCGATGATCATCGAGAGGGGGAAGACGATGCCGCCGTAAGCCGCGAGGCTGATCTTCGGGTCGGGCAGGCGGGCCATGACGGCGCCGACGGCCGGGAGTTCCATCGCCATCAGAAGCCAGCTTCCGGCCAGGGGCCACCACGCGCGGAGCACATCGCGCAGCACCGGAGCCCCCGGGCCGTGGCCCGGCAGCGCCCCCGGAGATCCCCTGACGGCCCTCATGATCGGCTAGCTTATCCTCTCCGGGCGCATGGTGCGGGAATGGAAACGGCCCCCCGTCCTCACGACGGATGGCCGCCCCACGATCTCGCTCGATGCGATGGACCGAGCGACTACTGCTCCTTGATCGCCTCGTTCGGGCACTCGGAGACGCAGGCCCCGCACTCGATACACTCATCCTGGTTGATCGTGTAGATCGGGTCGCCCTCGTGGATCGCCTCGGAAGGACAGGTGTCCTTGCAGGTACCGCACTTGTTGCAGGCGTCCGTGATGATGTAGGCCATGAAAGCACTCCCTCTGATTCCACCCAGGCGGTGCCGCGGGCCCCTGCCCGCCGCGATCGTCCAGCTCCCGCCGCAACCTCGGAGTTTCGGCCTCGACCGCAGGGTTGTCCATAAGAAAGCCAGTCTCAGGTTTGCTGCGGAGGAGGAACCAGGTCGAATTCGCCGGCCAGGACCCGATCGATTCGCCCCGTCCGCCAGCCACGCCGCGCGTCGCGGACCAGAGGCGAGGGAAGCTCACGGTAGCGGCGCACCACCTCGGGATCGCCCGCCGCCGCTGTGCCCATGATCCGCTGCGCGTCAGCGCGGAGCCCGGCGGAGCGCTCGGGCTCCCGTTGCGCCGACGCCGGGCCATCCGGCATCGGCAAGACCCGGACCCGCGCCCGGTACCGGCGGAAGTCGGGCCCCGGCCCCCCCTCGCTCTCCTCGGGCACCTCGAGGACGTGCAGCCCGTCCTCCGGTTCGAGGACCGAGTAGGCCGCGAACCCGGAGATCGCGAGGAGCAGCCGGTAGGGGCCGGTGGCGTTCCGGCCACGCTCTTCGAGGCGATCGACACGCATCCCCCGCGCCCGCGCCCAGCCGAGGTACATCGCGCCCAGCCGCTCCGCGAACTGGTCCGCGATCGCCCGTTCCGGTCCGAAGAGCATGACCGGCTCGATCAGGAGGAACGCCTGCCGGGCCCTTCCCTCCTCGACATCGGTGACCGCCTTCTCCAGCAGCAGGGTCCGCTGCGCCAGTTGGCCGACCGTGGCGCGCGGGAAGACGATGTGGTCGTGCTCCCGCTCCCCCTCGAGACGATCGAGCGCCACGCCCAGCCGCTCGATCCCCTCGCGGACTCGTTCCTGGTACTCGACGCCGCCCAGAATGCCAAAGCGCTCGGGGCCGTCCCAGAATCCCCGCTGGCCCATCAGGCCGAGGGCCGCCTCGCGCTCCTCGCGCCAGCGCTCGCTGGCGGAGCTCTCCTGCAGCCGCTCGTACCGCCGGACCAGCGTGGCGACCTCATCCTCGGTCCCCTCCGGATCGAAGGCGATCTCCTCGAGCGGAACCGTCTTCCGATCACCGCGCGGAATCTCGCGGGGAGCAACGGGCGGGCCGAACTCCGGCTCCTCCAGCAAACGCACTTCCAGACGATCGGTGTCGGCCTTGATCAGGAGGAAAGGATTCCGCTCGGGCACCTTGCCGTCGACGATGGCCAGCGCCAGGGGCGACAACAGGTAGCGTTCCACCGCGCGCTTCAGCGGGCGGGCGCCCAGGTCGGGAGTGAAGCCCTTCTCGAGGAGGAAGTCGATCGCCGCCTCGTCCCACTCGATCACCCAGTGGCGATGGCGCAGCCCGCGGCGGTGCATCGCCTCCTCGAGCTGGGCGAAGAGAATCGAGCGCATGACCTCGCGGGCGAGAGGACGGAAGATCACGATGCGGTCGATGCGGTTCAGGAACTCCTTGCGGAAGGCCCGGCCGATCTCACGCTCCACCGTCGCGGGGTGGAACGTGCCGGTCTCGGCGTTGAACCCGAGGCTGGTGCCGCTGGGGATGAAGCCGCCCAGGTTGCTCGTCATGATGAAGATGGCGTGGCGGAAGTCGGCCGTGCGCCCGGCGCCGTCGGTGAGGCGGCCGTCGTCGAAGAGCTGCAGGAAGAGATCCCAGACCGCCGGCAAGGTCTTCTCGATCTCGTCCAGCAGCACGACCGAGAAGGGCTGCCGGCGGATCTGATGGACCAGGGCGTTGCTCTGGACCGAGCTCTCGATCCCTTCCGGCGCGCCGAGGATCCTCTGCAGGGCATCCGCTCCCGTCAGTTCGCTCATGTCGAGCCGGATCATCCGGTCGGGCGAGCCGAAGAGCCACTCGGCCAGAGCCTTCGCCATCGCCGTCTTTCCGGTGCCGGTCGGCCCGGCGAAGAGGAAGACCCCGGCGGGGCGGCGGGGATCGCACAAGCCGGCTTTCACCATCGCCACCCGCTCCGTCAGGCAGTCGACCGCCTCCGGCTGTCCCTGGACCCGCGCCTGGAAGTGCCGGCGGAGCGAGGTCAGGTCGAGCGACACCCGCTCGTCCAGGATGACCGGCGGCAGGCCGGTGAGATGGCTGACCGTGGCGAGCAGATCGTCCCGGTCGATGACCTCGAGCGCGGGATCGACCTTGCGGACGCGCGAGATGGTCAGATCGAGCAGGTCGAGGAGGTTTCCGGGCGGCTGCGCGTCGGTCAAAAACTGCCGGGCAAGCTGCTGCGCTTCGGTGACCAGTTCGACCGGTACCGTCGGCCGCGCCCGGCCCCGGCCCCGCGCCCACGCTTCCGCCAGGCTCAGCGTCTCCGCCGGCGGGAGCGGGTCGAGCACCAGCACATCCATCGCCATCGCGATCCCCGGCAGCTCACGACGCATCCTTTCGTAGGGACCCGTCTCGGTCTCTCCCACGATGACGACTTCGCCGGCTTCCATCGGCGCCAGGAGGAAGTGGAGCGCTCCCAGCGACGGGTTCTGGCTGTGCCGCCCGGTCCAGAGCAGGACATGAAGTTCGGGGATCTCCCACAGGACCCGCCCGCCCGCGCGGGCGATCCGCAGGATGCGCTGCATCCTCTCTTCGAGGGAGCCGACGATCCCGGTGCCCGCCTGCAGCTCGGAGTGACCGGCGCGGAAGATCAGCCAGCCGTCCGCGCGCAGCCGCCGCTCCAGCAGGCGCAGCGCCGAGGTCTTGCCGACTCCCCGCTCGCCCACCAGAAGCGAACAGCGCGGAGGCCGGGCTTGCACCGATGCTTCGAGCCGGTCGACGACCCGCAGCAGCGCCGGGTGCTCGATCGGACCGGGAGAGCGATCCCGACGGCCGACACTCACCCGGCCGACCGAGCGCAGAAAGCCGATCTCCTCTCCCGTGATCGGATGCGGCTTCGGAACAGCGCGGCCCGAGCGCTTCGCCGCGGACGGATCGGAGGGATCGACCCCGGTGGCCGGCACTTCCGCCTCGGCATCCTCCGGATCCCGATCATCCTCTCCCGAAGGGGGAGCGCTGTCGGAACCGTCCGGCAGTTTCGGGGGGACAACCCAGAGTCCCTCCTCCTCCCCCGATCGAGGACCCGGCGCCGCAGTCTCCGCGGGCGATCCGTCGCTTTCCGAGGCAGCGCCCTCCGGCTCGTATCCGCCCGATTGCCGCGGATCGAGGCTCCGCAGGAAGCGCGCCAGGAGAGACGGGTCGGTCCGCACGCAGAAGTCGGCCACCATCTGCCTTCGACCCTCTTCGATCCACGCTCTCTCGGCCAGGAACGAGAGCGGGTCTCCCGCCCCCTGGCGCGCGCGGGCGAATTCGCGGAAGGCGCGCCGACGCGTGGCCCCGAACCAGTTGGCCTGGCAACGGGCGAGGACCAGACCGACCACCGGGCGCGAGGGCGGCCCGGGCCGGCTGAGCATCCGGAGTGCGCGCACGAACCACCATTCCCCCGACTGGGGGAAGAATTCGATCAGGGGATGGAGGAAGCTGTCGTCCCATTCATCCTGTTCGAGCGCGATGAGCCCGGCGAGGGCGAGCACACTGTGTTCGCCGGTCGCATAGGCGAGCCGGTCCTCCGGCGTGAACCCCGGCCCGCGGAGGAGCGTGATGACCTCCTGGAATCCGGGGAGGTCGAGCACGTCCTCGAGGCGCGCCATCGCCTCGATCGCCGAGCCGACCTGCCCGGCGGCCACGTAGAGCTGAATCCTCGGATCCCCGGCGTCCCCGCGGAACCGAAGGCTCGGCGGAAACTCCGCGCCGGGGTCGGCCGGCGTTTCCTCCGACCCGCTCGCGGGTCGATCCGCCTGTGGTGGAGCGTCCGCCCCGGCCCCCTCGGAACGCCTCGCGCGCGCGTCCCGGGACCGCCGGAGCCCTCGGGTGAGTCCGACCGCGACCGCAGAGAAGACCATGAGCACCAGAAGCCAACCGAAGATCTCGGAAGCCGACATCACTCGGAATCCTCCCACGCTTCGTCGTCAGGCGCCTCGGGAGAGGTCGCCCAGCCCGATCTCCATTTCCACCTCATCCACGATTCCGCGCCCCCCTTCACCGAAGAGCGGGATCCGCGGCTTGAGCTTCCGCGCCGTCGCCACCGCCCCGGCATGGACGGTGACGACGCGGAATCCCCGGCCGAGATAGAAGCGGATCGCCGATTCGTTGTCGTTTGTCGTGATCAACCAGAGCCGCGCGCACCCCGCCAAGGTCGCGAGGCGGGAAATCTCCCGAATCAGCGCCGTGCCGACGCCGCGGCCGGGCGGGAACGCGTTCAAGGTCACGATCTCGCAGGAGGTCCCCCCGAGTTCGTAGGTCAGCAGTCCGAGACACTCCCCGGCCGATTCGGCCACGAGGCCGGCGAGATCGACCGGTCGGTAGAGCACGCCGTGGACGGCGACCGTCTCGTCGCCCCACGCCTCGATGAGCCGCTCCCGCACCCACGAACGGTCGCTCTCCACCATCCGCCGGATGGCGACAGGCTCGGTCATGCGGACCTCCGCCCACCCGCGCGGGCGCCGGTTCTCCGGCCTCGCTACGCCTCCACCGCGGCGTAGGTCTCGACCTGCCGCTCGATCACGCGGAGACTGCCGCGCCAGAAGTCGCGCGAGCGGACGTCGATGCCGAAGGCGCCCGCCAGGTCGGCCACGCGCCCGGCGCCGGTGGCGCGGAGGAGTTCGCGGTATCTCGGGATGAAGTCACGCCCCTCCTGCTGGTAGAGCGCGTAGATCCCCAGGCCGAAGAGCTGCCCGAAGGCATAGGGGTAGTTGTAGTAGTTCAGCTCCGCCTGGTAGTAGTGCGGCTTCATCACCCACTGGTACGGATGGAGGTGATTCTCGTCCAGCGGCTCGCCGTAGGTCTGCTTCTGCGCATCCTTCATGATGTCGCACAGCTCGTCGGAGGAGACCTCGGCCTCTTCCCTCCGCTTCAAGAGCTCGGTCTCGAAGAGGATCCGGGCGTAGATATCGACGCAGACCTGCGTGGCGCCCAGCAGCTGGTTCTCCAGGATCGCCACTTTCGCCTCCTCCGGCGCCCGCTCCAACGCCGCATTGAAGACGATCGTCTCGCAGAAGATCGAGGCGGTCTCGGCCAGCGTCATCGGCGCCCCGCGGCGCAGGGTCGGAAGACCCTTCTGACAGTGATTGTGGAAGCCATGCCCCAGTTCGTGCGCCACCGTCACGAGCTGGTCGAACGAACCATCGAAGTTGACGAGAATGCGGCTCTGCTCGACCGCCGGCAGGCGCATGCAGAACGCCCCTCCGCGCTTGCCGTCGCGCGGTTCGGCATCGATCCACCGCCGGTCGAACGCGCCGCGCGCGAAGTCCGCCAGGTCGCCGCTGAAGCTGCCGAACTGCTCGACGATGAAGTCACGGGCCTCGTCCCAGCCATAGGAGAGGTTGACCTGGCCGACCGGAGCCATCAGGTCCCACCAGGGGAGCTTCTCCCGCCCCAGCTTCTGCGCCTTGCTCGCCAGGTAACGACGGAAGACGGGGAGCGCGTCCCGGATCGAGTCGAGCATCGCCTCGAGCGTCGCCCGGTCCATGCGATTCTGCCGCAGGCTCATGTCGAGCACCGTCTCGTGCCCCCGCCGCCGCGCCAGCACGAGCGCCGAGCCTTTGACCCCGTTGAGCGCGAAGGCGACGCCGTCCCGCACCGACTCCCAGGCCTTGAGCTCGGCCTGGAAGGCGCGGCGCCGCACGTCCTCGCTCGGATCCTGCGCGAGGTTCCGGATCACCGTGATCGGCAGTTCCTGCACCTGCCCGTCGCGCTCGAAGGCAACCTTCAGGCGGCTGGTCAGGTTGCCCTGCAACTTCCACATCGAACCGCCACCAGCCAGGAGAAGTTCGTCGGCCAAGTCCTCCATCACCTCCGGCATGAGGTAGCGCGCCGTCTCGGCGGCATCCTCGAGCACCAGGCGATGCTCGGCCGCCACGGCGCCGCGGGCGCAGATGACATCGAGGAGGCCGCTGAGCGAGCCGGCATAGGCCGCGAAGCGGGTGCGCGCCTTCCCCATCCGGATCTGGAGCTGCTCCAGCTCACTCAGCCGGCGGGCCGGGACGGGGTCATAGGAGTTGGTCGCCATGTGGCCGGAGCAGAAAGCCCCCATGGTGTCGAGCAGGCCCGCGGCGGTGTTCAGCCGCGAGATCAGTTCGTCCATCACCGGGGCGAGGAGCGACGCGTCGGTCGGCACGGCCGCCAGCTTGCCGATGCCGTGGCGCTCGAGGAAGAGATCGAGCTCGTCCAGCATGGCGCGGAGCCGCCCGAGGTCGGCTTCGTACTCCGGGCTTTCCAGCGTCGGGTAGACGGTCGTGAGATCCCAGTGCGGCAGGGGGGCGGACGACGGGTTCATGATGGCTCCTCGGGTGCGGTCTGACCACGCGCCGACGGGCCCGTGCCGCACATCGCGAGGACCCGACCGGTGCGGGCGCAGGATACACGATCGGTCCGGCCGTGTCCCGGTTCCCGATCGGTGCTCTGCGCCCGCTCCCGGCCCGTCCCGGGGTCTGCCGAGGGGCGAGGAATTGCCCTACTTCAGGACCACCATCTTCTTGCTCGATCGATACGCACCCGCCGTCAACTGGCTCCAGAAGATCCCCGAGGAGACCAGTTCCCCGGCATCGTTGGTGCGATCCCAGGCGACCTCGTGCTGGCCGGCGTCCTGATGGCCATCGACCAGTGTCTTCACCCGGCGACCCTGCACGTCATAGATCACGAGGCTGGCCCGCCCGGGCGCGGCCAGCGCATAGCGGATCGCGGTCCGCGGGTTGAACGGATTCGGCCGATTGGAATAGAGCCGGTTAACCAGGCCGGGGCCGGTCTCCTCCGGCACCTCCGTGCCGCAGTCGCCGGGCTCCACGCACAGCGCCACCGCTCCGGGGTCGTCGACATCCAGCACCCAGCGGATGGCGGCGGCGATCTCGTCGTAGGTCGCGGTGACCCGGGAGGCGGAGTCCAGCGGGCACTCCGCCGCCGGATCGGGCGCCACCTCGAGATCCCGGGCGGTCAGCAGGTGGTAGCTGAAGCCGTTCAGGACGGTGCGATAGCGCCGGGGATCGCTGCTCCGATCGTTGATGATCTGCGCGTACTGAGTGATGTCGCCGGTAGCGACGTTGACGAAGTGCCGGTTCCCCTGACCGGAGTTCAATCCACCCAGCACGGCGTAGGGGATCTTCGGCGGGCACCAGTTGGCCACGACATCGGCCGGCACGACCGCGTCGAAGGGGGATCCCGGCACAAGGTCGACCTGGACGCAGTAGTTGTCGTCGTTCTGGGTCTCCTCGCCGGGACATCCGATCGCGTTGTAGTCCGGGCACCGGAGGTACGCCCCCAGAGTCTGCGTGAGCAGCGCCGGGTAGAGAACCTCGATGATCTCGCTCACCGCGGTTCCATCGAGGATCAACCCCTGCTGGACGCTGTTGCCCTCGCAGACCACGGCATCCACCCACTGCTGCAGCGCCTGCCAGTCACGTGCCCACGTGCACCCGACTCCGAAGTTCCCGGTGTTGAGCAGGATCAGCTTGTACCCCAGCAGCTGCGGGATCGTGGCCCCGTTGTTTCCGTCCAGATCCCGGTAGAAGGCCGCGTGCCAGTTGGACGCGGCATCCAGATAGTCGTAGCGGTCCCATTTCGCCGGGTTTGGAATCGGCTCGCCCGACCCGGCCCCCTCCAGCACCACGTTGAGGGCGTTTTCGATGTAGAACTGCGCGCCCCGATTGAAGGCATCGATGTAGAGCAGGCAGGGGAACTTCGGGATCGCCTGGTCGAGCCGGTAGCTCGGGAGAATCTCGAACTCGGAGAAGAAGGCCCCGGTGGTGTCGGGGAGGTAGAACCGGGTCGACGGCAGGCAGGTGTAGTTGGTGGTCACGAAGTACTCCACCTGAGTGCCGGGAACGAGGCAGAGGTCGGGGAGGATCTCGTTTCCCTCGGCCTGCTCGCCTCCCCCGCCCCAGTTGTAGCAGGGGTCGGCGGGGAGGTAGCCGCCGCCGCTCGACGGACCGTCCCGGAACTGAGAGCAGAACTTGTATCGGAGCGGCGTGCCGCCGACCTCCACCGAGTCCATGAATCCCCAGGTGAAATCAGGTCTCGGGCCGGTCGTGAAGTCGATCCCCTTGGCCATCATCGCGGCCCTCCACGACTGATAGCGCGGGACGCTCGCCTGGCCCGGCCCCGCGCGACGCAGACGGAACCACAAGGTCGACTCCCAGGTCGAACTGGCGGTCGGGTTCGGCCCCCGCACCACCAGAGAATCGCCCAGCCTCGCCGGCGCCGGCGCAACGCGGCTGTTACGGGTGATGTCGGCGTTCCCGGGGTCGGTGGTGCTCAGGATTCCCTGCGGACTCTGGCCGTATCCGTCCTGGAACTGGGTCCCCGCCTCGAACCCGACCGAGGGCGCATTCGGGATGCCGATGTTGCGCACCCGAAGGTTGTCGATGATCGGGCTGAAGTTCGTGACCCCGGAGCAGGGGTCGATGCCGAAGTTGTCGCACCCGGCCATCAACTCGAAGATGAACCGGACCTGCTGGCACTGCGGCGGCAGCCCCCAGTCGGTGCCGATGTTCCGGTCGAGGCCGCAGGTCGGTCCGCCGCTGACGAAGTAGTACCGATCGATCCCCATGCGCGGGGACCAGCCGATCACTCCCGGGAGGTTGGGGTTCTCGTACGGATAGTAGCTCCACCCGGAGCGATAGAGCACGCCGTTCTCCTGCGGCAGATCGGCATAGACGTCCCACTCCGCCATGATCTGGTTGTAGTCGAGATAGACAGGGTCGCCGATGTCATGGATGCGGTCGATGATCGGCGACCAGGCCTGTTCGTGCTGGTCCTCGGGATGCTCGATCGACTCGTTGTGAAACTCCAGGACCTGGCCGGCCAGCTCACAGGCGCAGGGATCCTGCAGATTGTACGCGGTCACGGGGGAGAGTCCCATGTAGGAACCGATCCCGGGGCAGCGGCTGGCGGTCCACCCCTGAAGATCGGCATCGAAGCTGTAAGAGAGGATTCCCGGCGGTACGAGGTTCCCGCCCTGGATCGTCAGGTCATCCAGTCCCACCGGACCGTAGAAGCAGTCGAACCCTTCGTTGCCGTCCTCGTCGGAAAGGTTGCCGTCGGACTTGAACTCCACCCGCAGCGTGAAACCGCGCTGTGCCGTGCCTCCCCCGAAGTCGGCGTTCTGGATGGAGCGCAGATAGGTCGGGGGAGTCAGCACGCCGAGCGAGTCGATGCCGATGCGGCCGGTGAAGCCGGGAGCGTTCAGGATAGTCGCGTTGCCGCTGACCACGACGAAGAGCTTGGTGTAGTCGTAGTCGATCTCGGTGTCGTTGAAATAGGCGAACTGCAGATCGACCGTGCCGGTGCCGTCGTAGACGAGCGGGGGGCTGGTCAATCGCTGGCACCAGTCGTTGCCGTAGCCGATCCCCGCCGCCCAGCCGAGGGTGTCGGCATGTCCCTCGCTGGCGCCGCAGAGCGCCAGACCGCTGCCGGTGATCCGCGGCCAGGGGAGCGGGTTCCCCTCCGCGATCCACTTCCCCTCGGTCATCTGCCGCCAGTAGTCGCGCAGGTTGATCGACTGGTCGCGCGCCGTCCACCCCTCCAGCGGATCGGCCGCGCCGTGGTCCCAGGTCCAGATCCCGCCCCGCACGGCATACCGCTGGCCGTCGGGCCGGATCTCGTAGAAGCCGAAGTCGATCGTGTCGAGCCGGGCGGGAGCCGGACGAGGCGCCGGGACCTCGTCGGAATGGTCGCCCGGGAGGAGGGCCGGAGCCGCGAGTTCGCGGCGCGGAGCATCCACCTTTGCCTCTGCGCCGATCGCGGACGCCACGAGCCAAGCAGCCAGAATCGCAACGAGAAACGCACGCATGACGAGCCTCCTCGCTTCCGGTGGTCCGGAAGTTCCTCACCCCCCGCCCGGTACCGACCGGACGGGTGGCGACTGCGGGCTCAACACGCCGGCGCCTTTGAAACCGGGTGGATCGCGATCGGCACAGGGCGAGGAGGGATCAAGCGCGAGGGGCGGGAGTCCTCCCCGAGGTCGACTCGACGGTCTTTGACCTGGTCTCCAGCGTGAGAACCCTAGGTCAGCCAACCCCGGGCTTCGGAACTGCGTTTACCGTAGACCCGACGATCGCAGAGGAAAAGAGGGAAATCCGCCTACGTCAGCATTAGCAAATCTGCCGTCATTCCAGCAGCGTCGCCGCGTAGACCGTCTCGTTCACCCACACCTCGGCGGCTCGGGGAGAGCCGCGGCGGCGCAGTTGGATCTCGCTCCGCGGCGCCTCGCGGCTCTGCGCGGCGGTCAGCACCCACTCACCATCGCGCGAGAGCGCGGTCGCGGTAACGAATAGCGGCAGCGCGAAGCTCAACTCGGCTTTCCGCTCCAGGTCGAGCAGGCTCAGGTTCGTGACCGCGTTCAGCAACAAGAAGCCCTTCTCCGGGGCGAACGAGCCATTCAGCGGCTGGACTCCTCGCTTCCAGGTGTACAACTCCAGCGGACCGCCCCAGGCATCGATCGCGAGCAACCGCGGACGCGCGCCGCGCCCGGCGTCCACCACCATCACGCCATGCTCCGGCGAGACGAACCCCTGGCGAAGGTTCCACCGCTCCTCGCGCCACGCCGCCTTCGGCACGATCGAGATCTCCATCCGGTGCCACCGGCCGTCCCGCAGGGCCAGGCGATCGGCCGTCCGCCCGTTGAAGCGCGTGATCCAGAGGAGCGTGTCGCCGGGGGCCGCCAGGATGCGCATCGATCCCGCCGCGCAGACGGCCGCCGTGTCCGGAAGGAGGTCTCCCCGCTCGGGGTCGATCGCAAACAGGTGGGCCGGCAGAGCGCCTCCTCCCTGTTCGTCGAAGGTCCGCTCGAGCAGAAGGAGAGTACCGTCGGCGCGCACCGTGCCCGACACCAGGTCCCATCCCGGCAGCAGGACCTCCGGACGCCGGGACGGCGCGTCCGGGTGGAAGCGGACGGCACCGGCTCGGGTCACGAGGTAGGCCGGATCACCCTCGGCGCGCGGCGGGATGAACTCGACGGCGCGCCCCGGGAGCGGCCAGGTCAAGACCGGGGAGCCGAGCGCAAGGGTCTCCCCGGTCGCCCGCTCGAGGAAAGGCACGACGAGGGGGATGGAGTCGGGCGACGGCACGAGGTCGCGCGCCAGAGTCGCGCGGAGCTCGGCCGGTACGGGGAAGAGGCGGAGCGTGTCTCCGGCCACCGCGATCTGCACGGTCCGGGATTCCTGCGCGAGCGCGCATCGAGGCGCGGCCGCGGCCGCCGTCAGCACCAGAACTACCGCCAGAGCGATGGAGGACTGGCGCCTGGTCAGCCCGAACCTCGATCTCGAGGCGTCGATGCGTCCATCGCTCCTTTCGTCGACTTTCATCATGCGTCGTCCCCCGTGTCGAAACTGCCGCCGCCAGATCCATGCCCAAGCGAGCATACCGGTCGCGGCGGGTTCACGAACCCCGGCTCTCCTTGACGGACCGCGATTCCCCTTGAATGAGACAGGCAATCGTAGCACGATCCTTCTCGTGCATCGCGTCGCCGGCGCCAGAGACGACGCGTTGGAGGCGGTGGGGTTTGGGCGGTATCCAGCTGTGAATCAAAAGGTTACGGAAGATATCGGCGGCTGTCCCCGCGACTGCCGCGCTTGCGGCTCGGCGTCGGCGGGGTCCCCTTCCCCCGGCGCGTTCGCTCCCTCCCGGCGGGTCCTCAGCGGTCCCCGGTTCGTCCTAGCGTGCCTTTATGTCTTTGTCCTTCCGTTGGTTACGCTGATCGCCACCCAGCTCTGGCTGGCGGATCGCCATGGCGAACTGCCGGCGGCCGCGATGGGCGTCGGGATCAGCGTGCTTCTCCTTCTTCCCGCGGCCCGGAAGCTACGGCGCACCGCGCCTGATGAGGCCTCCCATGACACTCTCTGATCTCGTCGTCCGGTTCACGGACAAGAAGAGCTTTCCCCGCGGGATCCACCCCCCGGAGCGGAAGGAAGGATCCGAGCACCAGGCCATCGAGGTCTTGCCGACCCCCGAATCGGTCATCCTCCCGCTGCACCAGCACACCGGCGCGCCCGCCGAATCGGTCATCAAGCCGAGGGCCGAACTGGCGCTGGGGGATCTGGTCGGCGAGGCCAAGGGGTTCATCTCCGCCCGCGTCCACGCCTCGGTCGCCGGCTCCGCCGGCGTCATCACGGCCGCCACGCTGCCGAACGGCCGCCGCTCTCTCGTCGTCCCGATCACGGCCAAGCCGGAGGCGATGCCCGAAGGGCGCGCGCTCTTCGACGAGATGTACGGCGGCGACTGGTCCGAGGCGCCCGGAAAGACGGCGACCCCCGAGGAGATCGTGCAGGCGATCCGCGACGCGGGAATCGTCGGACAGGGCGGAGCCGCCTTCCCCACCCACGTCAAGGTGACGCGCAATGCGCAGAAGCCGGTTTCGCTCCTCCTGCTCAACGGCTGCGAGTGCGAGCCCTACCTTACCTCCGACTACCGGCTGATGGTGGAAGTCCCCGCCCCGATCGTCACCGGTCTCGCCCTCGCCATGCGCGCGGCGGGAGCCGCCGAGGGGATCATCGCCATCGAGGACAACAAGCCGGAGGCGATCGCCGCCCTGCGCGCCGCGGCGCAGGGGGTCCCGGGCATCCGCGTCGTGGTTTGCGCCACGAAGTACCCGCAGGGGGGCGAACGCCAGCTGATCCAGGCGGTCTGCGGGAAGGAGGTCCCGACCGGGGGGCTCCCGCTCGACGTCGGGGTCGTGGTGATCAACGTCGGCACGGCGGCCGCGATCGCGCGCGCCGTCCTCCGGGGCAAGCCGATGACGCATCGCATCGTCAGCGTCGGCGGCCGCGGCGTGAAGACGCCCAAGAACCTCTTGGTCCCGATCGGGATCCGCATCCAGGCCCTGCTCGACGCGTGCGGCGGCCTGACCGAGGATGCCGGCCGGCTCGTCGCGGGGGGGCCGATGATGGGCTTCACCCTCGCCGACGCGTCGGTCCCGGTGACGAAAGGGACGAGCGGCATCACCGTGCTCGTCCAGGAGGAGATCGACCGGAGCGCGGCGACGACCTGCGTGCGCTGCGGGCGTTGTCTCGATGTCTGCCCGCTCAACCTGATGCCGACCCGCATCGCCATGGCGTCGAAGGCGGGCGACCTGGAGCTGGCGAAGAAGTGGGACCTGATGGCCTGCTGCGAGTGCGGCTGCTGCGCGTTCGCCTGTCCGGCGCGCGTCCCTCTCGCTCAGCACATCCGCGCGGGCAAGCTGGCGGTTCTCCGCCAGGGCCGCAAATAGGAGGCGCGATCGTGGCACCGGACCAGGAGAACGCACCGGACACGCGACCCGACGGAGCCCCGCCGTCGGCCGCCCCCCCGGCTTCCTTCCCGACGATCCTCGAGACCACGACCGGACCGCACCTGTCGGACCGTCCTTTCACGACGCGCCGCATGATGATCGACGTCTTGATCGGACTCGTCCCTCTGATGGTGGCCGGAATCTGGTTCTTCCGCCAGTGGGCCGTGATCCACGTGCTGGTCGCCGCAGCCTTCTGCCTGGCGACCGAGTGGGTCTTCAACCGCGCGCGCAAGAAGCCGATGACGCTCTCCGACTGCAGCGTGATCGTGACCGCGATCATCCTCGCCTTCTCGCTCCCGCCCCGCGTGCCGATCTACGCGACCGCCATCGGGTCGGTGGTGGCCGTCGCGCTCGGGAAGATGGTCTTCGGCGGCCTCGGCTTCAACCTCTTCAATCCCGCCATGGTCGGGCGCGCCTTCCTCATGGCCTGCTTCCCGGTGGCGATGACCTCGTGGAGCCAGCCCGGCACCCTCGATGTGATGACCGGCGCCACGCCGCTCGCCGCCGCCAAGTTCTCCAAGATCTTCCCGGCCGACCTGACGCCGCTCTTCAGCGGGAATGTCGGGGGCTGCATCGGCGAGACCTCCGCGGCGATGGTCCTGCTCGGGGGACTGTGGCTCCTCTGGCGGGGATCGGCCGACTGGCGCCTGACCGTCGGCACCCTGATTCCGGTCGTGGTGATCGGCGCGATCCAGAGCGCCCTGACCGGCGGCCAGGCGCTGGGACCGATCGGTCACCTCGCGGCCGGCTCGGTCCTTTTCGGCGCCTTCTTCATCGTCACCGACCCGGTGACGACGCCGCTGACCCGCTCCGGGCGCTGGATCTACGGCCTGGCCACCGGCGCCCTCATCATGGTCATTCGACTCTTCGCCGGATACCCGGAGGGGGTGATGTACGCCGTCCTGGTGGTCAACGCCTTCAGCCCCCTGATCAACCGCTGGACCCAGACGCGCCCGGTGGGCGGCCACGCCCGCGCGGCCGCGTGATGGAAGGACGGTCGCGATGATCTCGTTCATCAAGCAGACCTGGCTGCTCATCCTGCTCGCGGTGGGATTCGGGGTCTCCCTGGCGGCGGTCGAGACCTCGCTGCAGCCCCGGATCAAGCACAACCGGGCGGTGCGGCTCGAGCGCGCCGTGCTGGAGGTGGTGCCGGGAGGTGCGGCCAGCGCGCCGATGAAACTCGAGGGGGAACAGGTCTTCCGCGTGACCGATGCGGGGGGCGCCCTCAAGGGTTGGGGCGTGCCGGCCTCCGGCATGGGATTCCAGGACAAGATCGACCTCATGATCGGTCTTTCGGCCGACGGCGCGACCATCACCGGCCTCGCGGTCCTGGCGTCCAACGAGACCCCGGGCCTGGGAGACAAGATCTACGACGAGTCCTTCCGCCGCGAGTTCACGGGCAAGCCGGCAAGCGTTCCGCTCAAGGTGATCAAAGCCGGTGAGACCGACGCTCACCCGATCCACGCCATCACCGGCGCCACGATCTCCTCGAAGGCGGTGACGAACACCGTCAACGGACAACTGAGCAAGGTGCAGAGGCTCATCGCCCAGGCCGCGGCCGCGGGCACGCAACCGGAGGACCGGCCATGAGCGAAACGACCTTACCGGGACCGAGCGAACGGTTCCTCCGCGGCATCCTGCCGGACAACCCGACCTACCGGCAGATGCTGGGGATGTGCCCCACCCTGGCGGTGTCGAACTCGATGCAGGGCGCCGTCACGATGGCCGCGGCCACGGCTTTCGTGCTCATCATGTCGAACCTCGTGATCTCGCTCCTGCGGAAGCAGATCGTGCCCCACCTGCGGATCCCGATCTACACGGTCACGATCGCCGCCTTCGTCACCGTCGCCGACCGGGCGCTCCAGGCGTTTCTGCCCGAGATGAGCATCAAGCTGGGCCCGTACATCCCGCTCATCATCGTCAACTGCATCATCATCGGGCGGGCCGAGGTCTGCGCCGCGCTGCAGGGTCCCTGGACCTCGCTGATGGACGCGTTCGGGCAGTCGCTCGGGTTCCTGCTCGGACTCTCCAGCCTCGGCATCATCCGCGAGATTCTGGGCGCCGGGCAGCTCTTCGGCATCCAGGTGCTGCCGGCCGGGGTCTGGGATCCGTGGATCATCATGATCCTCCCCCCCGGCGCCTTCATCACCCTCGGGGCCTGGATGGGAGTGATGAACTGGCTGCAGGACCGGCAGGCCCGCGCCCGGAAGGAGGCTTAGGCCATGACGGAACTCCTCCTGATCGCACTGACGGCCGCCATCATCAACAACACGGTCCTGACCTACTTCCTCGGGATCTGCCCGTTTCTCGGCGTGAGCAAGCGGGTCGACATGGCGTTCGGCATGGGGGCGGCCGTGACGTTCGTCATGACGGTCTCCGGCGTCGTCACCTTTCTGATCAAGAAGTACGCTCTCAATCCGCTCCATCTCAGCTTCCTCGAGTACGTGGTCTACATCTTCGTCATCGCGGCGATGGTGCAGCTCGTCGAGATGTACCTCCGGAAGTTCTTCCCCAAGCTCTACGAGGCGTTCGGGATCTTCCTGCCGCTCATCACGACGAATTGCGCGATTCTCGGGGCGTGTCTCTTCATCTGGCTGAAGAACTACACGAGCCTGGCGCAGGCGACCGTCTTCTGCGTCTTCTCCGGACTGGGGTTCGCCCTGGCCATCGTCATCATGGCCGGCATCCGCGAGGAGCTCGATTTCGCCGACGTGCCCAAGGCCCTTCGCGGCCCCGGCATCACCCTCTTGACGGCGGCGATCCTCGCGATGAGTTTCATGGGCTTCGCCGGTATAGGGTCCACGCACTGAGGAGCGACAAGGAGAACCATCTCATGACCGAATCGATCCTCTACGCCGGCCTCTCGATGCTCGGGATCGTCCTGGTCTTCGCGACCGGCCTGGTCATCGCCAACGTCAAGCTGGCGGTCTTCGTCGACCCGAAGCAGGCCGCCATCGAGCGGGCGCTGCCGGGCGCGAACTGCGGCAACTGCGGCGTGCCCGGGTGCGGCCAGTACGCCAAGGCGGTCTTCGAAGGGACTCTGCCGATGACGAAGTGCTCCGTCGGCGGCCCCTCGGTCGTCACGCAGATCGCGGCGATCCTGGGGGTGGAGGCGAAGGAGACCTATCCGTACCGGCCGGTGATCCACTGCGGCGCCAAACTCTCCGACCGGTTGCAGCTCGGCCACTATACCGGGGAGCAGACCTGCGTCTCCGCCAATGTCGTCGGCGGCGTGATGGGGTGCGTCTACGGCTGCCTCGGCCTGGGCGACTGCGTCCGCTCGTGCGAGTACGACGCCATGCGGATGGAAGACGGCCTGCCGATCATCGACTACGAGAAGTGCATCGGTTGCGGCGCCTGCGTCCGGGCCTGTCCCCGGCAGATCATCGAGCAGATCCCGTTCAAAGTGGAGCGGATGATGGTCGTGGCCTGCAACAACCACGATCCCGCCAAGGCGGTGCGCGAGGTCTGCAAGGTCGGCTGCATCGGCTGCGGCGCCTGCGCCCGCCTCCTGCCCGAGATCTTCGCCATGAAGGACAACCTGGCCGCCATCGACTACGAGAAGCTGACGGCGGAGATCGACTTCGGCCCGGCGGTGGCCAAGTGCCCGATGGATTCGATGGTCTATTTCGGCAAGCCGCTCCCGCAGTACGAGGAGCAGCTCGCGGGCGTCGAGGGATCCGGCGCCGCCGCCAAGCCGTCGAAGCCCGACACGACCGCCGAAGACCTGGCCTGGCGGGGATGAGCATCCATGGTATGATTGTGCGGAATGAATCGTCTCGAGAACTCGCCGCCGGCCCTCCTCCTCGCGGTCGCTTTCTTCGCGGCCGGGGTGCTCGCGACCGCGTGCGTCCCGACTGCGTCGCTGGCAGCAGGTGCAGACGCCGCTGCGGCCGCGCCCGCCGACCCGGCCTGGCTTCTGAATCCTGAGGATCCCCCCCTGCCGGCCGGGATCATCCCGCCGGCTCTGGCCGAGACGACCGACGTCCAGCACCAGATCGGCGACACGACGATGGTGCTGCGGGTCGCCGGTGACACGCTCCTCATCCCCTACTTCTCGCCGCGCCTGCTGGAGGGACCGCACCCGGGCGTCACCCGCGCCGTCGTCTCCCTCCACGGCACCCTGCGGAACGCGCACACCTATCTCCACGGCATGGAGGCCGCCGCGCTCAATGTTCCCGGCGCCGACTCGACCGCCCTTTTGATCGCGCCGCAGTTTCTGACCGAGGCCGACGTCGCCGCCGACACCCTCGACGACCGCTACCTCTACTGGGCGTACATGGGATGGCGGCAGGGTGACAGGTCGCTGAACACGCTGCAGCATCCCCGGCCCGCGCGGCTCAGCTCGTTCGCGGTGATGGACAGCCTCCTTCTGCGCCTGGCCGCAGCCTGCCCCGATCTCGAATCGATCGTCGTCGCGGGACACTCGGCCGGAGGGCAGTTCCTCAATCGCTACGCGGCGGGGGCGGGGATCCATCCGCTGCTCGAGGGGACCTACGGCCTCGACGTCCGCTACGTCGTCGCCAATCCCTCCGGCTACCTCTACTTCGACGCGGAGCGCTGGGTGCCCGGCAGCGCGTACCTCTTCGACCCCCCTTCTCCCGGCGAGCTCGAGGCCTGCCCGGACTACGACCGGTACAAGTACGGGCTGGATGGTCTGAACGAGTACATGGACCAGGGGATCGAGACGCTCCGCGCGCAGTATGCCACCCGCCGCGTCGTCTACCTCCTGGGAGGGGCCGACAACGATCCCAACAACTACTACCTGGAACGCAACTGCGAGGCGATGCTGCAGGGCGAGCACCGACTGCAGCGCGGCCTGATCTACCGGCAGCACCTCCTCGCCGTCTTCGGCCCCTCGATCCTGACTCTCCAGCCGTTCGCCATCGTCCCGAACGCGGGACACGACCAGCGCGCGATGTTCAACTCGTCCTGCGGCATCCTCTACATCTTCGACTACGGCACCTGCTACTCCGGCCTGCCGGGCGGGAGCTGGACCGACGCCACGACCGTGCCGCTGCGCGCGCTGGCGACCCGGGCTGTCGCCTGGGGCGACCCGGACGAGGACGGCGATCCGGATCTCTACCTCTCCTCCGTGAACGAGAACGACGCCCTGCTGCGGAATGACGGCGCCTCCTTCGTCGACGTCACGCCGGAGACGCTGCGCGATCCCCAGGCCGGGACGGCGGCCACCTGGGTCGACGCCGACGAGGACGGCGATCTCGACCTCTACGCGATCAACTGGAGGGGCGAGAGCCGCCTCTACCAGGGGGACGGCACGGGCGGCTTCATCGAGGACACGCAGCCGCCGCTCGACGCCGCCGGGGACCTCACGGTGGCGGAGTGGGCGGACTACGACCGCGACGGCGATCTCGATCTCTTCCTGGGCCGCATCGGGCACCAGGCGAACTCCCTTCTGCGCAACGACGGGGAGTACGGCTTCGTCGATGTCACCGACTCGCTCCTGGCCGATACCCTCGACACGCGAGACGTTGTCTGGACCGATTGGGATCGCGACGGCGACCCCGACCTCCACATCGTCAACTCGGGCGGTCCCAGCCGGCTCCTGCGCAATGACGACGGGACCTTCGTCGATGCCTCCACCGCTCCCCTGGACGCGGCCGGCAACGGCTCCTCCGCCTGCTGGGGCGACTACGACAACGACGGCGACCTCGACGTCTACCTCGTCCTCCGCGGGCAGGCCAACCGCCTCTTCCGCAACAACGGAGACGAGTATGGCTTCCTGGATGTGACGCCCGCCCCGTTGGCCGACGCCGGCAACGGGCGCGGGGCGCTCTGGGCCGACTTCGATCACGACGGCGATCTCGACCTCTACCTGGTCAACAGCGGCGCGCGCAATCGCCTCTACCGGAACAACGGGGATGCCACCTTCACCGACCTCAGCGAATTCCCCGTCAACGACGGCGGGATGGGCACCGGCGCCGCGACGGCCGATGCCGACGGGGACGGCGATCTCGATCTCTATCTCGCCAACGACGATGACTGGAACAAGCTGCTGGCCAACCAGAGCACGGCGGGACGCCACTGGCTGCAGGTCGCGCTCGCGGGCGGACCGTCCAATACGCACGGCCTGGGAACGTGGCTGCGGATCTCGGCCGGCGGCCGGGTCCAGGTGCGCGAGGTCGGCAGTGACGGCAGCGCGACGGCGCAGAACTCGCCCGTGGTCCACTTCGGCCTCGGCGCCGCGACGACCGTCGATACCCTGCAGGTCTTCTGGCCGAGCGGGATCGTCCAGACCGAGACGGCGTTCCCGGCCGACCGGCGCCTGACGATCACAGAATCGACGCAGCCGGCGCGGGTCGAGGAGCTACCGGCGTCGGGTCCGCGCAAGCTCCAGCGGATCGCGCCGAACCCCTTCACGACGATGACCACGATCACGCTGGAGGCACCGGCCGGATCCAAGGTCGACGCCACGATCCACGATGCGACCGGCCGGCGGGTGCGCACACTTCCGGCGACGGCGTCGCCGGCCGCGGGGCAAGTCGTCCTCGCCTGGGATGGCCGGGACCAGGAAGGTCGCCGCCTGCCATCCGGGGTCTACTTCTGCCGGGTCAAAGCAGGGACCGGCGTGATCGAGCGGCGGTTAGTACTGCTCAATTCCCCGTGATCGAGCGGCGCCTGGTGCGGCTCAACTCCCCCTGATCGAGTGGCGCCTGGTTCTCCTCAACTCCCCCGGATCGCGCGCGAGCGACTCGTCTTCGCCTTCGTCTTCACACTGCTTTCCGGCACTCGGATCGTGGCGCTGGCCGCGGGTGCAGTCGTCCCCTCCAGCCGCAGTTCGACCACGTGAGTTCCCGATGGAACGCTCAGCGTGAACTCGCGCGCGAGTCCCGGCACGATCTCCGGTAGCTCCGGGTAGGTGACCGTGTGGCTGACGCGGGAGTTCATGGCGTGGCTCTCGAGCGGATGCCCGTCCAGGTAGGCCCGCACGACGTAGGCCAGCGTGGAACCGGCCGCTTGATCGAAGTCGACGCGCGTCGCGACCTTGAGGCGCGTCGGCCCATGCACGGTGAGCCCGATCGGCTGGGACGGCGTGAACCGATAGCAGGTCGTCTCCCGGTCGCCGCTGCGCACGCGGAGCGAGCGCTCGAACCGCTCGGGCGCGAAGGTCACCCACTTGATGGCGGTGCGAGCCACCGTCCGCCGAAAGGCGCGCACGCCGACGGCATCGCCGGCCGCCAGTGGCGTGACGCGCACCTTATGCATCCCCGGGGGGATGTCGAGGGTTCGCGTCCGTGAATTCCCCACCGCCCGCTGGTCCGCCAGACGCGCCTTCGTGCTGGCCGCGGCCTTCAATTCCAGAGCCTTGGCCTCCTTGCCGTCGATCGAGATGCGCACCGACTGGGCCCGCGTGCCGGCGGCGGGCGGGAGACTGCGGAGGATCAGCTTCAGCTTCGTCGGCCCGGTCACCTGGAAGACGGCGGGCTTGGCTTTGGTCGCGCGATGGTAGCTGCTCGACTTGGCGCCGATCTGCACCTTGGCCCGTCCCGCGTGACTCGTCGGCTGCACCCGCTTCGACCCCGAGAGGGCCGGGGCGAACGTCCCCGCGATCATAAGAACCACGATCCCAAGGGCCGCGAACCAGCGCCCGCGCGTGCCGCGTCTCGTCATCCTCCGCTCCTTTCACCCACCGGCTCGTTCGCCGCCACCCCCGGAATCAGCGGATCGGCGATCTCCCGCGCCGCTTTGACCGCCCGCTGCCGGGCGCGCAGCACGCCGAAGCAGAGCACCAGGTAGGTCAAGAGGGCGGGCGCGACGATGCGCAGGTCGTACGCTTCCTGGAAGAAGATCCGGCCGTGACCGACCGGCGGCATGCTCTCCGGCACCAGCGGCAGGCCAAACCGGGCGGCGATCGACTCCACGTTCAGCACGTGGATGATCGGCACCCCCTTCGCGGCGTACTTGTGCAGCACGCCGCGCTGGGTCCAGTTGTACTCCGGGATCTTCCGGTTCACCCCGGGCCGCAGCAGATCCCCCCCGACCTGGTTGCCGATCGCGGCGGCGCCTCCACCGATGTTGACGAACGCCTTGATGGCCGACCCGCCGGTTTGCTGCTCGTAGATCTTCATCCGCTTGGAGACAGACTCTTCGAGCGTCGGCGCGTCGATCATCTCGGTGCCGCTGCGCTCCAGCGCGGCGCGCAGGAGGGCCCGTCCCTTGGGACTCAAACCGCGCCCGCGGTCGTTGCTCCCCCCCATCGAGGCGGCGACCGACGCCGTCGAGATCAGCTTGCGCTCGAGGAGGAGCCGCTCCATGTCGAGCCAGCTGAACTCCGGGTCGTTGGCGCCCCACATCGAGGATCCGACCGAGGTGATCACGATCGGCCGCAGCTTCAGCTCCTCGGCCGCGCAGAGGAGAGCGATGTTGAGGGCCGGGAACGAGCCGGTCAGGGAGACGGCGATCGGATCCCCCGCCTTTAGGCCGACCTGCTGGAAGTACTCGACGAAGACCGCGGCGAAGTTCGGGTTCACGGAGGTCAGCTTCGCCTCGAGCACGCCGCGGTCGGTCGTGGTGAGCGAGTGCTCCTGGCCGATCAGCCCGCTGGCGCCCGGGTCATTCTCCCGGTCGGCGGCGGCCGGCGTGCCCACGCGCTCCTGCCGGATCGTGTCGAAGCAGCGGAGCGTGCGCGAGGCGGCCGCCATCTTCTGGCTGAGGTGCGGCTGCGGCTTCAGTTCCCGGGTCCGCTCCGCCAGTTCGTGGAATCCGACCCCCAAGAGCGCCAGCGCCACCAGAAAGAGGTCGGCGCGGCGGGCCCACGACTTCTGCCCCGTCAGGCGACGGAACAGGTTCCCCGGCTTAGAGAAGTCCGGCGTCAAGGAGCGCACCTCCGTGGAGCACGATGAGGGTCAGGCGGACCAGGACCGCGGCCACACCCATCGCGGAAAGGGTCTGGATGATTCCCTGGCGCGTCATCCAGTACGCCAGGAGGCCCGGAATGATGTACCCGATGGCCGCGATGCCGCCGCCGAGCGCCGAGGACCCGAGCTCGGGGATCCGCTCCAGCATCCCGCCGAAGAGAAATCCCAGAAGGACCGAGAGGACCAGGGTGCGGCGGCCGTAGAGGAGGAAGAGCCGGCCGGCCAGCTTGAGGCATCCGAAGGTCAGAAGCGCCGCCACGATCGTCCCTAAGATCTCCAGCGGCCGATCCAGATGGAGCGCGATGTAACCGGGGACGACGAAGCCACCCGCGGCGAAGCCCACCGCCTCGGTGAAAAAGAGGCTCATGACGAGCCCCAGGCCGATCGCCTCGGCAATCAACATCGTCCCTCCCCGCCCCGACCGCCCCCACCCGGAAGATGCCGGGCGATGCCGCTCATCCGCCGACCCGGCGCATCACGACGCCACCAGGTCCCGCGCGACGAACGATAGCACCTGGTGGCCGATCCCGCCGATATTTCCGGCCCCGCCGATCCGGGCGCGGGCCTTGCCGAGGCCGGCGATCCGATCGAAGACCTCGCCGACCGGCCGGTTGCCGTGGATCCAGAGCCGGTCTTTCGGCACCACCAGCTCGAACTTCCGCTGCACGCTGGTCGGAATGCCACCGATCAGCACATAGTGATCCGCGATCAGACCCCGCTCGACCGCCTCCGCGAACTGCAACGACCGGTCGATGCGGTCGGCCCGCAGGTTGAGCAGCGCCACGCTCAGCCACGGTTCGTCGGCATTGGTGGCGCGCAGACCGAGCTTCTGCCAGACGGTGATCGTCGACTCGAGGTCGTTCGCGGCGAAGATGTTGTTGAACTCCATCGCGACCCCGGCGTGATCGATCTCCCACCGGGCGCAGACGCCGACGTCGGGCCGCGCCTTGTACATGCCGCGGAGCGCCACCTCGTCCGGGATCTTGAGCAGACGCGTGACCTCGAGGACCGTGGCGACATTCTCCTCGTGCTCGAGATAGCTGAAGCCCCGCATCCACGCGGCCGGGATCTCCTCTCCCCGGCTGACCTTGAGCGACGAGCCGCGGTCGCGGGCGACCCGGCCGACGACTCCTGCGTAGCGCGAGTCCCCCAGGATGGTCACGCCCCCCTTCGGGACGGTGGAGGAGAGATTGAGGGCGACGTCGTCCACCGTCGGCCCCATCACATCGAGATGGTCGGGCCGGACGTTGGTGATCACGCCGATCGTCGAGTGCATGATCTGGTGCTCGGCCGTCTTCTGCAGGTCGGGGCGCACGGCCATGCACTCCATGATCATCGCTTGGGCCTTCTCGCGGCGCGCGCGATCCAAGATCGTGATCTGCTCGCAGATGTTCGGCGTCGAGAGGCGGACGACCGGCTCCTCGCTGCCGTCGGGGAGAATCAGGCGGGCCTTCGAGCCGGTCACCTTGGCGACGGTGCGGATCCCCCCCTCGCGGAGCGCGGCCGCGATCAGGCGGGTGACCGAGGACTTGCCCCGGCTGCCGTTGACATGGACGCGGATCGGAATCGCCTGCAGGGCCCGGCGATGCCGCCGAGTCTCGAGCGTCCAATATCCCAGGACAACTGCGAGGAGAATCAAGAGGACGAACACACGACCTCCGGCGGGGCAGCGGGGTGCGCGGAGCGGACCGGCTCCGTTCCCCAGCAGAACCCGACAGAATCTAGCATAACTCCGGGGCGTCCGGCGCGCCAAGTAGAGTGAAAAAAAGCAGGGATGGCGCTACGGCAGGATCACCAGGCGTGCCGCCGGGCCGCTTTCGCCGCGCGGGCGGCAGAAGTAGATCCCGGCCGGGACGAGAGCGCCGCCTTCCTCGCGGCGATCCCAGCGGAAGAGCGATCCGCGAGCGGCGTTCGGACTCAAAGACGCCACGCGCCGTCCGGTGAGGTCGAAGATCTCCATCGGCCCCCGCGACTCGGCCGAGATCCGGACCTCCCCGCGCGCCGGGTTGGGCGCGACCTCGACCCGCACGAGCTGGGGCCGCACCTCGGCGCCGCTCGCGCCCTTGTACTCCCGGAACATCCCCGCGCAGATCTTCTGCTGCGCCGCGGCCGCGTCCTCGGGCGAGATCCCGGTCGTCCGCCAGATCGCGAGCAAAGAGTCGACGCGCGCGTGGGCCCGTCGCTCGATCGTGCGGACCAGCACCAGGTTGACCGCGCGCGCCCCGGCGGCCTGGACGAGCTTCCGCGTGTCGAGGAGGCTCCAGCTCCCGGGATGGTCGTAGACCAGATCGGCCCGGACGCGGGCCAGGTCGCAGAACGGCGCCGTCTGCGCCCCGTCGAGTTGCGACGGAGTCGCCCCTCCGGCCACCCACACCGGGACGAACGGAGTGACGACCGGCTGCCCCAGGGCGGCGTAGAAGGCCGACAACCCGGCCGGCTCCTGGGGCGTGACCCCGACGATCAGACCCGACGCCACGGTGGAGACCCGGTTGATCGTCTCGTAGGTATCGACGTAGCCGATCGCCCCCGGCCAGCCGGGGGGCCCGACGTCACAGGGAAGCGGATAGGGATCGACGTACCTGGAGTGCAGATCGCGCAGCATCTCCAGCGCATCGACCCGCCGCACGCCGCCTCGCTCGACGGCCTGCCCCAGAAGCACGGTGGCGCGACGGAAGCGCCACGTTTCGACCGCGGTCGTGTCGTAGGCCAAAGAGAAGTTCGCGCGGGCGAGGAACCCCTTCGGCGCATGCTGGGGATTGCCCGCATCGAAACGGCGATGGTGGCGGCTCCCCACTTCGAACATCGCCGCCCCCCCCTGCGCATCGATGACGCCGAGGTTGGCCGGGTTCTCCCGGCCGCTCCCCTGGGCGGTCTGGAGCAGGAGGTCCTCGAAATCCGACACCGTGGCGCAGCTCTGCAGCGCCAGCTTCATCATCTGGCCGTTCGTGATCCCGCCCCAGAGCGAGTCGGGGATGTTGTAGGAGAGGGAGTTCAGGATCGCGAAGCCCGCTTCGTTGACCCCGATCCAGGCGTTGGCGGCATCGCCCGCGTTGACCAGCGCGACGTAGCGGTAGGCGCCATCCTCGAAGTAGACCACCTCGTTGTCGACATACCCCGAATCGCGGTTCTTGAAGAGGAGCGGGCGGCCGTCGGCGCTGGCGCCGGGGCCCACCACTGCGATCGTGCACTCCTCGAACGACTCGGGACCGGCGGGGGCCCAGGCGGGGGCGCCCGCGAAGGCGATCGCACCGGTCAGGGCCAGCATCGAGGCGGCCACGATCGCGGACCGGTATGGTGAGCAGCAAGCCATGAGGACCCCGGGACGGATCCGGGAAGGAGGGTGGATCCGCCGCAGGTCCATTGTACGGCGGGGAGCGCGGAGGCGGCAAGGTCAGGGGCCGGTCATCGACGCGTCGCGAGGGCCAGGCCGAGCCCGAACTGATGCGTCAGGCCGAGCGCGCCATCGTCGGCGACTCCGTAGGAGACCTTAAGAGCCCCCTGGCCCCAGGCGGCGCCGGCCGACCACCCCGGGCCCTCGAGCTCCTCCGGTCGCACCAGGCTGAAGCCGCCGAGCAGTTCCAGCCGCCCCGCCGGCCGGACGATCATGCCGACCGTCGCATCGCCCGAGCCTTCCGCGGCATCACCGGCGAAGGAGAGACCGAAGGTCGCCGCATGGGCGAAGACCGATTGCGCGAAGCCGGCTCTCCACCGCGCGGGCGGGTCCCAACTCCCGTGGGAGGTCTCGACCGCCGGCCCGAGGTCGACGACGCTGAGGCCGACCGAGCGGCTCTCCCCCTGCCAGAGCATCCCCAGCGACCCCGTCCAAGCCGTGACCGGCTCGTCCGGGTCCTCGAGACGCAGGACCCGGCCCCCCAAACCGACACTGAGCGCACCCAAGGCCCGGAACCCGACGCTGCCGCCGCCGTCCCACTCCGACGGGCGGAACGACTCCGTCTCGAGACCCTCGGCGGTGTAACCGGGCAGCTCAGGCGAGCGGAGCATCGCCGCGTCGAGTCCGCCGCTCCAGCGTCCGGCCCGCCAGCCCAGCATGCCCCACTCGCGACTGACGCCGCTGGACCAGGCCAGGTGCGAGACAGCCACGTGGACCAGCCCCTCCCCCGACAGGCCGAAGGCCGCCGGGTTGCCGAGCGATGGCGCGAGGCCGATCCCGACCGCCGCGAACGCTCCACGGGTGGCTTGCCAGGTCGGCTCGGGGGCAAGGAGACGGGCGGAGAAGATCTCCTCCCCCCGGGCCGGCGAGGAGGCGGCCAGCAGCAGGACCGCGAGCGAAAGAGAGCGCAGCGGTTTGTTAAGAGAGATGGGGGCCATGAAGCCCCCACCATCGACTCTCGTGCCGGGGGCGGCCCGGGCCTCTCATCCCTTCCGGCAACCCTCAAATCGCATGGGAAAGAGGAAGTTGCGCGCGCGAGGCGACGGAATCGCGCGGGGCGTGGAGCGGTCGCGATGGGGCATCCGCCCCATGGAGGGTGCACTTCGCAATGCGGATCGTGCAGCCCGAGGAGCCGACCGTCGGCTCACGCCGCTTCGAGCGGCCCCTTCAGCGCCCGAGCCGGGCGCGGAACCAGTCGGTCGTGAGGCGCAGCCCCTCCTTCACATCGATTCCGGGACGGAAGCCGAGCGCGGCGACCGCCTCCTCGACCGCGGCCTGCGAGTCGCGCACATCGCCGGCGCGTGGCGGCTCGAACACCGGCTGGAGCTTCCGTTCCACCAGACCCGAGAGGATGCACAAGAGATCGAGCAGGGAGATCCGGTCGCCGCAGGCGACGTTGAGGACCCGGCCGCCCACCCGCTCGGGCGGCGCGTTCAGCGCCAGGAGGTTCGCCTCGACCACGTTCTCGATGTAGGTGAAGTCCCGCGTCTGCCCGCCGTCCCCGTAGATGTGGGGCGACTCGCCGGTCAGGGCGGCGCGGACGAAGCGAGGGATCACGGCTGCGTAGTGCGAATCGGGGTTCTGGCGCGGGCCGAAGACGTTGAAGTAGCGCAGGGTCACGGCGGAGAAGCCGTAGAGCTCGTGGAAGAGGGTGCAGTAGGTCTCCCCGGCCAGCTTGCTCAGCGCGTAGGGAGATTTCGGCTTGGGCGCCATCGATTCGCGCTTCGGCAGCTCGGGCTGGTCGCCGTAGACGCTGGAGGAACCGGCATAGACGAAGCGGCGGACGCCGGCGTCCCGCGCTTCCTCCAGGAGGATCAAGGTTCCCGTCACCCCGACCTCGTTGCACCGGAACGGGTCTTCGACCGAGCGCGGCACGCTGGGGATCGCCGCCAGGTGGACGACGTGCGTGACCCCCTGAAGCGCCCGGCGGACGGTGTCGCGATCACGGATGTCCCCCTCCAGGACCTCGAGGCGACCCTGCCCGGCCGCGGTGATCTCGGCGGCCCACTCGCGCTGGCCGGTCGAGAAATCGTCCAGCACCCGCACCCCGGATCCGTCGCGGGCCAGCCGCTCGGCGATGTGCGAGCCGATGAAACCGGCCCCTCCCGTGACGAGGACGCGGGCATCTCGATCGAGCATGGATCCTCCCTTTCAGAGACGGAAGAGCTTCGGGCTCTGGACGCCGGCCAGGGCGTTTCGGGTGTCGACCAAGAGCGGCACCGCCTCGAGGAGCGCGGGGTAGTCGATCGTCTTGTGCGCGGTCACGACCACGGCGCAGTCGGTCGCGGCCAGCGCCGCGGCGTCCAGCGGGATGGACTTCAAGTCCCCGTCGTCGAAGGCGATCTTCGTCACGAAGGGATCGTGATAGGAGACGATCGCCCCCTTGCGCCGCAGCCCCTCGATGATGTCGAGCGCGGGCGACTCGCGCACGTCGTCGATGTTCTCCTTGTAGGCGACCCCCACGACGAGGACCCGGCTCCCCCGGAACGCCCGCGCGTTCGCGTTGAGCGCCTCGCCCACCAGGTCGACCACGTGTTCGGGCATCGAGGCGTTGATGGCGGACGCCAGGTCGATGAAGCGCGCCTCGAAACCGGCCGCGCGCGCCTTCCAGGAGAGGTAGATCGGGTCGATCGGAATGCAGTGACCGCCCAGCCCCGGGCCCGGGTAGAAGGGCATGAAGCCGAACGGCTTGGTCGCCGCCCCCCGGATCACCTCCCAGACGTCGATCTCCATCTTGCGGCACATCAGGGCCAGTTCGTTGACCAGGCCGATGTTGACGCTGCGGAAGGTGTTCTCGAGGAGCTTGACCATCTCGGCCACGCGCGTGGAGCGCACCTCCACCACCGTCTCCAGGGTCTGCCGGTAGAGGGTCGCCGCCGCCCGCGTGCAGTCGGGCGTGACCCCGCCCACGACCTTGGGAATGTTGCGGGTGGTGAAGCGGGGGTTGCCCGGGTCGACCCGCTCGGGCGAGAAGGCGAGGTAGAAGTCGGTCCCGACCTTGAGCCCGCTCTCTTCCAGCATGGGGAGGATCAGCTCGTCGGTCGTCCCCGGATAGGTGGTGCTCTCGAGGATGATGAGCTGGCCCGGGTGGAGGGTCTCCTGGATCTTCTCCACCGCCGCCACGATGAAGGAGACGTCGGGGTCCTTGGTCTTCCGCAGCGGCGTCGGGACGCAGATGTTGACGGTGTCGGTCCCGGCGAGGCGGGAGAAGTCGGTCGTCGGGTGGAAGCGCCCGGCCTTGACCAGCTCGGCCACCTCCTCGGACGGCACATCGATGATGTAGGAGCGCCCCTGGCGGAGTTCCTCCACCTTCCGCTCATCGATGTCGACGCCGGTCACCTCGAACCCGGCCTTGCCGAACTCCACCGCCAGCGGCAGTCCGACGTACCCCAGCCCGATCACTCCCAGATGCGCTTGACGGTTCTCGATCTTCTCGACGAGTTTCATCGACCATCCCCCCTTGTCGGCGCGCTCCGGCCTTCGGCGGCCGGTCTCCCCGGCGTTCTTCTCACGAAGCCAGGGAACGCTACGGCACCGACCGCCGCGGCGTCAACCCGGCCTCGCCGCCCCCCCCAGCCGGGGCGGCGGGAGCGGTCCTCCCCCTTTTCGGCCGTTCCCCGGGCTTCCTGTGGAAAGTCGGGGGAACGGGGGGTACGGCGGCAGAAGCGCGCTTTTCCCTGAGCGGCGCAGGTTGCGGCGTCACAAAGGTTCCCCGGATGTTCGGGAGCGCATGTTGCGCGTCCAACCCGCGGTCCCGATCGTTCGCCGCGGTCTTTACGGCCCGCATTATGCCGCGCAGAAGGTTCGGCGGAGAAAGGAGCGGACGCAACATCCCGCGCCCGACGTTCGGCGCGGCAGGAAGCGGCTGCAAAACCCCGCGCCGGACATTCAGCGCGGCAGGAAGCGGCCGCAACATCGTCCGGGGAACGATCGGCGCACCTTTGAGCGCTCGCAACATGGCGCGCTCATCGCTCAGCGCGGGATTGTGACCCCGCAACATCCCGCGCCGAAGCTTCGGCGCCGGACCGAGCGGCCGCTCAAAGGCGTTCCGAACCTTCGCCGCAGCACCGAGCGGCGGCAGCAGAGTGCACGGGACGTTCGCCGCGGCTTGTTGGGTTCGCTGAATCGCGTTCCGGAGGTTTGTTGCGGAATTGTGCGGCCGCTCAACGCCGGGTCTCGTCTCGGACCTGCTCCAGGAAGGCGTACCACTGCTCGAGGATGACCGGGAGGGAGAAGTTCGTGACCGCGAACGTGCGGGCGGCCTCCTTGGCGGCGGGATCGTGGGCCGGGCCAGAGAGGAGGTCGGTCAAGGCGGCGGCGAGAGCCTCCGGATTGGAGGGGGGCGCCAGGCGGCCGAATGGTTGGTCGGCGAGAAGTTCGGGAACGCCGCCGACATCGGTGGCGGCGACGGGGAGACCACAGGCCAAGGCTTCCATGATGGCATTGGGGAGACTTTCGGAGACGCTGGAGAGAATGGCCGCGTCGGCGGCGTGATAGACGGGGACGGTGTCCTCGAGGCTGCCGAGGAAGTGGACGCGATCGGCGGTCCCGAGATCGGCGGCCAGGGCGCGGAGGGAGGACTCCTCGTCGCCCTTTCCGGCCAGGACGAGCTGAAGGTCGGCGTTCGACGCACGGACCAGCGCGAAGGCGTTCAGGAGAGTCCGGTGGTCCTTGACCGGGCGGAGATTGGCGACGCTGGCGATGACCCGGCCGGAGTCGTGGAGACCGAAACGCCGACGGGCGGTCTGGCGCTCCTCGGCTGTGGCAGGGTGGAAACGGTCGATGTCGATGGCATTGCGGATGACGGTGATGCGGTCGAGGGGGACGTGTTCGACCTGGGAGGTGTACTGACGGACCGCCTCGGAGTTCGTTAGCCAGCGGTGGGTCATTTTGTTGAGAATGCGAAGAATGCGGATCTGGTTGGGTGTGTGCCAGTAGCCGAGGTTACGGCGCGTGGAGATGACGGGGATGCCGGCGAGTCGGCCGATGATGGTGCCGAAGATGTTGGAGTCTTGGAAGAAGGTGATAACCAACTCCATCCGATCCTCATGGAGCCACCGATACGCCGTCCGAAGTGTGAGGAGAGATCCCACGGTGGCGAGACGGCCGACGCCCAATGATCGACCTGTCGGCGGACTCGATATGTGATCCGCCGAACGGCGTAGTTCATAGAGGCCCAGTACCGTACCTCTATCCACCATGGCCTTGCGCAGATACAGCAGTTGGTTCTCAGTACCCGCTCCTGGCACGAAGCAATCGATGAAGATCGCGATTCTCAGGCCGTCCGTGCACCTCGTACCATACCTGAACGCACTGCTTCGTTGCGCCATCTACCTACCTATCGGCGGCTATCCTGTCGCCACAAAGCCCCGACGGCCAGCCTCCTCCACCTGTTGCAAGACCACAGTCCACAAGCCGGCTGTCCAAGGAACGAGGAGATGTTAGCTTTGGGTTGGCCTCCTGGCAACCCAGGCCGCAACTTAATTCAGCGGCCGGCACTGCTTTTCGCCCTTGATCAGGTGACCGTCGTGCATCAGGTAATCAACCAGTGGGGTCACCATGACGACGTCCCCGAGCAACTTCGGCCGTCGCGGATCTCCCGCTCCGAGCTGATGACCGTAGAACCCTCCTCCTGGTGCCTCGCCACGACGTCGCCCACTCCATCCCCGGCTCCGGCGGGATAGCCGACACATGAAGAGCCCGACTAGGCCGACACCGCAGGCGCCGCTTGGAGGCGGTGGTCGCAGATATCCGCCGGAGCAACTCAAGATCGGTGTGAGAGGTCAGAACGAAGCCGAGGCACTCTAAGGGCACGTCCTGCTTGACGGCAAAGTGGAGATCAGCCCTCTTGTACGCTGCAGCAAGTGGCCTCCCGCTAGAGTCTCTGGACCATCGGTACGATCTCCACAAACCACGGCGGCCGGCCTCTCTGCAACCACTCTTCACGATCCACCCCGCAATCCAAGTCACGTTGAGGTTAGCCATCCCGACGGTCCTGCGGCCACTTGTTCCCCCGTACCAGACTTCGCACTCGCTGCCGCTCTTCATCGCTCAGCGACCACTTGTAGGCCAGTACGCAGTACGCGACTCCAGATAACCCTACGAGCCGCAAAATCCTCGGGTAGCTGTCTAGCGGCCACAACCAACGCCCCAGGGCCAGCAGCAAGAAGAACGCCAGCAGTGCCGGCACCTGCGGTACCACGGTCACCCGAAGATGTGCGCGGACGGGCAGACCCAAATGGCGACACGCCCGGTGCAGGGCAAACGTCCTTGTAACAATAGCATACAATGCCACAGATATGGCGGCACCTACGAGACCGTAAGATCTCGTCAACACCACCGTAAGCGCCGCGCCCATCACTGACGCCGCGATCATGAAGCGGGCGACAGGCAGGTGTTTGGCGTGCCCGACTAGGTATGTGACACTATGGGGGCCGAGGCCCTCGACCAACAGCGCGACAAAAAGGAATGGTACAATCGACCCGGCGGCCTTTCCGTACTCTAGACCCATCCAGATCGTGATGAACGAGGGTCCAATAAAGAGCAATACAAACGGCATCATCAGGCTCAGCGTCTGCATAGCACGGGTAGTGCGGATCCAAGCCTCCTGATTGGCTTCCAACCCAGCAATGCTCTTGGAGCTGAAGTATGGCATGATGGGTGTTCCTAACGCCACGGAGATGCCATTTGCATACGTAGCCAATCGTCCCGGTATTGCATAGAAGACGACCATTGCTGTCCCCAGAGTGTGCGAGATAATGATTGGAATGCTCGTATATTGCAGTCGCTGCGCGACCATTAGCATCGCACTACTCAACCCAAATCCGAAGATCTCTCGGAACGACGATCTTCGCACAGAAGCGAACGCGAACCGCAACCCGTCAGATGCTCTTAACGCTAACGTCGCCAGAATGGCGTACTCGACAACAATCCCCGCAAGAGTCACTAAAGCGAGCCACTTCAGCGGCTCCATGTAGTGATTATCGAGCCCAAGGACAAGAATGGCAGTTCTGAGTATGGCCAGACCGGAGCGCCATAGGTTCACCACCAGATAGCGTTGCTGCCCCATAAGATAAGCGGTAAACACGGAGCCTGGAAGCTTCACAAACAGCATAGCACCTGTGCAAACAGCCACAAAAGGCCACTGTTCGTTTGCCGTGTGTGTTGAGCCCATGACTAAGTGTGGCACCGCTGCGAGTGCCGACATGAGCCCCATAGCCACGGCGCCGGCAACAGCAAGTACGATTGCGGCAGCGCTAATGATCTCGCGAAGCAGGCGCTCATTGTTCTCAGCTTTCAGCCTCGCCACATATCTCACAATCGCAGGGAGAACACCGAGATCGAGTACTCCGAGATAACCCGCCAAGCTCACGATGACTTCCCAGACGCCGTAGCCGGTGTTCCCGAGAGCCCGGACGAGAAGCGGACTTAGGAAGTAGACAATAGCGACATTGACGAAGTAGACGAAGACGTTTGAGCCGGCACTAGATACAAGACTCTCGCGCTTCGCCATCGACATTGGGGTGCTCCACCTGTCATCCGTTGGCCGTGATCCGTACCAGCGTATTCCCGGCGCGAGTGCCGGGACTCCCACCGGATCGGCCGGGGACTCAACCCCGGTAGTATGCCTCCTACAATCCGCTGGGGGAAGGTCCCTGTAGGTTTTCGCCAGCAGTGGCCGCACTGAGGGCGCGGCCTCTCAAAGGCGATTCAGCGGGGGTGAAGCGCTCCGGGATTCCCGGAGTCACCAACTGGTGAGAGGATGGGGCCATGGGAAGACTAAGCAAGTGTGCGAAGGAACTGCGGGAACCGGCCGTACGGATGATGCTGAGCGCCAGGAGCGTTACGACCCGCAGCGGGCCGCGATCTGCTCGATCGCGGAGAGGATTGGGTGCTCGGCGGAGACGCTGCGGAACCGGGGCCGACGGACCGAGCGTGAGGCGCGACGGCGCCCTGGGCGTACCGAACAACAGCGCGCTCCGAAGCAAGTCCCGGCGACTGCTCGCGACGGCTTGCCGGCTCTCGCGCCGGAGCCGACAGACTGAGCACCTCTATGGCGAGTTCCGCTGAGCCTCCCGACAGTGGGAGTGCCTGGGCCGCGTGGTCGTCGAGGCCAAGGGGGTACACCTAGAAGGACGTGTCCCCCCGGACCACCCTCGCTTCCTCGCCGCCAACTTCCGTCGAAGCCCCCGTTGGATCTACGAAGAGATACACTCCGCCCGCGGGAACGTCAAGAACTGCATCAAGGAAGTTCCGTACGGGATCGCGATCAACCGGCACGAGCTGCAGTCACTCCCTCAACAACCAGTTCCGCGTCCTGCTCACGGTCGCCTCTTACGTCCTGCTGCAGGACCTGCGTCGTCAGGCGGAGGGGGTCTCTTGGGCCCGAGCGCAAGTCTCGTTCCTTCGCGATTGCCTGCTGAAGCTCGGCGCCCTCGTGAGCGCTTCGGTCCGTCGCCTCGATATCCGCTGGTCACGCAGTACCACCGAGACCCGGTTACAGACGACCATCCTCGCGCGGCTCGGTACCGAGGCCGGGTAGCGCGCGCTCTTCTTCCCGCTCTGACGGATCCTGCGGCGTCCCCGCCTCGAGCAACGAGAGCTCCCGCTCTTGGGGTGCTCCCGCTTTCCCCACACCCGGTGATCGCGAGTTTCGCCCGCCATCGCCCGATGAGACCGACGAGTGGACACCCAACCTCCCGCTTCACCGCTCAACCCAGCCTCTCACGGCCACAACGGACCATCCAGATCGCTTCCGAGAACCATCCGGCCTAGTACGCTGCCGGGTTGACAATCGCGGGTTGCCGATTCGCGACAAATCTGATAGCTTGCGGCTTCAGGCGTGGTGCAATTCGGAGTTGGCGATGAAGGGAAGGCGGACGCCGACGGATCGCGCGATGAGCTTGGTTGTCGGAGGTCCTGGCTCTTCGCGACGCTGTCTCGAGGTTCAGCCAATGCGCACGTCCAGGAGGCATTCGTGAGGAAACACCTGGTGACGACCCTTGCGAGACGCACCTACTCGCGGAAGTCTTACCTCCTCTTCGAGAAGCTGATGGAGATCGGCGGGCGAAACATCGGCGCATCTTTGGCTCCATGGACCGAGGCCGGGCGTGTCTTCTCTCGTAGTGAGTTGCCGCACGTGGCAGCCCTGACAGGCATTGGGGTAGAGGAGTGCGCCAGAAGACACGACGCGGGCGACATCTGTCTAGGCGTACTTTGCCAGTCGGACATTGGTTGTACTGCGTGGCTTCACCTGGGTCCGTGCTACATCCGTGGAGCACACCTGCTGATTGAAGCGCGACATAACGATGCGTACGTCTACGGAGTGTACACGCCAGAAGCGTATCGCGGCCGCGGGTTGTACAAAACTTGTCTTTCCTTTTTGGAGACCCACGCGCACGAACTTCAGTGTTCTCGTATCTTACAACTTGTCGAACGTGCCAACCGCATTGTCAGGACCACCCTACCGCGTTTCGGCTATGCGCATGTCATGGATGTCCAGAGTGTTACCATTGCTGGCTTGAGGTATACGCGCACTCGGCGAGCGGGAGCGGCGACGTGGACCGTCCGCGTACGTGGGATTCCCTGTACCGTCCACTGGATCTGACACTTCATCCGTGATTGTGGTCCTCAACATCTGGCCCCGTGTGGCCCCCGCAGCCCCATCTGGCGCATCAGGCGCCGCGGCAGGCATCCGGCCACCTCGATCCTCTCCCGAATCAATTGCCGCCGCATCTTGCCCACCCCCTAGCCCTCGGAATTGCCTTTCCGGACCAGATCCAACTACTCCCGGAAGACGGCCTCCCCCACGGCCCGGTTCGGCATACGCGCCGGATCAGTCTGACTGCCAGTCGCCTCTAAGCTGCTGGACGGAGCGAACGGCACCGCCGGCTGGTTCCATTCGTAGGAATCCCTGTAGTTACCGGCCCAAGCGACGATTACTTCGCGCGGCGGCCAATCGCCACCTACGCAGAGTAAGCCGACTCCGTTCGAAGAGTCTCGCTGCCTTGCCAAAACTAACGGCTCTCCCGTTTAGACTCCTTGAGACGCTTCTTCCGTCGGCCGCTGGCAGCGCCCCCGGTCACGCTCGACCTGCAGGCCGCACTTCCGCGGCGTCTCCGACACAACAGCAGGTCTCCCCGGCAATCGACCGATTCCCCGCCCCCTGCGTCTCGGGCTCCCGCCCGTGCTCCATGGCAATCTCTGGGCCTTCGGGGCTTCCGGTGGCTTTCCGTTCTCCCCCCGCCCAGACGCGCGGGAGTATTCTCTCTCTCGACCCAAAGCGGCTCCTCGAGTTACGAGTGTACGGGAACAGGAAGGTTGTCGAGGCCACATGCCAACGAAGCTAGCGGAATCGCCGATCATGATTGTTATCGCAGACCACGGCAGTCCGTCGCACTTCCTAGACAGGCGCATCGTCGTAAAGGGCAGTTCGTTGCAGAGACGCTCGCTCTTCCAGCTACCGTTGCTTCGCCTCGTCCCAGCCGCACAACTTGCGTATCGCCTCTGGCGGGCCGGCCGAGAGTCTCCTGTCCCTGGTCCCTTCGTCACAATTGGTTCCTCTCACGGCTTTCTTCTTGCTCTCTTACAGTGGCTCGCGCGACCCCTTCAGCGCCCTCGCACTCACGTAATGTTCGACTTGCTCATGGACAGGAGGCGACGAGGACCCGCCGGCATTTTCGACACGCTCAAAATGAGGATCTTTAAGGACGCGGTCGACGCTGCCATCGTGTGGGGACTCGCCGACGTAGACATCTACGCACGAGAAACGCGCCTACCCACTGACAAGTTCATCTTCCATCCCTTTCATATCACTCTGGAGGGCTACGAGTTCGAAATACGGGATGATGGGTACATCTTCGCCGGAGGCAACCACGGAAGGGACTTCGAAACGCTGATTGACGCTCTAAAGGAGGTCGACTATCCCGCATTCATCGCCACCCAAGTACCAGGTGTTGCGGAACGCGCTCGTCCCTACCCCCACATCACAGTTCGTGGCGTGTCCCCGCGGGACTTTCGTCAACTCATGGCCGGCAGCACGCTCGTGGTGGAGGCCCACCCGCCCAGCTTCTTCCGCACGGCCGGACATCAGACGTTCCTCAATGCAATGTGGATGGGAAAGCCCTTCGTATTGGCGGATCGCAGGAGTTCGTACGGCTACTTTACCGACGGTATTCACTGGCTCGTGACTGATGCGGGAGACGCTGGTAGTCTTCGACAACTCGTTCGTCGCGTCCTCGCCGATCCCGCTCTTGCACATGAGCTAGGTCGCGCAGCGCGTGCACTAGTCCAGCAACCGCAGTATCGCACCCTGAATTGCATGCAGGACATCTACAACATCGCGATACGCATTGAAGCTAGGCGACATGGGATCGACCCCGGCTCGGCGCGGATTCAGGAGTATTGAAGCACATCGGTGCATTGGCTTCTACGGCACTGTTTCGCTGGTCGAATCCGTTCAACGTACTGCGCGCAGCATCATGCCCAAGGATCTGAATGCTCCGCGAAGTCCTTCCTTCACATCCTCGATCTTGTCGCCTTTTACTGTCGACGTGTGGTCAACGATGTCATCCAAGTTGAGATCTCCGGATGGTTCGATAGCAACCCGGTCCTCCCCGAACGCGGAGTAGTAGTCATGGAACTTGAATCCCTTGCCAATCACTCGATCCGAGATACGAATCCAGGCGTTGGGGATGCCCAGAGCATCGGCAACCACGCACCCGTGCAGACTCGAAGACGCAACATAGGAGCACTCGTCCAGATCACGAATCACCGCAGGGGGGGACCGCATCACATTGACGCATCGTACTTGTCCGGCGTGGTTCCGGACGAACGATCTTAGTCGCTTATCGATCAGATCTTCATAGTGCGGCACGATGCCGAGCACATAGCGCTTCGAACGCCGAACAGGAAAAGCATCCGCAACCAACAATCCTGGATCACCTAGGGGAGTCGATGTTGGAGCACCAATGCGATCTCGTGTCAGCGCGCCACGGACTGCAAGGATCGTCGCATTGGGGAAACACAGCTTGCGCGTGTCCGACAACAGACCCGATCCAAGGATCACACCGTCGTATGCGGGGTCGAGCATGCCAAGTATACTCCCTGTGGCTGCGACTCGGGCATCGTGTGCTTCGGAAAGGACTGGAATGTAGCCGAAGTGACGGAGCAACAGCGGCGTAATCAAGTCGCCGAAATTGCACTCCCCGGTCCACCAGAAGGCCCGAACGGTCTCGGGTCGGCCTCCGACCGTCCATGAGTTCCAGTAGCGATGGCGAAAGACCAGAGCGCGGCCCAAGAGTTTCGCCGAGACTTTATCCCACAAGATGGCGCGGTTGCGGTGAATCTTCTCGTAGAACATCCGCTACGCCTCCCACGTGCTGCGGCACTGATCAATGTCAACGTTCCTCGGGCGTTCACGATAGCAGAAGTCCTTGCGGCGTGTGAAGTCGATCCCTCCGGATGCTGCGCCCAGCGTGAATCTCGTCCTGTGCCGCCGCGGGCTCCTCTGGACACCTGACGGATGTACGTTGACCCCGGGGGGCGACCGGAGGAGCGCCGGGGCGCGAGGACCGGGGCCGGTACTCCGGCCGGCGGAAGGCAGCGGCGGTGCTGCGCCTGCTACATGGCGAGGGGCGCGACACCGTTTCCCGGGAACTCGGGGTGACGTCCGCCAGGCCGAGCTCCTGGCGGGAAGCGTTCCTGGCCGGCGGGACAACGCAGTTGAAGAGCCGTCCGGAGGAAGGGCACGCGAAAGACGTCCGTCGGCGGAAGGCGCAGACTGGCGAGCTGGCCATTGCCAACGAAGCGCTCGAGGAGAAGATCGTGATCCGAGTGGCCCGGATCGGCGGACGAATCCTCCGCCACCTCCGGATCAGCGAGTCGGTGGAGCTCGAAGTGACCATCCCACGAATCAACGTCGCTGTGGTCATCGGCCCACTCGGCGCCATCGACGATGTCTGCATCGCCCATCGTGAACACCCAGATCGGGGGATCGTGAACACCCGGATCGGGCATCGTGATCGCTGAGTTCGGGCCTTCGTGAACACTTCTCGACCTTGGCAC
>CAYJLF010000026.1:0-66846 GCA_964371055.1 uncultured bacterium | reverse complement strand
TCTTTCCCATGCTTCCCGAGCGGCTGAGCACGGACCTCACGTCGCTCGGCCCGGGCGAGGACCGTTTGGCCATCGTGGTCGAGACGGCGGTCGACGGCGACGGCGGAACCGGCGCGTCGAGTGTCTATCGGGCGATCGTCCGCAACCACGCGAAGCTCACCTACTCCGGCGTGGGCGCCTGGCTCGAGGGGAGGGGGGAGATACCCGCGGCGGTCGCGGCCGTTCCGGGTCTGGCTGATGGCCTGCGCCTTCAGGACGAGGCGGCCCAGCGCCTGAAGACCTATCGTCACGAGCAGGGGGCGCTGGAGCTGGAGACCATCGAGGTGCGCGCCACCTTCGACGGGGATTCCGTGGGCGCGCTGGTGGCCGAGACGCGCAACCGGGCCAGGGAGATCATCGAGGACTTCATGATCGCCGCCAACGGAGCGATCGCCCGTTTCCTGGAGGGGCACGACTTTCCGGTGATGCGCCGGGTCGTGCGGTCGCCCGATCGCTGGCGGCGGATCGTCGACATCGCCCTCTCGCTCGGGGATCAGCTCCCGGCCGAGCCGGCGGCGAAGGCGCTGCACGATTTCCTGCTCCGGCGCCGCGCGGCCGATGCGCTGCGATTCCCCGACCTCTCGCTCGCGGTCATCAAGCTCCTTGGCCGGGGTGAGTATGTCGCCAGCTTTCCGGGCGGCGACGTGTCCGGCCACTTCGGCCTCGCGGTCAGCGATTACACGCATTCCACCGCCCCCAATCGGCGATACCCGGATCTGATCACCCAAAGGCTGCTCAAGGCGGCCCTGGCTGGCCTTCCGATCCCCTACGATCAGGAGGAGCTGGAGAGGCTTGCCTCCCACTGCACCCGGAAGGAAGACGACGTCCAGAAGGTTGAGCGCCTGCTGCGCAAGGCCGCGGCCGCCTGCCTGCTCGACGGCCAGATCGGGCGCTGGTTCGATGGGATCGTCACCGGCGCTTCATCGAAGGGGACGTGGGCCCGCATCTTCGACCCTCCGGTCGAAGGCCGGATTACCCGCGGATCGCAGGGGCTCGATGTCGGAGACCGGGTGCGGGTCAGGCTCGTCCACACCGATCCGGAGCGCGGCTTCATCGACTTCGCCGCCCCCGACGGCGTCGAAAGGCGCCTTCGCCGATGAACCGCAGGGTCGCGTCGCGCGGGCGAGCACGGGCGGAGAGTCTTTTAGGATGCGGTCTCGCGGCCTGGATCCGGCGCAGGAACCAGTACCGTGACCGCGCCTGGCACGAGCTCGACCTCGATCGGGGTCGTCCCGATGATGTCTCCGTCGGCCTGCACCGGCAGGGGTGCGTTGCTTCGGATGGTGATGCGCCGCTCCGACCGGATGAAGCGTGAGAAGGCGCCGGCGTTACGGCCGGCCAGGATCGCGAAGATGAAACGGGGATAGTCGAGCACGGGCTTCGTTCCCAGGATGAGAACATCCAGGTAACCGTCATCGATGCGAATCTCGGGTCCCTTTGGATAGAGCGTCCGGGCGAGCACCCCGCAGTTCATGATCGCGACCTCGATCGCCCGATACTCGTGCGCCTGCCCGTCGACCGCGACCACCAGGCGTCGCGGCTTCAGCGTGAACATCTTTGGAACGGTGGACAGGAAGTAGGCGATGCGCCCGAAGCGGCGCTTGTTCACCGGCGTCGTGTCGCTGATGACCGCGGCGCTGACGCCGACGCTGGCATTGAGGACAAACACGCGCCCGCCGATCCTCATCGCATCGATTTTGCGCCGTCGGGGCTCGCCGGCAATCAGCCTGACCGCCTCGTCGACCCCTTCGGGAAGGCCGAGTTCGCGCGCGATGAGATTCCCCGTTCCGGTCGGGATGATCCCGAGGGGGATCGTGCCCCCCGTCAGACCGTCGATGACATCGGAGACCGTCCCGTCGCCGCCGGCCGCCACCACGAGGTCGAAGCCGTCCCGCAGCCGTGCCCGCACCGTCTCACCGGCGTTGTCGCCGGCCCGGCTCTCGCGGATCTCATACTCGATTCGAGACGCACCGAAATGCCGCGCGAGCGCCTCGCGGACCGACTCGTCGGTGTCTTGCCCGGCTGCCGGGTTCAGAACGACAAGTGCCTTCATGACCGCTCATCCTTCCCGCAGGTGTCGTCACGTCCCGCTTCTTCCCAACTCCTCGAACAGCTCCCGCTGTCTTGGGGTGGGGTTGGTGGGTACGGTGACCATGACGCGCGCGACGTGATCCCCCCCCTTGATGCCCTGGCCCCGCAGCTTGAGTTGCGCGCCGGAGGAAGTTCCGGGCGGAACGGTCAGATTGACCCGGCCGCGAACGGTGTGCATGGCGACCTTGCCCCCGAGTACGGCAGTGACGAGAGGAATCGGGACCTCGGAGTGGATGTCGTTTCCCTCGCGGCGAAAGATCGGATCGGGAAGCACGCGTACGCGGACCAACAGGTCTCCGGGCGGACCGCCGCCCTGCCCAGCCCCGCCAAGGCCCGCGAGACGGAGCACGACTCCATCTTCCACTCCTTCCGGGATCGTGATCTTGAGCCGTCGCGTTCGTTCGACGGTGCCCTCGCCGTGGCACTCCGGGCACTCCCCGGCCGGATCGACACCGGTGCCCCGGCAGGTCGGACAGGGGCGGGTGACGGTGAAGAACTGCCCCTTGTCCCGCGGCTGCGAGGTGACTCGTCCGCTGCCCCGGCACGTCGAACAACTCGGCGGGTCTCCGATCGCGCCCCGCCCCCTGCACCGGGTGCAGGAGACCGCACCGGAGAGCGAGACGGAGACTTTTCCCCCGAGGGTCGCGGTGCGGAAATCGACCTCGAGGGCGACCTCCGCGTCCTGCCCGGGACGGGCGCCCGCCCGCGAGCGGTGGATTCTCTCCCCGAACTCTCCGCCGAAGATGTCGCCGAAGCGACGCAGGATTTCGTCGACCGACATCGGCTCGCCGCCCGGACCGCTCGGAGCCCGCCCCTCCGGACCGAAGGGACCGCGGGGCTCGGTCCCGGAGCGGGCGCGACCCGCCAGCATGTCGTCGTACTCGCCGCGTTTCTCCGGGTCGGAGAGGATTTCATAGGCCGCGGCCAGTTCCTTGAACTTCTCTTCCGCCGCCCGGTCTCCGGGGTTTCGGTCCGGATGGTGCTTGAGGGCAAGGGTGCGGTATGCCTTCTTGATCTCTTCCGGAGTCGCCGAGCTCTGAAGGCCGAGGACATCGTAGTGGTTTCTCATCTCGCGCCCCCGAGGCGGAGGCGCCGGATCCGGACCTCCAGCGTCTGCTCCGTGAACCGAATGACCGCGTGCTCGGGATCGAACCCGGACGGGACCGGGAGGAGGCCCACGAGCATGGCGGGTTCCGGCCAGGTGCGGTCCGCGCGAACGATCAGGACTTCACTCGTGATCTCGACATCTATATCGGATTCGACCACGTCCTCGAGAGGCACGAACCAGCAGAGACCAGTCACCTCCGCGGCCCATCTCGCGATCACCTCCCGCGCCTCCGGCCGCTCTCGCGTCACCGCCGCGTACCGCCGGCGCAGCCGGGTGATCTCACCCTCGAGCTCTTCGATCGTCTCCGGACGCATACCGATTCTCCTGCGGTCCGCTCGCTCCGCCCGGCGGGCGGCGACGTGACCGGACACGTGGGTCTGGTCGGGTGCTGAGTTACTCCGTCATCCTCCACCCGCCTCGATCGGCTGGCAAGTGCTCGCCGTCCATGGTCGGGCCCGGGAGGCTTATCGCCGGCGGGTCGGTCGTGATACGTTCTTTCCGTGTACCGCATCCTCGCCCTCCTCGTCGCTCTGCACCTGATCTCCGGCGCGTCGCGGGAGTGTGCTTTCGCGGAACGGACCGGACCGGTGGTGCGCGCAGAGTCGGACTCGGCCGAGATCACGCGAAGAGAGTCCGAACCAGGTCTCGAACGGAGCGATGACCGGTTCCTGCCCTATGCCGGCCGGCGCGTCGGTCGGATTCGGATCAAGACCCTTCCGGTCTTTGGTGCCACGGTCGACGATACCACCCGGGTGACGGACTCCTGGCTGCTCCGATTCGTCAACCACCTGAACTTCGAGACGCGCGAGATCACCATTCGCCGGAGTCTCCTCTTCAAGGAAGGGGACCTGCTCGATCCGATCCGGATGGCCGACAGTGAACGTATCCTCCGAGGCCTGGCCTTCCTTCGCGACGCCCGAATCGTCGTGGCACGGAATTCCGAGAGCGGCGATTCGACGGATGTCCTGGTCCTCGCGAAGGAAGCGTGGAGCCTCATGCTCTCCGGGGGAATCAAGGAAGGGGACCATCTGAAAGTCAGGTTGGCGGACCGCAATGTCTTCGGTCTGGGGCACCAGATCTCCGGCGCGATGACCTTCATCCCGGAAGCCCGCCCGCAATTCGTCGCGGATTACTCGGTCCAGAACATCCGGGGCTCGTTCATCACCGGAGAGCTGGAGTACGCACGCCGACCCGACCGGAGCTCGGCCGGCCTGGCCCTCTCCCGCGATCTCGTCTCCCCGGCACTCGAGTATGCGGGGGGGGTGGATCTGCGGCGGATCGTGATCGCAGCGGAGGACTCGGCCTCCTCCACGGACGAGAGTGCTTCCGTGTTGACCGATGCCTGGGCCGGGCGTCGGTTTCATCTCGGGCCTAGGCAGAGAGGGGTCGACCGCCGCCGCATTCTCTTTGTGTCCGCCCGGATCCGTAGCCTGAACTTCACCCGCCATCCTCCGGTGACACCACCTGCCGTCAACTCGTATCACGACGCGAGCCACGTGCTGGGAAGCATCGCGGTGATCGAGAACCGATACTATCGGACGAGTCTCTTGTACGACTTCGGCCGCACCGAGGATGTCCCCTACGGCTTCCTGGCGCGTATTACAGGCGGATGGGCCGAGGAGGCGTCTGCTCGCCGGACTTACGCCGCCGTCACCCTGGCGGCGGGAGAGAGGCTCGACCGCCTGGGCTATGGAGTCGGCGAGGTGCGGGTCGGCGGACACCCCGGAGAGGGCAGGATCCGGCAGGGAGTGCTCCGGCTGCGATCCCTCTACTTCAGCGACCTCCTGCACGCGGGGGGATTCCGATTCCGGCAGTTCTTCACGGCGGAGTACACCACCGGGATCCATCGCTCCGCGGAGGAGAGCATCGACTTCAGCGGTGAGCAGAGTATTCGTGGCGTGACGTACAACGACAGCGTAACCGGAAGCAAGCGCCTCCAGGTCGGTCTTGAGACGGTCGCATTCACCCCATGGAAAGTGCGGGGAGTCACTTCCGCCCTCTTCGCCTTCGCCGATGTGGACGTCATCGGCTCCGGAGGGAGGAGCATCTTGCAGCAGGAGTTCTACTCGGGTCTCGGACTGGGGATGCGATTGCACCGGGATGCGTATGGCATCACACCGATCCAACTTCGCTTCGCCTGGTATCCTCGACTTCCCCTCGATCATGAAACTTATGCCTACACGGTCTTCGGCGAGAGACGCTTCCGCGCGGTCGAGTTCCCGGGGAGCGGGCCGGAGATCGTGAACTATTGAGGCAGTTCGTCTCCGGGGTCGGATCCATTGTGTCGCTCGCGGACGGTCTCGGCATCCAAATGATGTCCAGCCGATCATTGTGACCAGGTATCCCCGGACCATCATCGCCAACTCGTGTACACACAGCATGTTACACAACGGTCGATACGGCATGACAATTGCGTCGGTGAGGGTGGCGGGAGGGTACCGCAGGGGGAACCGCGCCTGGCAGGTGCTGAAGATCGCAGCACCCTGCCGGATCCGGCAGGCTGTCGTGTTGCTATGGGTGCGCGGTCCTGCCGCGCCTCCACGCGCTGAGCAGGCACGCAACCTGGTCTGATCGGTGGGGCCGCCTGAGAAGCGCCACCATCCGTCGATTCGCCAAGTCCAAGCTGGACTTTCACTTCATGAAGAGAGGGGACACAAGTATGCGTGGATTACGATTCCTTGCGCTCGTGGTGCTCTGCGCCGCCGCGGCGACGGCCCAGGCGGCTACCTTGAATCTCGACTTCACCTTCCGCGACTTCCGCTCCGGGCACACGGGGCTGGGAGTGCCGGTCGGGGGTGAGTTCGCGGAGTTCGAGGGGAACATCACCGGACTCAAGACCGGACTCGTCTCATCGACGATTCTCCCGGGAGGTACGCCGACCTACATCGGGCCAGGCACCGGCGGCGGCGCCAATGCCGCTGGGGCGATCAACAGCGACGCGACCTTTCAGGGTTGGTACAACACGACTCCTGGTGTGAATCTCGAGAGTACCAAGACCCTGGTCTTGGACGAAACTTCGCCCGGGATCTTCACCTACGACAGCCCTGCTTTCTACCCACTCGATGGCGAGGGGTTCGGAAACGAGGGGAACGCTCACAACTATCACTTCACGGCGGAGTTCGACGGCGTGTTCACCTACCGGCCGGGTCAGTCCTTCTACTTTCGGGGGGATGACGACCTGTTTGTCTACATCGACAACAATCTGGTGATCGATCTGGGCGGCGTGCACTCACCGGAGGAAGCGTTCGTCAACCTGGATCTGCTGGGCTTGACTCCGGACAATACGTACACCTTCGATCTCTTCTTCGCCGAGCGTCACACTACTCTGTCCAACTTCAAGATGGAGACTTCCATCGAGCTGATCTCGGACCCGGTCCCGGAGGCGTCGAGCTTTGCCCTCTTCGCATTGGGCATGAGCCTCGTCGGGCTCGGCGGCTGGCGGATGCGGCGGAAGGCGGCGTGACTCCGTTCTCGCCCGTGCGTCTGATCTGAACTCCAACGGCATGGCCGTCGCCCTCCCAAGGCGGCGGCCGTGCTCGGGACTCGGGAGGCAAGACCATGTCCGACCAGACGAAGCCGCGGATCCACGCGGGGAACTTCACCCCGCTGGCCCGCCGGTCCGAACCGGAGGCCGGAGTCACGCGGCCGTTTTCGAACGACGGGCGTCCTGCCCGGGCTGATCTGCACGAGCGCGAGCCGGCGGATCCGGCCCTCCACGCGTCGGAACTCCGCTATCGCCGCCTCTTCGAGACGGCCAAGGACGGCATCCTCATCCTGGATGCGGAGACGGGCCATATCACCGACTGCAATCCCTTCCTGGAGCAGATGCTCGGATACTCTCACGACGAACTCCTGGGCAGGAAGCTCTGGGAGATCGGTTCGTTCAAGGACATCGCCGCCAGCCAGAGTTCGTTTCAGAAGCTGCAGAGCAACGAGTACATCCGCTACGAAGACCTTCCTCTGGAAACGAAAGACGGAGAGCGTCGACAGGTGGAGTTCATCAGCAACCTCTACATGGTCGATCAGACGAAGGTGATCCAGTGCAACATTCGTGACGTGACAGCGCGAAAGCTGGCGGAGGCAGGAATTCAGGCGGCGAACGAGCGACTCTCGTCCCTGGTCACGGTCCTGCGACGACGTGACGCCGACATGACGGCGCTGAACCGCATGAACGACCTGCTGCAGACGTGCGAGACGCAGGAGGAGGCCTATCGCGTCATCGCCTTGACGGCGTCCGAGCTCTTCGCCGGACAGGGCGGGTGCCTGGCGGTCTTTCGCTCATCGGGCCAGTATCTCGAGACCGTTGCCACCTGGGGACCGGAGACGCTCGTCGTGGACGAGTTCCCCATGGAGGATTGCTGGGCGATGCGGCGCGGCCGGCCACATGAGGTCCTGGATCCGAGCCGGAGCCTCCTGTGCAACCACTTCGTCCGTCCTCCGGAACACGGCTATCTATGCCTCCCCCTGACGGTCCAGGGCGAGACGCTGGGAGTCCTGTACCTCGACGCCGGCACGGCCCTGGCCACCCGGGAAGCGGGACGACACCAACTGGCGGTGACGGTCGGTGAAGCGATCAAGCTCTCCCTGGCCAATCTGAGACTGAGGAAGAAACTGCATGACCAGGCCACGCGGGATCCCCTGACCGGGTTGTTCAACCGGCGGTATCTGGACGATACCCTCCCGCGCGAGCTGCACCGGGCCCGGCGGCGGAACGCTCCGCTCTGCGTGGCTATGCTCGACCTGGACTTCTTCAAGCGGTTCAACGACACCTACGGCCACGATGCGGGCGATCTGGTGTTGCGTGAATCGGGCCGGGTACTGCAGGAGAACCTGCGCCGGAGCGATGTCGCCTGTCGCTACGGCGGCGAGGAGTTCGTACTCGTTCTACCTGACTCCTCGCTGGCGGACACCACGCAACGGCTCGACGAGATCCGTCGTCTGTTCGAGACGCTGGAGATTCGCCATGACGGTCGGACCATGAGCACCATGACCCTGTCGGCGGGTATCGCAGCGGCCCCGGAACACGGCTCGAGTGCGGAAGCGCTCCTTCGAGCGGCCGACGCCGCGCTCTATGTCGCCAAACACAGCGGGCGGAACTGCATCGTCGTGCACCAGCCGGAAAACTGAAGGGGAGCGCAGCAAACTAGGCGCCTCGCAGCCGGCCTGGAGGCCGACCGTTGGTACGTGTCCGGTCCCGCGCGGGAGTCAGACCACGCCGGGCTCACCTGAGATCAGCGGTTTCTTGTCCGGGGAGGTTCGGTCGCGGCAGCGCGGGCGAAGGTTCCCCTATTCTATCCGTCTCCTGGGATGGTAAAATCACCCGCGAACGCTGGGGCCCTACTCGGCGGCGGTCTTCCCTTCTCCTCGACCCGGTCCCGTCTGAGGAGTCGAGTTCCCACCCCGGCACGACCTCTACTCAACCTGCTCCAGGAGAAAAGTCCATGAAGCGAGAAGATACGCCCTGCGGAAACGACTCGAGGGTCCTTGGATCCCCTCGTCTGCCCTGGCTCTTGGTCGCGCTCCTGGTCCTGGGCGCGATGGCGGCGTCCGTCCGTCCGGCCTCGGCCATCGGGTGCCTCACCCAGGAGATGAACCAGCGTTTCGTCGGAGACCGGGCGTACTCCCCCGACGCGGTGCGGACGCACCAGCCGGGACACCCGATGGCTCCGCCGGAGAACCCGCAGGTGGGCGACGCCTGGCAGTGGTATCTCTGGTACTTCGTGGGCGGCCCGCCTCACTACGTGCTGACGACCTGCACCGTCCGCGGCATGGGGCAGAACGTCTACGTGGTGGTGGAGGATGCGAGCTGGGGAACCTACGTCGATCAGGCCGACGTCGACCAGATCGTGGCCAACTGGGACAACACGTCCTACGGCCCCTGGCCCGAGAAGGGGATCCACCAGCTCAACACCGAGACCTTCGGTCCGGTACCCGATGCCCTGGACAACGATCCAAGAGTCTATGTGGTGCTCTACAACTGGGACACCAGCCAGGCCGACGGCTACTGGAACCTCGGAGACGAGTTTCCCGACAGCCCCAGCAATCCGTCCAACGAGTGCGAGTGCCTCTATGTGGACGCAAGCACGGCGGACCCCGGCGGACCCGGGGGACCGTATCTGACCGCCGTGATGTCCCACGAATTCGAGCACATGCTCCATTGGAACCAGGATAACAACGAGAGTGCCTGGGTGGACGAGGGCATGGCCGAGCTCGCGATGTGGCTCTATGGCCGTCCAGACAACATCACCGGGTTCCCGAGCGCTCCGGACAACTGCCTGACCGACTTCACCGGCACGACCGCGAACTACATCAAGTGCTACCTCTTCGCCCTCTACTTCTACGAGCACTTCGGGGGGGCGCCGGCCATCCTGAACCTCGTGGCCAACCCGCTGAACAGCTACTTCGGGTTCGAATCGACCATGGCGGCGATGGGGTACACCACGACCTTCGCCCAGCTGGTGGCGGACTGGACCACGGCGAACTTCCTGGACAACCCGAACCTGGAGGGCGGCCGGTACAACTACGAAGGCGCCACGATTCCGACCTTCGCCTCGGTGACCAAGTCCACCTATCCCGTGCCGCCGACCAACGCCACGATCGACAATCTCGCGGCCGACTATGTCAAGTTCATCAACGGACAGCCCCAGCAGCTCACCTTCGACGGAACCGACACGTCGAACTGGCATATCCGCGTCGTCAAGTACCTGACCGGAACGCCGCTTTCCGCGGAGGAGATGCCGCTGGACGCCGCGTACGCCGGCGGGAGTTATCTCTTCAACTTCGGTTCCGATTACGACCAGGTGGTCATGGTGGTGACGAACACCAAGCTGGGCGGACCGTTGCCTCCCGTCTCCTACGCGTACAGCACCCTGGGGATCCCGGCATCCGTCGATCCCCTGGCGGGGTTGAGCGAAGGCCTGAGGCTCGAGGTGCGGGGAGCGAATCCGTCAGGCATGGGAGCCTCGCTGCGCCTGGTCCTGGATCGTCCGGCCGAGGTCACGGCTTCGGTCTACGACGCGCAGGGCCGGCTGGTGGCGCCACTCCTCACCGGCGGCTCGAGCGCGGGAACTTACGAGCTGGTCTGGAACGGCCGCGATGAGGCGGGGCATCTCGCGCCCGGCGGAGTCTACTTCGTGCGCGCGCAGGCAGCCGGAGTGGGGTTGGCCAACCAGAGGGTGACGCTGATTCGTTAGTCTTTCACGAAGCGGCAGATCTCGATCATCGGCTGGCCGAGGTGACGTCCCCACTTCGGGTTCAGGGCGGTGAGCGCCGCATCGCCTTGCACCGTGATCTGCTCTACGCAGACGAGCCCGGCTTCGCGTGCCGCCTCGACCAGCGCATCGGGGGGATGGGGCGTGCTGGCGAGCGACACCTCCTCGCCGTTCGAGTTCTTGAAGTGCGCCTGGATGCCGGAGGCGGCGCGAAGGGGGTGAATCTCCGAAGCGAGGAAGATGCCGCCGGGCTTGAGCCAGCCCGCGATGCGCGTGCAGAGGACGGGGAGGTCGGCGATGTGCTCCAGGACGAGACTCTCGAAGACGACATCGTACGGAGCGGCCCAGTGGCCGTGCCGCGGCGGCTCGAAGACGAGAAGATCGGCCTCCACGATATGGACGGGGCCGGAGTCGAGTTTGCGGCGGGCTGCGGCGAGCATGCCGGGCGACGCGTCGACCGCGAGCACGCGATTCCCCTGGGCGGCCAGCCGGACGGTGTGGCGCCCTGAGCCGCAGCCGAGTTCGAGGATCTTGAGCCCCCGCCACTCCCGGTAGAGGGCCGGCAGGTGACGTTCGTCGATCGCGACCGTGGGATTGGGATAGCTGTCGTAGAACGCCGACCAGCGATCGTATCCATCGACGTTGGGATCATGACTCATGGAAACCCTCCTGATCGACGGACGCGAGAGACGGAGGCAGGACCATCGACTTCGCGCACCTCCATGTTCGCCGGCGAACCTCCAGGTGGCCGGCAGGTCGAGCCGGGGGGCCACGGCCGCGAGTGAAGTCTACCTATGCGATTGTATCCCAAAGCATTGCGAGACGGTTGTCCGTTGTCGCAATTCTGGCATGCGGGTTGGTGCGGGGATCAACGGTGAGCTCCTGTCAGGAACTGACCGGTATCACGCGAAAGACCGTCATGCACCGACCGTAACCGATCCCTCGACTGTTTTCCCTGAGCGTCTCCCGACATGCCGGGGGATCGATCTGGTCGGCGATGACGGACATCGAGCACCGTGTTCTGTCCCCCGACGGGTCCGCTCCGCTCAGGCTTCCTCTCCCTCGCCCCCCAACTCCCGCACGACATCGCGAACACCCTTGGTGGTCAGCCCGGTGAGCTCGGCCACTCGGGTGATCTCCGCGGGGCGGGGGCGCTCGACGGTACCGCCGGCCGCTCGGAACGCGCGCGTGAAGAGATCGCGCTTGAAGGCGAGCAACAGGGCGTCCCGGTGCGGCTTGTACGCGAAGATTCCCGCGTTGGCCGCGGGGTACGGCCCCCAGGCCGGCCGGGGATCTGCGCCCGCCCCGATCGCGGGACTCGGGAGGCTTCCCGGTTCCGGCAGAAAGGAGAAGGCCTCTTCGCCGAGGATACCCTTGGCGCCGTGGAAGATCAGGGCCCGTTCGATCGCATTCTTCAGTTCGCGCACGTTGTACGGCCAGCGGTATCGCTGCAATCGGTCCAGCGCGGCTGCATCGATGGTGACCGGCGGCAACGCCATTTCGGTCGTGAGCCGCCCGATGAAGTAGGCCGCGAGGTCGGGGATGTCCTCCGGATGCTCGCGCAGCGGCGGGATGTGCAGCGGAAGGACGGAGAGCCGACCGAGGAGGTCGCGCCGGAAACGCCCGGCGTCGACCAGCTCGTTCAGGTCGCGGCTGGTGGCGGCGATGATCCGCACGTCCACCGTCAGGTCTTCCGAGGCGCCAACCGGCGTGATCCGCCGCTCCTCGATCGCGGTGTTCAGCATGCCCTGGACGGCAGGCGGCAGGTCGCCGATCTCGTCGAGGAAGAGTGAGCCCCCCGCCGCCGCGTCGAAGTGACCGCGGCGGTCCTCGATCGCCCCCGTGAACGCCCCGCGCCGGTGCCCGAAGAGCTCGCTTTTGATCAGATCATCGGTCAGGGATGCCATGTTGACGCGGTGAAACGGCCGGGCGGCGCGCGAGGATCGGCGATGGATCTCGCGCGCGATGAGGCTCTTGCCGGTTCCGCTTTCCCCGGTGATCAGGACCGTGCTGCTCGGGGCGGACGCCACGCGGCTCAGTTGCTCGTCCAGCCGGCGCATGGAAGGCGAGGAGGCGAGAAAGTGCTGGTGCACCTCTCCCCGCAGGCGCTCGGTTTCGCGGGAGGATTCCCCGACCTCGAGGCACTTGCGGAGCTTGGCCGCGATCTCCGCCCGTCCGGCCGACTTGCGCAGGTAGTAGAGCGCGCCGGAGGTGAGCGCCGCGGCCTCGGTTTCGGCGGAGGGATGATCGGTGGCCATGATCACCTGCAGGTGCGGATTCCGCCGCCGGATCTCTCCCAGCACCTCGAGCCCGTTGCGGCCGCCCAGCATGAGGTCGAGCACCACCGCGTCGGGCGGCAGCCCGGAGATGGCGCCCAGTCCCTCCTCGCCGCTGGCGGCTGTCCGGCAGACGAAGTCCTTCGAGAGGATGGCCGAAAGGTCGGCGGCGAACTCCGCATCGTCGTCGATGATCAGAACATACGGCTTCTCGTGGTCCATGCGGATGTGTCCCTTTCCTGCCGCGCCCTCATCGCGCGGCGGCATCGGAGGCTTCGGCGACGGTTCGGAGTGTGACGACGAACTCGGTTCCCTCCTCCGCTGACGAGCTGTGGAGGCTGATGTCGCCGTCCAGTTGGTGCAGTCGTCGGCGCGCATAGGGCAACCCGCGACCGTGACGATCGGGATCGGTGATGCGGGCGTCGAACAGCCCGGCCTGCTTGCTCGCCGGAATTCCCGCCCCGCTGTCACGCACGGCGATGGTGACCAGGCCGCCGCTCCGCCGGGCGAGCACCTGCACGGCGGCGGGGCGCTCCGCGGCATGGGCGGCGGCCGCGCGGGCGGCGTTCGCCAGCAGATTCTCCAGGATGTTTGCGAGATCTCCCGGCGCCGCGAAGACACCAGGCAGAGAGCCCGGAGCCTCGAATTGCAGCGCGAGATGGGGGTGACTCTCTCGCACACGGTCGATCGCGGCGGCGACCGCCACCGCCACATCCGTTCGCAGTCCGCGACCCAGCTCTCGGAAGATCTGCTGGACGGTCTCGTGCATCCGACCCGACGCGTCTGCGAGCCTCTCGAGTGTTCCGGCGGGCAAGTCCGTCTGAAAGCGGGCGCACGCGCCGGGTGGAAGGGAGGGGGGGACCGTCTCCTCGGGCCCGCCCGCCTCCAGCACGTGTCGCACCGACTCCACGGAGTGCTCGATGGTTGCGTGATCCTCGCGGAAGTTCCGAACCACCTCCGGATCCAGACCGGCCTTCGGCAGGACCTGCAGGATTTCCTGCATCTGGGGACCGATCGTCGTGCCGTAGGCGTCGACGCGGGATCGGAGACGGGCGTGGATCGCCTCGGGTTCCACCCCTTCGATCAGACTCCGGGAGAGCGCGGCGATGCCCCCCAGGTACCGAAGCCAGGTCGCGTGGGAGAAGCCGTCGATCGCCGCGAGCAGAGTCGCCCTGGCTTCAGCCGCTCCGACCGTCTGGGAGCGCAGCGCCTCCCTTCGCTTGGAGTCGAGCCAGGCGGCGGCGACGCCGACGATGAGGCCGAACCCCAGTCCCGCCATCGCCAGGGGAGCGCCGACTTGCGCGGTGCGGTGTCCCGGCCAGACCGGTTGCGCCACCAGGACAAAGAGGGCGCCCGCGGCGGCCAGGAGAAGGAAGGCGGCCCGTCGTGATCGCGGACTCCGCCACCCTCCTTCCTGGAGGGATTCCCCGTTCCAGCGAGGCAGGACCCGACGAAAGGCGAAGCCGGCGACGCCCGCTCCCATGGCGTACACCATCGCCAGGGGAACGAGCAGGGGCCAACCGGTCAGGGCCAACCGGTCGACCAGGCGCCTCCGCCGTACATCCGCCTGGGAGTAGAGCGCACCGACCGGTCCCGGGAAGGCAGGCTCGATGAGGGTGATCCGTGCTCCGGGCCGCAGGGCACTCCGCACCATTGGGCGGGACGGTGCCGAGGGCCAGGTGACGACCAATTGGTACACCTTGTCGGCCGCACAACCCAGGAGGGCCTCGCCACAGCCAGGGAGGACCGAGCCGACTCCGCTCTGCCGATAGGCGACGAGCCGGCCGCGCTCCCCGCCGGCTCCTGACTCGTGGAGGGCGATCGAGGCGCCGGCCGCGTGCGGCACGCCGCGACGATCGAGGAGCCTGACCTGGATGGCGGGCCGTCCCTCCGCCAGATTGCGGCAAAGGCGGGGTGGGCCGCCATCGCGCGGCAGCAAGAGGACATCCGGGTCTCCATCCGCGTCGGCGTCGAAGGTCACCGCGGCATGAGCGGGGGGCGTCTCCATCAGCCAGGAGTCGAGCCCCGCTTCTTCACTCAGACGCCCGGCGCCGTCGTTTTCGAGATAGATGTTCGGCGGCCGCAGCGGCAGCTTTCGCGACCAGGCGCTCTGCAGGAAGAAGAGATCGAGGTCGCCGTCGAGGTCGAAGTCTTCGAAGGCGGGATTGTGCGCGTGGCGGGTGTCGAAGGCCTGAAGATCCTCTGACACGTCGTGGAAGATCCCGCCGTCGTTCCGCCAGAGAAGACTCTTTTCCTTGTTGCCCCCGACGTCGTTGGCGGTGTGGCGCAGGTCAACGGGCAGGAAGAGATCGAGGTCTCCATCCGCGTCGATGTCAGCCAGGGCGGGTATGCCTTGCATCATGCCGTAACCCGGCAGACGTTCGGCACTGGCGCAGGCCAGTCCGTTCCTCGTCTGAAGCATGAGGTCGGTGTTCGCCAGGACGAGATCGAGATCGAGGTCGCCGTCGATGTCTCCTACCGCGGCCCCGTGCCGGTAGCGGCCGGCTTTGGGCAGGGGCGGGACCGGCGGCCCGAGGCAACTGGCGGGCAGTGGTTCTGCCTTCCATCTCCACGGTCCGACCCAGGAGTAGATCGAGTCCATCTGCTGGGCCACGGTGCGGAGCAGCAGCAGTTCGGGGCCGGGCCGGGGGAGGAGATCAGCGGCGATCACGCCGAAGGGGACTTTCGGATGAACCTGATGGAAGGTGAGGCTCTCGGCTTCCGCGGGTGGGATCAGGTCGTGGGGACGGATCGGCGGCATCGGGCGGAACTCCCCTCCGCCGAGACCGCGGAAGAGGAGGAGGCCCTGCCGGTCCAGGCCGATCAGGTCGAGCCGTCCATCCTGGTCAAGGTCGGCGAAAGTGGCATCGAGAAGCGAGCGTGCGTTCTCAAGTCCGGTCTGCGCCGGCTCCAGCATGCGGTGGCCCCCCCTGGGCAGGGCGAGATAGAGGGTCGGAGATGTGCCCTCCTGCCCGATCAGCCGGTCGAGGCGGCCATCCCCGTCGAGATCGGCGAGGCGCAGGAACGTGGGCTCCGGCACCACGCTGCGACTCTCGGTGCGGAGTGCGGTGGCGGACGGTGCGCCCGTGGACGGGCCCACGCGCAGGTCGTCGAGGAAGAACACCTGATCGGTCGGAAACGCGAAGCCGATCTCGATCCTGATCAGATACCAGGGCGGCGGAGGCCACGGGTCGCTCGCGCCGAGTCTCGTGTCCTCGACCACGCGTTGGGAGTGCGTGACCGGCCGGCCGGCCGGATCGTCGAACGGCCACCGCCCGCGCTGGTGGTTGCTGTGGGACATCCAGGGGAGGTAGAGCGAGCTCTGGCCCGTGCTGTCGGTCGCGTAGATGGAGAGGACCACACCGTCGTTCGTCTCCTTGTCGCGGATCCACCAGGTCCAGGAGACGACCGTGCTGCTGTCCATCCGCACGGGGCGGGGAAGGCGATAGGTGATGAGACTCTGCTCGTTTCCCCGAGGTACGCCCTCCTCGTATCCTCGGACCTCGCAGTAGAGCGAACGACTCCCCCGCAACGCCTGATCCGACCGGTACTCCAAGGCGCGGAAGTAGGGGCGATCGGCCGGTCGAGGTGTCCAATCGGCGGCGAGGCCGGTCTCGAAATCGAGGAGGAAGATGCTGTCCGCCCGAGGGACTTCCGCGGCCGGAGCGGATCTCGCTGCCGCCATCGCGACCGACACCAAGACACAGCCCGCGAGGAGGAGGCGAACTCCCAGACGTGCGCTCTCTCGCGCCGGCGATCCCATTCCCGCGAACTCGCTCCTGTTGAGGGCCCCTCGGACGATCGCGATCCATCGTACACCCGGATGGAGTCGGCGGGCGAGGGCGGGGGAGTCCTTCGTCAGATTTGGGGGATAAGAGCTTAATTGTGACACGGTTTCAACGGTGGAGGCGTGTGCGCCTGACCATCCCGGGGACGGTGTATGATCCGACGGGATGTCGCAGATGCGCGCCCGCTGGGATCGCGCAGGCACGGTGACGGCTGAGACTATGCAATGCTTCTTCACCTCTGATCTTCACGGTCGCGTGGATCGTTACGATCGGCTCTTCGCCGCCATCGTGGCCGAGACGCCGCGGGCGGTTTTCCTCGGCGGCGATCTGCTGCCGACCGGCTCGATGCTGGGCATCGCGATCGATCCGGCGCATGTCGACTTCGTCAACGGCTACCTCGTGCCCCGGCTCGACGTGGTACGGCACGAGCTGGGGACGCGCTATCCCGACATCTTCCTGATCCTCGGCAATGACGATGCCCGGATCGAGGAAGCGGCCTTCCTTGACGCCGCCTCGAGGGGAGCGTGGCACTACATCCACGAACGCCGGCTCTCGCTCGACCGGTACGCGGTCTACGGCTACGCCTGCGTGCCGCCGACACCCTTCTCGCTGAAGGATTGGGAGCTGTACGACGTCTCCCGCTACGTCGACCCGGGCTGCGTGCCGCCGGACGAGGGATGGCGCACCGTCCCGGCCGATCTCGAGCGGATCCGCTGGACGACGATCGAGAAGGAGCTACGGAAGCTGACCGACGGCGATGACCTCGAGGAGGCGATCTTCCTCTTCCACTCGCCGCCCTACGACACGCCGCTCGATCGTGCAGGGTTGGATGGCGTCGTGGTCGATCACGTCCCGGTCGATCCGCACGTCGGCAGCATCGCCATCCGGCGTTTCCTCGAGGAGCGCGGACCGCTGTTGTCGCTCCACGGGCATGTGCACGAGGCGCCCCGTCTCACGGGGGAGTGGAGGACCAGGGTAGGGCGCACGCACGCCTTCGCGGGGGCGCATGACGGGCCACAGTTGCCGCTGGTGCGGTTCGATCCGGCCGACCTGGAGGCGGCGACGCGGGATTTGCTGTAGACGGGACGATACCGGGAGGACGGGCCGTGGATTTCGGGCACCCTGCTTCGCTCGCTCACTCTCGGGAGGCCGGCCCCCATTCGGGTCACCTCGGAGTCGACTTCATGCGCTGGGTCTGTTCGATGCTGATCGTCGCCACTCTGTGCGGTTGTGGCGATGAGGGTGGGACGGACGGTCCGAGCGATCCGCCCCCTCCGCCCGCGCCTGAGTACGACCTGCTCTTCGAGGGGACGTTCGAGTCGATCCCGGAACTGCTCCTGCGGGACACCGAAACGGAGGTCATCCGCCGCCTGCTCCCGCCGGGGACGGTGGCCAAGGACCCGACCCCGTCGCCCGACGGCGCACGGATCGCGTTCGTCGTCTCGGACGAGGAGGAGTGGATCGGCGACATCTTCGTGGTGAACCGCGACGGGACGGACCTCGTGCAGGTCACCCATGCTCCCCAGCTCGACGACCAGCCGGCGTGGTCGCCGGATGGTACCAGGATCGCGTTCCGATCGTTCCGCACGCAGCGGGATGGAGACATCTGGGTGATGGGCGCGGACGGCAGCGATCCGATCAACCTGACTCCGGATCCCCTCCCTGGCGTGCTCGACGAGCGACGGCCGGCCTGGTCGCCCGACGGCACACGGATCGTCTTCGCCACCAACGCCGCGGGCAACGTCGATCTATGGATCATGAACGCGGACGGCAGCGATCCACGCCAGCTTACGAGTACGATCGATCTCGATACCGAACCGACGTGGTCCCCCGATGGAACGTGGATCGCGTTTCGCCGCAGCAGCAACGACCTTGGATCGGACATCTGCCTCGTGCCGGCGGCCGGAGGCGAAGTCACGCGATTCGCGCGGCCCGAGCTCCAGCGACTGCCGGTTTGGTCCCCCGATGGTCTGCGGATCGTCTTCGTCAGCCAACCGTCGTTCAGCGCGCGGGCTGACCTGTACAGCGTGCGCCCGGACGGAACCGACTTCGTGGCCCTGGTGAGGCAGGAGGTTCCCGGTGGGAGCCTCCACCCCGCGTTTCTCCGGCGTCGCTGACGGCGACCCCGAAGTATCTCAGACCGGGAACCAGTAGGTGACCTTGGCGAGGAAGGTGTTCTCGGGCTCGCTCCGCAGGAAATGTTCGCCCCGCAGCCGGTTCTCGAACGCCGCCGGGTCGGCGGCCCCGCCTCGCTGCGCGTAATCGTTCCGCCCCTGAGTCCAGACGAGGAAGAGGGTGCTTCCGGGCCGGTACTCCCAGCGGTAGACGAGGTTCAGGTTGACCGACGCGAAGCGGAAGTCGTTGTCCTTGACGTCGAAGCCCTCGGCCGCGTAGGGACGAAGTTCGTAGGTGTCCGCGCCGAGGAGTTCGCGTGGCCGGGAGAAGCTTCCGACCGTGAGGAAGGGCTGGGCGTACAGCTCGAGCGACTGCGTCCGACTGAAGAGGATGCTGGAGCGGAGCGTGAGATCGAGCGTCCGCTGGAAGAGACGTCCGTAGACGTAGCTGACGCCTCCGATGCCGGCGCCGGGGTTCTCGTAGTTCTCGAGGTGTTGGGTGTCGTCGATCCGGTGATTGGTCGAGACCTCGAGCCGGTGGTGCAACGCGCTCGACTGGGTCCAGTCCATTCCGGCTTCCATGGTGAAGCTGGCGTTCTTCGCGGCGTCGTTGCTGTAGTTGACGGTCCCGTCGACCGTGACAGACTTGCGCTCATCGCTGGCCCCGCCGATCCAGCCGGTCAGGGTGGCCGGCTCGCTGATGAGGGGGCCGCCGCCGGGGATGAGAGCGCGTCCGCCGCTCTCGAGGCGCACGGTGGTGCGGGTGTCGAACCGCTGCGTCCCCTCGGGGAAGCCGTTGAGTCCGGCCCAGGCGTTGAAGTGGTTGGTGAATTCGCACCAGCCGTTCAGATCGAGCGAGTTGAAGGTGCGGTGTCCCGGACCGTACGACCAGATCTGTGCGCCGTTGTGCAGGTCGTAGCCGGTCCGGCCGGCGTAGATCCATCCCTGGGAAGCGTTGAAGTTCAATCCGCCATTGCGGAAGATCCGGCTCTTACCCTGAGGGTTGTACGGCACGGAGACGCTGAGGGCCGCGCTGCTGTAGTCGCCGTGTTGGAGATAGCCGAGGTCGTTCAGGTCGAGGCGGGGCGTGGCCCAGCTTCCGCTCATGGTGAAAGCCATCCGGCCTCCGACCTTCTGGAAGCGAAGCGTGCCACCGGTGCCGTAGACGTCGGGCGGCTCGCCGTCCGGATCGCCGCCGACTCCCTCGGGATCAACGATCGAGCCGACGAACGATCCGCGCGCACGGTAGCGGCGGTCGTGGAACCGGACATCGAAGTCGGCTCCGGTCGTGTACGCTTCGCGCGATCCGAAGTCCCCGAAGCGCTCGCGAGATCCCGCGTTCTGGACCGCGGTCTGCATCAGGTCGAAGCGCCAGGTGCCACGGCGGAACTCCTTGCCCAGGCGTCCCACGAAGTAACGTGACCCGTGGGATCCGTCCTTGAGCACGTTGTGCGCCTGCCCTTCGGAGGTCACATCGGTCGACGCGAGCAGAGCGCCGATCGAGACTCCGGTCGAGGTCTTGCCGGTCATCTTCGCGGCGTAGCGGATCCGCGCGTTTTCGTCCCCGGTGCCGATCCGGCGGGTGTAGAAGAGGTTGTAGTTGGGATGCTCGAAGAAGCCCCGTCCCTCGATGAAGAACGGCCTCTTCTCCTGGAAGAACGTCTCGTGGGGCGAGAGGTTCAACACCGCGGGATCGGCCTCGACCTGTCCGAAGTCGGGCTGCACGGTGGCGTTCAGGGTCAGGTCGGAGGTGAGCCCGTACTTCAGATCGAGACCGACATTGCGGAACTGGTGATCGGTCTCGGGTCCGGTGATGGCGGGGTCGGTCGTCCGGTAGACGGCGTAGGGGAAGAGTTCGAGCTGCCGCGGCGGTGGAATCTCCTCCAGGCCCTCGAGATGTCCGAAGCGACTGACGAAGCCCGCCTTGTCCCGATCCCACTGCACCCAGGAGTCCTCCTCGCCACGTCCCTGGAGGTAGCGGCTGACGAGGAGTCCCCAGCTTCCGGATCCGGGGCGATAGCGGATCGACGAGAACGGGATGCGCATCTCGCCGTACCACCCCCCTTCGTCGGACCAGGTTTCGGCCTCCCAGACAGCGTCCCAGTCGGTGTCGTATTCGCCATCCTGATCGGCGGGGATGTATCGGTCCTGCTGCACACCGGAGGGGTTGACGAGGAAGGCGTAGCCGGTGCCGTGGTCATGGTAGGGATCGAGGAAAACGCCGAAGAGGTCGGAGCCGATGAACTGATCCCGGCGGGAGAGGCGGCTCTCGATCGCCGCCTCGTCAGACGCGAAGCAGGCAAAGCCGAAGTAGAGGGCCTCGTCGTCGTAGGCCACCTTGAAGACGGTGTGTTCGGAGGCCGGATCCCCGCGATCGGGCTCGTACTGGTGAAACCCGCAGGCCACCTCAGCGAAGTCCCAGGCCTGGTCGTCCAGGCGCCCGTCCAGCTCGATTTCGAGACCGTCTTGCAGGCGCAAGGCGGCCACCGCGGGGACGCGATCGGTATGATCGAGGTTGTCCGTGAGGCGCGGCTCGGTGCAGTCGGTCATGTCGACGGCGAATGCCGGGAAGCCGATGGCGCGGGCCTGCGTGACGAGGCAGATCGAGATGGCGGCGGCACAGATCAGGGTCGAGGTACGGGTGTCGCGAAGCCGGGCGCGACGGTTTGCATCATTCAGCAGCCGGTGCCACATCGTGTTCCCTTTCCTCTTCGACCGCCCCCGCGGTCGTGGTTCGTGGCGCCCGGCGGAGGGACTTACGAAGGGAAAGGAATCGGGTTTCAGGGTCTTTCCGGGACGAAGACGATCTCGGCCGTGGCGACCGTCAATCCCGGGGTCGCCTGGTAGAGCGCCCACTCGGGACGTTCGTCGCGCAGGCAGGCGACGACGCGGTAACGGGACTCCGGGGCGTCGATCGGGGGCATGAGGCGCACGCTCTCGTCGAGACTCCACATCTCCGTCTCGTCGCCGGGGTCGTCCCGGAAGAGGGCGAAGTCGGCGGACGGAGCGTCCAGCCGGAAGTAGTACCACCGGTAGGTGTCGTTCTCGGTGAAGAGCCGGTCGCCGGAGAAGGGACTGGTGTACTCCTGCAGCCCCGGGCTCAGGACCAGGTAGTAGGTCCAGTCGTCGTGCCGAGGGACTCGCACCTCCGGCATCGTGCCCGCGGCCGAGGTCAGCGGGAAGCGCATGATCCCGTCCTGGTGCTCCGGGTCATCCGGGTCCTCGACGTCACGGGCGGGAATCGCGATCACCTCGAGGGAAGCGACTTCTGGATTCTGATTCGTATTCGGGCTCTCCAGCCGCCCGCTGTGGCGGATGGTCAGGTTGCGGGTGACGTCGACGGTGATCCCCGCGTGCAGCGTCGCGTGGAAGCGGATCCGGGCCGCGAAGCGATCGGCGAGGGCGAAGACGGCAGCGCGTGCCGCGGGATCCAGAGCGAGGATCTCCTCGGCGCGGAGTTCGCGCAGATAGCGCTCGATCGACCCACGCGAGCTCGGATCGACTCCGGCGGGCAGAAGGAGCCGGGCCAGTTCGACCATCACCTCGTCGCGCATCGGATCGGGCAGCGCAGAGGACCAGAGCAGGGTCGAGTCCGGAACGACGTAACGGAAGCTCTGCCGGACGAACCCCTCGGCGTCTGAGGTCGGCGTCGGGATCGGGATCGTGGCGTCGAGATCGACCATCCGGCGTTCCACCTCGTCCGCTTGGTACGGCCCGAGGTTGTAGTCGAGGGCGACCCGCCAGCCGACGTGCAACGCCGCCGGATCCGGGGCCCACGCCAGCAGAGTGAGCGTGACGGTGTCGCCGGGCGCGGCCTCGGGCGGCTCGCAGAGGAGAGCGTAGGGGCGGACCTTCTCCTCCGAGCCGAGGTGCATCTCCACGTCGGTGAAGCCGTCGCCGCAACCGGCGAGGAGAGCCGGCAGCAGGCCGAGGACGGGGAGCAGGCGATGAAGTCGAGTATTGCGCATGACCAAACCTCCTAGAATTCCACGCGACAGCCGAGAGCCGGGAGGAAGTACCACCCGTAGGGGTCGCGCTTCGAGTAGTCGTAGTTGTGGATGTACCCCTCGGGGCTGTTGTAGACGAAGTAGTTCGCGTTCTGGATGTCCAGGTAGAGCGACCAGATCGACGACCGGCGGACGAACTTCCGGTCGACGCGCAGGTCGAGCCGGACGTAGGGGTCCATGCGATCGGAGAGGTACTCCCCGGAGACGATCTGGTAGTCGCCGGTGTCGGCGTCGAACTCGAAGCGGCCGTCGGTAAAGTTCAGGATCGGCGTGGCCGGATTGCCGCTGGTGTACTGCAGGCGGAAGCCGGTCGACCAGTTGCGGCCGAGCACCCAGGAGCCGACTGCCTCCAGGTGGTGGGTCTGATCGAACTCGTACGGCCACCAGCGTTCTGGATCCCACGGAGCGGTCGAGGTCCCGATCCCGAACATCCCGGCCCCTTCCTGGTCGGTGGAGGGGCGACGGGCGTAGCGCCGCTCGCTCCGGGAAAGGGAGTAGGCGAGCCAGCCGAAGAAGCGGGAACCGAGGTCGCGGCGCAGCATCACCTCCATCCCGTACATCCGGCCCTCGGCATCCGGCAGGAAGTTCAACTGCAGGCTGTCCGTGAAGGCCGGAATCTTCCGTTGCCGGTTCAGGTAGGTCTCGACTTTGAGCGAGGTGCGGTCGTTCAGTCGCCACTCGTCGCCGATGGCAATGTGCGTCGCTTCGGTGGGCGGCAGGTCCGGGTTGCCGAAGACCGGGTCGGTGGATTGGCCGATCGGTTGCGGCGGCTGGTTGTACGACCCGATGGCGCCGGAGAGGGTGTGACCATGGGGCAGCGCGTACCGGCCGGTGAGACGAAGGCTGGGCATTCCCTCGTGCAGGTGATCGTAGTAGTCATAGCGGATCCCCGGCGTCAGCGACACCTGACTCGCCGGACGCCACTCGGTCGAGGCGTAGAATCCCAGATCCGAGAAGTCGTACCGGCGCTTCGAGGTCGGCCAGCCGAGCGCGGTCACGCGGTAGGAGAGGGGAATGAGCGCGAGGTCGACGCCGAGATTGGCCGTCAGCGCGGGCCGGGCGCGCCAGACGAGTTCGTCGCGAAGCTGGTAGTACGGTCCGTCGGCCTTCCAGTCGAAGAATCCGAAGATGTGTCCGGCCTCGTCATTCCGTCCGTACGACGCCCTCAGTTCGTTCCGGAGGTTCCGTCCGATCGCGCGGTCGTACCCGAGGATCAGCCGGCTGAACTGCAGATCCATCTCGACGGCGTCGGTGGCGTCGTTGACCTCCGGGCTCCCCTCGTCCTCCTTCGGGAGGACCAGTTCCATCCGGTCCTTGGCCGCGAAGGCGGTGAGAAAGAGCCGATCGTCGGGACTGGATCCCCGGTCGACCCGTGCGACGAGGTCGGCGTAGTAGGGAGCCACGGTGAGCTTGAAGTCGTCCCGGCCGGAGAGCGCCGCGCGGACCAGCTCCCCGGCGTAGCTGCGCCGTCCGGTGAAGAGGAGTCCGAAGCCGCGGCCGAGGGGACCTTCGACGTGGAAGGAGGCGTCGAGGAAGCTGGCGTCGAGGGTCGTCCTCCACTCGTCGGTCCGGGCCGGGCGTCCGCGCACCTCGATCACGCCGCCGACGCAGCCGCCATAACGCGGACCGAAGCCGCTGGGATAGAGATCGACGCTGGAGAGGGCGAGGCTGTTGTAGGTCGACTTCACACCGCCGTAGTGGAAGAGGAGTGGAATGTCGATCCCGTCCAGCACGTAGCGGGTATCGAAGCGACCGCTGCCGCGGACGACGACGGCGCCCGGGTCGGTGACGCTGGGGCGCGCAACCCCTGGCAGCGCCTGGACGCTCTTGATCACGTCCCCGCCGAACCCGGCCAGCCGCTCCACTTCGGTGACGGAGAGGCGCTGGCGCGCCACTTCCTTCGATTCGGCGCGACCGTAGACCACCATCTCGTAGCGAGCGTAGCTCTCCCGCAGGATCCGGTAGTCGACCTCGAGGGACTGGTCGGCCCCGATCGTCTCCCGGAGGGCGAAGGGGGCGTACCCCGCGGAGACGACGCGCAGATCGATGGCGCCCGGCGGGAGGGTCTTGAACTGAAACCGGCCGGTCGAGTCGGTGACCGTCACCAGGCGATCGCCGTCGAGGTACTGGCCGTCGTAGCGGCCGATCGTCTCGCGCCAGAGGCTCCAGGGGAGGGAAAGGGTGGAGTCATCTCTCGCGTCGGGACAGTCGACGGAGACGATCGCGCCGACCACATCGGCGCCGGTCCCCTGCTCGCGCACTCGTCCGAGGAGGTTGGCCCGCTCGACGAGGCGCCGGGCCTGCTCGCGGAGGGAGAATTCATAGCGGTACTGGACGTAGACGGCGACCGGCTCGCCCTCCGCGCGGGCGGGGGAGAAGACGAACTGCCGCGCCGCCTGCGTCGCGGCGGCATCGAGGGCCGGATCGAGACCTTCGACGACCCAGACAGAGTCGACGGAACCGGTCGCGTTCACCAGGAGCTCCAGCTCGACCGTTCCCTGCCGCCCCGCGCGCATCGCCTCGGCCGGGTACTCCGCCTCGACGAAGCGGAGGAGTTCCGGCGCTACGTCCGGCTCGAGGAACTCCGGGTTCGTTTCGGCGATGGCCGCGACGGTCGGCTCGGCCGTGGCGGGGCCGCGAAATGTCGCCGTGTCCTCGGCCCGAACGGCGGAGAAGGAGGCGGCGGCCAGGACGACGCTCAGAAGGCCGGCGATGGTGGGGCCGACGGATGGCGTGGGAGAGACTTGGGCAGAGTGCGTCATGATTCACTCCTGGAATTCGAAGCGGATGTGGAAGGTGATGTAGACCGCGACCGGCTGTCCGGAGCGAACGGCCGGACGGAATCGGAACTGACGCAAGGCTTCGGCGGCGACCTCGCCCGAGTCGAAGCCGATGTCGCGCAGGATCTCGACGCGGCCGACGGAGCCGTCGGCCTGCACGAGAAGACGGGCGCTGACCGTGCCGCTCTGCCGGTGCTCCAGGAGTGCCGCGGAGTAGCGCGGCTTCACCTGATGGATCGCGTCCGGCGCGCGGTCGACCGTGCTGAGCGAGGTCGCCCCTTCGGGCGTCGAGCGGAGATCGGCCTCGGTGGCCGTCAGCGTGTCGGCGATGCCGTCGAGCGTGTTGCCGCGCTTGACCACCAGCGAGCCGTCGCCTCCATCGGCGCCGAGACCGCGGGCGAAGATCTTGCGCACGCCGTAGACGCGACGCGGGGGATCGGTGACGGGCGTCTCCGAGGGCGGGGGCGCCACCCGCGCCTCGTCGTTCATGCGCTCGGTCGCGCGGGGTTGCGCCAGCTTCGTGTCGGGACGGATCTCCTCCGGTGGGCGCGGCGCAGGCTGGGCGAACTCCGGTCCCAGGCGAACCGTCACCGAACGGACGCGACCCGCCGCGAGGGTGATCGCCGCGGGCACATCGGCGGTCCACAGCACGGTGCCCAGGCCGAGCACCGCGACCAGATGGCCGGCGAGGAGCCGGTGGAAGAGGCGATCGTGGCTGTGGCCGGCGGGAGCCGATGCGTACTCCCCGAGAAGGCGCTGCCTCAGTTCCGGGCGCGAGGAGCTCATGATTCCTCCCGGCGAACCAGAAGCTCGAACGAGCGGGCTCCGGCCCGGCTGCAGGTGTGGACGACGCGCTTCAGGATCTGGAACTCGATCTGGCGGTCGCACTGGATCGTCAACGCGGGGAGGGTGTCGGCCGCGGCGATCCGGCTGGCCAGCGCGGCTGCGAGCGGATCGATCGTCATCTCGTCTTCGGCCTGCAGCTCTGAGAGTGTGGCCACGGTGACGCCATCGACGCTGACGCCACGTTCCGAGACCTCCACGCCGAGCTGGGGGCGCGCCTGTTGGCGGCTGGTCGAGGCCGGCAGGCGGACGCCGGGGGCCGGAGTGATGAGGTCCCCCTCCACCGAGAAGTTGACCAGAAGGAAGACGACCAGGATCGTCATCATGTCGACCAGCGAGGTAAGCGGCGGGCTGGGGGCCGCGCCGGTCGCGCCGCGACGGCCGGTGAGCAGGGAACGGATCGGGGGGGTCATTGCGCACCTCCTCCGGCGGCCAGGCCGACATCCTCGAAGCCGCCCTGGCGGCAGGCGTCGAGGCAGTCGACGATGTCCTCGCACGGCACCGGGTCATCGACCGCCACCACGACCCGCACGACGGCCGGACGGTCGGCCCGGGAGCGGACCACCGCTTCTTCGAGCGCGACCCAGGGGCTGCCGGCCCGGCGGTCGACCGTGGCGAGGACCAGGTCGGTGTGCACCACCGTGATCTGCTCGAGACCGAGGACCACGGTCAGCGGCATCTGCTCCACGGTCTGGGCATGGCCGGCCGCTTCATCGGACGGGAGGCGGAACGCCTGCACCGCGAGGTGGGAGAAGGCAGTCATGCTGACGAGAAAGGGGATCAGGATGGTGAACATGTTGAGGACCGCGGTCACGTCGACCTCGGCCACGCCAGCCGCCACCGTCGGCGGGCGTCCCCCGATCCTCCTCGTTCCGATGCCGTACATTGCGGGTGCCTCCTAGCGGGAGAGCGACTCGACCACCGGGACGAGCTGGGGTGCGATCGCGGGCGTGGCGACGCGATTGTCCAGGTAGTTCAGAAGCCGCACGGCCCCGGCATCGAGATCCTCGGCCCGCCGCGATTGGAGATTGGCGAGGAGCGCGTGCGCGACCAGGCAGGGAATCGCCACCAACAGACCGAACGAGGTGGTGTTCATCGCCTGGGAGATCCCGGCGGCGAGGACCGAGGCCTTCTCGGCTGCGTCGGTGATGGCCAGCGCGTTGAAGGCCTGCTGCAGTCCGAAGATGGTGCCGAGGAGGCCGGCCAGGGTCGCGACGTTCGCGATGGTGGCGAGATAGCTCAGCCGGTGCGTCAGGCGGGGCACTTCGCGGATCGCCGCCTCGTCCACCGCCTGGCGGATCTCCGGCATCGAGTACCCCTCCCGGTAGCGGCGGAGCGCCACGGCCAGAATGGCGTTGAGCGGTCCCTGCCGCTCCGAGACGGCCTGCAGCGCAGCGTCGGCGCGCCCTTCGTTGATGGCGCGCGCAGCCGCGGCGACCAACCGGTCGGAGCGATCGCGGCAGGTGCGAAGGTAGAAGAACAGACGGTCGGCGATGACGGTCGCGGCGAAGCCGAGGACGATGAGGATGAGCCACATCATCGGGCCGCCCTGCGAGAAGTAACGGGCGATCGATTCCATTGTGCTGGTCCTTCCGTGATCAGGTCCGTGGCGTTGCACCCTGGGCGGGAGCGTTCGAGATAACCGGGGGAGTGCACCCGGCGTGCCAGCGCGACGGGGAACGGGACGCGAGCGGTTCGATTGCTGGAATGCCGCGGAAAACGGCCCGGAATCGCCTCCTTCGCGGGTGGTGGCGAGGTGCGTTTCGCGGACGACGTGGGGTGCGGAGGGAGGCGGGAGCGCTCGGGGCCGTGCCACGGAGGCACGGTGTGCCGTGGGACCACAGCGGCCGGCGCCCTCCGGCGAGCCGAGGCAGCTGGTCTATCGCCGCGGGCGAGGCGTGTCTGCCGCCGTTTCGCGCCGTCCTCCAGCCCGGTGCGGCCCGATGCGGCCTCAATCGCGCGCGGGGAGCGATCGCGCCTCGCCGGGGAACGCGGGTTGCTGGTGGATGGCGGGCGCGGTACGTTCGGAGATGCCGGTCGCATGGCCGGCCGCGTGTCAGGACATCGGAGGACCGGAGCGTCGGGATGGAGATCGGCCTTCACAGTCGTCCGCCGGGCCGCGGATCGCGGAACCGGGCACCGCTCTGGCTGGCAGTCCTGTGGATCCTCCTCTGGATCATCCTCAGGGGGCCGGAGGGCGGCGGTTCCGCACTGGCGGCGGGTCCTGTGTGGAACGACTCCCTCGAGACCCTCGCGCCGATCCGTGTCGAGCTGGAGAGCATCCGGGTCGAGCCGCCAAGCCGCGAAGCGGCCTTGCTGGTGCGGCGCTTCCTCCCGTTGCGCGCCGGGCAGACCGTCGGCCCGGGCGATCTCGTCCAGGCTCGGGACCAGCTCGCGGCCAGCGGCCTCTTCGACGACGTCGAGATCTACACCACGCGTGGCAGCCGTCCGGGCGCGGTCCACGCCGTCGTGGCCGCCACTCCGTCCCACCGCTTCGCGCTGGAGACCGGCCTGGGGTACCGGGCGCTGGAAGGCTGGTACCTGAACATCATCGGGGTCCGGCGCAGCGGGCTGTTCGACCGTGGGGGGACGGCGCGGTTGAGCTTCCGGACCGGACTCGGCGTCTCCGGTCTCTACGGCGAGATGGAGGTCCCGGGGCTCCTGCCGAACGACCTCGACCTCCTCTTGAACGTGGAGATGCTCGACGTTCTCTGGACCGTCCTGCACGAAGGAACGTCGTACTACCAGGAGCTCGATCGCGGCCGGTTCCTCCTGGGAGTACGCCGGCGATTGAAACCCGAACTGGACCTGGTCTGGAGAGCCGGCTTCTCGCGGGCCCTCGGTGGCAAGACGCTGCAGACCTACGACGATGGTCCCACGTTGCCTGCCTCCGATCTGCTGCCTGTCCATGACGACTTCCTCAACTTCTTCCTCAGTGAGGGAGAGCTGGTGCGGAACCGGCGCGACCGGCTGCGGCCATGGCAGGCGGGGTCTCTGGTCGGCATGAAAGGCCGGTTCGGCGCGCCCGACCGCGGACCGATCTTCGGAGGCGCCGAGTTCGAAGCCACCGTCGCGGTCCCGGTGTGGGAGACGCGGGCGGCCGCCTTCCGCGTTCGCGGGGTCTACACCGACCCGGGGACGCCGTACTTCCTCCGGCCGATCGTGGGAGGCACCGGCAGCCTGCGCGGTTTCTCCTCGGCCGGGCTCAGCGGCCCCCTGGGGGCGCGCGCCCTCTGGCAGGCGACGGCGGAGTGGCGGCATCCGCTGGCGGGAGACGATCCCCAGCGGCCGCGCGTGATCGGCACCCTCTTCGGCGACATCGGGGATCACTGGAGCGCCGGTGGACGACGGTACGGGATCTCGGCCGATGCCGGTTTCGGCTTCCTCTTCCGCGTGCGATGGATCGAGACCTTGAACGTGGAGATCGGCTACCCGATCACCGAGGAGCCGACGAAGTCCCCGGTCGCGGTTCGGGTGAGCCTGGGGCGGTCGTTCTGAAGATGGCCAGGCAGGGAGTCAGAAGACGGGCCGGAATGCTCGTGGTGGTGCTGATCGGCCTCATCGCCGCCCGGCCGTCGGCGGGCCTGGCGGCCGGGCAGATCACCGATCTTCGTCTCTTCCGATCGGGGGGCACTCTGCACGCGGAGGTTCGCTCCCGGGATCTGCTGGATGAACGGACTCGTTCCACGATCGAGAGCGGACTGCCGGGAACGTGCCTCTACTTCTTCCGGGTGGAGGATCGCGCCGGTCGCGCGGTCGCGGAAGTTTACGTGGAGCGCACCCTGCGCTTCGATCTGTGGGAGAACCGCTTCCTTCTGGAGGGGGGCGACCAGCCGCTCTCGCTCACGAGCGCCGCGGAGGCCGACTCGGCCTTCTCGCACCTGGCCGATCGCGTGCTGGGCCCGCTGCATCGCCTGCCGCCGGGAAAGGAGTACCGCGTCGTGGTGCAGATCGCCGTGCGGCCGCTCGCGCCGGAGGACCGGCGGCGGCTGTCGCGCTACGTCAGTCGCACCAGCGGCGGCGGCGGCGAGGAAGTGGCCCTGGACCTGAGCGTCGTCTTCGGCCGCATCCTGGGCGAGAAGAGCAAGTCGAGACCATCGATCCAGCACACGGGACCGTACTTCCGCGTCGACGATCTGTCGGAGGGGCCATGAAGCTCTACACGCGCGTGGCTCTCTTGATGGTCCTCCTCGTGCTGCTGCCGGCCGTGCCGGCGGCCTGGATGGCGCGGGAACTGGTGACGCGAAGCCTCAACCTCGGGTTGAGCGAAGAGGTCGATGTCGCCCTCGAGGCGGGGGTGCGCGAGGCGAGGGAGGTCTACCAGCACCAGCGGCGGATCCTGGCCGATTCGCTGGCGGCGTGGGTTCAGGCCGGGCAACCGCCCGGTCGTGCTCCCGGCGACCGCGTGGAGCTGCACGCGAAGTCGGGCGAGGTGCGGATCCTCCACGCGTCGTCCGATCCGGCCGCGCCGGAGCCGGCCGCCACCACCGCGGGACAGAGCGAGACGCCGCCCCTGGCCTGCACCGCCACCCTGCTGCTCCCGGACTCGAGCCTGCTGGTGGCGCATCGATGGACCGATCCGGCGTGGCGCGCCGACGCGCAGGCGCTGGCCACGGCGCTGCAGGCGGTCCGCGGGCTCAGCGCCGAACGGGAGCGGCTGGAGCGTGGGTTCTGGCTGCCGTTCCTCTTGATCTACGCCGTGTCGGTGGTCGCGGCCCTGGCGGCGGCCGCGTTCCTGGCGCGCGGGATCGTCGCGCCGCTGCAGAGGCTCCTCGAGGCAACGCAGCAGATCGGCTCGGGCCGCTGGGATGTGCGTGTGCCGGTGCGGGGTCGGGACGAGATCGCCTCGCTCTCCACGCAGTTCAACCGGATGGTGCAGAGCCTCGACGCGCAGTCGCGGCGGCTGGTCGATCTGGAGACGATGGAAGGGTGGCGGGAGATGGCGCGGGCGCTGGCGCACGAGGTGAAGAACCCGCTGACGCCGATCCAGTTGACGGTCGAGGAGATCCGTGAGCGCTATCCGGGCGGCGACCGCGAGTATGCCGCGCTGTTGGACGAGTGCACCCGGATCATCGTGCAGGAGGTGGAGAGCCTGCGGAACGTCGTGGGGCGGTTCCGCGAGTTCTCCCGCCCCGTGGAGCCGAAGTTCGCGCCGATCGACCTGAACGCGCTGGTGAGCGACATCGGCTCGCTGCAGCGGGACATGGAAGTGGAACTGGACCTGGCGCGGGAAGCGGGGATGATCCGGGCCGACGCGGATCGCGTGCGGCAGATGCTGATGAACCTGGCCCGCAATGCGCAGGCGGCGACGGCGGGGCGCGACGCGCCGAGGCTGCGCCTGGCCACGCGGCCGGCCGGAGAGCGGGTGGTGCTGGTGGTGGAGGACAACGGCCCCGGGATCCCCGCGGCGCAGCGCGAGCGGGTTTTCGAGCCCTACCGGTCCGGATCGAAGGGGGGGCTGGGCCTGGGGCTGGCTCTGGTGAAGGGGATCGTGCTGGCGCATGGCGGGTCGATCCGCGTCGAGGATGGACACTGGGGGGGCGCGCGGTTTCTGATCGAGCTGCCGCGCGACCCGGAGACGTCGCATGCATGAACGGATCCTCGTCGTGGACGACGAGCAGAACATCCGCCGCAGCCTGGAGATCATCCTGAGCGGGGCGGGGATGCAGGTGGAAAGCGCTGGCAGTGGGGAAGAGGGGCTGGAGCGGGTCGAGGCCAACCCGCCCGATGCCGTCTTCCTCGATGTGCAACTCCCCGGGATCGACGGGCTGGAGGTGCTGCGCAGGCTGCGCACCAGTCACCCGGATCTGCCGGTCGTCATGATCAGCGGGCACGCCACGATCGAGCGGGCGGTGGAGTCGACGCGGCTGGGGGCCTTCGAGTTCGTCGAGAAGCCGTTCTCGCGCGACCGGATCCTGCTGTTGGCCCGGAACGCCTCCGAATCGGGCCGGCTGAAGCGGGAACTGGCGGCCCTTCGCCAGGCCGACGTGGGGGAGTTCCTGGGCGAGAGCGCGCCGGTTCTGGCGCTGCGCGAGGCGATCGCGCGCGTCGCGCCGACCGACACACGGGTCTTAATCCTGGGCGAGAGCGGCACCGGCAAGGAACTCGTCGCCCGCGCGCTCCATCGGTTGAGTCCGAGAGTCGATCATCCCTTCGTCAAGGTGAACTGCGCGGCGATCCCCGATGAGCTGATCGAGGCGGAGCTGTTCGGTGCGGTGAAGGGGGCCTATACCGGCGCGGTCACGGCGCGTGAGGGACGATTCGCGGCGGCCGATCGGGGAACCCTCTTTCTCGATGAGGTCGGCGACATGAGCATGCGGGCGCAGGCCAAGGTGCTCCGCGTGCTGCAGGAAGGGGAGTACGAACCGGTCGGCAGCACCCAGCCGGTCAAGGTCGACGTGCGCGTCGTGGCGGCGACGCACCGGGATCTCAAGGTGCGCGTGGAGGAGGGGCTCTTCCGTGAGGATCTCCTCTTCCGGTTGAACGTGATCCCGCTGGAGGTGCCGCCGCTACGCACGCGGGCGGGGGATGTGCGGCTTCTGGGAGAACGTTTCCTCGCAGAGTACGCCGCCCATCACGATCTGCCGGCGCCGCGCCTGTCGGCCGTGAGCTGGGAACTGCTGTCTGCCTATCGCTGGCCCGGCAATGTCCGCGAGCTGAAGAACCTGATCGAGCGCTTCATCATCCTGCACCGGGGCGAGGAGATCCGCCCGGAGAGCCTGCCGCTGGAGGTCACGCAGGGAGCGGGTGGGCGCGGGCCGGCCGCGGGTTCGTCGACCGGCGCGGCTGGGATCCCCGCCGCGAGCCCCTATGGGGGGCTGTCGCTGCGCGACGCGCGGGAAGCGCTGGAGCGGGACCTCATCCAGGCGGCTCTCGAGCGGCACGGCGGCAACGTCACCCGGGCCGCCGCCGAACTGGGGCTGGAGCGCACCCACCTGCACAAGCGGATCCGGGCGATGGGCCTGGCGCAGGAGTGAGGACGATGAAGACGCGACGCGGAGAGAGCCGGGGTCCGCGCGGTCGGGGCGCGCGGTGCGTGCAGTTCGGGCCGCGCGCGCGGCACCGGCAGCATCAGCGGCGCCCAGCTATCGGGCTGGCCGGCGCACTCTCGGTCTGGCTCGCTCTCGCGACGCCGCTGGCTTCGTCGGGCCAGGCGGAGGTTCCCGCGGGCGCGCCGGCCGACGCCGAAGCGGGCCGGGACCGGAACTGGTACTTCGGGTTCGGCTTTCAGCGCGAAGAGCTGCACCTCTCGCTCGACCCCGCGGCGATCCTGCCGGAGAGCGGAATCGAGTACGACGCCTGGGGGAGCGGCGGGACGATCGCCGTGGGATACAGGTTCGGGCCGCGCTTTCGCGGAGAGGTCAGCCTGGGCATCGCCGGCCGTCCCGCCCGGCCGGCGGGGGCGCATGCCCTGACGGCGGTCGCCCGCTGTACCGGCTACGTGCCGTTGGTCCTCGGGCGTTGGTGGGAGCCCTATCTGGCCGGCGGCCTGAGCGGCACGATGGCGGTCTTCGGGATGGACGAGGGCGAGGACGTGGTCTACGCCGGCTCGAGCGGGGATGCCGGCGCCGGCCTCCTGGTGCACCTCTCCCGGCGCTGGTCGCTGCAGGCGGACTATCTCTACGCGGCGATCAATGTCGACCAGGAGATCGCCGAACGGAGAGGCTCGGAAGAAGAGATGCGTCCGGTCGGGCATCGCGGCCGGGCGGAGTTGTTCCGCGTGTCGCTGCTGTTCGATTTCTGATCGGGGACGATGAAGATGCCCGCGCCGCCGGTTGGGGCAGCGCGGGCGTGGTGGGTGGGGGCGAGCGCGGCCGGTGTCCCGCCGGCGGCCGCTAATGCGCCTCTACTGTACCGTGAACGTGAAGACCACGCCGCCGCTGTTGGCGCTGACCTTCTCGGGGAGATCCTCGAAGTCGCCGTCCTTGCCGAGGCGGTTCTCGGAGTACTCGACGCCGCGGGCGACCAGCTCGAGTCCCACCCCGCAGCGGCGGGAGAAGAAGTAGTCGGCGCCGATGCCGACCCGCACGCCGCCGCCGAACATCGCGTCATGAGTCTTGCGATCTTCGACCGAGTAGGCGCCGAGGCCGATCCGGCCGTACGGCTGCAGGCGTCGGTGCGTCCCGAGGGAGTACTGCAGGCTCACCTCGAGTCCGCCGGCGTCCGACATCCGCTTGCCGGCCTCCCGCGCGCCGAGCTGCTCGTGCTCCGATCCGAACGCGGTCAGCCACAGGGTGACGTTGGGATCGACTCCGTATCCCAGGGCCAGGAACGAGGCGCCCCCCTGGTCGAGGCGCTGGCCGTCCGACGGCTCGAGCGTGCCGAGGCCGAGCGCGCCCTTGAAGCCGAGGGGCGAGAAGCGCGAGGCGCCCTCGGCGGGGGTCAACTCGACCGCGAAAGCCGGGCCGGTGAGCGTCGTGACGAGCGCGACGACGAGAGCGAAGGCGAGCGCGACGGCGGCCGTGATGGTACGAACGAACCGGGCTGAATCGCTCCGGGCGATGATGGTGGTCTCCTGGCTGGACATGGCAGATCCTTTCCTTTCCATTTCCGCGGTTCCCCGCGTCTGTGCCCGGGTCGACTGGCCGGCGGGCGTACGAACCGGGAAGTGCAGCCGGCGTGCCAATTCGGGCCAGGAAGCGAGGGGCGCTCGTCGATTGGCCTAAGCGGCGCATCGATGGCCGATTAGCGCGGAGCCGGGTCGCGGGGTGGGTGGGCGCGCGAAGGAAGGGGGCGATCTGGTGGTGTGACTCCGCGGCCCGGTGTGACCAGGGGGCCCTTGGGAATGTGGTGCTACAATATGGAGACCCCGCCGGAGCCACACCGGCGGCTGGCCCGGCTTCAACCGCTCATTCTTCGGGGAGGCTCCATGGTCCGCGCATCCTTTGGCTCCTACACCCTTCGGCTCCCGGTTCTGCTCTTCGCGCTGCTCGCCCTGACGGCCCTGTTGGCCGGCCCGGCTGACGCCGCCACCCAGCTTCTGCGGGTCTATCCGGCCGACAAGGCCGACTACATGCGGCTTCTGAGCCTGGCGCCCGAAGCGACCGACGAGGGCGTCGTCGCGGGCGAGGGTTACGTGGAGTTTGCCGCCGAAGAGGCGAGACGCGTGGCTCTGCTGACGCACCGGTTCCGGGTCGAGACGAGGATCAATGATCTCGAGTCGTACTATGCCTCCCGGCTGGAGTCGGGCGCGCGCGTCGACTTCGGGGCCTACCACACCTACACCGAGGCGATCGCCGCGATGGATGCCCTGGTCGCGGCCCACCCGGCCCTGATCACGGCGAAGCAGAGCATCGGCACCACGATCGAGGGGCGGCCGATCTGGATCTACAAGATCTCCGACAACCCCAACGTCGATGAGGACGAGCCGGAGATCTTCTTCAACGCCTACATCCACGCGCGCGAGCCGATCTCCTTCGAGGTGCTGTACGACCTGGCCCAGTACCTGCTGAACGGCTACGGCACCGATCCCCGCGCCACCACGCTCGTCGACACGCGGGAGACCTGGATTCTGCCGGTCGTGAACCCCGACGGAGTGGAGTACAACCGCCAGACCAATCCCAACGGTGGCGGAATGTGGCGGAAGAACCGCCGGAACAACGGCGGCAGCTACGGCGTCGACCTGAACCGCAACTTCGGCTACAACTGGGGATACGACAACGAGGGAAGCAGCCCGTACGGCGGCGACGAGACCTACCGCGGAACCGGGCCGTTCAGCGAGCCGGAGACGGCCGCGATGCGCGATTTCGTCGTCTCCCGGCACTTCAAGCTGGCGTTGAACTACCACGCCTACGGCGGCCTGCACAACTTCGCCCCCGGGCACAACAACGTCCACAACGGCGACTACGACGAGTGTCTCGAGCTGGGGCGGATCCGCCGCGCGACGAGCGGCTACAACACCGGCACCTCCTGGGAGCTGCTCTACCTCGTCAACGGCGACGCCAACGACTGGATGCAGCAGGACGAAGTCCTGAAGCCGAAGATCTATGCCTTCGTCAGCGAGGTGGGGACCGATACCGATGGCTTCTGGCCGGCGGAGTCGCGCATCCCGGCGCTGGTGGCGGAGAACCGCGAGGCGAACCTCCAGATGATCGAACTGGCGGACAACCCGCTGCGGGCGATGCCGCCCGGGCTCCCCCGGATCGACGGCGGCTCCACGGTCGGCGTGCCGTTCACCCTCACCTGGAGCACGCCGCTTCCCGATGCCGACAACCCCGCGGTGAGCTGGAACCTGGTCGAGGCGACGGGGCACACGATCGGCGCCGACGACCTGGAGGGGAACACCGCGTCGCGCTGGACCGCCGACGGATGGACTCTCGTCACCAACCGCAGCCACTCGGCCACGCACAGCTTCAAAGGGGGCGCGGGGGACAAGCTGAACAACGTGCTCGTCAGCAAGCGCGGGTACAAGGTGCAGCCGGGCGATCAGCTGAAGTTCTGGACCTGGTACAACATGGAGAACCAGTGGGATTACGGGTACGTCGAGGTGGCCACCGACGCCCGCAGCTTCGTCGCGATCCCCGGCAGCATCACCAGCAACAGCGATCCCAACAACCGCAACATCGGAAACGGGATCACGGGATCGAGCAACTGGGTGCAGGCGACCTTCTCCCTCGCGGCCTACGAGGGGCAGACGATCTGGTTCCGCTTCCGCTACAGCACCGACGGCTACACCTACAACGAGGGATGGTACGTCGACGACATCCAGCCGGTCGATCTCTTCACGACCGAGACGACGGTGGCGACCAACCTGCCGGCGGCGCAGTACACCTTCAACACCCATGCGAACGGGACGTTCTCCTACCTGGTGCAGTCCATCGACGCGGAGGGGCAGACCTCGGCCTGGAGCGCGCCGAAGGAGCTGCAGATCACCGGCGAGTCGGATGTCGCGGGTGATCTGGGGCCAGTCGAGTGGCGCGGGATCGAGTCGCTCGGCCCGAACCCCGTGCGGGATGCCGTGCGTGTCCGATTCACCGTGCCTTCGAGCGCGAGGGCGGGGGAGAGCGTGAGTCTCTCGATCTACGACGTGCAGGGACGGTTGGCGAACGTCGTGCGTCACGACGCGGTCGGCGCCGGCGTGCTGCCCGGACGGGTGATCGAGAGCTCCTCGAGCGTCTCTGATCTCTCCCCCGGACTCTATTTCGCGCGGCTCGAGGTGGGAGATCGGCGCTCGGAGCGGAAGTTCCTCGTGATCCATTAGCTCGCGGGTTCAACCCGTGCCGGGCCAGGAGGGCCGCGTTGCCGCGCATACCGATTCCGGTCCACGATCGGGCCGTCATCGAGGCGTTCTACCGCCGCGATGCATGGCTGCACCTGTACGAGCTGGGCGACCTGGACGACTTCTTCTGGCCGCACACGGAGTGGCCGGCGCTCGTCGGGGACGGCGCAGCCCCGCGAGCGATGGTGCTCCTCTATCGCGGCGGTCCGCTGCCGATCCTCCTGGCCCTGGGGCGTGCCGAAGAGGAGCCCGCGATCCGCCGGCTGCTCGAGGAACTCGCGCCGTCGATGCCGGCGGAGTTCTATGCCCACGTCAGCGGTGAGCTGATCGACCTGTTCCGCGGCGGCTGGCAGATCGAGGAGCACGGCCTGCACCTCAAGATGGGTCTGTTGCAGCCGGACCGGGAACGGCTGCGGGCGGCGGCGCGACCGCCGCGCGGCGAGGTCCGCTGGCTGCGTCCGGAGGATCGCGAGGAGGTTCTGGCCTTCTACCGCGAGGCCTATCCGCAGGGCTGGTTCGAGCCCCGCATGCTGGAGACCGGGCAATACGCCGGCATCACGATCGACGGGCGACTGACGACGGTGGCCGGAGTCCACGTCTACGCGCCGTCGATGCGGGTCGCCTGCCTGGGGAACATCGCGACGCATCCGGGGTGCCGCGGCCTGGGGTTAGCTACCGCCGCGACGGCGGCGCTCTGCCTGTCGTTGCTGGAGACGGCCGGGTCGATCGGGCTGAATGTGATGGCCAGCAACGAACCGGCGCTGGCCTGCTACCACCGCCTGGGCTTCGAGGTGGTCGCGGAGTATCGCGAGTACCTGCTGGGGAGCACCGGGGGCACCTGATGGGGGCCGGGGCCGGCCCGATTCGACCGAAAGTCCAACGTTGTGTATCAGCCGCGGCGAGCCTTACGAGCCGGCGGCTGCATGCGCTTGTCGGGCACTCGCCCACGCTCTTGCGTCCGCTCTCGAGCCAGGCGCTCGGCTAGAAACACCTTCAGGAGCGATTGGTAAGGGATGTCGCGTTTGTTCGCCAGGCGCTTCAGCTCTGCCAACAGGCCCAACGGGAGCCGAAGGGAGATCGTCTCGGTCGATGGCTTCAGGTTCGGAAAGACGGCGACCTTCGCCTCCGACCAGTCCGCGTAGTCGACCAGGTCGTGCTCATCCCAGTACGCCTGCTCCTCCGCCTCCGAACTAAAGCGCGGAGCCGCCTTCAACTCTTTGCGCTTTGGCATAGACTGCTTTCTCCCTCCGGCTCATCGGCCGGATCGATATGATCCGCAACAATGGCCTCCGGAGCGTGAACACCACCGCTACGTGCGTCAAGCCCCCGTCTCATGGACGGGCCTGTTCATCGATGCCTGCCGTGATGCCCGAAAGAGCGCAGGCCCTGCCGCAGTGCTATGCTCCCGACGCCATGAGCGTCCCAGCCTGCTGCCAGCCGGCGGCCACCCCGCCGCCCCTCGCCATCGGCCTTCTGATCGGCACCGGCTTTCTCATGAGCCTGGGACACTGCCTGGGCATGTGCGGGCCGATCGTCTCGGCCGTCTCGCTGGCGCGGCGTCCGCTCGATCGTTCCCGGTGGGGGCATGCCCTGACGCTTCTGCTCTATCACACGGGACGCATCGCGAGCTACGGAGTGATCGGCGCGGTGCTGGGCCTGCTCGGGTCCGCCGCCATCCAGCTGGGACGAGCGGCGCCGATCCAGGGATGGATCTCGCTTGTCGCCGGAGCCCTCATGATCCTGCTGGGGCTCGGGCTGCTCGGCTGGCTGCCGACCCAGCGCTGGGTGGAGCGCTCCTCGGTCGGTGGTGCGGTCACGCGCGTCATGCGTTCCCTCCTCCGCGCGCCGGGGCGGATGCGGCTCGTGGCGCTCGGTGTCGCGAACGGCTTCCTCCCGTGTGGCCCCGTGGCGGCGGTGGCGCTCGGCGCCGCGGGGACGGGAGAGCCGGTCGCGGGAGCCGTCTCGATGCTGGCCTACGGGCTGGGGACGATCCCGGCGCTGATCGCGCTCGGCTTTGGAGCCGGGATGCTCCCCCCGTCGACGCGCCAGCGACTCTATCGCATCGGTGCGATCCTGGTGCTGACCGTGGGGGCTCAGCTTGGGTTGCGCGGTCTGGCCGCGCTGGGGGTCGTACGGCACCTGGAGTTCACGCTGCCGCTCGTGAAGTCGGTCGTTCTCTGGTAGCCGAATCCTCCGTTGAAAGAGGACATCTCGGCCCCCCCGGCCGTGGTAGACTCTCCGGCTATGCCTTCCGACCGCCCGAAGATGAGCATCGTCAGCGAGGTAGCGCCGCCGGCGGCGTCTCCCCGGACCGATTGTCTCCACTGCGGGCTTCGGATTCCCGCGCGCGGCCTCGAACGGGGTGATCAGTTTTGCTGCGACGGATGCCGGCGGGTGTATGAGCTGATCGGCGATCGCGGGCTTCAGCAGTACTACGACCTGAGGCGCGGTGAAACGGTTCCGCCGGCGACGCTCCGCCCCGATGGCCTGGCCTGGCTCGAGCCGTTGCTCCTGGAGGCCGGCGAAGGATCACCTCCGCGCGCGACCGACAGCGGGACGGCGAACCTGCGGCGGCTGACCCTCGACGTCCAGGGGATCCACTGCGCCGCCTGCGTCTGGCTGCTGCGCGAGCTCTACCTCCGGCAGGCTGGGGCGGTCGACCTGCGGATCAACCCCTCGCTGGGGCAGGCGGAGTTCACGTGGAACGCCGGTCAGGCCGATCTCGCCGGTTACCTCTCCGAGGCGGAGCGCTTCGGCTATCGCTTCGGTCCGCGCCGGAAGTCGCGCCCCGCGCACTCCCAGACTCTGCTGATCAGGATGGGGGTGACGGCGGCCGCGGCCATGAACGTGATGATCTTCAGCTTCACGTTCTATGCCGGCCTCGGGCCGTCCGACGGGCGGATCTACACGGTCTTCGGTCAGCTCAACTTCCTCCTGACCCTCTTCGCGGTGGTCGCCGGTGGGTGGCCGTTCCTGCGCGCCGCCTGGACCGGGCTGCGCCGCGGTCTCGTGCACCTCGACGTCCCGATCGCGCTGGGGATCATCCTGGCGTTCACGGGGTCGGTCTACGCGCACCTCCAGGACGGTCCGCGGGCCGCCTACTACGACACGGTGGCGATCTTCGTCACGTTGATGCTGGTGGGGCGCTGGCTGCAGGAGCGGGTCCTCGAACGCAACCGCAACAGCCTGCTCGCCGCGGATGGGATCGACCACCTCATGGTGCAGCGGGTGCGGGGCGAGTCGGTTGAGTCGGTTCCCGCCCTCGCGATCGCGCCCGGAGACGAGCTCTGGATCGTGCCCGGGGAGTTCGTGCCGGTGGCCGCGACCGTCCTGCGCCGTCCGACCGACCTGTCGCTGGACTGGATCACGGGAGAGTCGGCGCCGCGCCGCTTCGTCCCCGGGGATCGGATCCCCGCCGGCGCGATCAACGCGACCGAAGTCACGGTCCATGTCGCCGCGCTCGAGACCCTCGCGGAGTCGAACCTCTCCGACCTGGTGGGAGGCGGCGAAACCGCGGACCCTGGGCGGGCGGAGGAGCAACGCGCGAGGCTGGCCGCCGCGGGCGAGCGGTGGTGGCACCGGGTCGGCACGATCTATGTGCTGGCCGTGCTCGTCTTCGCGACCGCGGGGTTCGCGCTCTGGATCGGACAGGGCGTGGAGCAGGCGATCCGGGTGACGGTCTCGATCCTGGCGGTGACCTGCCCCTGTGCGCTGGGGCTGGCCATCCCCCTGGCGCACGAGTTGGCCCACCTCGCGCTCAAACGTCACGGCATCTTCCTGCGGCGCGACTCGTTCCTCGATCGCGCGCTCGCGGTGCGGAAGGTCGTCTTTGACAAGACCGGCACGATCACCTTCGGCCGTCTCGCGCCCCGGCCCGAGGCGGTCGCCGCATTGCGCTCCCTGCCGGAGGAGGCGGCCTCGATCCTGTACAACCTCGCCGCGCGGAGCAACCACCCGGTGAGTCGGGCGCTGGCCGAGGCGGTGCGCCGGGAGCGGCCGGAGGCCGCGCTCGTGGTGGAATCGGCCGAGGAGGAAGAGGTCCGCGAGGTTCCGGGATTCGGTCTGCGCGGTGAGTGGAGCGGCCGGACCTGGCGCCTGGGACGTCCCGGGTTCGCGGCGCCGGCGGAAGGCGTGGCGGCCGATGACGCTGGCGGGATCGACGCGGTGACCTGGTTCAGCGTCGACGGCCGGCGCGTCGCTTCCTTCGCCTTCGTCGAGGAGATCCGTCCGGACGTGGTCGAGGAACTCCGCGGTTTACGGGACAGCGGAATGGAAGTACACCTCCTCAGCGGCGACGAGGCGGGGAAGACGCAAGCCGTCGCCGCCAGGCTGGGCATGGAGCCGGATCGGTTCGAGGGGGGCCTCGACCCGTGGTCCAAGGCGGAACGGGTGCGCGCCCTCGACCGGGATGACACGCTGATGGTGGGGGACGGACTGAATGACGCGCCGAGTTTCGACGCCGCGTTCTGCACCGCCACGCCGGCGGTGGACCGGCCGGCGCTGCCGGCGCGGGCGGACCTCTACTTCCTCGGAGAGGGGATCGGCGCCGTGCGCCGCTCGCTCCTGATGGCGCGACGCCTTCGCTCCGTGGTGCACGCCAACCTCGTCTTCGCCGTGGCCTACAACGTCGTGGCGCTCACCCTCTGTTTCACCGGAAGGATCGATCCTCTGGTCGCCGCGATCCTGATGCCGATCAGCTCGCTCACCGTGGTCGGCCATACCGCCTGGAAGCTGACCGGGAGGCGCCTGGCATGGATGTCCTGATCGTCCTCGTCTTCGTCAGCCTGGTGCTGGTGGTCGGAGCCCTGCTGTTCCTCCTCGTGCGGATCCGCGGCGGAGACTTCGACCACCTCGACCGGCTGCCGTTTCTCCCCCTGGAACCGGATCGGCGACCGTCCCCGGATGGCGCCGATCAGCCTCCGGAGTCCACCAGAACCCAGAGGAGACCCCCGACCTCATGACTGCCCAAGCTGTCGAGACCCGGCGCGTCGTCTACGACGACGATGTCGTGCGCGCCTTCGTCCTGGCGACCATCACCTGGGGAGCGGTGGCGCTGGGCGTGGGCGTGCTGATCGCCACCCAACTCCCCTTCTGGCAGGCCAACTTCGGGATCTCCTGGCTGAGCTTCGGACGACTGCGCCCGCTGCACACGAACGCGGCCATCTTCGCCTTCGTCGGCAACATGATGTTCGCCGGGATCTACTACTCCTCGCAACGCCTGCTCAAGACGCGGATGGCCTCCGACCTCCTGAGCTGGGTCAACTTCTGGGGGTGGCAGGCGATCATCGTCGGAGCGGCCATCACGCTCCCGCTGGGGCTGAGTCAAAGCAAGGAGTATGCCGAGCTGATCTGGCCGCTCGACCTCCTCGTGGCGGTCGTCTGGGTCGTCTTCTCGATCAACTTCTTCCTCACGCTGGCCCGGCGGAACGAGCCGCACCTCTACGTCGCTCTCTGGTTCTATATCGCCACCATCGTCACGATCCCGGTCCTCTACATCGTGAACAACCTGCAGATCCCCACCGCGCTGGCCCACAGCTACAGCATCTACGCCGGGGTGCAGGACGCGCTCGTGCAGTGGTGGTACGGGCACAATGCGGTCGGTTTCTTCCTCACCACGCCGATTCTCGGGATCATGTACTACTTCGTGCCGAAGGCGGCCGGTCGGCCGGTCTATTCCTACCGGCTCTCGGTGGTGCACTTCTGGGCTCTGGTCTTCGTCTACATCTGGGCCGGCCCGCACCACCTGCTGAACACGTCGCTCCCCGACTGGGCGCAGACCCTCGGCACCGTCTTCAGCATCATGCTCCTGGCTCCCTCCTGGGGCGGGATGGTCAACGGCCTTCTGACCCTGCGTGGCGCCTGGGATCGGCTCCGCACCGACCCGGTCCTCAAGTTCTTCGTGGTCGCGATCACCTTCTACGGCATGTCGACCTTCGAGGGGCCGCTGCTTTCGCTGAAGAGCGTCAACGGCCTGGCGCACTTCACCGACTGGATCATCGCCCACGTGCACGGGGGCGCCCTGGGGTGGAACGGCTTCATGGCGGCCGGGATGCTCTACTGGCTGGTCCCGCGCCTCTATGACACCAAGCTCCATTCGGTCAAGTGGGCCGAAGCTCACTTCTGGATGGGGACGTTCGGCCTTTTGCTCTATGTGGTCGCGATGTGGATCAACGGCGTAAACCAGGGGCTCTACTGGCGCGCGCTGGACGCCGACGGCTTCCTCAAGTACCCCGACTTCGTCCAGGGACTCGTGAGCGGGCAGTTCCTCTACGTCATGCGCCTGGTGGGCGGAGGGTTCTACCTGCTCGGGCACCTGCTCATGGTGGTCAACCTCGCGGCGACGATGCGCGCGGGGCGTCGGTCGCGGGTCGAGGTCGAGGTGACGGTGCCGGCGCTGACTCCCGCGCCTTCGTTCTGGCGGCTGATCCGCGGCACCCCGGTCGTGCTCGCGGCGATCGCCGTCGTCCTGTCGATCCTGCTCGGGCTGTCGAACCCGGTGACGAGCCCCCTCATCCTGACGCTGGGCGCGGTCGTGACCGTCGTGGCGATCCTGCTGGGCGGCGTGGCGAGCCGGTCGGGAGGAAGGTGGCATCGGCTCGTGGAGGGCCGGCCGCTCGCCTTTACGATCCTGGTGCTGATCGCGATTCTGATCGGAGGGATGGTCGAGCTGATCCCGAGCATCGTCGTGCGCCACGTGGTCGTTCCACCGCAGGCGATGGTCGCCGCGCCGGCGGCCCCTCCCGGGCCGGATGCCGCCGGCGGTCCCGGGAGCCGGATGGACTACGCGCCCGATCCGAAGTTCATCCAGCAGCCGTACAGCCCGCTCGAGCAGGAGGGGCGCGACATCTACGTCGGCGAAGGCTGCTACAACTGCCACAGCCAGATGATCCGGCCCTTCCGGTTCGAGACGCTGCGCTATGGCGAGTACTCGCGTCTGGAGGAGTTCATCTATGACCGGCCCTTCCAGTGGGGGAGCAAGCGGACCGGGCCGGACCTCCACCGCGAGGGGGGCAAGTACCCCCACCTCTGGCACTACCAGCACCTGATGGACCCGCGCTCCACCTCGCCGGGCTCCAACATGCCGAGCTACGCGTTCCTCAAGACGTCCAGGGCCGGTTACGAAAGGCTGCCGCGCAAGCTGGAGGTGCTGCGGAGCCTGGGGGTTCCCTACAGCGAGGCCGAGATCGCCAACGCGCCCGCCCTGGCCCGCGCGCAGGCCGACTTGATCCGGGAGGACCTCGCGACGCAGGGGGTGCGGATCGATCCCGAAAGCCGGATGCTGGCTTTGATCGCCTACCTGCAGCGGCTGGGCCGCGGACCGCAGTTCCAGCCGCCGGCCGCGGCCGAAGTCCGCTGAAAGGGGGGAGGGAGAGTGTTTCAGCAATTCTTTCGAGGCTCCGACCTCCTGATCTTCCCGGTGGTGGGGCTCGTCATCTTCATCCTGAGTTTCGTGGGCGTTTTGGCCTACGTCTTCATCGGCCTGCGCGAGAAAGAGAAGGTTCGGCGGATCGCGGCTCTCCCCCTGGAGGGAGATGACGTCTCCTCGATCGTCGTCCCGCCCGCGCCGAAGGGAGGAAAGCGAAGCGATGTCGGACACGCGTGAGCCGGGAAACGTCGAGGGACGTGGCGTGAGGGATGAGCTGCTCGAGCACGAGTTCGACGGCATCCGCGAATACGACAACCCGCCGCCTTCATGGATCATGATGCTGCTCTACGGATCGCTGGTCTTTGCGGTCGGGTATTGGATGTACTATCACACCTTCGGCGTGGGGTCGTTGCCGCGCAAAGACTATGCCGTCGAGATGGCCCGCGCGGCCGAGCAGCAACTGGCGCAGATGGATCAGCAGGAGCTCTCGAACGAGTCGCTGCTCCTGATGAGCCAGGTCCCGGCGAAGGTGGCGGAGGGGAAGCAGGTCTACGACCAGTTCTGTGTCGCCTGCCACACCCCGGACGGCGGCGGCAGCGTCGGGCCGAACCTGACCGACGCGTACTGGCTGCACGGCGGTGGTCCGATGGAGATCATGAAGACGGTTACCCACGGCGTGCCGGACAAGGGAATGGTGGCCTGGCAGAATCAGCTCGGACCGGTGCGGATCCAGGCCGTGGTGGCGTATCTGCTGACGATCAAGAATACCAACCGGCCGGGCAAGGAGCCGCAGGGAGAGCCGGAGGCGACGCCTTGAGCGATCGCCCGAGGGCGACGGGAGGAGGGTCCCGCCGGCCCGATCTCGACACGTTCTATACCGTCAACGCCGACGGCTCGCGCAACTTCCTCCATCCGGCCGATGTCAGCGGCAGCTGGCAGGCGCGAAAGAACGTGGTCTTTGCACTTTTGATCGTCATCTACATAGTCCTGCCGTGGATCCGCATCCACGGCGCCCCGGCGATCTGGATCGACATTCCGCACCGGGCGGCCTACCTCTTCGGGCGCACCTTCACCAACCAGGACTTCTACCTCATGTTCTTCCTGGTCTCCGGGATGGGCTTCGCGCTCTTCGTCCTGACGGCGCTGTGGGGGAGGATCTGGTGCGGCTTCGCCTGCCCGCAGACGGTCTGGCTGGAAGGGGTGTTCCGGAAGGTCGAGCGGCTGATCGAGGGGAAGCGGGAAGTCCGGATCCGGCGCAACCAGGGACCGGCCGGTTTCGACAAGATCTGGCGCAAGGGGCTGAAGCACGTTCTGTTCGTGGCGCTCTCGATCTTCGCGGCCCACCTCTTTTTGGCCTACTTCATCCCCGTGCGGGAACTGTCGCAGGCGATGGCGGGGCCGCCGTCCGAGCACCGCTTCGCCTTCGGGTGGATGGCGGCGATGTCGGGGATTCTCTACTTCGATTTCGCCTGGTTCCGGGAGCAGGTCTGCCTGGTGGTCTGCCCCTATGGGCGCCTGCAGTCGGTTCTGATCGATGGCGACAGCAAACTCGTCGGCTATGACCGCAAGCGGGGAGAGCCGCGCGGGCGGGTGGGCGAGGCCGCGGGAGACTGCATCGACTGCGGCCGCTGTGTGGTCGTCTGTCCGACCGGCATCGATATCCGGAACGGCCTGCAGATGGAGTGCGTCGGGTGCGGCAACTGCATCGACGCGTGTGACGAGGTGATGGATCGCGTCGAACGACCGCGCGGCCTGGTGCGCTACGACTCGCAGCGCGGATTCGACACCGGCGCGCGCCGGCCTTTCTTCCGCCCGCGGGTCTTTCTCTACGCGGTGCTGGGGTTGATCGGCCTGACGGTTTTCTCGTTGGCGGCGGGCCGGCGCGCGACGTTCGAGGTGCGCGCGCTGCGCAGTCCGGGCATGCCGTACATCCTGGACCAGGGCACGCTGCGGAACATGATCAACCTCGATGTCCAGAACAAGGAGAACGCGCCGCGGGTCTACGGAATCGAGGTGAGTTTCCCGCCCGAAGGACCGGCCCCGCTGGTGGTGCTGCCGCAGCCGCGGTTGCGCCTCGACCCCTTCACCGATCGGAGGATCGTGGCGGTGGCGACCCTGCCGCTCGATCTCTACCGCGAGCCGATCCCGATGCGCTTCACCGTGCGAGACTCGCTGAGCGGGGAAGAGCGGGCGGTGACGGTGAAGTTCCTGGGGCCGTAGGGGGGGGCGCCATCAGGCACCCTGCGACCGGGCGACCTCGCGATTGTCGGTTCATCCCCCGCCGGTGGTACCATCAGGGGTGCTTGGGAGGCGCCCACTACCGGGAAGGAGGACTGCGGAAATGCGACCACTCATCAGGTCAGTTGGTATGGCCCTCGTTCTGCTCATGGGAGTTGTTGCTGCTGCCAGCGGATATGAATGGCAGAGCTACAACGGACACCTCTACACCGTAACCAGTGATTGGGGGAGCTGGATCGAAGCCGAAACCGAGGCGGCCAGCCTTGGTGGTCATCTTGTCACCATCAACGACGACGATGAGAACACCTGGCTGATGAACACCTTTCAGGATACATACGCCAGGTTCGGTCTGGGAGATCCATGGCTGAACATAGCCTGGATCGGCTATTACTCTGCCGATGATGGCATCTCCTGGCAATGGATCAGCGGAGAACCTGTCACTTACTACAGACATGATTATTGGGATTGGCCCTATGGTGGCATCCATGCGTATCTTCATCTAGCCAATCACCCGTCTCCCGGCACGTGGTGTGCGAATCCCGTGCATGACCTGTACTACGACGTCAACATCAAGGGAATCATCGAACTCGACGATTTCACACCAACCTCGACGACCACGTGGGGCAAGGTGAAGGCATTGTATAGCCTTCGCTGACGGCGGTTTGCAGCGGTCAGGAGCTTAGCCGCGACGGCGGGCCGCAGTTGAGACGCTGCGTGAATCGGAGCGGACAGCCCTGAAGACGGGGATGGCGAGGAATGGAGATGCGTGACCGGACGAAGGGCACCGCAAACCTCGTCCTTGGTCTGATGGGTGCGGTCTGCCTGCTGGCGATCCTGCCCGTCAAGGTCATCCGGTTTTGGGGCGACCAACCCCGGAGCCTGGTGATCGATACGGCGCCGAGCCTCTTGGGACCAGCCGGTCTTCTCTTTCTGCTCCTGTCCAGCACCGGACGGCTGGCGCGTCTGAGTTTGCCGCAGATGGCTTTGCTCGTGGGCGTGACGTCGTTCGCGCTCGAGTTCGCACAACTCATCCCCCGACCGGGGCCTCTCGCGCGCATTGTGTACGCCTTTGACTATCGCGACCTCGTGGCGACGGTACTCAGCCTGGGCGTGGCCTACGGAATCGCGGTCGTCATCCTCCGACCGGACGTTCGTCGATAGGGGAGAGTGTGTTAGGAGGTCCCAACGGCCGCTTGCTGTTGCCGGTCTGGGAGCGGATCGCGTGGGCGAAGGTGGCCGGAAGGCGAAGCGGCGGGCCGAGCGGGGGGACCACGCGGCGCGGAAGCCAGGGAACGGGATGTAGCGGCGCCGAAATGGTGCGGCGATCGTTCGGTTCGGGATTGTGCGGAGGGACAAAGGTGCGCCGAACGTTCGGGACGCCAGGGAGCGGGCGCAGAAACCCGCGCTGATCGTTCGGCGCAGGATGTAGCGCCGTCATCAAGGTGCGCGGAAGGTTCGGGGCGCTCTTCTGCGCGCTCACAAAGGCGCGCGGATCGTTCGGGGTGCTCTTCTGCGCGGTCACAATGGCGCGCGGAACGTTCGGGACGGGAGGTTGCGGCCGCTCAGGAGTGCGCCGGATCTTCGCGGCGGGTGTAAGCAGCCGCTCGGGAGTGCGCCGAAGGTTCGCCGCGGGCTGGTGCGGGCCGAACAGAGCGCGCCGATCGTTCGGGGCCGTAGGTAGCACGCGCAACCTGCGGGTCTGTAGGTTCGGCGCAGCCTTGTGAGGCCGCGACCTCCGCTGCTTTGGGTTCCTCGGGGATCCGGCCGGCCGCGGCCTGTTCACCCGGATGTGCGCCGTGCGGTGTCATGCCACAGACAGGACAATCTGGATGCCAGCCGCGTCATTTCCCGGCGGCGACCTGGGCAGGGAGATGATCCCGTTGCCCTCCAGCAGGTTAGGCGATTGCCCCCGGAGCTTTGGGCCTCGGCCGAGGCGAGGCACAGTTCGCCCAAGGGTGGCCCGAGCCACGTCAGCGGATGTCGTACCCCCTCGCGGATGATCCCGGAGTCCGGTCTTGGCCGGGATCGGGGAATCGCTTAGACTCGGTCACGCGCTTTGGATCAGCGAGGACGCAGCGACGGGGGATCTGGAGTGGGACAACACGTTGCGAGTGATCGGGATCAGAGACCGCGGGCGAGGTCGGTCGTGAGGGCGAGATGGGGCCGGGCGGGGCAGTTCCGGGCCGGGCAGTCGGTCGCACCCCACGCCGAGAGGATCGGGGGACACCCGTGCGGTGCGCGGGGCCGATGGCGAGATCTACCAGCGGGTTCTCGAGGGGGCAGCACAGGGCCGTTCGCGGCCGCAGATTTCAAGTTCCACAGTCGGGTTACGTAGACGAGTCCGGACTCGGCCCAACGCTGCGGCAGGGCCGCGACGGCGGAGAGACGGGAAGGGAGAGGGAGCGGTCCGCCAGGTCGGGGGGAGAGGCCAGTGGTGAGCTCCGCGAATGACGGGAGACGTCGACCCGCATATTCGGCCTTTGGACACTGAGGAGCGTGGTGATGGAAGACGTGTGGCTTGTCCTGCTCGGTTGGGCACTCGGCCTCGCCAGTTCGGCCGGAATGTGGGCGTTTCAGAAGGGTAGCCAAGCACGCGAGCTCCACGCTGGCATCGTGGCAGAGTGTGACGAACTCTGCATTCGAATGGCTGCTCTCGTGACGAAACTCTCCATGCGAACGGCAACAGCTGATCGGGCGACATTCCTGTGGTACGGAGAGGTCGTCGCGAGGTACTCAGGGCCTCTTCGCGATGCTCAGCTGGACGAGGCACTGCGCCGGGTTCATGCCTTGCCCGATGATCAGCTGCAAGCGGTGCTTCGGTCCATGTGGAGACCGGAGGTTGGCCTCGGAATCAAACCAATCCATGCCCCGGCCCTGGTCGCAGCGCTCCCTAGCTTGCCAAGACTCGGGGGGCTCTTCTTTCGGCGCGGGTTCGATGTGGTTCGGCGTCTGGAGGAGTTGAATCATGAGATCAGCCTCGCCCAGGGGTATCTCGATCGCACATTCGACAGCGGCCTGAGCGAGATCAACCGCGAGATCGTCGAGTCGAATCTCGCGAGCAGCTACTTGATGATTCAGAAGATGGCCCGCTGGACCGTTGACTCAATGACCGAGCTGGCCAGAATGCGTCTTTCACGATTGGCGTGGGCAGGTTTCTAGCATGTGGCGCTTGGTATCGCGCGGGTTCAACAAGCAGTTGGAGCAGCTCAGGCCCGCTGCGCGGTCCTGCCTGCTCAACTGCGGCGTTCGAGGGATAAGGAGCTAGATGTCCTACACGACGCCACACCGACTGTGGGAATACATGCTCGGTGCGTCCCTACGCATCAACCATGGCTTCTACCTGCAGTGCCAGCGACGTTCCGAGAGAGAACGGAAGGCAATCCTCGCAGCCACTCGCGAGATCGACCTGTGCGCCACTCTCGCCTCCTATTTCGGAACCAGCTGCCATCTGGCTGCACAGGGCACTACTGAGCCAGATCTGAAGAACGACGCGCCTGTATTCAAGGCTGAGGTGAAGTACCCCTTCCCGAATAAGACTAGCTGGGCACAAGTCCAGAAGGACTGGAACTGGCTCTTGGGGCGCTCCAACACGAACGCGGAATTCAACAAGAGAGCCTTCCTGTTGTTCTGGCCGAGCACTTCCCTCTACAACCTCACAGCATGCATTAGCGTCCCGAAGGGCCATGGTACCCAGTACTCGCTCTTGGATTATGCACCGCTCTCGCCCTATGCGACACCGGTGATGCCAGCCCGCGGAGTGAACCAAAGGCTGCAGTTTCGACAGCCGACCAGCTGTTCGGCGGTCGGTCTCCAAATGCCGAACGGAAAGAGAGTCTGCATGGACATTGTCGGAGAGCTAACGCATCCGGTGTGGTGTGCGATCTACACTAGACTGACTCCGGACGAGTACGCGGCGCTCGCGAACGGGTGTCAGAATGCCATCACGGACGACCCGATCACGTTGTAGGAGAGTGCCCTCGAACAAGCCGTTCGAGCGGCTCGGGTCCACTGCGCGGCCCCACCTGCTCAGCCGCGACGTTGTCCGCTCTGCCGAGGCCTCATGAACTACGAAGTGCCTACATTCGACCCGTTCCGCAACCCCGGAGCAGGTCTCTACCATCCATCGAACGATGCTGCGCAGAGACTGATGCGGATCCAGTATGCCTATCAGGACATTGCCGCTCTGTCTACCATCGCGGGTCGGTGCCAGGATGAGTTCGAGCGACGCCTGCTTCTGAAGTACGTAGTCACCGAGTGGGTGTCGTTGGACAAGGAGCTGTGCACGTTCGTTCAATGCGTCATGAAGGGCGCCATTGACTATCCGCTGTCTACGGCGGAGCGGGCATCTATTCTCGATGCGTACGTGGGGTATCGTGCAGCGCGGCGTCAACACCATCGCCATCTCAAGTTCATCCGTGACAAGATCGGGGCTCATCGCGACCCCATGGACGCCTTCGAGATTTCCGTGATCTGGGACTCGTTGGACCCATCGGAGATACGAGCTGTCCTCAAGCCAGTTCCGGCTCTCTTCGACGTCCTAAAGGGTCTCGCCGTCTACCGCTGGACCCTGCAGCAGACCACAGACCAGGGCGAGGTGATAGCCTTCATTCAGCCGTTCCGGCAGGGCGGTCTCAGGGGCGAGGGCACGTGATGAGATCGGGGGTAGACGCCCTTGGCGACGGGCCAGATAACGTGGGCGTGCACCCGTCAGGCGCTTCGCGCCCGCCGGCAACGCCCGACAAGCAACGAGGTGACCGGAGGTCCCGCGGATGAAGAAGATTCTCCGCCCGACCTCCGGCCCCTCCGACTGGCAGGCGTTCCTGGCGGAGCCGGAGAAGCAGTGGAAGCCCGGATTCTCGGCCCACACCCTCGCCCATTGCTGGGAAGCGGCGGGCGAGCTGCCGGCGGCTGTCCGCAGCCCGTTCCCGTCGGCGCCCCGAGGGGGGACGCGATGAGTCATGGACTCGGTCCAACGCTGCGGCAGGGGCCTGAAGGAGGAGAGGTGGGAAGCGCGTCCGCGAGGGACGAGCCACCGGGGCGATGCCCCAGGGTGTGAGCAGCCGATGAAGGGCAAGACCGGAACTGGGATTCGGGAGGGCACCGTGCGCTACGCGTTGATTGGCGTCATGCTGTCTCTGGGTACGAGCGTTGCTTCGGCGGGCGACCTGGAACCGCCAGATAGCGCCGGCGGAAGGGGCCACTTCGGCGCTCCAGTCGTCACGGTCACTCTCGCCGGCGACGCCGGAGCCGTGATGATCGGCGGGTGCGGCGGCTGGAACATCGGCCCATCTCTCGTCCTCGGCTTCAGCGCGCACGGGACGACCACCGAGATCGACGCCCCGGACGGCGCGATGCCGGACTCCATGGGCCCGATCGACATCGAGTTTCAGAGCTTTGGGTTTGACCTGGAGTATGGCCTGAACCCCCGGGCTCCGACGCACCTGACGCTGGGCGCCCTTCTGGGCGGCGCCGCCGTCCACTACGTGCCCGAGAGGACCGGCGAGCAGCACGGTGAGACGGACTTCCTGCTGCTCCTGCAGCCGGCGGTAGGCGTGGAGCGGCGGGTCAATGCCTGGCTCCATCTGAATCTCGCGCTGTCGTACCGGCTGGTCAGCGGCGCCGAGCAGCCAGGACTGCGGAACAGCGACATCAACGGGCCGGCCTTGGGGCTGGCTTTCAAGCTCGGCCGATTCTGAGGCGGACGCGTGTGCCGCCGGTCCAACAGGCTGTTGGCCCGGCCCAACGCTGCGGCCGGGGCGTGAAGGAGGAGATGTGGGAAGCGAGAGGCCTCTCGGGCCTCCAGGTGGCATCTCGAATGGGAGGGAAGATCGTGTCCGACTCGGCAGGTCAGCAGCAGGGAGAACGGCCGAGGGGTGTTGCGGTGGTCGGCTGGTTTCTCCTCATTGCCACGACTGTGGCAACCGTTTTCTGGTTTGAGTTCCTAGCACAGATTGTCGACGGCCCCGGCGTCCAGATGAGATATCCGGTGATGACGCTCGGTGTGCCCATCGTCGGGAACGTCGGTCAAGTGCTCATCGCTGTCGGCATTCTGCGGGGGCGTCGCCGGGCGCGATCGATGTTCTTCTGGTTCATTCCGCTAACCGTCGTGTTGGGCCTGTTCTTAGGCGGCCGCTCGTTCGGCCTGGTCATCAAGAGTCTGTGGTACGCGGTCTTTGCCTACCTCCTCACGCGACCGTCAGCCGTGGCATTCTTCGAGGCGAACACGCCCGCCGCCGTGTCTCGATGGCGCCGTGGTCCAGCTGCCACCCTGGGTAGTGCATCCACGATGGCGGCCTGGAGTCCCGAGGATCCCGATGCAAGATGGACCTGCCCGCAGTGTGCCGAAGCCAATCCCAACACGGTATTCACTTGCTCGAAATGCGGCCTTGCTCTTCGGTAGTCGACTGGGCACGCATCGATGTTTCTCTCGGCTGGCAGGAGAGGGAGGACCATGGAGACCATCCGATTCCTGGTACAGGGATCCGCTGAGTCAGGAGGCGGGCCAGAAGACGCAGGGGCGACGAGGGCCGGACTCGGGCCGATGGTGCGGCAGGGGCGGAAAGGCGGAGAGGTGGGAAGCGAGAGAGAGACGGCAGCGTGGTGCGGGGAGCGGGCGAGCCGCAACACCCGGAACGCGGCTATCTCCTGTTCGCAGGTGAGGGTGTTGATTCCGACTTGGAGACTCCTCATCATCTCTGTCTCCTACTGCCTGACGCTCCTGAGCGCGGCGCCGGCCGATCCGGGAGCCTCCGCGAAGGAGCTACACACCGCTCTGATGAAGGCGACCTTCTGGATCGAAGGTCCTACGACCGATCCTGGTGCCCGCACTCAGGCAACGTGCTTCCTCGTGGCGCGCCCCTCGAGAACGGACTCAACCACTCATCACTGGGTCTGTGTCACGGCTGCACATGTGCTGAACCATATGGCAGGCGATTCCGCTTCCCTCGTCTTGAGGATAGTAGACTCAGACGGCTCGATAACCCCAGTCCTCTCTTCGGTACCGATTCGCCTTCGGGGCAGACTGAACCGCCCCGGTTTCTCCGGAGAGCTCATTGCACGACCCCGGCCCGTTCGGCTGGAGTGATTGACGGCTCCTCTTCAACCAGCACGTCTGAGCGTCGCAGCCGGCCGTGAGAACAGATGCAGCCCGCCGATCGAGACAGGCGGCCTGCCGCGAGTGTACGATCCCCCGGGGTCCGATCCTGCCGCCGCAAGGAGGTCCGATGCGCCGTGGAACCAGGCGTCTGCTCTGGATCGGGATTCTGGCCGCCGGGATGGTGGCCCTGATCCTGATCGCGCTTCGTCCCAAGCCGATCCCGGTCACCGTGCAGACGATCGATCGGGGACGGGTGGAAGAGACCGTGGTGAACTCCCGCGCGGGGACGGTGGAGTCGCGCTATCGCGCCCGGATGAGTCCAGCGATCGCCGGCCTGATCGAGGCGTTGCCCGTCGAGAAGGGGGCACGCGTGCGGCGGGGCGACCTGCTGCTGCGGATCGACGACACCGAGTACCGTCACCAGGTGGTCCTGGCCGAGCGCTCGATGCACGCCGCGCGGGCGGTGGCGGAACAGGCCTGCCTCGCCGCCGACCAGGCCGAGCGGGACCGCCAGCGCGCCGAGTCGCTGGCCGGCCAGAAGGTGCTGGCGGACCAGGCGCTGGAGGAGGCGCGCACCCGCGCGGAGACGATGGCGGCCGCCTGCCGGGCGGCCCGGGAACAGGCGCGGCAGGCCGATGCCGCCGTCCAGGTCGCACGGGCCGCGCTGGACAAGACGAGCATGCTCGCCCCGTTCGACGGTGTCGTCCTGGACATCGCCGGAGAGATCGGCGAGTGGATCAGCCCGTCGCCGCCTGGCGTCTACCTCCCGCCGGTGATCGACCTGGTGGCGCCCGACTCTCTCTACGTCAGCGCGCCTTTGGACGAAGTCGACGTGGCGCGGGTCCGCCTGGGCCAGCCGGCGCGGCTGACGCTGGATGCCTTCCGGGGACGTGAGTTCCCCGGGCGGCTGACCTACATCTCCTCCTACGTCGAGACCCGGCAGGAGCAGAACCGCACGCTGACGGTCGAGGCGGTCTTCGACGACGCGTCGCTGCCGCCGAATCTCCTCCCGGGGCTTTCGGCCGACATCGAGGTGATCCTCGAGGCGCGGGAGGAGGCGCTGCGCGTTCCCAGCTATGCGCTGCTCGAGGGGGACCGGGTGCTGGTCGTGAAGGGAGGGAGGCTGGTCGAAGTGAAGGTGCGGACCGGCCTGCGTAACTGGGAGTACGCCGAGGTGATCGAAGGGATCTCGGTCGGGGATCAGGTCGTGATCTCGCTCGACCGGCCGGAGGTGAAGGCCGGCGCCAAGGTGATCGCGACGGAAAGCCATCCCTGATGATCCGGCTTCACGGCATCGACCGGACCTTCGAAGTCGGTGATCAGCCGGTCTACGCGTTACGGGGGATCGATCTTGAGATCGCCCGCGGTGAGTACTGCTCCATCATGGGTCCCTCCGGCTCGGGCAAGTCGACCTTGCTGAACATCCTCGGCTGTCTGGACCGCCCGACGGCGGGCCGCTATGAACTCGACGGCCGCGAGACCTCGCGTCTGGGCGAGACCGAGCTCTCGCTGGTGCGGCGCCACCAGATCGGATTCGTCTTCCAGTTCTTCCACCTCGTGCCGCGCCTGACGGCCCTGGAGAACGTCGAGCTGCCGATGATCTTCGCCGGTGTGGATCCGGCGGAGCGGCGCACCCGCGCCCGGGGCGTGCTCGAGATGGTGGGCCTGGCGCCGCGCTCCACGCACCGGCCGGACCAGCTTTCGGGTGGAGAGAGGCAGCGCGTCGCGATCGCGCGCGCGGTGGTGCTCAAGCCTTCGGTCCTCCTGGCCGACGAGCCGACCGGAAACCTCGACAGCCGGTCCGGGGCCGAGATCGTGGAGTTGCTCGAGTCGATGAATCGAAACGGCCTCACGTTGGTGGTCGTGACCCACGATCCCGCGATCGGGGGACGCGCGCGACGCCGGATCCGCCTCATTGACGGCGCCGTCGATGCGGATGAGCAGTGATGGCGGGCAAGGACCGGCATCGGGAGTCTTCCGCGCTTCAGCCCGGCGATCTCCTCCGGTTCTCGGCCGGGGGGATGCGTGGGCATCGCCTGCGGACCGCGCTCTCGCTCCTCGGCGTGGCGATCGGCGTCGCTTCGGTCATCCTCCTGACCAGCCTGGGCGAGGGGGCCCGCCTCTTCGTCACGGGCGAGTTCGCATCCCTCGGGTCGAGCCTGCTCATCATCCTGCCCGGCAAGACCGAGACGCAGGGCGCGGCGCCCTTCGTCAACACGGCGCCGCACGACCTGACCGTGGCGGATACCGAAGCGATGCGGCGGGAAGTGTCATCCATCCGCCGCGTCGCCCCCCTGTCGGTCGGGACCGCTCCCGTCTCCTACGGAGAACGGAGCCGCGATGTGCTGATCGCCGGGACCACGAGCGATCTGCTCGGTCTCCGGCAATTGCGGGTCGGCATCGGACGATTCCTGCCCGAGGGGACGAACGACGCGCCGGTCTGCGTCCTGGGCACCGTCGTGCAGCAGGAGCTCTTCGGCCGCGCCAATCCGCTCGGGTCGATCGTGCGGATCGGAGAGTACCGGTTCCGGGTCATCGGCGTGGTCGCTCCGCGCGGCGAGTCGGTCGGGATGAATATGGACGAGATCGTCTACGTCCCGGTGGAGACGGGGATGAGGATGTTCAACCGGCCGAGCCTCGTCCGGGTGCTGGCGGAAGTGCGGGCGCACGCCGAGATCGAGCGCGCGCGCCAGGAGGTGATCGAGCTCCTGCAGCGGCGCCACGACGGCGATGAGGACGTCACGGTCCTGACGCAGGATGCCGTGCTGACCACGTTCAACCGCATTCTCGCCATGCTCACGGCGGCCCTGGCCGGCATCGCCGCCATCTCCCTCGGCGTGGCCGGGATCGGGATCATGAACGTCATGCTGGTCTCCGTCTCGGAGCGCACCCCGGAGATCGGCCTTCTGAAAGCGATCGGCGTCACGAACCGGCAGGTGACGGCGGTCTTTCTCACCGAGGCGGCACTCATCTCCGGGGCCGGGGGAGTGCTCGGCCTGACGTTCGGCCTCGTTGCCGGGCAGGTCATGCGGCGGCTCTGGCCTGATTTCCCGGTGCAGCCGCCCCTCTGGGCCGTCGTCGCCGCGCTTGCGGTTTCGGCCGCGGTCGGGCTGGCCTTCGGCAGTCTCCCCGCGCGCCGGGCCGCCCGCCTCGATCCGGTGGAAGCGTTGATGCGGAGACGCGGGCGATGATGATCGAGGATGTCGCACGCTACGCCCTCGGGTCGGTGCGCGGCCATCGGCAGCGCTCGATCCTGACCATGCTCGGGATCGTGATCGGCATCTCTTCGGTCATCCTCCTGACGTCGATCGGAGAGGGCGCGCGCCGGTTCATCCTGACCGAGTTCACGCAGTTCGGGACGAACCTCATCTCGGTCAACCCCGGCCGGATCGAGACGACCGGCATGCCGGGCGCGATCGGCGGGGTCACCCATCCGCTGACCCTGGCGGACGCTGAAGCTCTCTCCCGGATTCCCGGGATCGAGGCGGTCGTTCCCACCACGATGGGAACCGCCGGTGTCGAGCACGACGGGCGCACCCGTCACGTCTATGTCTACGGGGTGACGGCCGAAGCCCCGGGCGCGTGGCGCATGGCGGTGCGCTCCGGCCGCTTCCTGCCGGCCGGCGATCCTCGTCACGCCAGTCCCGTCGCGGTGCTCGGGCCGACGCTCAAGCGGGAGCTGTTTGCCGAAAGCCCGGCCCTGGGGCAGTTCGTGCGGATCGGCGGGCAACGCTTTCGTGTCGTCGGGGTGATGGAGTCGAAGGGTCAGTTTCTCGGCTTCGACATCGATGACGCGGTCTACATCCCGGTCTCCTTGGCGATGCCGCTCTTCAATCGCGACGACCTGCAGGAGATCGACGTGGTGGCGTCGAACTCGTCCGTGATCGACTCGATCGCCGCGCGCCTGCGGCGGGAACTGATCCGTCGCCATGCCGGGAACGAAGACTTCACGGTCACCACCCAGACCGGGATGCTCGAGACGCTGGATCGGGTCCTTCGCGTCGTCAGTCTGGCGGTGATCGGCATCGGAGCGATCTCGCTTCTCGTCGGCGCGATCGGCATCCTGACGATGATGTGGATCGCGGTGCACGAGCGGACGGCGGAGATCGGACTCGCCAGGGCGCTCGGAGCCACTCCGCGGCAGATCCTCTGGCTCTTCCTGGCGGAGGCGCTCCTCCTTTCGACGGCGGGCGGCGTCGTCGGCCTGGCGATCGGAGTCGGGATCGCTCAGCTCGTGCATCTCCTCCTGCCGGCTCTGCCGGTGCAGACGCCGCCGCTCTTTGTGGCACTGGCGCTTGCCATCAGCTTCGTGGTCGGATTGCTCAGCGGGATCCTGCCGGCCGGTCGCGCGGCCCGGCTCGATCCGGTGACCGCCCTGGCGGCGGAATAGGGGATTCGGCGGAAGCATCCCGGGCAGCGCGCCGCGCCGGTCAGCCCCCATTGTATCGTATTACACAGCAACGTGTTACGGGCCTGTCCCTCCGCGGCATTTCCCATTCAATGTCCCCCGGGCGTCGGGCCGATAACTCCATCAGGCCAAAGGCGATCCACATACGAAGGTCGGATGGTGGCGGAGATCGGATCGATTCCTGGCCTCAGGAAGAGACGAAGGGCATCGGGACACTTGGCGTACGGGGCGACCGCCGCGGGTGACCGGCCGCCGCGTACCGCTGGGGGGCTCAGGTGGCATTGTGTTCGGCGATCGGTTGAAAAAGGCTGCGGTTTCACGGCCGGATCTCGCCGCGCCGGCCGTCGTTGCAGACGGCGGACGAGCGCAGGCTGTTCTCTCGCCGGACGGTAATGCCGGACCGGCGCACCGCATCGTTCAGCCCCGGAGGATTGCCTTTGCCGTCGCGATCGCTCTGACTTTGATCCTGACCCTGCTCGGCGTCGCGCAGCGCGTCCGCGTCGAGACCGAGAAGGAGGTCGGGCGGGTGCTGCGCCAGGCGACGGCGATCGCCGAAGGGATCGACCCCCATCTCGTCTCTGACTCCGCGATCGAGTCGGGCGAGGTCTCCCATCCCGGTTGGCGCCGTCTCCGCGCCCATGTGCGCAACTACTCGCGATACGCAGCCCTGCCCGACATCTACACCGTCGTTCAGCGGGACGCGGATCTCTACTTCGGTCCCGGGAGCCGGGATGAGGATGTCCCTCTCGCGGCCCCGCCGGGGTCGAGGTACGAGGAGCCGCCGGCCGAGCTGCGCGAGGTCTTCCGCACCGCCGTTCCTCGATCGATCGGACCCCGCGCGACGGCACACGGCAGGATCATCTCTGGCTTCGCCCCCGTCGTCAGCCCTGGCGCGAACGAGGTTCTCGCCGTCGTGGGCGTCGATCTCTCCACCAAGGAACTCGAGTCCCGGATCGCCGCGGCGCGCGCTGCGGTCCTCCTTTGCGGCCTGGCGCTGGCGCTGGCTTTCCTGGGAGGGCTGTGGTTGCTGGAGTGGAGTGATCGGAGGGCGACGCTGGATCGAAGTCGCCCGATGCACCACGCTGACGCGATCGTGACCGCCGCGCTCGGGTTGGTGGTCACCATGCTGGTCGCGGTCATGGTGCGGGGCGTCGAGCTCCGGCGGGCCGAGAGTGCTTTCGAGACCCTGGCGGACGCGAAGACGCACCTCCTGGGCCAGGCGCTGCATGACCTCCGTCGCGACGTGCACGGGATCGCGCGCTTCTTCGAAGGAAGCGAGTCGGTCACGAGGGAGGAGTTCGAGACCTACGCCGGGTCGCTGGCGCGTGCGTCGGCGGTCGACGTGTTGGGCTGGGTCCCCGTCGTGTCCGCCCCGGGGGGGGAAGAGCACTATCCGCTCGCGTACGTCACGCCGTTGCCGGAGAACCAGGCACGACTGGGCTCCGACGTCGGGGCGGATCCGACGGTGCGTGCGGCCCTTCGCGAAGCGGCCAAGGCGCGACTTCCGGTCGCCGTCGTGATCCATGGCCGCGCTTCCGAAGGCCTCGGAGAGTCCGCGGTGTTCGTCTTCCAGCCCGCCTTCGGGCCGGACAGGACGACGACGAAGGGGTTCGCCGCAGGTCTCTTGCGGCTGCGGACCGTTCTGAACCAGGCCATGACGGTCGGCAACCATGACGACAGCAACATTGAAGTCGAGCTGATCGACTTGACCGACGAGTCCGGGCTGATCGTGCTCGGCGCCTTCCCGGACTCTGATGACCCGGCCCGACCGGGGAAGAGCGAAGCCGCGTGGGGCGGACCGCTGAAGGCCGCGGTGATCCATCCCCTCTTCGTCTTCGATCAGACCTGGATCATCGCGTCTTCTCCCGGAGAGGGCTATGCCGCCGGGCATCGGCCCGGGGGCTGGATGGCGGTCGCGTTCTTCGGCGCGCTTCTGAGCTTCGCCGTCGCCGGCATCGTCGGGCTGCTGCGACGGCAGCAGATCGAGCTCGAGCGCCAGGTCGGCGAGCGGACGCGAGCCTTGATGGAGGGCGAGCGCCGCCACGGGATGATCCTCGACTCGCTCGACGCCGGGATCCTCACCATCGACGCCGAGTCGCACCAGGTTCTGAGCGCCAATCCGAAGGCACTGGACCTGTTCGGGGTGGCGGAATCCGACGTGCTGGGGCAGGTCTGCCACCGTTTCATCTGCCCGTCGGAAGTCGGGCGGTGTCCGGTCACGGATCTTGGTTGCGAGGTCCACCAGGCCGAGCGCGAGGTCGTCCGGGCTGATGGCACTCGTCTCCCGGTGATCAAGTCGGTCGTCCGGGCCACCCTGGGTGAACGGTCGGTCCTGATCGAGTCGTTCGTCGACATCCATGATCGCAAGCGGGCCGAAGAGGCCTTACGCGCTTCCATGACGGAGATGGAGGCGCTGAATCGACATTTGGAAGAGTTGACCCGGCGCGCGAACGACCTCGCAACCGATGCCGAACTGGCGAACGCGGCCAAGAGCCAGTTCCTCGCCAGCATGAGCCACGAGATCCGCACGCCCATGAATGGCGTCATCGGTATGACCGGGCTTCTGCTCGATACCAATCTGAGTCCCGAGCAGCGGCAGTACGCGGAAGTGGTCCGCACCAGCGGGGAGAGCCTCCTCTCGCTGATCAACGACATCCTCGACTTCTCGAAGATCGAAGCGAAGAAGCTCGACCTGGAAGAGCTGGAGTTCGACCTCCGCTCGGTGATGGAAGACGCGGCGGAGATGCTGGCGGTGCGGGCACACGAGAAAGGGGTCGATCTGGCCTGCCTGATCGATCCGGCGGTGCCCATCTGCGTCGCTGGCGACCCGGGTCGTCTGCGGCAGATCGTGGTCAATCTCGGCGGCAACGCGATCAAGTTCACGGAGAAGGGCGAAGTCTTCATCCGGGTCAGCGTGGAGGAAGCGGACGCGGATCGGGTCTCGCTCCGGTTCACGATCCGGGACACGGGGATCGGGATCCCGAGGGACCGGATCCGCATGCTCTTCACGCCGTTCATGCAGGTCGACGGCTCCACCACGCGCAGATTCGGCGGCACGGGCCTGGGCCTCGCGATCTCGAAGCAACTCGCCGAGCTGATGGGCGGGCGGATCGGCGTGGAGAGCGAGGTCGGCGCCGGTTCGACATTCTGGTTCACGGTCCGGCTCAAGCGGATCGCACCGACTCCGGAGCGGGCCGGGTCGTCGCCCCAGGCAGCATCGCTGGCCGGTGCCCGGATCATGGTGATCAGCGCCTCGAAGACCACCCGGACTGTGGCGGCGACCATCCTCGGCGCGGCGGGAGCCATCGTCGAGGAGGTCAGCGACGGCGACTCCGCGTGCGATCAGATCCAATCCGCCCCCGTCGGGGCGGAATTGTATCGCTGCGTCCTCCTCGATTCGGGACGGGGAGCCGAGGCGGGAAGAGGCGCACTCGCGGAACCCCGATGCTCCTTGCCCGACAAGCTCGCTCGCGCGGCCATCCCGATCGTGGTCATGGCGCCCCTGGGGCAGAGGATCGATCCTGAGCTCGGCCGTCACCGGCTGGTCGCCGGGACGGTCAACAAGCCGTTGAGGGAGGCGCAGCTCCGCAGCATCGTCGCGCAGGTCCTCGACGCGAGGTCGGCCGGCGATCTGATCGACCGAGCGGGCGAGACCCGGACCGGGGAGGGATCCGGGTCCCTTTCCGGCACGTCTGTCTCGACGGAATGGACCGCTTTGGTCATGGCCGGGCGACGCGCTCTACGGATCCTCATCGTCGAGGACAATCCGACCAACCAGAAGGTGGCGCTGGCCCTGCTCAAGCGGCTCGGCTATCGCGCGGATGTCGCCGGCAACGGGATCGAGGCCGTGCTCGCCCTCGCGCGGATTCCCTACGACCTTGTCTTCATGGATTGCCAGATGCCTGAGATGGATGGCTACGAGGCGACCCGGGACATCCGCGGTCCGAACTCCGCCGTTCTCGACCACGAGGTGCCGATCATCGCCATGACGGCGAACGCGATGAAGGGCGATCGAGAGAAGTGCCTGCTCGTGGGGATGGACGACTATGTTGCCAAGCCGGTCCAGCTCAACCTGCTCGCGGAGGCGATCGAGCGGGTGCTGGCCCGCCCGAGGCGCGAGCCGGCCGCCGCGTCCAGGGAGAGGTCGGGAGAGGATCTGCCGACGCTGTAGCGGAAGTCGCCGCAGCATCGCCCTTTGGTCAGTCGCCCAGCCGGACCAGCTTCCTCGTTTCGACCTTCCCGCCCCATTCCGCGCGCACGAAGTAGATCCCGGCCGGCGCCGGCTGCCCGGAGGCATCGCGGCCGTCCCAGGTGAACCGAAGCGTGCGGGACACACCCGCCTCCACCGGCCACCCCCGAACCTGCCGTCCATCCAGTGCGAAGAGCTCAACGTGGCCGTCCTGCCACGGTGGCGCGGCGAAGGTGATCAGCGATCCGCCGCGGGATGGATTGGGAGCGATCGAGACGCGCCGGGAGTCCGCGGAGGAGCCTCCGGGGCCGTCGTCCACGGCCGCCGGGTCGATGACGGAGACGCGTACGGTCAGCGTGTCGTTGCTGACGTCCTCGTCGCCCGCGACGGTCGTCCAGGCCAGGAACTCATGGACTCCGGGGACGGACGGCAGCCAGCCTGGGCTGAGCTCGACCTCCTCGAGGCCGACGAAGGGAAGATCGACGACCGCGGAACCGGTATCAGCCCCGGCCAGGTGCACCTCGACGCCGGTGAGAGGAAGCAGGCCGAAGTTCGTGGCCGCGACGCGAATCGGCACCGCGGGCCCTTCGCCCAGGTAGAAGACATCTCCCTCGTGCAGCGTGGTGAACTCCAGGAGACCTGCGTCGGTCTCCGGCGGTGTGCCGACCATCCGCGCGTAGCCAAACTTCGCGAGATAGCAGCTCACCCAGCTCATGTCGATCGTCTCAGGATCCTGGGTGGTTGCCTGGATGCCGCCGTCGTCGTCCGTGTCGTAGGAGTTGAGCTGCCGGGTCAGTTTCTCGCCCATGCGGGTGTAGTGAGGATCGCCGGAGACATCGCCCATCGCGAAGTGCGCGTTGAGGTAAGCCACGTTCCAGGAGTTGTCCCAATCGTAGCCGTCATTCGGGACGTTGTACCAGACCTGGAAGGTGTCGACGAGCGCTCCGTAGTTCTCGATCCAGAGCGCGCCCCGTGGTTGGTCGGCGCGGAAGGTCGAGTTGCAGATCCCCCAGACGATCGTGCCGGCCGACATCGCCCAGGTCTCGAAGGCCAGGTTGGTCGCGGGGTTGACCGCGATCCAGTCGATCATCGTCTCGCCGTAGTCGAGGGCCTTCTGCCGCCAGGTCTCGTTGGCCAGTTCCTCGGCGTAGAGGTAGAGATTGCCGGCGGCCCATCCCTGCACCATCGCGTTCAGGCGCTGCAACTGGTTGAGGAAGAGCGGCGTGTTCTTGATGTACTCGGCGCTGGTCCGGCCGTAGGCCATGAAGGTAGTGTCGCCCGTCGCGGCGCGGTACGCGCTCTCCGCGGTGAGGGCCCAGGCGCAGTTGTGCACGCGGTAGTAGCCGTTACCCCCCTCCTCCAGCCAGGCGGGGAAGTTCTGGCAGTAGATCCATGCATCGTGAATGTTGTCGTCATAGCTGGTGTCGCCGGTCAGAAGCCGGTAATGGGACCAGACCCAGATCGCCTCGAGCGTGTTGTCGGTCTGGATCACCCCGCCAAGCGGCCCGCCTTCCGCCTCGATCATCCCGCCGAAGTTCGTCCCCGGGGTCCGGTACTGCCAGACGTCCAGGAAGTCGACCGTCCGGTCCAGCTCGAGCAGCCAGTTGACGCGGTGCGTCGGCCAGGCCACTCGCGTGGAACCGGCCGGCCCGGTGACGGTCGGGCCGATCGAATTCGCCTCGGGATCAGGAAGCGGTTGGGTCTGGGCGAGGGCGGGGGGAGTCAGCAGCAACCCTGTCCCGCCGATGAGGACGGCCAACAGCAGGGTGGCGACCGGGACGGGCGACAGGACGGGGATGCGGATGGTGCGGCGCATGGGAATCCTCCTCTCGGATGGGCGCAGACAAGGATACGCCTTTGCCGGGGGGCAGGCAATGGGGCAGGCCATGGGGCAGGACGGAGAGGGGTGATCGGTTCGTCGCCCGGAGCCATGGATCCTGTTTCACACGGGACGGCCTTCCGGCTACGCTCTCGTCCGGTGATGCACGAAAAACCCGTTCTCATGGGAGGCCAGCATGTCCGAGACGAAGCCCCTGCCCCGCTACCAGGATCTGCGCCCCGCCGCCGTCTGGAGCTTCTTCGCCGAGCTGGCGGCGGTGCCGCGCCCGTCGAAGAAAGAAGAGCGGGTGCGCGCGCGGGTCCGGTCCCTGGCGGAGGAACGCGGATTCCGCACCCGCGAGGATGCCGTCGGCAACCTGCTCATCGAGGTTCCCGCCACGCCGGGACACGAAGCCGCCCCGTGGGTCACCCTCCAGGGGCATCTCGACATGGTCTGCGAGAAGAACGCCGCGACCGACCACGACTTCGATTCCGATCCGATCCGGCTCCTGGTCGATTCCGACCAGCAGGATGGCCGCGTCATCGTCCGCGCCGACGGCACGACCCTCGGTGCGGATAACGGCATCGGCCTGGCGCTGGCGTGGGCGGCGGCGACCGACTCCGAGGTTGTACACGGTCCGCTCGAGATCCTCTGCACGATCGACGAGGAGATGGGGATGGGCGGCGCGAACCACCTCGCCCCGGAGTTCTTCCGCGGACGAACGATGCTGAACCTCGACTGTGAGGACGACGCGCTCTATGTCGGCTGCGCCGGCGGCTGTGACCTCTCGTTGCGCTGGGTGCTCGAGACCTCGCCGGTCGCGCCTGGACTGGAGTTCGCTCGCGTGTCGGTGAAGGGACTGCGGGGCGGGCACTCCGGTGGCGACATCCATGAGAATCGTGGCAACGCGGTCCGCCTGCTGAGCCGCGTGCTGACCGAGGAAGGGGTTCCGGTGGCCGGGGGGCCGGGAACCGCGGGGGAGGCTTCGGGACTCCGCATCGTCGAACTGAACGGAGGAGGGCTGCGGAACGCCCTGGCGCGGGAAGCTCAGGGGCTGGTGGCGGGCCCGTCGGGACTGGTGGCGGCTTTGCAGGCGGCGGCTGCGCGCGTGGAGGAGCAGTGGCGGGCGGGTACGGAGCCGGGGTGCCGCATCAGCGTCGAGGCGGTGGAGCCGGTGCGCGCGGCGGCGCTCTCCGACGTGGATTCGCTGCGCGTCCTGCGTGGGATCAACGCGTTGCCCCATGGCGTGCAGGCGGTGGTGCCCGAGATGCGGGAGCTGGTCCAGACCTCGAACAACGTGGCCACGGTCAAGACGGCCGCGACCGAAGACGGACGGATGGAGATCACGACGGGAGGGATGGCGAGAAGCTCATCGATGCCTGAGCTCTTCGACCTGGTGCGCCAGGCACGCGCGGCGGGAGAACTGGCGGGAGCGGAGGTGCGGGCCGGGAATGCCTATCCTGGCTGGAAGCCGAACCTGGCCTCGCCGGTGCTCTCCGTCTGTCGCCGGGTATTCCACGACCTGCACGGGCGTGATCCACGAGTCACCGCGATCCACGCGGGCCTGGAGTGCGGCATCATCGGCGACCGTGTGCCGGGCATGGACATGATCTCCTTCGGTCCCGACATCAAGGGGGCGCACAGCCCGGACGAGCGGGTTTACGTCGAGTCGGTCGCGGTGACCTTCGACTTCCTGAAGGCGATTCTGGCGGATCTGGCTGGGGTGGATGGGCGCTGATGCGGTCGTCGGCCTCGGTCGTTGAGGGCTCGCCTTGAGCGCGCCTGGCGCCGCCGGGGCCCGGGATGACGCGCGGATGGTGTGGCGCGGCGCGCACATCGCGCTCAGGCACATCCTCGCTGCGCCCATCGAGCCAGGTGGGGCTCCGCGGGGTGTGCCCTCGCGCGAGCGGCTCGCCAGCGTGCCATTAGAACGGGGCGGGCTCGCCTTGAGCGCGCCTTGCCTCGCGGTGCGAGGGCCCGCCTCGGTCGTCGCGGGCCCGCCTTCGCGCGAACGGCTCGCCAGCGTGCTGGCCGAACGGTGCGGGCTCGCCTTGAGCGCGCCTTGCGCCGCCGGGGCCCGGGGTGACGCGCGGCTGGTGTGGCGCGGCGCGCACATCGCGCTCCGACGGGCGCCGCTTCCTCCGTCGGCGGGCGACGGGGTTGCGGTGGTTGCGGGCTCGCCTTGAGCGCGCCTTGCGCCGCCGGGGCCCGGGATGACGCGCGGCTGGTGTGGCGCGGCGCGCACATCGCGCTCG
>CAYJLF010000025.1:0-74028 GCA_964371055.1 uncultured bacterium | reverse complement strand
TTCACCACCAGGGTCGCCAGGGCCTCGCCCTCGACGTCCTCGGCGATGATCAGCATCGGCTTCCCGGCCTGGGAGATCTTCTCCAGCAACGGGAGGATGTCCTTCAGGCTGGAGATCTTCTTCTCGTGGATCAGCAACAGGGCATTCTCCAGCACGCACTCCATCGCTTCCTTCTCGGTGATGAAGTACGGGGAGAGGTAGCCGTTGTCGAACTGCATCCCCTCGACGAGGTCGAGGGTGGTGTCCATCGACTTGGCCTCTTCGACCGTGATCGTGCCGTCCTTGCCGACCTTGTCCATGGCGTCGGCGATGATCTTCCCGATCTCGGTATCGCCGTTGGCCGAGATGGTCCCGACCTGCATGATCTGGGCGCGGTCCTTCACGTCCTTGGAAAGCTTCTTCAGGTCTTCGGTGACCGCAAAGACGGCCTTGTCGATCCCGCGCTTCAGCGCCATCGGGTTGGCGCCGGCGGTCACGTTCCGCAGACCCTCGCGATAGATCGCCTCGGCCAGGACGGTGGCGGTGGTGGTGCCGTCGCCGGCGATGTCACTGGTCTTGCTGGCGACTTCGCGCACCATCTGCGCGCCCATGTTCTTGTACGGGTCTTCCAGGGTGATCTCCTTGGCGACGGTGACGCCGTCCTTGGTGATCGTCGGGGAGCCCCACTTCTTGTCGAGGACCACGTTCCGCCCGCGCGGACCGAGGGTGACCTTGACCGCCTTGGCCAGGATCTCCACGCCCTCGAGGATCTTCTGACGGGCTTCCGTCTTGAAGAGCAGCTGCTTGGCTGGCATCTCTCGAACCTCCCTTTGCCGGGTCATCCGCGGTGGCGCGCGTCGCGTCCGCCTCGGAGCTCTTGTCTATGGGCGGCTCAGCCGGACCTATCCCGGGTGGCCGCGAATCCCTTACTGCTCGATGATCCCGAGGACGTCGTCCTCGCGCAGGATGACGAACTCATGCCCGTCGATCTTGACTTCGCTGCCGGCGTACTTGCTCATGAGGATGCGGTCGCCGACTTTGACGTCCGGCTTGTGCACCTTGCCGTCGTCGAGGGTACGGCCCGGCCCGACCGCCTTGACCTCGCCCTGCATCGGCTTCTCCTTGGCGGTGTCCGGAATGATGATTCCGCCGCGCACCTCCTCGGCTTCCTCGATCCGCTTCACCAGGATCCGGTCTCCCAGGGGACGGATCTTGATGGCGCTCTTCTGCGTCATGTCGCGATTCCTCCTCCATCTGCACGGTTTCTCGGGGCGGCAGACTTTTCCGCCCTGTGGATACACAACGTCGGGGTACCGACCGCCAGCCGCCGAAGCGCGCTTGAGGCGTCGGCGCCCCAGATAGTCTCCATAACTATCGTGCCAACGACATTGCGCGATCTAACCGCACCAATCACAGCAAGTTACATTTAGGACCGCGAACTGGTCGCGGGCACTGTCCCAGGTTGGAAGAGGGGCGCGTGCCAGCTTGACACATGAATTCAGTCTAACCCGCCGCCCCGCATGGCGGTCCGCCTGTAACACACTGAGATACAGCAAGATATCGGATCCATCGCCCTCGCCTGCGCCGTCCCGACGATGGGTGCCAAATTGGCACGGATCCGTCGCAGGGTTTCATTCTGGGACGCAGGGTCCGGGTCAACGGGGGGTCGCTCCCCCGTCCGTTCCCTTCTGGTACGCATCGAGGCGGCGATAAAGGGTCCGCACGCTCACCCCGAGGGCCCGGGCGGCGCCCCGGATGTCCTTGCCGTGCTCCCGCAGGTGGGCCTCGATCAACCGCTGCTCGACTTCGGCCAGGCTCGTGCCCAGCGGCACCTGCAGCAGGCGCTCCTCGTCCGGCAGGGACCGGAAGAGGGGCGGCAGGTCCTCGAGGTCGATCGGCCGGTCGCCGGGCGCCTGGATCACCGTCCCGACGATCACATTCTTCAACTCGCGCACGTTGCCCGGCCAGTGGTACCGCGCGAGGCGCGCCATGGCTCGATGGGTGACCCCCGGGACGCGATGCCCGTAGGTCTCGGCCGCTTCGCTCAGGAAGTGCTCGACGAGGAGCGGGATGTCCTGCGGCCGGTGGCGCAGCGCGGGCATCTCGATCGAGACGACGTTGAGGCGGTAGTAGAGATCCTCGCGGAAGCGCCCCGCGGCCACCAGCGCGCGGAGATCGTGATGGGTCGCGGCGACGACCCGCACATCGACCCGCACCGGCGCCTCGCCGCCGACCGGAATGAACTCGCGCTCCTGCAGCACCCGAAGCAGCCGCACCTGCGTCCCCGCCGCCAGCTCGCCCACCTCGTCCAGGAAGATCGTGCCGCCGTCGGCCAGCTCGAAGCGTCCCTTCCGCGCCGCGACGGCGCCAGTGAAGGCCCCCTTCTCGTGTCCGAAGAGCTCGCTGTCGACCAGTCCTTCCGACAGATCGGCGCAATGCAGGCGGATGAGCGGCCCCGACCGGCGGGTGGAGGCCTGGTGCAGCGCGGTCGCCACGAGCTCCTTGCCGGTGCCGGTCTCTCCCGTGATCAGCACCGTCGCCTCGGTCGGGCCGGCCTGCAGGATCCGGTCGAGCGCCAGCGAGATCGCGGGCGAAGCGCCGATGATGTTCCGCAGGCCGTACTTCTTGTCGAGGCGCCGATTGAGATCGCGGACCTCGCCGATCAGGCGGCGGAGTCGCTCCGTCCGCCGCAGTCCCGCCAGGATCTTCTCCAGCACCAGAGGGCGCGTCTGGAAATCCCACGCGCCATCCAGAATCGCGCGGGCCCCCTTCGCCATCAGGTCCGGCTCGCCGAGCAGGACCACCATCGCCTCGGGATCGAGCCGCCGCGCGGCGCGCAACAGCAGGAGGCCGTCGATCCCCGGTCCTTCCAGCTCCGTCACCAGTCCGTCGAACGCCTGCCGTTCGAGGGCATTGACGGCCTGTTCGGTGGTCCGGGCCACCAGAACCTCGAACCCCTCCCCCTCGAAATAGCGGGAGATCCGTCCCGCCTCGGCGACGTCGCGATCGACCAGCAAGAGCCGAGGACGAAGAAGCGACGCGGCGGCAGCCGAGGGAGGTTCGGATGGAGAGATCGCCATAGGGCCGATCATACACCGCGGCATGAGCGTTGCATCACGTCCCTCGGCAGCAGAGGCGGACGGAAGAGGCGGAGCCGCAAACCGCGACAGATCATCCCCTCCGGGATGCGCGGCCGGCGCCCGCGAGCCAGGACCGCCCAGGCGCATTGCAGGAACCGCGCCGCCGTCGCTGCGGAATGCAAAGCGCACCGGCACCCGAGGGAGGTGACATGCACGATTCCGGCCGACCGGTCTCCGCCGCGCGGATGGGCGGGACCCGATTCCTCGAGAATCTCGCCTACCTCGTGCCCGGGTACCGGGGGTACAAGGAGAAGGAGCTTCGGCGGGAGGAGGACGCCCGGCTGCGCGGGCGGGTCCTCGCCAAGCTCCAGATCGTCCGCACCCTGCTGGAGGACCGGATCGCGCGGCTGACCGAGCAATCGCTCGACGCGGGGGCAGAGCACTTAGACCGCCGCCTGCGTCGCACCGAGGGGATCGCAGACGCGGTGCGTTACGCCCCCTATGGGTTCAGCGGATTCTTCGACGCCGCACAGGTGCGCGAAGAAACGCTGGAGCGGCTGCTGGAGACCGACCTCCTTCTCTTCCAGGATTTGGACGATGCGGTCGAGCGGTTGCGCGGAGCCCCCTTCCCGCCCCGCACGCGCTCGGCCCTGCAGACTTACCTGGACGACGTGGACGCTGACCTCGATCGCGTCGAGGCACGCCTCGTGGCCCGTGACAAGACCCTGGGAGACCGCTGACCCGCACGAAGGGAGCGACCATGTCCGTGTTCGTGGAAGTGCTGGAGTGGGCCGTGCACAGTCCGGCGGAGATGGTCCGCCGCCTGCCGGAAGATGGCTCGACCGACATCAAGATGGGAGCCCAGCTCATCGTCCAGGAGAACCAGACGGCGATCTTCGTCCGCGACGGGAAGTACCTCGATCAGCTCGGGCCCGGCCGGCATGTCCTCTCCACCTTGAACCTCCCCCTGCTGACCCGCGCGCTCGCGCTGCCGTACGGGTTTCAATCCCCCTTCCGCGCCGCGGTGATCTTCGTCAACCGGAAGGTCTTCAGCGACCTCAAGTGGGGGACGAAGAACCCGGTCGTCTTCCGCGACCGCGAGCTCGGCGTGGTGCGGCTGCGCGGCTACGGGCGCTTCAGCCTGCGCGTGTCCCACCCCATGAACTTCCTCAACACGCTCGTCGGCTCACGCGAAGCCTTCGCCGTGACCGAGCTCGAGGACTACGTGCGCGATGTGATCGTGGCGCGCCTGAATGACATGGTGGGAGAGAAGGTCACGAGCCTCTTCGACCTGCCGGCGCTCTACAACGAGCTGGCCGCGGCGGCCAAGGTGCGGATCCGCGAGGACTTCACCCGCTACGGGCTGGAGCTGGTCGAGTTCTACGTCAACTCGATCACCCCGCCGGAGACGGTGCAGCAGATGATCGACGAGCGGAGCAGCCTGAACGCGGTCGGTGACCTGCACGACTTCCTCCGCTTCCAGGCGGCCCGCGCCATCGGCGGACACGGCGCGGCCGGAAGCGGCACCGCCGGCCAGGCGGCCGAGGCGGGCATCGGGGCCGGCATCGGGCTGGGGTTGGTCCCGGCGCTCTTGCAGGGCACGTTGGCCCCGCCGCGCGCGGCGTCCGTCACCGTAGCGCCGACGCCGACTCCGGCGACGGAAGCATCCTCCATCGCATCCGCCGCGGCGACGTGCGCCTCCTGTCACACGGCGTTGCCGGCGAACGCGCGTTTCTGCCCCGAGTGCGGCGCGAAGGTCGCGGGCGCGAAGCCGGAAGCGGACGCGGCGCCGCGATGAGGCGCGGCTGAGAAATGGCGCCGGTGAAGGCCAAACCGGCGAACGCTGCGTCACCGACCACCGGCCTGATCATCCGCCGACGCTGCCCGCGCTGCGGCGGACCGGTCCGCTACACCGAGGGCGATGGCGCGACCTCGTGTGGCTGGTGCGGCCTCGCCCTCGCGATCCTGGAGCCGGGAACCCGGGTCTCCGCCCTGGCGATGCCGCCGCGTCTCTCGCGCCCCGACGCCGCGATCGCGGCCCGGCGTGAGCTGCGCCGGCGCGGCTCCCGCGTCCGCGCGCTCGACGACGACGCCCCGTTGATCTACTCCCCCTTCTACCGCCTGCGCGCCGAGGTCTGGATCGTGCGGCGCGCCGTCGAGCCGCCGGAAGAACTGGTCGACGAGAGGCGCCGTCACGGCGCGGCCTTCGTCGTCGACGCGGCGCGCATCCGCTTCGAGGCCGGCCAGCGAGAACTGACCCTGGACGACACCCCGACGCTCGATCTCGGGCGGCTGAGCCTCGGCCTGCGGCCGCAGACCTGCGAGGCGGTGCCGATCACCGACCTCGAAGAAGGATCGCTTCTGCCCGGCGCGCTCGACGCCGCCGAGGCGCGCACCAGACTGGCCGCGCAACTGCGGGCCTGGGGCAGCACCTCGGTCGACCCCGCCTGGGAGATCGAACTCTTCGCCCCGGCGCCGGAGCTCTCACGGCTCTACGCTCCCTACTTCGCCTTCTTCTACCGCGACGCGGTCGACGGGAGCGAGGGGGCGTTGCTGATCGATGCCATCAACGGCGGAGGAGCAGCACACCTGAAAGACGAACGGCTCGAGGCGTTTCGTCTGTTGCAGGAAGAGGCCACGGTGCTCTCCGGTGAGGCGGGCGGCGACGGAAGTGGAGAGCGAGCCGCCCCCGGCGACTGGCTGGTTCCGCTGGTCTGTCCTGCCTGCAGCGCTCCCTTGCCGATGCACCCGCGTGCCCGGCTGCACGGCTGCGCGATCTGCGGACAGACGTGGCACGCTGACCCAGGCGGCATGCGACCGGTGATGAGTCAGGCGCTCTGGCCCTCCGGCCCCGGAGGCGCGGCGCACGCGGCGACGTCAGCCTTGCGCGCGGCCGACCTGCGCCGTCGCGACGCGCAGCGCGGACCGATCTGGCTGCCGTTCTACCGGCTGATCACGCGAGAGAGTCCGTTGTGGATCCCGGCCTTTGGCGGACGCCATCCGCGTCCGGCCTGGACCTGCGCTCTGGCCTTGAGCCGCCGCCGGCTCGACTGGACCGAGGCGGAGACCCTGGGCCAACCCGTCGCACCTGGAGCACCGGTTGAGCTCGACGAGACGACCGCGATCGCGCTCAGGCCGTTCGTGCTGGGATGTCTGGAACGTGGGGCGGCGACCGGCGCATCCGCCGAGCTCTGCTGGCTGCCATTCATCCCGTCGGGACCCGATCTCGTGGTTCCCGGCACCTCGATCGCCGTCTCGCGCGCGGCGATCACTCCGTGGGGCGCGCTGCCTCCGGCTCAGAGTCCGGCGCAGCCTCCGGGACGATCGGCGGAACGCACGGGATCGCGACTCTGAAGATCGTCCCCTTGCCGATCAGCGAGACGCAGCGGATTCGTCCGCTGTGCTCCGAGACCGCCCGCTGCACCAAAGCGAGGCCGAGGCCGGTGCCATCTTTCTTCGTCGTGAAGAAGGGGTCGTAGATCTGCTCGAGGATCTCCTCGGCGATGCCGCAGCCGTTGTCTTCGACCGAGATCTCGACCTCGGCGACCGGCGCCACCGGCGCATCCGCGGTCGATCCGATGGGCGGGCTCAACCCGGGCTCTCGGACCAGGCGGGTCGACATCTGGATCTCGCCCTGCCCCTCCTCGACCGCATCGACGGCGTTGCGTAGAAGATTGAGGAGCGCCTGGCGCAGCAGCGTGGCGTCACACACGGCCTCGGGATCGTCCTCGTCCAGGTTCAGCGTGAGACGCACCCCTTTGCGGCTGATGAGGGGACGGACGAAGTCTGACAGCTCGACCAGGAGATCGTTGACCCGCTCCTGCTGAAACGCGGCGCGCGGCAGCCGGGAGAACTGCAGGTACTCCTCGGTGATCTGGCTCAGACGGCGCACCTCGCGCTTGATCGTGCCGAGGATATCGCGGGCTTCGGGGTCGGCGACCGCGGGGGCGGCGGCGTAGGACTCCAGCAGGAGATCGACGTTCAGGTTGATCGAGGCGAGGGGATTGCGGATCTCGTGCACCACCTTGGAGGAGATCTTCCCCACCGCCGCCATCTTCTCGCTGCGCAGCAGATCCTCCTCCAGCCGGCGCGTGGCGCTGATGTCGCGCAGGATCTCGACGAAGCGATCCTCCCCCCCGGCGGGGAGCGGCACCCGCGACCGGGTGAGCGAGACGTCGATCACCTCTCCGTCACGGCGGCAACGCTGGGTCCGCAGGTCGGGCACCCGTTCACCCGGCGCGAGCGGGGCCTGCAGCTCCGGCTCGAGCTCGCCGCCCGGGGCGAGACGCTCGTAGCGCGCTCCTTCCATCTCCTCGGCGGTGAAGCCGAAGGTCTCCTCGGCCCCTCGATTCCACGACAGGATCCGCCCCTCGCGATCGAGCACCACGATGGCGTCGGCCGCATGGCGGAGGACGTAGCCGAGGGTCTCCTCCGCCTGCTCCTGCCGCGCGCGGCTGGCGGTGAAACGGGCGAAGAAGGCGATGAAGGCGCGGTGGAGGCGCGCGAACTCCTCGACCTCGAAATCCGGCGCCGGGCCGGAGACCGCCACGTCGGGATCGGATCGTTCGACGAGCCGCACGAGCGCGTCGAGTTCGTCGATCAGCCGGCGCTGCGTGTGTCGATAGAGGAGGGTCAGGACGAGGGCGGTGACGGCCACGAGGAGGCCGAGCACGAAGACCGCTCGCGTCGCGGTCAGTCCGGTGGGCGAGGAGAGGAGCAGGCGGAGGATGACCGCCGCGCCGGCGGTGAGGACCGCGACGACGACGGCCGCCGCCCGGACGGCATGCCAGTGGATCGAACGCGGCCGCCGGCGGGGACTCACCGGTCCCCCGCGATGTCCTCGCCGGAATCGCTGAGTCCGTACTGCCGCAGCTTGTTGTACAACCGGGTGCGGGAGATGCCGAGGATGCTGGCCGCGCGCGACTTGTTTCCCCGCGCGGCCCGCAGCGCCTGCTCCACTGCGACCCGCTCCGCGTCCGCCAGCGCCCCCGTTCCGGCGGCTGCGGCGGGATCGCCCGTGCGCACGGCGACTCCGCGGTACTGCTCCGGCAAGTCTTCCGATTGGATGCGCCCCTGCGTGCCGAGCGCGAAGAGCCCCTCGATCACGTTGCTCAGCTCGCGCACGTTTCCCGGCCAGCCGTAGGCCGAGAAGTGGTCGAGCACGCGCGGGTCGACCGCGTCGATCTTGTTCGGGAAGATCTTGTTGCCGCGATCGAGAAAGTGCTGCACGAGGAAGGGGATGTCCTCGGTCCGGTCGCGCAGCGGGGGGAGCTCGATCGTCATGACGCCGATCCGGTAGTAGAGATCCTGCCGCAGGCGCCCCTCGCGGATCGCCTGGTCGCCGCGGTAGATGGTGGCGGCGAGGAAGCGGACGTCGACCGGGATTTCGTTCACGGCCCCGACCGCGCGCACCATCCGCTCCTGCAGCACGCGGAGGAGCCGCGCCTGCATCTCCGGCGGCATCTCCGCGATCTCGTCCAGAAAGAGCGTGCCGCGATCGGCCGCCCGCACCAGACCCAGCGTGTCGCGACTGGCGCCGGTGAACGCCCCCTTGCGATGACCGAAGAGCTCGCTCTCGAAGAGATCGCGCGGGATCGCCGCGCAGTTGACCGGCACGAAGGGCTGTTCCGACCGCGCGCTCTGGTAGTGGATGGCGCGGGCCACGACCTCCTTGCCGGTGCCGGTCTCGCCGACGATCAAGACGGAGCTGTCGTGGGCGGCGGCCGCCCGCATCCGCGCGAAGACGCGCTGCATCGCCGGGCTGCGCCCGACGATGTTGGGGAAGTCGTAGGTGGTCTTGAGCTCCTCCCGCAGGCGGAGGACCTCACGGCGGAGGCGCTTCTGCTCGAGGATCTGGTTGACCGCCAGGAGGAGCTCCTCGCGGTCGAACGGCTTTGTGATGTAGTCGGAGGCGCCGATCTTCATCGCCTGGATCGCATTCTGGATCGTGCCGTAGCCGGTCATGATGATCACGTCGATCTCGGGGCGGATCTCCTTGGCCTGCCGCAGAAGCTCGGTGCCGTCCATCTCCGGCATGCGCAGGTCCGTCAGGACGATGCCGAAACCGGGATCCTGGCGGAGCCGCTCGAGCGCGGTCACGCCGTCATAGACCGCCTCGGCCTCCAGCCCTTCCCGGCGGAAGAGCCGCTGGCAGGTCTCGGCCATGTCGGCGTCGTCTTCGACGATGAGGATCTTGTCGAACTGCGTTTGCACCCGGTTAGATTCCGGCAGCGGCCCTCGCGGGGCAAGAGGACAAAAAAACGGGAGCGGACCCGGATCGGGCAGCCGGGTCGGTCATCCGGCATCCCTCTCACCCCGGGTCCGCCTCCGTGCGGGCCATGCCACCTGTCTACCGTGCCGACGGCACGGACAACGTGCCCTCCGCCGCCCCATCCCGGCAGAGGGCCGGGCGGCGGAGGGGCTTTCGAACCTTACTTGCCGGTGCGGACGTACTCCGCGCCCCGGTCGATCGCCTTCTCGTTGAGCGGAATCGTGTGCTTCGCCTTGACGAAGTGAGGCAGGTCGTGCTTCACGCCGTCCAGGGTCAAGATGCCGCTCTTCTGCACGTAAGCGCCCAGCATCACCATGTTGGCCACCCGGGTCGAGCCGAGCTGGTTGGCCAGTTCGGTCGCGGGGACCGCCACGGCCTCGATATCCTGGCGGCTCGGCGGCTCGTCGATCAGCGAGTTGTCGTAGAGCAACAGGCCGCGCGGGCGGAGCGACTCCTCGAACTTGAGCATCGACGGCTTGTTCATCGCGATCAGGACGTCGGACTCTTCGACGACCGGCGCGCCGATCGGGTCGCGGCTGATCCGGACATGGCAGTTGGCCGTCCCGCCGCGCATCTCGGGGCCGTACGACGGCAGCCAGGAGACCTGGTAGCCGGCGCGCATCCCGCAGTCGGCCAGCCCGACGCCGAGGAGCAGAACCCCCTGGCCGCCGAAGCCGGCGACCTTGATCCGCGGGTTGGCGTAGTTCGGATCGACCGCGGTCGCTTCCAGCACGTCGTCCACTACGCCGGCCTCGATGTCGAGGCGCTGGTAGATGTTCTCGCCCTCGAAGACGCACGGGCGCGCTTCCGAGGCCGCGATCTGCTCCGAGCGATCCTTGGTGCAGCCCAGCGGGAAGACCGGTTGCATCGTCTCGGTGATCCACTTCTTCGAATCGACCGGGGGGATCTTCCACCCGGTCGGGCAGGAGGCGAGGATCTCGACCAGAGAGAACCCCTTGTTCTCGACTTGGTTCTTGATCGCCTTGCGGATGGCGAGGCGGGCGCGGTTGACGTTCTTCGTGTCGGTCAGGGCGACCCGCTCGAGATAGACCGGCGCTTCCAGCGTCGCGAGGAGTTCCACGATCTTGATCGGGAACCCCTCGTTCTCGGAGTGCCGTCCGTAGGGCGAGGTCGTCGTCTTCATGTTGAGGAGGGTGGTCGGCGCCATCTGCCCGCCGGTCATGCCGTAGATCGCGTTGTTGATAAAGAAGACGGTGAACCCCTCGCCGCGGTTGGCCGCCTGGAGGATCTCATTGCCGCCGATGCCGGCCAGGTCGCCGTCCCCCTGATAGGAGATGACGATGCTCTCGGGGTGAGCGCGCTTGACGCCAGTTGCGACGGCGGGGGCGCGGCCGTGCGCAGCCTGGATGTTCGAGACGTGGAAGTAGTAGTAGCCGAAGACGGAGCAGCCGACCGGGCTGACGAAGATGGTCTTGTCCTGCAGTCCGAAGTCGTCCAGCGCCTCGGCGACCATCTTGTGGACGTTGCCGTGGCCGCAGCCGGGGCAGTAGTGGGTCGAGATCTGGTTGGCGACGATCTTGGTCTTGCGCTCGTACCGGTCGTAGAAGACCTCGGCTTTGCGGAATCCATCCTTAGCCATGGGTCACCCCCTGAAGCTGCAGGATCTGCTGCACCAGCTCGTCGGCGGAAGGCACGTTGCCGCCTACCCGCCCGTAGAACTTCACCGGTCGGCGCCCCTCGACCGCCAGACGCACATCCTCGACCATCTGTCCCATCGACAGCTCGACGACGAGGATGTCCTCCACGGTCTCGGCCACCTGGCGGATCCGCGCGGTGGGGAAAGGCCAGAGGGAGATGGGGCGAAGGAGCCCGACTTTGACCCCCTTCTGACGCGCGGTATCGACGGCGGTCTTGAGGATTCGGGAGACGATGCCGTAGCCGATGACGACGTGCTCGGCGCCGTCCAGCTTGTACTCCTCGAAGCGGATTTCGTTCTTCTCCACCTCGGCGTACTTGGCCCAGAGATCGTGGATGTGAGCCTCGAGGTCATCCGACTCGAGGAAGATGGAGCTGACGAGGTTGTCCCGCCGCTCCGCCCCCGGCCCGACGGCCCAGGGCTTGTCGGGCAGTTCCGTCACCGGCTTGGGGAAGCGGCACGGCTCCATCATCTGGCCGATGTAACCGTCGCCGAGGATGCAGACCGGGTTCCGATAGCGGTCGGCCAGGTCGAAGGCGAGCATGGTCAGATCGCACATCTCCTGCACGGAGTTCGGGGCGAGCGCGATGACATGGTAATTCCCGTGTCCTCCACCCTTGACCGTCTGGAAGTAGTCGGACTGCTCGGGCGCGATGTTCCCGAGGCCGGGTCCGCCCCGCTGGATGTTGACGTAAACGCACGGCAGTTCGGCCCCCGCGATGTAGGAGAGCCCTTCCTGTTTGAGGCTGACGCCGGGGCTGGAGGAAGCGGTCATGCAGCGCACGCCGGCCGCGGCCGCGCCGTAGACCATGTTGATCGAGCCGATTTCGCTTTCGGCCTGGAGGAAGACGCCCCCCACCTTCGGCATCCACCGGGCGGCCGCCTCGGCGATCTCGCTGGCGGGCGTGATCGGGTAGCCGTAGTAGGCGCGGCAACCGGCCAGAATCGCCCCTTTGACGATCGCTTCGTTTCCCTTGAGTAGTTCCATCGCCATGATCACGCCCTCCCTCAGGCCGAGGCCCCGGCCTTCAGTTTGTACACGGTGATGGCGCCCGGCTCGGGGCAGGCGTAGAAGCAGATCCCGCAGCCCGTGCAGCCTTCGCCGATATACTCGGCGTAGTTGTAGCTCATGCGGTTGAACTGGCGGGAAAGCACCAGCACGTTCGTCGGACACGCGTCGACACAGTAGCCGCATCCCTTGCACTCGTCGATGCGCACTTCGACGTTCCCGGCCGGCCGGGCTTTCGGTTCCTTGATCTCCGCCATGACTCCTCCTCGCCCGCCGGGCCGACGGACCGACCGGACGGCGACCGGGGCGCCCGGTCGCCGATTCCGTGTCCTCAATTGGAGTTCACGGCCGCTGAATCTTGCGCCCCAGCGTCCCCCCACCCAACACAGCCCATCGCCGTGAACTCAACCCGGGTTCCCCGCCTTCGGCCGGTCAACCGGCGCCGCAGCCCGCTCGCCCACGCCCCCTGGCGCCGGCGAGCGATCATCCTCCCCGCCCGTCCGCCCCGCCTCATCCGCCCCATCCACCGCGGCCGCGGCGCCGTTAGCCGGAACCGATGCGGTCATGCTCTTCCTCAGAACGGCGGCGATCTCCCGCACTCCGCGACGATCCCCGTAGTAGAGGATCCCCGCCTGGCGCGCCTCCCGTTCCTGCTCTAGATCCGACCGGTCGAACGTGACGGCGATCCCGAGATCGGGCCGGATACGACGCACAAGGTGAACCAAGTGCGCGCCGGTCGCGTCGCGGAGAGAGCTGTCCAGGACTACCAGTCGAACTCGTGGGTCTTCGATCGCCCGGAGACAGTCGCGTCCGCTGCGGACCGGCAGAAGCCGACCGGCAAACTCACCTGCCTCGCGGCAGATCGCCAGCCAGAACTCGCCGTCATCCGCGGCCACCACCGCCCGCCACCCCTGGGCCATTCCGGTCTCCCTGCGGCCACGACGCATCGGTCGCGTGCGGCGTCGAAGATCACCTGGGTGGGGTTAATGCAACGATCGTGCCGGGCGCGGAGATTGGCGAGGACCATGTATCTTATTGTGTAAATTGAAGTTATGCTGATACTGGGTCTGCTGCCCCAAACTGCCGAGAGGGGTCTGTCCCGATACAGGACATTGTGTAGCGATTCATGACACAGGAGGGGAGCGGCGGCGGGCGCAGCCGTGGCGGGGGCGGGGTCAGAGGCTGACTATGACCACGACGAACGAGAAGTCAGACGGGTTCTGCATCGTTGTTGTTACGGCCTCGCGCGAGTTCGTCGAGGACGACCTCAGCAGATCGCTCGGCGCCGAGATCACCTCACGACCACGAGTTTCACCCCCGCAGACGCGCCGCGGCGGTCGCTGAGGCGGAGAAAGTACACGCCGGACCCGGCGTCGTTCTCGGGCAGGTCGCGAAGCCCGCACTCGAACCGATGCAACCCGGCGGGCATCTCTCCAAACATGTACGATCGAACCCTCCGTCCCATCGGGTTGAAGACTTCCAGGCGAGTATCCCCGGAGCTCGCAAAACTGACCTGCAAAAAGGCGAACCGGTCTGCGGGGTTCGGAGCGATCGACACGATGCTCGGCCGGTCAGCCGAGATGTGGCCGCGCTGCGGCAGCCATTGCACCTCACTGACAGCACCGCCTCGCGCGGCAAGGTTGTGCGTATCGCCCGCCGCGATCGCCACATAGCCCGAGTTCGGCTCCGGCGGTGTGCTCAGCCCCCAGTGGCTCCGGCCCCATGGAACGATGATGCCGCCTTCCTTGAGCCCCAGAATATGGTCCTGACCGCAAGACACGGCGAGGAACCCCTCATTCGGTTCCGGAACGTCGTCCTCACCGAAGATCGTCCAGCCCCAGACCAGGACACTGCCGTCCGATCGGATCCCGACGTTGTACCAACCCGCGCTGCCGATTCCCACGAAACCCGCGTTGGGCTCAGGGACATCGCATTGGCCATACTCGTTCCAGCCCCACGCCACGATCGTGCCGCTCGACTTGAGCGCCATCGCACACTCCGTACCGGCCGCGATCGCCACGAAATCGGCATTGGGCGCTGGAACGGACCCCTGAGATCCCCAGACAATGACCCGGCCATCGCCCGTCAGGCCGAGGCTGGAGTGATACCCACCGTCAACGGCCACGAAGCCGCGATTCGGTTCAGGCACGTCGCACTGCCCATGGCTGTTCGATCCCCACGCCACCACCGAGCTGTCTGCGCGTAGTGCCAGACTGTGGTAGTCACCGGCCGCGATCGCGATGAAGCCGGCGTTCGGCTCCGGAACCGGAACTGCTCCGGCGCCGCCCCCCCAAGTCACGATCGTGCCATCCAGGGTCAGCGCGAGGCTCTGCTCGACTCCAGCCGCGACAGCCACGAAGTTCTCGTTGGCCGCGGGAACCCCGCACTGCGATCGGTTGTTGTTGCCCCAGGCGATCGGCACCCGATCCGCCCGCAGACCAACCATGTGCTGCCAGCCGCACGAGATAGCGGTGAAACCACTATTGGGAGCCGGGACATCGCACTGGCCGTACCAGTTGGAACCCCAGGTCACGACTTGTCCGCCCGCCTTCAGTCCAGCGCTGTAGCCATAGCCCCCCGTGACCCGCACGAACCCGGAGTTCGGCTCCGGCACCAACAAGGCGCCTCCCCACCCGCTGCCCCATGTGACCACGCTGCCATCGGACCGAACGGCCAGCGAGTGATTGGCGCCCGCCCCGATCGCGACGAATCCCTCGTTCGGCTCCGGGACGGCACACTGCCCGTCGACGTTACTGCCCCAGGCGACAATCGATCCCCGTATCGTCAGTCCCAGGCTATGGAGCGAACCCGCCGCCACCGTGGTGAAGATCTGGTTCGGGTCGGGAGGTGTGCACTGGCCGGATCCGCAACGGCCCCATCCGATGACTCGGCCATCCGCCTTGAGACCGAGGGAGTGAAGACGGCCTCCAGCGATTCCCACGAAGCCCTCGTTAGGCTCAGGGACATCGCACTCGCCATATTGGTTGATTCCCCAAGCCACGATGTGTCCGTCGCTCTTCAGCCCCAGACTGTGCGAACCGCCCGCGGACACCGCAATGAAGTCCTGATTGGGTTCGGGAACATTACACTGCCCGTACTCGTTGAGGCCCCACGCGACGACGGATCCGTCTGCGCGCAGACCCAGCGTGTGCGTCTGCCCGGCGGCCACCGCGGCCAGACTGTCGAGGAGAGCTGGTTCCGGAACGATCTGCTGGCCCCAGCTCCGCACAACTCCACCGGCCAGTGCGACGGCGACCTGGCCGGCCAAGAGAAGCACCAAGAGCCCGATTACACGGAACGCATTGTGGCGTTTGCTCATCTTGCCCTCCCCCGGTCTAGCTCTTCACCTGCGGAATCGATCGAAGGCAGTCGCCACGATCGGCGGCCGGCAGTCGCTGGGACCAGGTCGCCACGACGGTATGGAAACATCGGCGGTAGTGCTCGCCCGGCACTCGTACGACACCGGACCGATCGACTCCGTTGTCTTCTGGCAGCCCCACCCCTCACCGCACCACCACGTTCGTTCCCGGCACTCGCCAGCTTAGTCAAACCACGACAAGAGTCTACTCCCGCCGTCACCGTCCGTCCACTTCCCCCGCCTCGCCTCCTCCCATCGGGGCACGCTCGCGGTCGCGGACCCGAGGATCGTCCCCTCCCGAGCAGCGAGGTACACCGGTCCCCGCTGCAGTGCGCGGTCACGGCCCCGCCGCGCCAGCGCCCTCCGCCCCGACCCCGCCTCGCTCGTGGCAACTCAAGCCCCCTCCCCCGTCCGGCGCGTCCAGCCCCGCACCCACGGGAGGAGAAGGTAGGCGGGGAACGCCAACAGGAAGGTGAGGCCGAAGTAGTCGCCGTAGCCGAGCCTCTCGGTGGCCCAACCGCTGAAGGCGCCCGAGATCGACCGCGAGAAGCCGAAGATGGCGGAGAGGAGCGCGTACTGGACCGCGGCATGAGCAGGATCGCAGGCGCGCATCAGGAAGGAGAGGAAGGCGGCGGTCCCCAATCCCGCGGTGAAGCTCTCGAAGACCGACGCGGCATAGACGTAGCCACGCCCGAGGTCGGCCCAGGCGACGGTGGCATAACCGAGATTGGAGAGAGCCTGGAGCAGGCCGAGCAACCAGAGTCCGCGAAAGATCCCGATCCGCGCGATCCAGGCGCCGCCGACCAGCGCGCCCGCCACGCTCGCCAGCATGCCGAAGGTGGTGGAGATGAGTCCGACCTCGGCCGGCGTGAGACCCCGATCGAGCCAGAACGGCTTGACCATCGGACCCATGCTGGCATCCCCGACCTTGTAGGTGAGGATGAACGCGAAGACGGCCACCGCACCGCGGCGCTTCAGCCACCACCAGAGCGGGCGGAAGACGGCCCGCCGCGCTTCGGGCGAGATCTCGACCCGCGGCGTAGCGCGGACCGCCAGGGCGAGCAGGGCCATGATCACGCCCGCGACGCGCAGCAACACGGGCCAGGAGAAGAACCCCGCGAGGGCGACCAGTCCACCGCCGGCGACAATGAGGGCGACGCGGTAGGCGGCGACCCGCACGGAGTTCACCGGTCCTTCCTGTCCTCCTCCAGCGAGCCCGACAGTCTGCGCGTCGATGGCGATGTCCTGGGTCGCCGACAGGACGGTGAAGGAGATCAGAAGCAGGCGCAGCGCCAGCCCCATCGAGCTGGGCGGGAAGAAGGGGAGGAGGAGCAGGATGATCGTCATTCCGGCCAGGCAACCCTGGATCCAGCGACGCCGGTCGCCGAAGCGGTCGATGAGCGGCGACCAGAAGACCTTGAGGCTCCACGGCAGTCCCAAGAGACTGAGGAGCCCGATCTCTTTCAGCGAGACGCCGGCGGTGCGGAAGTAGACGGGAAGGAGGTCGTAGACGATCCCGAACGGAAATCCCTCCGCGAAGTAGAGGAGGGAGACCCAGAAGAGGAGCCGCCGCAGCGGCAGCTTGTCCGTGCCGACTCCGCCGGCGCCCGGAATCGGGGTCGCCGCGGCCGGTGGCGTGGATCGTTCGTTCGTCATCGGCGGGTACCATGACAGAGGGGCCGCGGCGGGACAAGCGGCCCGACAAGCGGCCGGCTGCACCCGAGCCTTGACAGCGCCTCCCCGGACCCACAGATTCTCGGACCATGAACCACCAACTCTCCTCCCATCGAGCGTCGCGTCCGGCTTCGGTCGGCGTCGCTCTCTTGTCCCTGGCCGCGGGGCTGATCCTCTGGGGCTGCGCCTCGAAGCCGCTCGACGCGGCGGCACCGGCGGCGATCGGTCCCCTTCAGCAGGTCCAGCTCTTCCGGCACGCGGAGTCGCAGTCGATGGTCTCCGCCGTCCTGCCCGGCGCGTCGGCTCCGGTCGATAGCTGGGTGGCCGCGTACGGCGCTCCGGGACAGATCCGGATCACGGTCTACGCCGCGAAGTACCCGGCCGCGGCCGGTGCGCAGGCGGCGGCCGGCGCCGTCGAGGCGAGCGCACGCGGCGCCCAGGGCCTCTTCAAGGCAGCCGCGCCCCTCACGATCGCGGGGCAGCCGGGCTGGAAGATCGACGGCGAGGGGAAGGACTACTTCCTCTACCAGGTCGGTCCGTGGGTCCTCCTGCTGGAAGGGATGGCGCGGGACTTCGATCCCACGGTCAGCTCGATTCAGTGGGTGAAGGGGGCCTGAGCGGGGTTTTCGCAGCGGGGCACGGAAGAGATCGGCCACCGGCCCGTGTCCGGGCCGCTCGATCGCCCGGATGGTTCAAGAGCCGGCGCGATTCCGCGGCGAGGTCCCGTCACGCGCCCGACGATGCGGCCCGGCGCGGGGTGAGCGACGCTACTTCTCCTTCGCCCCGCTAGCGCGCCACCACAACCCTGCTCGTCGTCTCCGCCGCCGGGGTGGTCAGCCTCAGCAGATACACGCCGGCCGGGACTTCTCGGCCGGAGTCATCCCTGCCGTCCCAGGTCACACCGAACGCCTGCCCGCTCAGCGCACCCTGCCAGAGCTGCCGCACGACCCGGCCCGATGCGTCGAACACGACAATCCGCGCGGAGGACCCCGCCGGTCCCGAGACCAGCATGATTGTGCCGCGGGCGGAGGGGTTCGGGGACGGGCGGATGGAAAGCGCGTCGGCGGACGGGGGCTCGGGCACGCCGGCCGTCAAACACGGGTTGGGATCGCACACCGTGCGGGCTCCCATGTACAGGTCGCCGCAGTCGACCTCAAGCGTGACCTGACAGGTCCCATTGTCATGGCAGCAGGCGCCGACGATGGCCTCGCACGGATTCGGATCGCACGTCGTCCCGACGCCCATGAACACGTCGCCGCAATGACTCATGAGCTGGATTTCGCAGATCGCGGCATCGGCGCAGCATGCTCCGGTCAGGTCGCCACACGGATTGGGATCGCAGGCGGTCCAATCGCCCATGTACATGCCACCGCAGCCAAACGGATCCGTGAGAACACACTGCCCGTCGCCGTAGCAGCAGGCGCCGATGGCCGCACCGCACGGGTTGGGCACGCAGGGCGTCCCGTCGCCCTGATAGATGCCACCGTTCACCCCACACATATCGGGATCCTCGACCTCGCACGACATGTCCGGAAAACAGCAGGCGCCGAAGGCCGTTCCGCACGGGCTGGGCACGCACGGAGCGTGGTCACCGTGATACGTCCCGCCGTTGGCGGTGCAGTCGCCATTCGTCAGCGTGATGCACTGCCCCGAGGGGAGACAACAGGCTCCGGTGACGGGCGCAGACCCGCAGGTGAAGCTCTGGCAACGGATCATGACATCGGAGTCCAGGACCTGGTCACCCGCGTCGGCGATCGCGATCTTGATGTGATTGGTGCCCGGGAGAATCGTGCCGGAGGCGAAAAACACCTGGGTCAAGCCATCCAGCTCCGTGTCGATGAAACCGCCACCGTCGTCGAGGTCGTTGTTCCGGTAGCAGTTGCAGTTCGGCCCGGCGCCCGAGTAGGGATTGCCACAGTTCACATGGTTGATCGAGACTGGCGCCCCGGCGTTGCTGCAGCCGGCCGGCGCCCGCGCGATGTTCGTACCGTTCAGGAAGAATCCGAAGACATCGTTGAACGGGCTGTCGACCCACTCGTTGTACTCCTCGGAGCCGAAGACGTATTGGAACAAGACATCCTGGGCGGCCGGGCAGGTGAAGTCAAACTCGAGAACGACCGCGTCGAAGGTCGTGTATCCGGGGATGAGCGCGTCGAGGTCGGGATCCCCCGGCGTCAGGTTGACGGTCGAGGCGGCATCGCCAACATTCGGACCCGCGAGAGTGCCGATGTCACCTGAACTCAGGATGATCCCCTGATCGAAGCCGATCACGCCGAGAGCTCCAACGAACGTGCCCGCCGCTTGCGTCGCACCGACGAGGACAGCATTCGTCACGGTGACGTCCGGGCCGAGCAGGCACTGCAGGAGTTCCGCCGCGCTCGCGGCCGGGGTCGTCAGGCTGGGACGTCCGCCACGATCGGCGGTGTAGTTCGTCCCCGTCGGTCGCATGTCGGCAGCCGAGGCCGTCCGCGCGGCGGCCAGCGAGAGCAGAAGGGCTACAACCACCCCGTCGACGCGCAAACGGGTTCCGCCGATGGTGCTCATGAGGTCCTCCTACGGACACGCCGGTACCGATCGCCATTGAGGAGCACCAGAGAGTATGGCACTCCTCGAAGCCGCGCGCAATGCTCTCGTCGAGGGCCCGTCCGGCGTGCTCGCGGATCAATGCACGACCAGCAGCTTGCGCGTGGGACTCTCCCGGCCGGCCTCGAGCCGGGCGAAGTAAACGCCCGAAGAAACACGCCGATTTTCGCGGTCGCGAAGGTTCCAGGAAACCTGGTGCCAGCCCGCGGAGAAGGCGCCATCCGCCACCGTCGCGACCTCGCGGCCAGTGACGTCGACGATCGCGAGGCGAACGGACTCGGGCCGCGGCAGGAAGAACTCCGCGACCGCAATCCCGCCGACCGGATCGATCCGGGTCCGGAATTGCACCTCGGCGATCGACCCCGGTGTTGCCACTTCCGACGACGGGTTGTACGCCAGGGGCATGTTCACGACTTGCCCGGGGAAGCGGGCATAGATGTCGAGGAAGGCCGCCCGTGCGACCGGCACGTACCCCTCGGGCGTCGGCGCGTACCCGAGGCGGATCTCCAGATCGACCTCAGCGCCGAGGGAGGTCCCGTTGCTCTCGGCGGCCAGGATCCGCTGGGCCAGGTCGGCCACCACCTCGGTGCGGGTCCGCATGACGAGCCCCGTCGCCATGACGAACCGGGGCCACTCGATCAGGAGCCGTGCCCGCTCGCCAGCGTTGGATATCGCCTCCCGGGCGATCGAGCCAAAGATCGGGTAGCCGTTGGCCGCTTTGCGCGTCATCGTGACCATGCGCTCGACCTGGCAGATCAGCTCCGGGGTCGGGTCCTGCGCCTCGCCGTCGACGCCCCGTTCCATGACCAGGTCGACGGTGCGCGCGTCCCACTCGGAAGTAGGCAGGCCGAGCGCCCCCACCGTGGCCGTGAAAGCCGCGTCCGCCGAGGTCGCCGGCACGGCCGTGCAGGGAAGACCGGCGCGGAACGACCGGTCCTGGTTCGCGTGACGGATGTACGCGTCGCCGAAGTCGATCTTGATGTAGCGGGGGCCGTCCGGCGGGTCGAATCCCATGACGATCTGACCGCTGGTCAGGATGGTGCCCGGAGGAGAGTCCAGCATCGCCGCCGCCACGGCGGCGACGGTCTTTCCGGCCATCCAGTCGGGTCCGTTCGGAACGGTGATCATGGAAGAAGAAAAGGAAGGCAGCGTCGTGTTGACGAGAGCGAGGTAATAGCTCATGTCTTTCACCCGCGGAATCGGCGGGGGGGGCGTTCCCTCCTCCGGCCGGGCGGGCGCGGGGAGAATGGTCAGCAGTGCCAGCAACGCCGTGGCGGCGCCGGTGAGCACGGCCGCTCGGTCTGTTCGGATGTTCATGGCAGTTCTCCCATTCCCTCGGGGTCACAGCCTCCGATGTACTTCGCCCGATGGCTCCTCGGTTGATTGGGGTAGCCCGGCGGATCGGCGAAAACGTCGTTGTAGCGTTCGGAATTCAGCCGGTCGCGGCTGTCGTCCGCGTCGAACCCGACCACGCGCGAGACGGGGCACTGATCGGCGCGGAACCAGGGCGACTGGTACATGTGGTCCACCCAGGATTCGGCGATCGACATCCAGTAGGCGTCGTCCGCGAAGCGCCGGTAGTCCGAAGCGTAGTCGTCGTCGATCCACATGACACCGTGGAACCCGTCGACCTCGTGCAGCCCGTCGAAGGAGCTGTTCCACTCGTTCCACCAGTCCTCGCGATCCATGCTGTAGCAGGAGGAGAGATGGAAGAACTCGAGATCGTCGTCCCCCAGCTTGATGTGACCCTGGTAGGTCCAGCAGTTGCCGCCGCCCGGTTCGTCGTATTTGACGTAGCCGATCCAGCGGTGGTCGTTGCTGTTGTTGCCGCCGTGGAGGCCGGCCATGAAAGCGTCGGGCACCTCCGCATGGTTCACGTCGTCGCCCCAGGAGACGAGGTCGGGGTCACAGAACTGGCTGTCGACGATCCAATTGTCGTTGTTCAACCAGCCGATCGCGTAGGCACCCAGGCCGTGGCCGTCCGGAGGCGCGTCGTCGTCCCGCATCTCGTTGTACCAGGCGCGCACCATGTTGTCCCAGTCGTTGATCCGGTTGGCGTCGCACTCTGCGTTCCAGTTTGTGATGACGAACGCCGTGACCTCGGCGGCGCCGTCATCGGCGGCGCGCACCCCTCCCGGCGGACCGAGGAGGCCGGCCGCGAGGATCAAGGCGGGCAACGCCCGCCACAGTGTTCTGATGTTCATCCCGGAAAAACCTCCTCTCTCACTCACGGTGGGGAGCGCCGCGGCCGGACGGGACGGCCGCCCTTGTCCTCTTGGAGTCAGGGGATCCAGAGGAATCACAGGGCGCGTCCGTGAGACTCACAGAGTCAGGGCCGACGGATGGCTCCGATGGGAGAACGCGACACGAGCGTGGCGTCGCGGAGCGCGACGACCTGCCAGCCGACGAGGGTGCCAGGGGGCGGGGCCGGCCGGAGATCCGCCCAGCAGACCACGCAGCAGGTGTCGCCGGCGACCGGCAGCCGCCCAAGGTCGGCGAGATCGTCGCCCATGACCACCACCTCGTAGGAGGTCGCGCCGGGGACGGAGCGCCAGGACAACTCTACGCAGTCCGGTCCGCGGGGTGTGGCCGGGAGGAGGGAGATCGGTCCGGCCCCGATCTGGCCCGGGCGTTCGGCGCCGCGCAGCGGATCCGGCCCGGTGTCCGAAGGGGACCGCTCGAGGATCGCATACAGGCCGACCACGAAGAGGATGGCGGCGGCGGTCGGCGCGAGAACGCGCGCGCGGCTCAGGTCGCGGACGAGGTTCCGGAGTCGTGCCGGGAGGTTCGAGCCGGCGCCCGCGGGCGTGACGGCGGCACGCGCAGGAGATGTCCCTCTCGATCCCGCGATCTCGCGAAACGCCGCTCGGAGGTGCGCGCGGGCCTCCCGGGGATCGGCTCCTGGGGGAACCGAGCGGTCCTCGACGAACTCCTGATAGGTCGAGCGGAGGGCTCCGCAGCGAGGACACGTGTCGAGGTGCCGGCGTTCCGGCGAGTCCGCGGGAAGCCCCAGGACCCGTCCGAGATCGTCCGGTGGGATGCACGGCTGGCTCATGGGAGTTCGCCCCCCTGACTCTGTGCTCGCTGGTCGAGGGCGGCCCGGAGTTTCCGGCGCCCGCTCTGGAGCACTCCGCGCGCCCCCGACGTCGTGGAGATCTCCAATCGACGGGTGATCTCCTCCACCGGCAGGCGCTCCATCACGCGCAGCCAGAGCGCGGCCTGCTCCGTCGGATTCAGGTGGGTGCAGATCAGCCGAAGCACCTCCTCTTCGTCCTCCTGTTCCGCCAGAGACGCGTCCGCAGGAGTCGCTCCCCCGGCCAGGCGATCGACCTCGACCTCCTCGTCGCGGAGCAGGCTCGGACGGCGCAGGGACCGACAGCAGCGGTTCCGCATGATCGTGAAGAGCCACGAGCTGTACAGGCACCGCCCCTCGAACGAAACCAGCGCCTGGTACGCGCTCAAGAGCACGTCCTGCGCGAGATCGCGCGCCGTCTCATGGTGGCCGGCCCTCCGGTGGCACCAGAGATAGACACGCTCCCAGTAGCGCTCGAAGAGCGCCTCCGCGGCGGCGCGTCCGTCCGTGCCGGTCGGGTCCCGCTGGTAGGCCCGGACCAGATCTTCGTCGGCCGCGTTGTGCGTTGCCGGATCCTTCATCTTGTTGGAGACATCCTCCGGGCCGGAATCACGCCGCTCGGCTGGATCTCAACCGCCAAGCCCGTCCGATCACGCCCAGCGACAGGGCCCCCGCCGCCAGAGCCAGTGCGATCGGCCCCATCCGCCGGCGCTGAAGCGGGATCACGGTTCCATTCTCTCCGACCAGCACGAATCCCGCCCAGTAGAACGGGTGACGCGTCCGCGGATCGGCGCGGACCGCTTGCTGGGCCACGCGCAGCGCTTCGCCCACCGGGCGTCCATCCGCGAGCGCGGAGTAGAAGACCCGCGCCAGCCGGTTCGTGGCCCGGTCGCTGACCGGCCAGAGGGTCGCGACGACGGACGGCACACTGGCCGACACGAAGGCCGACGTCAATCCCAGGACTCCCTCCCCCGACACGAGTCGCCCGCCGGCCGATTCGCAACCGGCGAGAAACACCAGCCCGGCGGGGAGGCGCAGCCCCGCGATCTGCTGAGCCCGCAGCTCGGGAAGTCCCGAACGCCATGGATGCACGTCATCGACCTGTACGTGGGAAGCGAGGTGGAGGACGCCACATCGTCGGAGCGCCGCGAGCCAGTGGGCGGAATCCGCCGCGGGAAGCACACGTACGCCCTGGAACGAGCGCCGCAGCCAACGGACTTCGTTCGCCGCGCCCGGGAGAGAACTGCCCCGATCCGCCCATCCCGAGGCCGACTCCCTCGGCCCCGGGCCGGTCTCGGGAGGCTCCGGCCCGAGGAGCGCCAGCACCTCACGCCTCGGAGCGCCGGTGGACGGATGTGCTCCTCCCGCCCGCTGGTCCCGCCACAGGGTCGCCGACGGAATTCTCGTGATCCTGTGCCGGACGAAGAGAGGCTCCGGCGGACCGCTCGCCTTCGGATCATCAGGTGATGGCCACGCCTCGACGGGAACCAGGTTCAGCTCGCCGTCGAGGACCAAGGCGACGCGGGAGTGAGCCGCGAGGAGATCCGCCACCGGAGAGAGCACGAGCGTGGACAGGCGCCGCCCGGCGGCATCCAGCAGGTCGGCCGGATCCGACTGCGCTGGTGGGCTCGAACCCAACTGCGGTCCCGGTCGCGCGGCCGCCAGCTCCCGGTATCGAAGGAGCGCGCGCCGGAGTTCCTTCGTGTCACAGACCACTCGCAAGGCCCGGCACTCCGACCGAGTGACGCCGAAGAGGTAGATCGCATCGTCCCCAAGGAAGAAGTCGAGCAGCAGCTCGTCGGGTCCGAGCCAGCGCTTCTGCAGCTCGGACAGTGTGACCGAGGCGCGGATGGCCTCGACGGTCGCTCCCGGCCCCGACCCCGTGTCAGGCCGGGCGGAGAACGCGCCAAGCATCCGCTCGCGCAGCGTGCGGGCCTTGAAGCGCTGCAAAGCGTCGAAGGCCGCGCCGGAACGCTCCCCCGTCAGGGTCGTGGCGTTCCCGCTCCAGATGTGACGGGCGATCTCGTTGTACAGACGACGCCCGTTGTACTCCACCTGTTCCCGCCAGCAGGGGTCGTGCGGGCGCGCGCGATCCCCCTCCCAGACCTCGGCCGCGCGTGCGAGCACGAGGCCGGCGCTGTCGGGACATCCCAGCAGATCATGGCAACGCCCCGCATAGGCCAGTGTGCCCACGAGAAAGCTCAGCTCCAGGGTCCGACCGATGCGGTCCGCCGCCCGGAGATGCACCAGCGCCTCGGCGGGCCGATCCATCCAGAGGAGAAGGCTTCCGCGCATCCGCTCGATGTCGAAGAGGGTCGCCGGCGTAACGAGGCCACGGATCGTCCGGCTGCCCTCTTCGAGCGTGGCCAGGCCCGCGCCGATGCTGTCCTGGAAGGCGAGCACCTCCGCCAGTCCGACCAGGCAGAGGCCCAGTTGGTCCGGGGATGACCCGCGGGCGAGATCTGCCGCCCGGCGGAACAGCGCGGCCGCCTCCCGATACTCCCCCTGGTCGCGGCGCACCAACCCCATTTCCTCGAGCACCGCCGACTGCGTCCCGCGATAGCCGGCCTCTTCGCACCGCTTCCGCGTCTCCGTGAGCAGAGCGAGGGCCTCATCGTATTCGCCGATGGCGCTGTGGCAGATCGCCAGGTTCGTGGCCGCGACCGCGCTCTGAGCCAGATCCCCGTTCGCCACCTGCAGTTCGAGGGCCTGCCGATAGTACGCCTCGGCCGCCGAGGGATCACCGTAGACAAACTCGAGCACGCCGAGGTCATTGAGGGCGCGTGCCTCCCCAAACGGGTCCGCGAGTGCCCGACTGCCCTGAAGGACCCGGAGGAAGCAGCCGCGCGCCCCGTCGACCTCGCCGCGGCCATGCAGGATCTGACCGAGACCCTGGACCGCCATCAGCTCGAAGACCAGGTTCCTGACCTCGACAAAGGCTGGAATCGCCGCCTCGTACTCCGGTTCGGCTGCGCGGACGTCACCCATCACGAGATCGCTGTAGGCCGTCAGGAGGTGCCCCTGCCCCTCGTGGAAACGGTCTCCGTGGGCACGCGCCAGCTCGAGGAGTCGCTGTGCGCAGATCCGCGCCTCGGGCATCGCGCCTTCGTGTTGCGCGGCGACGGCGAGCCAGCGGAGGGCGCGGCAGACCGCCAGGGTGTCGCGGAGAGTCGATGCAAGTTCGAGGGCCTTCGCGGCGCTCTCGCGGCCAGGCTTGGGCCGTCCGACGAGTCCGTTCAGGCGGGCCTGCTCCAGGAGGACGGCGAGGCGCTCTCCCGGCGCTCCCCGTCGCTCGGCCGAGGCGCGCACCGAGTCCAGAATGGCCGCGGCATCGTCGGCCCGGCGAAGCCGCAGGAGCGAATCCGCCGCCGCGAATCGGTCCGCGAGGCCGCCCCCCGCGGCCAGACCGACGGCCGCCAGAGCCGACAGAATGCAGAACGCCCATGGTCCGAGTCGCACGGTTCCCCCCGGGGTGGCGGGCAGACGAGCCAAGGTGGGTCACGGCCAGGCGAGACGAGTATGGACTCGATTCAGTTCCCCGCCCAGGGGGGAACGGCGGTTCGAAAAGCGGCCGCGCCGACCGAAGGTCGAGTCGGATCTTCGGATGATTTGAGCCGTCCCCGAGCGGGACCGGAGGTCGCCCGACCGACCCGGATCTCCCACGATCGCCGGCAGGCCGAGCCGAAGACGCCGATCCCGCCGACGATGCCGCCTTCCTCTTCCGGGTGATCCCGGTAGAGGAAGCGGTAGTAGTTATCGTCGATGGTAAAGACCTGGACCGCGTAGGCGCCGTAGAACGCCATCATGGCGCTGTAGAAGTCGATGACGAAACGCTCGTCCGCACCTTCTCCGACGCGCACCAGGTCGTTCAGACGGAAGTAGGCGCTGATGTGCCTCGGCTCGCCGTTGTCCCCTCCATACTCCGCATAGTCGTCCGGAGCCTCGCGGTCCCCGAACGGATAGATGTAGCGGGCGGTCTCCCAGTCCTCCCGGCAGTAGACATCGACCAGCGCGATCTGTTCCGGATCGTCGCAGGCGAGGTAGACCGGGTGGGCATCCTGCAGGATGGTGTGCGGCACGGAGTCGGGGAGGACCGGCGGTCCCCCCTCGGCTTCGAAGGCGAACGGCGTGGTCGTGCGCGCGTGGAGCGTGCGATCCCCCGGGATCGCGACCGAGAGATCATAGGTGGCGCGCGCCTCGATCGGGTAGTCCGGCGCCGCGTACGATCCCGGCCCGACCGCGCGCAAGGTCTCCGGCTCTGCGTCCCCTACGCGGCGGAGCGTGACGAGGGCGTCGTTCACCGTCGCCTCGACCGGGTCGTAGAACTCCCCGACCGGCCGCACCCGGGTGACGAGGATGGCGTTCTCGACGCTGACCGTCTCGCCGATATAGAGGTAGCCGAAGATGGCGACCTCGTCCCGGGTCGGCGGCTCGGTGGCGTCATCGGAACAGCCGGCTGCGAGCGCCGCCAGGACCAGAGAGAGAAGAACCCGAAAGCGCCGCCTGCGACCGGGACGGATCGTCCCCGCCGGAGTCGAGGGGAGGCTCGAGCCGGAGAGCCGCTTCACCCGAGGCATCATCCCGCCCCTCAGAACCGGACCGTCAGGCCGACGGTGGGCAGAAACGGCAACATGGTCACATCCTCGTACTCCGCCGGATTTTTCTCCAGGTCGTACGCCCGGAGATAGACGTTGTCCCGGTTGTACAGGTTGATGAGTTGCAGGGAGGCCTCGCCCCGGGCGGAGGCGAGATCGAACCCCTTCGACACGCCGACGTCGAGTCGATGGAAGGCCGGGAGCCTCCCCTCGTGGAGCGGCCCGGGCAGCGTCGTGTCGTAGGTGTTGCCGTTGAGATCCCGGACTGTGTACCGCCCCGCCGCCAGCGTGGTCGGCTGCCCGGTGCCGTAGCGGAAGGCGAGGTCGAGAGTGAAGCCGTTTCCCAGCGGTCGCGACTGCATGACGGTGATCTGGTGACGGCGATCGTAGACCGGAGTGAACTCCTCCCCCCGGTTGAACTGCTCGACCTTCCGCTTCGCCACCCCCCAGGCATAGCCGATCCACCCGTCGAAGCCGGCCCAGCGGTTCCGGAGGTAGACATCGGCGCCGTAGGCCTCGCCGGTCCCAGTATTGAAGAGCTCGCCGAGCTCGGCATCCTCCTCCACCAAAGACCGGGTGAACTCGCGGCTGAACTCGACCAGGTTGCGGTAGTCCTTGTAGTAGGCCTCCACCGAGAGATCGAACTCCTCGTACGGTCCCAGCTCGAGGCCGGCGATGTAGTGGTCGGCCCGCCCGGGCTGGAGCGTTTCGTCGACCGGGAACCACATGTCGGCGAAACTGGCCCCCTCCTCCGAGACGAGATTGAGGAACTGGTAGTAGCGCCCGCCGGTGGCGGTCAGGGCCAGCATCTCGTTCCATTGCCGTCTCACGCTGCAGCGGGGCCCGAGCCGGGTGTGGTTTCCTTCCGAGTAGTGATCAAGGCGCAGACCGGGCTGCACGCGCCAGCGGCGGCTCACGGTCCATGCGTCCTGGGCGTAAAGCGCGGCGTAGGTTCCGTCGTAGCCGAACTGCAGGCGGTCCCCCTCGCCGATCTCCCGCTTCCACGAGAAGTCGAGCAGCTTGGTCTCGAAGCCGAAGTCGACCAGGTGATGCGAAGTCGGTTTGATCGAGAGGTTTCCCTTGGCGGCGAGGTCGTCGATCCGGTTCTGGAAGCGGAACTCGAAGTCCTGGAAGGCGATCTCGGCCTCCGAGGTGAACCGGCTGCCGCCGAGGATGAAGTGGGAGAAGACCCGACTGTTCCAGATGTGGGTCCACTGGCTGCTCCAGGTGTCGTTCCCCCAGGCGAGCAGGATGTCGACCGAGCTCTCCTCCCAGTCGAGGCGGTCCTTCCCCCGAAAGAGGCTGACCGCCACGCGATCCTCCGATCGGAAGTCGAGGTTCACCTTGCCGTGCAGGTCGTAGAAGTTGTAAGGGAGGTCGATGTCGGCGGCCTTGGCCAGGAGCTCGAGGTGCGTTCGCCGGCCGGAGACCATCCACGAGCCTCGCCGCCACGGTCCCTCCAGCGTCAAGCCGGAGCTGATCAGGCCGATCCGCCCGACCCCCTCGAACGTCTTGCGATTGCCGTCCCGGTTGTGGACGTCGAGCAGGGAGGAGAGCCGGCCGCCGTAACGGACGGGGTAGCCGGACTTCTGCAGGTCGACCGTCTTGACCGCATCGACATTGAAGGTGCTGAAAAAGCCGAAGAGGTGGCTGGGGTTATACACATCGACATCATCCAGCAGGATCAGGTTCTGGTCCGGACTGCCGCCCCGCACGTAGAGGCCGCTGGAGAAGTCCGACAGAGTGCTGACGCCGGGGAGAGCCTGGACGGCGCGGAAGAGATCGGCTTCGGCGATCCGCGGCACCTGCGAGAGCTGACCGGTGCGCAGGGTCAGGCGGCTGGGAGTGATCGTCGGATCCTTCCCCTCGGCCTTTACCTCCACCGCGTCGAGTTGGATGGCCTGCGGCCGGAGTTCCACCGACAGGAGGACCGACTCCCCCTCGACCAGGGTGATGGGGCGTGTCTCCAGCGCGTAGCCGATGAAGCTGAAGGCCAGGGTGTACTCCCCCGCCGGCACGCCGGGGATGGAATAGAACCCTTTGGCGTTGGTCATGTCTCCGTAGGAAGTCCCCTGGAGGAAGACGTTGGCATAGTCGAGCGCCTCTCCGGTCGCCGCGCTCCGCACGAAGCCGCTGACCGTGGCGGCGCGAGCGGGGCCGGCGACCGTAAGCAGCGACAGGAGAAGCGCCACGAGAAGCGACGAGACCAGCGACGGGACGGGCCACGCCTGGCAACACCGACGGGGCCACGGCCGGGTCGGCCGGTCGATCACCGACACGTTTCCTCCACGGATCAGAACTTCTGGCGCACCGTGAAGGTCAGCACCGCCTCCTGGTCGGCCGCCACCGGAAGGCGGAACTCGGCCGTGTAGGCGTCCTTCTTGACGTGCGGGTGGCTCGACTCCCGGACTTCCCAGTCGCCCCAGAGCCGCTCGATCACCAGGACCTCGATCGCCTCTTCCTTGCGGTTTCGGATCTTCACCTCGATCTTCTGCTCGTTGACCCGCTCGGAGATCCGTTCCTGCGCGAGGACGTTCCGCTCGGCGGCGATGTCGAACGCCTTGCCGATGCCGAGCCGGATCTTCTCGTTCTTCGGCGTGTGGTCGATCCGATCCTCGCCGACGAACTGCAGATCGCCGCGGGAGTCCTTCTTGTACACCCGGACCGTACCGGCCGGCAGGGGCATTCCCAGGCCGCGCTCCTTCCGGTTCTCGGTCTCGAGGATGACGCGGACCTTCTTGGCGTCGCGCTGGCCGTCGTACTCGTAGATCTTCTTGACCGGCGCCGTGGCGGTCGGGAAGAGAGAGACCTGCTTGGTCTCGCGGTCGGCGATGGTGGTGGCCCGCTCGAGGGTGTAGAGGTGGTACTCGAAGAACGTCTCCTCGGCGAAGTCGGGGGCCTGGGCCATCATCTCCACCGCCATCCCCTTCGCCACCCGCGCCCGCGGCGGCATCGCCGGCTGCACCCGCTGCACGTCGCCCGCGATGAGCTGGAGCTTCGCGTCCGGGTAGCTCGCTCCGGAGTTGTTCTCCAGGGAGACCCAGGCGGAGAGGTCGATCCCGGTATCAGCTTCATTGGACACGGCGATGTATTCCGCATGCCAGTTGAGTCCGCCGGTCAGGTAGGTCAGCTCCGCCTGCGAGGTCCCGCCGCGTCCCTCCAGCAGCCAGACGAGGGTCGGGCGGGTGCGCAATCCCTCCGGCAGCTTCGGGAGCCGCAGATCGACGACCTGGGGCCGGGAGACGACGCTGACCGTCCCGCTTCCCTCGCGCAGCACCAGAGAGCCGGCATCGTACGAGAGGAGGGTCCCTGACTTCAGGTCGCCGCCATCCTTGAGGATGACCTCGATCGGCTGGTCGAGATAGCGCTGCAGGATCCGCTCCGCGTCCGCGAGGTCGTACTGGAAGTTCTGCTCGAGGATCCGCGCCTCGCTCTCCGGGATGCGCAGATGGACGGAGGTCGGATCGATCCGCGCCGGCACCTCCGCGACCTCGACCGGTCCGCGCCCGGAGGGAAGGACCAGCGGACGGAGATCGCTGACCAGCGCGAGGTCGTTGTTGTAGACGGTAATCCGGATCTCGCGCTCGGCCGCGCGCGCGGAGGGGACCACGAGCGCGAGGGCGAGGACCAGGGGCAGGGACGACAACAGGAGGAGGACGAGATTCTTCATGGTTCGGCTCTCCTTTCCGGAGATGACTCTACACCGCGGCGAGCGATCCTGCTCCCGCCGAACCGGGCCGATGGCGACCCGCGACCTGGCTAACCGCGGCTCACTCCTCCACCGCCCCCAGCGCCCGCGTGAGCTTGACGAGAGAGGCTTCCAGCAGATGGAGCTTCTCTCGCTCCCGGTTGACCACCTCCGGCTTGGCCCGGTCGAGGAAATCCTGGTTCTCCAGCTTCTTCCGGGCGGAGATGACGAGCGTCTCGGTCTTCTCCCGCTCGCGGCCCAGGCGCTGGCGCTCGAGCTCGAGGTCGATCAGCCCCTCGAGGTGGACGAAGACCTCGGAGTGGCCGACGACGTCGTGGGCGGCATGGCGCGGCTTGGCCAGCTCGGGACCGATCGCGAGCTCGCTCACGCGGCCGAGCGTCCGCAGATAGGAGGCCGCCTCGCGGTAGAGAGCGGCGGCATGATGATCGGCCCGGATGCTGACCGCCGCTTCGCGCGACGGGGGGACGTTCATCTCGCTGCGGACGTTTCGGATCGTGACGACCGTCTCCATCAAAAGAGCCATCGCTTCCTCGGCCGCGGGATCCGCGGTCAGCCCCTCGACGCCGGGCCAGCTCGCAATGATCAGGTCCCCCTCGGTGCCGGGGAGGTGGTGCCAGATCTCCTCCGTGATGAACGGCATCAGCGGATGGAGCAGCTTGAGGATGGAGGTCAGCCCGACGAGGATCCCGCGCTTCGCTTCGAGCGCGGCTTCGCCCCCGGCCTGGATCCGCACCTTCGCCATCTCGAGGTACCAGTCGCAGTACTCGTGCCAGACGAAGTCGTAGAGCCCCTTGGCGGCGTCGTTGATCCGGAACTCCCCCACCGCCCGTTCGCTGTCGAGGATGACCTGCCGCAGGCGGCTCTGCAGCCAGCGGTCGGCCAGGTCGCGGGTCGCCATCGGCCCGGTCACGGCCGGATCGTCCCCGAGGTTCATGAGGGCGAACCGGGCGGCGTTCCAGAGCTTGTTCGCGAAGTTGCGTCCGGTCTCAAGCTTCTTCTCGCCGAAGAGGATGTCGTTGCCGGTCGGCGTCAGCATCAGCATGGTGAAGCGCAGCGCGTCGGCGCCGTAGCGATCGATGAGATCGAGCGGGTCGGGTGAGTTGCCGAGCGACTTCGACATCTTCCGCCCCTGCTCGTCGCGCACAATCCCGTGGAGGTGGACCCGCGAAAAGGGCTTCTGCCCGACGAACTCGTATCCGGCCATGACCATGCGGGCGACCCAGAAGAAGATGATGTCCGGCCCGGTCACGAGGTCATCCGTCGGGTAGCACGCCTTCAGCTCCTCGGTCTCGTCGGGCCAGCCGAGGGTCGAGAAGGGCCAGAGCCAGCTGGAGAACCAGGTGTCGAGCACGTCGGGATCGCGCGTGAACTGGGTCGAACCACATTGCGGGCACGGTTCCTGCTCCTCGCCGGCGAGGACCTGGTGCCCCTGCGAGCAGTAGAAGACCGGGATGGGGTGACCCCACCAGAGCTGACGGCTGATGCACCAGTCACGGATGTTCGAGAGCCAGTGCAGGTAGGTCTTCTCCCAGCGCTCGGGGACGAAGGAGACCTCGCCCTTCTCCGCCGCCTCGATCGCGGGCCGGGCCAGGTCCTGCATCCGCACGAACCACTGCTGCGAGAGGAACGGCTCGATGACGGTGTGGCAGCGGTGGCACTCGCCGACCGCGTTGGCGTAGGGCTCCTTCCGATCAAGGAGGCCGTCGGCCTCGAGCTGCCGCACGACCCCCTTGCGCGCCTCTTCCCGATCCTGGCCGGCGTACGGCCCGGCCACGTCGGTCATCCGGCCGTGCGCGTCGATCGCGGAGAGGACCGGCAGCCGGTGGCGTTCGCCGATGGCGAAGTCGACGGCGTCATGGCCGGGAGTGACCTTGAGCGCGCCGGTTCCGAACTCCTTGTCGACCGCCGCGTCGGCCACGAGCGGGATTTCCCGGTGCAGCAGCGGCAGAATGAGCGTGCGCCCGATGAGGTCGGCGTAGCGGGGATCTTCCGGGTTCACCGCCACGGCGGTATCGGCCAGGATCGTCTCGGGTCGCGTGGTCGCGACGGTGACGAAGCGGTCGGTTCCCTTCACGGGGTAGCGCACGTACCAGAGAAAGCTCTGGCGATCGCGGTACTCGACCTCCTCGTCGGAGATGGCGGTCTGGCAGCCGATGCACCAGTTCACCAGGTACTGTCCGCGATAGATCCAGCCCTTCCGGTAGAGATGCTTGAAGGCGGTCTCGACGGCGCGGGAGAGGCCCGGATCGAGCGTGAAGCGCTCCCGGGGCCAATCGCACGAACAGCCCAGGGTGCGCAACTGGCGGATGATCTTGCCGCCGTACTGCTCCTTCCAGGCCCAGACCGACTCGACGAACTTCTCCCGGCCGAGGTCGGCCATCTGGATGCCCTGCTTCTCCAGATCCTTCTTCACCACATTCTGCGTGGCGATGCCGGCATGGTCGGTCCCGGGGAGCCAGAGCGTGCTGTAGCCCTGCATGCGCCGCAGGCGGATCAGGACGTCCTGGATGGTGTTGTTGAGGACGTGGCCGATGGTCAAAGCACCGGTGACGTTGGGGGGCGGGATGACGATCGTGTAGTGCCGCCCGGCGCTGGACGGCCGGGGAGCGAAGAGCCCTTCCTTCTCCCAGTGCGCATACCAGCGCGCTTCGAAGGAACCGGGATCGTAGACCTTGGCCATCTCCTGCATGCCGCCCTCCCGTCGTCCGACCTGGAGCGATACCCGCCCCGGATGTGGATTGGTTGACGCTACCAGCGGTCACGCCGCAGCGTCAAGGCGCGGGAATCGGCCGGTGGGTGACCCACAGGGCGGCGAAGCTGCGCTGCAGCGGCGGCGCGGTCGGGTCGCGCCCGTCGCCGATGCGCCGCGTGCGGCTCAATTCCGCCTCGACGATCCAACGCTCACTCAGTTCGACGATCGCCTCGGCCTGCCACGAAACGCGGAGTTCGCGGGACCCGGAGGTCTCGCCGTGGAGCCTCTCCGCGCGAGTCAGCCGCATCCGCGCGCCGGCCGGCGGGGTGGTGATCCCGCCGCGCATCATGACCACGTCCGAGCCGTGACTCATCCCGAGCGGCAGCCCGCGGTAGAAGTGCGCGTCGCCGTAGACCGTGTGCCGGTCGTACCACCGATTCTCGCTCGTGCTCTCGGAGATCTCGGTGCGGAGTTCCCAGCCACGCCAGACCGCCGCGGCGCCGTAGTGATGAGCCACCGCCGCGGGGATCGGCGGATCGATCATGTCCTCGCCCGCGTACTCCCAGAAGAGCTCGCCCCCCTCGAGGCGGAGGCGCTCTTTCCAGGCGGCCGGCAGAGTGGCGCGCAGCGAGAAGGAAGCACGCTGGTCGCTGTCCCCCGGACCGCGCGCGCCGACCACGTTCTCCCGCCGGCCCAGGAGGATGTGGCCGAGATCGCGCGGGGTCAGGCGCCGCGTCCGCCCGCGACCGCCGAAGAGAATCGTGCGTGCTCCCGCCACCTCGACAGACGCGATCGGTTGCCAGGCGAGTCGATGACCGAGAAGGAGCGGGCGCGGGATCGTTCTGTCGTCATCATGCAGGTAGGCGAGGAAGTGATCGCCGGTCCACGTGCCCGGGAGACGGAGGCGGGACGGGAGACGCAGCGGCCGCGCCGTCGTCCAGCGGAGCTGCGGCATCGGCGGCGCGGTGCGTCCCAGCAGCAGGCTCCCCTCTATGCCGTCCCCCCAGCGGATCGGGGCAGCGCCCAGAACGATGTCGTGTCGCCCGCCGCGGCGAGCCAGGTTGATCTGCGGCGCGCGTCCCAGCCAGGGTCCGCCACTCCGCGCCTGGAGCTGCGCGACCCCGCGGAGGGTCCATCGGGGACCGACGCTGGACCAGTCCGCGCCCCACAGCCGCAGCGCGATCCCCTGCTCCAGCACGAAGAGCGGATCGTCGCCGACCCGGAGACCGTCCGCCTCGCTCCAGGCCGGGGGCCGGGTCGCATACGCCGCGCGATTGCTCGGCCGGGGCGGCCGGCCGGGCGTTGGATCGAAGCGGCACACGGCCAGTGCGCCGATGGTGGAGAGGAGGCGCACTCGGGCCGATCGCGCCGGACCCGATGCGGCCGGCAAGCCGGAGGTGGAGTCGTTCATGGAAGCGGTCATCGCGCCGGTCATCACATCCGGCTCGGCGTCGAGGCGTGGCGCCGTGCGGACGTTTCCCGTCGCGCGCAGCGTCCAGTAGTCCCAGCGTTGGGCGGGAGTCTCGAAGGCCGACGCCTCATCTCCCGCCGGGATGAAAGAGAGCAGGAAGACCAGGAGCGCCGCGCCGCCGCCTCGGGGCGCGGATCGAGCGCTCCCTGGTCTCACGTCACGTCCGCGACTCGACGCCGCGGATCGCCTCCGCGTGTCCGGAGTTGCTGAGGGAGCGCTCGGCGGCCTCCAGCACGCGCACGACGCAGAGGCCGTCGAAGCCGTCGGTCCGGGGGCGGCGTCCCTCCTTGATCGCACAGAGGAAGTCGTTCACTTCGGCCTGGAGCGGCTCGTAGGTCTCGAGCCGGGGCGAGACGATGTCCCCGGTGCGGTAGCTCAACTGGTACTCGCCGAAGGTGTCGGGATCGCGGTAGTGGACCCCCTTGTCGAAGATCTTCACCTGCTCCAGGTTCGCCGTGTCGTCGTAGACCAGCATCTTGGCCGATCCGACGATGGTCGTGCGGCGCAGCTTCGAGGGGGCCAGCCAGGAGACCTGCACGTGCGCGATGGCGCCGCTGGCGAAGCGGAGGAAGACGAACGCCACGTCGGGGATCCCGGGCTGAACGAAGTCCTTCCCCGTCGCCAGCACCTCGACCGGCACCTCCCCCAGCCAGTACATGATCATCGAGAGATCATGCGGGGCGAGGTCCCAGATCACGCTGATGTCCTTCTGGTGCAGGCCCAGGTTCACGCGCGTGGAGCTGATGTAGTAGATCTTGCCGAGTTCCTCGCCGTCGAGTATCTCGCGGATCTTCACCACCGCGGGGCTGAAGAGGAAGGTGTGCCCCACCGCGAGCACCAACCGGTTGTGCTCCGCCAGTTCGATCAGTTCTTCGCCCTGTTCGGACGAACCGGCGAACGGCTTCTCGACGAAGACGTGCAGGCCGCGCGCGAGGGCCTGGCGGGCCAACGGATAGTGATGCGACAGGGGCGTCGCGATCATGACGGCCTTGAGGTCGGTCTGCGCCAGCATCGCGTCAAAGCTGGTGAAAGCGGCAGCCGAGGGGTAGCGGAGCGCCAGGCGGTCGAGCTTGCGCGCGTCCAGGTCGCAGAGCGATAGCTTGGTGCAGAGCCGGTTCTCGCTCAGATTACGGACGAGATTGGGACCCCAGTAGCCGCACCCCACCACCCCGACATGCATGCCGCACCCCTCCCCTCACCGGCTCACCGCATCCCGCGCCGGACATCCCGCCCGGCCCCCGGGATCCCGGTCAGAGCCCGCCCTTGCCGAACACGACCACCGGCACCGTCTTCAGGAGCAGCTTCAGGTCCATCAGCAGAGACCAGTTGGCGATGTAGAAGAGATCGAGGAGGACCATGTCCTCGAAGGTGACGTAGCTGCGTCCCGTCACCTGCCACAACCCCGTCATCCCCGGCGTCACCTCGAGGCGGCGCTTCTGCCAGTCGCGATAGAGCTCGTACTCGAACGGAAGACCGGGACGCGGACCGACCAGGCTCATCTCCCCGCGCAGCACATTGATGAGCTGCGGCAGCTCGTCCAGGCTGGTGCGGCGCAGGAACCGCCCGATCCACGTGACCCGCGAGTCGTCCACCAGCTTGTAGATCTTGCGGCCCGACTCGTCGGTCGCGGCGGCGTCGCCGTTGACCACCAGTTCGCGCACGTAGCGGCGATGCTCCTCATCGTCGTTCGCCACCCTCATCGACCGGAACTTGTAGAAGATGAACGGGCGCCCGCCCTTGCCGATGCGGACCTGGCGATAGAGGATGGGTCCGCGGGAGCTGACTGCGACGAGAAACGCCAGGAGGAGCAGGAGCGGCAGCACGACAAGCCCGCCGGCGCAGACCGCGACGAAGTCGAACGCGCGCTTGATCCGCTCGCGGCGTCCGTTGAGCGGAGTCTGGCCGACCGGCACGAGCGAGACGCCGCCGTACGGCTCCATCGGCAGGCCGTCGATCAGGCGGTTGACCGCATTGCTCGCGACCCGGACCTGGATGCCCGCGGCCACCAGGCGGTCGCTGACCCGGACGACATCCTCCCGCGGCAGATCCGGGCGCGCCAGAAGGACCAGATCGGCCCCCAGTTCGCCGGCCAGGTCCGGGAGCGCATCGAGACTGGTGTGATAGAAAGGGGCGACCGGTCCGGCGGTCGGTCCCTCGAAGTCGGCGAATCCGACCACCTCGACTCCGCGCCCCCGGCCGCGCAGCCGGCGCGAGATCTCGACCGCCGCGCGATCGGCCCCGACGAGCAGGACCCGCTCCGGCGAGACCAGGCGCGCCTCGAAGCGACGTCGCAGCCAGACCGCCAGCAACGGACGGAGCGCCAGCATCCAGGCGGCCAGCATCAGGTGGTAGCTGACGAGGATCAGCCGGGCGCCGTAGGGAATCTCGCGCGCGAAGAGGAAGAGCGCGCTGACGCTGATCCCGATCGACCAGGCGACCGCGCGCAGTCCGGCCGCGGCCTGCCCGCGCCAGGAGGGGAATCGACCCAGCCGGTAAAGCCCCCGGCTGGCCACGATCAGCGGGAAGAGGATGGCAAGCACGAGCGGCAGGGGACCGTTTCCCGGCGCGCTGAAGCTGCCGGAAATGCCGAACGATCGTTCGATCACCACCGCCGCGAGGAAGAAGAGTTCGGCCAGCCCCGCGTCGGCCAGGACGAGGAGCGCCTGGTGGCGGCGCGGAACGCGGCGCACGACACGCAGCGCGGAAGTGGCAGACCGGATCGAGGAACGGCCGCGCTCTCCCTGCGGCGACCGCGCGGACTGCGTCTCCGACATTCCTTACCGGCCTCCAGTCTTGCGTCTCCTGCAGCGGTCCCCTCGGGGGCACTCCCGCCCCCGGGGCCGACCTGCACCGGCATGGCGCGCCGGATCGGATGAAACGAAGACTAGGAAAGCCCGACCGCCGGCGCAACCGGAAAGCCGGGAATCGGCGGCGCGAGCCGGTCAGGGGCCCGAGATCGCGGATCCTTCCGCCTCCACCGCCGAAGCCGGCGCCCTCTCGTTCGACCCCGGCAGCCAGAAGGAGAAGACGCTCCCCTCTTCCGGCATCGACTCGGCCCAGATCCGCCCCCCGTGCTCTTCGATGATCCCCTTGGAGATCACAAGCCCGAGTCCGGTGCCGCCCGCCCGGCGGGTGCTGGACGAATCGAGCTGCCGGAAGCGGGTGAAGAGTTTGGGGAGATCCTCCGCCGCGATCCCGACCCCCTGGTCGCGCACGCCCACGACCACCCCGCCGTCCGCCGGCGCCACCTCGACTCTGATGGTGGTCCCCTCGGGCGAGAACTTGATCGCGTTGGAAATCAGATTGTTCAACACCTGCACGATGCGCATCTCGTCCGCCTCGATGAGCGGCACTCCGTCCTTCTCGGCCACGATGAGCGAGATCTTCTTGTCCTCCGCCAGGCGGCCGAGCTGCACGAAGACATTGCGCGCGAGGGAGGGAATCGAGGAACGGACGAAGTGGCTCGACAGGCGCGAGGACTCCAGCTTGGAGAGATCGAGAATGTCGTTGACCAGAGCTTCCAGCCGGTCGGAGTTGACGCGGCAGATGTCCAGGAGCTCGCCGCCCTGGGGTGGGAGGGGGAAGTACCGCGCGTCGGCGAGGATCTCGAGCGTCCCTTTGATCGCGGTCAGCGGCGTACGGAGCTCGTGGGAAACGACGGCCACGAAGTCCGACTTCATCCGCTCGAGCTGACGGATCTGATCGTAAACCTGAGCGTTGTGGATCGCGATCGATCCCTGCGCGGCCAGCCCGCTGAGAAGCTCGCGATCGCCGTCGGAGAACGGGGTCTCGTCGGCGCGGAAGACCGCCACCGTTCCGCGGACTTCGCCTTCCCGCAGAAACGGCACGATGAGGGCCGTCCGGTCCGAGCCGTCCGGAAACCGGATCGCCCCTTCGCCGGTGCGCCCGGTCGCCCGAACCGTCTCGTGCAGCGGATCGGCGAGCAGGGCCCGGGCCGCGCACTGGGCTTCCTCCTCGGAGGCGCCGCGCGCGACGCGACAGCCATACGAACCCTCGTCGCCCGGGAGGAGCAGGGCTCCGTCCCGTGCGCCGGTCAGTTCGAGGCTGCGGTCGAGGACGAGGGCGAGCGTCCGTTCCAGGTTGAGCGCGGAGGTGATCTCCTGCCCGACTTCATAGAGCGTGCGGATCCGGCGCGTCGCTTCGTCCACGCGTGCGCTCAGCTCGTCGCGGTGACGGCGAAGGGCCTCCTGGCTGGCGGTGAGATCCCGGTTCGCCTCCTGCAGCGAGACCGTGAAGCGACGGTTTTCCTCGCGCAGACGCCGCCGTTCCAGCGCCTGTTCGATCGCCTGTTCCATCTCGAAGAGGTCGAACGGCTTGAGGAGGTAATCGTGCGCCCCCTGCCGCAGCGCCTCGATGGCGGTCGCCGTGGTGGCGTTGCCGGTCAACACGATCACCTCGGACTCGGGGTCCGCCTCCTTCGCGGCCTTGAGGACCGCCAGGCCGTCGGCCCCGGGCATGTTGATGTCGGTGACTACGAGGTCGAACCGCCCCGTCCCCAGTCGCTCGATCGCCTCCAGTCCGTTCGACACGAGCGTCAGGTCGTGTCCGTCCTTCAGGACCTCCTCCAGGATGAGGAGAAGATCCTGTTCGTCGTCCGCGAGCAGCACCGACGGCCGAGTCGCCGGTCCGTGGTCTCCTTCGGTCATGGTTGCTCCACCCTTCCGCGCGGCCGATCCGCGCTCACTCCGCCGCCGCTCCGCTCACGACCGTCCGGTTGCGCCCCTGCTTCTTCGCCTGGTAGAGAGCGGCGTCGGCCCGCTTCAGCAGATCCTCGGGACTCTGTCCGTCCGCCGGATACGAGGCGATCCCGAGAGAGACGGTCAAGCGCTTGCGCCGGGCGAAGGAATGCTCTCCTACTGCGGTACGCAGACGATCGGCCGCTCGTTCGGCCGCGGTCGCATCGGTCATCGGCAGGAGAGCGACGAACTCCTCTCCGCCGTAGCGGCCGATCAGGTCGGACGAACGGGCCCAGCGGCGCAGCACGCGGCCCATCTCGGCCAGGATCCGGTCGCCGAGGGCGTGGCCGTAGCCGTCGTTGATCGCCTTGAAGTGATCGATGTCGATGAACAGGATCGAGAAGCCGCAGCCGTAGCGCTGCCCGCGGCGCACCTCGTCGGCCAGCCGCTCCAGCAGGTGGCGCCGGTTGTAGAGCCCGGTCAGCTCGTCCGTGATCGCGAGCCGCGCCATCTCCTCGTACATCAGAACCCGCTGCAGGATCGCCGCCGCCTGGGCCGCGATCAGGGTGAGGAGGCGCAGGTGTTCCTCGGTGAACGCATTGTTGGCGGGATGCGACAGGTTGAGGACCCCGATCAGTTCTCCCTGCACGACCATCGGCACCGACAGGAACGATCCGATATCGGGGCGCTGCTCGCGCCCGCCGGAGTGGAGATCATTGAGCAGGATCGGTTTCTTCTGCTTCGCCACCCAGGAAGAGAAGCCGAAACCGAGGTCGAAGTGCACGCCGCGGATGAGGTCGACGTGCTGCCCCCGCACCGCCGTCGGGACGAGTTGCTCGGTCTCGCGGTTGAAGACGAAAAGGGTGCCATTCTCGTACGGAATCCCCTGGGCGATGAGATCGAGGATCTGGTCGAGCACCCGTTCCCGCTCGGTGCTGGCCTGGATCAGGCGCGAGAGCTCGGTCAACACGTCGAGTTCCACGGGCTGGCGCTTCTCCGTCCCGTTCTTCGAGACCTGCAGCGCCTTGATCAGGCGGTTGTGGATCGTGTGCGCGGTCGCCAGGACCTCGGACGACCGCTTCTGCGCGACGGCGCGGTCGACCTTCTCGGCGATGCTCGACCGTTCCTTCTCGGTGATGAGCCCCTCCTCCTCGAGCACGCGAATCAGCTTGAGCTCCCCCCGGCGGAACTTGTCGGTGACGTCCTGAAGCTGCTGGGATCCGTTTCCGTTTCTACGGCGCATCGCGGAACTCCCTTTCCCCGCCGGGTCTTCCCTGACGACCCGGATCGATCTGGCCCCTCGTCTCCCCGGCCGGAGCCGGGTCTCCTTCAGATCTCGCGGACACCCCACCCATTCAGGCGGCGAGGCGAAAGAACTGCTCCTCCTGCTGCAGGGCGTGGCGCAACCGCGCACACACCTCCACGAGCCTCTCGTCGCCCAGGCCGAGCAGCTCCGCCGCCGCACTCGCGACCGGCGACATCGGCGCGTCGTCCCCGGCGGCATCGAGGTGATCGGCGACGATCACCACCGCGACCAGGGGCGGCACGGTCTGAGGCGGCTGGTGGTGCTGGAGAGCGACCAATGCCAGGTCCTCTCCCAGACGCCAGCGGCGCGCCGCCGCCTCACCGGCCTCGGTGTGGGTCAGGCCGAGGTGCGTCCGCTCCAGCTCCAGGTCGGGTCGTCCCCCCGGGCAGCCCCGCGCCAGGTCCTCGTACGTGGCCGAGCGGGCTTGCAGGAGAAGCATCCGCCCGAGGTCGTGGAAGAGACCGGCGAGGAACGCGAGCTCGACATCGACGCCGGCGCACTGCTGGGCCACGAGACGGCTGGCGATCGCCGTCGAGATCGAGTGCATCCAGAGCCCGTGCTCCACCTCGCGCAGCTTGCCCCCGGTCGTGCGCCCGACCGGCAGCGAGTGGAAGAACACCAGGTTCCGCACCGCCCGCTGCCCCAGCACGACCACCGCCTGCGAGAGGCTCTGGACCTCGCTCGCCCGGGCGTAGAAGGACGAGTTGCAGGTGCGCAGCACTCGCGCCGCCAGCCCCTGGTCCCGCGAGATCACCCGCGCGAAATCGGCGGCGCTGGAGCGGGGATCGTTCGTCAGCTCGAGCACGCGCATCGCCACGGGTCCCATCGGCGGCATCTCATCCAGCGCGGCGAGGAGGGCATCGCGCTCCCCCACTTCCCGACGCGCGCCCGATCGATCCGCTCCCGCCTCGTCCGGCGGATGCGGCGACGGGGCTCTTCCGGGGATTCGCATCAGCGCCTCGCCCCGATCGAGGCCAGCTCGTCCGGCGACGGGCTCGCCGACTTCAGGATCAGCTCGACGGCCCCCTCGCCGATGCGCAGTTGCCGCGCGATCCTCGCACTGTCCCACCCCTCGGCGCCGAGGCGCAGGACGGCGTGCCGAATCCGGGCCAGGTCGCGCCCGTCGATCGTCGCGGCCAGCGAGGTCGGACGCGCGGCGGCGGCCTGTGGGGCCCGCGTCGCCACGGGGACGGCCATCGGTTCCGGCGCAACGCTCCCCAGTTCCCATGGCTCACGCGACGCGGGGCCCTGCGCGCGCGCCACCGCGCGGGCGAACCCCGGCAACCGCCGGCCGCCGGGCGGCGCGATCTCCGGCGCCACCGCATGCGATTCGAGGCGCAGATCCTGCAGCGGATCACGAGCCAGCGCCACGCTCCCCCGCGTGCTCTCCCCGGCGTGCGCTTCCCGCACTTCCAGGGCCTGCTGCGCCCGGGCCACCGAGTCGGTGCGCGCGGCCACGTCTTCCATCGCTTGGGCCAACTGGAGCATCGAGCGCTCGAGACCGCAGAGCCGGGCTTCGAGGGCATCGGGGCCGGGGGTCGCGACCACCGGGCGCGAGGCGACCGGCTCCGGCCTTCGGGCCGGCGCCCGGGGCGCGGCCACGGTCGCGGAGGCGGGAGCCGTCGCCCGGCGCCGCCCTCGGCGTCCGGCCGCGAGGGCGATTCCCACGGCGCAGCCGATCAAGGCGAAGCCTCCCCCGAGCAGGGTCACCGGCGTCCAGGTCAGTCCCGCGCGCGCCGCGGGGACGGGCGGCACTCCCGCGGCCTGCGCCGCGGCCAGCCCCTGCCGGGCCGTCTCGATCTGCTCGATCAGGCGATCCTGGCCGGTCGGCCACGCGGGATCGAAATCTTCCGGCACCAGGGCGCCCGCCGTGACCGGCGTCGACGCGTCCGCCCCCGGCGTCGCGATGGGGTCGGGCCGCATCACGGTCGGCGGTGCGGGCGCTTCCTTCGCGCCCAGCGCCGCTCGATCCCCGATCACGCCGTCGATCGAGGTCAGCGCCAGACCGGCGCAGAGGGCGGCGGCCGCGAGGCCGGCCATCCAGGGGAGTGCTCGTTTCATGCGCATGATCGAAGTCCCTTCGTTCGCGGGTCCCGCCTACGCTCTCGCGTCGACGTGACGACCCCGCTCCTCTTCCTCCGGAGGAAGGTCCTTCCGGTCGGCCGGCGATTCCTTGCGCCGGTCCTCGCCCTCTTCATCCTCCCGCCCCTTCTGGGCATTCGGATCGATCGTCTCGTCCCGCGCGGCCTCGCCCTCGTTGACTCGATGCTCACGGGCATCGACCTGACGATGGAGCGTGACGGCGAAGCCCTGCTGCTGCTGATCGCCCGCGCGCCGGGCCCCTTCCTGCAGGCGCTCCACCTGCGCCTGCGCCAGCACTTGTTTCACCCCCTGGATCTCGGCCACGATTCCGCCTCCCGATCGGGAGCTGCGTTACAGGCAGTTCCGGCCCAGGCGTCCCTTCAGCCGCAGGATCGCCTTGGTGTGGATCTGCGAGACGCGCGACTCGGAGATGCGCAGCGCTTCCCCGATCTCCTTCAGGGTCATCTCTTCGTAGTAGTAGAGCGCCACGACCAGCCGCTCCTGTTCCGTCAACGCATTCACCAGCCCGAGGAGCTGATGACGCGACTCCTCCCGCTCGATCAGCTGCAGCGTGTCCTCCAGGGCCGTGTCCTCGATCAGGTCGGCCAGCCCGGCCAGGTCATGTTCGTCATCGACCTGCAGCGACTGGTCGAGCGACAGGATCACCGTCCCTCGCACCTCTTCGAGCACCCGAACGAACTCGTGCAGCGACAGCCCCATCGCATCGGCCATCTCCTGCTCGGTCGCGGCCCGCCCCAGCCTCTGATCGAGGACCTGGCAGACCCGTTCGATTTCCCGCGCCTTGCGCCGGGTGGTGCGGCTGGCCCAGTCCATCGAGCGCAGTTCGTCGAGGACCGCGCCCTTGATCCGCCAGATGGCGTAGGTCTCGAACTTGGTGCCGCGATCCGGATCGTACTTCTCGAGCGCATCGTGGAGTCCGATGAGCGCCGTGTTGATCAGGTCCTCGCGTTCGATCGACTTCGGCAGGCCCGTCGCGATCTTGTCGACCACGTACTTGACCAGCGGGAAGTACTGCTTGAGCGCCTCGTTCCGGTTCTCGGTCAAAGGCATCGGCTGGATCTTCGCCGCGGATGCGGCCCGGGTCAGGGCGGAACTGACTGCCATTACTCCCTCCGTGTGGACTGCCTAGGCTGCTTCCCGCTCCACCGGGGCCTCCTCCCCGGGGGCGGTGTCGGATCGCGGGGCTTCCTGCCTCTTCATCTCGTCGTGCGCCACGCCGTTGAGGACGGCGCGGCCGGCCAGTTCGCCCGCGATGCGGGCGAAGGCGTACACCGTGGCACCGGTGACCAGAACGCGCAGGGCCAGCGGCAGGAGCGGGATGTCACGCCAGGCCCCGGCGGCGGCGGCCAACAGGGCTGCGACCAAAGCGGCGATCCGGGCGGCATGTTCGATCCACTGCTGCATGGCATCCTCTCGGCTGGAGCTCAGTCGTCCAGGTTGGCGACCTTCAGGAAATATCCGTCGGGATCGGCCGCCACCGGCTCGGGCCCACCGGGGCCCAGCAGGCGATCGGCCAGGTTCTCGAGACAGGCGGCGGCCGGGCTGCGCGGAAAGGCCTTGAGCAAGGGCTCCTGCTTCCGCACGGCCCGTCCGACGGCGCTGTCGAGCAGCACGTGCCCGAGGTATTCCGGCTTCATCTGCAGGAATCGCTCGGCCACGAGGCGGATCCGACGCTCGGTCTCGACGCCCTCTTCCGCGTTCGCGGCCATGTTGACGAGGACGCCGGGACGGCCGCGCAGGCGGCCGCGGCTCAGCACCTTCAACGTGGCGTAGGCATCGCTGAAGGCGGTCGGTTCCGGGGTGGTGACGACGACAATCTGGTCGGCGGCGCGGGCGAAGTGAATCGTCTGGCGTCCGATGCCCGACCCCGTGTCGAGCAGGATCAGATCGGTGTCCGCCTCGAGGCGCGACAGCTCGCGCAGCAGTCGTTCCCGGCGGAAATCATCGAGATCGGCCAGTTCCTCGACTCCCGATCCGGACGGCAGAAGACGCAGCCCTTCGCCCGCGTCGATGACGACTTCCTCGATGGAAGCGCGGCCGAAGATGACATCCCCGAGGTTCTTCTGCGGCACGACGCCGAGGAGAAGGTCGACGTTCGCCAGCGAAAGGTCGCCATCGACCAGGAGCACGCGGCGCCCGCGCCGCGCGCAGGCCAAGGCCAGGTTGGTCGCGATCGACGTCTTGCCGACGCCGCCCTTGCCGCTGGTCACCGCGATCGAGCGGATGGTCGGCCGGGCCACGACCCGGTCTTCGGGGAGGTCCCGCCCCTGGCCGCGCCCTTCGGCCGGTCCGTCCGAACCGGCACCGCCTGTGACCAGCCGGAGCCGGCGGAGGTTATCGGCCTGATCCGGCATGCGGATCCTCCTGCAGCAGCTGCTGCGTCAGCGCGGCCGGGGTCGCGGCTTCGAGGTCGTCGGGGACCCCCTGTCCGGTCCCGAGATAGGCCACCGGCCGGCGCGCCTTGAGCGCGAGACTGAAGGCCGGTCCGGTCGAGGTCGCCTCGTCCAGCTTGGTGAAGACGAGGTGCCGCACCGGGAGGAGGGAGAAGGCATCGAGCGCGAGGGCGAGATCGCGCGCCCGCGCATTGGCAGCCAGCGCCAGGAAGACCTCGGTGCGCGGATCGGCCGCCAGCACGCGCTGGATCTCGTCGATCCCCGCGGGATCGCGCGGCGAACGGCCGGAGGTGTCGATCAGGACGAGATCGAACCGCGCCAGCTTCCCCGTCAGGAGGGAGCGAAGCTCGGCGCTCGAGCCGACGACATGGAACGGCACTCCCATCAGAGCGGCGTAGGTCGCGAGATGTTGCGCGCCGAAGATCCGGTACGCATCGGTCGAGACGAGCGCAACGGAGAGGCCGAGACGGAAGGCGGCATGCCCGGCGATCTTAGCCAGGGTGGTCGTCTTCCCCACGCCAGTCGGACCGACCAGGGCGATGACGCGTCGCGCTTCCCCGGCGGCGACCACCCCGCCGCAGGCGATGAGCGAGCGCAGGTGCGCCAGGAGCTCGTCCGGCGGGGATGGGGTGAACTGGCCGGGGATCGGAGCCCGACCCAGCCGGGTCAGGAGACGGAAGACGAGATCGGCATCGACCTCGGCGTCGGTCAGATCGAAGTAGAGCTGACGCAGCGGGAGCGGCACGGTCGAGAAGTGATCCGAGCGAACGAGCCGGCTGAGATGAGCGACGCGCGCGCGCAGCGCCCGGGCCTCGTCCTCGAGTTCGGTCCGTTCGACCGGAGGTTCCCGATCGAGGCCGCTCTCGGGCTCCTCCCGCCGGGTCGGCCACGGCAACGCCTCGTCCGCCGTCTGGAGGCGCCGGGGCAGCGAGCGGCGCAGCAGGGTCTTCGTGGCAGTCTCGGTCCCGTCGCCGCTTCCTTCGCGCGGTAACGCGGCCAGGACCGTGACGCCGCGACCCGGCTTCGACCGCGGGGCGGTCTCGAGGATGACCGCCTCCGGGCCCAGCTCATCGCGGATGCGGGCCAGCGCATCCGACAGGTCGCGCGCCTCAAACTTCTTGATGTGCATGTTCCGCCTTCACCAGGGCGACCGTGCGGACCGTGCCCGCCGAGATCACCTCCGCGTAGGAAAGGACCGGCACGTGCGGCAGCGCCCGCTCGAGGAAGCCGCGCAGGTAGGGGCGCAGGTAGGGAGAACAGAGGATCGCCGGCTGACCGGTCTGGGCGAGGGCCTGGTGGACCGCGCGCGAAATGCCGTCCAGGACGCGCCGGGCCGGCTCGGGGAGCAGGGCGAGGCGGGCGCCTCCGTCGGCCGGCTTCACCGACTGGATCAGCTCCTGCTCGAGCGCCGGCTCCAGCGCGACGACCGACAGCGTGCCGCGGTCGTCCCGATATTGATGCGTGATCGCGCGCCCCAGCGCCTCGCGCACCCGCTCGGTCAGAGTGTCGGGGTCCTTGATGGTCGCCGCGTGGTCGGCCAGGGTCTCGAGGATCGTCACCATGTCGCGGATGCTGATCCGCTCCCGCAGCAGCCGCTGCAGCACCTTCTGCACGCCGCCGAGCGTCATCTGCCCGGGGATCAGCTCCTCGACTACGGCCGGGTAGCGCTGCTTGACCTGGTCGACGATCGACTGGACTTCCTGACGCCCGAGGATCTCTTCGGCATGCGCCTTGATCGTCTCGGCCAGGTGGGTCGCGATGACGGCGGAGGGTTCGACGACGGTGTAGCCCGCCACCTCGGCCTCGCCGCGCCGCTCGGGCCGGATCCAGACTGCGGAGAGCCCGAAGACCGGTTCCTTGGTCTCCACCCCCTCGATCGGGATCGCGCCGGCCCCCGGCGACATGGCCAGCTCCTGGCCCATCATGATGCTGCCGCGCGCGACCTCGATGCCCTTCAACAGGACCACGTAGACGTCCTGCGGCAGGCGGATGTTGTCGCGCACGCGCACCGGCGGAACGACGAGACCCAGCTCGGTCGCGCACTGCCGCCGCACCAGGGTGACCCGCCGCAGGAGGTCGCCTCCCTCGCGCGCCTCGTCGACCAGCGGGATCAACCCGAAGCCGATTTCCAGTTCGAGCGCGTCGACCGAGATCAGCTTCTCGACCCGTTCGGGTGTCTGCGCGGTCTTGGTGCGCTCCTGCGCTTCGACCTCCTTCTCCTCGGCCGCGTGGGAACGCCGCGCCATCAGGCCGGCGGTGGCCGCGGCCCCGCCCAGCACGAGGAACGGCAGCGTCGGGAGTCCCGGCACCAGGCCGAGCAGGGCGAGGATCCCGCCCGCCACCATCGCCGCCCGCGGCTCGCTGAAGAGCTGCCCGCTCAGCGCGCGCCCCAGCGTTCCCTGTCCTTCGCTGCGGGTGATCAGGATGCCCGACGCGGTCGAGATCACGAGCGCCGGGATCTGCGCGACCAGTCCGTCGCCGACCGTGAGGAGCGTGAAGGTGCGCAGCGCCTCGCCCATCCCCATGCCGCGCTGCAGGACGCCGACGACGAATCCGCCGAGGATGTTGATCGCCACGATGATGAGCGCCGCGATCGAGTCACCGCGGACGAACTTGGCCGCTCCGTCCATCGCGCCGTAGAAGTCGGCCTGGCGCGTGATCTCCTGGCGGCGGGTCCGCGCCTCGTGCTCGTCGATCAGTCCGGCGTTGAGATCGGCGTCGATCGCCATCTGGCGCCCCGGCATGGCGTCGAGGGTGAAGCGCGCGGCGACCTCGGCGATCCGCCCCGCTCCCTTGGTGATGACGACGAACTGGATGATGGTCAGGATGAGAAACGCGATGATCCCGACCGCGTAGTTCCCGCCGACGACGAAGTTGCCGAACGCTTCGATGACCCGGCCACCGTACCCCTCCAGCAGGATCGTCCGGGTCGAGGCGACGTTGACCGCCAGGCGGTAGAGCGTGGCCAGGAGGAGCAGCGTCGGGAAGACGTTGAAGCGGAGCGGCTGCGCGATGTAGATCGTGACCATGAGGATGATGAGCGCGACGGCGATGTTGAGGATGAGGAGGAGGTCGAGCACCCAGGTCGCCACCGGCAGGATCATGATGGCGAGCACGAGCAGAACCGCGGCCGCGACCACGAGGTCGCTCCGTCCGCCGTTCTGATTGCGTGTCGTCTCGGCCATGCCCCACCTCTCTCCGTTCAACGACCGGCGGCGTTACCGCGCCGCCGCTCCGCCCGCCAGGCGCGCCCGCAACCGCCAGACGTGGGCCAGAACCTGCGCCACCGCCTGGTAGAGGGACACCGGGATCGGCCGGTCGAGCTCCGCCTCGCGATAGAGCAGGCGGGCGAGCGGCGGATCCTCCACGATCGGCACGTGATGCTCCCGCGCGGTCTCCTTGATCCGCTGCGCGAGTTTGCGCATCCCCTTGGCGACCACGACCGGCGCGGCCATCGTCACGCGGTCGTACTTCAGGGCCACCGCGACATGCGTCGGGTTGGTGATGACGACGTCCGCCGTCGGCACAGCCGTCATCATTCGCCGGCGCGAAAGCTGGCGCTGCATCTGGCGGATGCGCGACTTCACCTGCGGGTCGCCGTCCTGCTGCTTCTGCTCCTCTTCGACTTCCTGGCGGCTCATGCGGATCGAGCGCTCGTACTCCCAGCGCTGGTAGCCGTAGTCGAGGATGGCGAGCACGAGGAGAGCGGCGCCGACCCTGAGGCCGAGCTTCACGGTGGCGGCGCCGACGCGGGAGAGGAGGAGAGTGCCGTCGGCTCCGATCAAAGGGACGAGCTGCTCCAGGTCGGCCTTGACCGTGGTCCAGGCGATGAGGCCGATCAGCCCGACTTTGAGCAGCGCCTTGACCAGTTCGGTCACCGAGCGCAGCGAGAAGATCCGCTTGAATCCCTCGATCGGGTTGATCGCCGACCAGCGCGGAGTCAGGGGCCGCGCCGTTACCATGAAGCCGACCTGCAGCACGTTCGAGGAGAGCCCGATCAGGATCAACGCCAGGACCAGCGGCAGCATCACCATGAGGATCTGCATCGACAGCCGCTGGAAGAGCACGTAGACCCCCTCGACCGAGACGGCCGAGGCGGTCGCCCCGGCCAGTTGCACGCGAACCAGCTCCGACAGCCCGCGCAGCATCCGGCCTCCGAGGGCGGCGAGGACGCCGACTCCGACCAGGAGGACCAGCGCGTGGGTCAGTTCGGTGGAGCGGGGGACCTGTCCCTGCCGGCGGGCTTCTTCCCGCCTTTTGGGTGTCGCCCTCTCGGTGCGCTCGCCGAAGGTCTCGTTGGCCAAGACTCAACCCCCATGGATCCGCCCCGGCCGACGAGGCGGGAGCAAGGGCAGAAGCGCAAGCTACATGCCAAGGAGAACGGTCTGAAGGCGGCCCTCGAGGGCGGCGAACTGCCACTGCAGCAGGCGGGCGAAAAGCGGCGCTGTGACAATGAGTAACAGCAATCCGGCCCCGATCTTCACCGGGATTCCGACGATGAAGACGTTCATCTGGGGGACCGCCCGGGCGACAAATCCCAAGGCGGCGTCGGTCAGAAACAGGGCACCGAGGACCGGGGCGCCGATCTGGAGGGTGGCCTGGAAGACCGTCCCGGCCATGGGGAGAACCGCCCCGCAGAGGCGGGTGGTGTCGATCGCCCCGCCGGGCGGGACCCGTTCGAGCGAGAAGGCGAGGGCCCGGAAGAGGAGGTGGTGGCCGTCCACGAGGAGGAAAAGGAAGACGGCCAGCATTTCCTGCATCTCCGCCAGGACCGACACCTCGGTCGAGGTGTTCGGATCGATCACATTCGCGAAGGAGAAGCCCATCTGGATCCCGAGCAGACTCCCGGCCGTGCGCACCCCCAGAAAGACCAGCGATGCAGTCAGACCCAGAGCCGCGCCGAGGATGACCTCGCGCGCGATCAGCATGGCGAGGCCGACCGCCGAGGGCTCCATGACCCATCCGGTGGGATCGACCGTCGGCCAGATCGCGATGGCGGTGGCGAGGGCGCCCAGCAGTTTGATCTGGGGCGGGATCTTCCGATCGGCCAGGAGCGGACCGATGCCCCAGAAGGTGAGGCACCGGACCAGCACCAGGAGAAAGGTCTCGACTCCGTCGATCGGCGGCAGAGGCATCGTTTCCCTCGCGCCCGCGCGCCGCGGCTACGGCAAAAGCGCGATGCGGCCGTAGGTCTCCGTCGTGTAGCGGATCATCTGGTTCAGCATCCAGGGCATGAAGATGAAGAGCGACAGCACGACCGCGAGAATCTTCGGGATGAACGTCAGGGTCATCTCCTGGATCTGCGTCACGGCCTGGAAGATCGAGACGATGAGCCCGGCCACGAGACCGAAGAGGAGCATCGGCGCGGCCACCAGGAGGGACATCCAGAGCGCCTTCTGAAAGAGGACGATGGCGTCGTTGGGACTCATGGAACGATCCTCCTACTTGAACCCGGCCACCAGCGACCGGACGACCAGGTTCCAGCCGTCGACCAGCACGAAGAGCAGGATCTTGAACGGCAGTGAGATCATCGCCGGCGGCAGCATCAGCATCCCCATCGACATCAGGATCGAGGCCACGACCAGGTCGATGATGAGAAACGGGAGATAGAGCATGAAGCCGATCTGGAACGCGGTCTTCAGCTCCGAGATCATGAAGGCCGGGGTGATGACGCTGAGCGGCAGCTCATCCGGCGTCTGCGGCCGGGGACGCTTCGAGAGCTGCACGAAGAGGGCGAGATCCTTCTCGCGCGTCTGCTTCAGCATGAACTCGCGCACCGGCCCGGCGCCCTTCTGCAGCGCCTCGAGACTCGTCATGCTCCCGTCGAGATAGGGACGGACCGCGTCCTGGTGCACCTGGTCGACCGTCGGTCCCATCACGAAGAGGGTGAGAAAGAGGGCCAGGCCGAGCAGCACCTGGTTCGGCGGCACCTGGGGAGTCGCCATCGCCTGGCGCAGGAACGAGAGAACGACGACGATCCGCGCGAACGACGTCGCCATCAGGAGGATCGCCGGGACGAGGGAGAGAACGGTCAGGAGCAGCAGGATCTGCAGCGTGGTCGCCATCTCCTTGCGCCCGCCCTCCTCGACGGTGAGGCGGAGCGTCGGGTCGGCCAGCGCCGGAGAGGCGAGCGCCAGCAGCAGGAGCGCGGCGAGGAAGGGCCACGGGGAAGAGAGTGCGCGCATCAAACCGCCTCCGCGCACGGAGGGACGGCCGGCGGAGGAGGAATCGGGGCACCGGCGATCGGTGGTTCTCGGCTTCATCCGCGCCGGGCCTCCTCGAGATCCGCCTCGAGATCCGAGACGAACCGATAGCGCGCGCGGACCGAGGAGAGGCGGTTCGCCATCTCCTGCTCGAAGGCGAGCGGCCCGGCCGGGACCGGCGCGGCGCGTCGGGCGCGGCGCTCGAGGCCCGAAATCGACAGCGACCCGGTCGGACTCACCCCGCTCGACGCCGCCGGCGCGGGAGCGCACGGGCGGACCAGACGGCGGGTCCACGCCAGCCACGGGAGGCCTTGGAGGGAGCGCGCCGCGCCGGTCTCGGCGCTCTTCGCGGCGAGCGCTTCGGCTCCCCGCCCCTCGCGCTCCACCCGCCCGAGATCAGCCACGCGGCGGATCCCCTGCGGGGAGATTCCCACCAGGAGGGTCTTCCCCTTCACCTCGACAACCGCCAGCGAGAGGCGAGGTCCCACCGCGCGCTGACTGAGCAGGCGGATCTGGTCGGCGCCCGGCGCGGCCCCGAGCGATCCTCCATACCGCCGCGCGACCCGCTGCAGCGCCAGGATCAGACCGACGACGAGGGCGAGCGACAACCCCAACTTGAGAATGAGGAGTCCTGATCCGGGGATCTCGGGGCTCACGCGAGGCTCCTGACGCGATCGCCGGGCGTCAGGAGGCTGGTGACGCGCACACCGAAGTGCTCCTCGACCACCACCACTTCGCCCTGCGCGACCATCCGGCCGTTGATGTAGACGTCGACCGGCTCACCGGCCAGCTTGTTCAGTTCAATGACCGTCCCGGGAGCGCACTGGAGGATGTCTTTGACCTCCATCTCAGCGCGTCCCAGTTCGACCGAGATCGGCAGCTTCACGTCGAGGAGGAGATCGATCCCCCCCTGGACCCGCGCCCCGCCGTCCTCGAGCTGGCCGAAGTGGATCGGCTGCACGACCGGCGGAGGGATCGCCGCGCCACCGCGGGCCGGTGGGGCCGCCGCGGAGGCCACCGGCGGGGCCGACGCCGGCAGCGCCGCGTCGCGTTCCATCTCCGCTTCCATCTGCGCGGCCCAGGCTTCGGCCTCGGCGTCCGTCATGTTCGGCTGCACCGCTTCGGCCGAGGCCGACGGCGCCGCGCCGGCTCCCGCGGACGGGGCGGCCGGAGGAGCGGCCGCCGCGGCGTCGGGCGCGGACGGGCCGGCCGCGCCGGAGCCGGATTCCGCCCGGCTATCCGCGGACGACGCATCCTCCGCACCGGCGGATTCCCCGGCGCCGATGACCGAGTCGTAGTCGTCCCCGAGGATCTTGCGGAGTTCGTCCTCGCTGATGTCGCCCGGGCCGCCGCCGGCCGGGTTGTCTTGGTCAGGACTCATCCTCTAGGTCTCCCTTCCCGATCAGGGTTTCCAGACGCACGGCGCGCTTGCGACCGCGCAGGCCGGGGCGAGCCAACGCTTTCCGTTCTCCCTCCACCAGGAGATCGACCGGATCGTGGACCTCGCGGTCGAGCGTGATCACATCGCCCGGGCGAAGGTGAAGGAACTCCTTCACCGTCAGCTCGGTGCGCCCCAGTTCGGCCGACATCGACATCAAGGACTGGCGCAGCCGGTGCTCGATCCACTCGCGGCCGTGTTCGACGACACGGGTCTTCTGGCCCAGCAGAGCCCCCCGGGAACTCATGTTCGGAAGGATCGGCTCGAGCGAAAGGTAGGGGTAACAGAGCGACAGGATGCCGGCGGATTCCCCGAGGCGCAGTTCGAAGGTGATCAGGATCACCGTCTCGGTGTTCGGCAGAAGCTGCAGCATCTGCGGGTTCTTCATCAGCTCGGCGAGCCGCGGCTTCATCGGCGAGACCTTTTCCCACGCCGCACCCAACTCGTCCAGGCCGACGTTGACCAGCTTGGTCACGACCGCGGTCTCGATCGCGGTCAGGTCGCGGCTGAGGCTCGAGGCCGCGCCCGCGCCGCCGAAGAGCCGCTCGATCATCATCAGGATGACCGACGGGTTCATCTCCAACACGCCGTTGCCGTCCAGCGGGCGCATGTCGAAGACGAAGAGCGCCGTCGACGCCGGCAGCGACAGGACATACTCCCCGTAGGTGAGCTGGTCGGCCGAAACGATGTCGATATCGACGATGGTCCGCAGGTGGCCGGACAGGGCGTTGCCGAAGGAGCGCGCGAAGGTCTCATGGATCGTCTGGAAGTAGCGCAGTTGTTCCTTCGACACCCGGTTCGGCCGGCGGAAATCGTACGGCAGGTAGGTCGGCGCCGGCCGTGCCTCGACGGGTGACGGGTGTTCCGCCTCGGGCGAATCCCCCTCCACCACTCCGAGCAGGGCGTCGATCTCTTCCTGCGAAAGGATGTTGGCCACGACGTCTTCTCCCGTCCGCCGCCCGGGCTACTGGACTACGTACTCGGTGAAGTAGACAGCCGCGACGCGGCCGGAGCCGAGGATCTCCTCCAGCCCCGCCATGATCGAAAGCCGCGCCTCTTCCTTCGACACCGGATCGGTCAGCTCCTCCAGCGTGCGGGCCGACAACTCCCGGATCAGGAGGTCGCGGAGGCGCGCGTCCTGCAACCCGCCCGCGGCCGCGGCCCCGTGGGTTCCTTCGCCCTCGGCCTTCGCCTTCTTCTTCCCCTTGGTCTCCGGCACCGTGACTTCGATCGCGGCCGCGACCTTGAGGTAGCGGCGGCCGCCGGAACCGGCCGGATTGACCACGAGGTCGGAGATGGTCACAAGCTCGGTCGCCGCGTGATGCGCTTCGGGCGGAGCGGCATGTGCCTCCTCGGTCGCCGGCGCGACCGGCTCGCCCAGCTTCTTCAGCCTCGGGGCGATCACATCGGTCACGAGAAAGATCGCACCGACCGCCATCACGACCAGGATCCCCCCCAGGATCGAGAAGCGGATCATGATCGGCGGAATGAGCGGTCCTTTCGCCCCCTTCGCACCGTCGGCCGCCTCCTCGGCCTTGGCCGGACCGTCGTCCGCCTTCGCCGACGCCTTCGCCGCCGCCTTCTCCTCCGCCATCGTCTCCTCCCCGCGGGCGCCGGCCGGCCTTGGTGCCGGTCACGGACGCCCGCCTCGGTTCTGCCTCGCGCCTACCGCTTCAGATTCAGAAGCTCGGTCAGCACGTCGTCGCTGGTGGTGATCACCCGGGAGCTGGCCTGGAAGCCGCGCTGGGCCAGGATCATGTTCGTGAACTCGCGGGCGAGATCCACGTTGCTCTGTTCGAGACTGCCGCTGAAGACCGTCGCCTCGACCGCACCGCCGGCCGTGCCGACGAGCGGCTGGCCACTGTTGACCGAGGACTGGTAGAGGTTGTCGCCGAAGCGGACGAGGCCGGTGGGGTTGACGAACTCAGCCATCGCGATCTTCGCCACCGGGCGGGTCACGCCGTTCGAGAAGATCGACACGACGGTGCCGGTCCGGTCGATGCGGAAGTCGACGGCGGTTCCCTTGTTGAAGCCGTCGCTCGTCGCCTCCAGGGTGGCCGGCGCCCGCACCAGCGTCATTCCGGCGAATCCGTTCGGCTGGCCGGGGTCATAGCCGATCTCCAGCGGAGTCCGCGCGCCCGTCGTCGGGGAGATCGCGAGACGCGTCGGGATGATGTCTCCGGCCGCGTCGTAGAAGAAGCCGTTGAACGATCCGTCCGCATTGAAGGTCACCTTGCCCGAACCGCCCTGCAGGATCGGCGTGGCGCCGTCATCCACCAGGGCCTGCCAGGTGAACTGGTTGGCGCCCAGGATGCGGGTGAACTCCGTGCGCACGACGTGGCTGAAGCCGAGGGAGTCGTACACGGTGCTCTCCTCGACGAAGACGAGCGCGTCGCGCGCCGCCTGGGTTTCGGTCATGGCGGCCAGGCCGTTGAAGTCGTCCCGCGGAATCAGCGTGTCATCCTGCGCCTGAATCACCAGTCCGGTCACCTCGGCGATGCTCCCGAGGCCGTCCGGAGTCGATACTCGCAGCCGCCCGTCCGACCCGACCTCCATCGTGATTCCCTCGACTCCCTCCACCGAGTTCAGGACTTCCCCGATGCCGCTGAGCAGGTCGCCCAGCGTGGTTCCGCTCTGCACGCCAAGGCTGGAGCCGACCGGAACGCCCCCCACCGTGGCGGAGAAGCTGACCGTGTCCCCCGCGGTCAGAAGGTCGATGACCGAACCGGGGTCTCCCTTCAGGTCGTCCAGTTTCGTCTCGGCCGACGCCGGCTCACCGTCAGCTCCGTAGAAGATCGCGGAGAGAGACCGCGTCCCGCGCGGCTCGGAGTCGGCATCGAGGTTGCCGCGGAGCTGCAGCGCGGTCGTCGCCTTGGCCGGCTCGACCTCGCCGAGCGGCAGCTTGATCGTGCCCGGCAGGTTGGTGTAGGTGTCGGCGATCCGGTCATAGGCGAACCCCTGCAGGGTGTAGCCGTTCGCCGGGTTCACCAGGTGTCCGTTGCCGTCGAGCTGGAAGGAGCCGGCCCGGGAGAAGAAGTGGTTCGAACCGTCGGAGAGGACGAAGAACGCCCGCCCCTGGATGCCGAGGTCGGTGTCGATCCCCGTCGACTCCATGCTCCCCTGCGTGAAGACGCTGTCGATCGTGCCGAGCCGGGTTCCGGTCCCGACCTGGGTCGGGTTCGATCCGCCGAGTTCGCCGCGTGGCGCGGTTGCCCCTTTCAGGAGCTGCGTCATCGTCTCCTCGAAGGTGACGCGGGCCGACTTGTACCCGACCGTGTTCACGTTGGCGACGTTGTTACCGATCACATCCATCCGGACCATGTTGATCGCCAGCCCGGATACCCCTGAAAAGAGTGAACGCATCATGGCGAGCTGCTCCTCCTAAGACTGAAACCCTGCTGTGGGGAACGGCCTCCGGCCGCCCGGTTCGCGAAGGCCGCGGACGGGGCCATCGCGGGGGGAGTCGCCGCATCCGCGCTGGTCGCGGCGATCCCCGGCTCTATCACTTCGGCGCGCGGCCGCCGGTCTGCTGTGCCTCACTGGTAGACCTCCAACACCTCGGAGAGCGAGATCTCGCGTCCCTCGACCAGGAGATAGGCTCCGCCGTTCCGGTAGGTCACCCCTTCGACGAGCCCGGAGACCAGGCTCGTGGCCGAGATCTCCGCGCCGTTTTCATCCTTGGCTGAAATCGCAAAGCTGTAGTCGCCCGCGGCCACCCGTTGTCCCGAAAGATCGTTACCGTTCCAGGTGAAGCGCTGGGCGCCGCTGTCGGTCTGATCACTGACGAGCGTGCGCACTTCGCGTCCCTGGCTGTCATAGATCGTGATGGTGACCGTCTCCGCCTCGGACGGCAGGAAGTAGCCAAGCTCGACGCCGCCGCTCTCACCCAGCGCGACAGTGTCCCCCGATGCGCGGACGTGACGACCGATCAGTCCCGCCGCCGCCGAGTTGTTGAGCGCCTGGGTCAGCAGCATGTTCGTCTCGAAACTCGAATTCAGGTTCTGCATCTGCTCGAGGGAGCTGAACTGCGCCATCTGCGCCAGAAACTCCGTGTTGTCCATCGGCGAGAGCGGATCCTGGTACTGCATCTGCGTGATGAGCAGCTTGAGGAACGAATCCTTGTCCATCGTCTCGCGCGAGGCCGCCGCCGTCGTACCGGTCTGCGTCGCCGAGGTGGTCGAGGTGATCTCCATGCCGTTCTCCTTTTCGCCTTCCGTCAGGCCCAGGCATCGACGGCGTCGCGCTGGTCCGGCCCGACCGGGCCGGATCGCCCGCGATCCACCGCCTCACGCTCCGGCGCCACTCGCGAAGCCGGATCGATGCGCGGCGACGCGCCTCCGCCGTGCTCGCCCTGACGCCCGCCCTGGCGCGCACCCGCGCTCCAGGCATCGTCTCCACCCAGCGGGTTCGATCCGTTCCGATCCGGCGATCCGCTCCCGTCGGACGAACCGCCCGTCAGGGACGAGCTTCCACCGGCCGCGCGAGCCTCGGGGCCGCCCGAGCTCCGCAGGGCACCGTCACCGGCCGCGGCGATGTCCAGGCTCTGCAACTTCAGGCCCGCCTCCTGCAGGCCGCGGCTCAGCTCGCTCCGCATGCTCTCGAGCATCGTGCGGACGTCGGCCCGCTCGGCTTCGAAACGAGCCGTCACCTGATGCCCGTTCACGCGCAGGTCGACCCGCACCGCTCCCAGTTCCGGCGGCCAGAGGCGGATCCGCGCCTCACGTACCCCCTCGCGCACGGCCAGCTTCAAGGTGTGAGGAACCGCGGTCGGCAGATCGCGCGGCGTGACCGGGGCGCCGGGATCGAGCACGCGTGGCGTCGCGCGGGAGGCCGCGGCCGGTGACCCGCTCGACGAGCGCGTGGCCGGTGCCAACACGACGGGTTCCCCGCTCGACCGGATCGGCTGCGATGACTCCTCGAGGGGCATCGCGCCGCCCGCCGCGGCCGCATGCGAGGCATCCACGGCAGCGGAGAAAGGCTCCGTCGAGCCCGCGGCGATCGGGGCGGACGTCATCGCGGCGTTCGAAGGGGACGAGACCGCGGCCGTCGTGGCGGCCTCCATCGCCTCCGACGCCGCGCGCGAGGATGCGGAGGAGTGGGTCGCGCCATGGGTCGCGTCGTTCGTCGCGTCGGCGACGGCTTTGGACAAGGACGTCGATCCCGACGCGCCCTGCGGCGTGGCCCCGCGATCGACCTGCCAGGCCGGCGCCACGGAGCGGCTGGACTCGAGCGAGAGCCCGGACGCCGGAGCCATCGATCCGTCCGGAAGGCCCCCCGAGGCCGGGTCGCCGCGTGGTGGGGCGTCGGCCATTCCGGCCGTTCCCACCGTGGCCGCGCCGGTCAAAAGGTCGGACGATCCACCCCGCGTCGATGCGCCCCGCACGCCTTCTCCCGTTCCCGGCCGATCCGCCCCCGCACGCGACAGGGCCGACTCGCCCGGTGTCGCGGTGGACGCACCGTGAGAGGGAGATACGGACGGTGAGGGCGAGGGAGCACTTCCGTCGGGAGCGGACACGGGCACCTGCGCCCGCCCCGTCGGCAGCAGGCCGTCATCCCCGACGGCGGGTCCCGTCTGGCCCGCAGCGTTCGCCGTGGCTGTGGACTCCGTGCGCGGTCCGGCCTCCGCGGCCTTCGAGCTCGCTCCGTGCTCGAAGGTCGACTTCGTCCCCGCGGCCGCAGACGCCCCGTCCGCACGCTGGAATGCACCGAGACGCTCCGCTCCCGGCACCACCGTCGCCGGTCGCGGCGCGGAGTCGAGGCCGCGCACGCCGGCGCCGTCATCCACCCGCAAGCCTCCCTGCGGACCCGACGTCGAGCCAGGAATCGTCGAGGCAAGCGACGGGCCTCGGTCGACCGGCATCTCACCCCCGGCCGAAGCGGGCGCCGCCATGGCCAGATCCGCCTTCACCAAAGGATCGTTCGTCGGCGCCGCGATCGTCGTTTCGCCGCCGGGCGCACCCGGTCTCACGGCGGACGTGACCTCCGCGCCCACGGAGAACGCGCCGCCGGTCGAGATTCCCGCCTGCTCCGCGGCCGCGGTGGTCGTGGCGTCCCCCGCGGCGGCCGCCGCGAGCGTAGGCATCGCGACCTGCGGCCCGCGGGCAGAGCCAGCCGGCGACGTCACCCGCCATGCGTCGTTGCTCGCGCCGTTCGTCCCGGAGGCCGGGCCAGGTCCAGTCGCCGTCGCCGGCACATCGATCGCAAGCTCTCCGCTCCCGCCGCCCGGGAATCCGATCGGAAGCCCGCGGAGAAGTGAGGAGATCGACCGATCCGGACCACCCATCGATCCGCTCGGCCCGCGCTCGGCGGCGGGGGCATCGCTCGAGCCCGGCGTCACCGGCAGGGGGGCGACAGCCACAGGGGTGGTCTCCGCGCGGCGGCCGGACGCCGGGAGGCGTTGAGCAGCGCTGCCGGGCAGCGCGGCCACCATCGTCGTGACGCCCGTCGCAGGCGTGGCGATCCCGGCGGAAAGGTTCGTGCCCGGTGCCGTCGCGTTCGCCATCCGCCCTGCGTCCTCCGCGCGAAGCGAGGTTGAGGACGCGCGGCCGCCGGAGGTCCCGGGTGCCGCTGGCACTCCCCGCCCCTCGTGACTCGGCCCGCTCGCGTCCGATTCGAGTCGCGTCGACGACGCAGGACGGGGGTCGCTACCGGGCACGGAGCCGGCCGACCCCGACGGACGCGATCCGCTCGCGGTCGCGTAGATCGTCTGCGCGGACTCGGCGGCGTCACCCTCAGGGTTCGCGACGTCCGCGCTCGAGCCGACCGTCGGGGGCTCTGGACGCGACTCCGGCGCCGGTGCGGATTGGGCTCTCATCGCGTCCGCGGCTCGCGTCTGCGCGCGGTCGCGTTGCTCCTCCACGTCGGCCCGGTCGCGCGCTTGCTCCTTGGTGCCGGCCGCGTCGGCTTCCGCCCGCGCCTCTTCAGCGACCTCGCGCCGATCGCGCGGCTCGCGCCCGACATCGGCTCGATCGCGCGGACGGGGCGCCAGCGCGACGTCGTCCTCCGGGCTCTCGACGGCACGGGAGACCTCGTCCGTTGCGTCACCGGCCGCCGCCAGAGTCGCGGCGAAGTCATCGAGGCGCGGTCGGTCCGCGATCCAGGTCTCCGCTTCTCGCCGGGGCGAGAGGGGCACGGTCGGGCCGGAGAAGCTCCGCGCTCCTCCGGTCAGGATCTGCATCCACGGGGACAGGCTCATGGTACCTTCCTGGTTCCACGGATCCTGGGATGAGCGCCGCTCAGGGCGCGCTCACCGCCGGGTCGATGGCGGGCGTTCCGTCCGATCCCGAGGGGAGAACCGAACTCGAAAGATCCGCCTGGGTCATGGCCTGGGTGGAGAGACGCGCCACCCGGACTGGATCGAGCTTTCCGAGCACCTTGGACGCGGCCCGGGCGTTCATCTGCGCCAGAAGGGCCTGCACCAGCGGATCGGGCATCGCGGCGAGCACGCGCGCCGCCTCGTCGGCCCGCATCGCGGCCAGGAGCTTCGCCTGACGCTTCAGCTCGGTCTCCTGAAGCGCCGCGCGCCCGTTGATCAGGCTGTCGATTCCTCCACGCATCCGCTGCAGTTCCCGCTCGCGCTCCGCGAGAAACGCCTTTTCGGTCTCGAGCTGCGAGCGAAGAGCGGCGAGAGAGTCATCCACGGCCGGGTCCGACGCCGAGCCGGCAGTACTTCCGGCCACCGCGGGGTCCATCTCGGCGACCGCGGTCGAGTCGCTCCGCGCGCCGTCGACGCGCGAGCGGACATCCGCCATCGCCCGTTCCGCACGCGCTTTGATCCGCGGCAGGATCGCCTCCTGCGCCAGCCCGGTCATGAAGAGCGCGATCACGACCATCGCCGCGCCCCCGCCGAAGAGGAGGGCGAGAATCGATCCGAGAGGACCTGCCCCCCGCTCAGAGATTCGCGTCACGACACCCTCGCCTGGCGGTGCGATCTCGCCGCCGCCTCATCGGTCACCTTCTGCTCCGCCCGCACGACCGCGCGCAGGAACTCGGCGTAGCGGCGCTCACGCAGCTTCTCGACCGCCTGCGCCCCTCGGCGCGCCTCGATGAGGAGACCACGTTCCGCCTCCACCCGCCGGTCCTCGTGCTGCAGCCGGTTCTCCTCCCGCAAGAGCTCGGTCCGCAGGCGACGGCGCTCCGCGTCGAGCTCGAGGAGATGCCGGACATGCACGATGGTGCCGGCCGGCGACGAGGCGACCGCATGCTCCAGCCGCGCAGCCGCGCCGACGCGGGCCTCCTCGGCCTGGCGTTGCGCATCGTGGGCCGCGGCGAGCGTCCGCTCCCGCTCCTTCACGCCCAGCTCCCGCACCCGGGCCACCCCCTCGAGCGTGAAATGGAACTTCTTCATCGCCCTTCCTCCCCACTGGACGTCGCCAGCTCGATCAGCCAGGAGACCGTTCGCTCGATCGGCGTCCCCTCGCCGGAGCCCTGCCGCAGGAAGCGCAGGATGGCCGGGCGGCGCGCGATCGCTTCGTCGGTGACAGGATTCGTGCCGGCCACGTAGGCGCCGAGCTGGATGAGATCTTCCGAGCCGCGCCACGCGGCCAGCCACTCGCGCACGCGCGCGGCGGCTTCCTCCTGGCCGGGGTGCGCCACGTCGGGCATGCAGCGGGAGACGCTCTCGAGGACGTCGACCGCCGGATAGTGGTTCATCGTGGCGAGCAGCCTCGAGAGGACGATGTGCCCGTCCAGGACGGAGCGGGCCGCGTCGGCGACCGGATCGTTGAGGTCATCCCCCTCGACCAGGACGGTGTAAAGGCCGGTGACCGAACCGCGCTCGCCCATCCCCGCTCGTTCCAGAAGCTGCGGCAGGGCGGCGAAGCAGCTCGGGGTGTATCCCTTCGTGGTGGGAGGCTCGCCGGCGAGGAGCCCGACCTCGCGCTGCGCCATGGCGAAGCGGGTCAGCGAGTCCATCATCAAGAGGACGTGGCGTCCGCGGTCGCGGAAGTGTTCGGCGATGCGGGTGGCCAGGAGCGCGGCCTTGACCCGGACCAGCGGAGGCTGCTCGGAGGTCGCGACCACGACGACGGAGCGGGAGAGTCCTTCCTCGGTCAGGTCGCGATCGAGGAACTCCTTCACCTCGCGCCCGCGCTCGCCGACCAGCGCCACCACGTTGACCTCGGCATCGGTCCGCCGCGCGATCGTACCGAGCAGGACCGACTTGCCAACGCCGCTGCCGGCGAAGATCCCGACCCGCTGGCCGCGGCCGATCGTGTTGAGCCCGTCGATGGAACGGATGCCGGTGCCGAGAGGTTCGCTGATCCGCTGGCGGTCGAGCGGGTGCGGCGGACGGACGGCGACCGGAACCATCGCCGCGCCCTCCAGCGGGCCGCGGCCGTCCATCGGCCGGCCCAGGCCGTCGAGCACGCGCCCGAGCAGAGCGTCGCCGACCGGCGCCAGGAGCGGCTGGCCGGTCGAACGGACCTCCGCTCCGGCCCGGAGCCCATCCATCGACCCGTAGGCCATGAGAAGCAGGCGATGGTCGCGGAATCCCACCACCTCGGCGACGATCGGCTCGCGCCCTCCCGCCGACAGGATCGGACAGATCTCCCCGACCGCCGCGCGCGGGCCGGTCGATTCGACCAGCGGCCCGGCGACTTTGACGACGGTACCGGTCTCACGGACCGGATCGACGAGGTCGAGCTGCTCGCGACTGCGATCGAGGGCCCGGCCGAGGATCGTGGCGGCTGCTTCGCTCATGCCGCCTCCTCCAGGACCGGGCGGAGCGCGGCGGCGATCCGCTCGAGCTGCGTCTCGATCCGGGCATCCAGACTTCCGGCATCGGTCTCGACTACGCACCCCCCCGGGGTGACGGTCGGATCGACCCGCAGCCTGACCCCGTCGAGTCCGGAGGTCTCGGCCAGTCCATCCAACCGCTCCTGGACCAGCGCGTGGTCGCTCGGCGAGAGGCGGACCACGACCCGCGCGCCGGCCGCCGCCCGCTGCAGGAGTTCGCGCGCCGCGCGCAAGGCGACCTCATGGTCCAGCTCGATCTGCTGCCGGACGATCCTCTCCGCGATCGCCATCGCCAGTGCGATCACCTCCTCGGCCGCCGACTCGAGCAGCCCCCGGCGCCCGGCCGCGAGGCCGCGGGCCGCAGCGATGAGCCCGTCCGCCGCGCGGGCGGTCCGCTCGGACAGCTCCTGCAGCGTCGACTCCATCTCCGCGCGCACCCGCGCCTCCGCGCTCCCGGTCGCCCCGGCCAGCGCCTCGCGGAGTTCGAGGTCGCTGTAGCGGGCGAGCCTCTCGGTCTCGCACGCATCCGGGGGGCGCAGGAAGAAGGCCCGCGACTCGACCGGGGGAGTCCGCAGCACGCTAGACAATGAGCTCCTCCCCCTTGCCGCCGCGGCTGATGTGGATCTCCCCGCCCTCGTCCAGCTTGCGCACGACATCGACGATCCGCCGCTGCGCGTCTTCGACGTTCTTCAGCCGCACCGGGCCGAGGAAGTCGAGCTCGTCCTTGAGCATCTCGGCCGCGCGCTGCGAGAGGTTCCCGAAGATCTTGGTCTTGACCTCGTCCGAGGCCAGCTTGAGCGCCACCGCCAGGTCGCGGGAGTCGACGTCCTTCAGGACGCGCTGGATCTCGCGGTCGCCGAGATGCAGGACATCCTCGAAGACGAACATCAGATTCTTGATCTGCGTGGCCAGGTCCGGGTTCTCCCGCTCCATCACCCCGAGGATGTTCTTCTCCGAGGAGCGATCGACCAGGTTCAGGATTTCGGCCACCACCTGCACGCCTCCCGCCTGGTTGCGGCTGGCGCGGCTCATGACCGAGATGTGCTGCTTCAGCACACCCTCGATCTCGGTGAGCATCTCGGGAGAGATCTGCCCCATCGTCGCCATGCGGGAGACGACGTCGGGCTGCACTTCCGCAGGCAGCGCCACCAGCACGCTGGCTGCCTGCTGCGGCTTGAGCTGCCCCAGGATGAGGGAGATCGTCTGCGGGTGTTCGCCCTGGATCAGATTGACGAGCTGCTTCTCGTCGACATCATTCAGCTTCTTGAAGGCGCCGATCGAGGCTTCGGTCTGCTGGATCTTGTCCAGCACTTCCATCGCCCGCTCCGGTCCGAGCGCCTTGTGCAGGATGTCGCGCGCCACCTCCAGACCCCCCTCGGTCAGGTAGGTGTTCGCCATCATCAGCTCGTCGAATTCCTCGAGCACGGTGTCGCAGGTGTCCGAAGAAACGTCGCCGAGGCGCGCCACCTGGGCCGTCAGCAACTCGATGTCATCCTCGCGGAGCGACTTGAAGACCTTGGCGGCCGCCTCCTGCCCCATGGCGATCACGATCAAGGCCGCCTTCTGCGGCCCGGACATCTGGCTGCCCATCAGGCTCTTCAGTGCCTGCGAATGATCCATGCCGGCCATCCCGTCAAACCTCTTCGCGCAGCCAGACCCGGATCAGCTTCGCGAGCTGATCGGGACTGACCCGGGAGAGTTCCTGGATCCGTTTCTGAATCTGGGCGGACTTCGGGTTCTCGAGACGCTCCGGCAACATGACCGGGGCTTCCTCGGCCGGTCCACCCAACTGCACGTTGACCGAGCGCCCGACCGCCGAGGGCATCGCGCCGGCCGGCGCGCTCCAGCGCGTCCGCTTCACCATGCGCAGCAGCCCCAGGAAGAGGACGAGCAGCACCGCGCCGGTGAGGAGTTTGCCGCCGAGCTGGGTGACCATCTGCAGGCGGTCCGCCTTCTCCATCTCCTTCCGTTCCTGGTCCAGGACGGACGTGTCGAAGGCGAGGTTCTCGACCGTGATCCGATCGCCGCGCTCGGAGTTGAATCCGACCGCGTCGCGGATGATCTTCTCGAACTTCTGCAACTCCTCGGGGGACCGCGGCAGGTACTCCTTGGCTCCCTTCGGCAGGACTTTGTAGCTGCCGTCGACGAAGACCGAAGCGGTCAGCCGCTGGATCGTCCCGGTCGGAACGCTGACGTGCTCCACCGTCTTCGAGATCTCGTAGTTCGTCGTCGCGGACTCGCTCCGGCTGCCGTCCGCTCCCGTCTCCTCCGAACGTTCCTCCGAACGGATCACGGGGTTCTCGGCGTCGAAGCTCTCGGTCGTCCGCTCCGCCTGGCGGAAGTCCATCTCGGCGGCGATCCGCACCACCGCCTTGCCCGGTCCCAGCACCGCCTCGAGCAGCGACTGCACCTTGCCGGTGAGTTGCTCTTCGACGCCGCGCTGGATCGCGATCTGGTCGGCGGTCGCGCCGAGGTACGGGTCGGTGGCCGGCGAGGAGAGGAGGTTGCCGCGCGTGTCGAGGATGGTGACGTTTTCCGGCTGCAAACCCTCGACCGCGGAGGAGACGAGGTGGACGATCGCCTGCACGTTCCCCGGGTTGAGCCGGGCGCCCGGCTTGAGGCGAAGCACGACCGAAGCGGTCGCCGGCTTCTCCTCGGCCACGAAGAGGCTCTGCTCCGGCTGCACGAGATGCACGCGCGCCGCCTGGATCTCCTGGATCGTCTGAACGGTACGGGCGATCTCTCCTTCCAGGGCGCGCCGGTACTGCAGCTTCTGCACGAAGTCGGTCCAGCCCAGCTTGTTCGAGTCGAGGATCTCGTAGCCGGTGCCGGAGCCGGGAAGACCGTTGCCCGCCAGCGTCAGGCGGGTCTCGTAGACTTTCTCCTCGGGGACGAGAACCGTGCGGCCGCCGTCCTCGACCCGATAGGGGATCTTCTGGCTGCGGAGCTCATCCACGATCGCGCTGCCGTCGGCCGGATCGAGATTGGCGAAGAGAACGGAGAAGTGCGGCCGCCCGGCCCAGGTCGCCAGCGAGATGATGAGCACGACGAAGGCCGCCGCGAGCGTCCCGAAGAGGAGCCTCTGATTGGGCGTCAGCTTCCGCCCGAACCGCTCAAGACCCGCCCACGCGCTCATCGCCCCTCCTGCGTCCCGCGTCCTCGCATCCCCCGGATCCTCCTGTCGAACCGGTCCGCCTCACCGCGCCGTCGCCGGCGCGGCGGGGCCTACATCGTCATCCGCATCACTTCCTGGTAGGACTGCAGCAACCGGTCCCGCATCTCACCGACGAGACGCAGGGCGATGCCGGCCTCCTGTTGCGCCAACATCACCTGGTGGAGGTCCTGCACTTCGCCGCGGGCGAAGCCCTGAAAGAGATCGTTCGACCGCGTCTGCAGTTCGTTGACATCCCCCAGGAAGCGCTTCATATCGGCCGCGAATCCGCCTGCGTTCGACGCTCCGGCCGACGCCCCGGCCGCGCCCGCGGCCGATCCCGGCAGCGGCAGCTCGGTCGGAGGCCTGAGTCCTGCGCTTCTTGCTCCGATGCTCTCGATCATCGCTTCTTTCTCCCACTCCCCATCGGCTCGGGCCCGGGTCAGCGGGCCAGGTTGAGCGACGCTTCGGCCAGACGGCGCGAGGCCTGCAGCGCGGCGATGTTCGCTTCATAGGCGCGGGAGGCGACCATCAGGGTCACCATCTCGCGCGCCAGGTCGACGTTGGGCATCTGCACGATCCCGTTCTCATCCGCGTCGGGGTGTCCGGGGTCGTGCACCTGTGGAAACTCGGACGGGTCCTCGCCCGGGGTCGCCTGCACGAGCGTGACCGCGACATCGCCCTCCACGGGGAGCGAGGCGCCATCCCGGTGCGCTTCGTCGGTCCGCGCCAGCTGGGCCTCGGCGGCCGGGGCCGGGCCGCGCACCGTAAAGGTCGTCTCCTCGGCCGAGAGGGCGACGGTCTTGCGCCGGTACGGCCCGCCGCTTTCCGTGCGGGTCGTGTGCGCGTTGGCCAGGTTCTCCGCCGCCGCGTCCATCACGGCCCGCTGGGCGCGCAGCCCGGAGGCCGAGACGTTCATGCCCGCAAGGTAGGAGATCTTCATCGTCTCTTCCCGTCAGTTGACTACGCGCCCGGGCGGATCGAATCGCGCAGGCTGCGGTAGCGGTTAGCCAGAAGCTGGGTCAGCGCCTGGAAGTGGATGGTGTTCTGCACCATCTCGTTCATCTCCCGTTCGACCTCGACGTCGTTGACGGCCCCCGGGGGAATCTCGCCGCCGCGCGCGCGCGTCTCTGGCGCCGGCACCGGTCGGGCGCGCCCGGACAGGTGTTCCCCGTCGGTGCGCGCGAGCGACAGTTTCGTTTCCTCTCCCTGCAGCAGCTCCTCGAAGGCGACATCCTGCGCCCGATATCCCGGGGTGTTGGCCTGCGCGATGTTGGTCGCAAGCACCCGCTGGCGTCGCGCGCCGGCGTCGAGCGCCTGCTTCGCTTCTTCCCAGCCCCGGTTCCCGAAGAGCACCTGGCGGATCATCCTGTTCCCCCTCCGTCCGCATTCCGCGTCCGGCGTCGTAGCCACAGGGCCGGGAGTGAGGAGCAAGCTCCCCACTCCCGGGCACCCGAGCCCGTGTGGGCCGAGACACCTGTGTCAACCGATGTGCCATCGACGAGGACAAGGCGTAGAGCAGTCACAACATATTCATATGCAATTAGTTACAAGGTAACGTGAATGTTTTACCTGAGCATCCGGACAGCGGCGGGAAGGAGGTGGGGGAAAGTTCTTCCCCGGAGGCGGAAAGAAGTTGTGCGTCTTCTGGCAGGGTGCTGAAGGACGAGGCCAGCCGCGCCGGCGGCGCCGGATCAGCGGCTCAGGCCGCGCGGCGTCCCGTCCCGAGGAGACCGAGCGGGTCCGATTCCTCCCGCCCGTAGAGCGCGAGCTTGTTGCGGATGGTGCGGACGCTCACGCCGAGGCGACGCGCCGCGGCGGTCCGGTTCCCGCCGGTCTCCCGCAGCACGCGCAAGATCCAGGCGCGTTCCCGTTCGGCCAAGGTCTCCCCCGCCGTCTCGTCGTCGGCTCCCGCCGTGCTCCGCGCTCCCCCGTCGAGCACGAAGTGCCCGGGCTCGAGCTGGCCGTCGGGACAGAGGATGACGGCGCGTTCGACGGCGTTTCTGAGTTCGCGCACGTTCCCGGGCCAGTCGTAGCGCTGCAGGAGCGCGCTCGCCGCCGGCGGCAGGTGCGGCCGCGGGCGTCCGTTCTCGGCCGCGAGCTGTTCCATGAAGTGAGCCGCAAGCAGGAGGATGTCCTCGCGGCGTTCGCGCAGGGAAGGAACGCGCAGCGGCACGACCTCGAGGCGGAAGAAGAGATCCTCCCGGAACTGCCCCTGGCGTACCCGCTCCCTCAGGTCGGCGTTGGTCGTGGCCAGCACCCGGACGTCGATGCGGACCGGGCTCCCGCCGCCGACCCGGTAGAACTCCCGTTCCTGCAGGGCGCGGAGCAGTTTCGGCTGGAGCGCGGGATCCATCTCGGAGATCTCGTCCAGGAGCAGCGTGCCGGCGTGAGCCTCCTCGAATCTCCCGACCTTGCGGCCGACCGCGCCGGTGAACGCACCCCGTTCATGCCCGAAAAGCTCGCTCTCGAGCAGCCCTCCCGGCACCGCGGCGCAGTTCAGTTTCACGAACGGTCCGCGGCGGCGGGACGAGCCCTCGTGCACCGCGCGCGCGACCAGTTCCTTTCCGGTTCCGCTCTCGCCGGTGATGAGGACGGTCGATCGGGTCGGCGCCACCAGCCGGATCGCCGTGCGCAGGTCCTCCAGAGCCCGCGAGCGCCCCAGCATCGGACGCAGCGCCTCGTGCAGCGACAGCCTTCCCCGGAGGTCGGTGTTCTCGCGGCGCAGCGCTCCGACCGAGAGGGCGCGTTCCACCGCCAGCTCGATGCCGGTCGCGGAGAACGGCTTGGTCAGGTAGTCGAACGCTCCGGCGCGCAGCGCCTCCACCGCCGATTCGAGCGTCCCATGTCCGGTCATCATGAGGACCGGCGCATCGGGGCAGGAAAGCCGGAACTCCGGCAGGAGCGACAGGCCATCGCGCCCCTGCATGCGGATGTCCAAGAGCACGAGATCGGGTGGATCGAGCGCCAGGCGGCGCAGGGCCTCTTCCCCCCCCTCGGCCAGCACCGGCTCGTGGCCCGCCCGGCGCAGCGTCTCCTCGAGGAACTCGCGCAGCAGCGGTTCGTCGTCGACGACGAGGATGCGCGCACCACTCTGGGCGAGATCCGATCCCGCCGGCGGCAGGAGGTGGATCGCCTCGGTTCCGGACCGATCGCGGAGCTGGGTCATCAGGCCGCCTCCTCCACCGACACCACACCGCCACCAGCGTGACAGCCCGACGGACGATGACCGCGGGCCCGGACCGGCGGCGCCGCCGGCAGATCGAGCACGACCGAAGTGCCGCGGCCGGGAGCGCTCACCACGTGCACATGCCCGCCATGGGCATCGATGATCTTGCGGACCAGCGGCAGGCCGAGGCCCGTGCCTCCCGGTCGCGTGCTGTAGAACGGCTGGAAGATGCGGGCCACTTCGTCCGCGCCGAGACCGCATCCGGTATCGCGCACGACGAGCCGGAGCCGATCCGGCTGCGTCGGAGATCCGCTGGCCCGGGCGCGGATCGAAAGAACTCCCGTCGCGCCCATCGCCCCGGCGGCGTTACGGTAGAGATTGGCGAGCACCTGCAGCAGGAGTTGCCGGTCGCCGCGACAGATCGGCAGGTCCGGCGCCACCTCCAGATCGAGGTCGACCCGCGGCGGCCACCAGTCGGCCTGACGCAAGGCGGCGATGCTCTCGGCCAGCAACCCCTCAAGCGAGAGCGGTTCGACCTGCAGCCGCACCGGACGGCAGAACTCGAGGAGATCGGACACGATCCGGTTGGCGGCCTCGACTCCCTGCAGGATCCGCGTCACCTGGCGGAGCGGTCCGGGTTGATCCGCGACATCCCGCTGCAGAAGCGTGGCGAATCCCTGGATCGCGCCGAGGGGATTGCGGACCTCGTGCGCCACCGTCGCCGCCATCTGCCCGAGCGCCGCGAGGTCGCGCGCCTGTTCCAGCTCGCGCTCCAGCGCCGCCTCGCGGGTACGATCGTGGAACGCGAACAGCGTGAGGAGGCGTCCCTCCCCGTCGAGCCCCTCGCCGGCCGCTCCGGTCACTCGATACTCCTGCGAGCCGACCTCCGGCCGGGGCCAGGCAAGGTCAAAGCGGATCGTCTCCGCGGGACGGATCCGGCGGGCTTCGCGCCGCAGAGCCGTCAGGACCGATCGCGGCAGATCCCGGTCGGTCGTCCGCTCGGGAGCGATCGGACGAAGCGCGACGGTCGACGCCGTCGCGCCGGTCGACGCCGGCTCCCGCAGGCCGTCCGTCATATGAATCAGGCTTCCGCGGGCATCGAGCGCAACGACACCGTCCCCCATCCCCTCGATCAGACCCTCGAGCACGAGACAGAGTTGCTCACGCCGTTCGAGCTGCCGGCGCAGCAGATCCTCCTGGATCGATGGGTCGAGCGGTGTGGTTACCGCATGCTGGCGTGCCCCGCCCGTTGATCGCGCCACGACAATTCCTCCAACCGGTCCCTGGCAAAAGGAGTCCAGAACGAATCCGGCCAACGATCCAGGACCTGCCGGTAGCGCGCCCGCGCCGCGTCGTGATCTCCCAGCAGGTAGTGGCAGTTGCCGGTCTGATAGACCCCCCAGGCTTCCTCGTCCCGGGGCGGATCTGATTGCAGAAGCACTTCGTACCCGGCCAGGGCCTCGCGGACGCGACCGAGCTGGAACTCAAGATCGGCGATTCGCGCCCGCGCCCGTCCGCGCTCCGGCCTTCCGACCGCGAGGCTGTCGAGCTGGCGATAGACGTCGATCGCCATCTGCTTCTCCCCTTCGCGCTCATGGGTGACCGCGATGAGCAGAAGAGCGCGCGTCTCGAGCGAGTCGCCGGGCGGAATCAGGCGCAGGCGCTCCCTCGCCGCTCCGTACGATTCCGACCGCAGGAGCGCCTCGCCCTGCCGGAGATGAACCGCCCCGAGCAGGCGCACCGGGCCGAACCGCGGCGCCCACTCCGCCAGAAGTCGTTCGACCGACGCGGCGTCGGATTTCTCCTGCGCTCGGGCCACCAGGCGAAGGAAGATCTCGCGGCCGAGTCTCGTCGTGTCGACCACGGTTCCCGGCAAGAGGATCGAAGCGGCATCGGCGGGCCGGTCGAGCAGCGCGAGGATCTCGCGCGCGAGGATCCCCGACTGATCGCCGGAGGGAGTCCCGGCATAGAAGGTGTGTGCGCGCCGAGCCGTGCTCGCGGCGGAGACTTCCTCGCCCTTCAGAAACTGGGCCTTCGCCTGGGTCAGAAGGCGGCTCGCGCCGCGTTCCCGCGGATCGAGCAGGGCCAGCCGCGCGATTGGATCGGTCTCCCCCCCCGTCTCCTCGGGCGAGGAGGACGCAGCGTGAGAAAGGCTCCGGACGACCGGCAAGTTGGGCTCGGCCGCCTCCGCGGGCGGCGCGCCTGAGGTCGCGGGGGTCGATCGATGTGACGCCGGCTCCATTCGCGCGCCCTGGGGCGCCGAGAAGGGAAGCGTCCGGGCGGCGTCCGCCAGTGGGGTGATCTCCTCGGTCTCGCTCACGCCAAGCGCCAGGAGCGCCTCGCGCAACGTGGGGGTCGGAGACGGAGTCGGAATCGGGGCCGGGCTCGAGGTCGCCGTCGATGCCGCCATCGAGGCCGCGGCCGAGGCCGGAACCTGAGTCGGGGTCGGAGCCGGCGCATCCGGGATGGCGCGAAGGTCGGGACGGGGAGCCTCGCGAGGGACGCGATCCATCGCCGCCAGACCGGCCGCTCCCAGCACGAGCCGCCGTGGCGTGCGCTGCACCCGGTCAGGAATCAGGATGTGGATCTCGTCGCCGATCCGACGCGCCTCGTAGGGGACGATCTGGTTCAGCTCGAGTGTGATCCGCACGCGGTGATCGAGTTCCGAGTAACGGTGCTGCGCCGTGCGGAAGACGCGGATCGCCCCGCGATCGAGCCGCGCCTGGTAGAGCCCGGGAGCCTCGGGCAGCAGGCTCACGGTCTGCCCCAGGTCGACGACGATCCGCGGGGGATCGGTCAACGTCCAGTGGGCCCACGGTGCTTTGGTCGGAATGATCAGGCGGCACCACTCGCCGTCGTTGTCGAACTCGATCCGTTCCAGTCGATGATCTTCCGGCCAGGGCTCTCCCGCCTTCGCCGGCGAACGTGACAACGGGCCCTCCATCTCGCCCCCCAGGACCGGTCCGACGATGGCGACGGCAAAGAGGAGCAGGACGAGTGAACAGACAACCATCCCTGGCTTCATCATGGTCTCCGGTTCAGGCCGCTCGGCGCGGCGCCTCGCCATCGAGGGGAGAGAGGACCGCGTCGTCCGCCGGCCGCGCAGCTCGCAGCCGGAAGAGCGCGTGCGAGGTCGCCAGCGCCGCGGACCGTTCGTCCAGTTCGCCCGGCGCCGGCTCCGGCCGCAGGATCCGCAGCCGACACGGGGACGTCGAAAGCAGTTCGAGGGCCGGCGGCGGCGGCGCCCACCCCCCCGGTGACGCCGTCGGCGGGTGCAGGCGCAGGCAGGGAAAGCCGGATCGCTCGACCACCGAGAAAGGATCGGCATCGCTCACCAGGTGGACATGTCCCGGCACGAGGCGATCACCATCGGCCCCGATGCGCACCGGGTTCAGGAGCAGCCGCTCGAGTCCCTCGCGGGCCACGCGGAGAAATCGCGGTCCCTCCGGTACCCGCAGGAGCACCGGCGCCTCCGGCGGCAGCCGTCGCAGCCAGCCGATCAGCGCGGCCAGATGTCTCGTCTCCGCCAGCACGACCCAGGGTGAGGCGTTGTCCCGGAGATCGATTCCACGATCCACGACCGGCACCGCCGACCAGGCCCCCTCGAAACCGGAGTCGAAAGCACGCTGTGCCGGCGGCTCCTCGGCCAGGAGATGAGCGATCTGGCGCCGGCGGATCGCCGCGCTTCCCTTCAGTCGATGCGGGGGAACCCCGCGGGTCACGACGAAGTCACGCGCGCCGAAGTAGAGGCCGTCCCACGCGAGGCGGTATCCCTCGAGCGTGTCGGGCGCCAGGAGCACGACCTGCCGCGCGCGCCCAGGAGGGAGGGCCCGCAGCAGCGTGAGCCCCTCCATCAGACGGAGTTCGATCGATACGAAAGCCAGCCTCGGCCGCTGCGCGCGCAGGCGATCGAGGACGACCGGTCCTTCCTGCGGCAGGCGGTCCAGTTCGAGGGCGCCCAGGACGTCCCCCACGAGGGAACGGATCTCCTCGACCAACGGAAGGCTATCCGAGGCCACGACGACCAGCGGGCGCGCCCGGCGCGAGCCTTCCCCCTCGGCGGACGCAGCGGCTGGGCGCGACGCCAGCAGGTGCCCGGGATCGATCGTCTCCTTCACGCGCGCAATCCTCCTCTGGAGCGCCGGACCGCCGCTCCCTCCGACCGGGAACGGGAAGCCGGTCGAGGGTCCGGATCGGCGGCGCGCAGGATTTCGCCCGCCCCGCGCACGGCATCGGCCAGCAGGGTCTCCACCTCCGCCTCGGTCATCCCCAACACCAACGCGATCCGCGAGGGACGCAAGGACTCATAGAACCGCAGCGCGAGCGCCAGACGCTGCGTCTCCGGCAGCGCATCGATCGCCCGCGCCAGCCGCCTGGCTTCCTCGGCGCGCAGCGACGTTCGGCCCCGCACTCGCCGGCCCGGCGACGCCTCCTGCACCAGGTGGATCATCGACAACATGGGTCACCTCCGGCGGCCCCGGGACCGCCCTCTCTGCCGTGTCAATCGCGATGCCAGATCCGACGCGGCCCGCGATTGGCTTCTGCGGGGCGTCGATTCGCCGCGCAAACGCAGAAAGGGGAAAGAATTGCCGGTGCCGGGTCGTTTCGGCCGGGGGCGCCGGGGCGGGCGGGGGGGGGGGCGCCCCGGGGGGGGGGGGGCCGGGGCAAAAACCCGCGCGGGC
>CAYJLF010000024.1:0-85172 GCA_964371055.1 uncultured bacterium | reverse complement strand
GACTGGTACATCCGCCAGCTCCGCGACCATGAACCCAAGGTCGATCTCGGGTGGACGGATGCTGAGGTGGCACGACTGCGGCCCTACCTCGACAGCCGGACCAACCGCCCGATGTACCTCAAGGACATCGCGGTCCAGCGCATCGTGGAGCGGGAGTACGGCCGGCGCCCGATCTACATCGCCACCACCGTCCCCGACCTGATGGGATACGAGGACCGCGTGGTGATGCTGGGGGTGGTCTTCGAGCTGCAGGATCGCGTGCCGGGAAGCCGCGAGCGGATCGACGCGGCCGCAACGCTCCACAGCACCCTCGACGTCTTCCGCTATCGCGCCCTGCTCCGGGACGATGGCACACACGATCCGTCGGTGTTCAAGGACCCCTCGACCCGCCGCCTGGTGCAGAACTACTCCGCGGCCCTGATCCGAGCGGCGGAGGAGATCTCGACCGACGGGGACGCGGAGATGGCCCACCGGGCGATCCGGCGCGCCGTCGAGCTCACCCCGTGGTCGCGGCCGATTCAGTACTCCGCCGGCGTGCTGCTCCTGCGCCTCGGGAAGTTCGAGGAGGCCGAGCAGCTCGCGCGTGACTGGCTGCGCCAGGGCTGGACCGATTCGAGGGCGTGGCGCATCCTGGGGCGCGTGCACGAGCTACGGGACAACCTGGCGGAAGCCGAGGCGGCCTACCGGCGCGCCCTCGCGGCCGAGCCGGATGACTTCGACACCGTACGGGACGTGGTGTCCTTCTACTGGCAGGTGGCCGACCGGCCCGAGGCGGCGGCCGACCTCCTGCGTGACTGGAATCAGCGCCACCCGGGCGACCGGCGCGTCACCGGGGCCTTGCGCGAACTCGAATCGATGCTGGGCACGACGGGGGGAGAGCCATGAGCGAGCGACGGGCGCTGGTCACCGGCGCGGCGGGATTCATCGGCTCGCACCTCTGCGAGCGGCTGGTGCGCGATGGCTGGCAGGTGCGGGGAGTCGACTGCCTGACCGACTACTACGATCCCGCCCTCAAGGAGCGCAACCTGGCCGCGCTCCGGCGTGAGCCGCGGTTCCAGCTCGAAAGGATCGATCTCAGGCGCGCCGATCCCGCCCCGCTGCTCGACGACGTCGAGGTCGTCTGGCATCTGGCCGCGCAGGCGGGAGTCCGGAGTTCCTGGGGTTCCTCCTTCGATGAGTACACGTCGATCAACATCAACGCGACGCAGAAGCTGCTGGAGGCGGCCCGGGGAAGACCACTCCGGAAGGTCGTCTGCGCCTCATCCTCCTCGGTCTACGGAGAGGCTCCCGTCTTCCCGATGCCGGAGGACGGCCCGCTGAATCCGATCTCGCCGTATGGAGTCACGAAGCTGGCGACCGAGATGCTGGCTCGTCTCTACGCCGTCGTCCACGCCGTGCCGGCGGTCTCCCTGCGCTACTTCACCGTCTACGGTCCCCGCCAGCGACCTGACATGGCGTTCCACCGCTTCTTCCGCGCCGTCCTGGAGGGGACCCCGGTCCCGGTCTACGGAGACGGGGAGCAGACCCGGGACTTCACCTACATCGACGACGTGACCGAGGCGAACCTGCAGGCCGCGGAGCAGGGTGAGCCGGGCGGGGTGTACAACATCTCGGGCGGAAGCCGGGTATCGGTCCGGGAAGTCCTGGCGCGGATCGAACGAATCGCCGGCCGACCGGCCCGGCTCGACTTCCGGCCCCGGCAGAGCGGCGACCCGCGGCACACCGGGGGCGACTCGACGCGGGCCCGCGAGAAGCTGGGGTACCGGCCGCGCGTCGAGCTGGACGCGGGGCTCGAGGCGATGGGCGCCTGGATGCGGCGCTATCTCGAGGGGAGCCCGGAATGAACGAGGTCGACGTCTCGGTCGTCATCCCCGCCTATAACGAGTCGGCCTCGCTGCGGGAACTGCTCCCGGCGGTGACGGCGGTGCTGGAGTCGACCGGACGGTCGTTCGAGATCCTCGTCGTCGACGACGGTTCGACCGACGATACGGTCGACGTCATGCGCACCGCCTGTGGCCGCGATGGACGCGTGCGGGCCTTGATCCTGCGCCGGAACTTCGGGAAGTCAGCCGCCCTCGCCACCGGATTCGAGGCGATCCGCGGCCGGTACGTGATCACGATGGATGCCGACCTCCAGGACGATCCCACGGAGATCCCGGGCTTCCTCGCGGACCTGGACGAGGGGCTCGATCTCGTCTCCGGCTGGAAGCGAAAGCGGCACGATCCGATCAGCAAGACCCTGCCGAGTCTCCTCTTCAACCGGGTCACCGCCGGGGCGACCGGGATCCGGATCCACGACTTCAACTGCGGTTTCAAGGGGTACCGCCGGGGAGTGTGCCGCGAGATCACCCTCTACGGGGAGATGCACCGTTTCATCCCCGTGCTCGCGCAGCGCGAGGGATTCCGGATCGGCGAGCGCGAGGTGCGCCATCACCCGCGCCGCCATGGCCGCTCGAAGTTCGGCCCCAGCCGGTTCATCAACGGCTTCCTCGACCTGCTCGAGGTCGTCTTCCTGGCGGGGGGGAGACGCACGCCGCTTCATGTCTTCGGCCGCTGGGGGACGGCGCTCCTGGCGACCGGGTTGGGGCTGAACCTCTACATGGCCGCGCTGTGGGTGATCGAGGGTCGGCTGCGGGTCAGGCCTCTCTTGCTCTTCGGCGTCATCCTCGTCATTCTCGGAGTCCAGTTCATCTCGATCGGTCTTCTGGCCGCGCTCATCCATGCGCCGCGCCGGCGACGCACCGCTTGTCCTTTGCGGCTGCGTCTGCCGGAGACAGGACCGGAGGGAGGGTCGGAGGGAGATACGGGCGGGAGCACAACGATCCTGCCGCGCTAGCGTGGCCATGGAGGAGGGCGCATGAGGGCAGTCATCACGGGAGGCGCGGGGTTCATCGGTTCCCACCTCTGCGACTACCTGCTGGATAAGGATATGGAGGTCGTCGCGATCGACAACCTCCTCACCGGGTCGATCGACAACATCGCGCACATCCGCAGCGCCCGGTTCAGCTTCATTCACTACGACGTCACGAACTACCTCTACATCGACGGCGCGGTCGACCTGGTGCTGCACTTCGCCAGTCCGGCCAGCCCGATCGACTACCTGCGCCTGCCGATCCAGACGCTGAAAGTCGGCGCGCTCGGAACCCACAAGGCGCTGGGCCTGGCGCGAGCCAAAGGAGCGCGCTTCCTCCTGGCCTCGACCAGCGAAGTCTACGGTGACCCGCTGGTTCACCCGCAGACCGAGGAGTACTGGGGCAACGTCAACCCGGTCGGCCTGCGGGGGGTCTACGACGAGGCCAAGCGCTACGCCGAAGCGCTTTCGATGGCCTATCACCGCTATCATGGCGTCGATGTGAAGATCGTGCGGATCTTCAATACCTTCGGCCCCCGGATGCGCCGGGAGGATGGGCGGGCGGTTCCGAACTTCATCATGCAGGCGCTGCGGGGAGAGCCGCTGACGGTCTATGGCGACGGCACCCAGACCCGCAGCTTCGGCTACATCACCGACCTGGTCCGGGGCCTGCACCAGCTCGTCCTCTCGGACCTGAACGAGCCGTGCAACCTCGGCAATCCGCAGGAGCTGACCGTCCTCGAGATGGCGCAGATGATCCGGCAGATCACCGGATCGTCGAGCGAGATCATCTACAAGTCGTTGCCGGAGGACGATCCGAAGGTGCGCCAGCCGGACATCGGGCTGGCCCGGCGGGCGCTCGGATGGGAGCCGCAGGTCGACGTGCGGGACGCGCTGCGGATGACGGTGGAGTGGTTCCAGCGGCCCCGCTAGCGCGGGCCGGGCGGGGAGAGTGGTGATGGCGGAGCGGAGCCTGGTCGTCATCCCGACTTACAACGAGATCGACAACATCCGGGAGATCGTGGCCGCGGTTCTCCGCGTGCCGCACGATCTCGAGGTTCTGGTCGTGGACGACAGCTCGCCGGATGGCACCGGAGCCGCGGTCCGGGAGATGGCGGCGGGCGATGCCCGGATCCACCTGCTGGAGCGAACGGAGAAGGCCGGGCTCGGCTCGGCCTACATCGCCGGCTTCGGCTGGGCCCTCGAGCGCGGGTACGACATCGTCTTCGAGATGGACGCCGATTTCTCTCACGATCCCGGGGCGATCCCGTCCATCCTCGAGGCGATCCGGGAGGCTGATCTCGTGCTCGGCTCGCGGTACCTCAACGGGGTCACGGTCATCAACTGGCCCCTGAAGCGCCTCATCCTGAGCTACGGCGCCAATCTTTACAGTCGGATCCTGACCGGCATCCCGATCCACGATCTGACGGGCGGGTTCAAGGCTTTCCGGCGGGAGACTCTGGCCGGAATCGACCTCTCCGGGGTGCGCAGCGACGGCTACTCCTTCCAGATCGAGCTGACGTTCCTGGCGTGGAGGGCCGGGTTCCGCGTGCGCGAGATCGGCATCGTCTTCGCCGACCGGCGCGTCGGTATCTCCAAGATGTCGCGCCGGATCATCTTCGAGGCCACGTGGATGGTGTGGCGCATGTTCCTCATCCGGCTCTTCACGCGGTCGAAACGGCGGCGCGGAGTCCGCCCGTGACCACGACCGCGGCCGGGACCGTCGTCGTCTCGATCGTCATCGTCGTCTACCGGACGCCGGAATTCCTGCGGCGCGCGCTCGATTCCCTTTCCGCTTGTCCTCCGTCCGTGCCCTGGGAAGCGATCGTGATCGACAACGACCCGCAGACCGGTGACTGCGCGGAGGTGGCGGCGGGGCGGCCCGGCGTGATCTACGTGCCGAATGCGCGGAATGTCGGGTTCGGCCGGGCCTGCAACCAGGGGATGCGCCTCGCTCGCGGCCGCTACTATCTGCTGCTCAATCCCGACATGGAGGTGACGAAAGGCTCGATCGACGAACTCGTCGCGCACCTGGAGCGAGAGCCGGACACAGGGATCGTCTGTCCGCGACTGCACTACGCCGACGGCCGCCTGCAGGAGTCCTGCCGCACCTTCTACACGTTGAAGATCTTCCTGCTGCGCCGCACCTTCCTGGGGAAGATCTTCCATGACGCGACGGCGATCCGCGCGCACTTGATGCTCGACTGGGATCACGAGGAGACGCGGGACGTCGACTGGTGCATCGGCGCCGCCATGCTGACGCGGCGTGAGGCGGTCGATGATGTCGGGTTGATGGATGAGCGTTTCTTCATGTACTTCGAGGACGTCGACTGGTGCTTTCGGATGCACCAGCGCGGATGGCGCGTCGTCTATCACCCTCCCGCGCGCATGATCCATCACTACCAGCGCGCGAGCGCGAGACGCTGGCCGACCCGCGGGCTCTGGGTCCACCTCGGCTCGACCCTGCTCTACTACGAGAAATGGAGTTTCCTCCTCTACTGGCTGAAGCTTCGCGCCCGGGCGCTGCGCAACTTGGCGCTCTTCTTCGGCGATGCCGCCATGGTGTCGGCCGCGTTCGTCGGCGCGTACGCGCTCCGCGCCGCGCTGGCCGGGCTTTTGACCAAGCCGCTCTTCGGATTCGCGGAGTATGTGCGCTTCTTCGGCTTCACCCTCGTCGTCGCGCTCAGCTCGTTTCTGGCCTTCGGTCTCTATCGGGAGCGGCTGCGGGCCACGGTGATCGACAACCTCCTGCCGGTGACCCGGGCGCTCGCCTGGACATCGGTGCTGATGATGGCATCGACCTTCCTTCTCTCAGTGCGGATCTTCTCCCGTTTCATGGTCGTACTCTTCTTTCCCCTCGCCGTCCTCGCGGTGACCCTCGGTCGCGTCCTTCTCATGCGCCTCGTCCGCTCCGTGCGTCGCCGGGACCTCAACCTGCGTCGCCTCGCGATCCTCGGGCCCGCCGACGCCGTGGAGGAGCTGATGACGCGTTTTCGCCGGCACGGGACCTTCGGCCTGGATCCGGTGCCTCTCTCCTTCGCGGCCGCGCCGCGGCTGGGCGCGGCCCAGTGGGCGCGCCGTCTCGGCGCCGAGCGGGCGCAGGAGGTGCTCCTCTTCGAGGACTGGCCGGGAGACGTTCCGGGGCTTCTGGCGGAACTGAAGCAGCGGGGGCTCCCCGTGCGGATCATTCCCGCCTTACGGGACGTGCTGCCGCTCGGCAGCCACGCCTCTGAGTTCATGGGCTGGCCCTCCCTCTACCTCGGAGGAGCCCCCGGCCGCGGTCGTACGCCCGTGGCGCGCGTCGGGATGGCGGCGGTCGCCGCGGCGATCGGGCTTCTGTGGTTTGTCCCGTACCTCCTCCGTGCGATCGGTCGGCGTGTGGCGGGCCGGCCGGTGCTCGAGGAGATCCGGGCGCGCGGCGCGGACGGGGTGGTGATGCCGCTGCGGCGGTCGGTCGGAGCGCGCCGAGGGCGGGGAGCCTGGCGCGCGATCCTCGACTGGTATCCCTCCCTGCCGGCGCTCGCCTCCGGTCGCGTCGGCCTGGTCGGGATCTATCCGTTCGACGAGACGGAATGGGAGGAGTGCGACGCCTCGTATCGCCAACGCCCGCCGGATGCTCCCGTCGGCATCCTGGGACCGTGGACGACGCGCGATCCCGGCCTCGCGGCCTTACAGGAGTGGAACCGCAACTACTCGGAGTGGTGTTCCCCTGAAGAGGATTTGCGTATCTTCGGCCGAGCGATCCTCGGCCTTGGGGATTCCGGTGGAGGAAAACGTGAGACCTGAACCTGGCACGGTGCTGAAGAACGGGGCCCGTCGCGTTGGGAGCGCCGATCGATCGGATGCGAGGCGCGCCGGGAAGTGGGCGCGGGGCGGCTTGCACGCGTTCGCGTTGCGTTCGGTGCGGGATCTGATCCTGGCCTCCGGTCTCGGCCTCCTCTGCGGCGTGACCGACGCGAGCGCCGACGGGATCTGGAAGACCTACCTCTACGCCAACGAAGTGCAGAGCCTCGGCGCCCGCGGGGAGGAGATCTGGGCGGGGACCTCCGGCGGCCTGGTGCGTCTGGCCCCCGACGGCACGATCTCGCAGTGGAATCGCGCGCGGGAGCGGCTCCTCAGCGACTCTGTCTCCTGTGTTGCCGTCGACGCGAACGCGCGGATCTGGGGTGGAGCCGAGGCGGCCGGAATCTCGATCTTCGATCCGCAAATGATCACCTGGACCGGGTTCACCTCCCTCACCCAGCCGATCCCGGGTGATCGGATCCGCCGCCTGCGCTTCCTCCGCTCCGAGGCCGGCGCGGAAACCCTGCTGGTCGGAGCGGCGCAGGGGTTCGCGGTCTTCGTCGATGAGGAAAGGGAGAATGCGTGGGATCTCCGCAGCGTCTGTCTGGAAGGGGTCGACATCTGCGGCCTCCCTGCCTACGACGTGCGGGACCTCCTCTACGCGGGGGGGGACCTCTGGGTCGCGACGAGCCGGGGGACTGCGTTTCGGAGCGAGGATGGGGAGTGGACGAGCGCCTCGACCGGGATCGGCAATGCGGTCCCGCAACGGATGGCGCGGGCCGACAGCCTCTACCTGGCCGGTTCGCTCGCCGGCGGCGCGCGCAGCGGACTGTGGACCTGGCGCGGCAATCGCTGGTCCCCGGCCGGCGGCCTCGAGGCGTTGCCGGCCTCCTTCCGCATCGGTGATCTCCTCGCCTCCGGCGACACGCTCTGGGCGGCCGTGACCGGTGGAGTCTATCGCCGGGTCCAGGGTGTCTGGTCGCCCGTCGGAGATCTCGCTCCCTTCGCGGTGGCGGGGGCCGACACCGTGCACCTGACCTCGCTGGCGCGCACGGAGCGAGGGGTTCTCCACGTGGGAGCGGCGCACGCCGGAGAACGCCGGGACGGCATCTGGCGGCTGGAGGGCCAAACCTGGCGGCAGTTCCGTCTCACCGGCCCCTCGGCTCGGCAGCACTACCGGAGCATCCTGGTCGACGGCGCGGGGGCGGTCTGGGCTTCGTCCGCCCAGCGTTTCCGCACGCCACTCCTCACGCGACTCGACCACGGCGTGTGGACACTCTACGAGGGGGGTGCGGCCGGGAGCCTCAACGCCTGGACCTTCCGCCTCGGCCAGGCGTCCGGCGACATCTGGCTGGCGCACTGCTGCTGTAAGGAGGCGCAGGATCTCTGCGGGATGGAACGGCTCGATGAGCAGGGCCGCTTCAGCGCCTGGCCTTTGACCAACGCCTGGGATCTCGACATCGATGCGCACAACCGACTCTGGGTCGGCACGTGGGGAGACCAGGTCGAGTATGCCTCCGGCGTCTACCGGCTCGACCCCGCCGACTCCAGCTGGATCAACGTGCAGACGACGACCTCGGGCGCCGCGCTGCGATCCAACCTGGTCAAGGCGATCTGTGTCGACGGCGACCGCGTCTGGATCGGGTACGAGGGCCAGGGCGACGGGCGCGGCGTGAGTCGCTGGAGACTCGGGGGGGACGGGATCCCTCTCACCGCGGATGACGCCTGGACCCACTTCAACACCGATACGACGCCGCTCGCCCTGATCGATGATGCGGTGAAGCGGATCGAAAGGGGAGACGACGGCCGGATCTGGATCGGAACCACGGGCGGGCTCTCGATCTTCGAAGGAACGCGGGTGGTCAACATCGGCGCGGGATTCGGACGACTGCCGACGGCCGAGGTCAACGAGATCATTCCTCTCGCCGATGGCGGCGCCTGGGTGGCCACGCGGGGCGGAGGCGTCACGCGGCTGACTCCCCGCACCTCGTCCGGGTTCACCTACACGGTCTACGGACCGCCCGACCTTCCAAACCCGAACGTCGAGGCGATGGCGCTGGGTGCCGACGGCCGTACGCTCTGGCTCGCCACCGAACGAGGGCTGGCGAGCTTCGTGCCGCCGGCGCAAGCGGGGCTCGAGGGCGAGCCTGAGGTGGGTGTCTATCCGAATCCGTTCAACCCGGAGTGCCATCACGACGGCGTTCGCCTGCTCGGTACCGGCGGCCAAGTGCGCGGAGTCGTGACCGATCTCTCCGGCCGCATCGTGGCCCGTTTCCCTGCGTCCGGCGACGGCGGCCACGATCCCGCCAATCCGATCTGGAGCGGCCGGACGGCGGGAGGCGAGCCGGCTCCGTCGGGCCTCTACCGGATCCGCGTGCACTCGCCGCGCGGGACGCGGTCGATCGGCCTCGCCGTGATCGACGCCCCCTGCCCGTGAGGAACAGGGCCGGCCGGGACGATCGGGGCGCGGCATGAAGAGAGTTCTCTACCTCGCGTTCTTCTTCCCGCCGCTGGGTGGGGCCGGGGTGCAGCGCACGGTGAAGTTTGTCCGCTATCTTCCTCAGTTCGGCTGGAACGCCACGGTCGTTACCGCGCGCGCGGCCTACTGGATGCGCGACGCCAGCCTGGCCGCGGAGATTTCGCCTTCGACCAGGGTGCTGCGGGCACCCTGTCCCGGCGCACGGTTTCTCGGCGGAGGACAGGGCGGGTCGGGCAAGCGTTCACACACGCGGACGAGTCTGCTGCGCCGCCTGGCGCGAGGTCTGCTCGTCCCCGATGCCTATCTCGGCTGGGCGTGGCACGCACGTCGCGCGGCCGCGCGCGAGCTCAGCGCGGCGGCGGCGGCGGGGGAGCCGTACCACGCTGTCATCACCACCTCGTCGCCCGACAGCGCACACCTGGCGGGGCGTGCGTTGCGGCGTCAGGGCGGGCCTCCGTGGCTGGCCGACTTCCGGGATCCATGGACCCGCCGTCTGGCCTACGCGCCTCCGACGACGTGGCACGATCGCCGGCATCGCCGCCTCGAGTCCTCGTGCCTGCGCACCGCCGACCTCATCACCGTGACCACCGAGGAGACGCGCGACGACTTCCTCCTGCGCTATCCGGAAGAGACTCTGGGTCGGATCGAGGTCATCCCGAACGGTTATGACGAGGAGGACTTCGTGCGCGCGGAACAGGGAGCGTATCCGCCCGTGGGGGAGGAGGACGAGGGGCCGGTCCTGCTCCATGCCGGACAGCTCAACCCGGAGCGTCCTTTGACCCCCTTCCTGCGTGGTCTCGGCCTGGCCGTCGATACGGCGTCCGCGCGTGGGGAGCGCATTCGGGTGGTCTTTCTCGGTGCGCACTACGATCGGCACCGCGCTGAAGTGCGCGCTGCCGAACTGGAGTCCATCGTGACGTTCCTGCCGCCGCGAGCGCACGTCGAGGCGGTCGCCGCGCTAAGGCGCGCGCGCGCGCTTCTGCTCCTCGAGGATGACAGCGATCGAGGTCGGCTCGTCCTGCCCGGGAAGGTGTTCGAGTATCTTCGCTCCGGACGACCGATCCTGGCCTGCGTTCCGCGTGGCGGGGCCGCAGACCGGATCGTGCGCGCGAACGGCGGCGGTGAGGTGGTCGATCCCGCGCGACCGGACGACATCGCGAGGGGAGTCAGCGCCGTGCTGGCGCCTGGGAGAACGGGCGCGGACCCCGACTCGATCCGCATCTACGAGAGGCGAGTCCTCGCCTCCCGCCTGGCGTCCCTTCTGGACCGCATCGCCGGCTGATCCGGCGCCGGTCGGCACCTCCATCACGGCCTCCATCGCGCCCTCGGTGGGACCATCTATTGAGAATTGTGATCTCAGGGGTATGAATTCCCATCTTCGTTGCTGGGCAGGCGCGCGACGGGTGCCCCCTGCCATTCCCCCGTCCATTCTCGTGGCTCGGTCGCCGGGGATTCGACGGCCCGAAGCACTCTGCGGGTACCAGCTTGACTCACAGGTAGTTAGTCGCAACATTGCGATGCGATCGCAAAATGTGGGAATTCTCTTCTCGTTCGTTCTTTCCTCTTGTCAATCGGGGCGACGAATCCTAGACTCCCATCACGGATCTATGTGATCCCACTTTGTGGCGTTTAGGCGGTTCAAATGGCACTCTTTCTGGGCGAGTTCGTACACCAGCTCGATGAGAAGCGGCGTGTCTCTCTGCCCGCACGCTTCCGCGAACTCCTTGCCCGGGAGTCGGACCCGACCATCTACGTCGTTCCTGGCTTCGATTCCTGCCTCTACGTCATGCCTGCCGTCGCCCTCGAGCGCCTGCATGAGCGTCTGAGCGTTGAGCGGACGGAGTGGAACGATCTCGCGCGCTCCTTTCGCAGCAACCTCACGGCGGGCGGCTCGATCGGCTCGCTGGATGCGCAGGGACGGCTCACGCTGACGGACAAGCAGGTCGCTTACGCCGGGCTCGAGGATCAGGTCGTCATCGTCGGCAACATGGATCGGATCGAAATCTGGCAGGAGCTGCGCTACCGCGAGCACCTGAACAAGCCGGGGGCAATGAACCTCGGCATGTCGCAACTCGCGGCGATGTTTCTGCGCGACGGCGCGCCACCGGCGCGCGATGGAGGGCAGTGATGGAACGCACCCAGGGAGCGCTTCTGCTGCGGGTCTTCCGCCTCCCTCCGCGCGTGGACGCCGAGGCCTTGCAGGTGGTGAAAGAGGAGATGCTGAGCGGCCGTCGCGACCAGGCCTGCCTGCTCGACTTCTCCCGGACGCATCACATCCGGTTTCAGGATTTGCAGCGATTCGCGTGGGCTGTCCGTCGCGGCCTTGAGACCGCGCGGCCGGTCCTACTGATGGGACTCAGCGACTACTGCGAAAGGATCGTGCTCTACGCCCTCCAGGCGGAGGACTGGGATCGCTTTCACCTGGTCGCGGAGCCCGAGGCGACGGCGCCGGGGGGGGGAACCCCCGGAGTCGAGTCGCGCTGGTTCGAAGGTTCGAGGCACGGTGGCGGTTCTGGAATCGACGGCCTTGGGGGGCTGCCGGTTCCGTCACGGAACTGACATCACGCCGGTTCGTTTCGCGGTTTGTGGGGGATCAGGCCGGCCCGGAGGTGCGCTCCCGGGCAATCCAGTTTCTGGCTCCCTGCCCGTCTCCTCGGGTCGGAGCAGCCTCTGTCGGCCTGGTCTCCCGCCAGTTTCGTCTGCCGGGGGAATTGTGATTCGTGGCCGGTCTTCACGAGCCCGTTCTGGTGCCCGAGGTATTGGCCGAACTCGTTCATCGGGTTGACGGCATCTACCTCGATGGCACGGTCGGAACAGGAGGGCATGCCGAGGCGATCCTCGGCGTCCTCTCTGCTCGTGGCCAGCTGATCTGCCTCGACCAAGACCCCGACGCTCTGGAAGTCGCGAAGGCGCGACTGGGGGAACAGGGTGGCCGGGTCTCCTTCCATCGCGGGAGCTTCTCCGAACTCGACCCCGTGCTGTCGGCGCGAGGAATTCGTGCCGTCGATGGCATCCTGCTCGACCTCGGGCTCAACAGCTGGAGCCTGGCCCGGGCCGAAAAGGGGCTCGCCTACACGGTCGACGGTCCGCTTCGGATGGACGTGGATCCCGATCTCGGACGCAGCGCCGCCGATCTCCTGCGCGACGCGGACGAGGAAGCGCTTGCCCGCATCTTCGTCGAGTTTGGCGGCGTGCGGCGCCCGAGGCTCTACGCCCGTCGCATTCTGCAGGCGCGATCCCGCCATCCCATCACGTCCACGGGAGCGCTGGTCCGCACACTCGACGGAGGCCGCCCGGGATCAACGGGGGCGGATGAGCTGTCACGGATTTTCCAGTCGCTGCGAGTCGAGGTCTGCCGGGAGATGGAACGACTCGAGCGATTTCTTGATCGCTGTCCAGGCTGGCTCACGCCCGGCGGGCGCCTGGCGATCCTGACGTACGCAAGTCATGAGGAGCGCCGGATCAAGGATCGGATCCGGCTCGGGGATGGATCCTCGGGGCCATGGATGCCCCTCCTCAGGAAATCGATCCGGCCCGGCGCGGAGGAGGTGCGCCGCAATCGCCGGGCGCGCAGCGCGAAACTGCGGGTCTTCGAAAAGGGGGGGGCAAGCGATGTGGAACACCGGGATGGAAATGGCGCCTGACCCGGCGCGGGGTCAGGGACGTGAACCCGCGCCGTGGCCGGGGGCGAGGCGCGGATTCCGGGAGGAACGGGGGCGCCTGCATCGGAGGTTGAGACTGGGGCTTCTGGTGGTCGGCCTCTGTGCCTACGGGTTGGGCAAGATCTGGCTCTCGACCGAGGTGGCGTGCTGCGGCAGTCGCATCACCGAGCTTTCCGGAGAGAACCAGAGGCTCGCCACCGACCTCACGGTCGCGCTTAATCAGCTGGAACAGCGGCGGACCTACGGAAGCCTTTTGATTCCCGCCGAGAGGGCCGGTTTCGGTACAGCCGGGGAGGTTCGCGTCCTGGCTGTCGCCGAAACGCCCGCCCCTCCCGCTCCGCGTCTCTGGGCGCAGGTGGAATCCGAGATCCGCTCCGGCTCGCGCCTGATTCTCTCGGAGGCTCTGGCCCAGGATCGCCGGTGGGGGGGGCGGAGCCGTGGGGAACGCCCTTAGGCTTCGCTTCTTGTCCTGGGCGCTGCTCGGCGCCTGGGCGTTGCTGGTGGCCCGTGCGGGGCAGGTCCAGCTGGTGCAGCACGCGAGGTGGGAAGAGGAAGCACGTCGGTCGCAGAGCGAACGGGAACGGATTCCCGCGCGACGGGGCCAGATCCGCGCCACGGACGGTGCGGTTCTGGCCCATTCCGTCTCCAACTGGTCGATCGCCGTCGATCCGTCGCGGGTCCGGGATGCGCATGCGCTCGCCACGGCGCTCGACTCTCTGGATCTCGCGCCCGCCGCACTCGTCTACGAGCGCCTCGCGGAATTCGCGGGGAGCCGTTTCGCGTGGCTCAATCGCGACATCCTGCCCGAGACCAGGATCGACGACCTCCGGGCTCGCTTCCCGGAACTGATCGTGCGCAGCGAGGGGAAGCGGCTCTACCCATCGGGGCGGGCAGGTGGTCCGGTGATCGGAGTGCTCGGCCGGGATGAGACGCCGCTCGGCGGGCTGGAGAGCCTCTTCGACGCCGAGCTCCGCGGACGCGATGGCCGCGAGATCCGCGTCTCCGACGCCACGCGCGAGCACCTCCAGGGATTCCAGGTGCACACGATCGAGGAGCCGGTGGCCGGGCACGACCTGGAGATCACGATTCACCCCCGCATGCAGGAGATCGCGCTCGCGCGGCTGGAGGCGGGGGTCGCGCGGGAGGGCGCCGCGCGCGGGTTCTGTGTCATCACGCGCCCGCAGACGGGCGAGATCCTGGCCCTCGTGCAGGTGCCGGGCGCGGATCCCGCGGACCCGTCGGGCTGGAACGGCCCGTCGCTGCGCGCGCTCCCGATCACCGACGCCCTTGAGCCTGGTTCGAGTTACAAGCTGGTCGCCTTCGCCGCGGCGATCGAGGCGGGGCTCTTCGATCCGGACGAGATGGTCAACTGCATGAACGGCAGCCGCCCGATGCCCGGAGGCCGGCCGATCACCGATCACCACCCGATCGGCGTCGTGCCCTTCTGGGAAGTTCTGGCTCACTCCTCGAACATCGGCACCGGTCTTCTGGCCGAGAGGGCCGGCGCGCAACGCTTCTACCAGATGGAACGAGCCCTCGGATTCGGCCTGCCGACCGGGATCTCGCTCCCCGGGGAAGGAAGGGGGCGCGTGGCCGAGCCGGAGACCTGGTCGGCCCGTTCGCTGGCCACGATGGCGTTCGGCCAGGAGATCTCCTGCACCGCGTTGCAGATGGCGATGGCCTACGGCGTCGTGGCCAACGGCGGCAACCTGATGAAGCCGCTTCTGGTTCGCGCCGTGCGCGATCCCAACGGCACCGTCTCGCGGAGCTGGGATCCCGAGGTGGTCCGTCCGGTGCTGCGCCCCGCCGCGGCGCACCAGCTCGCCGGCCTCTTGCGGCGCGTCGTGACCGACGGAACCGGCAAGAAGGCGGAGATCGAGAGGCTCCGTCCGGCCGGCAAGACCTCGACGGCACAGAAGTACATCCCGGAGGAAGGATCCTACAGCTCGCGCCGCTACGTCGCCTCGTTCGTCGGTTTCGCCCCTTACGATGATCCGCAAGTCGTCTGCCTCGTTCTGCTCGACGAACCGACCAGCTCGATCTACGGAGGCAACGTGGCGGCGCCTCTCTTCCGCGAGATCGTCTCGGACATCTGGCCTTTTATCGACGGCGAAGGCGTGCCCCACGAGGGGCGCTCTCCCGTGCGTTGGGTGGGGCGCGAACGGGATGAACGCCGCGCCGTGCCGGCGGTCGAAGGGTTGGAGCCCGCCCTGGCCGGGCGCGTGGTGCGCGACGCCGGATTTCTCCCCCGCCTGGTCGGCGCCGGAGAGCGGGTCATCGGCTCGGTTCCGGCCGCGGGAGAGCGGTGCCTGCCGGGTTCGGTCATCTCGATCCGGCTGCAGGCGGAGGGGGACAGTGTCGCGGCGGCGCCGGGGACGATGCCGGACCTCCGTGGTCTCGCCCTGCGTGATGCGCTTCTGCGGGTCCGTTCGGCCGGCGCGCGCCCCGTGGTCGCCGGCGCAGGATGGGTGCTCACCCAGACTCCGGAGCCCGGCGCGGATGTCGCGCCGGGACAGGTCTGCTTTCTCAGCGCAGGTCCGGATTCGAGCCGGGCCTACATGGAGTTCCTCGAAAGTGAGCGTCGTGCCGCTTGGGCAATTACTGCCGGCCTTGACCGGCCTGAACCCGCGAGGTGATGTCGCCCCCCCGCGGGGGATGGTCGTCACGGGGGTGGAGTACGACAGCCGGCGATGCGGACCCGGGTCGGTCTTCGTTTGCCTGGCCGGACGGGATCACGACGGGCACCGGTTCGCGACGGCGGCCGCGCGCGCCGGCGCGAGCCTCGTGGTGGGCGAGGAGCCGGGGCTGGAGGCGTCGCTTCGACCCGTGCCCTATCTCCGCGTCGAGGACACCCGGCGAGCGCTCGCCCTCCTGAGTTGCGCCTTCCACCATCATCCCAGCCGTGCGCTCACCCTGACCGGTGTGACCGGAACGAACGGGAAGACCTCCGTGGCGTGGATGCTTCATGCGATCCATCTCGAGGCAGGATGGCCCTCGGCCGTGCTGGGTACGCTGGGTTCCGGGACCCCAGGACGTGGCGTCGAGGTCGATCCGGAAGAGCCGTTCCGGGAACGGGAGCCCGGAGGCTCCGCGGAGCACCGCCCGGATCCCTACGCCGGCCGGGTGGATACGCCCGCCCCGCCGTTCGCCGCCGTACCCGTGCGCCGGGGCGCGCACACGACGCCCGAGGCGCCTGAGTTCCAGCGTGAGTTCGCGCGCTGGCGTGACCACGGACTGCGGGCCGGCGTGTGCGAGGTCTCGTCGCATGGTCTGGCGCTGCGGCGCAGTTACGGCACCCGCTTCGCCTGCGTCGTCTTCACGAACCTGACCGAGGACCATCTCGATTTCCACGGCACGATGGACGCATATCTCGAGGCGAAAGAACGCCTCTTCCGTCGCGAAGAACGCGGACCGGAGGAACCGCCCGCGCGTGCCGTGGTCAACGCCGACGATCCGCGGATGCCGCGGCTTCTGCATCGAAGCGACGACCTCGTGCTTCGCTTCGGGCGGAGCGCCGGCGCGGATGTGCGCCTGCTCGAGGCGGTCTCGCGGCCGGACGGCATCCGGCTCCGGGTCGCTCACGAGGGGGGCGAGATCGATCTCTCGTCGCCGCTTCTCGGTTCGTTCCAGGCGGACAACCTCCTGGCCGCGTTCACGGCGGCCCGGGCGCTCGGGATCGAACCGGAGACGGCGGCGCGCGGACTCGCCCGCTTGCGCGCCGTGCCGGGTCGGATGGAGTCGATCGAACGGGGCCAGCCGTTCCATGTCATCGTGGATTACGCCCATACACCGGATGCACTCCGACGCGCCGTCGCGGCGCTCCGACCGTGGACGGCGGGACGATTGATCCTCGTCTTCGGTTGCGGTGGCGACCGGGACTCCGCCAAGCGTCCCCTGATGGGCGAGGAGGCGGCGCGGGCGGCGGACCGCATCATCATCACCGATGACAACCCGCGTTCCGAAGAGCCCGGAGCGATCCGCGCGGAGATCCGCGCGGGCGTCGTTCGAGCGCTTGGCGAGGCCGACGAGGTGGAGGACCGCGAAGAGGCGATCCGGCGCGCGTTGGCCGAGGCTCGGGCGGGAGACACGGTTCTGATCGCCGGGAAGGGACACGAGACCGGTCAGATCCGGGGAGATCGGACCATCCCGTTCGATGACCGCGAGGTCGCCGCCCGCTGGCTCGAAGCCCTGGGGTCCGGGCGGTCGGCCCCACGGAACGATGGGGGTCGGTCGTGACCGCGCGTGACGCTCTGCGCGGGCCGGACGTCGGTGGGCCCGCCTGGACGTTGGCCGAGGTGGCGGCGTATGCCGAGGGCCGTTTGCGAGGCGATCCGGGGGATGGTCGGCGGTTCCGCTACGGCCAGGTCAACACCGACACCCGTACCCTGGCGCCAGGCGACTTCTTCATCGCGCTGCGTGGGGAAACACATGACGGCCACGGCCATCTCGCGGCCGCCGCCGCGGGGGGAGCGATCGGCGCGCTGGTAGACCGGCCCGACGGCCGCCTTTCTCTGCCGCAGGTGGTGGTCGACGACACGTTGCTGGGACTCCAACGCTGGGCGGCGGCGCAGAGGCGACGCTGTGGGTCGGTCTCGATCCTCGGCCTGACCGGATCCAGCGGCAAAACGACGGCCAAGGATCTCCTGGCCCACCTCCTCGCCGGGGACGGACCGGTCTGGGCCACTCCCGGCAACCTGAACAACCACGTCGGGGTCCCTTTGACCCTGCTCGGCCTCGACGCCGCCTATCGGTACGGCGTGGTCGAGATGGGGATGAATCATCCCGGCGAGATCGCGCGCCTCGCCGACCTGACCCGACCCGACGCCGCTCTCATCACCGACGTCGGAACGGCGCATATCGGCTTTCTCGGGTCGCGGGAGGCGATCCTCGCGGCCAAGCTGGAGATCCTGGGAGGACTGGCGCCTGGCGCACCCCTCGTGCTTCCGCATGATCCATGGGTGCTGGAGCGTCTGCCGCGCGCGGTCGAGCGCCAGCGTCTGATCACCTTCGGCCTCGATCCCGCGGCCGACTGGCATCCGGTGGGTCCCGTCGAGAGTTCCCTCCAGGGAACTCGTTTCGCTACCACTCGCACGGGACCCACCGAGATCCCCCTGTTGGGACGCGGCGCGCTCCTTTCGACACTGGCCGCGCTGGCCGCGGCCGACGCGGTCGGAGTCGATCCCGCGGCGCTCGCGCCGCGTCTGGCTCGCGCGCCCCACAGGCCGCTGCGGATGGAGGCGAGGAAGCTCGGGGAGATCGACTGGGTTCTCGACTGCTACAACGCCAGCCCGGAGTCGACCCTGCTTGCCCTGGCGTTTCTCCGTGAAGTGCCCCATCCCGGCCGCCGCATCCTCGTCCTGGGCGCGTTGGGAGAACTCGGCGAGCACTCCGGCGTGATTCACCAGGACCTCGGCCGCCGGGCGGGGGCCTTTCCCGTGGTACTCTTCGTCGGTGAAGACGCGCGGGCCGCACTCACCGCGAATCGCGCCTCGGCGCTCTCCTCCGAGATCGTCGACTGGGTGCCGGACGCCGAGGCAGCGGCGGAGTGGCTGCGCGTCCGGCTCCGGCCCGGAGATCTCGTGCTGCTCAAAGGCTCACGGCGCATGGCCCTCGAACGGGTGGTCGAGCGTCTCGCCCCCGCCTCCGGATCGGAGTCGGGCCGCGGGAACGGAGGCTGAGGAATGCTCTATCACCTTCTCGTGCCGCTGCAGGAGACCTGGTCGGTCTTCAACGTCTTTCGCTATATCACGTTTCGCGCCGCCTACGCGGCGATCACCGCCCTCGTCATCGCCTTCGTGCTGGGTCCGTGGCTCATCGCGCGACTGCGCGACTGGAATCTCGGCCAGCAGATCCGGGAGGAGGGGCCGGAATCGCACCAGACCAAGGCCGGTACCCCCACGATGGGCGGACTCCTCATCGTGGCCGCGACCGTCGTGCCGACGCTGCTCTGGGCCAATCTCTCGAACCACTGCATCTGGGTCATGATCTTCACCACGGTGTCGCTGGGCGCCCTCGGGTTCCTCGATGACTACCTCCATGTCGTTCGCCGGCGCCGCCAGGGGCTTCTCGGTCGATGGAAACTCGCGGGGCAGCTGCTCGTCGGCGCCCTCGTGGGCATCTTCATCGTCTGGTCACGCCCGTTCGGTGAACACGCGGTGACGGCCACCTCGGTTCCGTTCCTCAAGACCGCGGTGCTCGACTTCGGGATCTTCTACATCCCGTTCGTCGCGATGGTTGTGACGGGCGCGTCGAATGCGGTCAACCTCGCCGACGGCCTGGACGGCCTGGCGGTCGGGCTGATCGTACCGCCGGCCATCGCCTTCGGCGGCCTCGCTTACCTCTCCGGAAACGCCGTCTTCGCGAACTACCTCAACCTCCCTTTCCTCGCGCAGAGCGGCGAGCTCACGGTCTATGCCGCCGCGCTGGTCGGCGCCTCGCTCGGGTTCCTGTGGTTCAACGCCCATCCGGCTCAGGTCTTCATGGGCGACACCGGGAGCCTGGCCCTCGGCGGCTCGCTGGGAGTGCTCGCGGTCCTGGTCAAGCGCGAGCTCCTTCTCGTCATCGTCGGCGGGATCTTCGTGGCTGAGACCCTCTCGGTCATGATCCAGGTGTTGTCCTTCCGCTACCGCCGCAAGCGGGTCTTCCGGATGGCGCCGCTGCACCACCACTTCGAACTCAAGGGCTGGCCCGAGACCCGGGTCGTGATTCGCTTCTGGATCATCGGCATTCTGCTCGCGCTGGTCACGTTGAGCACGGTCAAGCTGCAGTAGGAGGAGGAACGCCTTGGCCCATCCGCGGATCGAGCCCGGCGACGCACCGTGGCCCCTGGGGCCGCTGGGGCTTCCCCGTCGCATGGGGAGTTCCCTGGCGCGCCCCAGGGCCGCCGTCCTCGGTCTGGCCCGCTCCGGGGGGGCGGGCGCGCGCCTCCTCCTCGATCGCGGGTGCCAGGTCGATCTACTCGATCTGCGATGCCCCGACGGCGAAGCGGAGACGATCCGTGACCTCGAGGCGCGCGGAGCGCAGTCCCGTCTCGGCCCCCATGACGCGGCGTGGCTGACGGAGTTCGACCTGATCGTCCGGAGTCCGGGTGTCCCCTCCGGCATTCCGTTCCTGCAGGCTGCGGGCGAGGCCGGCACACCCGTCATCGCCGAACTCGAGCTCGCCTTCCTCGCGGCGGAGGGACCCGTGCTCGCGATCACGGGGACGAACGGCAAGTCGACGACGACCGCCTGGGCGGGAGACATGCTGCGCGAGGCCGGACTTCCGGTCCAGGTGGCGGGGAATATCGGCCGCGCCTTCAGCGAGGCAGTGCGTGCGGACGCGAGGGCACGTTTCGTCTGCGAGGTCTCGTCGTTCCAGCTCGAAGACGTGCGGACCTTTCGTCCCCGGGCCGGCATCCTCTTGAACCTGACCCCGGATCACCTGGATCGGCACGGAACGCTCGAGGCTTACCGCGGGACCAAGATGCGCCTCTTCGAGCGGCAGGAGAAAGACGACCTCGCGGTGATCGGTCCCGACGACGACCTGGTCCGGGCCGCGGCGGGGCACGGGCGCGGCCGGAGGGCGCGCTTCGCGCTCTGCGACCTCGGTGGCGACGGGGCCTACTGCGCCGGCGAGTCTCTGTTGTTACGTCGCGGCGGCGAGACGATCCCGCTCCTGCCGAAGGCGCGGCTGGCGTTGCCGGGCGCGCACAACGTCGAGAACGCCCTGGCCGCAGCGGCCGGCGCGGCCGAGCTGGGGGCGCCTCCGGCGGCGATCGTGCGGTCTTTGGCCTCGTTCGCCGGCCTTCCGCACCGGCTGGAACCGGTCGGGCAGGTCCGCGGGGTCCGCTTTGTCAATGACTCCAAGGCCACGAACACCGATTCCCTCTCGGTCGCGCTCGATGCCTTCGCCCCGCCGGTCATCCTCATTGCCGGCGGCCGGCACAAGGACCAGGACTTCCGCCCGCTGGCCTCGAAGGTCGCTGCGGCGGTGTCGCATCTGGTGCTGATCGGGGAGGCGGCGGAGCGACTCGCCGCGGCCTGGCCGGGGGTTCCGGCGGTGCGGGCGGCCACTCTCGAGGAGGCCGTGCAGAGGTCCCTGGCGCTCGCCCGGCCGAATCAGGTCGTGCTTCTCTCGCCTGCGTGCGCCAGCTTTGATATGTTCTCGAACTACGAGGATCGAGGCGACCGGTTCCGCGAGTTGGTTCGCCGGCTGGAGAAGGAGGAGGAATGAACACGGCCCGTCAGCCGCTTCCGCGGCGCCGGCCTGTCGATGGCGTGCTCCTGACCTGCGTCCTCTTGCTCTGCCTGTTCGGAATCTTGATGGTCTACTCCTCGAGCGCCATCCTGGCCCGGGCCGAACACCAGTCCGACACAGTCTATCTGCGCTCGCAGCTCGGCAAGGCGATCGCGGGGTTCGTTCTGCTCTACCTCTTCTCGCGGCTTCCCTACCGCGCGTTGGCGGGGCGCGCGTCATGGTACGCGCTGGGCGGGTCTCTCCTCCTGCTGGTTTTGCTCCTCCTTCCGCTGGGATTGGCGGTGGTCGTGCGGGATACCCGCCGTTTCCTTGATCTTGGAATCACGGTCGTGCAGCCGGCCGAGTTCGCGCGGCTGGCGATGATCCTCTGCCTGGCTTCCTATGCGAGCCGTAAGCAGGATTGGTTCCGCGAGAGCTGGAAGAGCCTGGTCGTGCCGATCCTGATCATCGGATCGACGGCGGGGCTGATCATGCTCCAGCCTAACCTCTCGTCCGCGCTCCTGCTCGGGCTGCTCGGCTTTGCGCTCCTGTGGCTCGCCGGTCAGCCGTTGGGCCGCCTGGCGCTCTGTCTCGCGCCGGTGCTGGCGGGCGTGGCCCTCACGCTGCGCGGCTACCAGTTGACGCGTATCACCCGGTTTTTCGATTCGCTCGGAGGGGACGGCGGCACCGGCCTCTCGTACCATCTCAAGCAGTCCCTGATCGCCATGGGATCGGGCGGCCTCTTCGGCAAGGGGATCGGCCAGGGACTGCAGAAGTACCACTACCTCCCGTTTCCGCACACCGACTCGATCCTCGGCGTCGTCGGCGAAGAGACGGGGTTTCTGGGCGTCCTGGTCCTGTTCTCGGTCTATGGCATCTTGCTCTGGCGCGGCCTTCGCATCGCGCGCCTGGCTCGTGACACGTTCGCGAGTCTCGTGGCGCTGGGCCTGACGATGAGTGTCGCGATGAACTTCCTGCTCCACTCGGCCGTGGTGCTGGGGCTCGGCCCCGCCACCGGCGTGCCGCTGCCCTTCGTGAGCCACGGAGGAAGTTCGCTGCTGACCAACCTCGCGGCGATGGGGATTCTGCTCTCCATCTCGCGAACCATCGAGCCGGGATTGCAGCCGACCGGTCGAACCTGGAACTGGACGGGATCCCGCCTGAGGACAGAGTGAAGATTTTGATGACCGGAGGCGGCACCGGGGGGCATCTCTACCCCGCGCTGGCCGTGGCCGAGGCTTTGAAGAAGCTGAGCAAGGACCTCGAGATCGACTTCGTCGGTTCGAATCGGGGGATCGAGGCGAAGGAGGTGCCGGAGGCGGGCTACCGGTTTCGCGGGCTCGACACCACCGGCTTTCCGCGGCGCCTGGGGCCGCGGTCGTTCGTCGCCGCGTGGTCGTTCGGACGGGCGATCCTGGCCGCGCGAGCCATCCTGCGCGAGGCGGCGCCCGATGTCGTGTTCTCGACCGGGGGCTATGCCTCTGCGCCGGTCGTGGTCGCGGCGCGTCTCGAGCGGATCCCCCTCGTCCTGCATGAGCAGAACTCCATTCCGGGGCTGACCAATCGGATCGCCTGCCGTTTTGCGGCCGAGGTCTACCTTGCGTTCGCCTGCGCCCGCCGTTTCTTCCCCAAGCGCGGACACCTGCGGCTGGCCGGCAACCCGCTGCGCGAGCAAGTCACGACGGGGAGCCGGAGCCGCGCGCTGCGGCTCTTCCGGCTGGAGGAGTCCCGGCGCACCGTCCTGGTCTTCGGGGGAAGCCAGGGGGCGCGCTCGATCAACGATGCGCTGCTCGCCGCTCTGCCGCAGTTCGCCGGCAAGGAGGACGTGCAGTTTCTGGTCCAGACCGGGGAGGCTGATTACGACCGGGTGGTGGCGCGCTGCCGGGAGATCAAGGTTCAGATCTGGGCCCGTCGATTCATCCCGAACATGGGCGATGCCTATGCGCTGGCCGACCTCGTCGTCTGCCGCTCGGGGGCGATGACGATTTCCGAGTTGGCGGCCTGCGGCCTGCCGGCGATCCTCGTTCCTTACCCCCACGCGACCGCCAACCACCAGAGGCTGAACGCCGAGCAATTGGCGGAGGCCGGGGCTGCGCTCATCATCGAGGATGCACAGCTCGACGGGGTGGAACTCGCGCGCGCGATCGAGGAGCTTCTGGGGCAACCCCGCCGCCTGCGTGAGATGTCGGTCAATGCGCTGCGTGTGGCGCGCCCCGACGCGTCGGCCAAAATCGCCCGCGCCCTGCTCAAGTACCGCCCGGCGTCAGAGCAGCCTCCGGAGTTCCTCTCTCCGCCGCCACGGAGCGACGGACGGCGGGGCGGGTCTTACGGTTCCGGCCGGGGCGCACAACCGCCGCACGAAGGACGCGGCGGGGGCGCCGGGCGGGGCACGGGGCCGCGCGACGGGGGACCCGCGAGAAGGACCCCGCCTCGGCGTCCCGAGGGGGGCGGCAGCGCGGTCCCGCCCGGATCGGCCGATGCCCGCGGGCGAGGCTCGCGGCGGGGTGGCACCCGGCGGAACGGGTCGAGGGGCGCCGCGCCGCGCGGTGCAGGTGGCCCGGCGGGGGGCGGAGGAACGGAGGGGGACGACGGGCGCGCTTCCGCCGGGGCGGCCAACGGAGGGGCGGCCCGATGAGTCCCGGACGGGTACACCGCATCCACTTCGTCGGAGTCGGCGGGACCGGCATGAGCGGCCTCGCAGAGGTGCTGCTGCGGATGGACTATCACGTCTCCGGGAGCGATCTCGCGCGCAGTGAAGTGACCGACCGTCTGGCCGCGCTGGGGGTCGATGTCCAGATCGGACATGCGGCGTCCCAGGTCCGCGACGTGGACCTGGTGGTCGTTTCCTCGGCCATCGGCCCCGGGAATCCGGAGGTGCGGGCAGCCCGGCGTCGAGGCCTGCCCACGCTCAAGCGAGGTGAGATGCTTGCCGAGGTGATGCGTCTGCACCACGGCATCGCGATCGCGGGCTCGCACGGAAAGACGACGACGACGTCGATGGCCGGCCAACTCCTCGCGAGGGCCGGACTCGACCCGACGGTCGTGGTCGGCGGCCGCCTGAAGATGATCGGGGGTCATGCGCGGATGGGGCGGAGTCGCTATCTCGTCGCAGAGGCCGACGAAAGCGACGGGAGCTTCCTCGATCTCAGCCCGGTCATCGCTGTGGTGACCAACATCGACCGCGAGCACCTCGACTTCTACCGGGACCTGACTGCCATCCAGCGCGCCTTCCTCCGCTTCATGCGGCGGATACCCTTCTATGGACTGGCCGTGGTCTGCGGCGATGATCCGAATGTGCGCTCGCTCCTTCCTCAGATGCGCAAGCGGGTCCTGACCTACGGATTCGGTCCGGAGAACAATCTCCGCGCCCTGGATCTGCAGGCCGAGGCGGGCCGGCAGCGATTCTGCGTCGAGTGGCAGGGGGCTCGTCTCGGAACGGCGCGGCTCGGCGTGGCGGGACGGCACAACGTGCTGAACGCGCTCGCGGCGCTGTCCGTCGGCCTGGAACTCGGCGTCGACGCCTCGGTCTGCCTGGGCGCCCTGGAGGAGTTCGAGGGGGTGGGGCGCCGATTCGAGACCCGGGGAGAGAACGGCGGCGTTCTCCTCATCGACGATTACGGACACCACCCGACCGAGATGGCGGCGGTTTTCGCCACGGCGCGCGAGGCCCATCCGGGCCGCCGCCTCGTCGTGGTGTTTCAGCCGCACCGGTATACGCGGACCCGATCGCTCGCGCGTGAGTTCGCCGAGGTCCTGAAGGACGCCGATCTCCTGGTGCTGGCCGACATCTACGCCGCCGGCGAGCGCCCGATCGCGGGAGTCTCATCGGACCTCATCCTGGACGCCCTGCGCCTCCTATCCGATCGGGAAGTCGTGCGCGTCCACGGGAACGAGGATGCGGCCGCGGTCGTGGCGGGCCTCCTGCGCCCGGGCGATCTCGCCCTGACCCTGGGGGCCGGGGATGTCTCTCGCTGGGGGGACGAGATCCTGCGCCGATGCGGCGAGCGCGCGGCCGCGGAGCAGAACTCCGACCACGGCATCACGATTCGCGGGGGGGAGGCCTGAGATGCGAACGGACGAACGGCCCGGTGTTCACGCAGAGGCCTGGCGGGCGCGGCTTCCGCGGAAACGCGGATCCTCGGGTGGCGCCTTCGCGCTCCTGGCGGTGATGGTTCTCCTGGTCGGCGGGTTCTACGCCCATGCCAGGCTCAGCCGCAGTCCGCTCTGGGTCGTGCGCGGGATCACCGTGATGGGAAACCGCTCCCTCGGCACGGCGGAAGTCCTGGATCGCCTCGGCATCTCCCCCGGTACCCCTTGGTGGAAGGTCCGCACCCAGGCCGTCGCGAAGTTCCGGGCGCATGAGCCCCGCCTGGCGGAGCTCAGCCTGAGCTTCTCGTGGCCCCGTGACCTCATCGTGCGGGTCCGGGAGAGGGAGAGCTTCCTCCGCGTCATGGGTGAGCCGCCGATGACGCTGGCCACCGACGGCGTGTTGCTGGCCGCGGACGAGGAGATCGATCCCGCTGACCTGCCCCTGGTGTCGGGCCTGGGTGGTGGTCTCGTGCCCGGACAGAGGCTGCAGCTGGCCGCGGCCGACGGCGTGTGGGAGGAGTTCCATCGGCTGTCGGTCGATTGCCCTGAGATCTGGAAGTCAGTGTCCGAGATCCACCACGCGGGGGGACGGGACTTCCGGGTGTTCCTGCGGGACGGACGCAAGGTGCTCCTGTGGGAGTGCGGGGTCAATCCCCGGCTGAAGGCGGCCATTCCGGAGATCCTGGGCGACCTGTCGCGCCACGGCCAGGATGATGTCGTGGTGGATCTGCGGTTCCGAGACCAGGTGGTTCTGCGGTTGCCGGAGGGCGCACTGATCGACAGCACGGATGCGGTTCCGCCGGAGCCAGGGGCAGACGCGGCGTCCTTCGGGGCGCCGAGGGGGACTTCAGCCGCGCCGGCCCGGTCCGGCCGGCAGGGTTCCGCCCAACAGGGGAGGCGTCGGGCATGAAGAATCACCAGGTTGCCGCGGGCCTGGACGTCGGCACGACCAAGGTCTGCGCCGTCGTGGCTGCCGTCGACGACACGGGCGGGCTGAGCGTCCTCGGGGTCGGCGAGCGACCCTGCCACGGCCTCGAGCGTGGAGTGCTCGTCAACCTCGATGCGACGATCGAGGCCGTGGCCGAGTCGGTCGCCGCGGCCGAGCAGATGGCCGGCGTCAAGGTCCAGACCGTGATGGCCGGCATCTCCGGCGAGCATGTCCGCTCGATGAACTCGACCGGAGTGATCGGGGTCTCCCGACGGGACCGGGAGATCACCCGGGAGGATCTCAAGCGGGTGCTCGAGGCGGCCCGGGCCGTGCCGGTTCCCGGGGACCGCGAGGTCCTGCATGTCTTGCCGCGCGACTACCGGGTTGATGACCAGCGGGGGATTCGGGATCCGGTCGGGATGTCGGGCGTCCGCCTGGAGGCGGAGGTCCACATCGTCACCGTGCAGTCGACCGCGGTGCGCAACCTCCTTCGAGGCATCAACCGGGCCGGCGTTGAAGTCGGCGCGCTGGTGCTCGAGCCGCTCGCGGCGGGGGAGGCGGTGCTGGACGACGATGAGAAGTCGCTCGGCGTGCTGATGCTCGACATTGGCGGCGGCACGACCGACATTGCCGTTTACCTCGACGGCAATATCGGGCACACTGCGGCGATTGGATACGGAGGCCAGGCCGTGACGAACGACCTGGCGGTTGGTCTGCGCACGCCGCTGGAACAGGCGGAACGGCTGAAGATCCGGCACGGATGCGCGGTGGCTTCGATGGTCGATCCCGCGGTGATGGTTGAGGTCGCCGGCGTCGGTGGACGCGAGCCTCGCCGACTCGGTGCCGCGGTGCTCGCCTCGATCATCGAGCCGCGCGTCGAGGAGATCCTCGGTCTTGCCCTCGCCGAGGTGGAGCGCGTCGTCGATCCGACGCTTCTCGCCGCCGGCGTCGTGCTGTCGGGAGGAAGTGCACAGATGCAGGGGATCGTCGCGCTCGCCGAGCGTGTCCTGGGCCTGCCGGCGCGGATCGGCGTCCCGTTGGGACTGAGCGGCCTGACCGATGTGGTCTCCGATCCGCGCATGGCGACGGCGGTCGGGTTGGTGCGGCATGCCGTGGCCGAGGATTGTGTGCAGAAGGTGCGCGGCGGCCTCTTCGGCCGCATCCGGCGTCCCTTCCGCAGCCTGATGCAGGAGTATTTCTAGTCGGGGACCCGATCCCCGCGGTTTGGGACACACGCCGAGACGGCCGGAAGGGATGACGGCCGTGGGAAGTCTGGCGAGGAAGCGGAACCGGACGGTGCGGATGCGGCGATCCGACGGTTCGACGGCGGCCGATCGGAACGCGAGCGGGAGCAGAGTTCAGAGCGGACTTTCGGAACTGAAACGGCCCGGGCGGAGGACGAGGGAACGGTCTTCTGTCGGGCGGCCCCGGCTGACCGGGGCACAGGGAGGTGGCCCCGAAGATGATCGACATCATCGATGTGCGGACTTCGCCCGCGACGATCAAGGTGCTGGGAGTCGGGGGAGGGGGATCCAACGCGGTCGGTCGGATGATCCAGGCCGGACTCGCCGGCGTTGAGTTCTGGGTCGCCAACACCGACCTGCAGGCCCTGGAGAACTCCCCCTGTCCGAACCGGATTCAGTTCGGTCGGGCCGTGACCCGCGGCCTCGGCGCGGGGGGAGATCCGGAGATCGGACGGCTGTCGGCGGAGGAGGACCGTGAGGCGATCGCGGAGGTGCTGAAGGGCGCGGACATGCTCTTCGTCACCGCCGGCATGGGAGGCGGCACCGGGACCGGAGGCGCTCCCGTCGTTGCCGCCGTGGCGCGGGAACTCGGCATCCTCACCGTCGCGATCGTGAGCAAGCCGTTCCTCTTCGAGGGACGGAAGAAGATGGCGCGCGCGGCGGTCGGGCTCGATCTGCTCGGTGCGAACGTCGACACCCTGATCGCGATCCCCAACCAGAAGCTCTTGAACATCGTTCAGCCGGGGACGCCGTTTTCGGCCGCGATGCTCGTGGCCGACGAGGTCCTGCTGCAGGCGACCCGTGGCATCTCCGATCTCATCACCGGGCACGGCGTGATCAACCTCGACTTCGCCGACGTGAAGACCGTGATGCACAACCGCGGCAATGCGCTGCTCGGCTGTGGTGTCGGATCAGGCCAGAACCGCGCGTTGGAGGCGGCGCAGGGAGCGGTGTCGAGTCCGTTGCTCGAGGAGGTCTCGATCTTCGGGGCCGAGGCGCTGCTCATCAACGTGCACGGTGGCCCCGATATGGGTCTGCACGAGGCGGCCGAGGCGACGCAGTTCATCTCCGACCGGGTTGGGGAAGAGGCCGATGTCTTCTGGGGTGCGGTCGTCGACCCCTCGCTGGGAGACGAGATGCGCGTCACCATCATCGCGACCGGTTTCGCGCGGGAGGCGCAGCAGCCGGCCCGGCCCAGGGAGGAGATCAGGTCCGCGGCCCAGATCGCCCTGCCACATGCGGCACCGGTGTATGTGACGCCATCGCTTTCCGCGCCGCCCTATCCGTCCCCGCCGCGCGTGGCCGAGCCCGTCGTATCTTCCTCAGCCGCCGCACCCCAGACCGCCCCTGTTCGAGTCTCGGCCTCCGACGCCCTGGCGGGCAGCCCCGCCGCGACCGTGGCCCGTCCCGCGACGGAGAGCAGCCCCTCTCCGTGGAGTCCGGCGGGGTCGGAGGCCGAGCGACCGGCCGTCATCGTCCATCCGGAGCGCTCGATCTGGGAGGTCGATCCGGTCACCCTCGACGCCGAGATGTTCATCACGCCGCGGGAGACCCCCATGTCCACCGATCCCTCGGAGGCACGGGCGCCGCGCACCTACGACGACCGGCTCGGATGGGGCCAGGCTCGCGGCCGAGTCACCGATTCCTCCGAGACGGCCGGCGATGCCGCTCGAGGTGGCGGTCGGAGTGAAGAGCAGGGATCCACCGCTGGATGGGCGGGAGGCCCGGGTGCGGACTGGGCTTCTCGGGTCGACCGGGAGTGGAGCGGCGATCGGGTCGTCGCCCTGCCCCGTCGAGAATCGAGTCTCGATGGCCGCCTGGGACGCAATCCGCTCGACCGCCCGGCGTTCATGCGCAAGCGGATGGACTGACGGGCTATCTACGAAGAATAGTGCCCCGGTTCAGGCCGTGGTCCCGGTTCAGGCCGTGGTCCCGGTTCAGGCCGTGGTCCCGGTTCAGGCTCTGGTCCCGAATCAGGCTGTGGTCGTAGCGGGCTCGCCCTTCGGCAACCGGGGATTCTTGGTGACACGGCCGCTGCGAAGACAGCCGGTGCAGACGCGGATTCGGCGGGGACGCCCCTCAACCAGCGCCCGAACGCGCTGGAGATTCGGCTCCCAGGTGCGCCGGGTCGCGTTGTTGGCGTGGCTGCGGCTGTTGCCGAACTGGATACCCTTGCCGCAGATCTGGCATACGCGAGACATGGATTCCTCCCTGATTCAGAACAGACGCCGATCATACCGGGCCCCTCTCGGGCGGGCAAGGAGAAAAGAACGGCCGATATCCGGTCGCCGGGCCGGGAGTCGGGCCTGAGACATGGACCCCCTCACTTCGATCCAGTACCTCCCGGGCGTCGGTCCGCACCGCGCCGAACTCCTGGCGAAGCTGTCGGTTCGGACCGTCCGGGACCTCCTCTGGCATCTTCCGCGCGGCTGGATCGACCGCAGCGTGGTGACGCCGCTCGCCCGGCTGGTGCCAGGGGCCAACCAGACGGCGGTGGCCGTCGTTCGGCATGTTTCGGGCGCCCGGGTCCGCGGCGGGATGTCGCTTTTCCGCGCCGCTCTCGAGGACTCCTCCGGGACCGCCGCGGCGGTCTGGTTCAACCAGCCCTACTTGGCGCGCTCGATCCTTCCGGGGCAGCTCCTGGTGCTGAGCGGTCCGGTGAGGTGGCAGGATCGCTCGCCGCAGTTCGTCCACCCGGAGCACGAGATCCTGGTCCAACGCGGTGACGCCGCCCTCTCCGGCGGCCGGATCGTACCCATCTATCCGCTTACCTCCGGCGTCTCGCAGAAAATGCTCCGGGGCTTCGTCTGGACCGCGCTCGAGATGCTCGGTCCCCATCTGCGGGAGTCGATCCCGACCTCGATCCGGGAGCGTCTCGGACTGCCGTCGCTGGCCGATGCCCTGCGCCAGGTCCACTTCCCCCAGGCCATGGAGGAGGCGGAACGGGCGCGAGACCGCCTCGCTTTTGACGAGGTCTTCGCGCTGCAGCTGGCCTTCAGCCTGGCGCGCAGGAGCCGCGACGAGTCGCTCTTTGCAGCGCCGTTGCGCTCTCCCGGCCGCCTGCGGCGTGGACTGCGCGAGCGGCTCCCGTTCTCGCTCACCGCCGGACAGGAGCGCGTGCTGGCGGAGATCATCGCCGATCTTGCGCGCACGCGACCGATGAACCGGCTGCTCCAGGGCGACGTCGGATCCGGCAAGACGGTGGTGGCGGCCCTCGCCTGCCTCGAGGCCGTCGAGGCAGGCTGGCAGGCGGTGTATCTGGCGCCGACCGAGATCCTTGCGTCGCAGCAGGGAGCCCTCCTGGCCGATTGGTGCGGCGCCCTGGGCGTTCGGTCCGAACTCCTGCTCGGGCGGACTCCGGCCGCGGCGCGCCGGCGCCTTCTCGCCGAGCTTCGTCAGGGCGACATTCAGGTCATGATCGGAACCCACGCCCTGCTCGAGAGTGGCGTCGAGTTTGCGCGCCTGGGCCTGGTGATCGTCGACGAGCAGCACCGCTTCGGCGTGCTGCAGCGGGCCCGCCTGCGGGAGAAGTCCGCCCCCGCCGAAGGCGACCAGTCCCTGACGCCGCATTGCCTCGTGATGAGCGCCACACCGATCCCTCGCACGCTCTCGCTCACGCTCTACGGTGACCTCGACGTCTCGCTCCTGCAGGAGATGCCCGCCGGCCGCCGGCCTCCGGTCACCCGCCTGGTCGAGGGAAAGCGGCGGGATGCCATGCTGCGTTGGATCGGCGAACGGTTGCGTCTCGGAGGCCGGGCGTTCTTCGTCTACCCGCTGGTCGAGGAGTCGGAACAACTCGACCTCAAGGATGCCGTGGGGGCGGCGGAAACCCTGCGCGCGCACGCGGCGCTTCGCGGTCTCGGCGTGGGCCTGCTGCACGGTCGCATGAAAGGTGCGGAGAAGGAGCGCGCCGTCCGCGACTTCCGCGAGGGGACGACGCCCGCGCTCGTCACCACCACCGTCGTCGAGGTCGGAGTCGATGTGCCCAGCGCCACCATCATGGTGATCGAGCATCCTGACCGCTTCGGCCTCTCCCAACTCCACCAGCTTCGGGGCCGGATCGGACGGGGCGGGGGGGAGTCGCATCTCTTTCTCCTGCGCCCGGAGCGCGGAGATGCCACCTCGCTCGAACGACTGCGCGTGCTGGTGCGCGAGCACGACGGGTTCCGCGTGGCGGAGGAGGACCTGCGCCTGCGAGGTTCCGGCGAGATCCTCGGGACGGCCCAGCACGGCCTGCCGCGCTTCCGGGTGGCCGATCTGGTCCGGGACCGTGAGCTGCCGCAGCGGGCGCGGGCCGAAGCGGAAGCGATCCTTGCCGTAGACCCGGATCTCAGGCGGCCCGAGCACGCCCCCCTGCTCGCGCATGTCCGCTTCCTGTACGGGGATCGCCTGCCGCTCTTCCGGGTAGGGTGAGAATCGGGCCCGCCCGGGCTCTCTCGGCGGGTCCCGGCCTTCTTCCCCGCCGGCCGTGAAGAAGCGGCTCGTTGTGACCGATACCTACCCTGTCAGGCTTCCCCGCGCTACCGGTCCCGCCCCTGTCTGCGGCGGGCGCGCCGCGGGGCGTTCCAGCGGGCGCGCGGTGCACCCAGGAGGAGCCCATGGTACTGGTCAGTTACTCCGGCCGGGAGATCAACGCGAAGCTCGTCTACTACGGACCGGGCCTGAGCGGGAAGACGACGAACCTCGAGTCGATCTACGGCTCGATTCCGCAGGGACAGCGCGGGAAGATGGTCTCGATGAAAACGAAGACGGAGCGGACGCTCTTCTTCGACTTTCTCCCGGTCAATCTCGGCGAGCTCTCGGGCTTCAAGACTCGCTTCCTGCTCTACACCGTGCCGGGCCAGGTCTACTACAACGCGACGCGGAAGCTCGTGCTGAAGGGGGTCGACGCCGTCGTCTTCGTGGCCGACAGCAAGCGCGGCAAGATGGACGAGAACGTCGAGAGCCTCGAAAACCTGAAGGAGAACTTGAAGGAGCACGGCCTGTCGCTCGATCAGGTTCCCTGGGTGATCCAGTACAACAAGCGCGACCTGCCGGATGTCTACACCCTGGAGGAGCTGGAGACCGTCCTCAATCCCACGCGCGTGCCGGCCTATGAGGGTGTCGCGACGACCGGCCACGGAGTGGTCGAGACGTTCAAGGGTGTGTCCCGGCTGTTGCTGCGGAAACTCGCGAAGGACATCGGCGTGACGGTGGTCCACACGCCGGAGGCGCAGGCCGCGCCGGAAGTCGCGCCGGGACCGGCGATCACGCCTCCTCCTCCCGTGCCCGGCCCGCCGCCGATCAGCGCGCTTCCGACCGGGGGGGCGGCGGCCGCCTCCGTGGCACGGAACGGCGTGGGATGGCAGGCGCCCGCGCCGGCCGCAACGCCTCCGCCGGAGTCGCCGCAGCCGACTTTCACGTCGGTTCCTTTGGAACGGGTCACCTTCAACGCCGAGGCGGAGCCGAGGGAGCCTTCCCGCGAAGCAGAGTGGGGGGGAATGCGCCTCGTTCCGCGTGCCTCGGAGATCGAGAACGAACCTCCCGCGGTGGAGACGCCTCTGCCGCCCCCGGCCGAGAGGATCGACACGCGGCTTCTGACGCGTACCGGGATCGGGCCCGAGGAAACGGACCGCGATCGGACGACCTCGGTCGGGGAGCGCCTGAGGCGTTGGCTGGCAGGTGGCCCCGATCGCGGGCGAGATGGGACGGAGCCCGAGGCGGCCGACGCGCCGGCCTCGGACGCGGCGGTTGCTCCGTCATCGGAGACGGCGCTGCCCGAGACCTCGACACCTGCGGGGTGGGAAGAACCGGTGCCGGCATCGGCCTGGGACGAAGACACGGAATCGACGCGAGCGGTCTGGGAGGAAGAGCGAATCCCCGGGCCGGAGAGCGGGGCGGAGGCGGTCCGGACGGATGCTCCGTCGTGGGTGTCATCGACTCCACCGTCGCCGCCGGTCCTGAACACGTCTCCTGACCCGGCCGCCTTCGACCGTGAGCCCTCCGTTTCTCCGGGGAGCGAAGCCGCAGGGACGAAGGAGGAGGCCGCTCCGGTCCAGGAGGAGCGGCCCATGATGGTGGCGCCGTCGATGCTGGATGGGTCGCGCGCTGCCGGCGTCCGGCCCCGTCGGTCGGTCCCGGGCGGGCGCCGTCCGCGCGAAGTGATCGTCCCGATCGAGATCTATCCGGAAGATCTCGAGGCCGGGATCACGCTGAAGCTGGCGATCCAGGCGCCCTGGTGGGGGAGCGATCACGAGGAGGAACTGGAACGCGGCGTGGCTTGACGGAGACGGGCGGACCGCGAGGCCGGCGCGTCTACCCCGACGGAGGGTAATCCGGGAGGGGCACGCTCACTTCGACGGCGTGCTCCCGTCGGTCGTTGGCGAGCGGAATCGATCCGTCGTCCTGCCCGACGCCGTCGAGGTTCGCAACGATCCCTCCATCGCGGGCGAGCGACTGCTGTACGGTGATGTGATAGACGGTCTCGCGATAGCGATAGTGTACCCGGAACGTCGTCCAACCCGCGGGCAGGCAGGGCGCAAAACGCAGCCTCTCGCCCTCCAGCTTGAGTCCCAGGAGAGACTCCAGGATCAGCCGGTACATCCACGCGGCCGAGCCGGTGTACCACGTCCAGCCGCCGCGGCCCGTGTGGGGCGGACACGCATAGACATCGGCTGCGACGACATACGGTTCCACCCGGTAGGTCGCCGTCTCCGCCGGCGAACGGGCGTGGTTCACCGGGTTGATCATGGTCATGATCTCCCACGCGCGCCGTCCGTCCCCGAGGGCAGCGAACGCCATCGCCGCCCAGATCGCTGCGTGCGTGTACTGTCCTCCGTTCTCTCTCACGCCTGGGGGATATCCCCGGATGTAACCGGGATCCGGAATCGAGACGTCGAAAGGCGGGTCCAGCAGCTGGACCAGGGCATCGTCGCGACGAACGAGGTGTCGATCCACCGATTCCATCGCCACACGCGCGCGTACCGGATCGCCGGCCCCGGAGAGAGCGGACCAGCTCTGTGCGATCGAGTCGATCCGGCACTCCGGATTGCCCGCCGATCCCAGGGGCGAGCCGTCGTCGAAGTACGCCCGGCGGTACCACTCGCCGTCCCAGCCGTTCCGATCGACGCTTCGCCGCAGTCGAGCGGCCTCTCTCTGCCCGCGCTCGACGAAGGCGTGGTCGCCGCGTTCGCGGGCGACCTCGACAAACCGCATCAGCACTTCGTAAAGGAAGAAAGAGAGCCAGACACTCTCGCCTCTGCCTTGGATCCCCACCATGTTCATGCCGTCGTTCCAGTCGCCGGATCCGATGAGCGGCAGGTCGTGCGCTCCGACGCGGAGGCCGTTCAGAATGGCGCGAACGCAGTGGTCGTACAGGCTGGCGCTCTCCTCGGACTGGCCGGGCAGATCGTAGTAGGAGTCCTCGTCCTCCTTGACCGGTCGACCCTCGATGAAGGGCACGGACTCGTCCAGCACCCCGGCATCGCCGGTGCTCAGAACATAGCGTGAGGTCGCCAGCGGCAACCAGAGGTAGTCATCGGAGCAGCGCGTGCGTACGCCCCGGCCCGACGGCGGATGCCACCAGTGTTGGACGTCTCCCTCCGGGAACTGCCGGGCGGCGCAGCGCAGCAGGTGCCGGCGCAGGAGTTGCGGTTGGGTGTGGATGAGCGCCATCGCATCCTGGAGTTGATCGCGGAATCCGAACGCACCCCCCGGCTGGTAGTACGCGGTTCGCCCCCAAAGGCGGCAGGCCAGGGTCTGGTAGAGCAGCCAGCCGTTGGCCAACACGTCGATGGATGGGTCCGGGGTCTCCACCCGCACGGCGCCGAGCGTGCGGTCCCAGTATTGCCGCACCGCATCGAGCGCGCCGCGCGCCGCGCCGGACCCTCGGAATCGACGGGCCAGGTTGCCCGCATCCTCCGTGTCCCGCCCCGCACCGAGCCGGAAGATCGTCTCACGCTCCTCTCCGGCCGCCAGCCCGAGGGAGACCTGGATCACAGCGCAGGGGTCAAGGGCCACGCCGGCCTGGCCGGAGAGCCGTGCTCGGGCCAGGGCGGCCGGCTGCTGCAGGGAGCCGTTCCGTCCGAGGAACTCGGCGCGATCGCAGCTGATCGTCCGGTCCGGGTTGTCCGTGTCGAGGAAGGCGACGCGACCGGAGAATTCCGTGCTGTAGGGGTTGCGCGCGAAGATCGCTCCGGTCTCGGCGTCGATCTCGGTGACGATGTGCATGGCCGATCTCGGCCGGAGGTCACCCAGCACCCACTCCACGTAGCCCGTGACCGAGAGCCGGCGGGGTCGGCCTGATTCGTTCCGCGTTCGCAGCACGGCGAACTTGACTGTCGCATCCAGGGCGACGTAGATCCACAGCTCCGAGCGGATGCCGCTCTCCGTGTGCTCAAAGACGCTGTAGCCGAATCCGTGCCGACAGACATAGGTCCCCGTTCCGCGGGCGGGGAGCGGGGTGGGGGACCAGAATTGGCCGCTCTCCTCGTCGCGGATGTAGAGCGCCTCGCCGCTGGGGTCGCTGACCGGGTCGTTGGACCACGGCGTCAGGCGGAACTCGTGCGCGTTTTCGCTCCAGGTGCTGGCGGGGCCGCTCTCCGAAACGACCGTGCCGAACTCCGGATTGGCAAGGACGTTGACCCAGGGCGCGGGCGTCACCTGCCCCGGTGCGATCGTGATCACATACTCGCGCCCGTCAGGGGCGAATCCTCCCAGCCCGTTGAAGAAGAGCAGAGTCCGGCGGGTCGCCTCGGCGGCCGGTGGCGTGACCGGGCGGCGCGCCTGGGTCGGCACGAGGCGAGGGGTCCGCAGGCTGGGGAAGACCTGCCGTTTGAGTTGATCCGCCAGAGTTCCATGGCGGTCGGTGATGACGGCGCGGGCGGCGGACTGCAGCAGGATGCGGTCCTCCTCCGAGATCTGCTCCGCCGGCCGCACGAGGATGCTTCCCAACCGGTCGGAGGCGCTGGCCTCGACGCCGGCGGCGATGAGTCCCATGATCTGCTCGTGGAGGACCTGCCGGTAACCGGCGTGATCTTCGTTCCAGATGACGAGGTCGACCGCCAGGCCCTTCAGACGCCAGTAGGCGTGGGCCTGGACGAGGTGACGTACCAGGTCGATGTTGGCCGGGTCTCCGATCCGCAACAGCACGATCGGCAGATCGCCGGAGATGGAGTAGCCCCAGAGACCAGACTGGCCGCGGTGGTTTCGGGCCAGGATGCCCGGGTCGGCGCGCAGCGAGGAGTTCGCGTAGATCACCGATCCGGCCAGGCGTTCGTAAAGCTGCGCATCGGCCTCGGTCGCGTTGAGTTGTCGCAGCGCCACCTGGCAATGGGACCAGGCGAGATCGAACACGCGATCCGCGAGGCGGCGGTCCTGGTATTTCTCCAGGAGGCTCGTGCAGACGTCCCGGGTCGCGCCCACCCCAGAGACGACATTCAGCGTCACGGACTCGTCGGGATCGAGCGTCATCCGACAGCGGATGGCGACGATCGGATCGAGCACCGGCCCCTGGCCGCCGGAGAGCGGACCCGAATCGCCCATGGCCAGCGGCTCGGCGACGGTGTGGGCGCGACCGACGAACCGCTGTCGATCGGTCTCGTACGAGATCTCCTCGATCGGTGCCCCGTGTCCGGAAATCAGGTGGAACATCCAGGGAGGCGACTCGTCGGCGGATCGGGGTCGCCGGCGACAGAGGATCGCCTGGCGCTCCCGGACAATCTCGGTCTGGACGAAGAGGTTGCTGAAAGCGGGGTGGAGCGTGTCGGCCGCGGGTGCGGCGAGAACGACCTCGGCGTAACTCGTCACCTCGATCTCCCGGCGCTTCGCCAGGCGGTTCGTGATATGGATGCGGCGGACCTCGACGTCGTCCTCCGGAGAGACGGAGATCTCCGTGTGCGTGTCGAAGTCGTCGTCGCGACGGCGGAACTCCACGCGCGCCTCGGAGAAGATCGCCTCGTAGCGGTCTGGTTCCCTCCGCGTCGGCTGGAAAGCCGTCGACCAGAACCGCCCGGTGCCGACGTCACGGATGTAGCAGAATGACCCCCAGTTGTCGCACGTGCCATCCTCGCGCCAGCGGGTGACGGCGACGTCCCTCCAGCGGCTGTAGCCGCCGCCCGCATTCGTGATCATGACGTGATACCTGCCGTTCGACAGCAGCTGTACTTCCGGCATCGGCGTGTTCGGCGTCGTGAAGGTTCGCATCGGCGTCTCCGGATCCGCGACCGCCGGGTGGTCGCCGGGGAGGTCGGCCGTCTCGGAGTGGAACCCGGCTGTCCTCGGAACCCGCTCCTGCAGCAGCAGGATCGTGGCGCGGAACCGGGGGTCGGACTCGAACCGCTTCTGCATCGGACGATCGAGGAGGAGGTAGGCGAGCGACAGGAGGCTCATTCCCTGGTGATGGGCCATGTAGGAGCGGACCGTAGCGCTGGATTGGCCCCGCGGCAGACGCGACGGGGTGTAGTCGACCGCCTCGTAGAGCCCGTGGCGGCCTTCGAGGCCCTGGGCGGCGAGCCGCTGCAGATTGAGGCAGGCCTCCCGGGGGGCCACCATCAGCGCCAGGGCCGAGGCGTACGGCGCCACGACCAGGTCGGCGGCCAGTCCGCGCGTGAGCCCCAGGCCGGGCACACCGAACGCTCGGTACTGGTAGTTGAGCTGGGCGTCGAAGGTGTTGTAGCCGGACTCCGAGACGCCCCAGGGTACACCGCGCTGTCTGCCATACTCGATCTGCCGATCGATCGCCGCCTTGTAGGTCTCGTCGAGCAGGGTGTTCTCGTACGTCGGCATCACCAAAAGCGGCATGAGATACTCGAACATCGAACCGCTCCAGGAGAGGAGAACCGGGGCTCCATCGGACGCACCGAGGAGGCGTCCCAGAGCGAACCAGGACTCCTGCGGAAGCTGTTCCTGTGCGATCCCGACGAAGGTCGAGAGGCGCGCCTCCGAGGCGAGCAGGTCGTAGTAGCTTGAGTCCCGCCGGTGCTGGGAGACGTTGTACCCGATCGCCAGCAGGTGACGCGCCCGGTCGTAGAGAAAGTCATACTCCGCATCGGCCAGCGCCCGGGATCGCACGGCCAGGCTTTCGATCGCCGCAATCCTGTCGCGGGCGCGGGCGCTCGCTTCGGCCATGCGATGACGCAGCGATACAAGCCCCTCGCGATCCTCGAGGGTGCCGTCCCGGCTGAACCGATCCTCGATTCCCGGGAGCAGATCTTCCGCCCACCCGGCAAGCTCGCGCAGGGTCGGAATCCGGTCGAGGCCGACGAGGTCGAACTCGGGCCGGCGGAGAACCGGCAAAGAGATCCAGGGAACGAGGAAGTCGAGGTCGTCGAGAGCCTCCCGGCATTGCCGGGCGAGGGCATCCGCCCAGAACCGCGCCGTGCCCCCGGTGGCTTCGTCCAGACCGGTCGATTCTTCCTGAGCCGCTTCAGCCAGGCGCTCGAGTGCGCGCCGCGCATCCTGCAGGGAGGTTGGCTCCGTCTCGCGGACGGCATCGAGCTCGGCCTGGATCCGGGTCCAGCGGATGGCGGCGGTCGCGCCCTCGCAGTCCCGCAGGACGTGGAGTGTGTCGGCCAGCCCTTCGAACAGACGGGCCCCCACGATCTTCTGATCGGGGATCGCGAGGAGGCCGGGAGAGAGCGTCAGCAGATGGCCCGCCAGGTTGCCCGTGTCCACCGTGGAGACATAGAGGGGCGGCAGCGGCGCCAGGGTCAGAGTGTCGTACCAGTTGTAGAAATGACCGCGATGGCGTTCCAGGGTCTCCATCGTGCCCAAGGTGCGCGCGGTTCGTTCGACGAGTTGCCCGGCTGGGATGTAGCCGAAGTCACAGGCGGTCAGGTTCGAGAGCAGGGCGAGCCCCATGTTCGTGGGAGAGGTCCGATGCGCAATCCTGGCATCGGCCAGTTCCTGGAAGTTGTCCGGCGGCAGCCAGTGGTCCTCAACCGTGACAAAGGTCTCGAAATAGGTCCAGGTCTTGCGCGCGAGCTTGCGAAGGAAGAGGGTCTGTTTGGGTGTCAGCACCGCGGTGCGGCGGGAGAGGGGGCGGCTGATCCACCACGCGATGGCCGGCGAGGCCGTCCATAGGCTGAGGATCGGTCCGGCGACCGTGACGGCGGACGGTCTCGTGATCGCCAGATAGACCAGCGTGGCGGCGGATATGGCGGGGCCGATCCACATCGTGCGGTAGGAGGCCAGGAGGTCCGGGCGGCGCCGGGGCGCCAGATCGCCGGACGGGTTCCACTCGAGAAGGCGCCGGCGTCGGATCAGCCGCACCAGCGTGCGGACGATCGCATCGGCGCTGAAGAACGCTTCGTACGGCAGGCAGGCGAGCGTGAGCGACGATTGGGCGAGGTGGCGACCGGCCGTCCAGAGGACCGAGGCGAGGTGTGGGCCGAGCCCGAGATCGCTCGACTTCTGTGACACGCCCAGCAGGGAGGCGATGAGGGGAGGGATCATGACGATCCCCACGACACACAGCGTCCAGAACCACGCGGGCGAGAGGACGGTCCAGCCGGACAAAAACAAGAGCGTCAGGGCCGAAGGGACCAGACTGCGCCGAAGGTTGTCGAAGAGCTTCCAGAGCGACAGTCCCGAGATCGGGTTCTTCCGAAGGCGGCCGTCCGGACCGGGCACGCGCGGTCCAAGCCAGGCCAGAAGCTGCCAGTCTCCCCGAATCCAGCGGTAGCGGCGGCTCACGTCCGCGCTGTACCGCGAGGGATAGTCCTCGCACAACTGCACGTCGCTCAGGAGGCCGGAGCGGGCGTAGCAGCCTTCGAGGAGGTCGTGGCTGAGGATCCGGTTCTCGGGAAAGCGGCCGCCGACGGCTCGTTCGAAGGCGTCAACGTCGTAGATCCCCTTGCCGATGAACGAACCTTCGTGGAACAGGTCCTGGTAGAGGTCTGAGACCGCCCGTGTGTATGGGTCGATTCCGGGTTCGCCCCCGTGCAGCCGGGCATAGCGCGATCGGTTCGTCCCGGGCAGACTGGCGGCGACGCGAGGTTGGAGGATGCCGTACCCTGCGGTGACACGCTGCTTCCCCTCGTCGTAGCGCGGGAGGTTCAGCGGGTGCGCCATGGCTCCGACGAACTGCCACGCGGAGTCGCGTGGAAGCTCGGTGTCCGTATCGAGGGTGATCACATACTTCACGTTGGACAGGATCGAAGTGTCGCCGACGACGCGTCCGAACCGATCGCTCGAACCGCCGCGCAGGAGCGCGTTCAGTTCCGCGAGCTTGCCGCGTTTCCGCTCGTAGCCCATCCAGATCTGTTCCCGGGGATTCCAGCGCCTCGGACGGTGGAAAAGGAAGAACGAATCGCCGCTCGCGTTCCGGTACTTGCCGTTCAGCTCTGCGATCCTCTCCTGGGCGTGGCGAACGATCGGCTCGTCCTCCGGGAGCGTCTCCGCCCGGGCGTCCCGGAAGTCCGTCAGCAGGCCGAAGTGCAAGTGCTCGTCTCGATTCGCCAGGAACCGGACCTCCAGGGCCTCGACCAGATCGTCGACGTCCTGAACGCTCGAGATCATCGTCGGGATGACCACGAGGGTGCGGCACTCGGGAGGAATCCCCGTGGCGAAGTCCAGCCGGGGCAGCAGGTGCGGTCGGGCCTTCAGGGTGAGCAGCGTGTTCACCAGCGTGACGGCCAGTTGGCTCGCCCCCAGCGATGCGAGGAGTGCGACCAGCGCGAGTCCCCAGCCGCGGAGGCCGCCGGTCAGCGCGTGAACCGTCAGACCGCCGCTGAGAGCGGCTGTGATCAGCAGAATCGGCCCCAGATAGATGAGCAAGGGGAGACGCTCGGCGAATCGTCGCAGGGGCTCGACGACGGACGATCGTACCTCCGCCGTCCGTTCGAGTTGCGGCCTCCCCTGGTCGACCAGGTGGAAGCCGACGTGCGCCGTCCGCGAGCGGACGCCGTCCGTCTCCGCGCCGCCCTGGGTGAGCCGGATGGCCATACGCGCGACCTGCTCTTCGGAGTATGGACTCTGGCTCGCGATCCGCTCCACCATGTGGCGGTACCGATCGCGCGTGGCGAAGTCCATCCGGGCGTAGGCTCCAGCCGGATCTTCGCGCAACGTGGCCTCGACCACGCTCATCGTCTCGACAAATTCGCGCCAGTCCATCGCGCCGAGGAAACGGAGGCTGGCGATGCTGTTGCTGATCGAGACCTGGTCGGCCGCCTGCTGCTGGTTCTCCGATTGCACGAGCTGCTCGATCGTCAGTCCGGACTGAGAGAGTCGTTGCTCGATCCACGTGAGCGGCAGCGCGAGAGCCGGACTCTGGCCCTGGAGGCGGCGCGCGAGTTCCGCGACGAACGAGCTGACCATCGGCGGATCGGACCGCGCCATGTCCGCGACCACGAGGATCAGTCCGTTCGGGTCCGTCTCCGCGGTTGCGGTCATCAGGTCGGCCCAATAGTCGGCGCGGTTTCGGTCGATCCGGTCGGTCGCGATCCGGGCCGCCACCCGTCGGAGGTTCTCGATCAGGGCCAGTCGCAGCATGATCGGGATGGCCCACAACTCGCCCAGCTTCAGTACCGTGACGGTCTGGTACGCCGCGATGAAACGGCTCAGGTTCTCCGGATCGACCCTCCCATCGCCGTGCGAGATCGTCTCCAGGGCGAGGTCGTACACGCGGGGGAAACCGGCCGAGGGGCCGGCGCGCAGGGAAGGCAGCTGCCGGCTGTAACCCTTGGGCAGGTGCCGCCGGGCCGTGCGAATCTGTTCCTCGAGCAGGTAGAAGTTGTCCAGCAGCCACTCGCCGGCCGGCGTGATCCGGCGGGTCGCCTTGACCGCCTCGATCACCAGATCCCGCGTCTCTCTCAGGACCCGCTCGTTTGCGGCCAGCCGAGGCAGCAGCCGGTCCGCCGCCCGTCCAGACGCCGGCCCGTGGAAGATCGCCAGGGTCTTGCCGTGTTGCTGCATCTGGTCGGCGCTGAAGAGCTCCGATCGCAGCGGTTGCTCGTCGCCGGGAGGCGACCTCACTTCGACCGCGCTTCCGGCTTCGCTCGCGGCGCAGACGTGGTCTTTGCCGTCTTGCGTCCGAAGGCTTTTTCGAGAGCAGGCAGGAGTTCCAGAGGGTCTCGCCCGGACTGCCTCAGAGTGCGCAGCAGTGCCCGTGCCCCCGGAGTCGATGCGGCCCACTCCCGGATGTCGGGATCCATGCCCGTGGCCAGTCGGTCCAGCGCCTCGAAGGTCGTCCCGGCGTCCCCGAGGGCGGTTGAGAGCTTTCGGAGGAGCTCGCTGGAGGGACGGCGACGGTTGTGTTCGATGTCGGACAGGTGGGCGGCCGAGACTTCGACCGTGGCGGCGAGTCCGCGCAGGGTGAGGCCCGCTTCCTTCCGGAGGCGTCTGAGCTCCCGGCCAAGATTCGTGGTTCCCATGTCACCCATGTTAGCTGACTTTGCGAACAAAGCCAGCGCCGTCTGCCGGGGGATCCGGACTCCCTGTGCCGTTCCCGTAGATGAGAATCAAGATCAACTAGTTTGCACGATTCGGGATCCCTCACAGTGGCGACGAAACCGCGCGGTCGCGTTCCGACCAGACTTCGCCATTGCGCCGCAGTCCGTTTTCCGGCATACTATCTGCGTCGATTTGGGGGTCCCCCGGGATCTCATGGGTCGGGGGATCTTGAGTCGAGAGTGAAGGACGAGACCTGCGGCTGGCGGGTCAACTTGGCTGTAATCGCGAGTGTCATGTCAGCGCAGGTGTGCCCTTTGGCTCTCAGGCTTGCCCGAGTCGAGGCGCTCGTAGCGCGCACCACACCAAAGGAGGTAGGCATGCGTTCGTTGGGTATCGCGTTGGCCCTCCTGCTGTTCGCCCTTCCCGTCCTGGCTGACAACAGTGAGACCATCAGTAACTCGCCCGGACCGAGCTTCGATCCGCAGAGCCCGGCTCCGATCTTCGAAGGGCCACGGACCCTGCTGTGGGACAACGGTCCGCTCCTCAACTTCGCCCCTGACCAGTCGATGCTGCAGGACGCCTCGATGGGTATGGGCACCTACGGATTCGGCGATCAGATCGTCAACGGCAACATTTGCTCGGACGACTTCACGGTCGATGCCGACTGGGATGTCCAGAGCCTCGTGTTCTTCCACTATCAGACCGGCAGCACGCTGGTCAGCACGATCAACGATATCCGCGCCTGGGTGCTCAACGGCCCGCCGGATGATCCGAACAGCGCCATCGTCTGGGGTAACAACACCACCAACATCCTGACCAGCTCGGTCTTCTCCGGTATCTACCGGACGCTCGAGTCGGCTCCGGGTGGGACCAACCGGCCGATCATGGCCACCACGTGCAACGTGAGCTTCAGCCTGCCCCCGGGTCAGTACTGGCTGGCGTGGTATGCCGGCGGCACGCTGACCAGCGGGCCGTGGCAGCCGCCGATCGCGATCTGGAACCAGTGCGACACCGGTGACGGCTTCCAGTACACCAGCACCGGCTGGGCCTACGCCATCGACGGCGGCACCAGCTGCAACCAGGGCTTCCCGTTCCTGATCAACGGCGAGGCCGGCGGCGTGACGACGGCGGCGTGCTGCTTCGACAGCGGCCTCTGTGAGATCCTCTCCGAGGGAGAATGCATGGCGGCCGGCGGCGACTGGTACGGCGCTGGCTCCGTGTGCGATCCCAACCCCTGTCCGGTCACTCCGGTCGAGCAGACGAGCTGGGGACGGATCAAGGGCGAGTATCGGTAGCACTTCTGTCGTTTCTTCCGACCTGAACAGGGGTCCCGCTCGGTCGACCGGGCGGGACTCGTGTTATCTGCGTGTCGGGAAGGTAAAGGAAAACGGGTCACGGCTCATCACCGCAACCCGTTTTCCTGCAATGTAGCGGGGGCTGGATTTGAACCAGCGACCTTTGGGTTATGAGCCCAACGAGCTACCAGACTGCTCCACCCCGCACCAACACCTGAGAAACGAGACCCTACGGCGTCCCGTCGGGTCTGTCAAGCAGACAATTCCAACACCGGACCGCACGCCGCGACCCCCGCGGCGCGTGGCGACTCCGATCGGCTCAGGGGGCCTTCGGAGAGACGTCCGAGCCGGCGGTCGAATCCGCTGCGCTCGGCACGGTTCGGGCGTGGTAGACCACCTCGTTCGGCAGGGCCTTGCGGTACTGCTCGCGCATGACCCGCTCCATGGCCAGTCCGGGATTCTCCCCCAACTGGTAGATGACCTCATCGTGCTGCCGCTGGAGCCGAGCGTTCTCGTCGGAGAGCGCGGCCACCTCCCCGCGCATCGCCTTCAGGCGCAGCACGCCGTTCACACCGAAGAGCACGTTGACCATCAATCCGACGCCGAGCGCGGCGAAAGCCACGCGCAGGATGCCTCCGCGGCTTGCCGCGAACAGCTCCCGCACGCTCCGCTCGTCCGCCGCCCCCATGTGCAGCAGCCGGCGTCTCTCCTGGATTACGGACCAACCCCGGACTCCATTCCCGGGTCTCCGCCTCGATTCCATGTCGCCTCCGTCCTTGGCGGCGTTCTCCCGGCGCCTATACCCCGCGCTTGAGCGCCGTCCGCCCCAGGTAGATCGCCTGGGATCCCAATTCCTCCTCGATCCGGATCAGCTGATTGTACTTCGCGATCCGCTCGCTCCGGCAGAGCGAACCAGTCTTGATGAACCCGGCGTTCATCGCCACGGCGAGATCGCTGATGTAGGTATCCTCCGTCTCGCCCGAACGGTGCGACACGACCGTGGTGTAGCTGTTCGCCCGGGCGAGATCCATGCACTCGAGCGTCTCCGTCACGGTTCCGATCTGGTTCAGCTTGATCAGGATGGAATTGGCCACGCCGCGGTCGATCCCGTCCTGCAGGCGCACGGGGTTGGTCACGAAGATGTCGTCGCCCACGAGCTGGACCTTGTCACCGAGTTCGCGCGTCAGGATCTCCCAGCCGCCCCAGTCATTCTCGGACAGGCCGTCCTCGATCGACACGATGGGGAAGTCGCGGATCAGGCCGGCATAGAACGCGACCAGCTCCTCCGCGGTGTACTCGGTCTTCTTCTCCGCCTTCAACGTGTACTTGCCGTCGATGTGAAACTCGCTGGCGGCGCAGTCGAGGGCGAGTACGACATCTTCCCGCGGCTGCCAGCCTGCCTTCTCGATCGCCTCGACCAGAAGTTCGAGCGCTTCGCGGTTCGACTTGAGGTTCGGCGCGAAGCCCCCCTCGTCGCCCACGGAGGTGGCATACCCCCGCATCGACAGGACCTTCTTCAGATGGTGGAAGACCTCCGCCCCGACGCGCAGCGCCTCGGCGAACGTCGGCGCGCCCACCGGCATGATCATGAACTCCTGGATGTCGACGTTGTTGTCGGCGTGGCTCCCCCCGTTCAGCACGTTCATCATCGGCACCGGCATCACCCGCCCGCGCACACCCCCCAGGTAGCGATAGAGCGGGAGCCCGAGCGCCTGCGCCGCGGCTCGGGTCACCGCCATCGAAACTCCGAGGATCGCGTTGGCGCCGAGGACCCCCTTGTTCTCGGTGCCGTCGAGATCGCGCATCAGCTGGTCGACGTAGACCTGGTCGAGCGCGTCCTGCCCGACGATTTGCGGGGCGATGCGGTCGAGGACATTCTCCAGCGCGCGACGCACGCCCTTGCCCAGGTAACGGTCTCCGACGGCGTCTCTGAGCTCGAGCGCTTCGTGCTCACCGGTCGACGCGCCCGAAGGGACCGCGGCGCGCCCCATTGCGCCACCCGTCAGGCGCACTTCCACCTCGACGGTCGGATTCCCGCGCGAATCGAGAATCTCCCGAGCCTGGACCTGTTCGATCATCGTCATGGCGCTCAAGCCTCCCTGCAGCCCCCGAAGGTGCGGTTCACTTCCAGGAAGGGAGCGTAGGAGTGGGGTCGACTCGCGTCAAGGAGCACTCCCCGGCCGGGAGAGCAAGGGAGCCGGGCGGGCCAGGGCGGATCGCGTCCGCATCCGCGGTCGCCGCGGCGCTGCCCCCTCTCTTGCGTCCCGGGAATCAGCTTGACACCCTCGACGACCCCTCACTATCGTCCGTCCTGCTGGCTAACAGATTGATGTATCGTAAGATTGGCAGATCGCTGCCGGCTCTGGGGCGATGCGGCGGAACCGCACGGAAACCTCCCGCCTGTCCGGGGCGTACCCAGCGCGGCCCGTAGGTCGGGCCGGGGGAAGAAGGAGGCACAGTTGGGCCCCGCGGGGGATCGGCCGAACGAACCGTCCGACAGCGAGCTGGTCCGGCGCTGCCTGCGGGGAGACGATGACGCCTACGCCGTGCTGGTGCGCCGGCATGAGCGGCCCGTCTACCACATCATCTGGCGGATGGTCACCAACACCGAGGACGCGCGCGACCTCACGCAGGAGACCTTCGTCAAGGTCTTCCGGGCCCTCGACCAGTTCGACCAGAGCCGGACCTTTTCCTTCTGGATCAACAAGATTGCGACCAACCTGACCATCGACTTCCTGCGCAAGCGGCGGCTGCGCACCGTCTCGATCGACGCTGATCCTGACGACGACGTGCGCCGCCCGCCTGTCCTGCGCGATCGCGGGCCGCTGCCGGATCAGCAATTGGCCCGCAGCAACGTCAAGGACCTGCTGGGAAGCCTGGTCGAGCAACTGGCGCCGCACTATCGTGTCGTCGTGCATCTACGTCACATGCAGCAGCGCTCCTACGAGGAGATCGCTGAGATGCTCGATCTCCCTCTCGGTACGGTGAAGGCGCGGCTGCACCGGGCCCACAACCAGCTCCGAGCCTGGATGCAGGGCGAGGGGGCGATGGACGAGGCCCGGAGCGTGGAGCTATGAAGGGCGCCATGCAACCGAACGGGGGAGAGAACGTACGGAGGCGCGTGGGCGGTGGCAGTGGGTGGATGCTGTCGCAACCCCAAGGAGACGGAGCTCGAAGCGAATGAAATGCACCTTCAACAAAGACCTCCTCCAGGAATACGCCATAGGGGAGGTGAACCCGGCGGAGCGGGGCCAGGTGGAGGAGCACCTCGGCGCCTGCACCGAGTGCCGGCTCGAAATCACCGATCTACGCCGGATGGTGCGGGACCTCTCCTCGCTGCCGGAGCCTGACTTCCCGGTCGACCTGGAAGATGTGCTGATCCGGGCCGCGGTCCAGGCGGGGCGGTCGCAGCAGGGGACGTACGCGGTTCCCCGTCGCTCCCACTTGCGTCCGGTCTGGATCTACGCGCTGGCCGGCGGGGCGGGGCTGGTGTTCGTCGTCTTTGTCGTGCTGCTGCTCTGGCCGGGCCGATTCGCGGTGATGGGTCCGGGTGGTGGCGTGGAGGGACAGGGGATCGGTCTGCTCGATTCCGTGTTCGGATGGGCCCAGAACGTCCGCGACACCTGGGCGACCACCAAGGTGTTTCTCTCCCGCTTCGCTCCGGTCACCAAGGCCGTGCGGGTCGCCGTCGCGGGGTTGGGCACGACGCTGTGGGGTGCGCTCGCGCTGGGAGCGATCGCGACGGGCTTGCTCCTCTGGCGGATCACCGGGTCGGGTGAAAAAAAAAGGGTGAGGAGTGTGGATCATGCGAAACCTCGTTGCTGAACGGATCGCGCTTCCACTCGTGATGTTCGCGCTGTGGTCGGTCACACTGCCGGCCGCGGCCCAGAAGATCATCGACCTGGGAACCGACACGCTGCGGATCGAGGGCCGGACACACGGCAAGTACGAGGTGAGCATCTCCACCGATGGAGACACGGCGACCCGGGTGGTCATCCAGGGACGTGAGTACTCGCGGAAAGACGATGAGGCGAGCGTCGTCCGGACGGGGGAGGACATCACGATCGGACCCGGGGAGGAGGTGGACGGTGATGTCGTCTCCATCGGCGGCAATGTCACCGTCTTCGGCCAGGTCCGCGGGGACGCGGTCGCGATCGGCGGCGACGTCCGTTTGAAGGACGGGAGCGTCGTGCGGGGCAGCGCGGTGAGCATCGGCGGCCGCGTCGACCGCGAGCCTGACGCGGTCCTGCACGGCCAGGACGTCGGGATGAACTTCGTGCCGGGGAAGATCCTCAACCTCCGGCACGCCCAGAGCGGTTTCTCGTTCGTCGGCTTCACGGCTCTGATCGTGCTGGGAATCATGATCTTTCTCTTCGGATGGCTGCTCCACGCCCTGGCCGACACGCGGATGCGCGGGGTCGGGGACTTCCTGATCCAGAGTCCCTGGAAGTCGCTGGCGGCGGGGCTCGCCATCGTCCTGCTCGCTCCGGCGGCGTTTCTCCTCCTCCTGGTGACCGTGATCGGGATCCCGATCGCGCTGGTCCTCTTCGTGTTACTGCCGGTCGCTCATGCCGTCGGTCTCGTTCTCGTCGCAACTGCGACCGGGGGACGGCTCTGGTCGCGGCCCGGGAGTGCTGTCACCTGGAACTGGACCCGATCCCTGGGGGCCGGGTTGGCGCTCTTCTTCGGCATCATTCTCTTCGGGGCGATCTTCCGCTCGATCGGAGGGGTGATGGGTGCGTTCGGTTGGGCGCTGATCTTCTTCGGGTGGACGGTGGTCTTCCTGGCGGCGACGGTCGGCCTGGGGTCGCTGGTCCTCAGCCGCTTCGGTGGACCGGGCCGGCCGGTCGAGGCCGGGCCCCCGATTCCACCTCCGCCTCCGTCCGGCGCGATGCCCCCCTTCGGCGGGGTCTGAGACCTCGCCCAGTTCTGTTCTCCCGGAGGCGGGTCGTCGGAAGGCGGCCCGTTCTCGTGCTCCCCCGGCGCGGCCTCCCCCCAGTTCGGGCTTCGAGCGGGCCCAGATTGATGACACGGGCTTCCCTTGAGAGTATGGTTTGCGCTATACTTTGCGCATGGCAACACGATCCCACGGCGCATCTTCGGAGCAGGAACCAGCTACTGCTTGTCGTCCAATCGGTTACCAGACGAGGGGCGCCGTTCGGCGAGGGGTCTCTGCGCGTCTATTCGGACTCGCTCTCACTGTCTTGGTAACCCTTGGGATCGCAACCGCTTCCACCGCAGCCATCTCGGTCCCGTTCGCCCCCAGGATCACCCTGATCCCCGCGGAGGAGGTCTTGAGTTCGCACACCGAGTCGCTGCCGACCGGCGAATTGGCTTTCCGCGAGGTTGGCGGCGCGCGCGTGAGACTGATTACCTCCACCGAGGACCCGGAGATCCTGAACCCCGGAGACGGATCGTTTCATCCCGCCGATCTGGCGGTGGTCCTCCGGGCGCTGGAGGAGATCCCGCGGGAGTTCCTCGACCCGCTCGACGTGCAGATCTTCGTTCTTCCCTATCCGCGGTCCGGCCGTCTCTCATCCTCGGCTGACGGGCGTGCCATCTATCTCAGCCCGGGGGTCCGGGCCTACGAGCCTTGGCAGGTCGCGTTCCTGGTCACGCACGAGATCGGCCATTGCGTGCATCGTCACTTCCTGCCTGAGTCGGCCGTGGATGGCTGGAATTCCTGGGCTGCTCTGAGAGGCGTGGCGGATTCGTCCCGCTTCCATGCCCAGGCCGTCCACGCCGATCGCCCCCACGAGATCTTCGCCGAGGACTTCCGAGTGCTCTTTGGCGGCGCCGAAGCCCGCGGAGACGGAACGATCGAGAATCCAGACATCGCGTTGCCGACATCGGTGGCCGGACTGATCGCGTTCTATCAGGCGCTGGCCGGGATCGAGACTTTGGAGATGCCGCTGGCGGTCCGCCTGGGACCGAACCCCGCGCGGGTGGGGCAGTCTCTGACGCTGCGCCTGCCTGGTGCGGCGAGCGGAGTGCTGGAGGGCGTTCTCTACGATCTCTCCGGTCGCGTCGTCTCCCGCCTGACCTTCGCCCCCTCCGCCGCGCAGACCTGGACCGCGGTCCTCGGGGCCGGGGGCGCGGAAGGCGGGTCGCTGGCCAGCGGAGCCTACTGGCTGCGCCTGAGTGGTGCCGCCGCCGGGAAGCCGATTCCGCTCCGCATCCTCAGGTAGAAGCACGGAACCGAAGACCGGATCGCGGTCAGTCGGCGTCTCTCTCCTGATTCCCGGATTCGCTCTGCTCTGCGCTCACCACGTCCACGCGATCGTCCGGTCGTGCCTCCAGGCGAAACGGCTGGCTTCGGCCGCGACTGGCGCGCTCTCCCAGCCCCGACAGATCCCGGACGACGCCGAAGAGCGCCTTGGGAATTCCGAGGATCCCTCGCCCGAGCCCCTTGATCTGCCCGCCCAGCCACGATTCGACCTCTCCCGCGTCCCGGGCGGTGAGCGGGACGACATAGGCCGTCACCTCGACGCGGTAGGAGGTCGTGCGATCGCACCAGGTGCGATCGAGGGGGAGCCGGATTCTCTGCCGGGCGATCGCGGCGCGCAGGCCGGGGAGCGAGTCGTGCACCGCCACGGCCGTGCCGTCGACCAGGAGCCAGCCTCCCGCCCAGGCGTCGCGGGCGATCTGCATCTCATGAACCGCCACGGCCACGCGCCGATCGCGCCACATCGAGCGTCCGGCGAAGAGCTCGGCCTGGAGTCCGATCGTGGCCGGAATGCCGCGCTCCAGACGTTCCTCCACGAACGCGGGGAGGGGGTCTTCCCAGTGGACGAGTACCCATAGCCCGAGGGAGTCGCCTCCGGCGGCGGTGACCTCCGGGGAGCGGCCGGACGCGACGCTCGAGAGGCAGGCGAGGAGCCCCACCAGCGCCACGCCTCGAGCGAGGCGGGTGTTCACGCGTGATCTCCTCCGTCGCGCCGGCCCGGCCGGGCCATGCCGAAGCGACGCATCTTGCGGTGCAGCGACGCCCGGTCGATCCCGAGTCGCTCGGCGGCCAGCGTGACGTTCCAGCCCGCGTCGACCAGCGTCGACTCCAGGAGTCGCCGTTCCTCGTCGCGCTGCCGAGCCCGCCACGCCTCGGCGAGGGTGCCGCCGTCCGAGGTCGGAGTCGTCTCCGCCCCGGTCCCGGGGTCGTCGGAAGGCCGAGTGGGTGGACGCGGATCCGCCTTGGAGGAAGGGCCGGGGAGGGCCGCCGCGCGGTCCGGCTGCCAGGCCGGCTCCCGCAGGTACTCGTCCATCTGGGTGCCCGACACGCTGATGCCGGCATGCATGATCGCGATCCGCTCCATCAGGTTCTGCAGTTCCCGCACGTTCCCCGGCCAGGAGTAGAGGCGCAACCGCGCTTCCGCCTCCGGTTCCAGCAGGGGCGGCCGCTCGCGGTAGCCGGCCGAATACTGGTCTAAGAAGCGTTGCGCGAGAAGCAGGACGTCGTCTCCGCGTTCTCGCAGAGACGGGACCCGCAAAGGAATGACGGCGATGCGGTGGTAGAGATCGGGGCGGAACGTCCCCTCGTTCACTTCCTCGGTCAGGTCGCGGTTGGTGGCGGAGACCAGGCGTACGTCGACGCGCAGGGACTTCGTTCCGCCGACTCGCTCCAGCTCGCCAGTCGAGAGCACGCGCAGGAGCTTGGCCTGCGCGTCGAGCGCCATGTCGGCGATCTCGTCGAGGAACAGCGTGCCGCCCTGGGCCTGCTCGAAGCGCCCCCGCCGCTGTTTCAGGGCTCCGGTGAAGGCTCCGGCCTCGTGTCCGAAGAGCTCGCTTTCCACCAGGTCCTTGGGGATCGCCGCGCTGTTGACCTTGACGAAGGGCTGGCCGCGGCGCCGGCTCTGTTCGTGGATGGCGCGCGCCACCAGCTCCTTGCCGGTCCCGTGCTCGCCGAGGATCAGGATCCGGCTGTCGCTCGGCGCGGCCCGCGCGATCTCCTCGCGAAGGTGCCGCATGGGCGGACTCGCGCCCACCAGCTCCATCGCGGCCTCGACCTCGTCACGCAACCGGCCGTAGTCGGCGCGAAGGCGGCTCCACTCCAGGGCCCGTTCCAGCGTCAGGAGAAGCCGCTCGGGATCGACCGGCTTGGTCAGGTAGTCGTAGGCGCCGGCGCGCACCGCGCGCACCGCGGTCTCCAGCTCACCATGCGCGGAGACCATGATGACGGGCAGGTCGGGATAGGTGCGGTGCAGTTCGCCGACCAGAGTGATGCCGTCCAGGCCCGGCATGGCGACGTCACAGAGGACGGCGGCGCACTCCTCGCCGCGCAGGAGCGCGAGCGCCGACTCGCCATCCGGAGCCGCCGTGCTGTCGTAGCCATGTTCATCGAGCAGGAGCGAGAGCGCGTCCCGGATCCCCCGCTCGTCATCCACGATCAGAATCCTGGAGGCCATTCTCATCTCTCCCCGCCGTCGCGGCCGGTGCCGCGGGCAGTCGGATGCAACAACGAGTTCCTTCGCCGCGCCGGCTTTCGAGCTGCACCGACCCACCGTAGTGGCTGATCGATCGCCGGACCAGCGCCAGTCCCAGCCCGCTCCCGGTCTCCTTGGTCGTGAAGCCGGGGTGGAGCGCCTGACGCAGGGTCTCCTCGTCCATCCCCACTCCCGAGTCCGCGATCTCGAGCACGATATCCCCGCGCTCGCCCGCGTGACAGCGCACCTCGATCCGGCCCGATTCCGGAATCGCCTCGACCCCGTTCTTGACGAGATTGCGGACGATTCGTTCCATCTCTTCCCGATCGACGTGGACCTCGGGCACCGGTCCCGGCGCGTCGATCGCGAGTTCGATCCGCCCCGGGACCTCGGCGCGCGCGACCTCGGCCGCGAGCCGGGCGAGATCGAGTCGTTCCGGGTGGCGTTCGGGAAACCGGGCGTACTCGCTGAACGCGCCGGCTAACGCGGTCATGCGGTCGGTTTCCCGCTGAATCAACTCGAGCGCGCGGGTCGCGCGGGGACGCTGGTCCCCGGCGGCCTCGCGGAGTTGCCGCTCCAGCACCGCCAGCGAGGCGCGGATCGGGGTCAGCGTGTTGCGGATCTCGTGGGCGACGAAGCGCGCCGTCTCCTGCGCTCCGCGCACCCGTTCTGATTCGCGCAGCCGGTCCTCGTAGTCCCGCAGGGTGCGGCGCATCGTGTCGAAGGCGAAGGCCAGCCGGGAGAGCTCGGGAATGGAAGTCCCCCGCTCGATTCCGCCCGGTCCGGGAGAATCGGGAGCGTCGGCGGCGTGTCGCCCGATCCGATCCATGTCGACGATCAGAGCATCGATCGGACGCGAGACGCTTGAGGCCACCCGGCGGGCGATGAAAAGGCTCAACCCGAGCGAGGCGGCGAGCACCAGGCCGGCGAGCAGGCCATAGCCGGTCCGCAGCAGCCGTCCCATCTCCTGGAGCCGGCGGTAGAGCGAGAGACTGCGCGAGACCTCCTGGAGCTGCTCGTAGTAGTCCGGTCCCAGTTGGATGCCGAGCACCAGCGCCCCCCGCAGCCTCGTCGTGTCGGTCCCGGGCGTGCGTTCCCAGAGGTAGGTGGGAACCGCCAGGAGGTCGGCCTCTGGATCGCGAAAACGGAGCGGAAGCGGTCGCTGTGGACCGATGCCGGAAACCGCGGGAGGGTGAAGCTGCCGCGACTCGTCCGGGCCGCCCGCCCCGGCCGCCGTCTGAGAGGAGAGGAGCAGGAAGCGGTCTCCGTCGGCGGCGTAGAACTGCGCCAGGTCGATCCCGAACTCCCGGCAGCCCGAGGCGAGAAGCTCGCTCAGTCCGACGGTGTCGGCCGGGGCGGGAGGAAAGAGGGAGCTTTCCGCGAGGATGCGCCCCTCGGTGGCGAGGACGCCGCTCAGGCGGTCCAGAGCTCGTCGGTTTACGTTGAGGGCGACGTGCAGGGCAGTCTCCACCGACGGGATGGTCCAGACCCCGATCTGGCGTCCGAGTTGCACCCACGCCACCAGGAGGACGAGCGAGGCGGGAAGCAGGCTCGCCGCCAGCACGAGCAGGAAGAGGCGCGTGCGCAACCGGACTCCGGCGCGGACCGGCGCCCTCGAGGGCTCGATCCTCGAGCGTCTATTTCGCCCGGCCGGTCTCGTGGTCCCTCCAGACGGTCGAGAGTTGTCCGCAGGCGGCGAGGATGTCGCGTCCCTTGCTGTAGCGAAGCGTGACGGATGGCGCGACCGGAGCGAGGGCCCGGACGAAGGATGCGATGCCGTCGTCGTCGGTCGGCGTGAAGGGCGCCGCGGGATGAGGGTTGTACGCGATCAGGTTGACCCGGCAGTTCAGGTCGCGCGCGATGCGGGCCAACCGGCGGCCGTCGTCGTCGGAGTCGTTCACGCCGCGCAGCAGGACATACTCGAGCGTGACCCGCATGCGCTTCCTGCGCTGGAAATCCCGGAGCGCCTCGAGGACCTCGCGGAAGGGATACTTCAGATTGACCGGCATGATCCGATCGCGGACCTCGTCGGTCGTTGCGTTCAAGGAGAACGCGAGCCTGACCTTGACGTCCGTCTCGGCCAGGGCGCGGATCTGGGGAACCAGGCCGACGGTGGAGACGGTGATGCGGCGGCGCCCGACGGCCAGTCCCTCATCTGCCTGGAGGAGGCGGAGCGCCGGGACGAGGTGGACCAGGTTCGCGAGCGGTTCTCCCATCCCCATGAAGACGACGTTGTGGCCCCCGTCCATCCCGGCCTCGCGCATCACCCGGCGGACCTGCAGCACCTGGGAGACGATCTCCCGCACGTCGAGGTTGCGGCCGCCGCCCATCGCCGCGGTGGCGCAGAAGGCGCAGCCATACGCGCAGCCGGCCTGGGAGGAGACGCAGATGGTCCGGCGGCGTCCCGCGTCGATCAGGACCGTCTCGATCGACTTGCCGTCCTCCAACCCAAGCAGCAGCTTGATCGCCTCGTCTCCGCGGGCCCGGCGCAGATCCACGACCGGTGCAGGCTCGAGGGAGTAATGGCGTTCCAGCTCGCGACGGAGCGGCGCCCCGAGGTCGGTCATCATCTCGAAACGGGTCTCGCCCCGGGCGTAGACCCAGCGGGCCACCTGGCGGGCGCGGAACGCCGGCAGCTCGCCGAGGGGGCCGGGCGCCGCCCGCATCTGTTCGGCATCGAGCCCGAGCAGCGGCACGCGCCGAGCCGCGGCCTCCTCTCGTCCGCTGTCCATCGTCGCTCCTCGATGCCTGGTGACACCCCCGCGGATGAGGCGCGCGGGACCGCGCGGTCACCCGGAACAGACCGCGCCCGCGCAGAATAACACGGCCGACGCATGCGATCCCCGCCGCGCAGGTGGCGCGTCCCCGGCGTGTCCGGGACAGAGCGGCGCACCCAGCCGGCCTTCGGCCGGGGCTCAGCTACCGGCTCCCTCCGTGGCGTCCAGGCAACAGTGTGTGATTCCCGCCCCCGAGTGGAGTCCCGCTCCAAGCAGTCCCAGACTCGGCCGTCCCCTCGCGGCCGTGCGTTCGTAGACTCTCAACCCGTGGGGGACGGAGTCCGCAGGCGACTCCCGCGTGGTGGTCGTCCCCATAATCGATTGCGTGACAGGTCGTTGCCAAGCCGCTCCCGGCGCGATCGCCGGTCGCAGCGCACTCCGCCCGCTTTAGGTCCGCCGTTGGCACTTTGCTTGACGGGGGACGACCCGAAAGGTCGCCGGGGAATGCATGCATGGCGGCGGGAGGGAACGATGAACAGGAAGGGCTTCATGGTCAGGCGTCCGCGGGACCGACAGACCCAGCGCGGCGAGGGCTCGATCCGGTCGCACGCGGCCGGGCGGTCGCGGGTCGGGCTCATTCTCCTGATCGGTCTGACGCTCGGTGCGGGCACGCTGCTCACCGGGTGTGACGATTGCTATGACGACTGCGGGGACCCTCGCGATCCGTACCGGCCGGACTACTCTGCGCCGCTCACGCCGTTCGACCTCTGGAGTGTCACCGGGGATCGCGAAGTGTTGCTCCTCTGGTCTCCGAACAGCGAGGAGGACCTGGCCGGCTACCGGATCTACCGGAGCACGGAGTCCTCGGGCTATTACCCGCGCATCGCGTCGGTGGGGGCGTCGGCGGCGAGCTTCGTCGATCGCGATGTCCGCAACGGGGTCACCTACTACTACACCATCGCGGCCTACGACTTCTCCGGGAACGAGAGCGAGCTCTTCGCGCCCTCGATCCACGACACGCCGCGGCCCGAGGGGGGTGGCCTCCGACTTCGGAACGCGCGCATCGAGTCGCGCGACTCCGGTTACGACTTCTCGGCGGATCGGACCGTCGACTTCCAGGAACTCGAGGCGGACATCTACTTCTGGCACTCCGAGAACGAGGGGGCGTGGATGGTCGCGACCGAGCGGTCGGCCGACGTCTACACCGACATCCAGGACGCAGGCTATCGCGCGCTCGACCTGGTCGACTGGGCGCCGGAAGAGGGATGGTCACCGCGGGGCGAGGTCCCGCTCATCGAAGGGCACTCCTACCTGGTGTGGACCTGGGACGACCACTACGCGAAGTTCCGGGTGGCGTCGGTGACGCCGGACCGCGTCATCCTCGACTGGGCCTACCAGACCGATCGGGGAAACCCCGAGCTTGTTCGTCCCGGTAGTGACGCGCCGGTCAAACGTGTCGGCGGCGGACTCCGGGTGCATGAACACGGCAGGGAAGCGAGGTGAAGGCCATGAGGAAGCAGAAATTCACGGCGCGTGGAACCGCCTCGGGGCGGAGTCGCGCCCAGGGCCCGAAGTCTCTCGTCGTACTGCTCGGCCTCTTCATGGGAGCGGCGCCCGTCGCGCTGGCCGACGCGACCCAGGTTCGCCTCGAAGTCGGGCTCGGAGTCGCCACTCCGATCTCCGTGGGGCTGCAGGGTGTGCCGTCGGGGCCCGACAAGCTGATCCCCGTGCCCGACCGCGGCCTCGAGGTGGAGCTCTGGGCCGATCCGGCGGCCGGATCGGTCGTCTACGCCGGCGATCGCGCCTACCTGCACTTCCGCGCGAACGCCGACTGCTACGTGACCGTCTTTTCGGTCGACACCGAGGGACGGGTGCGGCTGCTCTACCCCGGAGTGCATGACGACGGCTTCGTCTCCGGGCGAGCGACCTATCGTCTTCCCACCCGGGGCAGCGGACACAACCTGGTCTTCGCCGGTCCTCCCGGAATCGAGTATGTCTACGCCGTCGCCTCCTTCGAGCCGATGCGCCACCGCTATCCGCACTGGCTCGTCGATGGCCGCCTGGTCGATCCCGACCCGGCCTGGTGGGACGGCGAGTGCGATGTCTGGGACAGCGGCTGGGTCGTCGGCGACCCGTTCTACCGGATCCGTCGTTTCTGTGAGCAACTCGTCCCCGCCTCGCACCGGCCGGAGCGATTCGCCTCCGCCTACCTCTTCTGGCACCTCGGCCGGCGGGTCAGTTATCCGCGCTATCTGTGCTCGGACTGCCACGGGGGCGGTTGGGTCGACCCCTACGGACCGGCCTGTTCAGCGGTGCAGATCCACGCCGGCAACATCCGGAGCTGGGGATGGATCGACTTCCGCGTGGTCTTCAGCCCCTGTTACACCTATGAGGTCTGGCGTACCTGGCGCCCGCGCCACTGGCGCGGGAATCACTGGAACGGTCCTGATGGCCGCTGGGTCTGGTCCTCGCGTGATCATCGGAGCGAGATGCGCGGCCACTTCCGGGACGCCTGGGGCGACCGCCGGGCCGACCACGGAGGGCGGCCGTCCGCCGTCCCAGGAGATCGCGAGCGGTCCGAGCGGCCGGAACTGACCCCCTGGGGCCGGAGCCATGAAGAGCGGATCGACCGGGCGGTCCGGCAACTCCGGGAGGAACGGGAGGTCGAGGCCCGGCGCGGAGACAAGCCGCGGAACGAGAACCGGCCGGACGGGGTAGAGCCACGGGAACCCCGCACGCGGGAAGAGCGGCCGGACGGCGGCCGCCCGGAGCGGATCGAGCCGAGGAAAGAGGAGGATCGGAGCCGCGGAGATCGGGAGGTGCGGGGGGGGAAGGGTGAACCTCCGCGGCCCCGACCCGAAGGCCGAGGCTCTCAGGACCGCGGCGCAGGAAAGGGATCCGGGGAGCCGAAGGAGGACCGAAGCGGCGCCCGGGACGGCAACGGGCGCGACGGGCGTAGCCGATCGCGTTGACCCCGCGAGTCCGCGGTCGATAAGATCGGGATCGGGGCCGGACCATCGGGGCCGGCCCCGGCTTTGCACCGGTCAGGTCCCGGGATCAGGATCGCAGCGCGGGCGGGGTGATCGCCGCCGCTGCGGGGAGGAACCTCAGATGCGGAGAGACAGAGCGTCCGTGGCGCCGAAGGGGACCAGGACGCTCCGGAGGCGGGGTACCGTGCAGATCGCCGCCGCGGTGGTCGCCTCTCTGCTCCTGACGGCGGGATCTTCCCGGGGAGAGAGCGGCCTTTCGTTCCTCAAGATCGGCGTGGGAGCACGGGCGGTGGCGATGGGCAACGCGGTCGTTTCGCATGTCGACGGGCCGTCGGCTACCTACTGGAATCCCGGCGCGCTGCCGCTGGCCCGGGGAAGCGCCGCGGAACTCGGGCACAACGAGACCCTCGACGGAATTCGCTACGAGTTCGTCTCCCTGTCCCATGTCGTCGAGGGCGGCTCCGTCCGGCACGGCCTGGGGCTCTCCTTCAACGGCGTATGGACCGACAGGATGAAGTCCTATGACGAGACCGGTCGCTTCATCGGTGACTTCGGGTACTACGGGCTCGCGCTCGCCGGGAGCTATGGGGTAGCCCTGACCGATCGGTTCGGGCTCGGCGTGTCGGTCGAGTATCTGCGCGAGGCGATTGACATCTTCAACACGGACGGCCTGGGTCTGACCGCGGGTTGTCAACTGCGCGAACTTCTCCCCCGTACCGACGTCGGCGCGGCCCTGCTGCACCTCGGGTCAGCCATGAAGTACGAGGAACGGGAGTTCGACCTCCCCACGACCGTGCAGGCCGGGATTTCCCATCGACTCCCGTTGCGAGCGGCGGGCGGATCGCTCCTCGTGTCGGGCGAGGTGCGCAAGGCCCGGGACGAGGATACACAACTCCTCTTCGGCAGCGAATACCAGTACCAGGATCTCGCCCGGCTCCAGGTCGGATACCGCACCGCGCTCGATACCGAGGACGTCAGCCTCGGCGTCGGCCTGGGAAACGGCAGGATCCGGGGGCAATACGCTTTCGTGCCGTTCGGGGAGAACCTCGGAGACCAGCACCGTCTCTCGCTTCTCATCCAGATGTGACCCTGACCCGGGTCACGGCCACGCGTTCTCGCTCACATCTTCGGCGCGGCAGCGCTTGCCGGGAACGGTTCCGACGCCAGTGGCCGGTGGCTTCCGTCCGCCTCGAGCCGCAGCAGGGTGAAGGATCCGTGCTGCATCCGCACGTGCGTAAGGTTGTCCATCCAGTCGCCGCAGAGGATGAAGTCGCGTGCGCCGTCGCTGAAGTGCGCCGGTTCGTGGACATGTCCCATCAACATCGCCGACACGCCGTCTCGCAGGCGCGGGCCCGCGACGTCGCGGAGCAGCCGCGCCAGGATGACCTCGCGCGCCTGGGTGTGCTTGTGGCTGAAGGCGCTGACCCAGCGCGCGAGCGGCACTCCGATGTCGGGGTGGATCGAACGGTAGCCGGCTATCGCCCAGCGGGCCCGCAGGATCCGCTTCAGCAGCTTGTATCCGGTGTCACCGGGGCCCAGGCCGTCGCCGTGCGCGAGATGGACTCGACGTCCCTGCAGGGTGAGCGTCACCGGCTCGAGGTAGACCTGCAGGCCGAGCTCCTGGGCGAGATAGGTGCCGACCCAGAAGTCGTGGTTTCCGCCGAAATAGGCGGTCGGCACGCCGGAGTCGACGACCTCGGCGATGGCTCTCGCGATGCGGAAGGTCCCCTTGGGGATGGCGTGCCGGTACTCGAACCAGAAATCGAACAGGTCGCCCAGGATGAAGAGGGCGGCGACCTCGCCGCGGATTTCCCGCAAGAGATCGATCAAGCGGTCCTCGCGGTCCGCCCTTCCGTCCCGGGACCCGAGGTGCGCGTCACTGACGAACACGATCGGGCGGCCGTCGTCTCGGATCTCCGGCAACATGGGGTGGAGTATAGCCCGCCGCTCCCGCCTTGTGACCCCGGGGGATCCTGCTAAGATCCGGCGAGCACGAGGAGGCTGCCCATGAAGAACCGTCCCGGAGGGATGAGGAGCGTAGGGCCGGGGTACGGCATCGCCCTGGCGTTGCTCCTTGGGGTCGCGGCGGGTGCGATGCTGCGGGGCGGGCCGGATATCTCCCGCGCGGACCTGGACCGTTCCGCGGACCGGCCGTCGCTGCCCGGGCCGAGCCCCTTCGTCGAGGTGGCGCGCCAGGTCCTGCCCGGTGTCGTCTCGGTCGACGTCCGGAGGATGTTCCAGCATCCAGAGGTCGACGCCGACAGCACCGGCGAGCTCTTCTGGCCCTTCGGGGACGACCACGAAGTCGAGATCCCGTCCTCCGGGAGCGGCTTCGTCTTCGATCCGCGTGGCTACATTCTGACCAACACACATGTGGTCGACCGGGCGACCGAGATCCGCGTCCACTTCTCGGACGGCGCGGAGTTGATCGCCGAGATGGTCGGCGCCGATCACGCGACCGATGTGGCCGTTCTCCGGGTCTTCGCGCCGGAACCGCTGGCGTGCGTTCCCCTCGGGGATTCCGACTCACTGCGGATCGGTGAATGGGTGGCCGCGGTGGGCAACCCCCTGGGCGTGTTGGAGGGAAGCGTCACCGTCGGCGTCGTGAGCGGCAAGGCGCGCAACGACATCTCCCTGGGAAGCGCGACGCCGAGCTATCAAGACTTCATCCAGACCGACGCCGCGATCAACTTCGGCAACAGCGGCGGACCACTCGTCAACCGTGACGGGGAGGCGATCGGGGTCAACACCGCCTTCAGCGGCCCGGGGCGGGGACTCGGGTTCGCGGTCTCGATCAACCTGGCTCGCGAGGTGGCGCGGGCGTTGATGGACCACGGGAAGGTTTCGCGCGGATACCTGGGCGTGGTCCTGCAGTCGGTCGATCGAAACCTGGCCGATGGACTTCGTCTCCCGCGTCGAGGGGGCGTCCTGGTCCGCGGCGTCCAACCGGGAACGCCGGCGGCCGACGCCGACGTGAGGGTCGGTGATGTCGTCCTGGAGTTCGATCAGGTGGCGGTTCGCGACATGCCCGCGTTCCGGATGCTGGTCGCGCGGACCGAGATCGGCAGGACTGTTCCCCTCCGGATCTTCCGGGCCGGCCGCGAGGAGGTCCGTTCGGTCCGCTTGGCGGAACGGCCGGACGTCGAGCAGACGGTGGAACCGGCCTGGCCCGTGCCTCCCTCGGACGAGTTGGGACTCGACTTCGAGCCGACGGCCGAGGAGGGTGTGGCCGAAGGGGCGCGGGTGCGAGGAGTCCGGGCCGGGAGTCGGGCCTCGCTCGCCGGGGTACGGCCGGACGATGTCATCGTGGCGGTCGACGGTGCCTTAGTCCGGGACGGGGAGCAGTGCGAAGAACTCATTCAGAAGGCAGAGCCCGGCGGGCGCCCCGCGATCCTGCGGGTGGTCCGGCGGAACGAGACGTGGTTCCTCGGGCTGCCGATCCGGCGGTGAGGCCAGACGTTCTTATGAGTTGCGCCACAACCGATTGACCGCCATCTCCGTCCACCCCCCATCGGTAGGGTTGACTCTCCGGGTCCAGCTTGGTAGCGTCCCGCGAGTCCGGGTCCTCCATCCCCCGCCTCGGGCGCTGGGGAGGGGGGCGTGCCGCTGACGCCGGGAGGAGACGGCGGAAGGCGGCTGAAGACCGGAATCTCACCGTCAATGAGCTGGGCCGTCAGTGTGGCTGGGCCGTCAGTGTGGCTGGGCCGTCAGTGTGGCTGGGCCGTCAGTGTGGCCAAGGAACGGGCTCACACGGGTGTGGATCCCGGGGTAGCGTTTTGTGGGGGAGCCATGAGTAGAAAGAGCTGGAACATCGTCCTGGTGCCGGAGGGGGGCGGATCGGTGCGCAACCTGCGTATCCCGGTCCGCTGGCTTCAGATGGCATGCGGTGTGTTCGCGCTGGGCCTCGTGGCGGTCGCTGGTTCCGTCGGCGTGCATCTGTGGAGCCTGCAGGGAATGCGGGCCCTGAACTCGCTCCGCCGCGAGAATGCCACGCTTCGGAGCCACTTGCAGTCGGTCGACCAGACCCTGGGTCAGGTGGAGGGTCTGGTCCGCGAAGGACAGCGGATGGAGCGGCAGGCCCGGCTGCTGGCCGGGATGCCACTGGATGACCCGGCGACCCCGCCTCTCGGCCAGGGGGGGCCGCTGGTCGATCTGGGCGGCGGCGAGACCGCCGTCGACCCGGCGCTTCTCACAACCGTCGAGGAGCAGAGCCGCCGACTGGAGTCTTTGACCCAGCGCGCATCCGATCAGCGCCGGAACCTGGAGCGCACGCTCGAGACGCTGAAGGGTCTCGGGTCGAGGCTGGACCACACGCCGTCGATTTCGCCTCTCCGCGGGCAGTTCGTTCTTTCGAGCGGATTCGGCCATCGGGCGGATCCGTTCACGGGGCAGAGTGCGTTTCACAGCGGACTCGACCTGCGCGCGCAGCAGGGGACTCCCGTTCATGTGACCGCGGCCGGCGAGGTCACCCGCGCGGGGCATGACGGAGAGTTCGGCCTGACGGTCCACGTCAAACACGGGTACGGGTATGAGACCGTCTACTGCCACCTCGCACAGATCCGCGTCCGGGTGGGCGACGTGGTCAAGCGGGGCGACGTCGTCGGCACCGTCGGATCGACGGGGCGTTCGACCGGTTCGCATCTGCACTACGAAGTCTGGACCGATGGCGTGCCCAAAGACCCGTCGGCCCACATCCTGACCGGCCGGGGCCCGAGCGACTGATCGATCAGTGCGCGGGTCGGCCCACGGAGGGGCGGACGCGCGGCCCGGATCACGGCGTCAGAGAGCGGAACGTTGGTGAAGACGCTCAGGGATGTACTGATTCCGCTGGTCATCGCGCTGGTGGTTGTGTCTTCGGCGTGGGCTCCGAGCCGGGCCGCGGCGTGGACGCTGGACGGAGTCCGGCTGGGGATCACCTCCGAGCGAACCAGGATCGTCCTGGAACTCGATCGCCCCGGCGTGCCCCACGAGTCGGCCGTCACGGACACGCTCATCCGCATCCGGCTCGACGGGGTGAAGCGCCCGGCGGGGCTCCGTGTGCCGGCCCCCGACGGCGATCTCCTCCGCTCGCTCCGGATCGAGGAGGACGGGAGTGCCTGTCAGTTGCTCCTCGGCCTCCGTGCGCCGGCCGAGGCTCGCGTCTTCCCTCTCAGCGCCGGCGACGGCCGGCCTCCGCGGCTGGTCATCGATCTCGTGGCGTCGGGGGCGACCGCGAGCGCTCCGACGCCCGCCCCGACCGCCGATCCCACCCCTCTTCCTTCCGGCCAGGGGCCTCACGTCGTCGTCATCGATGCCGGGCATGGCGGCAACGATCCCGGTGCCGTCGGCGGCACCCTGCAGGAGAAGGTCGTCTGCCTCGACGTGGCGCGCCGGCTGGCCGATCTACTGAATCAGACCCCCGGCTTTCGTGCGCATCTCACGCGCGCCGACGACCGCCGGATCTCCCTTTCGGAACGGATGCGGATCGCGGAGCGACACGACGCCGATCTCTTCGTCAGCATCCATGTGAACGCGGCCCGCAGCCGCCAGGCCTCCGGCGCAGAGGTCTTCTTCCTTTCGATCGGCGCGGCCACCGATCGGGCGGCGAGTGAGCTGGCCCGGCTGGAGAACGAGGTCGATCCCGATCTGGTGGTGGTCGAGGATGAGGCGCTCCGAGGACTCCCGTTCGCGGTCGACCTCCGTCAGTCCGATACCCTGCTGCGCAGCAGCCGCATCGCCGAAGTGGTGCTGGATGTGCTCTCGGCTCGCAAGCTGGCCGAGCCGCGGGGGGTGAAGCAGGCCGGATTCGCGGTCCTCAAGTCGTTCCAGGTCCCTTCGATCCTGGTGGAGCTGGGCTTCATCAGCAGCCAGTCGGATCGCAAGAAGCTGCAGACGAGCACCCACCGGGCGCAGCTCGCGGAAGCGCTCAGCGAGGGAATCCGCGACTACTTCGATCGATTCGCGCCCAAGCGATCCGCGACCGGCCAGCCGGGGACCGCGCCTCAGCCTTAGCGCCTCCGCGCGGCCGACCTCGGGTTCGTGCGTCCGGGCGGAGTCCGACCGGCGACGGACCCCGCCGCGAGCTTACTCTGCCAGTTCCATCAAGATCCGGGCGGCGAGCGCCGATATCTACCTACGAGGCATCGTTGCCGAGGAGGTTGAACCCGGATGGATCCTGCACGCTGGCCGGAGAATGTTCCGGAAGAGGTCATGGTCGAGTTTTTCGTGCGAGCCGCGCGGGAGTCGCTCGGTCGCCTGCGTGAGGCGCTGCACCGGTTCGAAACCCACCCCGCCGAGCCGGGCGCGAGGGACGTGGTGCGCCTCTGCCACAATCTCAAGGGCTCGTCGCGGCAGATCGGCCTCGAGGAGCTCGGCGACACGGCGGAGATGATGGAAGCCGTCGCATCGCTCTTGTCTAGCGAACCGCCGGCCGCGGCGCAGTCCCTCTGCACCGCTCTGGGAGACGCCGCGGAACGGGTGTCGCTCTGGATCGAGGCGCTGGGACGCGGCGATCCGCTCCCCGATCTCGAGCCTTTGACGGCGCGCCTGCGGGGGATGCTCTCGTGACGCGGGGGCCGTTGCCTTCGGCCTCCTCGGTGCGGCCCGACGACCGGCTCCGGTCGATGCTGGCCCGGATCGATGATCTGCCGACTCTGCCGGAGTTCGTCACCCGTTTGCTCGCGGCGGTCGAGGAACCTTCGGTCTCCGGGCGGCAGATCGGCGACATCGTCAGCGAGGACCAGGCGATGACGGCCGCCGTGTTGAAGCTCGTCAACTCGCCTTACTATGGCCTCAGTCGCCGTATCGGATCGATCCAGCACGCGGTGATGCTCCTGGGATTCCGGTCGGTACGAAACCTCGCCCTTTCCGCTGTGCTGGTGAAGAGCTTCGGCCCGTCGTCGTCCGACGCGCGATTCGCCCCCGCGGTGCTGTGGCGCCACGCCGTGGCCTGCGCGGCCGGCTCGAGGCTCCTCGCCCTTCGGCTGCGGGTCGCGGAGGCCGAAGAGGCGTTCCTATCCGGCCTGGTGCACGACATGGGCGTGATCGTCATCGACCAGTATCTGCACGACGACTTCCGGCAGATCTTAGACCTCGTCGTGGCGAACCAGATCTCCCTGCGGGAGGCGGAGCGTCAGGTCCTGGGCCGTGATCACCAGTTCGTCGGCGCGCTCCTGGCGAGGCGCTGGCACTTCCCGGCGCCGGTCGTGGAGGCGATCGCCTGTCATCACCAGCCCTGGCGCGCCAAGAGGGATCCAAGGCTCGCCGCGATCGTCCACCTGGCCAACGCGCGGGAGGGGGATCACGGTTTCGGACCGGTCGTCGCGACCGGGGCGACCGTCGAGGCCGGAACGGATGAAGGTAGGCCCACCGACGATGCGACCCAGGCAGCGGGTGAGATCGCCGCGCGACGATTCGCGCCGGGCTGGGACGCCGAACCGGCCGATCCGCGTGCCCTCGAGATCCTGAGCCTCAAGGCCGGCGACCTGGACTGGTTCCCCGCGGCCTTCGCCGAGGAGTGGGATCGCGCCCGGACCCTGGTTGGGCTCTTGTCATGAGACAGCCGTCGCCGCGCGGACGTGGCGGGAGGAGCTTGTGGATCGCTCGACCGTGATCGGGATTGGACTCGGCCTCCTCTTCATCGGGGGAGCCGTGCTGCTGGGGCCGGCGAGCCACGCCTTCTGGAGCCTGCAGTCGATCGTGATCGTGCTCGGCGGGGTCATCGCCGCCACGCTGATCCGCTTTCCGGCCGCCGTCGTGCTGGGGAGCCTGCGGATCCTGCGCCAGGCCTTCCTCCACCCGGCGCATCTGCCGAGCGACCTGGCTCGGGACATGGTCCGGCTCTCCTATGTCGTCCGGCGGGACAACCTCCTCTCCATGGAGCGTGAACGGGTCGACGACGTCTTCCTGCGCCGAGGGATCGAGCTCTGCGTGGACGGCATGGAGCCGGCGACGGTCGAGGCGGTGTTGCGGACGGAGGGAGCGGCGATTCTCGAGCGGCACCAGCGCGGGCAGCGGATGTTGCGCGGCATGGGAGCTTCGGCGCCCGCCTTCGGGATGATCGGGACCCTCATCGGCCTGGTCCAGATGCTGACCCTGATGGATGATCCGTCGAAGATCGGCTCGTCGATGGCCGTGGCGATCCTGACGACGTTCTACGGTGCGCTTCTCGCGTACCTCGTCTTCCTCCCCCTGGCCGACAAGTTGTCGGAGCGTGCCCGCCTGGAAGCGATCAATCGGGAAATCGTGATCCAGGGGTTGCTCGGGATCCTTGCCGGGTACCATCCCCGCCTGGTCGAGCGGCGCCTGCTCAGCCTGCTCGAGCCCCGGGCGGGAAGTCTGTCGCGCGGCCTGCGCCGCGTCGCGTGAGGCGCTGATGCGGTTTTCTTTCCTCCCTCGAGACGACGCGCAGGGCGTCCCCGAGTGGGCCCTGACCTACGCCGACCTGATGACCCTCCTCCTGGTCTTCTTCGTCGCCATGGTCGCGTACTCGAAGCTCGATGCCGACAAGTACCGGACGCTCGTCGGCAGTTTCCGCAGCGCGTTCGGGACGAGCCCGCAGACGTCGGACCGGCCGTCGACGGCGGCGGCGCCGGCCGAAGCGGCCCGGCTGCGGGAGGACGCCGAGCGGATCGCGGTCGAGGAAGACCTGGCCGCCCTGGCGGCCCGCGGCGGCAAGGGTGGACCCTTGCAGGTGATCTACTCGCCCGAGGGGGTCAGGGTCCGGATCCAGGAGCGACTTCTTTTCGACCTGGGGCGCGCCGATCTGCATCCCGAGGCGAGATCGCTGCTGCTGGCGATGGCGCCGCTGCTGCGCCGCTACCCGCACCCGGTGCAGGTCGAGGGGCACACCGACGACCTGCCGATCCGCACCATGGTCTATCCGTCGAACTGGGAGCTGTCGGCCGCGCGCGCGGGGGCCGTGGTGCGGCTTCTGGTCGAGGAGGGAGGCGTGCCGGACGACCGCCTGGCGGCGGTCGGCTACGCGGAGACACGTCCCCTGGCCGCCAACGGCGAGGATGAGGGACGTTCGCGCAACCGGCGCGTCGAATTCCTGCTCACGCGCCCCGCGCCGGCTGCCGCTCAGCCGTAATCGGACGGCGCCCGCCGCCGGCGCCCGCGAGTCCTACTTCAGCAGCGAAGGCTCGTAATCGTCGGGCGCCTCGAAGCCGAGCAGTTGCAGAACGGTCGCCGCGACATTAGCGAGGCCCGCCTCCGGAAGGTCGTCGCGGAGCGTCCACAACTCGGGCGAGTCTGCATCGACCACCCAGAACGGCACCGGGTTCAAGCTGTGGCTGGTCTTGGGGCGCGGTCGTCCGGTGGCGGGATCCCGCTGCACCTCTCCCTTCTTGTCACGCTCGAACATCTCGTCGGCATTGCCGTGATCGGCGGTGACCACCGCGATGGCGTGGGTCTCGCGCGCCGCGGCCAGAAGGCGCCCCAGGCTCAGGTCGACCGCCTCCACCGCGACGATCGCCGCGTCGAGACTCCCGGTGTGTCCCACCATATCGCCGTTCGGGTAGTTGATCCGGAGGAAACGCTGCCGACCGCCGCGGAGCGCGGCGATGGCGGCGTCGGTGATCTCGGCCGCCTTCATCCAGGGCCGCTCTTCGAACGGGACCAGGTCGCTCGGAATCTCGAGATACGTTTCGGTCGCGGCGTCGAACTTCCCGCCGCGGTTGCCGTTCCAGAAGTAGGTGACATGCCCGTACTTCTGCGTCTCGCTGCAGGCGAACTGGGTGACCCCCTGGCGGGCGAGAAGCTCGCCGAGCGTGCGATCGATGGCGGGAGGCGAGACGAGAAACGACTTCGGGATCTGATAGTCGCCGTCATACTGCATCATGCCCGTGTAGAGCACGTTGGGCCGCGCGCCCCGGTCGAACGGCGCGAAGGTCTCCTCCTCGAACGCGCGGCTGATCTCGATCGCGCGGTCTCCGCGGAAATTGAAGAAGATGACCCCGTCGCCGTCGCGGATCGGCCCGATGGGCGCGCCGGAGGAATCAGCCACGACGAAGGGCGGAAGAAACTGGTCGCCGATGCCCGGCTCCTCGGTGCGGTAGGTCTCCACCGCGGCGCGCGCAGACGGAAAGGTGCGGCCCTGTCCGTGCACGTGGGCGTTCCAACCCCGCTCGACGATGCGCCAGTCCGCCTCGTAGCGATCCATGGTCGTGATCATCCGTCCGCCGCCTGAAGCGATCCGGAAGGTCCGGCCGTCCGTGCCGTCGTACTCCCCGAGCAGCGCCTCCAGGCGGTCCAGGTAGATCAGGGCGGAGGTCTCGGGGACATCCCGGCCGTCGAGCAGGGGATGGACGAAGAGGCGGCGCATGCCGTCGGCGGCCGCGCGGCGGATCAGCGCTTCGAGGTGATCGATGTGGGAGTGCACGTTGCCGTCGGAGAGGAGGCCGATGAGGTGGAGCGCGGTGCCCTCTCTTCCGCCGCGGTTCACCAGCCGGGACCAGGCTTCGCCTCGCCAGATCGCTCCTTTGGCGATCGCCTGGTTGACAAGCTTTGCCCCCTGGTCGAAGACCCGCCCAGAGCCGAGCGCATTGTGTCCGACCTCGGAGTTGCCCATGTCGCTGTCGTCCGGGAGTCCGACCGCCCGACCGTGGGCCTTGAGCGTGCGGTAGGGACAGCGCGTCCCCAGTTCGTCCATGACCGGGGTGCGAGCCGTCGCCACCGCATCGCCCGCGTCGCCGCGCCCGATGCCGATGCCGTCCATGACCACGACGATGACCGGTCTGCCGTCATCGACCGCCTGCCGCCGCTTGAGCTGCCAGTCCATCGATCCTCCGTCCGCCCACACCCTGCAGGGGCCTCCTGCCGACACATCCTCATCCCGCCTCGAGCGGCTCGCAAGTGCTCTCGCCAGTCCTACGGGGAGGACGGGAGAACCAGGAGCCGCCGGGCGCGTTCGAGGCGATTCCAGCGGGCCTGGATCCAGTAGACGCCGGCGGGGGGGACCCGCCCCCGGGCGCTGCGCAGGTCCCAGACCATCGGATGCCGGCCGGCCGGGAGTGGGTTGGTCTCGAACTGGTCGACGATGCGACCCTGCAGATCGACGATGCGGAGGGCGACGCGTCCCGGGCGGGGGAGCACGAGCTCCCACGCCGCCGCGTGTCGGGCGGGGTTGGGATGGGGTGGCCCCAAAGCGAATGCGTTGTCATCCTCGTCGTGGCCGTCCTTCAGATCTTCGAGGGTGAAGGGACCGAACGGCGAGGGGAACCCGATCGCCGGGAGAGGCTGCAGCCAATAGACCGCTTCCTCCGCGGCGCCCGGATCGAGATCGATGAAGTGATAGCGCGGGCCGGTCGTCGTCTCGCCGCAGCGGAGGGCCTCGGCGGGCGCTAAGCCCCGGCTCACCGCGAAGCGCAGGCGGCCAAATTGGTCCGGGACCTCCCAGGCGAGCGCGATGCCTTCATTCTCCCGGGTCACGCGCGGCGCGATCGCCAGAATGGCGGACGGGCCCGCGAGGGCGCCGACCGCATCGATCTTCCCGTAACCCCAGGCGGCGTTGGGCAGGCCGGCGGCGTGCTCGTCGCTTCGGGCCGAGCTTCGGAGCCGTTCCAGGGTCTCTTCGGCGGAGAGGGCGCCCCGGGCCTCGAGCATCAGCGCGACGATGCCCGCGACGTGCGGTGCGGCCATGCTGGTGCCCTGGCCGATGACGTGCCGCGTGTCGGCCAAGGTCCACGTGATCCCCGGGTCCGAGTCGGCGGAGAGCGCGGCCCCGATCCCCATCCCCGGTGCGCAGAGGTCAGGCTTCAGGACGCCATCGCGACGGGGACCGTGGTTGCTGAAGGGAGCGAGGCTGCCGAGGGCGGGGTTGTCCTCGTAGCAGTACGTGCCGCCGTCGGCGCTGGTCCAGCACTGCCTGGTGAGGTAGGCGCCGACCGCGATGACCGAATCGGCCCCGGCCGGCGAGGCGACGAGCTTGCCGTCGGAGCGACCCTCGACAAAAGTGGGATCGCTGCCCAGCGTGTGGTCCGGCAGCCAGAAGTCGAACGTGATCGGCGTGTCCGCTCCGTCTTTCGCGACGTGTTCCACGTGCAGCGTCCAGGTGCCCGCCGCGGGAGGATGCGAGGCATCCATGTCGATGATCTCGATGTACACGTGGTCCGAGGGCCCGGGGTGCAGGCAGCGGTCGAGCGTGACCGTTCCGTCCACGGTCGAGACGGTGATCGACTGACACGGCCCGACAGGTCCGACGCTGTGGCCGTTCGGCGTCGTGATCGAGATCGCGGACGAAGCGCCGTCCGGCTCGTAGCCGTCGATGTAGAGGACGTCGTTCTGTGCCCCTCCCTGGGGCGCGTAGGCCGGGACCGAGACGGTGACCTCGTCGCTGGCCCCGGCGGGCAGAGTGACTTCGGCGTGGATTCCTTCGTCCTGCTGGTTGCCGGCCGCGGCGACCACGATCCTCCCGGGCCCGCAGCGGGTCCGGACCGCATCCTCGAGCGACTCGGTGCCGTCGTGCGGCCCCCACTGGTGCCCAAGGCTGAGGTTGACGACCGCGCGGCGGCCCCAGGCCCCGGCCTGGGCGAACACATAGTCGATCGCGTCGAGCACGTCGGTGGTGAAGAAGGTCGTCTTCACAACGATGATGATCGCCTCGGGGGCCATGCCGACATACTGGTAGGGAGGCTGGCCCGCGCCCGTCGCGGCGCCGCCGCCCGCGGCCGCGCCGAGCACGCGCGATCCGTGCCCCGAAGGGTCGGTCATGGTGCAGAGCCCCTGGTCGATGTCCGCGGCGGTCCATTCGCGGCCGTAGTCGAAACCGACGGGCGGGTTCTCGGTCGCCTCGGTCTGATCCCAGGCGAGCACGATCCGGGTGTCCCCTTCGGAATCGACGAAGTCCTCGTGAGTGACGTCGGCGCCGGAGTCGATGATGCCAATCACGACATTGCGGCCGCTGTACCCGTGATAGACGGGGGGCGATCCGACCGGTTGCTGCACCGCCCAGGCGCCGCACTCGGTCCGGCTCTCGTCGAGCAGGGGACGTGCCCGGCGCGCGGCCTCGATCCGGGTGACGCCCGGACAGGCGTGCAGCCGCTCGATCTCGCCGATCGAGAGGCGTCCCGTCGCGAGGGCGGGGCTGACGAATCGTAGCTCGCTGCCGGCGGGGAGCTCCGCGCCGGGATCGAGATGGACCCAGCAGGCGATCCGCAGGGTACCTCGGTCGTCATGAGACACCGGGAGGGTCGGCGGGAAGACCGGCTCACGGGACGCACCATCAGTCTGTCGGGCGGAGATGGCGTCGATCGCGATGCGGCGAAGCATCGGGTCCAGGTTGGGAAGCAACACACGGATCGGCTCCGCCTCCGGGCGCGAACCATGGGCCATCCAGGCGGTGGTCCCGAGAAGGAGAAGTGAGATCGCGACGGCCCCGTACATCCGGGCGGCGGCGCGGGGACGGACCAGCATGATCATCCTCCCGGTCGGCTCTATCATGAATGAACGGCCCCCGCTTGGCGGTGGCCGATGTTGGCCGGCGGAGTCCACGGCCCCGCGTGCGAGCCTCGGAGGTCTCGGGCGCGCGGGATGGTATACTCAACCGAATCGTCTCACGTGCATCCAAAGGAGAGAAACGCATAATCCAGGAGGTCCATGTGGCAGTCAGCTCTGTTGCCCGCCGGTTTGCGCCGGCTCTTCTCATCATGAGCCTCTTCGGAGTGCTCCTGGCCGCGGCCAGTGCTATGGCGGCCGGGCCCCAGCCGGTCAAGGCCAGGATCGCTCCGGTCGCCGAGCGAAAGCCTGCCCCGGACTTCAAGCTGCCGGACCTGGACGGCAAGGAGTTCCAGCTCGCCGAGTTGAAGGGCAAGGTCGTGATGCTCAACTTCTGGGCGACCTGGTGCGGCCCCTGCCGGATGGAGATCCCCGACTTCAATGAACTCCAGCGTGAGCTCGGACCCAAGGGGATGCAGATCGTCGGGATCTCGCTGGACAAGCACGGCGCCAAAGTGGTCGCTCCGTTCGCCCAGCAGCAGCGGATCAACTACACCATGCTGCTCGACGGGCAGTCGATCTCCAGCCTCTACGGCGGGGTCGCCGCGATCCCGACCACCTTCGTGCTCGACAAGCAGGGGCGCGTGGCGGCGATGCAGCGCGGGCTGGCGCCCAAGCAGTACTGGCACGACGTCTTGACCGCGCTCCTGGCGGAGAAGTAGGGACTTCTGGCCGAGAAGTAGCGCGGCCGGCGGAGACCTGGCGCGCCGAGAGACGCCGGCGGCCTAGCCTGCGGTCGGGTACGAGCGGTCACCGAAAATGCGGCTGCCGATCCGCAGGTGGGTCGCTCCCTCCAGGATCGCCTCGCGGAAGTCGTCCGACATCCCCATCGAGAGGATCGGCAGATCGAGGCCGGCGCGCGCGTCGATCGCACGGTCCCGTAGTTCGCGGAGAAGGGCGAAGGCGCGACGGTTCTCCCGCTCCGTGCCCCCGAGAGGTCCGATCGTCATGAGACCGCGCACGTCGAGGCTCCCGATCGACCGCACCTCGTCGAGCAGGAACGGGAGCCGCTCCGGCGCCACGCCCGACTTGGAGGCCTCGGCCGTCGTGTTCACCTGCAGCAGGATCGGGACGACCCGTCCGGACGCATGGCGTGCGATCGCCTGCGCCAACTCGACCCGATCGACCGAGTGGATCAGGCCGACGAGTGGAAGGACCGACTTGACCTTGTTCGTCTGCAGCCCGCCGATGAAGTGCCAGACGAGATCGAGATCCTCGAGCAGCGGGCGCTTGGCCACCAGTTCCTGGACGCGATTCTCGCCCACGACCCGAATCCCCGCGGCCTGCGCCTCGCGCACCGCGAGGGCGGGGTGCATCTTGGTGACGGCGATGAGCGTCACCGCGGCAGGGTCGCGTCCCGCTGCCCGGCAGGCGTCCTCGATTTCCCCCTGCAGAGCCTCGAGGGAAGCGGCGATCGACATCGTGGGATCCTCCGTCCGGCGTCCCGCGGCCTCATCTGCCGGGGCGAAGCGCGTTCCTCCGGATGATTCTCCGGCGCGATGACTCCGTCAACCGGTCGTTCGCGTCGCCCCAGGCCCGGCGAGACCGCCGCGTCCTCACTCCCTTTGTCCGGTCCGCGCGGGATCGTGCGCGCGCGGCGGGCGTCCTTCGATCGACTCGCGGCCGAAGGGTCCGCGCGGGCGGAGTCGGCGCTCTTGCGCGATCCGGTGATGCTGGTCCGGCGCTACCTGACGCCGGGAGATCGGGAGATCGCCGGGCTGCTGGCCGCCCTCTTCGCCTACGGGCGGGTCGAGGCGATCTGCCGCACCGTGGGCTCGATCCTCGATGACCTCGGGCCATCCCCGCGCGCCAGCCTGCTCGAAGGGAGGCACCGGGAGGCCTCCTTCGCGCCGGGCTTCCGCTACCGGTTCCAGAACCGCGCGGATCTCGTCGCCCTGCTCGGGGCCGTCGCGCGGATGCTGGAGGAAGAGGGGGATCTCGGTCTGGCCTTGAAGCGCCGTCAGGGCGATGGGCGCGCCGGCGTCGAGGGGCTCGACCGCGCGCTTACGCTTCTGGCCGCCGATCTCTGGACCGAGGCCCTGCGCCTGGCGGGAGACGAACGGCGGCGAGCCGTGCGGCACCTGCTCCCCGATCCTTCGGGTGGAAGCGCGGGGAAGCGTTGGCGGCTCTACCTGCGCTGGATGATCCGGCCGGACGATGGGATCGACTGCGGCGCGTGGCGATCGCTCTTCTCGCCGGCCGACCTGACCTTGCCCCTCGACACCCACTGGATCCGCCTGGGGCCTCGTCTCGGGCTGACGGCGCGGAAGAGCTCGGGCCCGGCGATGGCCCGCGAGATCACCTCCGCGCTCCGCCGGCTTCGGCCCGACGATCCCCTCTTCTACGATCTCCCCCTCTGCCACTTCGGCATCGACGGCGGGTGCCCTCCGCGTCTCGATCCCGACCACTGCCGGGCCTGCCGCCTGCGCCCCGTCTGTGCCACCGGAACGTCCGGCGCCTTGAGGTGACCCGCTCGCCCGGCTACACTCTCCTTCCCGTGCCCGGCCGGGCCGGTCGGCCGCTCCAGAGGAGGAAGACGTGCGCCCTGAACTGATCGAGGCCCGCCTCGCCAAGCTCGCCCGCCTGCGGGAGCTGGGGATCAACCCGTACCCGTACTCCTTCACCCGCTCCCACACCGTCGACCAGGTCCTCGATGGGTTCGACGGGCGCATCGGCGGCGAGCCGATCGCGCTCTGCGGAAGGTTGATGGCGCTGCGCCCGATGGGCAAGGCGACCTTCGCCCACCTGCAGGATCCCGGCGGACGGATCCAGCTCTATGCCAAGCGCGACGAGCTGGGTGAAACGACGTACGAGGCGCTGGGCCTCCTCGACCTCGGCGATCTCGTCGGCGTTCGGGGCGTTCCGATCCGCACGCGCACCGGGGAGGCGACGATCCAGGTCCGCGAGCTGACCGTCATGGCCAAGGCGATCCGTCCGCTGCCGGTGGTGAAGGAGAAGGATGGGCAGGTGTTCGACGCGTGGGACGACCTGGGCTCGCGGTACCGCTACCGCCAGGTCGACCTGATCCTGAACCCTGAGACGAGGCGAGCCTTCGAGTCGCGGGCCCGGATGATCCGCGCGTTGCGCGCCTTCCTCGACGAGCGCGGGTTCCTGGAGGTCGAGACGCCGGTCCTCCAGGCGATTTACGGCGGGGCCATGGCCCGGCCCTTCCTCACGCACCACAACGCGCTGGGCCAGAAGCTCTACCTGCGCATCGCCGAGGAGCTCCCCCTGAAGAAGCTTCTGGTCGGAGGCCTGGAGCGGGTCTACGAGTTGGGGCGCGTTTTTCGCAACGAGGGGATGGACAAGAACCACAACCCGGAGTTCACGCTCCTGGAGTTCTACTGGGCCTGGGCCGACTATCGCGATGCGATGGACCTGGTGGAGGCGATGCTGCGGGAGACGGCGCGGGCCGTGAGGGGGACGCTGCAACTGACCTGGCGCGGCCAGGCGATCGACCTCGAGCCGCCCTTCGAGCGGCGCTCGATGGCCGACCTGGTGCGCGATCGCACCGGGCTGGATGTCCTGGCCGACCCCGAGGAGAAACTGCGGGCGCGGCTTCTCGCCGCCGGAGTGGCGGTTCCCGCCTGGGCGGGGCGCGGGCACCTGATCGAAGCGTTGTTCGACCAGGAGGTTCAGCCGCACCTGACGCAGCCGACCTTCGTCACGGATCATCCCCGGGAGATCTCTCCGCTGGCGAAGGCGCACCGCGAGCGGCCGGACCACCTAGTGGAGCGCTTCGAGCTCTTCATCGGAGGGCAGGAATTCGCGAACGCCTTCAGCGAGCTGAACGACCCGGTCGACCAGCGACGCCGGTTCGAGGACCAGGCCCGCCGGCGCGAGATGGGGGATGACGAGGCGCAGGTTCTGGACGAGGACTTCCTCGCGGCGATCGAGCAGGGGATGCCGCCGGCCGCGGGAGTCGGCCTCGGCGTCGACCGGCTGGCCATGTTCCTGGCGGACGTTCCGAACATGCGCGACGTGCTCCTCTTCCCGCATCTGCGGCCGGAAGAGGACCGGGCGGCGGAGATCCATCCAGAGTGACCGACAAGCGGACCAGGCCGTCCTCCGAGCTTTGGACCACGGAGGCGATCGAGGATCCGGATGCGCGCCACCGCATCGGCGGGGAGGTCGGCGGTTCGGAGACGATCATCGCCGTGTCCGAGCCGATGCGTCGCGTGCTGCGTCTGGTGGAGAAGATCGCTCCGACCGAGACGACGGTCCTCATCACCGGTGAGAGCGGCACCGGCAAGGAGAAGGTCGCCCGCTTCCTGCACCTGCAGAGCGGACGCGCCGCCCGTCCTTTCGTGGCCGTCAACGCCGCCGCCATCTCCGAGGGACTCGTGGAGAGCGAGCTCTTCGGCCACGTGCGCGGCGCCTTCACCGACGCGCGCGATCGCAAGCGCGGCTTCTTCGAGATGGCGGACGGAGGGACCCTCTTCCTCGACGAGATCGCCGAGACCTCGCCGTCGGTCCAGGTCAAGCTGCTGCGGGTGCTCCAGGAACGGGAGATCCGCCCGGTCGGCGCCGACTTCCATCTCAAGGTCGATGTGCGCGTGATTGCCGCCACGAACCGCGATCTGCGGGACGACATGGCGGCGGGGCGCTTCCGCCAGGACCTGTTCTATCGGCTCAACGTCTTCCAGATCCACCTCCCGCCGCTGCGCGAGCGGCAGGAAGACATCCCCTACCTCGCGAACTACTTCCTCGAGCTCTACGGCGAACGTTCCGGCCGGCGCTTTCGCGGCTTCTCCGAACATGCGTTGGGCTACCTGGTCAACTACCGCTGGCCGGGGAACATCCGCGAGCTGGAGAACGCGGTCGAGCGGGCGTCCACCCTGGCCGAGGGGCCCTGGATCACTCCCCGGGACCTTCCGCCGGAGCTGTCGGAGCGGGGATTGCCGCTCCTGACCGAGGGGCATGCGGCCGAGCCGTTTCCGGACGACGTCAGCCTCGAGGAACTCGAGGGACGTTACATCCGGCACATCCTCCGGAAGGAGGGGGGGAACCAGACCCGAGCCGCCCAGATCCTGGGCATTTCCCGCTCGACCCTCTGGCGGAAGATTCGGAAGTACCAGATTCCGGGTGCTTCAAACTAGCACCCGACGGCTGTTTCATCCTGCAGCAGCTACCCGCGATCCGGTCGCGCCGTCTGCCTGATCTCCGCCAACTCCTCGTAACGCTCTGGTCCGTAACACCCTACATCTGGCCGATTCTGCCGTGTTCGGCACGGCGGTTGCACAGAGGTGTCCGACGACCCTCGGGCCGACGTGTCCGGGGGCGGTCCAGAACCTGGAATCCGGCCAACAAGGAAGGAACGTCATGGGCAAGATCATCGGCATCGACCTGGGCACGACCAACTCCTGCGTCGCGGTAATGGAGGGCGGAGAGCCGGTCGTGATCGCGAACTCTGAGGGGAGCCGCACCACCCCTTCCGTGGTCGGGTTCAAGAAGGACGGGGAGGAACTCGTCGGCGCCGTGGCGAAGCGGCAGGCGGTCACCAATCCCAAGAACACGATCTTTTCGATCAAGCGCTTCATGGGGCGCAAGTACGACGAGGTCCGGACCGAGATGAGCCAGGTCCCCTACGAGGTCGTGCGCGGCGACAACGGCGACGCGCGGGTCAAGGGGGGCGATCAGGTCTACTCCCCGCCGGAAATCTCCGCCAAGGTCCTGCAGAAGATGCGGCAGACGGCGGAGGCGTACCTCGGCGAGAAGGTGACCGAGGCGGTCATCACCGTGCCGGCCTACTTCAACGACAGCCAGCGCCAGGCGACGAAGGACGCGGGACGGATCGCGGGGCTCGAGGTGAAAAGGATCATCAACGAGCCGACCGCGGCGGCTCTGGCCTATGGCCTCGACAAGGGGCACGCCAACCGCAAGGTGGCGGTCTACGACCTCGGTGGCGGCACCTTCGACGTCTCGATCCTCGAGCTGGGTGACGGCGTCTTCGAGGTCCGTTCGACCAACGGCGATACCCACCTGGGCGGGGACGATTTCGATCAAAGGGTGATCAATTGGATCGCCGACGAGTTCCTCCGGACCGACGGCGTCGACCTGCGGAAGGATCCGATGGCGCTGCAGCGGGTACGCGAGGCGGCGGAAAAGGCGAAGTCCGAGCTGTCGACGGTCCAGCAGACCGATATCAATCTCCCCTACGTCACAGCCGACGCCTCGGGACCTAAGCATCTGAACGTCACCCTGACCCGGGCGAAGTTCGAGCAGCTGGTCGACGAACTGATCCGTCGCACGGTCGGTCCGTCCGAGCAGGCGCTCAAGGACGCGAAGCTCAAGGCGTCCGACATCGACGAGGTGATCCTGGTCGGAGGCTCGACCCGGATCCCGAAGGTGCAGGAGACGGTCCGCCAGATCTTCGGGCGCGAGCCGCATCGCGGCGTGAACCCGGACGAGGTCGTGGCGATCGGCGCGGCGATCCAGGGGGGCGTGCTGGCCGGCGACGTCAAGGACGTGCTGCTGCTCGACGTGACGCCGCTCACTCTCGGGATCGAGACCCTCGGGGGGGTCCGGACCGCACTGATCGAGCGCAACACCACGATCCCCACCCGCAAGTCGCAGATCTTCTCGACCGCCTCGGACAGTCAGACCAAGGTCGAGATCCACGTCCTGCAGGGCGAGCGGGAGATGGCAACCAACAACAAGTCGCTCGGAGTGTTCGAGCTGAGCGGCCTGCCGCCGGCCCCGCGCGGCGTGCCGCAGATCGAAGTCACGTTCGACATCGACGCCAACGGCATCCTCAAGGTCGCGGCCAAGGACAAGGCGACCGGCAAGGAGCAGAGCATCGTCATCCAGGCCGGCTCCGGACTGACCGAATCGGAGATCCAGTCGATGGTGCGTGACGCCGAGACGAATGCCGCGGAGGACAAGAAGCGGCGCGAGCAGATCGATCTCAAAAACCAGGCGGAGCACCTCGTCTACGAGACCGAGAAAAGCCTGCGTGAGTTCGGGGAGAAGGTCAGCGCCTCCGACCGCGCCAAGGTCGAGGAGGCGGTCAAGAAGGTGACGGACGTGAAGGAATCCGGCGACGTCGATACCATCCGCCGGGCGATCGACGAGCTGAACCGCGTCTGGCAGGTGGTCGCGACGGCGATGTACCAGGCGGCCGGCGCACCGGCCGAGGACGCCGCGGGCGGCGGACCGACGCCCCCGCCGCCACCTCCGCCCGGCGGAGCGAGCGCGGGAGAGCCCGGCGCCGTCGATGCCGACTTCGAGGTGGTCGACGACGACAAGAAGAAGTAGCCAGGGAGTGTCCATGACGCGGCGGGCCGGAGCGCAAAGGCCCGCTTCGCGTTTCATCCTGGCTGCGGTCGTCGGGACACTCGCGGCGCCCGCGCGGCCATCTCCCCGCAGAGAAAGGTGGGATCATGTCGTCGTTGCCTGACTCCGAGCACTTTGCGATCTGGATCCTGCAGCAGCAGCAGATGGTCATGATGCTCCTGGGCAAAATCGCCAACCCGATGACCGGCAAGACCGAGAGAGATCTGGATGCGGCGCGCTGGACGATCGATCTCATCGGCGCGGTGCAGGAGCGGACGAAGGGAAACCTGAATGAGCAGGAAGAGAGGCTTCTAGCGCAGGTCGTGACGAACCTGCGCCTCAACTTCGTGCACGAGGCGAATCAGCCCGCGGATACGGCGGAGACGCGGGAGACGCCGGAGAAGGTGGACGGCAGTGCGCCCGACCCCCAGACGGTGGAGACCGAGGGCGACTCCGACGGCGACTCCGACGGCGCCTCCGACGGCGACTCCGACCGCCCCGGCGCAGGGGACCCGTCGTGAGCGGGGTCAGCTCATGAGCCGCCGCGGCTGGCCCGGGGGCAAACCCCGGGACGGGGAGGGAAGTCCGTTCCTGAGGCGCGAGGAGGATGACGAGCGGGTCGGCGAGGCCGCCCGAGACGCGGTCGACATCGAGGCCCCGGAGTCGGTGATCGAGCTGGACGAGGAACCGGGGGCGCAGTTCCGCTCCGCGGTCTCAAGTTCCGAGGCGGCGGCGGGATATCTGGATCAGCTTCAGAGATTGCAGGCGGAGTTCGATAACTACCGCAAGAGGGTCCGGCGGGAGCAGGACGACTGGCAGCGCGGGGCGCAGTCCGAGCTGGTCGGACGGCTCCTGCCCGTGCTGGATGATCTCCGGCGAGCGCGCGGGCACGCGGCTCCGGAGGATGAGCCGGATGCCGCCGGACTTCTCCTGATTCTGAGGCGCTTCGAGGATCTTCTGACCAAGGCGGGATTGGAGGTCCAGGCGATCGAGCCGGGGGCGCCGTTCGATCCGGAGGAACACGAGGCCCTGATCGCGGTCCCGTCCACCGAGATTCCGGAGGGGGGCATCGTCCAGGTCCTCGAACCGGGCTACCGGTTCCGGGAACGGTTGCTTCGCCGGGGCAAGGTCGCCTGCTCGACCGGTCCGCCACAGGAGTAACGACCGATGACGAAATCTCCGGGTCCCGGCCACACCGAATGGATCGAGTTTCTGGCCTCGGGACCGGGAGACGATCTCCTCGAGGCGGCGGAAGCTTCCTTCCAGGATCTGCCGGTACGAACGACCAGGATGCTTCGCCTGCCGGGCGAGCACGACGTGCTCGATCCCCCCGAACTGGATCCGGATCTCGCGTTGGTCGATGAAGAACCCGATCCGGCCTTCGCGGGGCGCCTGGCGGCCTTCAAACATCGCTTCCCGCGTTGCCAGATCCTCCTCGTCGGCCGGGAGGATTCGTCGCTCAATCCTCAGCGGCTGGGATCGACGGTCGTCCGGCACTGGTTCTTCCGCCCGATCGCGCCGGAGTCGCTCCACGCGACGCTTGCGGCCGCGGGGCGGTCGCTCTCTCGGTCCCATCGCGAATCCGAGCGGCACGCGCGGTCGCTGACCACCCTCGATGCCTTCCTCGGCCGCTCGGCGCCGATGCGCGAGGCGCTCGATCTGGCGCGTCGCGTGGCGGAGAGCCCGACGACGGCGGTGCTCATCCTCGGTGAGACCGGCACCGGCAAAGGACTCCTGGCGCGCGCGATCCATGGCGAGAGCCCGGTGCGGGGCGGACCGTTCGTCGAGATCAACTGCGCCGCCATTCCGACGAACCTCCTGGAGTCGGAGCTCTTCGGGCATCGGAAAGGGGCCTTCACCTCGGCCACGCGGGACAAGCCGGGTCTGCTCGAGCTGGCGGACGGCGGCTCGGCCTTCCTCGACGAGATCGGCGAACTCGAGCCGGCGTTGCAGGTGAAGATGCTGAAGTTCCTGGACGATGGATCGATCCGGCCGCTCGCCTCCGCGTCGTCGCTCCGTGTGCATGTGCGGATGGTCGCCGCCACCAATCGCGACCTGGAGAGCGAAGTGCGCGCCGGGCGGTTCCGTCTCGACCTCTACCACCGCCTCAGCGTCATGACGCTGCACCTGCCGCCGCTGCGCGAGCGACGGGAGGACATTCCGCTTCTGGCCGAGCACTTTCTGGGAGAGTTCTCCCGCCGCCAGCGGGGCGAGGCGATGACGTGGTCGCCCGAGGCGATGGAGGCCCTGGCCGGTTACGCCTGGCCGGGCAATGTGCGCGAACTCGTCAACCTGGCGGAGCGGGTCGCGCTCCTCGCGCCGGCGGATCGCCCCGTCTCCTGCAGCGACCTCCCCCCGGGATTCCGTCCGGGCGCTCCCTTGCTCCGTTTCGTCTCCGGAGCGCGCTCGCCCGTCGTGGCTCTCCCGCCCGAGGGGATGCCGTTCGAGGCGATCGAGCGCGCGGTGCTGGAAGCGGCCTTGCGGGACGCGCGGGGGAACATCACGCGGGCGGCCGCACTCCTCGGGATGGGACGCGGCGGTCTTCGCTACCGGATGGAGCGGCTGGAGCTGGCCGAAGAGACCCCGCGGCGCCGGGGCCGGCCGATGAGAAGGAGCCGTCCCCGCGCTGCGTAGGCCGCCGTCGTGAACCCTTCTCGTGCGAGGCCGTCATCGGCCGCCGTCCTAGGCCGCCGTCGACCGCTCAGAATCGTCCCTCCATCTGGCGGACGAAGATGTCGGCCGCGACCTCCCCGTCCAGCGCCAGGTCGGTCTGGCCCACCTGCACCACGAACGCCGGGCGGGTCTGGTGGATCCGCAGCGGCACGCCGGGGACGATGCCGTAGGTGGTGAGACGATCCAGCCGGGCGTGGTTGCGGGGACGGATCATCACCACCTCGCACGTCTCGCCGGCCTTCATCTCCGTCAACGGCATCACCGGTTGCACGACTCCCAGCGGGCCGGAAGCGAGAGTCTGGCAGCAGCGACCGGGGGGAATGGGGCGCCCCTCCAGGCAGACCGCCGGATGGCCGAGAAAGGTGCAGATGCGGTCGGTCGCCTCCGGACTCAAGATCGGTCCCAGCGCCCGCACACCTGCGTCGGCATCGGACGCGGACAACCCGAGGGCAGAGCGCAGCAAGAGGTTCAGGAGCTGCCGTCTCCGGGCCGACTCCCCCAGTTCGCGAGACGCGGCGTTCATCGTTCCGTCCTCCCGGTGACCTTGTACCAGAAGGAACGGATCCGCGCGAGTCTTTGCCGGGTCGGCGCCTCATCGACGAACTCGTAGCCGCACCGGGGGCAACAGAGCACCGTGCAGTGGCGGGCGAGGGGACAGCCGTCGTGGCAGGACATCTCATCCGGGCGGAAGCTCTCCCGGCAGAACGGGCAGGTGATGCTCGCGGGGGAGGCGTCCGCTCCGTCCGCCGGCATCAGAACTCCATCCCCAGAAACCGGGTCGTGAAGCGGACCACGCCGCCGACCAAAAAGGCAAAGGGGAAGATGAAGCCCGCCATCGCCGCGGCCGTCTTCCAGCCGTGCTCCTTGATGATGATGAAGACATTGGCGATGCAGGGGACGAAGAGCGTGATGACGATCATGCTGATGACGACCTGCGTCCCGTTCATGATGGGGTTCGGGCCGCTGGCGGCATCGAGCAGAAAGACGGCGCCGTAGTCGCGGCGCAGGAATCCGACGATGAAGGCATCGGCCGCCTGCCGCGGAAGGCCCAGCCAGTGCTCGACCACCGGGGAGGCGGCGGTGCGCAGCGCCTCCAGGGCATGCGTCCGGTCGAGGATGAAAAGGAGGATCGTCCCGAGGAGGAAGAGCGGCACCACCTCGCGGAGGTACCACTCGATCCGCGCCAGGGTCTTGACGAAGATGTTCGAGAGGACGGGACGGCGGATCGGCGGCAGCTCCAGCAGGAAGTCGGAGTTCTCCCCCGGGAAGAGCCGCGCCGCCAGCCAGCCGACCGAGATCATGACGCCGGTGATCACGGTGAGCCAGACGATGCTGCCGAGCGGCGAGACGTGACTGACCATCGCCAGGAGCACGCCCAACTGAGCCGAGCAGGGGACGCCGAGGGCGAGCAGGAGGGTGACGATCAGCCTCTGTTTGCGTGTCTCCAGGATCCGCGTCGTCATGGTCGCCATGGTGTCGCAGCCGAGGCCGAGAACCATCGGGAGCACGGCCTTGCCGTTCAGTCCCATCGACCGGAAGATGCGATTGACCATGACGGCCAGGCGGGGGAGGTATCCGGAGTCTTCCATCACGGAGAAGAGGAGGAAGAACGTCGCCACGATCGGCAGCACGATGGCGAGCCCGTAGGAGAGCCCCATGGTCAGGGCGCCGTACGGTCCGACCAGGAGATCGTGCAGGAAGCGGAGGACGTCCTGGCCGTGAGAGAGTTCGACGCCGGCCGGAATCGAGTAGGCCCCCGTCGGTACGGAGCGTTCCCAACCGGAGCCGAGCGGGACGGCGTGGACCGGACTGAGCGGGAGTTCGAGCGCGACCGCGATCGTCTCGACCTCGTGCACGTGCGGGAACGGCAGGATCGCGTCGGCCCCGGCCCGGAAGAGCGGATTGATGACCTGCCCGAAGAGCCCGCTCTCCATCAGGTCGACCAGAGTTCCCGCGCCGAGGAGCCCGACGAACCAGAACATGCCGTAGAGCAGAAACGCCAGGATCAAGGTCCCTTTGACCGGATGGAGCGCCCACCGCGCGAGGCGCGCGCTCCAGCCGGCCGGGACGCTTCGGTCGTGCTGGTAGACCTGCTCCAGGATCCGGTCAACCGACTCGAGCCGGGAGGAGCGGATCTGATGCGAGAGATCCTGTCCGAGGAGTGCGACCGCCTCACGCCGCAGGGCGTCGAGAGCCTCGAGATCGGCCTGGGGGAGGCGCGCGCGCAGGTACGGCTCGATCGAGGCGTCGCCGCTCAGGATCTGCAGCGCCAGGAAACGCGCCCGCCGCCCCTCGCGGGCGAGGTGCGGGAGGAGGTTGCCGATCCAGCGCTCGATCGCCGCCGGATAACGAGCCTCCGCGCGGGGTTCCGCGCCCCGTCCGAGAGATTCCTCGAGGCGTCCGAGCCCTTGGCGCCGCGTCGCGACGGTCTCGACGACCGGAACCCCGAGGATCTCCTCCAGCCTGGTGCGGTCGACGCGGACGCCGCGCGAGCGCGCTTCGTCCTGCATGTTGAGCGCCAGCACGACCGGCATCCCCATCTCCGCGAGCTCCAGAGTGAGCACGAGGGCGCGCCGCAGGTTCTTCGCATCGGCCACCTGCAGGACGAGGGCCTCGGGGGAGTCGAGCAGGATGTCGCGCGTGACGCGCTCGTCCTCCGACATCGGGGTGAGCTGGTTGGTGCCGGGGGTGTCGAGGACCTGCCACGTGTGGCCGTCGATCCGGGCCGAACCGCGGGTAACCTCGATCGTCGTGCCGGGGTAGTTGGAGACCGTGACGTAGCGACGCGTGAGCGCCCCGAAGAGGACGCTCTTGCCCACGTTCGGATTACCGACGAGCGCCAGATCGCGCACGGCGGCACCAGAACGCGGCGCGCCCCCCCCGAGGGCCCGGCGCGCCGGAGGTACAGAAACGGGGGTTAAGGAAGCCGGTGCTAGTAGCCCCCCGTCGCCGAGTCGTCCGCCTGTCCTGCCGCTTCCTCGCTGATGCCGAAGATCTCGTGCACGTGATCCACCATGCGGAATCCGTACCGGCGACAAATCTCCTCCTGGAGCTGCTCGATGCGGTCATCCTCGAACTCGATGATCTTCCCGGTGCGGATGCAGATCAGGTGGTCGTGGTGACGGCGTCCCACCACCGACTCGAAGAAGTGGCGGTTCCTTCCGAAGAGCGACTTCCGCAGGATCCCGCACTCCTCGAGGAGCGCCAGGGTGCGGTAAACCGTCGCGCGGCTGACTCGCCCTTCGCGACGCTTCAGCGTACGGATCAGATCTTCGGCCTCGAAGTGCCGGGGGGCATGAAAGATCGCGGAGAGGAGTTCCTCGCGCTCACGCGTCATCCGCAGCTTCCGCGTCGCGAGGAACGCCCGGAACCGCTCCTTGATCTCGTCGAGGCTGGGTCCGTTGGCCTTCCGCGGAGGGGCGGCGGTGGTCTGGTCCATCAAGGTTCAACCCTCCCGTCGTCGATAGAGACTTGCTATCGGTTCAAGGCTCGCGGTCCCGCTCCTGAGACCGGGATTTCCGCGAAGCCTGAGAAAGCGACAGTGGGCCGTCGCGCTGCGCCGGGCCGGCAGGAAGGGACCTGATCCGGCCAACCCGAGAGTCTAGGGGATCCGGGGCGCGTTGCCAAGAGCAAAAGTGCGTCCCCGTCTCAACTCCTAGGTTGTGGCACGTATCTTTGGGACACCCGGCGACAACTGGCGGTATCCGTTG
>CAYJLF010000023.1:0-91180 GCA_964371055.1 uncultured bacterium | reverse complement strand
TCCTGCGTTCAATGCCACGCCGGTGGCGTGTACGAGGGGACCTCAACCGAGTGCTGGGCCTGCCACCAGGATGACTACGATGGGACGACCGACCCCGAACATGCCCAGGCCGGGTTCTCGCAAGACTGCACCGCGTGCCACACGGTCAATGGCTGGGACGGGGCCACGTTCGAGCATGCTTTCTTCCCACTGATCGGCGGGCACGCCGCTCCGTCCTGTACTCAGTGCCATGTCAACGAGGTCTATCAGGGGACCTCAACCGAGTGCTGGGCCTGCCACCAGGATGACTACGATGGGACGACCGACCCCGAACATGCCCAGGCCGGGTTCTCGCAAGACTGCACCGCGTGCCACACGGTCAATGGCTGGGACGGGGCCACGTTCGAGCATGCTTTCTTCCCACTGATCGGCGGGCACGCCGCTCCGTCCTGTACTCAGTGCCATGTCAACGAGGTCTATCAGGGGACCTCAACCGAGTGCTGGGCCTGCCACCAGGATGACTACGATGGGACGACCGACCCCGATCACGCCGCGGCGCACTTCCCGATCGATTGCGCCTCGTGCCATCCCGTAACGAGTTGGGACGACGGCGAGTTTGACCACGATGGGAGCTATTTCCCGATCTACACGGGGTCACACCGCGAGGCATGGAACGACTGCAGCGACTGCCACACGAACTCGAGCGACTACGGCGTCTTCTCTTGCATTGACTGCCATGAGCACAGTGACCAGGCCGAGGTGGACAACGATCACGATGAAGAACCCAACTACGAGTACAACAGCAACGCTTGTTACTCCTGCCATCCGGACGGTGATGAATGAGCGCCAGGATGGTCCTGGTCGTGCTTCTCCTACTGACCTCCCCCCACAGCGCCGGCCCCGCGCGGGCTGGAGAAACGAAAGGCCCGCACGTTTCGTTCGTCAGCGGCGGAACTGTCTATGTCACAGTCGGGCGGGATGATGGACTGCGTGTAGGTGATCGGCTGGAGGCCCGGCGCAGCGGGCGGCCCGCGGCCACGCTCGAGATCGTCGACCTCGCATCGCACAGCGCCTCGTGCCGAATTCTGGAGCCCGGCGGCACAGTGGATGCCGGCGATCCCGTGGAACTCCCGCGCTCCGCGGTGACCACGCCCATCGGACCGAATCCTGGACAGGTCGCTGAGACTCTCCCGCCGTCGTCAGGATCCCCGCCCGCCGAGAGGCCGCGCACGAATGGACGGCGAGATGGAATCTTGAGGGGAAGCATAGATCTTCGGATGGTGGCCGCAGACGACCGCGTCAACCCGCGAGGCGACTACATCCGGCCATCCTTTGATCTCAGGATGAGCGGAGAGCGCTTGGGTGGCGCGGATTTCGGACTGGAAGTTCGGATCCAGACCCGCAGGACGTTCGTCGACCAGGCGGCGACGGGTCGGTCGGACGAGTCCCGGATGAGGGTGTACCGGGCCGCGGGACGCTGGGAGCCGCGCGACTCCGGCTGGCAGGTCACAGCCGGCCGGCAGGTCTCCTCCGACCTCTCGCGTGTCAGCAGCTTTGACGGCGTGCTCGGAGAGTACGCCGGGGCCCGCTGGAGCGCGGGCGCCTTCTCCGGGACGCAGCCGGACCCGCGCGACTACGGTTATGCGACCGAGATCCGCGAACACGGAGGCTTCCTGAAATACGAGCGGCGCGGGTCGGGTCCGGATCGATGGTCCCTGACCGGGGGGGTGGTCGGTTCGTACCACGCCAGCGGGATCGATCGCGAGTACGTGTTCGGTCAGTGGCGCCGCAACGGCCGGACCCTGTCGGCCAACCTGGGCCAGGAGGTCGACGTCAACCGCGGATGGAAGCGGAGCCGAGGGGAACGCACACTCTCGGCCACGAACGCGAACGGGTCGTGCCGATATCGCCTGAGTGGTTCAACAGCCGTCGAGGCCGGTTTCGATGATCGCAGAGCGATCCGGCTCTATCGCTACAAGGAGACCCCCGAAACCGCCTTTGATGATTCACACCGGCAAGGTGTGTGGCTTGGTGCCAGCCAGTCCCTCGCTCGCCGGCACCAGATCGCCCTCCGGTCGCGCGTGTCCACAATGAGCTCAGCCCGGACGGTACGCTCCGTCAACGCGACCTACACCGGGAGCTGGCCCGAGCTATCCTCTCTGCACGTGCGGGCTCGAAGTAGTCGGTTCGTGAACACGCGGGTCAGCGGCTGGCTGCACTCGGTGGGCGTAGGCGGTGCGCTGGGCTCCGGCCTCGCCCTGGAGGTGACCCAAGGAATTCGCCTCGAGTCGGCCCCGCGGACGACTGCAACCCGCGTTTACTGGGGCGAGATCGACCTCGATTTCCGACTCGGGCGCCGATGGAGCTCTTCCACCTCCGTCGAGTACAATCACGGACCGGCGGAGGATCACCGGAGGTACTACTCCGGTCTGCGGTACAGGCTGTGAGCTGGAGGATTCATTTGCAGTCGCGAACCGGAGTCCGTTTGCTCGTGGTCGCGCTCTACGCCGTCGCCGCCCTGGTCATCGTTACGGCCCTGATCGACGGATTGTCCTACTATACGACGCCGTTCTCCGAACGGCCTCACCTGGAAGATCATCGCGCGCTTCGCCCCGCAGGGATCCGGGGTCACGCCTACGGTCTCGTCGGATCGGTGATGATCCTGCTTCTTCTGCTCTACTCCGTCCGTAAACGCGCGCGCGGGCTGCAGAGGTTCGGCACCCCCGCGCAGTGGCTGGAGGTCCACATCTCCTTCGGGATCATCGGACCGCTCTTGATCATCCTGCACACGGCCTTCAAGGTGCAGGGGCTTGTCGCGGTGAGCTTCTGGTCCATGATCGCGGTCGCTCTGAGCGGGGTGTTCGGGCGCTGGCTCTACCTGCAGATACCACGGAACCTGGCCGGGTACGAGTACTCCCGGCAGGACCTCGAAGCCTTGGAAATGGAACTGGCTGCCCAGGCGGCGGCCGAGTCCCGGCCCGAGGAGGCGGCGCGCCTCTCCCGGCGGCGCGCGAGCCTCGAACGAAAGATCCGGCGCCTGGAGTCCGTACGGCGGGTCTTCCAGTGGTGGCACGTGATTCACAAGCCGGTCGCCGTTATCATGCTCCTGATCATGTTCGTCCACGTGGGCGTGGTTGTGACCCTCGGGTACGCGTGGGTCTTTGGCAGCGGATCGTTGCGCTGAGCCGGAGTCGGATCCCATGGCCATGGCGTTGAAGCTAGTCCTTCGGACCAGGGGGGGTGTGTGGAGTCTTTCCTGATCTGGAGCGCCGTCATCGCCGTCTGCGGGAGCATTCTGGGGACTTATGTGGTCCGCGAGACCAGGCGGAACCGGTTGGACGCGGCTCGCCGGGCGGAGGCGGTCCAGCTCGGATCCGACCGGCCAGCGGCTCAGTACCCACTCATCGACGAGGGCCGGTGTATTGGCTGCGCGGCGTGTGTCGCGGCTTGCCCGGAAAAGGATGTCCTCGCCATCGTGAACGGCCGGGCCGTCATCGTCAACGGCCTGCGCTGCGTCGGACACGGACGTTGCTCGGAGGCTTGCCCGGTGAATGCGATTCAGGTTGGCCTGGGAGAGGTCGGCCTGCGTGACGACATCCCGCAACTCTCCCCCGATCTGGAAACGAACCTCCCCGGGGTGTACATCATCGGCGAGCTGAGCGGCTTCGCGTTGATCCGGAACGCAGTCATCCAGGGGGAGCAGGTGGTCGAGGGTATCGTCCGGACTCTGAATGGAGCGGCCTCGGCGCCGCCGAACCCGGCCTCTGGAAACGGAAGTGTCCGCGATCTGATCGTCGTGGGCGCGGGGCCTTCGGGACTCACCGCCGCGCTGACAGCGCGCAAGCACGGGCTCTCCGCCGTCGTCCTCGAGCAGGAGCAAACCGGGGGGACGATTCTGCAGTACCCGCGCAAGAAGGTAGTTCTGACCCGCGCGGTCGATATCCCTTTATGGGGCCGCCTGGATCGCGAGGAGTACACGAAGGAGGAGTTGCTGGCAATCTGGCGCGATGCAGCCACGCGCAACCAGCTCGACATTCGCACCGGGGAGAAGCTCGAAACCATCGAGCGGATGCCGGACGGCAACTGGTCCGTGCTGACGTCGAGTGGCCGGTGGGTCGGCCACAGGGTGGTGCTGGCGCTCGGGCGGCGGGGAATTCCGCGAAAGCTGGAGGTCCCGGGCGAGCAGCTTCCCAAGGTTGCGTACAAGCTCATCGACGCCGAGTCGTTTCAGGACAACCATGTCCTGGTGGTCGGAGGGGGAGACAGTGCGGTCGAGGCCGCCCTCGGTCTGGCCCGGCAAAGCGGCAGCACTGTGACGCTCTCCTATCGAAAGGAGAAGCTGTTCCGGATCAAGAAGCGGAACGAGGAGCGCTTCGCGACCGCGCTGGCCGCTGGAGAAGTCAACGCCGTGTTTTCGTCCGAAGTCGTGGACATCCTCCCGGATCGGGTACGTCTGAGCCAGGGAGAGCGCCAGATCGAACTGCCCAACGAGTATGTCTTCATCTTTGCCGGGGGCGAACCGCCGTATCCGCTGCTGCACAAGATCGGGATCGCGTTCGGACGGAGCGACGGCCCGGCGGCCGGCGAGGCCATTGGCTGACGATGCGCTGCGGCCAAGGCGCGACGCGCTCAGCATCTCCTGCCGCCGGAATCATGACCAGGAACTCAACCCTACCTGTTCGATCTTCAGGGTACGCCATGGCCTTGGTCAGCCCCGGTAGTCCGGCAAGACCACCATCGCCAGGTAAGTCGTCCCCCCGGAATCGTCGCGCTCCTTCGATCTGGAAGCCCCGGCTGGTCCCGCCAAACCTCCCCTCGCCCGACCGCGACTCTCGCGTTAGACTCCCGCCCGGCCGGCGGCGGGGGCCGTCGGGCGACACGATGACCCGAACCACGAGGTCCCGATGGCCGACTTCCGCCGCTACCTGCCGCCGATCGACACGCCCCGCTATCACATCCTGCTGGGGGCGATCGCCATCTTCATCCTCGGGCCGCTCGGCGGGATCACCGCCGGATACATGAACTTCTCGCTCGGCTTCTTCGTCGGCGGGCAGGTGCTGGCGGGGATCCTGGGCAGCGTCGTGACCTACGGCTACGGCGCCGAGGGTAAGCACGGCGCCAACTACATGCAGACGATGGCGGCCTCGGTGGCCAGCCTCTCCGGAATGGCGGTGTTGATCCAGGCGATGACCTGGCTGGGTCTCCCCGAGCCCCCGGTCTGGCAGCTCGTCCTCTACTTCCTCTGCATCGGCATGCTGGGCGTCGGCGTCGGGATGCTCTACACGCCGATCCTGGTCGACCGGATGCGACTCAGCTTCCCCTCCGGCTTCGCCGTGGCCAACATCCTGCGCGCCTTGACCGACATCCGGATTCTGAAGACCTCGATCACGAAGTTAGGGGGCGGGACGGCGGCGGGCTTCATCGGTGGGCTGGCCGCCAGCCTGACCGCGCCGATCGCCGCGACCAGCTTCTCCGCTTCGACCGTGGGCGCGGGGATGATCGTCGGCGCGCGCATCGGGATCCCCGCACTCATGGTCGGCGCCATCGGCGTCGCGCTGACCCCGTGGCTGCGGGCGAACGGTTGGCTGGGGGAGAACGACCCGTTCCGCAAGATCGGCTTCATCGCGGCCCTGGGGATGATCCTCGGGGCGGCGATCGTCGACATGTCGCTGCTGGCGGTCTCGGCCACGAAGAGCTTTCGCGAGTCGAGGGGAAAGCCGGCGCCCCCGGCGGAGGACTGGAAGCGAACCGACAAACGCTTCCTCTGGATCTGGGTCGCCTTCTGGGCCCTGGCGGTCGTCGTGACGGCGACCTCGTTCCTGAACCTGCCGCTCCTCTTCGTGCTCGTGGCGGTGGGGCTGGTCTTCGTCTTCCTCATGGTGAACGGCATCTCGCTCGGGATCTCGGACAGCAATCCGATCTCGAGCGCGTTCGTCATCACCGTCTTCATCCTGGCCGGTCTGGGTTTGAAGAGCCCGATCACGGGGTTGATGTGCGCCTCGATCCTCCTCGTCTCGACCGCGGTCGGATGCGACATGCAGCAGGACCGCTCCACCGGCTGGCGCCTGGGGACCAACCGGTCGATCCAGTTCCGCTACCAGGTGATCGGCGTGACGATGGGCTCGATCATGGCGGTGGTGCTTGCGCGACTCTTCATGAAGGCCTATCCGATCCTCTCGATCAACCAGTACGCCCATCCCGACACTCCCGGGATCGAGAAATGGCAGTCGGCGATGACCTTCAAGTTCGTCGGCGCGCTGGAAGGGATCGCGCATCCGAATCCCCAGGTGATGACCGCCCTGGCGCTCGGCATCGGGCTCGGCGTGGTCATCGAGGCGGCGCGCAGAACGCTCAAGAGCCGCGCCGCCTATCGTGCCTGGGTGAAGGGATCGCGCCGCGGCTACTACACCGACCTCGCGCTCGACTGCACGGTGCTCGGCAGCCCTTATGCTTCCTCTTTCGGCGGATTCGTCGACTTCCCGGTCGTGGCCTGGTTCGCTGGCGGGAGCGTCGTCAGCTCTCTGCTGCAGACCGCCGCGTCGCGTCGCGCGCGCAAGCCGGAGGAGCAGGACCTCCCGGAGGACATGAGCACGATGTCGCTGGTCGGCGGCGGGCTCATCGCCGGCGATTCGCTGGCCGCGCTGGGCCTGGGGATCTGGGGGTTGGCGCGCACCGTCCTGTAACGGCCCGTAAGGTCGCGGCCGCGCGCCATTGAGCCCGGCGGTCCGGCGGTGGTACCTTCCCCGGCATGGGAAACAGCTTTGGCTCTCTGTTCCGCGTCACCACCTGGGGTGAGTCGCACGGCGGCGCCGTCGGCGCGGTGATCGACGGCTGCCCCCCGCGCCTTGCCCTGGCGGAAGCCGACATCCAGCCGCAACTCGATCGGAGGCGGCCCGGGCAGAGCCGCCTGACGACGCCGCGGCAGGAGTCGGACACCGTGCGGATCCTCTCCGGAGTCTTCGAGGGGCGCACCCTCGGCACGCCGATCCTTCTCTGGGTGGCGAACGAGGACCCTCGGCCCGGCGCCTACGAAGCGCTCCGCGATCTCTATCGCCCCTCCCATGCCGACTACACCTACGAGGCGAAGTACGGCCTGCGCAACTGGCAGGGGGGAGGCCGCGCCAGCGCGCGCGAAACGGTCGGCCGGGTGGCCGCGGGAGCGGTGGCCGCGAAGATCCTGCGCCTCGGCGCTCCTCTCGAGGTTGTCGCCTGGGTGCGGAGCGTCGGAGGGATCGAGGCGCGGCTGCCGTCACTCGAGGAGACGGGGCGGGCCGGGCGCGATGAGTCTCGCGCCGGCAGTGAAGGCGGTGCCGTGGTGGATGCGCGGCCCGAGGAAGGCCTGGAGCCGGCCTCCCTCACGCGCGAGCAGGTCGATGCCAGCGATGTGCGCTGCCCCGATCCGGACGCCGCAGCGCGGATGATCGAGGCGATCGACCAGGCGCGCCGTGAGGGCGACTCGCTCGGGGGAGTGATCGAGGGGGTCGTGCGGGGCGTCCCCTGGGAGCGTGGCGTGGTTCCGGGCCTCGGCGAGCCGGTCTTCGACAAACTCGAGGCCGACCTGGCCCGCGCGATGCTCGGCATCCCCGCCTGCACCGGGTTCCAGATCGGGAGCGGGTTCGATGCGACCTCCCGCCGCGGCTCGCGGAACAACGACGCGTTCCGGCCGCTGGCGCCGGAGCCGGGCGGCGCCCCGTTCGCCGCGGTGACGAATCGCTCCGGCGGGATCCAGGGTGGCATCAGCAACGGTGAGGTGATCTGGTTCCGCGTCGCGTTCAAGCCGACCGCCACCATCCGCCATCCGCAGGAGACGGTCGATCGCGCCGGCCGCTCCGTCACGCTGGCCGCGCAGGGTCGCCACGATCCGTGCGTTCTGCCGCGCGCGGTCCCGATCGTGGAAGCGATGACCGAGCTGGTCCTCGTCGATCACTGGCTGCGCCAGATCGCTCTCTCGGAGGCCTCGGCCCGGATCGAGGGACGAGCATGTGGCGGGCGGGAAGGCGACGACGTTTGACGCGAGCGACTCCGGACCGGCCTCGGGGCCCGATGGTCAGGGGAAGAGGCTACACGTGGCTTCTCCTCGTCGCGGCGCTGCTGCTCGGCACGGTGGAGGGATGCGGCCGCGGCGAGACGCCCGGCGGCGATCCCGGCCGGATGGGGGGACGGTCGCCGCGGGGTCGCGATCATCCCGCCGACTCCGTCCCGCGTGACGGAGGAGTGCTGCGGGTTCCGATTTCGTCGGATCCCGGATCGATGAACCCGCTGGCCGCTCGCGGGCGGGCCCAGGCCGAGTTCTGGGGAGCCTTCTACCCGTCTCTCCTGGTCGCTCGCGCTCAGGGCGCCCAACCGCCTGCCGTGACCGGCGATCTCGCTCGTTCCTGGCGCTGGGATCCGGAACAACGCCTGCTCGTCTGCGCGCTTCGCCACGACCGCCTGTGGGAGGACACGACGCGCGTCTCGATCGGGGATGTGGTCCGGAGCTATGCCGCCTATCGAGCCGTCGGCTGGATGAACCGTCGCGCACCCGGGGACTCGTTGCCCGACGCCGGGCTTGTCTCGGTCACGGCCCACGGTGACTCGACCGTCGAACTTGCGTTTGCGCCGGGCTTCTCCTTCTGGCGGGCTCTCTCCGCGGCCACCTGGCCGATCCTCCCCGAACGGCGGCTGACGGATCTCTCGCCCTCCATGTTGGTGTCCAGTCCGCTGGCGCGCGAGCCGCTCTCCGCCGGGCCCTTCCGTCTCGCCGACTGGCGTCCGGGGCTCAACCTCTGGCTCGATCCGAACCCGCTCGCGGGATCGACTCGACGGGCGCACCTCGAGAGGATCGCCTTCGAGGTCTGCCCTGGAATCGACGCGCGCATCCTTCGCCTCGGCTACGGCAAGGCCGATCTGGTCTTCGACGTGCCGGTGCATAGGCTCGATGAACTCCTCGACCCGGGAGCCGACGTGGCGCTTCATCTCGGCGGCGTCGCTTCCGTCGAGGTCCTGCTGTGGAGCCAGCGCGGAGTCCCCGCCGCACCCGAAATCCGCGAGGCGATTTCACTGGCGATCGATCGCGAGCGAGCGGTGCGCGAGCTTCTGAGCTGGCGGGACGAGGTCTGCGGTGGACCGGCCGGGGGCCTTCTGGAACCATCGGGGCCGCCGCCCGACTCGATCGAGATCGCGGAAGCGACGCCTGCACCTCCGGTGTCCGACCCGTCGGCCGTTGAGGAGACAACGCAGCCCGGGCCGATCGACTCCTCGGACGCCGATACGTCTGCCGACTCGTCCGCCGTGGAGTGGACCATGCAGGCCGGACCGATCGACTCCTCGGGCGCCGACTCGTCGGCCGTCTCGTTGACCGGGTGGGCGGTGCCGGTCTGGCCGGTCGCGCCGGCCGACTCCGGACGCGCGGACACGTCCTCGACGATCGCGCCACGACCGCGGGTCGTCCGCTACGTGCCGATGCCGGTCTACGATCGCGCGGCCGCGAACCAGGTGCTCGACGCCGCGGGTTGGATCGAGCGGGACGAGGAGGGGTTTCGCACGCGGGGCGGGCTCCGCCTGCGACTCGAGGTCCTCTATGACCGGGGGAATCTCTTCCGCGAACGTCTCGCCACGCGCCTCGAGGAGGACCTGGCCGCGGTCGGGATCGAGCTGGTCCCCGTCCCGCTCGATTCGAGATCGCTCTGGAGCCGCTTCCAGGCCGGCCACTTCGAAGGAGTGCTGCTCGGCTTCCGTCCTCCGGTAACCCCGGATCTTGCTCCGCTCTGGGCTTCCTGGGGGGCCTACAACCGGACCGGGTACTCCAGCGTGCGGGTCGATTCGCTCTGCGCGGCCCTCGTCCGGGAAGAGTCCCCCGTCACGGTCACGCGCATCGCCCGGCAGATCGAATCGATCGTGCGCCGCTCGGGGCCGGCGACGTTTCTGGTCTGGCGCGCGTGGACGGCGCTCGTCGGGCCGCAGGTCCGCGCCTACGACGGGACGGCGGAAGAGCCGCTGCTTCATCTGGAACGGGTGTGGATGGCTGATACCACGGCCCGGCGCGAGCGTTGAGGGGTGCTGGCTTCATCCACGCCATGCCTTCGGAACCTCGTTTCAGCCTGCTCGCCGGGCAATCCTCCTTCGCCACCGCGCGAGGTGGTCAGTTCCGACTCCGAGCTGATACCCGACGATCACCGCGACATTGACCGCGGTCGAGCGCCAGAGACCGTGCTCGACGAACGAGGCGGCTGAGCTTGGTGCGGTCTCCCGCAGGATCGCGACCTTCCCGAGCCGTCGTAGGCGGGCGACCAACTCCCAGTCTTCCATCACGGGCGTATCCGGAAAGCCCCCGAGGGCGCGAAAGACGCGGGAGCGCAGGAAGAGGCCTTGATCGCCGTAAGGGTGGCCGCACAGAAGGTCCCGGAGGCGGCCGCCTGCTGTCATCACGCCGCCCAGCAAGCCGCCGGCCGTGGTTGCGTACGAGAACGCGCCGGCGACAACGCCGGGTCGGCCGAGGGCGGCGCGGATGAGGCCGGCGGCGCCCGCAGGGAGTCTCGTATCCGCGTGCAGGAAGAGCAGCAGATCCCCTCTTGCGACGGAGGCGCCGGCGTTCATCTGTCGGGCGCGTCCGCGCTTCCCCTCGACCAGGCGGGCCCCCGCGCGGAGGGCGTGAGCGCGGGTCGCGTCGTCGCTGTCGCCATCAGCCACGATGACCTCGAAGGCGCCCCGGTCGCGCGCGTGGTGTACAAGCTCCCCGATCTGGTCTTCCTCGTTGAGCGTTGGTACGACAACCGAAAGCCGCCCACCGCCTGCCGGAGCGTCACGAAAGCGCTCCCAGTGCGTCAGATCCGAAGGCCGATCGACATCGGCGAGCGTCTCGATGAGCGTGGGCTCGAGCCCGAGTGACGAGGCCCGGAGGAGCGTCTGTTGGAGCACCTGGTCACAGCCCCACTCGATACCCTCGAAGATACCCGGGAGCGCCCGCCGCGCGCCCCCGGCGGAGAGGGCAGCGAGCCAGTAGCCCCCGTCGGCCGCGGGGCCGAGCACGAGCTCGTATCGGTCGAGGGCAGTGAGCGCAGTCCGGAGGTGGTCCGCCTGCATGCCGGGGCAATCCGAACCGATGACGACGCAGCGCGCGGCGCCGTCCCTGAAACTGCTCATCATGACCGCGGTGAGGCGCGCACCCAGCGACCCGGCGCCTTGACGTTGGTATCGCACACCTCCTCCCAGCCAGCGGCGCATCTCCGCGCGGCTTCCACCTTCGTGCCAGATCTCGATGCGGGCTTCCCTGGTGGCGGCGAGGGCGCGCAACTCGAGGGCTACGTGCCTGCTCAGGGCTCGGTGCAATTCGGCGGCCCCCTCTTGGCCGAGGAGGGGGACCAGTCGCGTCTTGACCCGTCCAGGAGCGGGGTAGCGCGTCACCATCACGACCTGCGAGTGACCCAAACTGGTCACGTCAGCGCACCGCTTCAGGATGAGCCCGCGGCCGCCGTGCAGGCAAAGCAGTGGGAGCCGAAGGCCAGCGGGCGGTGAAGGAGATCCTCGGGCGGTTGCAGGACACTGCGCTGTTCACCTCTGATGGGAAGGCGAGCGCCCAGGTTGAAGTCGCAGTCATAGAGGGTGCCGTCCCAGGCGACCGTGAGGCTACGGCGGCAGGCCAGATGGGGGACGGTCTCCGGGTTGAAGGCTCTGCGCAGGGTGTCGAGATAGCTGCAGCGTTTCGTGTCGGCATCGAGGCCGTCGCGGAATCGCCCGAGGGGCATGTTGGTCAGAAGGAGAAGATCATGAAAGTGAACGCCATGGCCTTCCTCGAGTTCATGCCGAAAGCGCCGCTCGTAACCCTCCTTGCGCTCTGGCAGTAGGGTGCCGTCGGGATTGGCGGCGACATCAAGCCTGAGGTCCTTGCGGATGCCGTAGCCGACGCCATTGAGTCGTTTCATCACCCTGAGGCTCGCAAGAAAGGCGCCCTCTCCGCGCTGACGTTCAACCGCGAGGGGGTTCCATGATGGGATGGAGGCGAGGAGGCGAACGCCGAGGCGGGCAAAAAGCTCGGGTAGGTCCTCACAGCCCGGCTCGAGCAGAACCGTCAGGTTGGTTCTCAGCTGAACCGCGAATCCCTCGGTGTGAGCGCGGCGAAGGAAGTCACGGAAGTGGGGATGGAGTTCGGGAGCCCCGCCCGTGAGATCGAGCAAAGGTCGTCCAAGCCGGTTTCCCAGGGCCAGAGAAGCCGAGAAGAGCTCGTCGGACAGGGTCTCATCGCGCTCGGGCGAACTTGACTGATGGCAGTGCGCGCAGCGCATGTTGCACCGCAAGCCCAGATTGAGCATCAGCAAGTCGATCCCCGTAGCTGTAAGAGCCCCTGGATCGACCTCCGCGATCCTGGAGGCAAAGCAATCGCTGTCGGCGTGGAGCGACTGCTCGTGGTGACTACGATCTCCGGATTCTCCCGACCAGAATGATCTGCCGTGCTCCATCCCGATTCGCCTCCCCTGGGGCCGCAACGAGTGTGCTGCAACCCTGCTGGATGCATCGTACTAGACGCAAGGAGAAGACGCGCGGGTCAGTTGACCGTGTGGCAGAGTGCCCGGAGGCTGGGGGAGGCGGGTCCGTGGGGGTCGCACAGAGCTCGCGCCCCCCGGCGAGAACGCCGGCGCCCGCTGAACGGACACCGGCGCTGTCGATCGGTTCTTGAATCCCCGAGATCCCCTTCCGGAGCGCTCGGGGATCGGGTTACTGCACGGGGATGGCGTTCTTGTTCCGCTCCAGCCAGGTCTCGAAACTCTGCAGCGAAGGGTTGAGCTCCCGGGAGGCGTCGAGCTTGCGCGCTCCGACGAAGGCCTGGTTGAAGTCGCGCTTGAACTGGAACATGTTGCCGAGGTCGTCCGCTCCCGGGAAGCCGAAGCTGCGGAACATCTCCGGCGTCACCGCGTTGTAGCGAACCTCCTGGCCCAGCGCCTTGCCCAGCGCGGCCGCCATCTGGTCTCCCGTCAGGTGCTCGCCCGCGATGCCCACCGTCTTGCCCGCGAACTCGCTGCCCTTCTTGAAGATGCCATAGGCGCACTTGCCGATGTCCTCGGCCGCGATGCCGGAGAGGGGCTGGTTGTCCATCGGCAGGGTGATCGACAGGGAGCCGTCCGGGCCCTTCTTCGGCCCCATGCCGAAGTGAATGAAGTTGTCCCAGTAGAACGAGGTCAGGAGGAAGGTCGTCGGCACTCCCGCCTCGGTGAAGAACCGGTTGGCCTCGCCCTTGGCGTCGAAGTGCGGGACCTTGTACTTCCCCATCAGAGTCGGCATCCGATCGTCGTGCAGCGGCACCCACTGGCGGGTGTCCTCGAGCGTGGACCAGACGACGTGCTTGAGGCCGGCCTGCTTCGCCGCTTCGGCCATCGCCCGGACCTGATTCAGCTCCTTCTCCGGCGAGAAGTGCTCCCAGAAGAAGGTGACGCAGTAGGCGCCGTAGGCTCCCGCGAACGCCTGCTTCAGGCTGTTCACGTCGTCGACATCAGCCTCGACCACCTCAGCGCCCAGCCTGGCCAGTTCCTGCGCCTTCGGAGACTTGGCGTCGCGGGTCAGCGCCCGGGCGGCGAACCCCTGGCTCGGATCGTTGAGGATGGCGCGCACCAGACCGCCGCCTTGGGCGCCGGTGGCCCCCACGACCGCGATGATCTTCTTGTCTCCCATGGTGGGATCTCCTCTCGTCTATGGAGTTCGATTCGACCTCATCTTCGTGGTTGGAAACAGGAGTTGGATTCGTGAACCGCCCCCTTCGATCGTGGAAATGGCGAACCGACGGAGGCGGGGGCCCCATTGCGCCCGGGGGCGCCATCGCTCTACCCTCGGACGACGAAAGGAGGCTCCCCATGCGATGGACGACCGGCCGACGGAGCACCAGGGTCGAGGATCGCCGGGGCTCGGGCCTCGGCGGCCGCGGCATCGCCGGACTGGGCGGGGGAGGCCTGATCATCCTCGCCTTGATCGCCCTCCTGACCGGCACGAATCCACTGGAGCTGCTCCAGCAGGTCGCGCCCACGGGGAGCATGGTCGACCCGTCCGGCTCGGCGGGTGAGATCAGCCCCGCGGAGCAGGAACTGGCGGACTTCTCCTCCGTCGTCCTGGCCGACACCGAGGACACGTGGAAGGCCCTCTTCGCCGGCATGGGCGAGACCTACCGGGAACCGACGCTCGTTCTCTATTCGGGTGCGGTGCAATCGGCCTGCGGCTTCGCGCAGTCCGCCGTCGGGCCCTTCTACTGCCCGGGTGACCAGAAGGTCTACCTGGACTTGAGCTTCTTCGAGGATCTCCGCGCGCGCCACGGCGTTCAGGGTGACTTCGCTCACGCCTACGTCATCGCCCACGAGATCGGTCACCACGTCCAGAACCTCCTCGGGATCATGGACCAGGCGGACGCCCTCCGCGCGCGGGCCAGCCGGGAACAGGCCAATGAGATCTCCGTGCGACTCGAACTGCAGGCTGATTTCCTCGCCGGCGTCTGGGCTCACCATGCCCAGCGGGCCCGCCAAGTCATCGAGGAGGGCGACATCGAAGAGGCGCTGAACGCGGCGAGCCGGATCGGTGACGACCGCCTCCAGATGGAGGCCCAGGGGTATGTCGTCCCCGATGCGTTCACGCACGGGACTTCGGAGCAGCGGATGCGCTGGTTCCTTCGCGGCTACCAGACCGGTGACCTTTCACAGGGGGATACGTTCGGCACGTCAGCGTTGTGAACCCCTGGAGAAAGCGGAGGGCCGGACCGCCCCGGGGACGGTCCGGCCGTAACCTTCGCTTGGGTGGCCCGGGATCTCGAGGTCACCGGGAGCCGAATGCGATCGTTACCTGATCCGCACGATCCTCCCTTCCGCCGCTACCTTCGAGTCGACTCCCAGCCGGTAGAAGTAGACCCCGGCCGGCAGCTCGGAGCCGTTCTCGTCGCGTCCATCCCAGGTCATTCCCGAGCGTCCCGGCGGCACCCGCTCCTGGGTGAAGCGGCGTACTTCCCGCCCCTGCGGATCGAAGATGCTCAGTTCGACCGCGGCGGTCTGGCTGAGGTCGAACGCGATCCGCGTGTTGGCCGTGAAGGGATTCGGACCCACCGTGACGCGCGGGGCTGGATCGGCACCTTCCACGGTCGGAACGGACTCGTCCGTCGATGAGGGTGCTCCGAGCTCGCGGGCGGAGAAGTAGAGCGTGCTGCCGGGGTTCGGATCCCGGCCGGTCACGAGGATGTTGAGGTTTTCCGTCTGTGCGACCGACGGCGCCTGCAGGGTGGCCGAGAACTGGGGCGGGTTCCCTTCGCCGATCGACTCCAACTCGAAGGCGTAGGTCTCCGTGATCGTGAGCGCGACCGGCAGGGCCGCGATGTCCCCGGTCCGGTTTTCGATCGACATGGTGAAGCCGGTCAGCGGGTTGGCGCTGACGTAGGGGGGAATCACGGCGCGCTCGTCCGGCTCGAGGACGAAGTCGAGTGCGGCCCCGGCCACGCTGCGCTGTACCCGGATGCTCGCGGTGTTTTGCCCGGAGTTCTGGATGACGATCTCGCCGTGCTCCTCGAAGGGGGAGATGCCGAAGATCGCCGTCTCGCTCCCCTCGAACCAGGCATCCACGCTGTGCTGCGCCTCGAGACGGGCGGCCGTGGCTCCCTGTCCGGTCTGCCGGTAGATCTCCATCTGCACCGCGCCGCCGTCGACCTCGATCGACGAGCCGCCGCCGGAGTAGTGCACCGTCCCGGTCGGCAATTCCGGCAGATACATGTTGAGTTCGGGGATCTGCCCGATCGGGATGTCCCAGTTGCACTCGTCGGCGCCGAGGGTGAGGAGCGCACGGGCGTCGGGGAAGTAGTCGGCGCCCTCGGGCAACCCGAACATGCCGGCGAAGGCATTCTCGCCCCACGGGGACTCGACCGACATGCAGGTGGTGCCCTGGGCGCCCGGCGTGCGGCCGGGCTTCAGGCCGGTCGCGTCCGGAACCCAGCTCCGCAGATTGCTCAGCCACCCGTAGTTCTGGGTGTGCGATCCGCTGCGCGGCGTCTGGTCGTTGTCCCTCCACTGCCGGGTCCAGGTGAAGGATCCGTCCGAGGCGACCGCGGCGAAGAGGGGGTTGGCCATGGCCACCCGGCTCAGCGTCATCATGTTATCCGCCGTGGAGTACGGATCGCCCGTGTCGAGCCCGGCGGGATTCGTGAAGTGGGTGTTGTTCATCCCGAGGGCGGCGGCGCGATCGTTCATCTCATCGACGAACTCCGTGCAGGTCCCGGTCACGCCGTTCCAGGTGCCCGCGTAGCCGCTCAAGAGATCCGCGATCACGTAGGCCGCGTCGTTGCCGGAAGGATAGAGGCATGCGTAGAGGAGCTGCTCGAGCGTGATCGTCTCGCGATAGCGGAAGTCGAACCGCGATCCCGGCACGTTGAGGCGGACCCACTCCGGAACCTCGATCTGCGTGTTGAGGGGAACCCGGCGCGGATCCCCGGCCGGAAGCTGGGAACGCTCGCAGGCAATCAACACCGTCATGATCTTGGTCGTGCTCGCGATCTTCATCTCGTCGAACGACTTCAGGGAGAAGACCCGGTTTCCTTCGCAGTCGTAGGAGATCGCCCGCACGCCGGAGATGTTGAGCACCTGACGCCACGGTGCGATGACGTGCACCATGCCGGTGAACGCATTGTCGCCGGGGGCGCCGACGGCGAGGTTGCCGTGGCCGGTGTCGTCGAACTTCCCGCTCGTGATCGCGAAGCCGAGCGCTTCCTGGCCGGTCATGGCGTCGTTCAGGGTGGACTGATAGAACCCGGCCCATGCGCTGCCGTTCGGCCCGCTGGCGCCGCCGTAGAGCACGCCGATCCAGCCGGTGTCGAAGGCGCCCGAATCCTCTCCGGGGGCACCGACGAAGAGGTCTTCGTAGGTCTCGGACTGCACGTCGAAGTGACCGGCCGCCAGGGTGCGGCCGAAATGGTCGTGCGCCTCCACCGTCTCGCTGACATCGGATTGGTCGACGAGCAAACCGTTGGTCGTCCAATCGAGACCGAAGGCTCCGCCCTTGCCGATCAGCACGCGACCGGCGCTGATCTGGCCGCCGACCGTGCGGTACGGCTCGCCGATGGCGAGGCCGTCGTAGGCTCCGCCCCAGAAGCGGCCGCACGCGAGCCCGAGTCCGAAGCGGCCCCCCGACGCCGTCGCGTCCCTGACCGACGCATCGAGGGCGAGCGGCGAGTTGGCCGTCAACCCGTCGCTCGACCCGCGGAGGAGATAGACCATCCCGGCGTTGCCCACGTGACCGAAGCTCTTGTACGGCACGCCGACGGCGAGTTCGTCGTACCCGCCGAGGCTCAGCAGATCTCCGGCGGCCAGGGAGGCGCCGAAGCGATCGCCGGGGTCGTTGACTCCGCCGAGGTTGGACTGCTTGAACCACCCGCCGTTGATGATCGGGCCGAACGCCGAGCCGAGGAACTGGAAGACGGCGCCGGCGTCGTTGTCCTCGCCCGGACCGCCGACCGCGAGGTCGTCGTACCCGTCGTGGTTGAAGTCGCCGACGGCCAGAGCGGCGCCGAACTCGTCGCCGGCCTCGTTGGATCCGCCGGCGTCGCTCTGGAGACGGGTGATGATGGAAGTGGAGCCGAACGCGCTCGGGTGCCCGGTCACGATCCAGACTTTGCCGATGTCGGCGACGGTGCCGCTCTGGTCGTACCCCGGCTGTCCGATCGCGAGATCGTCCTTGCCGTCACCGTTGAAGTCGCCGGCGGCGAGGGCGAGTCCGAAGTCGCCGTTGGCCTCGTTCGTCCCGCCGAGCGACTCCGGCGTGAGCAGAACAGCCCACTCGTGCGTGAGGCCGAAGGCGGTCCCCCAGTTCACGATGACCGCGCCTGCGAGGTTGAGTCCGCCGAGGTCTTCGCCCGGTGCGGCGGAGGCGAGGTCATCGTAGCCGTCACCGTTGAAGTCCCCGGCGGCGAGGGCCTGTCCCATCGAGTCGCCCGGTTCCTTCGAGCCGCGGCTCTCCGCTCCCTGGCGGATCAGGGCCAGGTGGGCGTGCGCGAGTGGCGGAATTCCGGAAAGTCCTCCGGTCAGGACCAACACGGCGAACAACAGGCCGCGCGGGATGAGGTTCAGGTTCTTCATGGCGTTTCTCCTCTTTGATTCGGCGGATCGACGCGGCCGGGATGGCCTATCCCAGGAGAAACACCGGAAGCGTGCGGAACCGGACATCGAGACGAAGAGGTGCAGCAGGGAGGACGGTCATCTCCCATGGTCGCGGATCAACGCGGTCCGAGTCGCCACATGGCCGGCGTGCTACACTGCCGGGCCGGTGTGCAGCCATGACCCAATCCCACGACATCACACTCTATCTCGCCGCGGCCCGCCAGGGGGACCGTGCGGCTCTCGATGAGGTCTTCCGGCGCGTTTATGACGAGATTCGTCGTCTCGCGCGGGCCCAGGTCCGACGGTGCGGTCCGCAGCCGACGCTGAGCGCATCGGTCATCGTCCACGAGGCCTACCTCAAACTGGCGCAGGCGCCGGTCGTGGCGTGGGAAGACCGGGCTCACTTCTTCGCGGTCGCCTCCCGCGCGATGCGGCAGGTTCTCCTCAATCACGCCCGACGGCACCTGGCCCAGAAGCGCGGCGGCGGCCGACCTCTCTCGCTGGACAGTGTCGACCATCCCGTCGATCCGCGCGCGGCAGAGCTGGTCGATCTCGACGTGGCGCTGGGCCGTCTCGCCATCCTCGACCCGCGCCTGGAGCGGGTGGTGGAACTGCGCTTCTATGGCGGGCTGTCCGAGCAGGAGACCGCCGAGGTGCTGGGGGTGACCGAGCGGACGGTGCGGCGTGACTGGCGGACCGCGCGGGCGTTCCTGCACCGCGAGCTCCACGGAGTGGAAACGGCGTGAGTCCGCTCGATTCGCGCCGCTGGGAACGCATCCGCGCGGTCTTCGAGGAAGCGATCGAGCTTCCGCCGGAAAATCAGACGGCGTTTGTCGACCATGCCTCTGCAGGTGACGTCGAACTTCGGGCCGAGGTCCTCGCGCTCCTGGAGGCTGACGCTCAAGTGGACGCTGATGCCGCCCGCGGCGGGGCGATCCTGGCGGGGACGGCGGACGCCTATGCCTCCATCGTGCTGGCGGACGAGGCCGAAGTCGTCGAGGCGGAGAGCGCCGGCGCCGTCTTGGTCTCCGGTCGCGTGCTCGGGACCTATCGCATTCTCGGCCGCCTCGGTGAGGGGGCCATGGGAATCGTCTACGAAGCCGAACAGGAGAATCCGCGCCGCCGCGTGGCGCTCAAGGTCTTGCGGGGAGGCTGGTTTGCCGACGACCTTCGCGTGCGGTTCTTCCGGCGTGAAGCTCAGGCGCTGGCCCGGCTCAAGCATCCCGGGATCGCGGCGATCCACGAGGCCGGCAGCACGGACGACGGGCAGCACTGGCTGGCCATGGAACTGGTACGCGGGGTGCCGCTCGATTCTGACTGGACCATCGCGGAGGGCGCGGCCGCGCCGGGCCGGGCGGAGATCCGGAGCCGCCTCGCGCTCCTCCTGCAGGTCTGTGATGCCGTGGGCCACGCGCACCAGCGTGGCGTGCTGCACCGCGACCTGAAGCCCTCGAACATCCTCATCGTGGAAGATGACGGGAGCGGCGCCGCCGACCCGAGCGAGCCCCGGGTCAAGATCCTCGACTTCGGCCTGGCCCGCATCACCGCCGAGGACATCGACGCGAGCGTGGCGCGGACGGAGGCGCACAGCCTCCAGGGCACTCTTCCGTACATGAGTCCGGAGCAGGTGCGCGGCGTGGCGGAGGAGGTCGACACGCGAGCGGACCTCTATGCGATCGGTGTCCTCCTCTACCAGGCGATCACCGGCTCGCTTCCGCACGACCTCGCCCGGATGAGCCTCCCGCGCGCGCTGCGTGTCATCTGCGAGGAGCCGCCGAAGCCGGCGAGATCCCGCAACCGCTCCGTCCCGGCCGATCTCGAGGCCATCACCCTGAAGTCGCTCGAGAAGGACCCGGCGCGCCGGTACTCCAGCGTGGCTACGCTGGGCGACGACCTCCGTCGTTTTCTGGCGGGCCTCCCCGTCCTGGCGCGGCCGCCGAGTACCCTCTATCAGCTGCGCAAGCTGGCGGTACGGCATCGCGCGGCGGTCGTCCTCGGCGCCGCCCTGCTCGTGGCCGTCGTCCTGGGCGCGGCCGGCACCACGGTCGGGATGGTCCGAGCCCGTCGCGCCGCGGCCGAGGCGAGGGCGGAGGCGGAGACGGCCGCACAGGTCTCGCGGTTTCTGGAGGACCTCTTCAAGGTCTCCGATCCCGGTGAGGCGCGCGGCAATTCGATCACCGCACGGGAACTCCTGGACGAGGGCGCGGCGAAGATCGAGGAGAGCCTGCGCGACCAGCCGGCGGTGCAGGCGCGGCTCCTCGGCACGATCGGCGAGGTCTACCGCAAGCTTGGGCTTTACGGCGAGGCGAGGGGACCGATGGAACGATCGCTCGCCTTGCGCCGCTCCGCGCTCGGGGCACGGCACCCCGACGTGGCGCGGAGCGAGTACGCGCTTGGTGGACTCCTGCGCCGCCTGGGGGAGTTCGAGGTGGCGCGCGGACACTACGAGCGTGCGCTCGCCGGGCGGGAGGCAGCCTATGGCCCCGAACATCAGGAAGTAGCGGTCAGTCTGACCGGCCTGGCCAATCTCCTGCTGGAGCGCGGGGAGTACGGTCCGGCGCGGCCGCTCTACGAGCGTGCCATCGCCATCGTGGAGCGAACGGCGGGGCCTGAAGACCCGAGGCTGGCCGCGCACCTGTTCAACTTTGCGCTCCTGCTCCAGCGGACCGGGGAGGCGGAACGGGCTCTCCAGATCTACCAGCGACTTCTCGGGCTTCACGAGAGGACGCTCGGGCCGGAACACCCGGAGGTAGCCGCCGTACTGACGAGCCTCTCGCACACCTACCGGGAGCTCGGTGACTCCACGAAAGCCCGGGAGTCCCTGGAACGCGCGCTGCGGATTCAGGAAAGGACGCTCGGCCCCGACCATACCGATCTGGGCGAGACCTGGGCCGGGCTCGGCAGCCTCCATCTCGCGAGAGAGGCCTGGTGGCCGGCGCGAAGGGCGCTCGAGCCGGCCTATCGCATCATGAACCAGGCGCTCGGAGAAGCCCACCCGACCACGGCGATGGTGCAGACCAACTACTCCCTGGCGCTGCGGATGACCGGAGAGATCATCGAGGCGATCGAGTTGGGGGAGCGGGCGCTGCGCACTCTGGACGCCGCCCTGGGACCGGATCACGCCTACACCGCGACGACGGCCGATCGACTGGCGGGGCACCACGCGGCGGCGGGGAACCTGCTGCGCGCGCGGGAGCTGTACGAGCGGGCGCTCCGCGTGCGGCTGGCGACAGAGGGAGAAAACTCCTACACGACCGCCGAGACGTTCTGGGGACTCGCCGGGATCCATGAGCGCTCCGGCGATCCGGCCGTCGCGCGGGCCATGTATGCGCAGGCGGGACGCATGCGTCGCGCGTCGCCACCCGAGGCCGATCCGATGTGGCTCCGCCGGTTTTCGGAGCACGCCGGGCGGCTGCGCGCCGCCGGCGAGGCCGACAGCGCGAAGACGCTGGAACAGATCGTCGAGGCGTGGAAGCGGGACGCGGCGCCACCGCCCCAGCCATCCGGTTCGGGTGGCTGAGAGCGTCGCCGCACCCCGAATCCAGGTCTGGAGCTGCAGCCGCCTCCACCGCGGAAGCGGTCAAGAGTCGTGCGGGACGGCCAACGCCAGCAGATCCTCCGCGAGACGAGTCGGATTCGGGGGGAGCGCGCCGAATTCCGGATCGGCGTGCAGAGCCGCCAGTCGGATGAGGGTGGCCCGACGGTGCGCGGCGATGCGCTCGGAGTCTGTGGCGCGCACCGCGGCGTATCCGGCCAGGAAGCTCTCCCCCAGCACCGTCCCGTCCGTCTTCGGGAGCGCTCCGCGCGTCGCTTCGAGGTCCAGGTGGGCGACGAAGTTCGCCAGGTCCTGCTCTGGTTCCCCGAGCCTGAGGCAGTCCCAGTCGAGCACGGTGAAGACACCTCCATCTTCCCGCTCGGGTCCAATGAGAACCTGGGCTGGATGGAAGTCACCGTGGATCGCCCACTTCAGCCCCCGATCCACGCGTGTAGCGGGCATTCCCCGTTCAAGATCCGCCAGCACGTCCGACGCCGCGGCCTCGAACCTCTCGATGAGCTCCGGCCGGTGCGTACGCACGCGCGCGAACGCGGCCGCCAGTTCCTCGGCGATCGTCCTCCCTGTTTCCGCGCCGGGCGCGAACGGCAGCGGGGATTCCGCCAGCGCGCGGTGCAGGGCGGCGGTCGCCCGGCCCAGGTGCGAGGGCCAGTTGTCCGGCGTGGGGTCGCGCCGTGCCCGGATCAGTGTCAGGAGGGGAAGCCCCTCGGCAGCTTCGTAGGCCACGGCCCGAAAGCGAGACAAGATGGCCACCGGCGGAGGAACCGAGATCCCGGTCCCGGCCGCCCGGACGGAGACCGCGCGCATGAGATCGAGGCGCTCGGCGCTGAGCTGCGACCGGCTGCGTACACACTTGACGAACCAACGCCGGCGAGATGTCACAGACGAGGTGCGCGCGTCCCCTCGAGCCTGATTCGAACCCGGCACGCCCTCGCCGGCCGGAACGCCCGCGCGCCAGTTCAGCATCACTTCAAGCAGGGCGCGTTGCCCGGGCCGTTGCTTGACCGCGCGGACCCACGCCTCGCTGGGGTACTCGCCGATGTCCGGCAACCCGGCCAGCAGATCCCGGATCAGCGCGCGTTCTCCGCCCAGCGCGAGGAGCCGGGTCACACCACGGAGGCGCGGATCTTCCCGCAGAATTCCCTCGACGTGAACCTTCACCCGGGCCTCCCCTCAGGGTCGAGGTCGCTCACTCGACGGGAGCACCCCCCCGTGTGAGCCGTCCCGGCCGGCCGCTTCGCCCCGTCGCACCGAGGCGATCGGAACGACTCTCGGCTCCGCCAGCCGCGACGCATCGAAGTCCTGCAGCTCGGCGAGATACCGGAAGAGCGAGTCGCGGTTGAGCAGCTCCGCGGGCGTCCCGTCCTCGACCACGCGTCCGCCGTCCAGAACGATCACCCGGTCCGACGAGCGTACGGTCGAGAAGTGATGCGCAATGACGAGCGAGGTACGGCCCGCGCAGAGGCGGTCGAGACTGCTCATCACCTCCTCCTCGAGGGCGGCGTCGAGGCCGGTCGTCGGCTCGTCGAGCAGGACGATCGGCGCGTCGCGCAGGAGGGCACGGGCGATGGCCAATCGTTGCTTCTGCCCGCCCGACAAGGATTGACCGCGCCCCGCCAGGCGGGTGTCGAGTCGACGCGGCAGTGCGCGCACGAAGTCTCCCAGGGCGGCGGCTTCCAGCGCTGCCATCAACTCCTCCTCCGTTGCCCCCGGCCGTCCGTAGAGCAGGTTCTCGCGGATCGTCCGGCCGAGAAGGAACGGCTCCTGGGGAAGATAGGCCATCTGCCTCCGCAGGCTTTCCAGCCTGTACGCCTTCACGCGCAAGCCATCAATGCGCACGTGCCCGTCCGTGGGCTTGTGAAAGCGCAGCAGGAGCGAGAAGAGGGTCGACTTCCCCGCCCCGGTCGGCCCTACCAGCGCCACCCGCTCGCCCGCCTCGATCCGGAAGGTCACCTCCCGCAAGGCCACCGTCCCGTCCTCATACGCGAAGCTCACTCGGTCGAACTCGATGGTCCCGCGCAAGGCGGGCGCGTCGACCGCCTCCTTCGAGTCCTTGATGTCGCGTGGCGCTCGCAGGATCTCCAGCACCCGCTCCGCCGCCGCGGTTGCGCGCGCGGTTCGTTCGGTCACCTTCGAGATGCCCCGGATCGGCTTGTACATGGCTCGCAGGTAAGCGAGGAAGACGAGAAGAACGCCGGGGGTGAGGGCCCCGTGCAGGACTTCGCGGACGCCGAACCAGAGAACCAGACCGGTGCCCAGGGCCAGAAGCACCTCGGTAAGACGCTGCATCCCGGCCTCGAGGCGCGCCGCGCGCAGGCCGGCCCTGGCGCTCCGTCTCGCCATCTGGCGAAAACGCTCATCCTCGGTTCTCTCCGCGGTGAAGGCCTGGACGACCGGTACGGCCAGGAGGACCTCCTCGGCGAATCCGGCGAGTTGACCCTCGCGGCGGCGCTGTTTGCGCGCCGCCTCGACCATCCGGCCGCGGAAGGTCCGAAAGAGCAGCCAGAGCAGCGGAGCGAGCACGACGGCGACCAGGGTCAGACGCCAGCTGACCGCGGTCATGAGCGCGAGCACGATCAAGAGAGTCAGGAGCTGGGAAGTCAGCGTCACGAGCGTCGCGAGGATCATGTCGCGCAGGAAGATCATGTCGCCGGTCAGGCGCATCATGAGGTCACCCGTTCCGGTGCGGCGATGAAAAGCGAGCGAGAGACGCAGGGACTGGTGAAACAGGTCCTTTCGAAGATCGTGCACCAGCTCCTGCCCCACGCCGGCCAGGATCACGCTTTGCAGGTAGTAGAGGCTGCCGCTCAGGAGCGCGATCAGTACAACCGCCCCGGCGGACATCGCGACCAGGAGCATCCGGTCGCCGCCGGCGAGCTGCAACGGATCCACGCCGAGAAAGCTCGTCTTCTGATTCAGGACCGCCTGGTCGATCAGGACCTGCAGGGGCCACGGCTCGAGCACGCGCAGCCCGGCGTAACCGGCCGAGAGCAGCACGGCGAGCCCGAGCCGGCCGCGATGCGGCCGGAGATAGGGGCTAAACCACCCCGGCAGGCGGAAGAGGGTGCGCAGGCGGCCGACGAGGCCTCGGCGGTGGGGAGATCGATCGCTCCTCACGGGCGTGTCTCCAGCGCGAGGGCGTTGACGCTCATCGGCTCAGAGCCGGCCATCATTGGATGGCCCGCCGCACCCGGAGCCCTCGGGCCGGTTCCATCCCGGCCATCCGCCTCCGGGGCGTTCGGCGCCGGCCAGCCGAGGAGAGAGCGCCGGAAGAGCTTGCGCAGGACCCCGGCGTTGACGCGCTGGTCGAACTGAGTCTCGACGCGGGTCCGGCCTCTCCGGGCGATCCGATCGGCCAGCAACGGATCAGAGAGGAGCGCTTCGATCTGTTCGGCCAGCGGGAGGGCTTCCCCGGGCAGGGTGAGGAGACCATCGACGCCGTGGTCCATCGCCTCGGGAATGCCCGAGACTCGCGTGCTGACCACGGGGACGCCCAGCGCCATCGCCTCGAGCAGCACGGTGGGGATGCCATCGCGATCGCCATCCGGCGCCACGACGCAGGGCTGGGCCAGGACGCGGGCCCGGGAGTAGTAGCGAGCTCGCAGCCGTGCGAGCGGCACGGCACCCGGCAACCGGACGTGCCGGTTGAGCCCGAGCTCGGCGACTTGCCGGCCGAGTCGCTCCCGTTCAGGTCCGTCCCCCGCGATCACGCACCGGAAGTTCACACCGCGGCGCCGCAGGATGGCCAACGCCTCCAGCAGGACATGAAACCCCTTCTTCTCGACCAGGCGGCCGACGCCAAGGATGAGAGGACGGGGCGAGCGTGGACGCTCCGAGGGCAATCGGAAGGGGAAGTCGGCCAGCCGCAGACCGATGTAGATCGAGCGTATCCTGCCCTCTTTGACCCGAAAGCCGAGACCGTGCAGAAAGCGTTGATTCTCGTGGCTCACCGTCACGACGAATCGGGCCAGCCGGACCCGCTTCTTCAGCTTGTGGCTCTCCTCGTGGCGGTGTCCCGCCCAGTAGAGGTCCTTGGCGTGCGCGGTGAAGGAGAAGGGCACCCCGGCGATCATGGAGGCTAGTTTCGCGACGCGCGCCGGCCCGCTGGCGAAGTGCGCATGCAGGTGCCCGATCCGCTCGCGCGCGCAGGCATCGGCCACCACCCCGGCCTGCAGGAACTTCTGGAGGGCGCGCCCGTCCCGGCGGCCCAACGCAAAAGAGAGGCCCCGGATCCAGCCGTGGCGGTTCCTCCGCAGGCAACGCAGATGCGCACCCGCGGACCGCAGGGCAGACCCCGCGCCGGCGCCCGGCAGAACGGTGACGAGGGCCCGTACCCGCTCCGCGTCGGCTTGTCTCGGCCCGGTCGGCTGCTTCATGGAGAAGACGCGCACGTCGACTCCCTGGCATTCGAGTTCGACGACCTCGTTGACGATGAAGGTTTCCGAGAAGCGCGGAAACATCTTGAGAACGTAGCCGACACGGAACGGGATGACGGGCGCGCGGACCGCAGGGGGAGTCCCGGTCTCGTGGACCCCGCCGTCTGCCCTTTCACCGCCGGGCGGCCCCGGCGACTCGAGGCCGGCGGCGAGGGGCTCGGGCGCCCGCGCGTGGAGACGGACCTCCCTGGACCGCGTGGAGGCCGCCTGCACGATCCGCGTTACGCGTTCGTCCCAGTCCTCGAGCCGCCCGCGCTTCGCCGCAGCCCGACCGAGAGACGCGCGCAGTCTCTCATCACCGGCCAACTCCTCCAGCGCCGCCGCCAGGGCCGCGAGGTCGCCCGGGGGGACCAGGCGGCCGCAGTCAGGGCCGACGAGGTCCGGGATGTCGCCCAGCGCCGAGGCCACCACCGGGCGTCCGACCGCCAGATACTCCAGCACCTTGAGCGGAGAGAAATAGAAGTCGACCTGTGGCAGATACGGCGCCACCAGGATGTCGGCGGCGCGCAGGTAAGCGGGGACCCGGTCCTGAGGCATCGCGCCGGTGGAGACGACGACTCCCTCCAGTCCGTGCTTCTGAATCCGCTTCGCGAGTTCCTTGCGCTCCGGCCCGTCGCCGATGAAGAGCAGCCGCAGCTCCGGCCGGGTCGCGTGAGCGCGGGCGAAGGCGTCGAAGAGAGACCGGCCGCCGTGCCAGGGCTTGAGTGAACCCGCGAAGGCGACGATCACCTCGTGGTCCGACCAGCCGAGCTCCGCCCGTACGGCCCCGCCGTCGATGCCATCGTGGAATCGGCGTACGTCCACGCCGTTGGGCAGCACCCGCACGCGGTCGGGGTGCAGTCCCAGCGCCAGCGCCCACCGCCGCAGCGCGTGGCTCACGACGAAGACCTGATCGGCCCGACGCAGGATCCGCCGCTCGCGGGCGCGGGTCAGGCGTCGCAGACGAAGCACCCGGTAGGCTGCCTCCTCGTCGGCCAGAGGTGCATTGACCTCCAGCAGGTGGGGGATGCCGCGAGCGCGGCACTCGTCCCCGGCCGCAGTCGCGTTCAAGGCGTAGCGCTCGTAGACGAAGTCGGGGCGCCACTCGCGCATGATCTCTCGCCCGCGGCGTCGCATCGTCAGGTTGAGCGCCAGGCGGCGGATCTCCCGCGCGATCTCCTTCGCCCGCCCGGGGCGCGCCGCGGCGAGCAGCCACTCGGCCCAGCGCGGCGGCGCGACGATCTCAGCCGGGAGTTCGAAGGCATTTCCGATCGGCGGCTCCGGGCCGGCGTTCGCCGCCAGAACGCGCACCTCGATGCCGCGGGCGGCCAGCCGCGCGGCCACCTGCCGGACATGGGCGGAAGCGCCCTTGTGCCCGCGCAGCGGGACGCCGAGGTCGGCGCAAACGTAGAGGCAACGAGTCGGGCCGCGGTGGCGCCGCAAGACCTCCGCCATCCGTTCGCTGTTCCGATGCAGATCGAAGCGGGCCGCCACATCGAGACGGGCCCGGCTGGCCCGGGCGAGGGCCGCCTCGCGGTTGGAGAGCACCTCCAGCATGGCGCCGGCCAGCGCGGCGGGATCGCGCGCCTCGACGAGCAGGCCGGTCTCGCCGTCCCGCACCAGCTCGGGAATCGCGGAGACGCGCGTGCTGACGACGGGAACGCCCATCGACATCGCTTCCACGAGGACGTTCGGGATGCCATCGCGATCGCCGTTTTCGAGCACGACCGATGGCAGCACGAGGAGTTGTGCGCGGGCATATTCCTCCCGCACGTGCTCCGGCGGCCGGCTGCCGGTGAACTCCACGCGATCGTCTAGTCCCAGTTCTTTCGCCTGGTTCTCGAGCGCCGTGCGTTCGATTCCGTCTCCGACGATGCGCAGGCGGAAGGAGACGCCGCGGCGCGCCAGGAGAGCGGCCGCGTCCAGCAGGTCGGTCAGCCCTTTCTTCGGCACCAGACGCCCGACATAGAGGATGAGCGGAGCGGAGGCCTCCACCTCGGGCGTTCCCCCGGCCGGAGCGAACAAGCCCGGATCCGCGCCGTGGTAGCCCACAAAGACCGGGGTGATGCTCCCCATGGCGCGCAGGTGGGCGCCGTTCGCCTCGGTGCAGGTCCAGACGAACCGCGCTGCGTCCAACTTGTGGCGGATCGACTCTGGACGGGAGAGGTAGAGATCCTTCGCGTGGGCCGCGAAGCTGTAGGGGATGCCGGTCAGCCGCTGCACCCAGAAGGCCACGCTGGCCGGGGCATGGGCAAAGGCCGCGTGGACATGGCTGGCTTCGTGCTCGAGACAGAAGCGCGCGACCGACCCCGCCTGGGCGAACCGCTTCCAGGCCGTCACGGAGCGACGCAGGGCGACGAGGATGAGGTTTCGCAGGTACCGGCGGGTCCCCCGGCGGCAGATCCAGGCGTGATCCCTCCAGACTCGCCGGCGTCCCGCGGTGGAAGACAACGTCGGCGCCACCCAGACCTCGCGCGCGAGAATCCTGGCCCGCTCCGACTGCACCGTCCCGGTGGGCGCCAGGAGCGAGACGACCTTCAGGTCGACGCCGCGCCGCCGCAGTTCGGCAACCTCGTTGACGATGAAAGTCTCGGAGAGCCGCGGGAACATCTTCGCGATGTAGACGACAGGTCCGGCGTCGACGGGGGACTCCAGCGACTCGGATGAACCGCGCTCACGCGGCGGCCGTTCTTCGGCGGGGGGGGACATGGCTTCAATCCGTCAGGGTCAGCAGGCGCGTGGCGGTCGTGTACTCCAGCGTGGAGTCGTCGATTTCCACCCGTAGCCGCCAGGCGTAGGAGCCGGCCGGAACGAGCCGGTTCAGGTAGGCGCCGCGATTGCCCAAGCCGTTCCAGGGCACCGCGCCATCGGTCTGCTTCTCGCTGTACCAGACCGCCTCGCCGTTCGCCTCAGCCACGCGGACCTCGACCTCGCGGTCAGGATCGGCGGGGCGCTGCCAGGTGAACTCGACCGGAGTGCGGGGATTGGGACGGGGGCGCGCTTCGCCGTCCTCCGGCTCCGACATTGCCAGGCCACCCAGCGAGAGGTCGAGGTCCGGCGCCTCGAGCGGCTCCTGGTCCGACCCGATCACCACTTCGCAGGAGACGCTGGCGAAATCGCCCGAATCGGTCGAGGTGGCCTTGAGCAGCCAGGTTCCGGCCGGGACGGCGGTGAACTCGTACCGTCCGCCGGCATCGGTGCGGTCTTCGGCCACCGTGCTATCCGCGTCCGGGACTTCGAGCTTCACCTTGTGATTGGACACCGGCAGGCCTCCGCGCACGATCTGGCCGGTCAGATTCGGGACCGGCACGATCGGCCCGGCGGTCTCGTGCAGATCAGGGGTGCAGGCGGTTACGAGGAGCATGCCGATCGCGACCGGCGCCGCGAGCATGACTCCGGCGCGTGACAGGACCAACGAAATCGACCGGGAGTACACGGCTCTCCTCAGCGCACCAGGACGAACCGGGCGGTCGCCTGCTCGCTTCCATCGGACCAGGCCGCCCAGTAGGAGCCGGCCGGCAGAGGGCGTCCTTCATCGTCCCGGCCGTCCCACGCGACGGCGCCGTCGAGGCCCGGCATCAAGGCCCGGACCTGCCGCCCACACAGGTCGTAAAGACTCACCGGGCGGGAACTCGCCGCCGGGGCGTTCTGGATCCGGAGCGAGACCTGTTCGCGTGCAGGGTTGGGCGCCACCGCGAGACGGATCGCGCCCGGCAGCGTGACGTCGACCGCGCCGGGCACGATGCTGCCGATCGCGTAGAGCCGGCCGTTCAGCGCCCCGACGTAGGCCAGCCCCTGTGGGCCGATGGCCGGAGACGACCGCACAGGCGCGCCCAGATTCGCCGTCCACTGCAGCACGCCGGACTTGAGGCAGTAGAGCAGGCCGTTGTCCGAACCGCACAGAACGACGTCGAGCGAATCTCCCTGCGCGTTCGCGTAGACCGCCGGCGTGGACTGGACTCGGGCGCCGGTCTCAACCTCGTAGCAGGGATCGCCATCGTCATGGAAGCAGGCGATCTTGGTGTCCATGCCGAGGTAGATCTTCCCGGTGATGCCGATAGCCGGACTGGAGCGGAGGTTTTCGCCGGTGTAGGCCGCGAAGTCGAAGTCGCCATTGGTGCGGAGGCTGTAGAGGAACCCGTCGGCGGAGCCGAAGACGACGCGGTCGCGGAACACGGCAGGAGCGCCACGAATCTCGCCTCCCGTGGCCGCGGACCAACGCAGGGTCCCGTCGGGATGGAGCGCGCGCAGGTAGCCATCGTTGCTGCCGAAGAAGATGGTGCCGTCGGGAGCGAGCGCGGGGGACGATCGCACGGTGTCACCGGTGGCATAGGTCCACTTCAACGAGCCGTTCGGGTGGAAAGCCCACAGCTTGGCGTCGTCGCTGCCGACATAGATCGTCCCGTCCGGTGCCACGACGGGGGAAGTCTTGATGGCGCCGCCGGTCGGTGCGGTCCAGAGCAGTCCTCCCGCCAGATCGAGTGCGTAGAGCTTGCCGTCGCCGGAGCCGATGAGCACCTTGCCGTCGTCGGTGACGGCCGCACTGCCGTACCGGATGTTCCCGTCCGTGCTGTAGTGCCATCGTGGGGTTCCGGCCTGGGTGAACGCCCAGATCTCCTTTCCCTGGTCGCCGAGGAGAATCAGGCCGTGGCTGGAGATCACCGGCGAGGAGTACTCGACGGTGTCGCTGAGCGCCGCGCTCCAGGCGATGGCGCCGGTCGTCGGTGGCGCCAGGCTGGTGAAGGCCGTGTGGGCCGGGTCGCGGTGGAACATCGGCCAGGGTCCGCTGTCGACCGCGGCATTCGCGGCCGTGAGGGCGCCGCCCAGGGTCGCCAGCACGATCACGCCGATCACGAATCGGGTCTGCGGCAGTTGCTTCATGGATCCCTCGTTTCCGAGCCGTGCCTCAATACTCCCAGTCGAGGCCGAAGCGAATCAGGTTCGACTGGTACTCGCCATCTTCGTCCGAGGCATCTGCCTCGGAGGGGAGGTTGACCGACCTTTGCGTGCCTTCCGCGGCCACGAAGGGGCGTAGCCTCCCAGCGGCGGTGCCCACCTTGGCCGACCAATAAAAGATGAGATCGTCGCGGTCGAAGCGACTTTCGTCTTCCGGATCGCGTGTGGTGTAAGCGCGAAACTTGACCCGACCGTCCGCGCGGAGCTGCAGGGCGAGTCGGCCCCAGCGCGGCTCCGACGCCAGACCGATGCCGACGGCCTGCTGGCGGAACGACCGATCGGATCCGAGATCCGGCTCGTTGCGCGAGTGCCCGCGGGCATATTCGTAGTGCGAGGAGAAGACGACGGATCGCAGCGGCGGCGGGGTCAGCGAGAGCCCTCCGCGCCAGACCTCCTCGTCACGTTCCCGGAACCACTTCGTGCGATTCTCCGTGCCGTGTCCGCCGAAGAGCGTCGCGCGGACCGAGGAGAGGAACCGCGTGTAGCCGAGTTCGAGCTCCGTGACCTCGAGCGCCTCGGGTCGGAACCGCGGCTCGCCCGGGAGCGCGTCCTTGTCGACCCGATGTCGCTGGTAGACCTGCGGTTCATAGCTGAGGGAGCCGTCGATCTGTGACCTCCCCGGAAGTCTCTGGCGTAGTTCCAGCACGTAGCGGTCCCGGCCGAGGATGTCGCCGCTCTTCCACTCCGCCCGGCGGTAGCCGAGTTCGGCGCGCGCCTTCCGGTAGAAGGAAGGGATTTCCCATCTCCCCCACAGGCCGAGATCGAGACGCCAGTCGTCGAGCCTGTCCACCACGAACAGGTAGTCTGGATCGCCGCTCTCGAAGCCCGCCTCCTCGGCGGTCGATGAACCGAGGATGTTGTCGTGCCACCCGACGCTTACGGTGCCCCCGGCGGCTGCGGGGCGCCACGGTGAGGGATCCTCTCCGCCCCGTTCATCAGCATACGACGGCGACACGGCGGCGGTGGCGATCGATCCCAGGAGGATCCCGGCCGCCAGCAGAACGGTCCGGACCGCTCCCGGCGCCGGGCCCGGCCAATACCACGCGCCGCCCCGAGCGTGCAGGGAGCAGTGGCCGGCCTCGATGCCGGCCGGACGGCTGTCCGGCGCGCGAAGGGGAGTCGTCGCGGTGCCGGGGCGCCGTCTCGGTCCGAAGAGTTCGGGATAGTCCTGCCCGAGGCGCTCGGTCAGGCGTTCGAGTCCACCCGTCAGCGGCAGCGCTTCCGGGCGGATACGCGGTCCATCCGACAGCGCGAGGCTGATCTGCGCGGCCACCGCGTCCGGACTCAGGTCGTCGGGCCCGAGCACGGAGACCAGCCGCCGTTCCGCCAGAGCCTGCGCGCGCAGCCATTGTTCGAGTCGCGGCGTCCTCCGCGGAAAGAGAAGAGCGGCGCGCGCGTGGGCCAGGATCTCACAACAGGTGTTGTAGCCCGCCATCCCGATGACAAGATCGACGTGCTCCATCCGCGCCGGCAGGTCGGCCACATACTCGTGCACCTCCGCTCTCAGCGGAGCCGCGCGCGCCACGATCTCCCCGCGGTCCCGCGCCTCCATCAGCGGTCCGGTTACGACGGTCAGGCGGGGATGCGTCCCTGTCGGGTGGCCATCGCCCAGACGATGAGTTGCGCGCAACACGGCCTCGACGAAGTCGGCCCCATCGCCGCCGCCCCCGGCGGTCACGAGGATGTGTGGTCTTCGGCGGGCGGTGCGCCGCGGCCGGATCAGGCGTGGCGCCGGCGTCGCGTATCCAGCATGAAAGACCTTGTCGCAGGGGAGCTCGTAAGCCGCCGTCGCGTCGTGCACGGACGGATCGCCCAACACGAAGATCCGGTCGTAGATTTCGTCCAGGACCTCGTAGACGCCGTCTCTCCGCCAGGCGGAGCGGATCCTGGCCGGTTCGTCCAGGATGTCCCGCAGGTTGAGAATGATGTGCGGGGCCGGACGCACCTGACTCGACATCAGCTCGAGGGTCGACCGGATCTCGCCCTTCATGCCCAGCGGGACGTTGTCGACCATAAGGAGATGCGGTCGATAAGCCTTCGCCGCGCTCTGGATGAGCTCCCGCCGGATGCTCCGAATCTGGCGAAAATCGACCTCGAGATCGCGCGATCGATACTCGTCGGGCCCTGACTTCACCACCGAAGGGAGCTTGATGAGATCGGTTCCGGGAGGCAGCCGGAAGTAGGGGGCGACGGACGACCCCGAGAGAATGAGCACGGACACCGCCGGATGCCGGGCACGCAGCGCTCCGGCGATCCGGAGTGTCCGGGTCAGATGCCCGAGGCCGTAGGTGTCATGCGAATACATGAGCACCCGAACCGATTCGGCCGGTTGCATCACACCCCCTTCCCAAGGCGCTGCCAGGAAGAGGACGTTTGGGACGACTTCCCTGATACAGGGGCGGGGGTGCCTTGGGGGAATTTCTTACCCACCGGTGCGCCGATTCGAGCCGTCTCACCCGCCCGCAAACCCTCGCGCGCGTCACGCTGGCCGGGAGCTGGAAGACTGAGCGGCTGGTTCAGTCTTTCAGCACCCGGCTAAAGATGCCTCGAGGAACCATCCGAAAAAACCCTTGGACCGCACGGCTTCCCCCGGGAAGTGACGGCGACGGCCTCCGGTCGACCGGCGGCCGCCGGGGTAGTCCAGTGGTGACACAACGGGCGCAACGCCCGTGCGGCACCTGATTGTCCACATCCTGCATCGCAGGGAGGCGCAGATGGGTGACAAGATCTCGAAGTACTACGACTTCGCCATGCAGAAGGGCGGTCTCACGCTGCAGATGCGTCTGGCCATGAAGACCGGGGTGACGTCCCAGGATGCGAAGAGCAGCCCCGACACGCCGGACAAGGTCCAGAAGTTCCAGTCCGCGCTGAAGGAGCTGCTCAACGACCCGAACGTCCCGATGTTCTAGAAGGGGGTGCCAGCCATGCCGCAGACGAGAGAGACCACCTACACGACGACCCAGACCTTCGATCCGACGCGTTGCCGTCACTACGTCAATGGCGAGGTGACGGTTCTGCACTGTCATCACTACTCGACGCTCTACTCTCAGCTCGCGGATGACGCCACGCTGTTCGACGGCAAGTCGATCCTCCGCACGACGACCGAGAATGTCTTCTTCAACACGTTGCAGAACTACTGCCGCGAGCACGACGTGACCGGTTGGGAGAACCGCGCCGCGCTGGTCGAGTCCTACTGGGCCTGGTGCGGAATGGGCGATCTGAAGGTCACGAAGTGGAGCGAGAAGGGCGGAACGGCCGAGATGCACCGGTCCCACGTGGACGAGGGCTGGATCCGCAAGTGGGGCAAGCGCCCGCAGCCGGTGAACTTCATCACGCAGGGTTACCTGGCCGCCGCCTGGTCGGTGATCGGCAACAAGCCGAGCGGGTACTACCAGGTGAAAGAGACCCAGAGCATCGTCAGCGGCTCCGAGAAGTCGGTCTTCTCGGTCAACCCGAAGTGAGGAGGCCGGCCATGAGCTTTGATCGCAAGTCCGTCATCCAGGACATCTCCCGGGTCGGCGTCACCAGCAATGACCACGGTCTGATCGAGGGGTTCGGGGTCTACCTCAACCGCCTGCCGGCTGACTTCTGGAGCAGCTTCGGTGAGAACATCATGAACGCCGTTCCGTCGGAGCTGAAGGATGCCGCCTGGCACCTGCTGTACAACGCCGGCCACGAGTGCGGATACCATACGGGGTGGGGGATCGTGAACTCCGAGGAGTGGAACTCGATCGTGAAGCCGCGCATCAAGAAGGCCCCCGAGGACGTTCTGCACGGCGCCTTCGCGGTCTTCACCGGTTGGGGCTGGGGCAAGACGGAGATCGTGGAGCTGTCGCCCGAGAAGATGGTGGTGCGCGCCTACGACTACTATGAGGCGGACGGGGCCGCGAACGGCGTCTTCAACCGCCCGCTGGCTCCGATGATCTGCGGGGTCGCCACCGCCTTCTTCGAGTTGGCGTTCGGCGGGCCCTACCCCAACGGGTTGAACAAGGCGGTCGGCCAGCAGGTCAAGGGCATTGAGTGCGGGGACGACTATGGCGAGTTCGTGATCACCCGGGTCGGATGATCCCGAGCCGACCTTTGATGTTCCAGAGGGGGAGAGGCGTGGATGACGCGCCGCTCCCCCTCGCCACGAAGCCGAGGGTGGTGAAAAGCCCCGCGCTTGCCCGGACGGAGCGGGTGGGTCGGGGCTCCGGATGGCGACAAGGATGAATCGGATCTGGTTGAACCACGCGGCCACAAGCTGGCCGAAGCCTCCCGGCGTTCTGGAGCGGATCCAGGCGTCGCTGGAGGAGCCGCCGGCGGAACCGGGTCGCAGCGCGCGGGCCGTGGCGGGGCCGGTCGAAGGATGCCGGCGGCTGCTGGCGGAGATCCTGCATGCGCCCGATCCGCGGCGCTTCGCCCTCGTGCCGGGCGCGACCTATGCCTTGAACCTGGCCATCCATGCCGCCCTCCAGACGATCGAGGCGTGCGCCGCCGCTCACCCGCGACTGCCGATCCGGTGCGTCAGTTCGAAGCTGGAGCACAACTCCGTTCTCCGGCCGTTACGCCATCTGGAGGCCGAGGGGAGGCTCCTGCTCGATCTCCTCACGCGGAAAGAGTTCGAGGATGCCGGGGCTGTCTTCCGACACATCCGCCTGGGTGCGGACCTGGTCGTGCTGACCGCCTGCTCCAATGTCACGGGGAGCATGCCGGATCTCGAGGCGCTGACCCAGGCCTGCCGGAAGTCGGGCGCCGTGCTCATTCTCGACGCCGCGCAGGCCGCGGGCGCCGTGCCGATCGACCTCGCCGGCCTCCCCGCCCGCACCCTCATCGCCCTGCCGGGTCACAAGGGCCTGCTCGGCCCCCAGGGGATCGGTGCGCTCTGGGTCGGTCCGGGCTTCACGGAAGCAGACCTTCCCCCACTCGTCGTCGGTGGCACCGGCGTGCGCAGCGCCTCGCCGCTGCATCCACGCGACTGGCCGCTGCACTTCGAGGCGGGGACCCCGAACGGACCGGGCCTGGCCGGCCTCGAGGCGGCCCTGGAGTACGTGCGAGGTGAAGGTATCGCCCGTCTGGGAGCGCATCGCCGCGCCATGGCGGAACGACTCGCCGCCGGCCTGAACGCGCAACCCGGAGTCACGACCTACCTCCCGGGATCAGGTGACCTCACCGGCGGCGTCGTGGCGTTCAACCTCGCCGACTGGGAACCGGGCGATGCGGCGCAGGCGCTCGCGGAATCGTTCGGCATCGAGACGCGGGGCGGCCTGCACTGCGCTCCGCTCGTGCATGCCGAGCTGGGGGCCCCACGGGGCACGCTGCGTGCCTCCGTGGGATGGTCGACCACGGCGGACGAGATCGACGCTCTCGTCGCGGCGGTCGCGCAGATGACAGCGGCGGCCCGGGCCGCCTGAGAGAGGAAACTCGACCAAAGATGAAAGTCCGCGCGCTGCTCGAGGTCGAAGACTGCTTCGACAACTCCGCGATCCGCGAAGTGCTGCTCGACGAGGCGCTGGGAGAAGATGCGCTCTGGCGGCTGGCGTCGCTGGGGCAGGTCGAGTGCCGCTCCGAGTTCCCGCGCCCGTTCTTTCGCGTCAAGTGCCCCTCGGGCTACTACCTCAAGGGGGTCGTCGGAGCGGAATCGTTCCGCGTCTTCTTCGATCTCCGCCCATCGCCGGAAGTGCTGGATCATTTGGTGCGGGCGATCGACCAGGCGCTGGAGAACCGGGCGGCCTGAACCGGCACCCCGAACGCGGCGGGCCCAGTTCTTCAGCACCCTGCTAAGCCCAGACTCCGGGGATACTCCGCCCGCACGATTCACACGCGCCATTCGTCAGGCCGAGCTTTCGGATCCGGTAGCCGCTCCGCTCGATCAAAGTCTGCCCGCACCCGGGACAGGTCGTGTTCTCCGCCAGCCCGGGCACATTGCCGATGTAGACGAAACGGATCCCTTCCGCGAGCGCGATCTCCCGCGCGCGCGTGAGGGTCTCCACCGGCGTCGGCGGAAGCTGGGCCAGCCGGAAGAGCGGCGTGAAGCGGGAGAAGTGCAGCGGCGTATCGGGCCCGAGCGCCGAGACGAACCAGCGGCACATCCGCCGGATCATCTCCAGGTCATCGGTCCAGGTCGGGATGACGAGGTTGATCACCTCCAGCCAGACGCCGTTCTCCTTCATGCGCACCAGGGTGTCGAGCACCGGTTGCAGGTGCCCGGAGTTCAGCTTCCAATAGACGCTCTCTTCGTAGCTCTTGAGGTTGATCGCGCCGGCTCCGAGGGAGCGGCAGAGCCGATCGAGCGGGGCGCGCCGGATGTAGCCGTTGCTCACCCAGGCCGAACGCACGCCCGAGACCTTCGCCGCTTCGGCGATCTCCAGGGCGTACTCATAGAAGCTGGTCGGTTCCGAGTACGTGAAGGCGATCGACCGGCAGTCGTACCGCAGCGCGCTCTCGACCGCAGACTCGACGGAAAGTTCGTAGGCGTGCACCTCCCGCGGTCCGACCTGCGAGATCTCCCAGTTCTGGCAGTTGAGGCAGCGGAAATTGCAGCCGGCCACCGCCAGCGAGAACGCCTTGCTCCCCGGCAGGTAGTGGTAGAGCGGCTTCTTCTCGATCGGATCGACGTGGATCGAGCAGGGGTTTTGCCAGGAGAGGGAGAAGTGCCGCCCGCCGACATTGGCCTTGGCGCGGCAGAGCCCGGTTTCCCCCGGGCTCAACACGCAGCCGTGGGGACAGGTGCGACAGGCGATGTGGCCGTCCTCGAGGGACTCGTAGAAGTAGGCCTCGCGCAGGTGAGGATCGTCGGCCGTCGCGCGTTCCTGCGCGGCAGCCCAGGCGGCGCCTTCACCTGCCCAGGCGCAGGCGGCGCATCCGATCGCGCGCAGGAGCCGGCGTCGGCCGTGGTCCATCGCATCCTCCCGGCAGCCGGTCCGGGCCGCCGCGCCGTCGCCCCCGACTCCGTCGCCGAGCGGAGACGACAGAAGCCGGATCCTCAGGTGTGGCGCCGGATCCGCAGGGCCGCGAGGCTGATCAGCTTCATCGAGGCGACCGCGAGGACCAGCCCTGTCAGCCCGTATCGAGGTAGCAACCAGAGTCCGACTGTGATGGTACCAGAGGCGGCGCCGGCGAGATCCACGAGATAGAGTCGAGCCGTGCGTGAAGGCTCGGTCCGAGCTCCATCTTCTCCCGCCACCGCGAACTGCACGCCGACCGGGAGGGCCGAGGCCAGGGTGAGCAGCGGCAGAAAGCCGAAGGCGATCATCTCCCGGAGCGGGCTCCCCGCCGTCGCCCCCTCGCGGCTGGCGAGGAGGAGGAGCACGGCGGCAGCGATGAGCGCGAGGTCGGAGCCGGCCAGGCGCGCGCGGGTGGAACCGGGGAGGCGGGGGGCGATCCCCGCGCCGAGGGCGGCGCCGGTCAGAAACAGCGTCACGAAGAACGCGATCCACAGGTAGAGGTGTCCGCTCAGGACCTGGAAGGCGAGCAGCAGACCGAACTGCAGCGCCATCGAGGCGAAACCTGAGGTGCCGACGACCAGGCGCGTCGCCCGGCGCCCCGCCGCCCACCCCATCACGACGAGGGGCAGCCACGCCAGAAGCGGAATCCAGCGTCGATCGACCTGACCGACGCGGGCGCGGAGATCGAGGAGATGTTGGAAGGCCAGGGGGGCGAGGTCGCGATTGACGAATCCGCCGTCGAGTTCCAGCTGGCGGCGCAGTTCCTCGCGCCGGAACGGGTCAGCATATTCATCCCAGTCGTAGTCGAGGAGCCGCCGCGTGACGATCCCGCGGGCGGCGAGCACGGGTTCGAGATCGAAGTCCAGCGGGCGGCTGGAGGCGAAGTAGAGATGGCGATCGCCGGGGAGGACTTCCACGACGGGGAACGAGATACGCATGGCGGCGACGATCGAGCGCTCGAGCGCGAGTTGCTCCGGCCCCAGGTAGTTGGGGGAGGAGGCGAGCGAAAAGGCGAGGAGTCCGTCCGGCCGCAGCGCGGCGCGGGCCTCGCGGAAGAACTCGACGGTGTAGAAGCGGTTCAGGCCCGCATTTTCAGGTCCCGGGAGATCGAGAAGGATCGCGTCGTAGCGCGCGGTCTGGCGACGGATCCACGCACGGCCGTCGCCGACTTTGAAGCGCGGGGTGGCTGCCTCACGGGTCCCGGAGTCGGAGAGCGATTCGGTCTGCGCCGCCTCGAGTCGCGCCAGCTCCAGGACCGTGCGGTCGATCTCCACGACATCGAGTCGAGACGGACGGTGTCGCATCACCTCCCGCGCGCCGCCCGAGATCGTCCCTCCCACCAAGAGGACGACCGATCCCTCCGCCACCTGGCACATCCCCGGATGAGTACGCGCTTCCACCCCGAGGTCGTCGCTGGAATGAAGCGGCAGTCCGTCCTGAAGGAGGTTGACCTGATGGCCCGTCCGCGTGACCGCGAGCTGTCCGAACGGAGTCTGCTTGAAGGCGACGATCGTCTGCCCCGGGAAGCGAAAGCCGAGGGAACCGCGATCGACGAAGAAGGCCCCCGCAAGTGCCGGGACGAGAAACGCCGAGACGAACGCGATCTGGACGAGGCCGGCCATGCGCCGGACCCGGGTTGGGGTGGCGAGACCTGAGCTCGCGATGAGCCCGGCGGCGGCGGCATGGGGGAGTGAGAAGGTGAAGAGGACCCACCCGTGCGAAAGGCGCAGCAGCAGGAGGAGGCAGAGGATCGCGCCGCCAACCGCGCATCCGATGCCATCCAGGAGATAGGCGGTGCGTGATTCTGCCCGGTGGTGCTCTGCGGCCCGGCGCGCGGCCAGGGGAATCATCGCGCCTGAGAGGAGCCCATAGGGAAGGAAGACGAGAAGACATCCTGCAATCGAGGGAAGAACCCCCGGGAGGCTTCCTCGCACGTCGAGCAGTCCCGGTAGAGCGCGAAAGGCACCCAGCATGGCGAACGGCAGGAGCGCGAGGGAGAGGTGACCCGCGATCATCCCTCGCGGGGTGTCGGCCGAGTCCCGTGGCCGGCGATCGAGCCAGGCGCCCGCGACCAGGCATCCGCCCCCTGTGGTCAGCAGCCAGAGGCCGAGAGCCGCCACGCCGAGGAGTTCGTTGCCGCCGAAGCCGCCGAGGATCTCGCGTACGACGACGACCTGGGTCGCGGTCGATCCGGCCCCCAGCGCCAGAAGAGAGAGCACGCCCGGCCGCCGGCCTCGAACCGGCGGGAACACGTTTGGGGCCGCTGGTGGCAATCGCTCCCCCTCGACGACGGACAGGAGAAAGGCCCGGTGCGCGACTCGGCACCGGGCCTCGATCATGGGAGCCGCGCCCTCCGAGGGCGCCGGGCTCCGGTGGTCCGCGTCGGGACCAGCTTACTCGACGACGATCAGCTTACGCGAGCCGGCCTCCGCGCCATCCACGGTCAGACGGACGAAGTAGAGACCGGGGCCCAGCGGGCTGACGCCGGCGTCCGTGGAGATCGAACCGGAGCCGGCGCTGTGCGCCTGCGCCGGCATCGAGCGAACCAACCGTCCCGCGGCGTCGAAGATCTCGGCCCCGACCTCTGCCGGACGAGCCAGGTCGAAGCTGACCGAGAAGTCTCCGCGGGCCGGGTTCGGCTGGACGCCGCGCAGGGCCGTGGTCGCGGGGCTGATCGGCTCGACCGAAGTCGGATCCTGGCGATAGCGACCATTGAGGACGAGCACGCCGGTTCCCTGGGGATCAAGCCAATCGCTCAGGCGGTTCGCGGAGGAGCCGCTGCCGAGCCACGACTTGGAAAGCCGCCCGTACCAATCGGAGGTGATCGAACTGCATGAGGCGTAGCCGCCATGGAGCTGTCCGACCAGTCGCTTGTCGGGATCCCAGATCCCCGAGCCGGAGGAGCCTCCCTCGGTGGTTCCGTCCTCCCAGTTGTCGATCCGCCAGTGCGAGCCGTCACCGGGAACTGCCGTTCCGAGGTAGCTGGTCACCGTGATCGGGTCGTCGTTGAAGCTGATCGCCTTCTCGTCGGTGTTCGGGTGGTGGATGGCGATGCAGTTCGCGGGACGGTGAGCTTCCTCGGCGTTCCATCCGGTGTAGTAGATGTTGAACTCGTCCGGCGGGACGGCGTTGAGCTCGATGAGGCAGAAGTCGGACGGGGAGTTGCGCGACTTCAGGGTCGTGCCGTTGCTGTGCTGAGCGAGCGAGCCGCCGCCCAGCTGGCCGCAGACGGGGGACTGGAAGTTCCAGTAGATCACGACCGTGCTGGCATTGCTGCTGGTGATGCCGCAGTGGTAGGCAGTCAGGAAGTACGGCGGCGGCACCGTATTGTGGCTGTTGATCATCTGGCCGGAGCACATCCAGGTTCCGTTGCGGGTATAGACCCCCTCGGAGTTGATCTGGTCATCCCACGGATCCCACTCGGGGCAGATGACATCGTTGTTGCACCAGCCGGACTTCTCCAGATTCCGCCGCAGCTGGTCGAAGCCGCGATAGTCGTGCGCGACCTGCGCGATCTCGAGCCGGGGTTCGAACGCGGCGTCGGCGGGAACGAAGAGCTCCACCACGGCGGCGTCACCCGCAATGACCGGGGTCCAGAACTGCCCCTCGGCGGCATCGCGCGCGGTGTACGGTCCGAAGAAGTCGCGACTCGCGGCCGGGTAGAGGTGCAGCGTCGCTCCCGGCGGAAGGTCGAAACTCGTGAAGCCGAAGTTCAGCGTGCGAGCGCCGGTCGATACGACCTGCAGGCGCCAGATGCGGCCCCCGTCACCGAGGTCGGACCAGGTGCCGTCGGTCGCGGGGGAGAGGTTCGTCTCGATCGGGGCGGCGAAACGCCATCCGCCGTCCTCTCCCTTCGCACTCCTCTCCTCATCTTCACGCAGATACTGAGCTTCATCGACCGTCGGCAGCACGACCAGATCGACCGAGCGCAGCCCCGGCACGGCGGCGGTGAAGCTGGCGGGCGCCTCCCCGACCCGGGCTTCAGCCGGCCCGGTCAGCCAGACCGGCAGGACGACCGCGATCGCGAGGACGAGCCAACGCGAGGAGCGGAAAACGGAGTGACTTCCCGACGCTGTTCGAAGCGTTGCGACCATCTTTATCCCCCATAGGCGGTCTCTGCCTGGAGTCAGGACCGCGACGTTCGAAGTCATCTCGCCCGGTCAGGCGAGCCGATCCGATCGGTCCGAGGCTTCCTGCCGGGATCGATCGGGTGCACTATAAGGGAGGATATCAGATCTACCCCGCCCATGGCGAGACTGAAGATCATCAGTTGCGGAGGCGAGTCTCGGAAATTGGCGAGGCGAACGTCAGGGAATGGATGACCTGAGACCGCCGATCGTTGAGAGGGCGAGGGCGACGCACGCGGACAACCGGTCCTTGACGCCGCGCCCCGGAACCGATGGAATGGCAGGGTTCACTGAAGAAGGTCCCGAATCCGTCAGAGGGGGAGGGGGAGTCGATGAGTGGTGTCGCGGGCACGGTGTTTTTGCTGGTCTGTTCCGCCGCCGTGATCATCATCACCGTCGTTCTGGTCCGCATGGCCGGGCAATTGGTCCGGACGGGCGCGGAACTGGAGCGGCTGGCCCGGACCCTCGGCGAAGATCTGATCCCCCGGGCGGAGCGTGTGCTGGACCAGACAGCGCAGGAATTGATCGAGCTCCGATCGGCCACCGAGGCAGCCCGCCGGGTGGCGCAAGGTGCGACCAGGGCTGTGGATACCGTGGGTGAAATCACGAGCCGGGCCCAAGGGGCGGTCTTGCCCATCCTCGAGGCCGTGGAGGGGGTGGGTGGAGCCATGCGCCAGGTGACGGCCGTCACGGCCGGTTTCAAGGTGGCGCTCGGTTCGTTACGCAAGAGAGCCGGCATTTAGCCGGCGCCGGAAAGGGCCGGAGCGGCTTCGCCGCGGCCGGAGTTTTCATGGGATGGATGGCGGACAGGAAGGAGCAGAGATGAGCAAGAGCAGCGATACCGCATTGGCATTCCTTTTGGGAGCGGTCACGGGCGGGGTCATCGCCCTTCTGCTGGCGCCCGAGAAGGGGACGGTCACGCGGCGGAAGCTCCGCGACGGCGCCGTCGACATCTACGGGAAGGGAAAGACGCGGGCGAAGGATCTCGGCGACGACGTGACCCATCGCGCCGGAGAGGCGACCGGCTGGGTCCGCGAGAAGGCGACCGAGGTGGCCGACACCGCGCGCCAGCAGGTGGACGCGGTCAAAAACGCGGTCTCCGAAGGGAAGGAAGCCTACCGCCGGGAGTTGGGCAAGAGCTGATCCCGGTTTGCTCCGCGGGTCGGGATCGTCGTCCCACGATGATCCCGGCCCCCCGCGTTCAGGGCCGGAGGAAGCATGCTCGTCGCCGCTCTCATTCTCGCCGTGGTCGTGACGCTCTGCGCTCTGCTGGCGGCGCCGACCTTCGTCCGACTGGCGGAACAGCTCCGCCGGACGATCACGGAGGTGGAGAAAGTGGTGACCGTGCTCGATGACCGGCTCCTGCCGCGAACCGAGGAGGCTCTGGCGCAGACCAACCAGGCGGTGCGCGATCTGGAGGCGACGGCGGAGCTCTTCCGCGGCGTCCAGACGCGAGCGGAGGGAGTCCTCGCGCCTCTGGGAGAGATCGTGGTCGGGGTGGAGCACGCCTTCGAGCCCATGGTACGAATGGCCAACGAGTCCGGCCTGGACCGCCGCCGCGTGCGGGCCTTCGGCGTGGGACTCCGAGTCTCCTGGACGGCCCTCCGCCGTTCCGTGTCGCGGTCGCGCGACGTGCCGACCCTCGATTCTCCCGACCGCTCGATCGACCCATCCTGAAGCCGCGACGCGCGGCCTACCGTCCCGTGGAGGTCCCGATGGATTACCCGGTCTGGAATCCGGCCATGGGCGGCGGCGTGCTGATCGGATGGATCGCGATCGCGCATGTCGTCGTTTCCCATTTCGCCGTCGGTGGCGGCATTCTGATGGCTGTGACCGAGACGTTCGCCGTGCGCCGGGGTGACGCGGCGCTGCGGGGCCTGGCGCGCCGCAGTTCGACCATGCTGATCCTCGTCTCCACCGTCTTCGGCGCGATCAGCGGCGTCGGCATCTGGTTCGTCATCGGTCTCATCTCTCCCGCCGCCACCTCGGCGCTGATCCGCACCTACGTGTGGGGCTGGGCGATCGAATGGACCTTCTTCCTCCTGGAGATCGCCACCGCCCTGGCCTGGGCGGCCACCTGGGATCGGGTGCGCCCGCGCACGCACCTCGCGCTGATCTGGTTGTACAGCGCAGCGGCCTTCCTCTCCCTGGTCGTCATCCAGGGGATCCTCTCCTTCATGCTGACCCCGGGCCGGTGGCTGGAGACGCGCGGGTTCTGGGACGGCTTCTTCAACCCGACCTATGCGAGCGGCCTCTTGTTCCGCACCGGCATCTGCCTGCTGCTGGCCGGCACCTACCTGATGCTGGCGGCGCAGCGCGAGCGGGATCCCGCGGCGCGTGCGCGCCTGGTGCGTTTTCTCGCCCCCTGGCAGGTGGGCGGGGCGGTGATCGCGATCGCCTGCTGGCACGGCTGGAAGCTGGGACTGCCGCCCGAGGTCCGTGCTCTCTTCGATGGCGACGCGGCCCTGATCGCAGGGCTCGCCGCGACCTCGAACTGGCTGCTGTACGGCCTCTATGCGGCGGGACTGCTCGGGCTGTTCGCCTGGGTGAGGCCCCGCCTTCACCGCTGGCCGGTCGCGGTGGTGGCGCTCCTGGCCGGCTTCCTGGCGCTGGGTGGCTATGAACGGGTGCGCGAGGGCGCGCGCAAGCCGTTCGTGATCCGCGGCTACATGTTCTCGAACGGGGTGCGGACGGACCAGATCGGGATGCTGAACGAGAAGGGGGTGCTTAGCACCTCGGGCTGGGCCGCCCGGGAGGCCGGCGTCGATCCGCTCGATCGGGGGCGTGCGCTCTTTCGCACGCAGTGTTCCGCGTGTCACACGAGCGATGGCTATCTCTCCATCCGGCGCTTGCTCGAGGGGTCCGACCCGGACCGGGTGCACGGGGTGATCGGACTGCTGCGCGCGGATGGCGAAACCTGGGTCGAGGCGCTCTCCGATGGACGCGCGGCTCCCGATCCCGATGCGCTCAACTACTCCGTCATGCCGCCCTTCGTCGGGACGGAGGAGGAAGCGCACGACCTCGGCCTCTATCTGCTCGATCTGATCGGACCGAAGTTCGCGGAAGCGGCGCCGGCGTCGGGCGACTTCGCCGCGGCGAAGGGGGGGGCGCGATGAATCCGACGACGTTGATCCCGGCGGTCGATCCGGCGCCGCTGCCGGGGCCGCCGTGGCTGTTCCACCTCCTGTGGGTGATCACCTTCACGCTGCATCTAATGATGGTCAATTCCGTGCTGGGTGGATCGCTCCTCTCCGCCCTCTCGCTGGCCAGACGCCCCGGTCCCGGTGATCGTCGCGAACTACCTGGATTCTTCCTCAAGGTCAACGGCTGGGCGATCTCCTTCGCCGTGACCTTCGCCATCGCCCCCTTGCTCTTCATGCAGGCTCTGTACGGGCGGTTCTTCTACACCGCGACGATTCTGATGCCGTGGATGTGGCTGGGCATGCTGGGCATCCTGACCGTGGCGTACTACCTCAACTACGTGGCGAAGGCCCGCCTCTCCCGCGGGGTCGCCCCGCGTGGAATCGTCCCGGTCCAGGCGTTTCTCTTTCTGACGATCGCGGGGATCCAGGTCGCGGCCAACCTGCTGCATCTGCAGCCGGGCCGGTGGGGCGCGGCGGCGGCGAATCCCTGGTCGATCCTGGGCGATCCGACCTTTGTGCCGCGGTTCCTGCACTTCGTCCTGGCGGCGGTCGCGCTGGCGGGGGGCGCGTTCGCCTGGTGGCAGGTGCGCCCGAACGCCCGCCGGGCTGCAGCGGATCCGTCCGCCGCCGCCACCTGGTCCGGCGACACTCGCTTCTCGATCCAGGCGGCGTTGGCCGCGACGGCGCTCCAGATTCCGGTCGGGTTCTGGCTTCTCTTCGCGTTGCCGCGCGATGTGTTGGTCGGGTTCATGCGTGGAGGTCCCGGGGTCATGGCGCCATTCGGGCTCGGGATTCTCGCGGGGATCGGCGCGCTCGTCGTTCTCGCCCTCTGCCTCGGCCCGCTCGCGAAGCCGCGGCTGGTCCGCCACGCGGGGGAGCTGATGGTGCTGACGGCCGTGCTCATGATCGTCTCGAGGCACCAGTTGCGGGAGGCCTATCTGGCGGCTCCGCGCGTGGGCGAGGCGGTCGTCGCCAAGCCGCAGTGGGGCGTCTTCGCGCTCTTCGCCCTGTCGTTGCTCGCGGCGGCCGCGGCCACGGTCTGGGCTCTCTCTCGGGCCGCCCGGGACCGGCCCGGACCGGGCGAACGAGCGGCCTAATCCGGCGTGGCGATCACGGGAGAGAGCGGGCCGCCGATCGGTGCGGTCGCGGGCGATGCCGAGTTGCTCCCCGGCGTTGGGTATGCCGACTTCCTTCGGGCCGCTCTGGCGTGCCAGACCGAGGAGGAGTTCCGCCGCTCGCCCTTCTTCCTCCGTCACGGGGAGGAACTCGAGCGACTGCTGTCGACCCCGCGGGTCACTCCGGCGCCAGGCGACGACGCCGGACGAGAGGGGCGAAGTGGCTCCGACGACCGCCCTCTGCGTGTCGTGCAATGGAACATCGAAAAGGGGAGGTCGCTGGAGGGGATCGCGCGACGACTGCGGGACGATCCCTGGCTGCGCGACGCCGACGTCTACTGCTTGAACGAGATCGATCGTGGCACCGCCCGTGGAGGGAACCTCGATCAGCCGCGTGCGCTGGCGGCGATGCTGCAGTGTGCCGCGATCGACCTCCCCTGCTACCTCGAGTGTACGCGGGGAGTGGGGGCCGACCTGCTGGTGCCGGGTGAACACCGGCTCGGCCTACACGGCCTGGCGATTCTCACCCGGCTGCCGGTGCTCGGGACGAGTGTGACGTCGCTGCCGGCCTGCCACGAATACTTCGACTTCCACGAGAAGCGCTTCGGCGGACGGCGCGGGCTCTGCGTGCGGCTCCTCTGGCGCGGCCGGCCGCTGGCGATCGCGACGACCCACCTCGAGGTGCGAAACACGCCCCGTTGCCGTGCGCGGCAGTTCGAGGCCTTTCTACGCGGACTGGAGCTGCGGAACGGTGTGGGGGCGGATGGTTCTCCCTCGATCGTGACGGGCGACTGGAACACTTCGACCTTCCGGCGCGGCACGGTGGCCGCATCGGCGGTGGAGTTCCTGCGGATCATGACGACCCATCAGAATCGTCTCGCGCGGCAACTCGCCTGGCCGGTGCAGCGGGAGCCGCTCTTCGCCCTGCTCGCATCGGCCGGGTTTCGCTGGGAATCGTGCAACGACGATACGCCGACGGCGGAGGAACGACTGGGACGGGTGGAGGATCTCGGGCACCTTCATCCGCGAATCGCGCGAGCGCTGCTGCAGGCATCGGGCCTCGCGGACCGGGTCCTGCGGATGCGCCTCGACTGGATCGCCGCGCGTGGAGTGCGTTCGTCGGGAGCACCACGGACGCTGCCGGCGGGAACGTGCGACGGCCGGCCCCTCTCGGACCACGCGATCATCGGGGCGGAGTTCGGATAGGAGAGTCCATCGCCGACTTGAACGGCCCGTCCGCCGGCAGTACACTCTGGCGGGTCGTTTCAGCGAGGAGGCTGCGATGTTACGAACCCCGCCCACCTGTCTCCGGCTCTCTCTCTCCGATCTTCTCCCGGCCTTGACGATCGTGTTCCTCGTCCTTCCGATCTCCGCCGGGGCGAATCCCATTCCGGACGCCATGGTCTACTTCAACGTGCGGCCGGCCGGACCGATCGAGGAGTCCTGCCTGACCGAGATCACCCGGTGCCGGGAGATGACCGCCTCGACCGAGCAGCAGGGCATGCTGGAGTTCCAGGTCTTCATCGATCCGCAGCAGCCCTACGGCGGCGGCGTACCCGTGCCGCTCTTCGAGGTCGATCTGAGCTGGCCGGACGCGTGGATCTTGACGGACTTCCGGCCGTGCCGGGGCGCGACGGATTGGTACATCGATCCCTATGGTCCGAACCCGCATCGCCTCGCGGTCCAGTGGCCGTGTACTACCGTCCCCGACGGCCTCTTTCTGGCGTTGACCCTCGTCTTCGATGTGCAGGGGTACGGCATCCTCGACACCGACGGCGTCTGCACGCTGTGGCTCGACTGCCCGGCGACGCCCGTCTATCCGACGGCGAACTACGCCGAGGCCGGCACGGGATGTGAGTACACCAACCAGCCCTGTGCCAAGTGGAGTCACCGTTGCGTTCCGAATCTCGATGGACAGGAGCTTCAGCTGACGGCGCCCGAAGGTGGGACCGCGCACGGCGAAGTGGCGTTCACGATCGAAGGGTATCCTTATCCGAGGTGCGACTTCACCGCGATCTCCGCGGCACCCTGGGCGATCGGGACTGTCATCTCGAACGACAATCTCTGGGACGCAGTGCTCTACGTCGATGCGGATGCGGTCGGCCTCGAGCCGGGCGTCCACGAGTGCGAGATGCAGCTCGTGTATGATGGAGTCTATGATGGAGCGCCGGTGCAGAACGCCCGCTGCCTGCCCGTGACCCTGACGGTCGAGCCGGCGAGCTCCGTGGAGCAGCCCGTCTCAACGCCGGCGGCGCCAGGACGTTTCAAGCTGGCCGGTCCGAACCCTTCGTCGGGGACGTTCGTCTTCACGTATGAGATGCTTGCCGCTTCCCACGTCCGGTGCGGCGTCTACGACGCCTCGGGCCGGGAGGTCGCAACCCTGGTAGACCAGGAGTTGTCCGCTGGTTGGCACACGGTCACGTGGACGGCCGCCGGCCCCGCCGGCCGTCGAGTTCAGCCCGGGGTGTACATGGTCCGCCTGGCGGACAACGGAACCGTGCGAACCAGCCGGCTCGTCCTCCTCGATTGAAGAGCGGATCCGCCGCCGCCCGATCTCTCCGCCCCGCGAAAAACGGGAGCGAGCTTAGTCTCCTTTGATCGAAGAAGGACCCGCCGGGGCGCGCCGGCGCGGTCGCGCGATGGGTTTGCCCGGCGACGGGCCGAGCGGGGCAGGCCGGAGCGAGTCCGCGGAGGCGGCCGTCGAGGATTGTGACCTTCGATTGCAGGCCGTGCTTTGCGGATCGGCCCGTGCCCCGTAGCATAGTCCGATTGCCCTGGTTGCCGGGGGAGAGTCGCGTCCGGATCCGAAGCGGAGGAGCTTGATGTCGTCCGGTCCCAAAGTTCTGATCTTGTTTGCCCACCCAGCTTACTCGAAGTCGCGGGTCAATCGCCTCCTCCTCGAGGCCTCGCGCGGGGTGGAAGGGGTCACCGTGCACGACCTCTACGCCGTCTATCCCGACTTCGACCTGGACGTGAAGCGTGAGCAAGAGCTCCTTCTGGCCCACGAACGGATCGTTCTCCACCATCCGTTTTACTGGTACAGCACCCCGGCGATCCTCAAGGAGTGGCAGGATCTGGTGCTCGAGCACGGTTGGGCGTACGGCCGCGGGGGGACGGCGTTACAGGGCAAGTGGCTGATGAATGCCATTACCACCGGCGGCGGGGAGAAAGCCTACCGCCGCGACGGGCACAATCGCTTCACGATGCGGGAGTTGTTGGCGCCCCTCGAGCAGACCGCTCGTCTCTGTGGAATGGAGTACCTGGCCCCGTTCGTCGCGCACGGCACCCACAAGATGACCCGGGAGGCCGCGGAACACCTGGCGGGGGAGTACCGCCGGTTGCTCGAGGCCTTGCGCGACGGGCGGGTCGATCTACGCATCGCCCGGGAGACGCCACGGATCAACTTCGATCTGGATGCGGTGATCGAGGCTTGAGTCGTTCCACTGCCCGGGGCTGAGCCGAGGAGAGGTCGGGACAACCGGCAGGTCGCAGATCCCGGTCAGATGACAGGATCGATCTCAGTCTCTACGGAACGTGGAATCGACGAGGAGAGCAGATGCACGCTCAGGGTTTTTTCATGCAGGCGTTGGTCTACCTGGCGGCGGCGGTCATCTCGGTGCCGATCGCGAAGCGGCTCGGGCTCGGTTCGGTCCTCGGTTACCTGCTGGCCGGAATGGCCCTGGGGCCGTTCTGCCTGCGGCTGATCGGCGCCGAGGGAGCGGACGTCATGCACTTCGCCGAGTTCGGCGTCGTGATGATGCTCTTCCTCATCGGACTGGAACTGGAGCCGCGACTCCTTTGGCGCCTTCGCCGCCCGATCCTGGGGCTCGGCGGGCTGCAGGTCGGCGTCACCGCAACCCTCTTGATGGCCATCGCCCTGGCCCTCGGCCTGCGGTGGCAGCCTGCGCTGGCGACGGGCCTGATCCTGGCCCTCTCGTCCACCGCGATCGTGTTGCAGATCCTCTCCGAGAAGCGTCTGACGAAGACGGATGCCGGACAGACGTCGTTTTCGGTCCTCCTCTTCCAGGATCTGGCCGTCATCCCGATGTTCGCGTTGCTGCCGCTCCTCGCCGCTCCCCAGCTCGGCGCGGCCACGGCGCTGGGACACGACGCCATGGAGGGGGCGACGGCCGGGCTCTGGATCAAGACTCTGCCGGGATGGCAGCAGGCGGCGATCATGCTCCTGGCGGTCGGGGGGATCATCCTTCTTGGCCGTTTTCTCGCCCGCCCGATCCTCCGAGTGATCGCGCAGACGCGCCTGCGTGAGCTCTTCACCGCCGCGGCTCTTCTGCTTGTGCTCGGGATCGCGCTGGCGATGGAGCAGGTCGGACTCAGTCCGGCGCTCGGCGCGTTTCTCGGGGGAGTCGTCCTGGCAAACAGCGAGTACCGGCACGAGCTGGAAGGCGACATCGAGCCGTTCAAGGGACTGCTGCTGGCGGTGTTCTTCATCTCGGTCGGCGCGTCGATCGACTTCCAGCTGATCGCGGCCCAGCCTGGTCTGCTGGCCGCAACCGTGCTGATTCTACTCGTTGTGAAGTTCGTCGTTCTGCTCGTCCTGGGCCGCGTGTTCGGGATGGGCCTGGACCAGAACCTTCTCTTCTCCTTCGCGCTCTCCCAGGGGGGCGAGTTCGCCTTCGTCCTGATCGCGTTCGCGACCCAGCGTCACGTGCTGCCGGCCGAGGTGACCGGTCCGCTCGTGGCCACGGTGGCGGTCTCGATGGCGCTCACGCCGCTCCTGATGCTGCTGAACGAGAAGGTCATCCAGCCGCACACCGGCACGCGGCGCGCGACGCAACGGGAGGAGGACAAGGTCGACGAGCGGAATGCCGTCATCATCGCGGGGTTCGGACGGTTCGGCAGTGTCGTCGGCCGCCTCCTGCGGGCCAACGGCATCCAGGTGACGGTGCTTGAGTTCGACTCTGACCAGGTCGACATCCTCCGCCAGCTCGGGCTGCCGGTCTTCTATGGGGACGCCAGCCGCCACGACCTGCTTCGGCAGGCGGGGGCAGAGGAGGCCCGGCTTCTGGTGCTGGCGATCGATGATCACGAAAAGATCAAGCAACTGGTGGGCTCCGTTCGCGAACATTTCCCCCATCTGACCCTCTTCGCGCGCGCCGCGGGGAGGGACGAGGCGTATGAACTGGTCGAGTTGGGCGTGGAGCACATCTACCGCGAGACCCTGGACACCTCGCTCCGCGCCGGGACGGACGCGCTCCGTCTCCTCGGCGTCCATCCCCACGAGGCCCTGCGGGCCGCCCGGACGTTCCGTCGCCACGATGAGGATTCGGTGCACGCCCTGGCGCGCGTGCGTCGCGACGACACTGAGTACTTCCGGGAGGCGCGCCGCCGAATCCGCGACCTCGAGGACGTTCTTCTCAACGAGATCCGCGACGCGGCCGCCTGGCGCGACCTGGGATGGGACACCGAGTCGTTGCGCAGCGAGTATGGCGACGGCGCCGCGCCGGCCGCCCTCGAACGGTCGTGACGCTCCCAGCCCGCCGCGCGGCTGTGGGCCACAGACCGCTCGCCGCCCGACCGCGGCTCCGGTCGCGGCATCGCAATCTCTCGGTTCGTGCGGCCGATCAGACGTTGAAGTCGTGTTCGTAACCGTCGAACATCGCGGCGATGCTCCCGTCGAACGCCGCTCTCCACTCCGCGGCCAGTTCCTCGCTCCAGTCTTCGCCATGGAAGCCGCCCAGGGCTTCGATCATGGCCTCGCGCCACTTCGGGAAGGCGGAGCGGGGGATGTCCCACTTCCGGTGCTGGGTGCCGAGGTAATGCAGGTAACGCTCGGTCGCGGGATAGCGCCGGGAGTGGTTCTGGCCGATCAGCGAGATGGACATCGTCAGCACGATCGACTGGCGGTTCATGTCGACGTCGCGGAAGAACTCCCGCATCTCGGGGGCGCGCTGGAAAAAGATGTCGTAGAACGCTGCGCCGAAGACATCCTGGGAGCGCATGACCCGGTCGATACTCTCTTCGATGCGCATGGTGGTCTCGTCTGGTGAATGGTGTTGGCCGATGAAGGAGCGACCCGGGGGATGCACCGGTCACGCCGCCTCGATTCGCGATGACGAAGGAGCGTAGCCGAGCGGCGTCCGCGCATCAAGCGGTGCGAGGGCCTCGGAGCGGACGTTGCCGACGACGTCTGCGTCCGGAGGTTCGCGACGTTCGGCGAGACGGTCGGTCGCGGGCCAGCCGCGGGAAAAAGAGAGTGGTTTGCAGAGCGCCCGTTCGATGGCACCATGGATCGACATGAGTACCTTCAAAGTCATGCAGTTCAACATGCAGTTCGGTCAGATGTGGGATGAAGTCGACGCCCGCGGGGCGCCGATCAACCTGGACCTGACCGTCGCCGAGATCCTGCGCCACGATGCCGACATCGTGATGCTGCAGGAGGTGGAACACGCGCAGCCGGGGGGAGTGCAGTGCGATCCGCCGCCGCACTACACGCGGCTGCGGCAGCTCCTCGCGGGGTATCACGGCTGCTTCTCCTACCCGAAGGCGGATCCGCGTGAGCTTCCGTTCGGCATCGGCCTGGCCATCTTCTCGAAGACAGAGCAGCGCGACTTCTTCCGCCTCGACCTGCCGTCGCCGCGCCTCGAGTTCGAGTTCGAAGGCGAGATCAAGACTCCCACCGACCGGCTGCTGATCGGGGCCCGCACCACGCTGGCCGGGCATGATCTGCAGCTGTTCAACACGCACCTGTTGGCCTATTTCATGCTCAAGTCGTCCGGCGAGCGTCATCCCCGGCAGCGGGAACTGGTCATCGCACAGGCGAGCGCCGTGGCGGGCCCTGCGTTGATCGCGGGTGACTTCAACGCCAGCAACCATGAAGCGCTGGTGCGGGACTTCGCCCGGGCCGGCTTTCAATCCGTGCAGACGACGGAAGTGACCTGGCGGCACCGTCCCTACGTGCTCGACCACATCTTCTACAATGACTACCTGCGGGCGGTGCGTCACGTCGTTCAACCGACGGAGGCATCGGATCACCACGTCCTCTTGGCGGAGTTCGAGTTCCGGAATGGGGCAGGTTGACGCGACAGCGGTGATCGCTCCGGCGTGAACGCTCCGGCGGGATGCTCCCGGCGTGAGCGTCTCGGGATCCGCGCGGTGACCTACCTCTCGCCGGGGTCGTTCCGGGGACGCCGGGAGCGCAGGCGCGCCGCCTCCATCTTCAGATCCCTGAAATACGACGTGTCCGTGATCTCCGCCACCTGGTGGGCCCGGCGGGTCTCGTCGATCTCGATCCTGAGTTGAACGATCTCATGGCGCAGGGAGGCTTCGCGGATGTACCCGTCGAGGGCGGCCGCGGCGAGCAGAACGAGCGACTCAAGGACCTCGTCTTCGGCGAAAGGCACGATCTCGGCCGTCTCCGGGTCCTGCGCGTTGAGCAGTTGCAGGACGCCGATCACGTTCCGTTCCCCGTTCATCAGCGGCATCGCGAGCATCGACCGGGAGCGATATCCCATGCGCGCGTCGAAGAGCTTCGTGCCGGAGAAGTCGAAACCCTCCGCCTCGTAGGCGTCGGCGATGCGGATCGTCTCGCGGGTGAGGGCCACGCATGACGCGACGTTGGCGCGGTTGTCCCGGCCGTCGTCGTTGTAGAGCCGCACGGGGCTGACGGAGATCGGCTCTCCGGTCGTGCCGCCCATCTGGAGCCGGAGGGATCTGTTGCGAAGGATGACGAATCTGAGCGTGTCGTTCTCCCGAAGGTAGAGGGAGCCGCCGTCCGCGTTGGTAATCGACTGGGCCTCGATCACCAGGGTTTCCAACAGACGGTCGAAGTCCTTCTCGGTGGAGAGGGCGACCCCGATCGGAATCACTCGCTTCAACAGGCTGAGCTGGCGATCGCGAAGCGCGATGCGCTGCGCGAGAGCGGAGACGGTCTGGGTCAACTGCTCCAGGTCGCCGATCGCGGCTTCGGAGTCGTCCAGCAATCCCGGGGCGCACGCCTGAGAGCCGGTCGTTCGGCAGAGCTCGACGATCCGCCGCAGGGAGGCGATAGACTTGCCGCTAGGAGCGTGGTTCATCGCGTCGTCCGGTGGTCATCGGGAAGTGCCGCCCGCCGGGCGCGGCCGAAGGAGTGCCGTCGCCGTTGAGGTTGGGGGTCCATCGGCGACACCCGCGGATTAGAACGCCGGGCACGCCGCTCTCCAAGGCCCCTGGTGGGCCATGGAAATCATACCATGGCGCCGGTCCCGAGCGAGAGCCCCGCCTCGGGCGCTTTCCGAATCACGTCCCGCCGGCTGACGCCTTCGACGCCCGTGCGGCGATCGCCGTCAGATCGGCCACGCGAAGGCGGTGGTAACGAGACGGTCCGTCTTCGGGTGCGAGGGTGATCGCCTCCTCGAACCGGGCCGCCGCTTCCTCCCACCTGGTTTCCCGCGCGGCCTCCAGCCCGCGATGATAGATCGCGAGGGCCCGCTCCTGGTCAGGCGGCAGAGTTTCCCCGGGGCCCGCGACCAGCTCGAAGACCTTGACCGGGTGCGTTCGCCCCTTGACCACGATGTCGTCGAGTTCCCGCGCGATGAACCCCGGTCCCGCCTCGCGGAGCGTGGCCTCGCTGACCATGATCCGCGTGCCGTAGATCTTGTTGGCTGCTTCCAGGCGGGCTCCCAGGTTGACGTTGTCGCCGATCACCGTGTAGTCGAAGAGGGTGCTGCTTCCCATGTTGCCGACGATCACGTTGCCGGTGTGGACGCCGACGCGGGACCGCCAGGGATGAAGCCCGGCGCGCTCCCACTCCCGGCCCAGCTCCCGCAGGCGTCGCTGCATTTCGAGCGCCGCCAGGCAGGCCTCGCGCGCATGTTCCGAGAAGGGGACCGGGGCCCCGAACTCGGCCATGATCGCATCTCCCTCGAATTTGTCGACGATCCCCCGGTGCCGCAGGACGATCTCGCTCATGGCCGTGAGGTAGCTGTTGAGATGATTGGCCAGGTCGCTGGGCTTGAGGGTCTCCGAGATCGTCGTGAATCCCTCGATATCGGTGAACATCACGGTGAGCTCCCGCTCCTCTCCCCCCAGCGCCAGGAGCTCGGGGCGCCGGATCAGCTGGTCCACGACCTGCGGCGGCACGTAGTGCTGGAACATGCCCCGGATCTGCCGCTTGGCCCGCCGTTCCGCGATGACCGTGCGCGCCGTCTGGGCCGTGTAGGCCATGGCGGTGGCCAGCGTGGGCGTGGTGATCTCGATCCACCAGTCGCGGGCCCGAAAGAGCCAGAAGGCCAGGGCGATCTCCCCGACGGCGAAGGCGAGCGTGCAGAGGAGGCCGGGAACCACTCCCAGTCGTGTGGCGACGACGCAGGTGAGCCCGGCCCACAGCAGGGCGAGGAGGAGCCGGAAGCCGGGCACGGCCGTGCCGGGCCGGGAGATGAACCGGCCGCCCAACATGGTGCTGATGGCGTTGGCGTGCATCTCCACGCCCGGCGTCAGGACCTTTTCCTGCCCGCTCCCGAAGAAGGGGGTGTGGATGAAGTCGTGGAGCTCCCGGCCGGTGTATCCCACGAGGACGATCTTGTCGCGGAACACGCCGCGCGCGAGCCAGAGGTCGAAGATGTCGAGATCAGCCTCCTCGCGCGGCAGGTCGAAGGAGCTGTCGTCGAGGACGCTGGAGAAGGAGTATTGGGAGAAGGTCCCGGCCGGACCGGCGTAGTTGATCAGCATCGTCTGGCGATCGTACCGGGGAATCTCATACGACCCGACCCGCGCCACCCCGTCGTCATAGGTGACCGGCGCATCGGGGGGGAGGCCCTGGTAGGCTTTGAGCGTCTGCACCGCCAGAGTGGCGTACTCCCGGCCCGAGAAGGTGGTGGTGAGCCCGTAGCGTCGCACCGCGTTGTCGATGTCGCCGTACTGGTCGATCCGACCCCAGCCCCAGGCATTCTCGGCGAGACGGGGAAGGGGCGGGTAGATCGCGTGGGCACGGGCCCGGAGGCGGGTCTCTTCGGTCTTTCCCGCCAGGATGACGTTGCCGGCGCGGCCGATGGCATCGGCGAAGCTTGCCGTCGCCGCGGAGTCCGCCCCCTCGGTGAAGACCACATCGAACACCACCAGCCGCGCGCCGGCGCGGCCGAGGTTGTCGACCAGCCGGCCGTGCAGCCGCCGGTCCCAGGGATACGCCTGATCGAGATCCGACTCGCTGGTCTGGTCGATCGTGACGATCACGATTTCGTCGCGGTGGGGGATCGGGCCGCGGAAACGAAACCGCAGATCGAGCAGGGAAAGCTCGACCTTCTCCACCACATGAAGCCGGGAGATCAGGTCCGCCAGGAGGGCCGTCCCCAGGACGAGCAGCGACGCCGTCAGGATCGTGCGCGGGAGGGTGGAGGCGTGACCGGCTGCGGACGAACGCGATCGCCTGAAGGTGAATCGGCGCATCCTGGACCTCCCTTGGCCGTCCGGCCTCCCGAGATCCTCTTCTACAGCGAGAAGTCCTGCACGAGGCGCAGGCTCACCATCGTCTCATCATAGTCCTGCGCGGGGTCGGCGTCGCCGCGGAAGCTCGAGCGGCCGATCCGGCCCGTGATGGAGGTGCCGTCGCGAAGGAGGTAGACTGCGGCCGCGCTCAAACTCGTCTTGTCTCCCCCGGAGAGTCCCTGACTCCCTTCGCCGGCGAGCAGCCCCGCCGACGCGGAGGTATGCAGGCGGCCGTCGAGGAACCGGTAGTTCACACCCAGGTCGTAGTGGTAATAGTCGAGCTCGGCGCCGGTCGCGGAGTACTCCGCCCGGCTGCCGGCCACGCCCGCCTTCAGAGACACCGGCACGCGCGAGAACCGCGTGCTCCATCCGACTCGCCAGTCCGAGCGAACGGCGTCGGCTGTTCTCTCCAGCGCGTCCGTGCGAACCCGGGCGAAGCCGAGCGCGAACTCGTGACCCGACCCGAGGAGGAGGTTGTAGCCCGCGCCGACGGTGATGCTGGTGGTCGTCTCGTCCCGCCGGAAGTCGAGATCTCCGGGCGAGGGTGCGGCCGCGTCATTCTCGCGGTGGTATTGGCGAACGCCGAGCGTCACGCTCCGGAGATCCGGACGACCAGGCAGGAAGGCGGCCGAGGCGCCCCAGATCCGGGTATCCGTCGTGTGGAGTTTGTCCTTCGACAGGTTGTCCGCAAACCCTTCGAACTCCCCTGAGAGTTCCAGTCGCCGCTGCCAGGCGCGAAAGGTGTCCGTGAGGCGCACTCCAGCCTGATCGCTCCGCAGCGACGTCGCCGCGAGGTTTCGAAACGCCGTGCCGGTCCGTCGGTAGCCGACTCGATAGGAGTGGCCCGCGAAGTCTCCCCTGACCGTGGTCTCCCAGGCGAGACTGGAGAGTTGGCGAGGGTCGATCGGCGTGGTGCTGTAGTTGACGATGAAGTACCGGTCGTAGTCGCGGAAGTCGGGGTAGCTTCCGCCCAACCGCTCCTCCAGCAGAGAATCCGACAGCGCTCCTCCCGTGATGTCCTCGGAGAGCGCGCTCCAGGCCCAGATCGCCTCGGCGACGACCCGGCGCCCCGAGGGAGCGACGAGGACGTTTCCGCCGACCACCAGGTTGTCCTTCGGCATGAGGCCTTTCCGGATCGATCCGACCTCGTCCCGGACCCGGAGCCCGTCGAGACCGAACTGGAAGGTTCGCCCGCGGCCAAAGGCAAGCCGGGCGCCGATCAGCTTCCGTTCGAACGAGCCGCCCAACACGGTCGTGTCGGACAGGGCCTGGACCGAGTCGGAGTGGACCAGGCGCACCAGGTTCGTGTCGAAGACCGCCGGGGTGATGCGGATCGAGCCTTCCACTCCGCGACGAATCGTGCCGGAGATCGCCGTCAACTCCGCGGCGCCGTAGCGCAGCCGGCCTCCGAGGCCCCGGGTCCGTTTGCCCTGGAGAACCAGGGGGGAGAACCGATAGTTCAGGTCCCCGGCGCCGACTCCGATCCAGCCGCGATCGATCTCGACCGCGTATCGGTTGCGCGGTTGGAAGCCCTGCTCCTCGTCCGACGTGAGGAAAAGCCGCGCGTCGATCTTCCATTGATCCCACCTGGTGCTCATCGTCAGGCGTGCGGTCGAGGTTCGTTCCGGCTCCTGCCGCAGCCGGCGCCCGGGCCCGGCCAGGTCGTCGCTCAACGTGAACAGAGTGAGCTGGCCTCTGGTCTCCCGGATGGCCCTCTCGGCCGTCTCCGGCCCGCCCCGGAAGTCGTGCTGGATGGGGATGAGCTCGGTGCCGGTCAACGTGCGACCCCGGAGTTCGAAGCGATGCGATCCCGGCGGGAGAGGCTCCGGCGGAACCCAGGTGACGGCCCCGGCCGTGACCTGCGCGGAGGCTGTAACCTCCCGGCCATCGAGCCACAGGCTGACGGTGGCGGGATCGACCTGCCGGTCGGGATCGATGATGGCGATCGCGATCACGAGGTCGGCCGGATCGGCGATCACCGATTCCGTCGGAGCGAGGACGAGAAAGCGCGGTGATCCGGCTGCGGAGGCCCGGGGCGCCGTGAAGGTGCCCAGCCAAACCGCCAGGGCCAGGGCGAGGACCGCCGTGGATCGGCCCGGACGCGCCTGGGCCGGTCCGCGTTCAGAGTTGTTTCTTCTGAAGATCAGATGCAAGTCCGGCCCCCCGCGGCGTGCCGACACGTACCTGTCACGGTCCTATTCCTCCTCCTGATAGCGAATGATGAGGGTCCTCTCGATGCCGGCTTCATCCCGCATCCGGATGCGGATCTCGCCCCGGGCCTCGGCCGGCGTCTCTCCGCGGTCTCCACCTTGCCCCTGGGGTTCGACGCCCGGAATCGGATTGTCTCGGGCGAAGGTCGGCGCTTCGCCCGGCTCCGTGGGAGTGATGACGGGGGGATTCACGCCATCCGAGAACCCGTCCTGTCCCGGGCCGACTTCGAACGATCCGAACTGATTCCCAAAAACCCAGCGGCCCTCCTCCACGAAGAGACGGCTGGCGCCGGAGGCGTCGACGCTGTCGTAAGCCGCCGACCCTTTCACGGACGCCACCGACGTGGGGGTCTCGATCTCGAAGGTCGCGGCTTCTCCCGGCTTCGCCTTGGCCCAGACGGCGCCGAGGTCGACGCGAAGCTTCTTCGACCAGCTTCCGGCTGATCCGGGAGTCGCATCGATCGTGACCTCGGTGCGGGAGGAGACCTTGAGCACACTCTGGTCGTCCTGGAAGATCAAGGCCGCGAAGGAGTCGTCTCCGGTGCGGAGCCGGTCGCCGGCGGAGAGCTGGATCCCCGGCTGCACGGCCGTCCAGGCGCCGCCGGCGGACTGATGGGTGACCTCGTTCTTCACCTTGAGCACGACGGCGATGGTGGGACCCTGGGCCGCGGCGACGCTGACCGCTCCGACGGCCCAAAGGCTCAACCAGATCGATCCGGCTTGCCGGATGAGACGCGACCTGGCGGTGGATGACGACGATCGGTGATTACTCAAGCCGCAACTCCTCGATCCGGATCCGGCCCTCGACGATCCCGTCCACGATCTCCTGGAGAGCCAGCGGATCGACCGCCTGACCGTTCAACCAGACCTCGCCGGTGGGCTGCAACCCATCGTCTAGGGGCGCTCCCTGGTGCTCACGGATCCGCCGGACCAGCATTTCCAGCAGGGATGCGACTCTGGCCGCATCGTGGCTGCCGGGGGTCGAGCGGCGGAAACAGAAGACTTCGCTCTGGAACTCCTCGGTCCCCCCGGAGGTCTCGACCACCGCGGTCATCTGCCAGCAATAGGTCTGGTCCGCAAGCAGGTCTTCCGCCGACGGGGGATAGCTCCAGGTGATCAGCCCGGCACCTCCTTGGGCGGTCTCGGCGTCACCGGCCCCGCACTCGTCTTCGCCGAGCGTCAGGAGGGTGGTATAGACCGGGACGTGCTCCATCACATCCTCGCCTGAAGCATCACCGGGCTCCGCGCGGGCGATCGTCAGGCGCCAGCACCGTGCTTGCGAGGCCCACTGGAACTGGGGCAGGAGGTCGAAGGCGGCCGGGGGGGGCTCACCGAACGGCGCGCCCGGGCGGAGGAGTTCCAGGTCCAGCGGATTGGTCACCAGCAGACAGGCCCGGGTCCGCGGCGCGATCGGAGTTCCATCGTCGCCGTCCAAGAGGTCGATCTCGAAGCAATACTCCCCCTCGGGCAGCCGTCCCGTCCCCAGGACGCTGTCCTCCAATTCCTCACCTTCCGGCTGAACCTCGAAGTCCCGGAGTTCGTACACCCCGCCCGATCGCGCGAGATCCTGATTCGTGAGCGTGATGGTCCCGGCTGCGAGGGCGAAGACATCGGACTCGCCTTCCGCGAGGGCGCCGCGGGACGTACTTGACACCGTCAGCTTCAGCCGAGCGTTGCGGACGCGATCCGAGCAGATCGAAAGCGTGAAGATACCAGGGTGGAAGTGCGTGTCCGAGGGGTCGAAGTCGCCGACGCGGAAGACCTCGATGGTCTGATCGAGGAGGATCTGCGCAGACGGGCTTTCACACTGCGCGGTCGCGATCCCCGCATGCCCCGCGAGCGCCCCGAGCAACGCGAAGACCAGCCCCGCGAAGAAGACACTCCGGTTGCGCGAGGACTCTTCGGGCGCGACGCCGCGGCCCGATCCCGTCGGCCGTGCCGATGGCGCGCCCTTTCGGCTGAGCTTCATGACCGATTCCTGTTCGTGTTCGTGTTGGTGTTCGTGTGTGACCGGATCTCATTCTGGCGGGATGAGGTGAGGTACGCAAGATCATTTATACATGCGAAGGAGAGTTGGCCGCGGGCTTCGCACCGCACGGCGACAAGGCGTCGCTGCCTTCCGTCTCAAGAGTGTCCATCACGATGGAAGAGTGTACAAGTGTGAGACGTAGGCAGAGCGTCCGGGACAATGTGGAGGAGTGTGACCAACTGTCGCAGCATCCGCCCCGGCATGCACTCCGCCGCGACGAGTGGAGACAGGCCGTCGGCGCAGTGCGACCGGAGGCCGCGAGATGATGCGATGGGCAATCGCTGCGACGGTCGTGTGCGGCGCAAATCGTGCGGCGGGGACTGTACGAAGCGCTATAGTCACTCCCGATGTCGGAGCGTTGCCCCGGGGCGACGTGAGCGAGAACAACCAACGAGTCCATACCCACGACTCCCCTACCAACGAGGATTTCATGAGTGAGAGCAAGGTCTTCGACTACATCGTCATCGGAAGCGGCGCGTCCGGATCCGTGATCGCAGGTCGCCTTTCGGAGAGCGGGAATCTACGCGTGCTGCTCCTGGAGGCCGGCGAGGGCGACGCGAGTTCAGATATTCACGAGATCGGCGGATTCGTCCGCCTCTGGGGAACGAACGTGGACTGGAAGTTCGCGACGGTGCCGCAGCCCGGCCTGGCCGGCCGGACAATTCCGTACAGCCAGGGAAAGGTTCTGGGTGGGTCGACGTCGATCAACGCCATGATGTACGTCCGCGGCAACCGGGGCGACTACGACGGATGGAAGCGCCTCGGCGCCGAAGGTTGGGGCTACGAGGACGTGCTCCCGTACTTTCGGAAGCTGGAGGACTTCGAGGGCGGGGCGTCGGCGGAGCGTGGGAGCGGTGGTCCGATCCCCGTTCGCTATTGCCCGGACGCCGTCATGCGATCGGAAGAGTTCCGGAACGCCGCCGTCGAGCTGGGCTACGACGGCCCGGACTGGGACTACAACGGCGCCCGGCAGGAGAACGGGGCCGGGCTGCTTCAGTTTCACATCGATGCGGACGGGAAGCGGGCCAGCGGCGCGACCGCCTTTCTCCAGCCGGCGCTCTCCCGGCCGAACCTCACGGTGGAGAACGGCGCGATGGCGCGCCGGATTCTCCTCGAGGGAGGTCGAGCCGTCGGCGTCGAGTACCTGCAGAACGGCGAGGTGAGACAGGCGCGGGCCGATCGGGAGGTGGTGGTCTCGGGCGGAGCGTTTCTCTCTCCCAAGCTGCTCATGCTCTCGGGACTCGGGCCGGCGGATCAGCTCCGGGCGCACGGAATCCCGGTCGTGGCGGATCTCACCGAAGTGGGGCGCAATCTGCAGGACCACGTCCAATCGATGATCATCTTCCGGTCCCTCGAGAAGGATCGCCCGATGACGACGCTCCTGACCGGGAACACGATCTTCGTGCGCACCCGCCCGGGTGCGGGGACGCCCGACCTCCAGATGAACTTCACGCCGAGCCTTCCCGCGCCGCTGTCGCCGTTCCTCGACTTCGGGGGCCCGACCTTCATCTTCCTCAGTATTCTCGTCAACCCCGAGAGCCGCGGGGATGTCCGGCTCGCCTCAGCCGATCCGGCCGCAGCGCCGCTCATCGATCCGCACTACCTCGAGCACGAGGCGGACCTGACGACCCTGGTCGCCGCCGTGAGGCTGGCGCGCGAGATGGCCGGGACGAAGGCCTTCTCCAGGGTCAACGGCGGGGAAATCGCTCCCGGCGAGAACGTCGAGGCTGCGATCCGCAACGGGGCCTCCACGCTCTGGCACCCGGCCGGCACCTGCCGAATGGGAAACGATCCTGGCGCGGTGGTCGATGCGCGGCTGCGCGTGAGGGGCGTATCGGGGTTGCGGGTCGCCGACGCCTCGGTGATGCCGACCGTCGTCAGCGGGAACACGGTGGCGGCCTGCTTCATGATCGGAGAGAAGTGCGCGGAGATGATGCTGGCGGGAGCGTAGCAGGGTGTTGAGAAACCGGGCGAGTCGCGCCGTCGGGGGCGCGGTCGTCCGGGGTCACTTCTCGTCGAGCTGGAACACCGGGTCCCAGCCCGGCGACTGGAGATCGGAGTTCGCTTCGAGCCGGCCGAGATAGACCTGCGTGGGTGCGTCATCCTCGTCCGCCTGCAGGACCTGGCGGAAGAGCGCGAGGGACGCGTCGCGGCGCCCCTCGCGGTAGGCCTGGACTCCGGCCTCGTAGCGATCCAGCCAGGCCGGAGGGGGGCCCGCCGCCGCCAGGAGTTCGAAGACCTCCACCGGCTCCTGCCGTCCTTTCACCCGCACCAGGTCCAGAGTCCGGTAGGCGAACCCGGCTCCGGCTGCGTCGCGCACCGCCCGGCTGGTCACGATCCGTACGCCGTAATGCTTGGTCAGGCCCTCTAACCGCGAAGCCAGGTTGACCGCGTCCCCGATGACGGTGTAGGACCACCGGTCGTGCGAGCCAATGGTTCCGGCCACGACGTCGCCGCCATGGACCCCGATGCCGTTGGCCCAGGGCGTCAGGCCGAGCGCGGCGCGGTGCCGATTGTGCTCATCCATGGCGGCCACCATCCGCTGGGCGGCGCGCAGGGCGTCGGAGGCATCGGTCCCCCGCGAAACCGGCACCCCGAAGAGGGCCATGATGGCGTCGCCGACAAACTTGTCGATGACCCCGTGCTCAGACTCGATGGCCGCGGACATACAGGTCAGATAGGCGTTGAGCTGGGATACCAGGTCAGCCGGGGCGAGTCCCTCGGAGATCCGGGTGAAGTCGCGGACATCGGAGAAGAGCACCGTGACCGGCCTCTCCGCGCCTCCCAGGTCGATGGAACCCTCGCGCAGCAATTCATCGGCGATCTCGCGTGACACCGTCTTCTGGAGGACAGAGCGAATCTTTTCGCGTTCCTGCAAGCCGCTCACCATGTCGTTGAACGCTCGCCCAAGCTGGCCGATCTCGTCGCGCTGCGCGATCTCCACCCGGACTCCGTAGTCGCCCTCGACCAGCCGGCGCGTCGCCGCGACCAGCTTCCGGACCGAGCCGGTCACTCCGCCGGAGATCAGAAACCCCGCGAGGGCGGTCAGCGCGGCGCCCGCGATCCCGACCGCGAAGAGACGCTCCTCCTGGCGGCGCAGAGGCGCGAGGGCTTCGTCCCACGAGCGCTGGATGAAAATGAGGACGCCGGGCGCCGCCGTGACGCCGAGCACCAGCTGGCGGCGGCCCCTCGGCCCGATGATCCGCATCTCGCCGTCGCTCACGCTCGCGACCTCGGCCTCCAGCACGGCCCGGTCCGCGGCCTCCAGCGTCGAGGCGAAGAGCCGGCCGGCGGCCACGAACGACACGTCGGAACGGGTGATCCGTTTCAGTTCCTCCACCGTTCGATCCTCGATCCGGAATCCCGCCGCGAGCACTCCGATGAGGTCGGGCGCCAGAATCGGCACCGCGGCGATCTGCCAGAGAGAGCCGCCCAGAAGCTGAATGGCGCTGGCGGGCTCCTCGTCGAGCGCCGACGCGATCATCGGCATTTCGGCGACCGAGGCGCCCGGTTGCAGGTGGCCGGAGGTGTCTGCGTAGAGCGAACCCGACTCGTCGGTGACCCAGACCGCGTCGACGCCGACCTGGTCTCTCACGCTCAGGGCCGCCGACTCGATCGTGGCGGGATCCCGGGTTATCGCCACCGCTCGCTGGAAGCCGTAGTTGCCGGCCGTCAGTCGGATCGCCGCGGCCATCTGCCGCTCGCTGCGCTGGAGCAGTGCCTCGTAGGTTCCCCGGGTGACCTCGAGATTGCGGCGGATCCCCGCCTCCACCTCCCGCATCTGTGACCAATCGACGATGAGCAGGGTGGTGCCCAGGACGGCGAAGAAGAGGGCGAGGAAGGCGCCGAGAATCTTCCAGCGGAGCGAGAAGAACCTCGCAGGAACGTCGGGCCCGGGCTTCAGCAAGCGGAGTGGCACCCGGTCCCTCAGTAGCCGAAGGCCGGTCGTTCTCGCTTCTTCTCGGGCTTCAGCTCGATCGTCCAGGTCATCGACGTCTGGCCGGAGGTCCCCGGCCCGACCGGCTGAGCCGTCTTTTCGACCGAGCCCCGGAGTCGCTCGTGGAAGACCTGCAGCGCCAGCTCCGGCCGGTCGGGGAGGTCTCGCAGCGTCGCCTTTCCGTCTGCGCCGGTGACGGCGAAGTGCGCGTTGGGGAGGACGAGGACGATCGCGCTCATCCAGTCGTGGATGTTGCAGCCCACCTGGACGACGCCGGGCTGATCGAAGCGGACCGGAGAGGTGGGTTCTCCCTTGTAGAGTTGGAGCTCGAACTTCCGCGCGCGGGAGAACGAATAGACGTGGTGGTGGATGTCGTCGCGGTTGGGGAACCGGACTTCGCCCCCCACGACGATCGGGAGGAGGCGCGGGACGAATTCCTTGTTCACCTGATCGAGGACGTAGGGTGCCTTGGGAGGAATCCCGGCCACCCCCGGCGTCTCCGGCAGGAAGACGACGGCGTCCGACACCGCCGCCCCGGATGGATCGAGCACGCACGCGGTGATCTCGATGGCCGGCGAGGACGTGGACCACCCGAAGATCGCAGCCAGGATGACGCCTATGAGAAACGTCGCCGTGCCTGCTCCCGCTCTCCTCGTCTTCATCGCGCACCCAGCTGGGTCCGGACGTTCACAGAGAAGAGGCCGTCGCTGATCGCACCCACCTCCGGGAAACGGGCCCGGGTGTGGTCGGCTTCATAGCCGGAGTATTCGGCGCTGATGGCGTGACGCATCCCGACCCGCCAGGTCGCGGCCGCAGTCACGGCGCGGCCGTCTTCCAGCCGGTCGACCCGGAAGGCATCGTAGCGGAGGGCGAGACGAAGACGACCGGTCTCCCAGCCCGCCATCCCGTACCAGGCGCGGTAGCTCTTTCGCCAGAGGGGATCCTCGGCCACGCCCCAGTTCTCGGCCTTTCCGTCGACGACCTGCCCGAGGAGGTCCCACCGGCGGTAGGAAACGCGCAGGCCCGCGTGGGAGAAGCGGCAGTGATAGAGGTACGGAGTCGGGCCGTCGATCCTCACCCCCTGGTCGGCGCGATTGTCCCAGATCCCGCCGCGCACGGAGACGAGCTCTCCGGCCAGCTTGAGGTCGGCGAGGGCGTAGTAGCCGGGTCGTCCGTCGAGCTCGCGGAAGGGTCGGTTGACGGCGTTCCTCTGGCGTTCGGTCTGCAGGTCGTAGGAGAAGTGCACGTCGGGCTGGTAGTCGTGCAGCGCCCATCCGCGCTCGAGGAGCACCCAGCCGGCCTGGTCGTTCCCGGAGAAGATCCCGGCGGTGGCCCCAGCCTCATGGCGTTCGCCGATCGGCCGCTTCCAGGCGAGCTCCGCGCCGATTCCCCGCAGATCTTCGCCGGCCCAGCTGCCGATGGCGGAGGGGGTCAGAGTGTAACGGGTGCTCCACGCGGGGCCGGGATGCTCGAGGGAGAGGGGGGGGACGAAGGCGCCGATCCGGAGGCGAAGGGCCTGGCGGCCCAGACTTCCCTGCGACGTGGTGAAGCCTTCGAACAGGCCGGCCGATCCATGATCACCCGCCAGATCGGCGTGGAGATTCAACTGCAGGTGCGCCACGGTGCCGTCGAAGACCGGTGCGTCCAGGACGAGGCTGATCTGGGGGAGCGCAAACTCCGTCGCCGGGATATCGCCCAGGCCGTCGCGATCGGTGTCCCGCCCGCCGTAGCGGTACTTGTTCCACCCGGCCCCCGAATCCGCGGCGGCGTCCAGCCAACTCCGCCGGTCGCTCGTCCGCACCAGCCGCAGATCGACCAGTCCGCCAAGGGTGACCTGGTCGGAACTCCTCCCGTCATCTTCGTCTTCTTCCAGGTCGAACGGACCGGCCAGGGCGGTGGACACTGCGAAGAAACCGGCGCTCGGGGGCCCGATCGGGCGCAGTTCCAGGGGGAGACCCAGCGCCACCAAGATCGCAAGGAGGGCCGAGAGAACGAGGGCGTCGAGACCCCGCATCAGACCGGCGGTGGATGCGGACAGGGCTGCTCTGACGAGGTGGCGGTTTCTCTTCATCTTCGACCTCTCCCTCTTGGCTCGTGTGGATCAGCCGTCGGTGCAGCGGAGCAAGAGCTTTCCCTTCACGCCGCCCCTTTCCAGAAGTTCGTGGGCGCGACGGGCCGCGGAGAGGGGCAGTACCTCCGCGATCCGCGGCTTGATGCGTCCAGCGCGCAGGAGCGAGAAGACGACGGGGAGGTCCTCCCGGAAGGGCGCTCTGGTCTGCCGATAGAGCGCGGTCACGCCAAAGAACCGGCTTCGCCGGCCCATGAGCAACTTGCCGGCCGCGAGCGATGCGAGGCCGCCCATCGTGGCGATCATGTCGCTCTTCCCGTTCCTGATGCCGCCGGTGAAGCCGTAGCTGATCAGGCGTCCGCCCGGCGCGAGGGAAGCGCGGCATATCCAGAAGAACGAGCCGCCGATCCCGTCGAAAGCGGCATCCACCCCGCGTCCCGAGCTCTTCCGCCGGACCTCGCGGGCGACGTGCCCGGTCCGGTAGTTGATCGGGATGCCGCCGTTGGCCTCGATGACCGGGTCGTCCGGTCGCGAGGTCGTGCCGTACATCTCGAGGCCGGCGACGCGCCCCAACTGCAGCAGCGCCGTGCCCACGCCACCCGACGCCCCGGAGAACAGCACGCTCTGGCCGGCGCGCACCTCCGCCGCGCGATGGAGCATCTGGTAGGCCGTCACGTAGTTCAGGATGACGGCGGTCGCCTCCCGGTCATCGAGATCGTCGGGAGCAGGCAACAGGTCGTCCGCGGGCACGAGCATGCAACTGGAGTAGCCGCCGGTCACGGTCAGCGCGACGACGCGATCACCCTTCGTGAAACCCTGCACTCCCGGCCCGGTCGACTCGACGAGGCCGAGGATCTCGTAGCCGGGGGCGAACGGAATCCGCGGAGCGTAGGGGTAGTATCCCAGGCGCATGATGACGTCGGTGAACCCGACGCCGCAGTAGCGGACCAGGATCCTGACCTCGCCCGGTCCCGGCTCCGGGACATCCCGCTCGACCTGCTGGAGGACCTCCGGACCGCCCTTCCGGGTGATGATGACGCTCGTGCTCTGCATGGCCTCCCCGGGCACGGCCCTGCTCAAAGCTCCCGGGCGACCGCGAAGTAGATGAGCACCTGCTGCAAGTCCAGGTCATACCGGTCGGAGCGGGTGAAGAAACGCTGCTTGCCCCAGACGCTGTTGTAGTCCCCCTCTTCGCTGTTCTTGAAGGCCCGCTCGATCGCGAACGAATAGGAGTAGGGCTTCGCGTCGTAGCCGAAGCCGATCTGCGCATGATGTTCGGCGACGAGGTTGTCCTGCGGAGAGACGGCGTAACCGCGGATCGGGCTTCTCCCGTAGTTCCAGCCGGTTCGGTAGGAGGCTCGCCCACGGCGATATTCCAGCCCGGCGTTGACGATCCATTGGTCCCGGTAGTTGATCAACTCATCCGCGACGACGGCGCCGCCGGGGAAGAGCGGCTCCGACAGCGTGAGCCGGCGATGATCGTAGTAGGCGCCGTAGCGAACCAGGTTGCCTTCGCCCGCCACGGTCCAGGGGCCGCGGGCAAAGGATGCGCCGATCGTGTGCCGGTCGGGCAGCGACATGGTGTTGCTCACGTCGGAGGTCGTCTGCTTCCCGTTGATATCGGTCTCCGTGAACTTGCCGTCGAACTCGAAGGTGTTTTCGAGCATATAGGCATACCCGACCGTGATTCCCTCCCACGCGTAGGTCAAACCGACCTTTCCCCCGACGGCATACTGCGGGTCGCCGTCGTAGTCGTCGCGCAGCAGGACGGTCGTCCGGTCCATGTCCCAGAAAGTGATCTTGTTGGTCAGATCGCCGTAAACGAGGTCGAGGCCGAGTCCCAGGCGGAGATTCCGGAGCTCCAACGCGAACGCCGGGGTGACCTTGAAGAAGAGGGCGCCCTGGAACTGGTCCCGCAGCGTCCTGGTCATGACGAGCGGAGTGGGGCGGCTGACCTCCAGCGGAAGCAGGGACTCGATGGAGTTGATGTCGACACCTCCGCCCGCCTGCGCATAGGCCGCGATTCCCCAGGCCATGCGATCGTTCAGGGGCCGGGCGAAGCCGACGTACGGGATGGCGGCGAAGGTGCGCGACTCCCCGGCGTTGTCGAACGACAGTTCCGAGTTGACATGGTCCAGGCTGTGAAAGCTGTCGTTGTAATGAAGGGTCCCGAAGATCTGAGCCGAGCCCAACTCCACCCGGGCCTTCGACAGGTCCAGAAGGGTCGCGGGATTCGACTGCACCGACATGACGGTGCCGCCGAAGGTGCTGTAGGTTCCCCCCATGCCCATGTACCGGCCGCCGTAGGTCGTGATGAAGAAGCCGTTCCCCGCCGCGACGGGACGCGGAGCGGACAGCGCCAGCAGAAGAGAGATCCCGAAAGCCCGGGCGGCGATTCCGATGCGGTGCGAGGTCATTGGCCCATTCCTGTTAGGGGTTGTGATCCGAGGCCGAAACCGGCCGGGGCGGGCGCCAGCGGCGGGCACTCCGGATCCGATCCCAGGGGAGAGGGGATCATGATGAATCCCTGATTAGCGGCCAGGGAGGCGGAGAACGCCGTCAGGTCGTCCCGGGTGAGCTGAAACCCGGTGTCGCTCACGTTGCCCGTCAATTCCAGGCAGAGGCTGCTGGTCTGGCCCGGGACGGGGATGTTCGGCGGGATCGCCGCGAAGGTCCGGGCGTTGACCGCGGGCGAGGCCGGGTTGAGCGCGAGGGTGTTGTAACGGAGCGCGATGTTGGCGGTCGCCTGGTCGAAGATCAGAATCCCCAGGCCGGCGTACGCGCCGTTGCCGTCGCCGTTGGCGTTGATGTGATTCCCCTGCAGCAGAACCTCCATGTCGGTTCCGTTGAAACCGAGGTTCATGATGCCGCCGCCCTCCTGGCCGGGATCGCCGCGCCCGTGGTTGCCGGCGACGACGTTGTTGAAGACCCGGAAGCGGCCGCGGTTGACGCCCGGAGGCGGCAGGGGCGGCGGCACCTGGTTCGGGCCGGGAGGTGGCACGTTCAGACCGCAGTTGATCTCGATGCCGTTGGACTCGTTGTGAGAGAAGAGATTGTCCGCGACCAGGGCGGTCACGCTCCCGGAGTTGAAGCTCGCGCAGAAGAGGCCGTTCTTGCTGTTTTCGTAGAGCCGGTTGAAGACGATCGTGCCGTCCACGCTGCCGGTGTAGAGGGCACCGAGGAAGATCCCGTGGCCGGACGGGAAGCCGACCGACTCGGTGTTGATCCGGACGTTCCGCACGTAGTTGTCGGAGATCAGTGCCCGTTGGAAGCTGGTCTGCTGCGCCCCCACGAAGATCCCGTTGCCGACGCACTCCGAGACGTCGTTCCCGAGGATGTTCACTTCGGTCCGGGCCTGGTGCTCGCTGCCGATGAAGATGCCATTGCTCGCGCAGTCGGTGATCCGGTTGTTCAGCACGGTGACGTTTCCGCGGATGTCGTCGAAGGTGCCGAAGCGGATCGCACCGTCCTGGGCGAACTCGAGTCGATTGCGGGTCACCACGTTGTTCGAGATGACCGCCGTGGTGTTCGCCTGGTTGAAGCTGAAGAACTTGATGCCGGAGCCGACGCTTTCGGAGACGGTGTTGCTGTCCACCGTCGCCACCGTGATGCCGGAGAGGCGCGTCTGGATCTTGATGCCGTCGCCGGCCGGGCGATGCACCGAGTTCCGGAAGATCCGGGCGTTCATCGTGACCCGGGTGTTCTCCAGGAAGATGCCGGGCGAGGTCGAGTCCTCCTGCGTGGCGAAGACCTGATTGTCATGGATCAGGATTCGTCCGGAAACGTCAAGGAGATAGACGCCCTGGCGGAAGGTGTTCACGAATCGGTTGTCGCGAATGACGACGTCGGCCACGTCGCGGGCCCGGATCCCGTGGCCCGTGTCGCTCACGAACTGGAAGCCGGCGATCTCCGTGCGGTTGTCCAGGACCGCGGTTCCGGTGACCCGCGGGGGCGGTTCCGTTCCGGTCAGCGGCAGGGTCATGAAACCGAAGTTCCGGGTGGAGATGCGCTGGTAGGGATGATCGGAGAAGAGACGGACGCCCTCCGGAACGCGGAAGTCCGGGACCCCCGGATCGGTGCCGCGAAAGACCAGCACGATGTCGCCCGCCCCCGCCGCGGCGAGTGCGGATCCGAGGGAGTTGCAGGGCGACTCGTAGGTCCCGTCACCGTCGACCCGGTTCCCGAGACGCGCGAAGACGAGGCGAAGCGCCTCTCCGCTGGCGGAGTCGATGACCGCCGTGTCGTTCCGGAAGAGGCCGTGGCCGCGGTAGACCACTCCGACGTCCGGGATCACCTGCTCCGGGTTCATGACGGCGTCGGTGCAACCGGTGAGTGAAGTGACCAGCGTCAGGATCAGGAGAAGCGCACCGCGGCCGATGGAGTCCGGGGACGGGGCGCCGAGCAGTTTCAGGAGAGATGGCTGTTTCATGGAATGGTTATGCCCTGCGGGTGGATGGGAGGCCCGGCGAGGTCGGCCGCTCACTTCTTGAGCACCTTGATGACCGGGACCACGAGCGGCGGAAACGTCACGTAGCTCCGCCAGTAGGGGATGTAACGATAAAGGTACATCCCCTTCTCGTCGGCGGTGTAGTCGATGCTGTCGCGGCCGTCCAGGACCATGAGGCCTGTCTCCGGCGTGGTCCAGGTGCCGTGGCGGCCGAGAAAGACCCCGGAAGCATCGATCGGCATGGTGACGACCGTGGTGTCCTCCCGGAAGGTGATGGTCGACCGCACGCTGAGGAACCACTGGTCGGTCGTGTAGGTGCCGCGGTCCGCGGTTTCCCCGGCGAAGGTGACGGTGCCGGCCCCGAACTTCTCGATCGGCACCTCGGTCACGGTGACGCCGGGATCCGTGGGCGGGTAGTAGACCAGAAGCGGGTTGTTGGGCGCATAGACGCCCCGCGGATCCCCGCCTTTGGCCGAGTCCATGTCCGCGTAGACGATGTCCTCCCAGAGGATGTTCGGGTGAGCCTCCGGACCGCTGTTCGCCTGCCTGGGCACCACCGCGTCGCTGTCGCACCCCGCCAGGGCGAACACCAGCAACGGCCAGGTGAAGCGCCGTCGGATCCTGGTGAGGGCCGGCCTCATGCGAGGCGGTCCGGGAGCGGCTTGAGCTGGAAGCCGGCCCAGGCGAACGCGTCGTAGCCGTACTGGTCGGTCATGAAGACCTGCACCTCGACGATCCGGCCATCCCGGACGGTGTAGAGGTTGCAGTTGTACGCCTTCAGCTCCGCGCCGTTGACGGCCCCCGAGGCGTGGTAGAACTCGGCGACCTTGTTCTCGCCGAGCGGCGTCATGCCCTCCGGCGTGACGCTGAGCCCGAGCTTGCGCAGGCTGCCGAAGAAGCCGAGGACCTCGTTGATGCCGGACTTCTCCCCGGCGATCGGGCTGCGTCCCGGGAGCTTCCACACCAGATCCGGCGCGAAGATCTCGTTCCGCAACTTCTCCATGTTGCCGCTCTTGAAGCACTGGTACATATCGTGAACGACCTCGACGGGCGTCATGAGAGCCTCCTTCCGATTGATGCTGTACGGCCCTCGCGCGTGGTGGGCGGGTGCACACCCCCCTCCGGTCGCGCGATCCGGGCCGCAACCGCGAACCCTGCAGTCCTAAGCGAACGCTGTGATGGCCGCCGCGATGCGCGGTGACGACTCGAAGGTCGGGAAGTGCGAGTGCGCTTCGAGCCGCTCGAAGCGATACCAGGGGTGGTGCGCCGCGAAGTCGGTCTGGCCCTGCCGGTAATCCTCGTCCCGCGGCTGCGCGTAGATGTGCAGGACCGGGGCCGGCGGATCGAGGGTCGACATGTAAGCCAGGGGATGGCCGCCGAACTGCTGGTAGCAGCCGCCGATTTCGCGCCCCGAGCGCATCCACATGTCAGCGCCGTAGGAGCCCATCTCGCCCCGCACGAAGTCGATCTCGCGCTGGTCGGTGACCCCCTTCAGCCAGATATCGAACAGGATGCCGCGGGTTCGTTCCCAACCGTCGGCCGAGGCCAGCCCACCGACGAGCTGGACGAACTCCGGCGCCGGCGGAAGCACCAGCCAGTCGATGAACACGAGCTTGGGAATCCGAGCCGGGCCCAGCCGGTGGCGGATCGAGATGTTCACCCACCCGGCGTGCGACGAGGAGACCGGGATGACCTGCCGTGCTCCGGAGGCCTCGATCACCGCGATGGCGTCGTCGATGAGTTCCGCGGCGCCGAAGTCGGACGCGGGCTTCTCGGAGGCGCCGTGTCCGCGCCAGTCCATCGCGAGCACCCGATTCTTCGCCGCGAGCAACGGCACCAGATCATCGTAGATGGAGCGGCTCATGCACCAGGCGGGCATCAACAGGAACGTGTGGTCGCCGGCTCCCGTATCGGTGTAATCGATCCTCACGCCCTTCGAGATCACGTCTGCCATAGTCAGGTCATCCCCTTGTCTGGGTAAGGTCCGGAGCTTGCGCCCCGGGTTCCGGCTTCAGGCCAGCAGTTGCTTGGCGACGATGTACCCGGAGACACCCCCGAGGCCGAGCCCGGGGAACGTCCCGGCCCCGATCTGCCAGAGGTTCTCGACCGGTGTTCGGTGCGACGGCTGGACCGGAAGCGGGCGTAAAAGGAAACTCTGCGCGAGGTCGTGCGCGCCGCTGTACGGATCGCCCTGGTTCCAGTTCAGGTTCGCGTTCTCCAGGTCGAGCGGGCTCAGGACATGGCGTCCGAGGATCGACGCCTTGAGATTCGGGATGTGCGCGGCGACCGTCTCGATGACCCGGTCGGCATAGGCCTCCTTGACCTTTTCCGTCCAGACACCCGCTCCGGTGTCGATCCGTCCCGCGGCGTCCCCCTTCAGGTGGAAGGGAGTGTCGAGGGCCTGCAACACCATGACCGCCTTGCCGGCCGGGGCCCGCGAGGAGTCGATGGTCGACGGCACGCCGACGCCGACCACCGGATCGGCCGGAAGGAGGTGACGGGTCGTCTCGTTGTAGTTCCGGGAAACGCCGTCCAGACCGCTGCAGACGTGGGTGTAGACGCACTGGTCGAGGCGCGAGTCGTGCCAACGGGGCGGCTCGGCGAGGGCGAGGTGCACCGCGAGCACGCTGTGTCCGTAGCGGTAGCGCCGGGCGGCGGTCTCGTGCGACGGCGGGACGGCGCCCGAGCCCGCCAGCAGTTGCAGGTAGAGCTGATCGGAATTCACGCAGGCCAGGACAGCCCGTCCGGCGCGAAGTTCTTCGCCCGTGGCCAGGCGAACCCCGACCGCCCGACCGCTCTCGACGAGGATCTGGTCCACGCGGACGCCGGTGCGGATCGTGCCGGCATGATCCTCGATCAGGCGGACCAGCGAGGTGGCCATCTGCTCCGCGCCGCCCACGCCGATCGGAAGTCCGGCCATCTGCACGCCCATCCCGGAAAGCTGCACCGAGTAGGCGGTGTTGGCGTCCTCCGGTCCCCGACCGCTATGGTAGGTCCACGGCGCGAGCAGAGCGCGCCACTCCTCGGACGCGAACTGGCGCTCCAGGTAGTTGCGGGCCGTGTCCAGGAACTCGGCGGCGTAGGGGGCGACACCGCCGTCGGGGCCGACGAACAGCTGTCGCATCATCTCGCGCGCCGGGTTGGACGTGAGTTCCGAGGAGAGGAGGGGGAAGATCTGCCCCGCCCGGGCTCCCAGGCTCTGCACCAGGTCGGCCCAGCCGGCCCCGTCACCGGGATGCAGGCGCTCCGCCTCCGCGATGTTCCTTTCCATGTCCCGGGTGAGGATCGTGGCGCGACCGCCCGGGAGCGAGACCCCCAGGGGAGTGTCGGTGTTCGCGAAGGTCAATCCGCGGGCAGCGAGGTCCGGCGCCAGCTCGGCGTAAGCCTGGGAGATCGCGAACAGGATGAGGAACCCCGCGTAGACGTCATGCTTGAATCCCGGGAGGGTCAGTTCATCGGTGCGGAGTCCTCCGCCGGGCCGCTCGTTGCGTTCGAGCAGGAGCACGCTCCAGCCCGCCTTGGAGAGAAAGGAGGCGGCGACCAGGCTGTTCGGGCCGCTTCCGATGATGATCGCGTCATGTTTCATGTTCGGTTGTCCCATCGTTCTTTCGGCGAGCGGTCAGCTCTGCGGGCCGAGCTGTTCCATGATGTTCGTGAATCCGGCCCAGGTCTTCTTGATCAGTCCGTTTTCGAAGCGGCTGAAGTGCACGCCCGTGATCCGCGCGTTCCGCCCGGTCGTCGCGAAGCCCGCGAAGTCCTTCACGTGCTTGCCGCCGAAGACGAACCGCGTGCAGACGATGTCACCGTCGGCGATGCACTCCTGGATCTCGTAGTTAATCCCCTCGAAGGCGGCTCCGAAGGCCTGCACGCGGGCCTTGAACGCCTCCCGGCCCACCGGCTTCGGCTGGCCCGGCAGGGTGGGCGCGTCGAAGTCGTAGTCGGGGGCGTAACACTGATCGATGACCTCGAGCTTGTTCTCGTTGAAGGCTTCCTGAAAGACACGCCGAAGCACGGCGATGTTTTCCTGCGGTGTGGACATGGCGGTGATCTCCTCCGGCCAGCGGCCAGGTGGGTGGACGACAGCGGGCATCGCCCCGGCGCGACGCCGGGGTGCCGGGATTAGGCCTTCAGCAACGCCAGGAGGGGCGTGCCGTACTCGCAGATCCGCACGTACTTGATCTTGCCGTCGACCACCTGGCAGTACCACAGCTCGCCGGCCCGCACGTGCTTGTTGGTCGGCGCGAGGCCCATGAACTCGCCCCGGTGGGTTCCGTGATAGGCCAGGTCGGCCGCCACGCTGGTCCCGTTCGCGACCATGTAAGGGATCGTGCACTCGAGATCCGGGAAGGCGTCGGTGAAACCGACCACGGCCTGGAGGTAGATGTCCCTTCCGTTGGCGCGGCCGGCCGCCTCGGGCACTCCCGGGGCCTCGATCACGAGGTCGGGGGCCAGGATCTCGTCGGCGATCGCCTTCATGTTCTTCTGGTTCAATCCCTGTTCCACGAAGCGTGAAAACACCGCTTTGGCATTCGATTCTGGCGTCATTCCTCTCTCCCGTTCTGCTCTTCAGACATGAGGGTCAGTGGCCGGCTGGTTCTGCCGCCGCGCCGAGCCGGGGCCTCCGGCCGGCCGGTCGGCCTAGAACGCGCCGAGTTGCTTCATCAGGCCAAGGTCGTTCTCATTCACCCAGATCTCCGCGATCTTCCCGTGCTGGAAGACGAAGATGTCGATCCCCTGGTCGTGGATCTTGTTCTGCGTGGGCGGCATGCCCAGGAAAGGTCCCCGATGCGTGCCGGAGATGAACCAGCGCATGGCGACCTTGTCGTCCTCCGCGATCTGCCGCTCGATCTCGAACTGCAGATCGGGGAAGCCGGTGCGCAGACCGGTGACGAACTGCACGATCCCTTCGTGACCCCGGATCGCCTCCGGCAGGGTCGGGATCCGGAAGGACACGTTGGGGGTCATGATCTCGGGGATGATCCCGAAGGCGCCCTCGTTCATCAGTTCCAGGAAGTAGCGGCGCGCCGTCTGCAGATTCTCCTGGGGACTCGTCGGCGGAGGAGGGGCCTGCGGGGCGGGGATGGCTCCGATCTGGATCAAGAGCCCGAGCGTGTCTTCGTTGATCCGCGCTTCGACAAACTTCCCCTCGACGATGCGGAGCCAGGAGATCCCGTCGATGGCGAACGGATGTCCTTTCGCGGGAATCTCGCCCGAGAGCGTGTGGAGCGGCGTGCCGGTGTGGGTGCCCCGCGCAGTCCAGTGACCGACCACGGTGTCTCCCTCCGCCACGAGGTGCTCAACCGTGAACTTGAGGTCGGGGAAGGCGCCGCGGAGCATGCTGACGAGGTTCTTGAACTCCGCGCCGCGGTACGGCTCGGGATGGGTCGGATTCGTGAACTCGAATCCCGCCGCCATGAACTCGTCCACGAACTCCAGCCGGCCGCTGCTCATCAGCTCCGCGTAGTACCGGCGCGCGAGCGCCTTGTTTGCTTCTTCTCTCTTCATGGTATATGGCTCATTCCGTCCTGGTTGTCCGGTAAGTGCCCGGGGCCGCCGGCATCGGAAGCCGGCCCGGGCAGCGCTGAGCGCGGCACGACGGCTCCACTCCGATCGCGCGGAGTTGACACACACATGGGGGCGGCACCGGTGTTGCTTGCAAAGCCGCGCATCATGCCACGCTTGCGACTCAAGCGCAAGCGTCTTTGTTACCGCATGTGCACAAGATTGGGTTGCGACCGGTAACGCCAACAAACGCGGCCACCGTGAGTCGCGACTGTACAAGTCAGGAGTGCACCTGGCCGGCCGCACGGCGGCGTGTCATGCGACGGTGCCTTGCAGTCGGGAACCACGGATAAATGAATACGCCGGCCGGCGCTGAAACGCCCGGTCACGAGAGGCGGCAACGGGTTCTTCGGAAGAACGATACCTGCCGGACGGGCGTGAATGGGCGTGCGATGTGCGCGGCCGGGAGGTCGGCTGTCGTGGCCGGTAGGCGCGGGAAGCGGTCGCAGGCGCGACTGCGTTCCGCGACTGGCGACGACTCGAACCGAGGCCGCGCCACAGACAAGGGCGGCGGCGTTGAGACATAGAGAGAAGACTGAGAGGCGCAGCACCAGCAGTGCGGACGAGAAGGGTGTGCTTGTACAAGAACCGCCGTGTCGTGCCGTCGGAGCGAAGAGTTCATCTCCTGTGTGAAACATTTCGCTTGCTGTTGCGATCGGGACGCACGTAAGATACCCGGTGCGACGTTGAGATTGGCGCGAGCCGGGCGGTCCCCGCCGGCAGTGCACTGTCGGATGACCACGTCACACAGCAACGAACATCGTGGACGGAACCGAACCAGCGGCGGGCGCGGGCCGGCGGGAGTGACCGCCGACCGGCGCCACGCAGAGATCAACATTGGAGGAATCCCGAAGGTGAAGAACGTCCCTGAGACGGCCCTGGGCCGCATGTACCGGGAGCATATCCAGCTGATTCTCGACAAGAAGATCGACCGGTTGCTGGACCAGTATGCCGACGACGCCATCTTGATCAGCAGCTTCATGAAGACGCCGGTGATCTATCGTGGCCGGGACGAGTTGCGGGAGCACATGCAGGGAATTCTCGGCATCGAGGGTCTGGAGAGCGAGGTGGTGTTCTGGGCGGAGACGGAGAACCCGCAGACGCTCATGATCACGGAGCAGATCAGGATGACGACGAAGGACGGCGTGGCGAACATGCGGTTTGCCGACAGTTGGGTGCTGCGGGACGGGAAGATCGCGATTCACTTCGCGGGGATGGTCCAGCACGCGGATGGTTCGCTGTCATGACAGCGCGGGCGCGGTCCGGCGACCGACGCCGCGGCGCCATCGACCGATAGGAGAGGCCTGGGCTCCAGCACGGAGCGATGAGGAAGGATCATGAGCAAGAAGATTCTGGTGATTCTGTCGGAGTACGGGTTTTGGGGGGAGGAGTTGATCGGCCCCCTGGAGACGTTCGACCAAGCGGGGTACAACGTGACCTTCGCGACGCCGAATGGACGGCGGCCGGTGGCGCTGCCTCCCAGCATGGATCCGGCGTACGTGGATCCGCCGCTCGGGAAGTCCGTCACCTCGGCCGAGGTGGCGGCGAAGGTCAAAGCGATCGACAAGTCGCCGCGCCTGGACAATCCGCTCAACATCGCGTCGTTGATGCCGGAGCGGCCGTACTTCAGTTCCGCCACGCTGATCCGGGACCTGGAGGCGTACTACCACGGCGTGGACAAGGCCGCGGACGGCTGGCTGGCGGCGTACGACGGTCTGCTGATCGTGGGCGGGAGCGGGCCGATCGTCGATCTGGCGAACAACCAGAGGGTGCACGACGTCGTCCTGGCGTTCCGCCGGGCCGGCAAGCCGATCGGGGCCGAGTGCTACGGCGTCGCCTGCCTGGCGTTCGCCCGCGAGTGGGAGGACCGCAAGAGCATCATCTGGGGCAAGCGGGTGACGGGGCACTGCAAGGAATACGACTACAAGGATGGGACCGGTTTCATGGGCACCGACTTCAACATGGGACCGCCCCCCTATCCGCTGGAGTACATCCTCCGGGACGCGACCGGCCCCGATGGCGCCTATATCGGCAACTTTGGCAAGGACACGTCGGTCATCGTGGACTTTCCGTTCATCACCGGCCGTTCGACCCCCGACTCGTACCTGACGGGCCAGAAGATGGTCGAAGTCCTGGAGAAGGGGCTGCAACGGTGGGGATGGTGAACTCCGGTCGAGACGGCAACGTTCCTCGGGATCCCCGGAGCTTCGGGGCCCCGAGGAGCAGGGAGGCAGGAGCGGCGACATGACGGCGAAGAACGGCCATCACGCAATCATCGAGCAGTTCCTGGCGGACGGGATCGACCACATGTTCGGCAACCCTGGAACCGTCGAGCAGGGTTTCCTGGACGCATTGTCCTCCTACCCGGCGATGAAGTACATCCTGACGCTGCAGGAGTCCGTGGCGGTCCTGATGGCCGACGGGTATGCCCGGGCGCGGCGCGCGCCGGCCCTGGTGCAGCTTCACAGCACGCCGGGGGTCGGAAACGGGATCGGGGCGCTCTACCAGGCGCGTCGCGGCAACGCGCCGCTGGTGGTCATCGGCGGGGATGCCGGGGTCCGTTACCAGGCGATGGACGCACAGATGGCCGGTGACCTCGTGGCGATGGCGGAACCGGTCACGAAGTGGTCCACGATGGTCCTGGATCCGACATCGCTGCTGCGTGTCCTGCGCCGGGCGATCAAGGTGGCGTCGACTCCGCCCATGGGGCCGGTCTACGTCTGCCTGCCTCAGGACGTGCTCGACGCGCCGGCGACGGAGACGGTGCGGCCGACCTCCGTCCCGTCCAGCCGGATGACGCCGCGGCGCGAGGATCTGCGCGAAGCCGCGGCCCTGCTCGTCGCCGCGGAACGGCCCACGATCTACGTCGGCGACGGAGTCGCCTACTCGGGAGCCCAGGAAGAATTGACCCGGGTCGCCGAGCTCCTGGGAGCGGATGTCTGGGACGTTCACACCGGCGAAGTGAACATGAGCTGGTCGCACCCGCTTTACCGGGGGATGACCGGCCACATGTTCGGATCCCAGAGTCTGCCGCTCTTCCGTCATGGCGATGTCAACCTCGTCTGCGGCACCTACATCACGCCGGAGGTCTTCCCGGAGCTGGGGGACGTGTTCGCGCCCTCCGCCCGAGTGATCCACCTCGACCTGGACGAGAGCCACATCGCCCGAAATCATCCGGTCGATCTCGGACTGCTCGGCGATCCTCGGGCGTCCCTGGCCGTCCTCGCCGAGGAGCTGAAGAGTGAACATACCTCGGCCACCCGAGCGGCCAGCGCGGCCCGCGCCGCCCTGGCCGCCGCGGCCGCCGCCGCGCGGCGCGAGACGGCGCTGGACCACGCGCGATCGGTGCGGGACGAGACGCCGTTGCATATGACCCGCTTCATGGAAGAGCTCGCCGCGGCGCTGCCGGCGGATGCGCTCTGTTTCGACGAAGCGTTGACCAACTCCGCGCCGATCTCGCTCTACCGGCCGCCCCAGCGTACGGGAGAGTATCTCCTGACTCGCGGGGGCTCGCTGGGGGTCGGGTTTCCCGGAGCGATCGGGCTCCAGCTCGCCCACCCGGGAAGGACGGTCGTGGGATTCTCCGGTGACGGTGGCAGCATGTACACCATCCAGGCGCTCTGGACCGCGGCGCGCCACCGGCTTCCGGTCAAGTTTGTCGTCTGCAACAACGGTTCGTATCGTCTTCTGCAGATGAACATCGACGCGTACTGGCAGGAGCGCGGCATTCCCCGCCACGACTTCCCGCTCAGCTTCGATCTCTCCGAGCCGCCGATTCGTTTTGGCGGGCTGGCCGAGGCCATGGGCGTGCCGGGGATCCGGGTGGAGACACCGGCCGAGGTCGGGCCCGCCATCCGCCGGATGCTGGACCACCAGGGCCCCTTCCTGATCGATCTCGTGCTCGAGGGAGACACGAGGCCAGAGGCAGTGCGCAGCGCCTGCCGCCACTAGCCGCCACTAACCGCGCGGCGAGCCCGGGGGACGTTCCCGACCGGGCCCGATCCGCGCCCGGAGGATAAGACGTGACCGATACGAGCAGACTGAACAAGGAGAATATCGCCGATTTCGTGGCGGCATGGTACGTGGCCCTCGACGTCCACGCGCCGATCGAGGAATGCTCGCGCTTTCTCGCGGCGGAGGGGCTCCGGATGGTGTTCCCCGACGGTGACATCACGGACCTGGCCAGCTTCAAGACGTGGTACGACCGGGTGACCAACATCTTCTTTGACGAGAACCACAACGTGCACAGCGTCGACGCGGTCGTGAAGGGGAACGAAGCGGCGGTGGATGTCGTGGTCGGCTGGCAGGCGAGCTGGTTCGTGCCTCCGGCGGCGAAGAGCCGCCGCGTCTCGCTGGACGCGACGCAGAAGTGGGTGGTGCGTCCCTCCACCCGGAACGCCTGGGGTCTCGAGATCAGCTATTACAACGCGACGGCCGAGCCGTTCAAGTACGCGCCCGGGTTCGCCCGGTTGTAACACCGAAGGGGCCGGCCCTGCCGGCCCGAACCACCGAGGGGAGATCGGATGAAGCTTCAGGGGGCGAAGATCGCTGTCTTGATGGAGAGCGACTTCTACGAGAAGGAGATCTTCTACTACGAGCACCGGTTTCCCGAGGAGGGGATGGATCTGCACTTCCTGACGCGGCTCTGGGGCCAACCGCAGCTGACGTTCAAGGGCCACGAGGAGCACTACCCGCTGGAGGTGCGCGAGTCGTTCGAGGGAATGGATGACGCCACGCTCCGCAGCTTCGCTGCCGTCATCGTCCCTTCCGGGATCGTGGCGGACCGGCTGCGATGGACGGAGGACGTCCGGGCGCTGCCGCCGGCAGTGGAGTTCCTCCGGCGCGCCTTCGCCGAAAAGTCGATCCTCAAGGGGATCATCTGCCACGGAATGTGGCTCGTCTCCCCCGCGCCGGAGCTGGTGCGCGGACGCCGGGTCACCTGCCACAACAATCTCCTCGGCGACGTGAAGAACATGGGGGCGATCTACGTCGACGAGGATGTCGTGGTCGACGGCGACCTGGTGACCGCGCGGTCGGGTGGGCACTGTCATCTCCTCGCCCGCACCATCATCGACATCCTGTCCCGACGCTGAGGCAGGGGAGGACGCATGAGCTGGATCAAGTTTGCGCACGTGGCGCTCTCCTGCCGGGACATCGACCGGATCGAGCGCTTCTATACGGCACACTTCGGCTTTCACCGGGCGCGCGTGATTCCGCTCGGCGAGACCAAGGTCGTCTACATCCGTGCGGGGGATGTCTGGATGGAGCTGTTCCAGGCGGAGGGAGAGCCGCCGGTCGGGCCGTTCACCGGCGACGGACCGCACTATCCCGGGCTGCGGCACGTTGCCTTCCAGGTCGATGACGTGGATGCGAAGCTGCGCGCGTTGGGGGACGAGGTGAAGGTCACGCTCGGACCGATGTCGTTCGACGACTTCATCCCCGGCTGGAGAACCGTCTGGGTGGCCGATCCCGAAGGGAACATCGTCGAGATCAGTCAGGGATACGTGGACCAGGAGAACCCGCCGGCGCTGGATTGAGCGCGGCGGATAAGGCGGAAGGCAGGTACAGGGCGTGCCAAAGAACAGAGCCAGGGGAGGCAGCGGCGTGAACGAGATCCGGATTCCCTTCTCAGACACGATCGCCGGATACGTGACGGAGTTCGATCCGGCCACGGATCGGTACACGGTCAGGACGAGCGGCGGCCAGGAGTTCCGGATCGCGCTCAAGGGCAACACGTACGCGCAGCTGCTGCGCAACCTGGGTGATCCGTACCACGACGCCACCGGACAGATGCGGGAGATGCTCGTGGCCGGGCGCTATCTCTACACCTACTGCATCTTCTACCCGGAGGCAGACGGGTTCGTGATCGAGGCGCAGTACATCATCTTTGTGGGACGGCGTGCGGATGAGCACCGCCAGGAGCGCCCCGACTGGTGGGTGCAGCAGATCCGGGAGATCGGCGACTTCTACCTGCAGGCCCAGTTCGGCGACGGACCAGTGGACTACCGCAACTACCGGACCACGGTCAAGCTGAGCGGCGAGAAGGAGCAGGACAACTACCGGCAGGAAACCGACACCATCTCCCGGCTGATCTACGGTCTCTCCTCGGCGTACATGCTCACGGGCGACGACCGGTACCTCGAAGCTGCGGACCGGGGAACGGAGTACCTGCGGGAGCACTTCCGCTTCTACGACGCGGACGAGAAGATCGTCTACTGGTACCACGGCATCGATGTCCAGGGGCGGCGTGAGACGAAGGTCTTCGCCTCCGAGTTCGGGGATGACCTGGATGCGATCCCCGCCTACGAACAGATCTATGCCCTGGCCGGCCCGATCCAGAACTATCGCATTACCGGAGATCCGCGCATTCTGCGGGACGCGGAGCTGACGATCGATCTCTTCGATCGTTTCTTCCTCGATCGGAACGCGGGAGGGTACTTCTCGCACCTGGATCCGGTCACGCTGGATCCGCGGGCCGATTCGCTGGGCGCGAACCGCGCCAAGAAGAACTGGAACTCCGTGGGCGACCACGCCCCGGCGTACCTCATCAACCTCTATCTGGCCACCGGGGAAGACCGCTATGCCCGGATGCTGGCGTACACCTTCGACACCATCGCCAAGTACTTCCCGAACTACGATGAGTCGCCGTTCGTGCAGGAGAAGTTTCTCGAAGACTGGTCGCCGGACCGAACCCACATGTGGCAGCAGAACCGGGGTGTGGTCGGCCACAACCTGAAGATCGCCTGGAACCTGATGCGGATGCACAGCCTCATGCCCAAGGCGGAGTACGAGGCGCTGGCGCGGCGGATCGCCGAGCTCATGCCGGCGATCGGCGGTGACCCGATGCGCGGCGGCTGGTACGACGTCATGGAACGGGACCGCAAGACCGGGGAGGAGTTCCACCGTTTCGCGTTCCACGACCGCAAGGCCTGGTGGCAGCAGGAGCAGGGAATCCTCGCCTACCTGATCCTGCATGGCGTCCTCGGCGGAGACGAGTACCTGCGCCTGGCCCGCGAGTCCTCGGCGTTCTACAACGCGTTCTTTCTCGATCACAATGACGGCGCGGTCTATTTCAACGTGCTGGCCAGCGGCGTGGCCTACCTCATCGGGACGGAGAGGTTCAAAGGGAGCCACTCGATGAGCATGTACCACTCGGGAGAACTGGCCTTCCTCGCGCAGGTCTACACGAACCTGCTGATCACCAAAGAACCGCTGACTCTGCACTTCAAGCCGCTGCCCGGGGCGTTCCCGCGGAACATCCTGCGGGTTGCGCCGGACCTCCTGCCCGCGGGGAGCATCCGGATCGGAGCCGTGGAGATCGACGGCCGGCCCTACACCAATTTCGACGCGGCGGCACTCACGGTCACGCTGCCGGAGACGAGCGAGCAGGTGCGCGTCAAGGTGCGGGTCGAGCCGACGGGAGGCTGAGAGGGGCGCCGGCGCGCCTCTTGAGGGGAGTGCCGGCCACCGGCCGGGGTCGACAGGAACGGAGGAATCCCCATGTTGGATGTCAGCGTCAGCGCCGTGCAGCATGCCAGTGTCGTGACGATGTCGGGAGAGCTGGACGGCGGCAGCGCCCCGCAGGCGCAGGAGAAGATCATGGCGCTGGCCGAGCCGCAGGCCCGGGTCCTGCTGGACATGACGGGGGTGAGCTACATGTCGAGCGCCGGTCTGCGCATGCTCTTGCTCGCGTACCGCACGATCAGCGCTGGTGGAGGCCGGATCGCTCTGGTCGGTCTCTCCGAGGAGTTGCGCGACACCATGTCGATGACGGGATTTCTGGAGTTCTTCGCCTGCTGTGACACGGTGGACGCCGGGCTGGGCGCGCTGGCGTGAACGAGCCGGCGCGAGATCCGCGGACCAACCAGAACGAGAAGGAGCTGATGTGGAGCGCGTAGACACCTATCCCACCCATGAACACCAGGGGTACCGGTACCGACCCGGCAAGCCGTTCCCGTTCGGCGCCACCTCGATGGCGGGAGGGGTCAATTTCTCCATCTACTCCAGCCATGCGCGGGCCTGCACCCTGGTCCTCTTCGAGCGGGGTTCGGTGCAGCCGGTGGTCGAGATTCCCTTCCCGGACGAGTTCCGCATCGGCAACGTCTGGTCGATGATCGTCTTCGGCCTCGACTTCGAGCGGGTCGAGTACGGCTACCGGATGGATGGGGAGTTCCGCCCGCAGGAGGGGCACCGCTTCGACGCGTCGCGGATCCTGCTGGACCCTTACGCCCGGGCGGTGTCGGGCCGAGACGTCTGGGGTACGCCGCCCGACTGGACTAATGGCACGCAGCATCGCGGCCGGCTGGTCTATGACGACTTCGACTGGGAGGGCGACCACCCGCTCGAGATCCCCATGGAGGATCTCATCATCTACGAGATGCACGTACGGGGCTTCACGCGCCATCCCTCAGCGGGAGTGAAGGCGCCGGGCACCTTCGCGGGAATCCGGGAAAAGATCCCCTACCTGAAGCGCCTGGGCGTGAATTGCGTCGAGCTGATGCCGATCTTCGAATTCGACGAGTTCGAGAACTCCCGTCCCCACCCGGAGACGGGGGAGCAGCTCTACAACTACTGGGGGTACAGCACCGTCGGGTTCTTCGCGCCGAAGGCCGGTTTCGCCGCGACGGGCCGGCAGGGGATGCAGGTGGACGAGGTGAAGGCGCTGGTCAAGGAATTGCATCGAAGCGGAATCGAGGTGATTCTCGACGTGGTCTTCAACCACACGGCGGAGGGGAACGAGCACGGGCCTTACATCACGTTCAAGGGGATCGACAACAAGACCTACTACATGCTGACCCCGGAGGGGTACTACTACAACTTCAGCGGCACCGGCAACACCTTGAACTGCAACCACCCGGTGGTGCGCAACCTGGTTCTCGACTGCCTCCGCTACTGGGCGTCGGAGTACCACATCGACGGCTTCCGCTTTGATCTCGCGTCCATCCTCGGCCGCGACCCGCAGGGCGCACCACTCTCGAACCCGCCGCTGCTGGAGACCCTCGCCCACGATCCGGTGCTGGCCAAGTGCAAGTTGATCGCCGAGGCCTGGGACGCGGGCGGGCTCTACCAGGTCGGATCCTTTCCCTCCTACGGACGCTGGGCGGAGTGGAACGGGAAGTACCGTGACACCCTCCGCAGGTTTCTGAAGGGGGAGCCCGGGCTGGCGGGAGAAATGGCCCAGCGGCTCAGCGGTTCGCCGGACATGTACGGCGCCCGGGGGGCGACCGCGTCGGTCAACTTCATCACCGCACACGACGGATTCACCTTGTACGATCAGGTGTCGTACAACGACAAGCACAATCACGCCAACGGCGAGCGCAACGGAGACGGGGCCAACGACAACCACAGCTGGAACTGCGGCTGGGAGGGACCCACGGACGATCCGGGCGTCAATGCGCTGCGGCGGCGGCAGATCAAGAATGCCCTGGCCATGCTGATGGTCAGCCAGGGCGTTCCCATGATCCTGTCGGGGGACGAGTTCGGGCGGACCCAGGGCGGAAACAACAACACGTACTGCCACGACAACGAGCTGAACTGGCTGGACTGGGGGTTGGTGGAGCGCAACGCTGATCTCTTCCGCTTTGCCCGCAACGTGATGGCGTTTCGCCACGCCCACCCGATCTTGCGCAATCGGTGGCACCTGGCCGGGCACGATCCCGCGGGCTGCGGCATTCCGGACCTCTCGTGGCACGGTCTGCAGGCCTGGAACGCGGACTGGTCGGGATCGAGCCGGACTTTGGCGTTCATGCTGGCGGGTCCGAACGCGCGCGGCGGCCGCGTGGCGGACGACTACATCTACGTGGCGCTCAACATGCACTGGGAAGGCCACTGGTTCGAGCTCCCGGGACTGCCGGACGGGTGCGTCTGGCACCTCTTCGCCCACACCGGCGATCCGGCGGACATCCATGAGCCAGGTCAGGAGCGCAGGTTGGACAACCAGGCGGGGATCAGGCTCGCGGATCGCTCGGTCGCCATCCTGGTCGGAAGATGAAATCCCGGCTGAGCGGCGTGCGCTCCGGCCTGTGGCTGAATCGCAGCCTCAGCGCGAGATTCAACATCCTCCTGACCGCGATCTTCCTGCTCGGCGCGTCGACCGGGGCCGCCGTATTGTGGCCCGTCCTGCGGGCGAGGGCCGAGGCGGAAGTGGCCTCGAAGGGGTCGCTGCTCCTCGAGGCGATGAACGCGGTCCGGAGCTACACGAACGCCCATGTCGTCCCGCTCCTGAGCCACGGTGTGGTCATGGGACCGGACGGCGCCCTGGTCGCCGGGGCACACGACCGGGAGGAGCAGTTCATTCCCGAGTCCGTCCCCGCATTCTCGGCGCGGGAGGTCTTCTCGCGCATGCGAGAGGGGGGGAAGACCGAAGGGTTCGTCTACCGGGAAGCATCCGTGAACCCCACGAATCCCCTGAACCGGGCCGACGACTTCGAGGCGGGCCTGCTGGAACAGATGCGCGAGACCGGGCGGCCGGAGTATGCGGCTTTCCGCGAGCGGGAGGGGCGGAAGGTCTACTACGTTGCCCATCCGATGCGCATGACCTCCGCGGGTTGTCTGAGCTGCCACGGGACGCCCGCGATGGCCCCCCCGAGCATGGTCGCCCAATACGGATCAGAGAACGGATTCGGCTGGGAGATGAACGACATCATCGCCGCGCAGATCGTCTACGTGCCGGCGGACGAGGTACTGAAGGCCGCGCTGCACTCCTTCGGCGTCATGGTCGGAGCGACCATCATCACTCTGACCCTGGTCCTGCTCACGTTGAATGTCCTGCTCCGCCGGGACATCATCCGGCCGGTGAGGACACTCGGTGTCGTGGCCGGGAAGCTGAGCGCGGACGAGCCGATCGCCAATCTGCCCCAGTCCGGCGACCTGACCCACATCGCCAACCGCGGGGACGAGCTGGGGCTGACCGCCCGGCTCTTCCGGCAGATGGCAAACGAAGTGTACGCGCGCACGCAGATTCTCAAGCAGCGGGTCCAGGACCTGCGGATCGAGATCGACTCGGTCCGGCGCGGGCAGAATGTCACCGAGGTCGTGGAGACCGACTTCTTCCGCGCGCTCCAGTCGCGCGCCCGTCTGCTCCGGCACCAGCGGCAGGGGACGGGAGCGCCGGCCGCGGGGACCGCGGCCCAACCGGCAGAAACAAAGGGGGAGTGAAGAGCCATGGCTTTCAGTCTGTCATCCGAGGTGGTCAACGGAATCAGCAGGGTTACCCTGGTCGGCGAACTCGACGCGGTCTCAGCTCGGACGTTCCACGAGACCATCGAGCAGGTCTCGGCCCTGAACCCGAAGCGGATCGTCCTCATGCTCGAAAAGCTGTCCTACATGGCGAGCGCCGGACTCCGGACGCTGGTCTTCGCCAAGCAGAAGCTGGGGGCGAACGTGGACATCTACCTGGTCGGCACGCAGGAATCGGTGAAGGAAACGCTGGAGATGACCGGGTTCCAGCACAGCGTGGTCATGCTCGACGAGTACGACGCGTCGGAAATCGAAGGCATCTGACCGGAGCGATTGATGAACACGACCTGCGTGGCGGCGACGCCAGACTCGCTCGAGCTGATCCGCCACTTCGTCCGCGCGACGGCCGTCGAGGCGGGGCTTGAACGGAAGAAGTCGTACCGGCTGGAGCTCGCGGTCGATGAGATCGCCACCAACATCGTAGTCCACGGGTACCCGGATGCCGGGTCCGCGGGCGAGATCGTCGTGCGAGCGGACGCGGACGAGGAGGCCGTGACCATCGTGCTCGAGGACACGGCCACTCCCTTTGACCCGCGCCAGCTCAAGCGCCCGCCCCAGATGGACCTGCCCCTGGCCGAACGGCCGGTCGGCGGGCTGGGGGTCTACCTCGCCATCGAAAACGTGGATGAGTATCGCTACGAGCACGTCGAAGGGCGCAATCGGAACATCTTCATCATGAGGCGCCGCGCGGATTGAGCCGCGCGGGCGGCCGGCGGCGGGACGCCGGACCGGCTCCAGGGGGAAGAGTGTGAACAAGGATAGCGGACACCTGCTCTTCGTCGGCCTGGCGGCTGAGCGGATGGGGGACCTCATCGCCCGCCTGGGCCAGGAGGGCTTCGTCGTGGCCGTCGCCGCCGACGGTCCCGCCGCCCTGGAAGCCGTGGAGACCGCTCAGCCGGACGTCGTCTTTCTGGCCCTCGATGCGCCGCGGGCGGATGCGATCGAGGTCCTGCTCGATCTGAAGGCGGACGAGAGCCGTCGGGACATTCCTGTCATTGTGCTCGCCGGGGCGCGGCAGCTCGAGGACGTGGAACGGTGGCTGGCCGCAGGTGCCGACGACTACATTCTCGCCCCGATCTCTCCCGCCTTTCTGCGGTTCCTCGTCACTGAGTACGTCGAGCTTGGACGGCGCCGGATGCAGGAGCGCGACCTCGCGAAGCGCGAGTCGTTCCTCAAGATGGAGCACGACCTGCAGGTCGCGCAGCGAATCCAGGAGGGATTCCTCCCCAAGACTCTGCCCCGGCCCCCGGGCTGGGAGGTAGCCGCGGAGTTCAGCCCGGCCCGGGAGGTCGCCGGCGACTTCTACGATGCCTTCATGCTCTCGCAGGACCGGCGGTTGGGATTCGTCATCGCCGACGTGGTCGACAAGGGCGTGCCCGCCGCGCTCTTCATGGCCCTGGTGCGCAGCCTCACCCGGGCCTTTGCCCAGCAGCACTATTCGCTCAGCTGGACAAACGTCCTGGACGAGACCCTGGCCGGACTCCCCGGCTCGGGCCCCGGCCGGGCGCGGGGTGGGAAGGGCGGAATCCCCTCCACGGGCACCAACGCCCTGCGGAACGCCGTCCTATTGACCAACAACTTCATCGTGGAAAACCACGCGGACCTCAACATGTTCGCCACGTTGTTCTTCGGCCTCCTCGATCCCTCGAACGGACGGCTGGCCTACATCAACGCGGGGCACAATCCACCATTCCTGCTGGGCGCGGATGGGTCTCTCAAGGCGAAGTTCAAGGGCACGGGGCCGGCCGTGGGGATGTTCCCGGCCGTCGACTTCCGGATCGAGTACGCGCAGATGGATGAGGGCGACATCCTCTTCGCGTATACCGACGGCGTCACGGAGGCCCGGGATGTTGCCCGGACCTTCTTCACGGAGAAGCGCCTCCTCACGGTCCTGGGCCAGCCGGCCGCCTCGGCGGGGGGACTCCTTCGGCGCGTGAGCGTCAGCCTGAGGGACTTCATGAACGGGGCGGACCAGTTCGATGACATCACGATGCTGGCGGTACGGCGCGCGCCCGCGGCCTGAGCTATGATCGTCGTGCTCCCCGCCGTGGAGACCTGCCGGTCCGGAAGGATTCCTCCGGTCCTCGCCCGGCACTTCGGCCCCGGCAGCATCGTTGGCGGAACGGCGCCTCGGCCGTAACGGGAGAAGCGAATGTCCAGGATCATTTCGGTTCACTCCTTCCGGGGAGGCACCGGCAAGTCGAACACCACGGCCAACATCGCCACCCTCCTCGCGATGGACGGAATGCGGGTCGGAGTCATCGACACCGACATCCAGTCTCCGGGCATTCACGTCCTCTTCGGCCTCACGGAAGAGGACATGAAGCACTCGCTCAATGACTACCTCTGGGGCAAGTGCGGGATCGAGGAGTGCGCCCACGACGTTACCGCGCGCCTGGGGGCGAACATGGCGGGTCGGGTCTTCCTGATCCCGTCGAGCATCAAGGCGGGGGAGATCGCACGCGTGTTGCGGGAGGGCTACGACGTCGGCCTTCTCAACGACGGGTTCCAGAACCTCCTGACCGGATTGAGTCTGGACGCGCTCGTGATCGACACCCATCCCGGGTTGAACGAGGAGACGCTGCTCTCCCTGGCCGTGTCGGATGCCCTTGCCATCATCATGCGTCCTGACCAGCAGGACTATCAGGGCACCGGCGTTACGGTCGAGGTCGCGCGCAAGCTCGAGGTGCCGCGAATCGTCATGATCGTCAACAAGTGTCCCGCCTCGGTCGACCCGGTGGAGGTGAAGATCCGGGTGGAGCGCACCTACGAGTGCGAGGTGGCGGCGGTGCTGCCTCATTCGGACGAAGTGATGACGCTTGCCAGCGCGGGGGTCTTCGTGACGCGCTTCCCTCACCATCCGGTGACTGCGCTCTATCGCCAGGCGGCGATGAGGCTCATCAGCTAGGGTGTGGCCAGAAGATTGGGGATTGGCGGGACGGCGCCGGCTTCTGCCCATCCCGATCGGGTGGT
>CAYJLF010000022.1:0-97765 GCA_964371055.1 uncultured bacterium | reverse complement strand
CATCGTAGCCTTGGTAGGCCATTACCCTACCAACAAGCTAATGGGACGCGGGACCATCCTAAAGTGGTAGCTTACATGTAGAGGCCACCTTTGACCGCAGAACCATGCGATTCCGTGGTCTTATCCGGTATTAGCACCCCGTTGGAGGTGTTATCCCCGTCTCTAGGGCAGGTTTCCCACGCGTTACTCACCCGTTCGCCACTAACCTGGAGTTGCCCCCAGGTCCGTTCGACTTGCATGCCTAATCCACGCCGCCAACGTTCGTTCTGAGCCAGGATCAAACTCTCCGTGTTCGAAAACTCGGAGCCGCCCCAACCCCGCGGGTTACCCCACGAGGCGAGGCGTCAAACTATTCGCACGCCCGCACAGCCCTGACCTCGAAACCGAGGCCTGGACCGACGAGCGCCGATTCGGGCTCGCCAAGCCTACTCGAAACTCTTTTCAAAGACCGCTTCTCGCGCGAAGAACGCGCAAGGACAAACTGATGCGACCGTAGAGACGCTTTGGGTCATTCCTGAGATGGCCCCCCGGCGTCCACTGCCGGAGGCGCTGCCCCCGATTCGGTCGCGGACTCGGAATGTACTTCGACTCCCCGTGGATCGTCAACCTCTTTTTTTCAACGATCTTCGAATTCGACGAGCGGTTCATAACTCACTACACCACAAACTATTACGGCGGGGCCTGCCCGGCCCTCCGAACGGCCTCGGATCTTTTTGTGGGGCCTGCGGCGCCCCGACGCGCCCGGTTGCGCCCCACCCGGGTGCCGCCGAGGCCCTCCGACACGCGCCGGCGGCCGCCATTCCTGCCGCCGGGAGCCGCTCGCCCGAACCAGGCCCGCCCTGAGATATCGCCCGTCTCGAGGCGCACGCACACCACCCGCGTCGCCACCGTCTCCTTGATTCCTCGCGGGCCGCGTGATGAAGTCACCTCATGCGACCCGTCATCGCCTTTCTGGTCTGTCTCTTCCTGGTTCCGCTGGCCCTGGCCGGCGGCGTCTACGGACTCTTTCTGCTGTGGGGCCCCGACCTGCCGACGCCGCAGACGCGCCAGGAAGTGGAGGCGCCGCGCAAGACCGTCCTCTTGGATCGACACGGCGTGTTGATCGATGAGTTATACACTGAGAACCGCAGTCCGTTGCCGCTCGCACGGATTCCCGAAGCCATGCGCCAGGCCGTGCTGGCCACGGAGGATCAGCGTTTCTTCCATCACTGGGGCCTCGATGTCCCCGGCGTCATCCGCGCGCTTGTTTCCAACGTCGCCGCCGGCGGAATCCGGCAGGGTGCGAGCACGATCACCCAGCAACTGGCGCGCAACGCGTTTCTCAGTCATTCACAGACCGTCGAGCGGAAGATCAAGGAAGCGATTCTCGCGATCCGACTGGAGCGCTCGTTCTCCAAGGAAGAGATCCTCGAGTTCTATCTCAACCGGATCTACTTCGGCGAAGGGGCCTACGGCGTCGAGGCCGCGGCGCAACGGTTCTTCGGCAAGCCGTGCGCCGATCTCTCGCTCGCCGAGACAGCGCTCCTCGCCGGACTGCCCGCCAACCCCGCGACGTACTCGCCGGCGCGACACCCGGAGGCAGCGGAGCGGCGGCGCAATTCCGTGCTCCGGCGGATGCAGGATGCCGGCGTCATCGACCATCAGGCGCGGCAGGAAGCCGAAGCCGAGCCGATCGTGCTGGCCGCCGATGCGGTGGGAGAACCCGCCGCGGCCTACTTTGTCGAGATGGTGCGCCAGGACCTGATGGACCGCTTCGGAGGCACAGAAGTCTACGGCGGGGGGCTGACCGTCTACACCACCGTCGATCTTGCGTTGCAGCGGGCGGCCGCCGAAGCGGTCGAGAGCCGGGTGCGCGCGATCGAACTGGATCGCGCGATCGCCTATCGCCGCACGCCGGGCGTTGAAGTGCGCGGTGAGACGTCGTCCCCGCCGGGGACGCCTCCTCGCTATCTGCAGGGCGCGCTCGTCGCTCTCGAGCCGCAGAACGGAGCGATCCGCGCCCTCGTCGGCGGACGCAGCTTCGCGGAGAGCAAGTTCAACCGGGCTGTACAAGCACGGCGGCAACCCGGCAGCTCGTTCAAGCCGATCGTCTTTGCCCAGGCGATGCGCGAGGGGTGGCGCCCCGAGTCGACGCTGGAGGACTCCCCGGTCTCCTATGCATCCGGCGGCCGGACGTGGTCACCGCAGAACTTCGACCGGAAGTTCCGTGGCACCGTGACCCTGCAGTACACGCTGCAGAAGTCGATCAACGTGCCGACCATCCGTCTGCTCGAGAAAGTCGGCCCGCGCCGGGTGGTGGAGCTGGCCCATCAGTTCGGTCTCGCCGGACCGATGGCGCCCAACCTCTCGCTGGCCCTCGGCACCGCGGAGGTCACGCCACTCGAAATCACCGCCGCGTACGGTTGCATGGCCAACCAGGGAATCTTCGTCACTCCGCATGCCATCGAACGGATCGAAGATCGCTATGGTCGCGTGGTCTTCGAACACCAGCCGGCTTCCCGCGAGGTCCTGGATGAGACCTCCGCCTGGTACATGGTCCACCTGCTCCAGGCGGTCATCGATCACGGCACCGGTTATCCCGCGCGAGGGAAGCACGGTTTCACCGCCCCCGCCGGAGGCAAGACCGGGACCACCGACGATTACACCGATGCCTGGTTCGTCGGCTTCATCCCCCGCCTGGCTTGCGGGGTCTGGATCGGCTTCGATGAGAAGCGATCGATCGGGTCGCGCATGACCGGCGGGGAGGCGGCCCTCCCGGCCTGGAGCGCGTTCATGAATCGAGCGGTGGAGGTCTACGGCAGCGAAGAATTCACCCCCCCAGCCGGGTACGTGACCGTCCGCGTCTGTTCCGAGACGGGCGATCTCGCGACTCCGAGTTGTCCACGCTCGGTGGCGAGGACGTTTCACACGGAGGCCGCTCCCCGCGGGACCTGCGCGGTGCATGGCGGCGCTCCCGTCCCTGTTGACGAGACGATCGATCCGGACATGGAAGAGGCCCCGGACGAGGCTCCCGCACCGGACCGCCCGTAGCCGAGCGAGGCACCGGGGAGGCGACAGACCGGGGCAACCGTCGGTTCAGCCCCGACCGCGGCTGGTCCAGTTTTTCAGCATCCTGCTAGCCGGCGTCGATCGGTGGATCCACGATCTCGAGGATGATCGCCGCGTCGTCCGGCCGATCCGCCGGGATCGGGGTTCCCGGCGTCGATTGCAGAACCACCCAATCCGCGGCTCGCGTTCGCAGGTCCTCCGCCGCGGCGGTGCGGCCTCCCCCATCGGGGAGGTGGAGGAGGAGAACCGTCTCCCCCGCCCGGACGCGGTCTCCGGGTGTCGCCAGCAGCTCCACGCCGATCCGAGGATCCAGCCGATCGCCGGCCCGCAGCCGTCCCCCTCCCGATTCGGTGATCCACTCGCCCGCTTCCCGCGCCCGAACTCCCTGGAAGTACCCGTCGGCCGAGGCCGGCACCTCGAGACACTCCGCCGCTCGGGGGAGTCGCATCGGGTCCTCGAGACACCGCACGTCGCCCCCCTGGGCCGCGACCAGCCGTACGAACTTCTCGAACCCGAGGCCGCTCGCCCAGGCACGTTCGATCGCTTGCTCCCCCTCGTCGGCGGTCGCCGTTCGGCCCGACAACATGCACATCGACCCTCCGAGCACCAGCGTCAGCCGGCGCAGATCCCCGGGATGCTCCTCCCCCCGGAGCACCCGCACCGACTCGGCGATCTCGAGCGCATTGCCGGCCGTTCGCCCGAGGAGAAGGTCCATCGCGGTCAGATGAGCGCGCGCGCGAATCCCGAGGCGCGCGGCGGTGCGGACGAGCATCACCGCGAGAGCGTGGGCGCGGTCACGGTTCTCCATGAAGGCCCCGCCGCCGACTTTGACGTCGAGCGCGAGCGCCCGGACCCCGGCCGCGGCTTTCTTGCTGAGGATGCTGGCGGTGATGAGCGGGAGCGACTCGACGATCGAGGCCGCATCCCGCAGGGAGTAGAGGATCCGGTCGGCCGGAGCGAGTCGCTCGGTCTGACCGGCCAGACAGATCCCCAGCGTCGAGACCTGTCGGACGATCTCATCGCGAGAAAGCGCCGTGCGACAGCCGGGAATCGACTCGAGCTTGTCGAGCGTGCCGCCGGTGTGGCCCAAAGAGCGGCCGGAGATCATCGGAACCGGCACCCCCGCGGCCGCCGCCAGCGGAGCGACGAGGAATGAGACCTTGTCCCCCACGCCGCCGGTCGAGTGCTTGTCCGCCGGGAGCAGGGGAAGGCCATCGAACCGCAGACGATCGCCCGAGTCGAGCATCGCGACGGTCAGATCGACGGTTTCGCGTTCCGTCAGGCCGCGGAGGTAGACCGCCATCATCCAGGCCGTGAGCTGATAGTCGGTCACCGAGCCGTCGACCGCGCCACGCACTAGAAACGCGATCTCTTCGCCGGACAGTTCCTCGCCGTCACGCGTCCGGCGGATGAGGCTCTTGGCGTTCACGCGCGCCGCGCCGAAGAGCGGCCGGCCGCCCGGGCGGGTGGTCGGGATGGAACCGAGGCGCCAGGGAGCCAGTCGGCCGGCCCGCGTGGCCTGGACAGACCGGCGCGGCAGTGGAGATAGACCCGCGCGCCGGGACTCCAGCGAGCGAGCGCATCGCGACAGAGACCGCACGGCGGCGTCGGGACCTCCGTGTCGGTATGGATGACGACGTCCGTGATCGTACCTCCGCCCGCCACGCGCCACGCCAGGAGCGCGGCGCGCTCGGCGCAGATTCCGAGCGGATAGGCGGCATTTTCCAGGTTCGCACCGGTGTACATCTCGCCCCGATCATCCAGGATCGCCGCTCCGACCCGGAACGTGGAGTACGGGGCCCAGGCGCGCCGGGCGGCCCGGGCGGCCGCCTCGGCCGGGCTTCGGGATGAGGCGAAGGGCGCGTGCGCTTTTTTCCCTCGGCGAGACATGGGACCTCCGGGATGACCACCGCGGTCGGTGCTCATGCTACCCTACCGGCCATGTCCCACGCAGCCGCATCCGCCGATCGATCCCCCTGGGATCGCTTGCTCGAACTTGTCCGCATCCTGCGGGGACCACAGGGATGCCCGTGGGACCGGTCCCAGAGTCCGGAAAACCTGGCCGGCCATCTGGTCGAGGAAGCTTACGAAGTCCTGCAATCATCCCGCCGGGAGGACCTCGAGCACCTGGCCGAGGAGATCGGCGACGTAGCCTTCCTTCTGGCGATGGTGCAGGTGACGGTCGAGGAGCGGGGCGGACCGCAGTTTGACGCCATCCTGGAAGCGACTTTGGCCAAGCTGACTCGCCGCCATCCGCACGTTTTCGGATCCGCCGAGGTCGCCGATGCGGCGGAGGCCGCGCGCCTCTGGGAGTCGATCAAGCGGGCCGAGCGCGGCGCTTCCGGGATCGCGCCCGATCCGGGTCCGCCAGACGCGCTCCCGGAGCCCCCCCCGGCTCTTCCGGCCCTCCTGCAGGCCCATCGCGTGCAGCAGAAGGCGGCCGCGGTCGGGTTCGACTGGCCGCACGCGCACGCGGTGGTGCCGAAGATCGAAGAGGAGTTGCAGGAGCTGCAGGCGGCCATGGGAGCGGCTCCGGCCGAGGGGAACGACCGTCCCGGGACTGTCGCTCCGCCCTCGGACGCAGTGCGCGAGGAGATCGGCGACCTTCTCTTCGCCGTGGTGAACCTCGCTCGCGCCCTGGGTCTCGACGCGGAGGAGGAGCTGCGCGCGGCGACTCGGAAGTTCCGCCGCAGGTTCAACCACATGGCGGATGAAGCCGCGCGTCGCGGGGAAACGCTCTCCTCGCTGGGGTTGGATCGACTCGAACAAAGGTGGGGTGAGGCGAAGGAGTTCGAACGCGCAGCAGCCGGACCGAAGGAGGAAGAGGCGAACCCGCCCGGCGGATTCGCCTCCTGAGTCAGCTCTCGGAGTCAGCCCTACTGCCCTGCGACGCCCGGACCACACGGGCGCAGGCGCTCGCGCGACCGCGAGCGGGCCCCGGTCAACGTACCTGCGAGATCGCCTCCTTGGGATCGAGGAAAACCAAGCACCGGCAGCGACGCTCCGGATGCCCCTCGAGGCGGAACGACGCATCCTCCACGCAGAGATGCAGGCTGCAGCCCGACGAGAACGACTCCGGCTGTCCGTCGAGGACGATCGTGCACTCCCCCTCCGTACAGACCAGGCAGAGGTCGCCGTTCTCCGGCAGGTGGCGCGGCTCGGCGCGACCGCCGGGATCGAGCTCCAGTTCGAACGCGAGCAGCCGCCCGCCCAGCACGCCGCGGGTCAGTCCTTCCAGCCTGACGCCGTCACCATCGAAGTCGATGCCCGCCAGCGAGTTGGGGCGGTTCTCCTGACTCGTCACGCAGACCTCGTCCAGTTCCCGCTCCTCGATGAAGAAGGAAGGATCCTTGTCGAGCGCGTGGGCGATCCGGATCAGGGCCCCGATCGTCGGCGAGGTGCGGCCCCGCTCGATCTCCGAAATGTGGGTCGAGGAGAACCCCGACGCGGCCTCGACTTCCTTGAGGGTCTTCCGCTGGCCCAGACGGATCATCCGGATGCGGCTTCCGACCAGTTCCTTGCTGACCATGGCCACCTCCTAGATGAACAGCTTCGGCCGCACGGCCCAGAGCGTGCGTACCGGCTGGTTGGTCAGGTTGCGGATGTGATGGGGACGGGCCGCCTTGAAGTGGATCGTATCCCCCTGCCGCAGGACGTAGGCCTTGCCGTCGACTGTGACCTCGAGGAAACCGTCCAGCACGTAGCAGAACTCCTCACCACGATGTCCGTCGACGCCTCCCACCTGGCCGCTGCCGGTGATCGTGGCGTAGAAGAGCGACATCTCTGAGCAGACCGCGCGGTCCGTCAGCGGCTGGAACTGGATCGAGTCACCGTCCATCGAGATCGACTTCCGCTCGTCCGGGCGCCGGACTGCCGCCTTGGATAAGCTGGGCAGGTCGATCAGGTGCGATGGGAGGACCTCGAGGGCGTGTGCGATCTTCTCCAACGCCTGGATCGTCGGCGAAGTCTTGCCACGCTCGATCTCAGAGATGTGCGTCGCGCTGACACCGACCCTCCCTTCGATCTGTTTGAGGGTCAGTCCCTTTTCCTGTCGAATGCGCCGGATCCGGCGCCCGAGCAACCTGCCTACCGCCTCCGCCATCTTTGCCTCCTCCTCTCTGCCCAACGGTCACCGTTCGTCAACACGCGCGTTGTCTGGAGGTCCGGCCGCCCCCCCCCCCGCGAAAGCATATCCGCAAGGTACCCATACTGCTACGACATCCGAAACGGTGACTTCCCTGTTCCCGCTCGGCGAGACAGCCGGATTCTGTGCGACCTGACTTTAGCACGGGAAGGTTTCGGTGCATACTGGAATCCCTTCCCTTTTGAGGAGGTTGGAACCTCGCCGGCAGCCGCCGGGGAGCGGGACAGCCGAAAGCGGCCCGGGACGGCACGGGGATTGTTGCGACTGCTCGTACCAGGTCGGCCCGACGGATACCCGTCGCCTTGACCGTCCCGACCCCCGACGGTAGACTTCCCCCCTCTGGCCGAAGAGCCGCGGAGACTCGCTCCCCGCCGGCTCGCATCGAGATCAAGAGACTTAGGAGAGAGGCACCGACGGATGAGGCATCCCGATCTGAAGCCGCTCGTGTGGGGACGTCACCTGCAGCAGCTCCTTGGGGGCTGCCGCATCGCGACGCCGCGCGAGCCGCTGCCGCGGATGGCGCAGCCGATGCCCCTCTGGTTCCGCCGGGCCGCCGCCGCCCTCACTCTTTTCGGGTTGATCGGATTGATCCGGGCGGTCGACGCCACCATCACCGACGCCGTCGCCCCGAACAGCGCCGGCCTGCGGGAACCGGTCCCCTTCGATCCCCTCACCTGGAATGACTGGGCGTCGCGCCTGGGGTTCGGTCTCGCCACCCAGGTCATCCTCAAGGAGGCCACGCCGGAGTCCGACGCCAGCCCGATCGCGTGGCGCTCCGGCCAGCCACTCGCGGCCAGGCAGGCGCTGAATGTGTCCGGGATGGGCGTGTCCGGGGTCGGCGTGGACGGGATGGATCAGCGTCGATCCGAGCGTCGCGGGCACGGCTTCCGCTTCCAGCTGATCCAGGTCACGGCCTACACGAGTTGCGGGACCGAGACGGACGATTCGCCACACGTCACGTCGTCAGGCAAAAAGACGGTGGCCGGGACGATCGCCCTGAGCCGGGATCTGCTGCGCGAGTTCACACCGGGGGCGCCTTTTGCCTACGGCGACAAGGTGCTGATCCCCGGCGTCGGGGTCTTCGAGGCCCACGACACGATGCACTCCAAGTGGAAGCAGAAGGCCGACATCTGGTTCCCGACCAAGGAACAGGCTCGGGCTTGGGGCCGCCGGACCGTTTTCGTCACCAAGGTCAGCTCCGACGCCCCCCTCATGGCCCACCTCGTGCGGGGATCCTGACCCTTTCGGCGCAGGTTCCTCCCGCCTCGTTCTCAGGCCTCGTCCCCCACTCACCGGAGCCCGCCGGGAGCTTCTGCGTCGAGGGGTTCTACGTCAGGGTCTCCAGGATCCGGCGGTAGCTCTCGTAGCGTCGGACGTCGACCTCCCCGGTCGCCAGCGCCGCCTCGACCGCGCAGCCTGACTCTCCCGAGTGCAGGCAGTCGGAGAACCGGCAGGCCGGCAGGGCCCTCAGTTCCGGGAACGAGCGGGCGAGGTTCCCTCGATCCAGACCCCAGGGTTGGAGGTTACGGATCCCTGGGGAGTCGAGCACCGCACCCGCGCCCGGCAGGTCGACCCAGTCGACGCGCGTCGTGGTGTGGACCCCCTTGGAGGTCGCGCGGCTGATCTCGCCGACCCGCAGCGCAACGCCGAAGGCGACATTCAAGAGCGTGCTCTTGCCCACCCCGGAGGGGCCGATCAGGAGGGAGATACGGCCGGCGAGCGCATCTCGCAGCGTCGCGATCCCGAGGCCGGTCAACGCGCTGGCCGCCAGGGTCGGGTAGCCGAGCCGCGCGTAAAGTGGCAGCCACGAGGCGACGACCGAGTCGGCGCCCGGGGCATCCAGGTCGCACTTGTTCACCACGAGCAGGGGCGGCACGCCGGCCGACTCCGCCAGCACGAGGAAACGATCGACGGCGCGCGGGTTGAACCGCGGTAACGCCGCGCTGACGACGACACAGATCTGGTCGAGATTGGCCGCCAGATCCTGGCGGCGCCGTCCCGAGCGATCCCCGGGGTCGGCTCTCGAGATCACGTTCCGGCGCGGCAGGACCCTCTCGAGCCAGGCGTCACCCGACTCGGGACGTCGTACCTCGACCCGGTCCCCGACGGCGACGACGTGGACCCGATTCCGCGGCACTCCCTTCAGAATCCCGCGGACATGGGCGGTTACATCCTCGCCGCCGACCCGGACCAGGACGACGCGCGGCTGCACCCGCCGAACCACCCCCTCCGCGATCCCGGCCACTCCCTCGCCTCCCGTTCCACCGATCGCTGGACAGGCGCTCGCTCGATCGGCTCCAATGCGAGAACCATGTCACGACTCCCCGACGACCCGCCCGGCCTCCGCCCGCTGGCCAAGTGGGTCCGCCACGGCGCCATCCGGATCGAGGATCCGCTGGTGCGGCAGCGGCTGGACCGTTACCTGGCGGGACGGTTCACCTACCGATCCCGCACCGCCTGGTCCCGGATGATCGAGCTTCGGCGGATCCTCGTCAACGGACAGCCCTGCCGTCCGTCCCGCGTCGTGAAGTTCGGCGACCGGATCGACTACGTCCCGCGCCGCGAGCCGGAACCACCGATCCGGGTCGATCTCCGGATCCTGCTCGAGGACGAAGGGATCCTCGCGGTCGACAAGCCGGCGCACCTGCCGGTCCACCCGTCGGGACGCTACTTCCGCAACACTCTCCTCTGCCTCCTGCTGGAGTCCCGGGGTGAGACGCTGGATCATCCCGGGGTCCGGATCGTCCATCGCCTCGACCGAGAGACGAGCGGCGTCGTGCTCTTCGGCAAGAGCCGGGCCTCGACTTCGTTTCTCGCGCGGCAGTTCGAGGCGCACACGGTCTGCAAGGAGTACCTCGTGCTGGTGCATGGCCGGAGCGCGGACGAAAGGTTCGTGGTCGATGCGCCTTTGGGGCGCGCGCTCGACTCGCGGGTGCGCAAGGCAGTCGGCGTGGTCGCGCCGGGCGAGGGACGGCGGGCTCGGACGGAGTTCGAGACCCTGGCGCGGGGACCCGATCACACGCTCCTCCTCGCCCGGCCCCGGACGGGACGCCTGCACCAGATCCGGGTTCACGCCCGTCACGCCGGACTCCCGGTGGTGGGCGACAAGCTCTACGGCCTGGACGAGGCCTACTTTCTCAAGCTGGCGGCCGGAGAGCACTACACCGACGAGGACCGCGCGCGCCTGGCGCTGGATCGGCAGGGACTCCACGCCTGGAGGATCACCTTGAACCACCCCGTGACCCGGGCGCCTTTCACTGTCTCGGCCCCGCTTCCTCCCGAACTCCGCCGGTTCTGCGCGTTGAACGGTCTGGATCCGGGACCCGGCTACTGACGCGAAACGGTGCCCTCGATCAGGGCCAGGCCCCGGTCGATGTTCTCCGCGATCTCTCCGCCTCGCTGCCGGAGCGCCTGGAGCCTCCGCCGCACCTCGCCTTCCCAGGGCGCCCGCAGGGATCTCACCGCATTCAGCTCGAGCAGTTCCCAGCGCAGGAGCCAGTCGTCCGGGAAGTCCCGATCGAGCTCGACGACGAGCCGACTCAGAGCGACGGCATCCGGCGCGCGACCGCTCTCCCGGAGGGCACGGAGGTGGGCATAGAGCTCGTTCAGGCCCCGGTTCGCGTCGGTGGCGTTCGTCTTGTGCGTCCCCGGCTCATACGCTTCGATCTCGGTCGCCTGCATCCACGCATGGCGATCGGCCGCTCCTCCGAAGACGCTCGGGACCGCCCGGCCAGAGGCCAGAGCGAGCCGTCCGTCCGACGGCTGGTGGAAGATCTCGTCCCCGCGCCGCACTACGCAATCTCCCATCGTCAGGAGGAGGTTCTGCCCGTCTCGCTCCAGCCGATCCTCCAGGATCCCTTCCACCACGAACCCGGAGGCGAACTCCAGACGGCCGCGCTTTGAGGCGGCGAATCCGGCCGCGGCCAACTCTGACGGTGTGAGATCAGAGGCCGATCGGGGCGATCCGGCCAGCCGGCCGAGGAGCGCGAGGCATCCACGCGGGTGGAGGTCAGGGCCGTGGCCGGGGAGCCTGGTGTCGGATCGGGCAAACATGACTGGACCGGAGAGCCGCACGAGCTCGGGCTGCGCCTGCCCGGCCTCCGTCGAGGTCGCCGTGGCGGCGTCCCTCGGTTCGTACCCTTCGACGATCCCGGTCACCTGCAGCCCGTTGTCCAGTTCAACGGTGCAGACCGTTCCTCCCCGCCGGGCCGCCTCCACCCCCGCGAGGCCGCCGCGGCGGAAGGCGAGACGTTCCGCGAGTTGCTCCAGAACGGTGCTCAAGGTCTCGAAGTCGGGGGTGACGAAGAGCTGCGGCTGCGGTTCGGTGATGTTGAACGGCTGGTGGATGCAATCGAGTGAGAAGGGGATCTTGCGCACTCGATCGCTCAGGCAGTGGTAGCTCTCCCCGATCGAGGAGAGGAGTCCGGCTCCGTAGATCTTGGGCGCGTCGAGGGAGCCCACCAGACCGTACTCGGTCGTCCACCAGCCGAGGCGGGTGACCCAGTCCACCTCGCTGTCGTAGGTCACCTCGGCAAGGCGATCCTCCAGGCGACGTTCCGCCGCCTCGATCTCGGCCGGCGAGGCGTCCGGCCGCTCCTTCGTGTCGGAGAGGTGGCGGATCGCGTAGTAGACCGCCATGTTCTCGCGCGAGAAGATCGCGCGCCGGGAGATCTCACCGTAGCCGCGGAGATACGCGGCGTAGGCCGGATCGGCGATGATCGGAGCATGCCCCGCCGCCTCGTGCACGATGTCCGGGGCCGGGGTATAGGTGAGATTCTCGATCTTGCGCATGTCGCAGGCGATCGGAAGGAGGCCGTGCGCCTGGAACTCCAGGAAAGCGGCCGGAGGGATGAAGCCGATGACCGGGACCGCTCGCCACCCGAAGCGGCGGAGCGCGGCGTCCATCTCCTCGAGCCGCGGAATCCGCTCCGTCGCGATGCCGGTTTCGCGAATGCCGTCCAAGTACTTGGCGTGAGCATGGGTCGCGAAGAATGCCTGCCCGATCCTCATGATGAACCGCCAACCTGCATGGTCCATCGGTGTGTAGAGCTCGTAGCGCTGGCGCGCGAGGTAGACCTCGAGGTGCGGCGGGATCTCTCCCGGGGTCGGCGCGGGGGATGGCAGGTCGCTCATGGGTCTTCTCCGATCGGCGGCTGGTTGGCTCGACCCGTCGTCGCTCCGACGGCCGAACGGTTCGATGGCGCGGCGTCCGGGATGATCGCGGGCCGGAGCGCAGAAGACCCCGCCGCCTGGTTTCGCCTCACGGCTGGGGGATCGTCACCCGGAACTCCGCCCAGCTCCCCTCTTCGGAGCTGGCGTCCAGCCGGCCCCCATGCAGCTTGACGATGCGCCAGCTCGTGTAGAGACCGACGCCGGTTCCCTTGCGTGATCTTAGCTCAGGCGTGTCGAGACGAGAGAAGCGGCGGAACAGCCTCGCCCGCTGGGATTCCGGGAAGCCGGGCCCTTCGTTCCAGACCGAGATGACGAGCACGTGGCCGGCCGGGGCCGGGGCCGGGATCAGCGCGTCTGGCGGAGGGGTCGGATCGGCGATCTCCGCGGAGAGCCTCAGTCTTCCCCCCTTGTTTCCGTACTTGACGCCATTGGCCAGCAGGTTGACGACGACGATCCTCAGCAGGTCCGGATCGACCTCGACGGTCAGCGGCGGCCCGGTGGCGGGGGCGACGCCCGGGATCGCCAGCTCGAGCTGCATCCCGCTCGCCTCGATCTCCGACCGCACGATTTCGATCGACGGTTCGAGGACCTCGCGCCGGAGATCGACCCCCGGGCGCATCTGCAGCTCGAGTCCTCCCCCCTCGATCCGGGCCAGGTCGAGGTACTCGCGGACGAGGCCGAGCAGGTACTCCGACTTTCGGATCATCGACGCGAGCTTGGCTTCCTGCTTCCCGGTGACCGGCCCGAGGTAGCCTTCGCCGATCATCCGCGCATCCATGACGAGCGATGCGACCGGGCTCTTCAGTTCGTGGCTGACGAAACCGAGCATCTCGGTGTAGGCGCGGTTCGCTTCGGAGAGCTGCTCGATCCGGCGGGCTTTCTCCACCGCCTGGCCCAGACGCTCGGCCAGCGCCTGGTGGAGTAAGACCTCGCGCCGGCTGTACGCGTGCGGACGCCGCGCGCTCCGGAAGAGGACGCCCACGACACGCCCTTCGACCAGGAGCGGGCAGGTCAGGCTGGAGCGCACCCCCTCCTGGACCAGGAGCTTCGTCGAGGCGCTGCCGGGATGACCCTCGAGATAGTGAGCGAGGTCCGGAAGGATCCGGGGCCGCCCCGATCGGATCACCGCTTGGAGCGAACTCCCGGCCAGGTCTTCCGCGTAGCCTCGGCTCAGGAGGATCGGCTCGTAAGCCGCCACCGCGTGGTGCGCGACGAGTCGGTCGCCTCCCTCCTCCACGAAGGCGATCGCGAGGCGATCGCAGGGGAAGATCTCCTGCGTCGAGGCGAAGACGAACTCTAGGATCGCCTCGAGCGACTCCGCCGCGGCGACCCTCCGGTTGACCTCGTCGAGGACCGCCTGCTCGGCGGGAAGCAGCGGCGCGCGCTCTTCCGGCTTCGTCGCATCGAGGTAGACCGGGGCCGACGCGTGAAGCGCGGGTTCCGGCCCGGTCGGCGTTTCTGACATCAGCCGGCTTTCTCCTCCAGGTCGCCACTGCCGCGAGCGAAGCGGCGCATCGTCTCCGCATAGCGGCGGAGCGTCCCCTCGACCCGGCCGAAGAGACTGGTGTCGGGGTAGCGCCCCTCGGCTCCGGGCTCGCCGGCCGCGATGCCGGTGAAGAGCTCCAGCGCCTCCTCGACCCTCTTCACCGGGTAGATCGCGAACTTTTCCTCCCGGACCGCCTGCACGACCTCCGCTCGCAGCATCAGATCGCCGAGGTTCGTCTCGGGAATCACGACGCCCTGGGTCCCGGTCAGGCCGCGCGAGCGGCAGACGGCGAAGAAGCCCTCGATCTTCTCGTTCACGCCGCCGATCGGCTGCACCTCGCCATGCTGGTTGACGCTGCCGGTGACGGCCAGATCCTGACGCAGGGGCACGTCCGCCAGGGAAGAGAGGAGGGCGCAGAGCTCGGCCACCGAGGCGCTGTCTCCTTCCACGCCGCCGTAGCTCTGCTCGAATCCGATCGAGGCGCTGAAGGTCAGCGGGTACTCCCGGCCGAAGCGCGCCCGGAACCACCCCTCGATGATCAGCATCGCCTTGTTGAAGGTGGGGCCGCTCATCTCGGCTTCCCGTTCGATGTTGATGACGCCGGAGCGGCCCAGGGCGGTCTGCGCGGTGATGCGCGCCGGGCGGCCGAACTCGTAGTCGCCCATCTGGTAGTAAGAGAGGCCGTTGATCACGCCGACCCGCGTCCCCGCGGTCTCGACCAGGAGGATCTTGTCGTCGTACAGCTCCTGCAGCTTCTCCTCCGGGAGACGCAGGCGCGCTTGCTTTTCGGCGATCGCCCTCTCCACGACCTCGTGATCGAGGACCGTCTTGTTCATCCGGCCCGCCCAGTAGTTCGATTCCCGGACGATGTTGGCGATCTCTCCGAAGCGGGTCGAAAGCTTCGACGTGCGCCCGGCCAGCCGGACGCCGTGTTCGACCAGCGCGGCGACGCCGGTCTTGTCCATGCAGTGGAACCCCTCCGTGCCGCAGAAACTGGCGGCGAAGGCGGCGTAGCGGCGGATGTTCTCCGGCGTGCGCGGCATGACCGAGTCGAACTCGGCCTTCACCTTGAAGATCTTCGGGAAGTCCGGATCCATGGAAGATAGAATGTGGTAGCTCATCGGGTCACCGATGACCGCCACGCGCACGTCGATCCGGATCGCCTCCGGCTTGGTCGCGCTGGTGGAGAAGAGGTACATCGCGTCGAAGCTCTGGATGTCGATCTGTTGATTCTTCAGCGTCCGCTTGAGCGCCGGCCAGACCCCCGGCTCGGCGATCGCATCGAGGAGATTGAGGACGAGAAACCCGCCGTTCGCCTGCAGAACACTGCCGGCCCGGATGTGCAGAAAGTCGCTGCGCCAGTGCCCTGAGCGGTCGACGACCTTCTCGATCGTGCCGAAGAGGTTCCGGTAGTTGGGCGAGGTCTCGATCACGACCGGCGGTCGTTCCACGCCGGTGTTGTCGACCAGAACGTTGACGAGCAGCGGTCGGAAGCGCTCGTCTTCCTGGATCGGCAGCTTCGCCTGCTCCTCCCCCTCCTCGCCGTCTTTGTCGATGAAACGGTTGATGTTGGAGAGGACCTCGTCCCGCACCTGGTCTAAGTACTCGGCCACCTTCGCATCCGGGTACTCCTCCTTGAGGTCATTCAGCGCGTCGGTGATGATCGGCCGCCCGAACTCCTTCTCCAGGTGGGAGAGCTCCTCGCGCAGCTTCTTCTTGATGTCCCGGGCCTTCTTGAAGGTGTCCTCCATCAGCTGGCGCAGCTCGCTGTACTTCTCCTTCAACCGCGTCAGCTCCTCGGGGCTGAACTTCCCCTCCTGGGCCAGTCCCTCCAGCCGCTCGAGCTGCACCGGATCGCCCGCGATGAGGGGAGCGATCTCCGGCCGGGTGAACGGACCCATCTGGATCTGGACGAGGGCGAAGTTCTCCCGCTTGATGCGCTCCTCGAAGGTGCGGATCGCCTCCTTCTCCGTCTCCTTGAAACGCTCCACCACCTGCTTGGTGCGCTCTTTGTAGTGCTCGCTCTCATAGATCTGCGCGATGTTGCGCTTCATCGAGAGCACGAACTCCTCCATGTCGCGCCGGAACGCCTGGCCGCGCCCGGCCGGCAGGGTGATCGCCAGCGGCATCTCGGGCGCGCGGAAGTTGTTCACGTAGCAGATGTCGAGCGGCGCCTTGCGACCCGTGTCGAGCGTCTCGAGCATGTGCTTGACCGTGGTCGTGCGGCCGGTGCCGGTCGGACCCGAAACGTAGACGTTGTGCCCCTTGCTCCGGAGAGAAAAGGCGAGGCGCAGGGCCTCCATCGCGCGGTCCTGGCCGATGATCCCCCTGGTCACCGGGATCTCGCTGGCCAGTTCGAACCCGAGGGAATCGGGTTCGCAGCGCCAGCGGAGGCGCTCGGGCGGCACGGGGAGGGGACGCGGGTCCGTCATGGGGTCTCTCCTTCTTCGGGTGATGCCTGGTCAGCAGAGCGGGTATTCGCGCAAGAGTTCGTTGAGCGAGGTCTTTTCATCGGTCGAGGCCCGGCGCTCGGCGATCACCAGCGCCGCGGGAACGCCGTACTCGCCGGCCGGAAAGCTCTTAGCCTGGGTCCCCGGGATCACGACCGCGCGCGGAGGAACATAGCCGCGGGAGAGCGCCGGCGTCGGTCCGCGGACGTCGATGATCGGAGTCGACGCGGTCAGGACGAGACCGGCGCCCAGCACCGCCCCCGCGCCGACCCGCACTCCTTCGACCACGATGCAGCGCGAGCCGAGGAAGGCGCCCTCCTCGATGATGACCGGCGCGGCCTGTGGAGGTTCGAGCACCCCGCCGATCCCGACCCCGCCCGAGAGGTGGACGTTAGCTCCGACCTGGGCGCAGCTTCCGACCGTCGCCCAGGTGTCGATCATGCTGCCGGCGCCGACCCGCGCCCCGATGTTGACATAGCACGGCATCGCCACGACGCCGCGCTCGAGGTGAGCGCCGTAGCGGATCGTGGCCGGGGGCACGATCCTCGTGCCGGCCCCTTCCGGATCCTGCTTCAAGGGAATCTTGTCCCGAAAGGCGAACGGTCCGACTTCGAACGACTCCGGCGCGCGCAGGGCGAAATAGAGGAGGATCGCCTGCTTGATCCAGGCGTGGACGATCCAGGGGGTGGGCAGGCCGACCGGAGCGGCCGCTCCATCGTGCTCCGCCAGCCCCGCCTCGCCGGCCGGCTCCGCCACGCGGAGAATTCCCCGGTCGAGCGCCTCGAGGACCCGCTCGACCGCTCCCCGCATCTCGGGAAGATCGAGCCGCGCGCGATCGGCCCACGCCTCCTCGATGAGCCGGCGAGCCTGGGTCCAATCGTCTTTCACAGGATCTTCTCCAGGATCCCGGCCGCGCGGGCGCACTCATCCTTCGTCGGCACCAGCGCCATCCGAGCCCATCCCTCCCCCGACGCGCCGAAGTAGTTGGCCGGCACGACGCCGATGCCATGCTCGAGCAGGCGCGTCGCGAAAGCCTCGGAGCCCTCCCCCCGGGGCACGCGCAGGTAGAGGTAGAAGGTCGCCTCGCTGCCGCCGATCTCGATCCCCCGGCGCCGGAGCACCGGCAGCAGGATGTCGCGCTTCTCGGCGTAGATCCGTCGCTGGTCGGCGACATGCGACTCGTCTCCCCACGCCTCGACCGCCGCTTCCATGACGAAGTGAGGAGTCGCGACCCCCTGGCTGGGGCGCACCTTGCGCAAGAGCCCGATCAGTTCCGGATCCCCCGCGATGAAGCCGCTGCGGTAGCCGGTCATGGCGGAGCGCTTGCTGAGCGTGTTGAAGACGAGGAGGTTCTCGAGTCCGCACTCGATCGCGCCGGGCGGCGGTCCGTCGAACCAGAGTTCCGAGTAAGCCTCGTCCGACGCCAGCCAGAAGCCCTGCTCGCGCGCCAAGGCGAGCACTTCTTCGTAGAACGGGAGGTCCGCCAGCGCCCCGGTCGGGTTGTTCGGGTAGTTGATCCACATCAACGCGGTCCGGCGGAGGAGATCGGAGGAGAGCGCCTTGAGATCAGGCTTGAACCCGAGTTCCGGCCGAAGCGGCACGGGGACCGGTTCGCCCCCGGCGAAGCGTGCGGCGATTTCATAGACCGGGTAGGCCGGATCGGGGATCAGGATGACGCGCCGCTCCCCGCGAGGATCGATCACGGCCTGGTGGATCAGGTAGACCGCCTCCTTCGAACCGTTGGACGGCAGGACGTGCCGATCTGGATCGAGCTCGACGCCGAAGCGCGTCTTGATCCAGCGGGTGATCGCCTGGCGGAGCGCCGGGGTCCCGGCCGCCGGAGGATAGGAGCTGCGCAGCGGGACCGAACGCAAGAGCCGCTCCCGGATCAGGGCCGGCGTCTCCTCGTGCGGGTCCCCGATCGTGAAGTCGATGATCTGGATCCCCCGCGCGCGCGCGCCGGCCTTGGCCTCGTCGAGCCGGACGAACGGATAGGTGGCGAGGGTGGAGAAGGCCGGGTTGAGCGGCCGGGCAGCCTGGTTCGCGGACATCGATCCCCCCGGATGGTCGTCAAGATTGCGCCGTGATCGCGGGAGATGGTGGACTGGCGCGACGCCGCGTGCAAGAGGCGCCGGACGACGATCAAGCGACCGAATCGCTCTCCCGGGGAACGCAGAGGGGGCGATCCCCCTTCGGGCCTTCGAGCAACTGGTCGAGCGTCGTCGCCGCGAGCGCCGCCTCGATGGCCGCATAGGCCGCGTCGATTCTCTGGTGGAGCGGGCAGAGCGCTTCCCGGTGTTCGCGGCGGCCGAGCGGACAGCGTTCGATTCGCGGAATCGGATCGACCGCCTGCACGACGTCGAGGACCGTCAGCTCGCCGGCGGGCCGCGCCAGCATGAACCCCCCACCCTGTCCCCGCTTCGCGAGGACGATCCCCGCGCGGGCCAGGGCACCCATGACCTTGGCCAGGTAGCCGGCCGGCACCTGGCTGAGATGAGCGATCCGCGGAGTCGTCTGCGGACGATCCGGCGCGGCGGCAAGGCAGACGGCGGCCCGAAGCGCGTATTCGGCGGTCTGAGAGATCACGGTACCCTCCCGCCGACATTCTAGACCTTGACATCCAGAATACAAGACGCGATTCTGGACCCATGGGTCCGATTTCAGGAGCGGAACGATGCTGACCTTCCTCCGCCTCGTCCCATCGATCCTCGCCGCCATCCTGATGGGCGCGCACTTCCTCCGCGGCCAGGGGCCGTGGGCCGCCGCCGGTTTCGCACTCCTACCGGGTCTCTATCTTCTGCGCCGCCGCTGGGTCCTGACCGCCATGCGCGGTCTCCTCCTCGCGGGTGCCCTCGAGTGGGTGCGTGTGGCGTGGGGGATCGCCCAGATGCGGATCGCATTCGGCGAGCCCTGGGCCCGCCTGGGGCTGATCCTCGGCGCGGTCGCCGCGGTCAACCTTCTGGCCGCCTGGCCGCTCGGCGGTGAGCGGCTGCGCCGTGCCTTCCCGCGGGGAGAAAAGAGCGCCGGGGTGTCAGCCGCCGCCTTTCTCCTCACCTACGTCCTGCTCGTCGCGGTGCGCTGGAAGGCGGGCGCGGAGATGCTGCTCGCGGAGAGGTTCCTGCCGGGATCCTTCTGGCTCGAGACGGCGCTCCTGGCCACCTGGGCTGCCTTGGCCGCCGCGTGGCTCCTCGACGACCGGCGCGTGCCGCAGATCCGGTTCTGGCTCTGGTTCCTCTTCTCGGCCGTCTTCTTTGCGCAGCTCGGACTGGGGCTCGCGGGTATCGAACGATGCCTGATGAGCGGCTCGCTCCATCTGCCGGTGCCGGCCATGATCGCGGCCGGACCGGTCTATCGCGGCGGCGGATACCTGATGGTGGCGCTCTTTCTCGCCACGATCGTGGCCGTCGGCCCGGCCTGGTGCTCGCATCTCTGCTACGTCGGGGCGTGGGACAACGCCTTCGCGCGGCGCCAGGCGAAGGCGGGGATCGGGGGCACGGATCCGGGCACGCGGCGGGGCAACGAGACGCGGCGCCGGTGGCTCCGTCGCATCGATCCCCGTTGGGTCACGCTCGCGATCACGGTCGGGGGGGCTCTCCTCCTCCGTCAGGCGAACGTGCCGACCCGGTCCGCCACGATCTTCGGAGGAGCCTTCGGGATCGCGGGGGTCATCCTAATGGCGACCGCTTCGCGGCGTTCGGGCCTGATGGTGCACTGCACCCGCTACTGCCCGATCGGGGCGCTCGCCGCCACGCTCGGGCGGATCAACCCGTTCCGCCTGCGGATCAACGCCGGCTGCCGCGGATGCAGCCTCTGCGTGCCGGTCTGCCGCTACGGAGCGTTGCGGGAGGAGGACCTCGAGCGGGGGCGGCCGAGTTCCAATTGCACGCTCTGCGGTGATTGCCTCTCGTCCTGTCGCCGCGGGTTGATCGAGTTTCGCTTCCCGGGTCTCTCGCCGCGCGCGGCGCGGGAGCTCTTCGTCGTGCTCATCGCCGCGCTGCACGCGCTCTTTCTGGGGGTCGGGAGACTGTGACGCGGGGAAAAGAGGCTCATCCCTGAGCCTCCCCTCACCGCTTCCCAAGACGTGTCAGGCGACCGCCCGGATCGCCTCGAACCGCTCCGCCTCCTGTCGGGCCTGGTCCACTCTCGAAAGTCGCGCCCTCCCGAACGGGGACCGGCCGCGGGTCTGACGATCCTTTCGGCGGCCGAGTTGCCGCGCCACGCTCCGGCCGAGCCGGCCCGCCGCCAACTGCGCGGCCACGCTCCACTCCCCGGCCCGCTGCTTCACCGTGAGATCACGCGCTCCGCGCAAGGTCAGATCGATCCTGACCTCCTTGTCGATTCCTCCGCGCGGGCCGTTGAGGTCCTCGAGGCTCACCTGGACGCGTTCGATGTCTCCCTGGAATCGATCCAGCGCGTGGCCGAGGCGATGGGCCATTTCGCGCCGGACCCGGGTGTCGACAGAATCGCCTCTGGTCTGCCATGACAGTGTGTACATCGACGGCCTCCTTCTGCTTTCGTCCTGCGACGCATCCACATCCGGATCATCGCTCCGGGCGGATCATGCGTCGTCTGCTGGCCTGGGAATTCGGCGCCCTCAGCGATCGCGGCGCCGATATTCCTCATACCCCCGACGTCGCTCCGACGTTCCCGGGGGACGGGCGAAACCGGCCCGAAATCGGCCGCGATTGAGATCGCCGGGATCGAACGTGAAGGGACGCGCGATAGGAGAGCGGAGTGCGGGTCCAGTTCATCCTTCTCCCCTCTTGAGCACATCGCCCGCCCCCGTTACGCTCCCCGTTCGTCTTCGCGATCCGACACCAAGGGCGGGGGATAAGCGATGTTCGCTCGGCTCCGGCACGCCTGGGACAGGCTGCTCTTCAACGACATGGCTCCGATCATCCGCACCGGCCTGGCGCGCGTGATCGGGCCGGAGGATCTCCCGGCGCTGCCGGCGCATCTCGATCCGCGTTCGGGCGGGCCCGACTTCGGCGGACTCCCCTGCTCGACGCCGGTGCGGTTCCTGCGGGGAATCGTGCGGGTCATGCGCCGGGAGTTCATCCTCCTCGTCGCCCTGGGACTCCTCGTCCTGGCGTTCGACATCTCTTCGCCGCTCCTGGTGCGGCGGCTCCTCGCCACGATCAACGAGACGACGCGCGGCGAGGGCTTCTTCTCGATGGCGGTCGCCTCGGCCGTCGGGCTCTGCCTGGTCAACCTCGCCTCCGCCGTCACCCGCCAGCACTACTTCAACCGGATGCTGCACGGCGAGCAGAGGGTGGTGAACGGCTTGAACGTGCGGATCTTCCGCCACGCGCTCCGGCTCACCCGTAATGCGAAGACCGCCACGCCGGTGGGCGACCTCGTCAACCACCTCAGCACCGACACCGACAGCATCGCGGAGATCCTCATCCTCCTGGCCGAGGTGATCGCGAGCGTCGCTACCCTGGTCGCGGTGGTCGGCCTTTTGATCTGGCTGCTCGGTCCGGCCGGCCTCGTCGCGGTCGGCGTCTTCCTTCTGCTGTTGCCGGTGACCCGCACGGTCGCTCGCCGGGTCATCACCTACGACGAGCTGATCATGAAGAAGCGGGACGAGCGGGTCTCGCTCGTCTCCCAGGTGCTGAGCGGCATCCGGATCGTGAAGTACTTCGTCTGGGAGGCGCGGATCCGGGGCGAGATCGAGGCGATCCGCGGCGAGGAGATCCGCGCCCGGAAGCGGCTCATCGTGACCGAAAGCGTGTCGATCCTGATGTATGCCGGAACGACCAGCCTGGTGGCGATCGCCTCCTTCGGCACGGCCATGGCCCTGGGGCGGCAACTCGACGCCCCGCTCGTTTTCTCCTGCGTCTTCCTCTTCAACCTGCTGCAGCAGCCGTTCGGGGACTTTCCGAATCTGATCGCCCAGCTCGCGGCGGCGCGCGTCGCCGCCGGCCGGCTGATCCAGTACTTCACCAAGGAGACCTACGTCCCCGTGGACCGGACCACCAGTTTCGGACCGGGACGCATCTCGATCCGGCTGGAGGGAGTGACCGTCCGCTATCCGGACGCGCCGGCGGATGTCCTCTCGGGCGTTGCGCTCCGACTGGAGCCGGGGGAGAAGCTGGCCGTGATCGGCCCGGTGGGCTGCGGCAAGACGACCCTGCTCGCCACGCTGCTGGGCGAACTCGAGCCGACCTCGGGGAGCGTCGCCTTCCACGGCCCCGATGGCGTGGCCTGCAAGCCGCGCGTCGCCTATGCCTCCCAGGAGCCGTTCATCATGAACGCCTCGCTCCGGAAGAACCTCACCTTCGGCGAGGAGGCGCACGACCTGGAGGCCGCCATCGAGGCGGCGGCGCTGGGGCAGGACCTGGCTGCCCTGCCGGCGGGGCTCGACACGGAGATCGGCGAACACGGCGTCAACCTCTCCGGAGGCCAGAAGCAACGGGTCTGCCTCGCGCGCGCCGCCCTGCGCCGCCCCGACCTGGCGCTTCTGGATGATCCCCTCTCCGCCGTGGACGAGAGGACCGAGGATCTCCTGGTCGAGCGATTGATCTGCGGCGCGTTCGCCGACACGACACTCGTCATGACGACTCACCGGTTGCGGAGTCTTCGCCGTTTCGACCGGATCCTCTTTCTCGAGGCGGGACGGGTCGTCGACTGCGGCACCTTCGATGAACTCGAGGCGCGCTGCAGCCGCTTCCGGGACTTCCTGATCGAGAACGAGCGCCGTTCAGGCGCGGCCGGTCCGGCCGCCGCGGCCGCCCCCGCAGAGAGCACTCCCCGCCCGACATCCGCGGAAGCCGCCTCCGGCCGCATCACCGAGGACGAGGACAAAGAAAGCGGCGCCGTGCCGGCCACGATCTACCTCTCCTACCTGAAGGCGCTGGGCGGCCGCGATCCGAAGAAGGCGCGCTGGATCCTCCCCGCGCTCGCCTTGACGACCCTGGCGCTGCCGGCCTTCGGCGTCCTGGAGAACGCCTGGCTCGCGCTCTGGATGAACGCGCTCTCGGCCGCGGGCGACGGCCCGGTCCAGGTCGTGATCCGGGGGCTGAAACTCCCCGCCGGAAACGGCGCGGGGCTCGTGATCTATGCCGCGGCCGGCCTGACCTCCGTCGCGCTCCTCTTCGTGCAGTTCATCTTCTGGTCGTTCCGCGCCGTCAGCGCGGGGCGCGATCTCCACGACACCGCGCTGGCCGGCGTGATGGGGACCAGGATCCGCTTCTTCGACTCGACGCCGGTGGGGCGGGTCCTGAACCGCTTCTCCCGCGATGTCGACTCGGTCGAGCGGGACCTGGCCTGGAGCTTCGCCGGCACCGTGCGCCACGTCCTCTGGACCCTCGGCTCGCTCGCGGTGATCACGGCGGTGCTGCCGGTGGCCCTCATCTTCATCCTCCCCGCGCTCGTCGCCTACTACCGGCTGCAGCGGGACTACCGCGCGACGGCCCGGGAGACGAAGCGGCTGCACTCGGTCACCCGCTCTCCTCGCTTCGCCCACTTCAAGGAGACTCTGCAGGGGCTGACCGTCCTGCGCGCCTTCAGCAAGCAGCAGCTCTTCCTCGATCAGTTCCATGAAGCGCTCGCGGAGAACCAGCGGATGTTCTACGCCATGTGCCGGGTCAACCGCTGGTTCTCGATCCGGATTCCGCTCCTCTCGGGCCTGATCGCGCTGGGTGTCGTCATCGCGCTGGCCTGGGCGGCGCGGAGCGGACACCTGGCGGCCGGCACGGCCGGGCTGGTTCTCGCCTACACCCTCACCTTCTGGGGCTCGCTCAACTGGGCGATCCGCGCCTTCAGCGAGGCGGAGTCGCGCCTCACCTCGGTCGAGCGGCTCTTGCGCTACGCCCGCCTCGAGCGCGAGCCGCGGCTTCTGCTCGAGAACTCGGTCTCGGAGACGCACCGTTGGCCGCTGGCCGGAGAGATCGTCTTCGACCAGGTGCGGGCGCGCTATGACGCGGCTCTACCGGAGATCCTCAAGGGAGTCTCCTTCCGCGTCCCGGAGGGAGCGAGCGCCGGCATCATCGGCCGGACCGGCTCCGGCAAGAGCACGCTCTTCCAGGTCCTCTTCCGGCTGATCGACACCAGCGCCGGCCGGATCCTGATCGACGGACATGACATCCGCTCGGTGCCGCTCGAGGTGCTGCGCCGCTCGATCGCGATCATTCCCCAGGATCCGATGCTCTTCCAGGGGACGTTGCGCCGCAACCTCGACCGGTTCGAGGTCTATCCCGAAGAGGAGATCTGGCAGGCACTGCGCCGCACGGGTCTCGCGTCGTTCGTGGAGGGACTGCCGGCCCGCCTCGACGCGGTGGTGGAAGAAAACGGCTACAACTTCAGCCAGGGGCAGCGGCAGCTCTTCTGTCTGGCCCGCGCGCTCTTGACGCGCGCCCGCATCATCGTTCTCGACGAGGCGACGGCGAGCGTCGATGTCGAAACCGACTCGCTGATCCAGCATGCGATCCGGGTCGAGTGCCGCGACATCACCCGCCTCATCATCGCCCACCGGACCGAGACGCTCGCCGAGTGCGACCTGATCATCGAACTGGCCGACGGCGTGGTGGCGCGGGAGATCAGGCCGGAGCGGGCGGCGGAGTTTCCCGAGGCTCGGGTCGCTCCGGCGGTCGAAACACCTCACCCGCCCCGCCCGGGCGTGCCCGCACGGCCGTTCCGCGATCCGACCGGGGAACACGAGAGGCCGAAGTCGCTGGTCTAAGAGCCCACTCACTCCAAAATCAGCGTGACGACGAACCTCTCCCCTCGGTAGAGCATCATCCGGAAGACCAGCCAGCGTGTCTCGGGGAACTCGACTTCCGCGTCCGGCCGCGGCAAGGCGTCCGGAATCGGCGTGGATCGCGGAAGCTCCACGACGACGAGCCGCGTCATCGGTCGGTCCGCGGCCGCATCCTCGGGGGGCAGTCGAAGCGGGCCCGGTCCCGGTGTCCACGCCACGGTCGCACTCTGCGCGATGATCTCCTCGCCCGGCGCCAGACCGCCCGGAGGCGTCACGACCGCGTGTCGCCGTCCGGCCGCGCCCACATCGCCGCCACCTACCTTCAGAGCTTCGCCGGTCAGAATGGAGACCAACGGGAGGGTGGCACCGGCGAGATCGGCCCGGAGGAAAGGTCGCGCCACCAGGAGATCGTTCGCCTCGGCGAAGTACTCGACGCGGCGGTCCTCCAAGCCCCACCCCAGGCTGAAGAAGGAAGCCTGCACGATCGGACGGCACCAGGCGCGCTCCTCCTGCGCGCGGCGGAGCTCGTCCTGGAGGAGGCGCACGATCGGGGGCCGGGCGACCGTCGGGACACGGTCCGGCTCGGCCCGCACCATCCCGGTGAGCCTCCGTGCGATCTCCTCGAAACGCGCCGCTTCATCGGGTCGATGGTCGAGTCGCGCCAGGCGTCCCAGCCAGGCATAGGCGCGCGCCTTCGGCGGTCCCTCCTCGGCGATGCTGACCCGCTCGCGCGCTGCACTCTGCGCGCGTTCGAGATCGCCCTCTGCCAGCGCGACTCTCATCTCGAGATCGAGGACCTCCGGCAGGGGGCGGCGGCGAGCGCGCAGCCGGTCGAGGTGGACGCGAGCGACCGCCGGTTCACCCTGTTCCAGGGCGATCCGCGCGGCCGGCAGGCGCAGCCAGTCATGCGCGGGCTTTTCGATCGCGAGCTCGAGGATCCGCCGCGCCCTCTCCGGTCGCCCGCAGGCCTCCTCGAACCGTGCGGCATACCAGAGAAAGAGCGGCTGTCCCGGCCGTTGCCGGATGAGGTTGCCGGTCATCTCTCTCGCCCGCTCCACCTCCCCGAGCTCCAGGACGCACTCGATCTCGGGCCAGGCCAGGGCGGGGACGAAGGGGTAGCTCCGGTTGTAGCGCCGGATCAGCGCGCGCGCGGCCTCGTGATCTCCTTCCCGGCGGAGCTGCCCGGCGATCTCCGCCAGGATTCTGCCCGCTTCGTCGAACTCAGAAGCCCGCTCGCTCAGGCTGCGCGCGATCTCCAGCACCGTCTCTTCGTCGCCGAAAAACTCGCCGATCTCCAGCAGGAGGAGATACCCAGGCACGCAACCGGGATGCGTCGCCAGCAACGACTCGAGTCGGAGAAGCGTCTCGCCGACCTCGAGTCGCTGTTGGAACTGCCGGACCACCACCTCCAGGACCGCCGCCGGCACCGGCGGGGCTGCGCGGCCGCCGGAGCTCTCCGTCCGGCCGGGCGTCGGCACGACCGAGGTCGCCGGGCCGGTCGCGCCATCGCGCTTCACCGAGGGACGCACCGGCGCGCGAAAGATGGAGGAGAGCGCCCGGAGGCCGGGGGATCTCCCGTCGGCGACCAGACGGAGGTCGTCGGCCAGTGCCCCGGCCGAGGCGAAGCGATCGGCCGGATCCTTGGCCAGGCAACGCTCGATGATCCGAGCCAGCGAACGCGCCAGGTGCGGATTGTGGGACGATGGCGACGCCGGCTTCGCCCCCAGGACCTGGGCGATCACCGCCTGGACCTCTCCTTCTTCGATCGGGTGCACGAAGGTGGCCAGTTCGTAGAAGACCACCCCGAGCGCATAGAGGTCGGTGGCCGGTCCGATCTGCTCTCGTCCCGGCTGAAACTGCTCGGGAGCCATGTAGCGGAGCGTGCCGAGCAGGTGCTCGCCCGAGGTCAGATCGGAACTCGACGGCCGCCAGGCCAGGCCGAAGTCGACGATCTTCACCGCTCCGCGCCCGTTCACCATCAGGTTCGACGGCTTGATGTCGCGGTGCACGATGCCCTGGGCATGCGCCACGGAGAGGGCATCGGCCACGTTGGCGATCAGGGCGGCCGTCTCGACGAGGTGTTCTGGATCGTCGATCGGATCGCGCACCGGGTCGCGCAGGAAGTACGGCTGGGTCGGATCGGGGTGGAGGTATCCGGCCTCGATGAGGGCATCGACATCCTGGGGATGCTTGTTCCGCAGCATGCGAGCCCGGCCGAGCCAGGCGCTGAGCGGCTGGCCGTCGACGTACTCCATGATGAAGTACGGAACCTCGTGAAACTCGCCCCAACCGTGGATCTGCACGATGCCGGGATGCGAGCAGTGCGCGACCGTGACGGCCTCCCGGCGAAAGCGTTCCACGGCGGCGAGACGATTGCGCTCGACCGTGAGGAACTTCATCGCGACCGTCCGATCGAGTTGGGGGTCGATCGCCCTGTAGACGGCGCCCATGCCGCCGACACCGACGAGCCACTCGATGCGGTACCCGTCGACGACAGTCCCGGGCTTCAGATCGGTCACGGCTTCCATCTGCGTGATCCTCGGGCTGCTCTTTGCTCCGGCGGCGAAGCATAGCACGCACCCGCCGGCGCCATCACGAAGTTCCCCGCCCCGCGCGGCCGCGCTATACTGCGCCGGTCGCAGACGGACAGGCGCGGGGAGTCGTCGAGAAAGAATGGAGTGGGTCACGGTGCTGGGATGGGTCGCGTCCCTGGCGGGAGCCTTGGCGGGCGGGCTCCTGCTCGGCCGGATGATCGCGCGGCGATCGCAGCGCCGGGACCTCGCACGATGGCGGAACCACCTTCTCGATCCCTCCTCCGTGACCCCATCCGAGCGAGGCGTCTGGCCGCAGGAGCTCCGCGACGTGGCTGACGCCCTGGACGAGATGCGCGCCTCACGCCGGGCCGAGGATCGCGGTCGATACGCGGAGGAAGCGACCGCGCGGCTGCAGCGCGCGATGGCCCGTCTGGCCCACGACATTCGCTCGCCGCTGGCTGCGGTGGAGGTCTTCCTCGGATCCGGCCGCATCTCCAAAGAAACGCACGAGCAGATCCTGAAGCCGGCGCTGGCCCGCCTGCGGAGCATCGCGGGACTCCTGACCGACGAGAGGCTGGCCGGAGAGATCCTCGACTCCGCGGAGCCGGAGTCCGGCGTCATCTCCAGCGCCTCTGGAGAGGATCCGCAGCCGATCCTGCTGTCGGCCATGCTCGATGCGGTCGCCTCCTCGCTCCGGATGCAGGCCCCCCCGGGTCCACACGACCGGATCGAGTGGGACGAGGCGAGCGCACCCTACGGGCTCTTCGTCCACCTGCCGCCGCGAACGCTCCGCTCCTGGCTCGAGGAGTTGGCGCAGACGCTGCTGACGCCGGGCCTCCTGGCCGGGGAACCGCGACTGCGCCTTGTCGTCTCCATCGTCAGAGAGTCGGAAAGTGTCGTCTTCCGCCTGGAGGTGCCCGCCGCGCCGATCGGACCGCGCGCGACCGGGGCGGCCGGCTCCACGCGGATCGAGAGCCTGGTCGCGGAGCCCGTGGCGCGGCTCCGGCGCCTGCTCGGTTCGTCCGGCCGGGTCGTCGCCGATCTGAGCGACGGCACCGCGATCGAGATCACGATTCCGATCGCCACGCCGCCGTCCTGGTTTCTCGCCGAGCTCAGGCTCCCTCACAACCAGGCGGTGCTGGTGGTGGATGACGACCCGTGGGTGCATCACATGTGGGAGCGGATCATCCACGCATCGGCGTCAGCCCGGGCGAAGAGCACGGGAGAGACGTTTCCCCACGGGGGTGCGGCCGGCGGCCCCGAGGTGATCCACCTCACCAGCCTCGACGAGTTCGAGAGCCGCCTGGCGCAGACCGGCTTCCGCGATCGAGTCGGTCTCTTCCTCGTCGATGACAACTACCGCGGGAGCGATCGGTCGGGTCTCGACCTGCTCGAGCGCTTCCCCGAGATCGTCTCGAGAGCGGTGCTGGTCACCGGACGATGGGAAGAGGGCCAGGTGCGCGCTCGATCGGTGGCGCTCGGACTGCGCCTCCTGCCGAAACACCTCGCGCCGCGGATTCCGCGGGCGAGCGACGCCGGATCGGATCCGTCGAGACTCGAGGAAAGGCCCGACGCGGTCCTGGTCGATGACCACGTCTGGATCCGCAAGGGATGGGAGCTCTCGGCCGCGCGGTCCGGGCGAAGGCTCCGGACCTGCGCCTCGATGCAGGAGTTCCAGGCCCTCCAACCGCACCTCGACCGGGCCACGGTCCTCTTCATCGACTCCGATCTGTGTGACGAGATGCCCGGCGAGCGGTTCGCCTGGAGCCTCTTCGACGCCGGTTTCACGACCATCTACCTGGCGACCGGATTCGATCCCGATCACTTCCACCCGATGCCCTGGCTGCGGGGGATCATTGGCAAGGATCCGCCGGACTGGTTGCGGCTGGGCGAGACCGAAGAGGACCCGCTCGCATCGCTCGCCGGATCCGAGCCGGCCCGGGGGACCGACGCGTGAACGCCGCCCAGGTCGAGAACCAGGATCTCCTGCGGATCCTCGCCACCGGACCGGTCGACCCCTGGCAGGCGCGCGCTGCCGGGCGGGCCCTCTCACCGATCGAGTGGTGTGTCCTCGCGAGTATCTCCGACCGCCTGTTCGAACTGAATGATCGAGGCACGCCAGAGCCGAACCTCGTCGCGTCCTACACCGTCTCCGGCAACGGCTCGATTTACCGGTTCCAGGTCCACGCCGGCCGGCGGTTCCATGACGGGGAGGAGGTCACCGCCGACGATGTGATCCACTCGTTGGCCGAAGCGAGCCTGGCCCTGCCGGAGAGCGCGCGGATCGTCGATGCGACTGGATCGAGCCCGGCCCGCGGCGGCACCGCGGCGGGGGTGCTGCGCCGGATCTCCCGCTACCGATTCGAGGTCGAACTGAAAGACCGCGATGACGGCTTTCTCCACGACCTCGCCCTGCCTCGCAACACGATCCGCTCCCGGAAGGGTGGCACCTCGTCCTTGGACGATGTCAGCGGTCCCTACCAGGTCGTCCGCCGTGAGGCCGGAGTGCTGGAACTGCGGGCCGATCGGGACCATCCGGCCGCCCAGGTCCGTTCTTTCGAGCGGATCGTGATCGAATCGCCTCCCGACGGCGAGATCCCGGTCGATGTCACCCTGCATCCTCTCGCCGCGCCGGGAGCTCTTTTGCCGGGAGCCCTCTCTTCGCGCACCCCCTGCGCCGTGCTCTTCGCCGAGCCGCTCCCCGTCCCCGCCCGGGCGACCGGACCGTTCCGCGAACGCCTGGTCCGCCTGCCGGGCGAACGTCTCTACTATCTGCAGCTCCGCGAGGACACTCCCGATCCGGAGAGCCTGGTGCGCACCCTTCGGCAGAGTCTCGAGTCACCGGCCGCTCAGAAGCATTACTTCGGCCTGAAGCCGCCGACCTTCATCCCGGCCGGCGCCGCCGCTCTGCACGAACGGGGAGCCGGGCGAGCCGCCCGCCCCCCGCACGGCCCCTGCACCATCGCGCTGGATGGACGCGACGCCCGTCCCGACTTCCTGGCCTGGCTGACGGAGGAGTGCCGAGGCCGCGGGGTCGCGTTGCGGTTCGACCGGAACGGACCGGAAACGCCCCAGGCCTGGCTTCGTTCGATCTTCGTCGGCCACAGCCTGGATGAACTCGGGTTCTTCGACGCCCTCGTCGCCGACCGTCCGCCCGGCACCCGGGCGCCCGGCAAGTCGTTCCTGGCCGCCCTGGCGGCCGCCCGCCGCGTTCCCACCCGCAACGCCCGCGGCGACCTCGTCCGCCGGCTCGCGCGCGACCTCGTCTCCGAACTCGGCGTGGTCCCGCTCTTCCAGGCCACCGCGGGTCTCCTGGTCGATCCGCGCATCGACCGGGAGTCGCTCGCTTCCGCCGCGGGCTTCACCTCCTTCGTCTCCCTCCGCCGGCGGTCGGCCCGCTTCGACCACGCGGAGCTGAACCGGGCCATGCTGACCGCCCTCGGCGCCGCGACGCAGATGTTTGCGCATGACGTGCGCCGGCCGTTCTCCATGGTCCGCATCCTCCTCGACATGGTGCGCAACGCCGGCAGCCTGGCCGAGGTCAAGGAGACGGCGGTCCGCATGATGCCGGAGATCGAGCGCGCCCTCGGCGCCGTCAACGGCATGATTCAGGATGTCCTCGAGATCGGCTCGGTCCGCGAGCCGGTGCGGGAGGTCGTCTCGCCGGAACAGGTGCTCGACGCCGGCCTCCGGGAGGTCTTCGAGGCCCGCCCCGGCGCAGACGTGGAGTTCGAGTGCCGTTTCGCTCACTCGCGTCCCTTTCACGCCTCCCCGCACCAGGTCCACCGCGTCTTCGCCAACATTCTCTCCAACGCCGCCGATGCGATGCAGAACCGCGGGCGGATCTGGTGCGAGACCGAGGATGTGCTGGTCGGAGGACAGCCGTTCATCCGCGTCGCGATCGGCAATACCGGCTCGCTCATCGACCCGGCCGAACTCCCGCGCATCTTCGACGCCTTCTATTCCCGGGGGAAACGAGGCGGCACCGGCCTGGGGCTGGCGATCACGAAGAAGATCATCGAAGCGCACGAAGGGCGGATCTGGTGCGTCTCCGACCGGGCGCAAGGCGTGCAGTTCTGCTTCACGCTCCCCGCGCACGAATCGGAGGCGGCGCCCGTCTCCCCGCCGCCGCGGCACAGCCGGGAGATCATGGAGGAGTACCAGAGACGCACCGCCCTCTCGCTCAGCGAGGACGAGCGCCGCACGCTCGCGCGCGAGAAGGAGCTTGCCACCGGTCTCGCCGCCTTCCGCCAGGCCCACCGGCGGCGTCTGCGGATCTGGGTCATCGACGACGAGATGATCTATGCCGAGGGTGTTCGAGACCTGGTCAAGGACGCCTTCTGGTTCGAGGAGAACGTCGAGATCACAGCCCTCCGCGACGAGTCGGCGGTCTGGGCGGCTCTGGCCGACGGCGGGCCCGACGCCTGCATCTGCGACATCGACCTGGGCCCGGACGCGCCGGACGGCTTCGCGGTGACGGCGGAACTGCGCCGGCGCGGCGTGGAGGCGATGATCTGCATGCACTCCAACCGGAGCGTCTCGACCGACTACCGCCACGCCATCGAGGCGGGAGCGGACGCCTTCCTGCCCAAGCCGATGAGCCGGCCGCATCTCCTCCGACTCCTCGACGAGACGACGCGGGCGATGGCTCCCCCGCCGGAGGATCGCCTCGCGAGCGGGGATCCGGTGCCGGCCTCGCGGGAGCCGGTCCTGATCGTGGTCGACGACGAGGTCTTCATGCGCAAGGCCTGGGCCGACCGGGTGCAGGACGCGCGCGTGCTGACCTACCGCGGACCCTCCGACTTCTGGGCCCACCATCCGTCGAACGGCGTCGATTGGCCTGACATCGACGGCATCATCACCGACTATCACTTCGCGGCCGGCGAACCGGAGTCACTGGAGGAGTTCATCCTCCGGTTGCGGGAGGCCGGCTACGCGGGACCGATCATCCTCAGCTCCGACACCATCGAGACCGAAACGATCGCGGGGCTGATCAATGCACGGATCGAGAAGCGCCCGGTGGCGTGGCGCGAAATCCGGGAGAGACTGGAGGAACCGCCCCGATGAACCGCATCCTGGAGCAACTGGAATCGAAGGACCGCCATGATCTGAAAGGCGCCGTCCGGACGGTCCGCTTCGCGCTCGAGGCGCTGCGCGCCGGCGACCATTTTGACGGTGACGAGGGCCCGGAGCAGTTCGCGGCCCTGGAGCAGGCGGTCGAGACGATCGAGCGGGTCCTCGAACTGCGGCCGGCGGGCTGATCGCGCCTCGCGGGACCAGGCGAACCGGGCGGCCCCGGCGGTGAACGGCTCGGTCGTTCACCCCGTCACCGCTTTCGCCCCTTCCCGACGCTGCTCTCCCGATTCATCTCCTCCACGCGCTTCTTCGAAGTCCGCAGCGCCGGAACGTGCCAGCGGGCGCGTTCCTGGTCGCTCACCGCGGTCGTGTCGATCGGCTCCAGCGTCCAGAGTCCGTTGACGTAGCGGAACTGCGTGCCGTACCACTGCGCCTTTCCCGTGCTGTGCAGGTAGCGATCCTTGGCCGCTGCCGCCAGCCAGCGGGCAGCCTGGTGGGTGGAGTCCCGTCGCGTGCACTCCAGCGCCAGTTCGTGCGCCAGCCGGTAGGAGGTCGAGTCTCCACCGTGCTGGAGGATCATGGCCGCGTGGAAGTAGTCCTCCGACGCCTTGAGCCCACCCGATTCCACGAGGGCGAGGGTGGCTCGCCGCCGTTCGGATTCGCGCGGGGCGACAGCCGCCCAGTCGACCGACTCCGGCGGCGCCTCGCGGTCGGCCTGGTCCTCCTCGTACATGCGCAACAGGTCGGCGTTCAGAGTCCGCAGATAGGCGCGACGACGCTCGCCGTAACGCTCGGCGAGGCCCGGCCACCGGGGGTCGTCGTGCAGCCCGGCCAGGTCGGGGTCCTCGTCCAGATCGGCGAGGTCCTTCAGCCCGAGGGTGATCGCCTGCTCGAGATAGCGGAACGCGCGGTCGCGATCCCCGGCCCGCGCCAGACAGCAGGCGGCGAAGTAGTGGTTGTTGGGCGTGCGCGCGCCCCCTTCGATGTGACGGATCAGGTGCGCCGCGCAGTCGGCGTAGTCGCCGCGCTCGTAGGCCCCGAACCCCCGCCGCAGGAGCGAGTCGGGCGGTTCGACCTCGCTCCGCCCGGTCGGCGCCGCGACCAGCAGCAGGAGCAAAGACCCCAGGGCCATCAGAACTCGTTTCATCGGGTCCTCCGTCGACGCCTCTCCGATCCACCGTTCCGTCGCCCGGCGCCGCCGAGCCGCCAGCCACCCGCGACGGATTCGATCACGTCAGCAGCTTCTGGGTGAGTCCTCGTTGGCGGAGGATCGCGGTCAGCTCTTCCACCTGCTCCCGTCCCAGGGTCCGGAAGGTGATCGTCACCCGCACGTGGCCGACCGGGACCGAGGCCGTCTGACGATCGTGGGAGATCGAGCGGACATTGGCCCGGAGGCCGGTCAGGATGGCCAACAGCTCGTTGAGGGAGCCGGGGCGGTCGGGTACGTCGACCGCGATCCGCGAGACCATGCCGCTCTGCACCAGGCCGCGATCGACGATCTGGGTCAGAAGGGCGAGATCGACATTTCCCCCGCTGATCACGACCGCCACCTTCTTCCCGGGGTAGCCCGCCTTCTCGCTGAGGGCCGCCGCCAGCGCCACCACGCCGGCCGGCTCAGCGATCAGCTTGGCCCGCTCCGCCAGGAGGAAGAGCACGTGCGAGGTCTCCTCGTCGCTGACCGTCACCATGCGATCGACCAGCTTCTGGACGATGGCGAAGGTGCGCGCGCCCGGCGATTTCACCGCGATCCCATCGGCAATCGTGTCCATGCTGGTCAGCGCCTCGAGTCGCCCTCGCTCCAGAGAACGGACCATGGCGGGCGCCCCCTCGGCCTCCACGCCGACGATCTCGACCTGGGGGCGCAGATGCTTGAGCGCCGTGGCGATCCCGGAGATCAACCCGCCTCCCCCCACCGGCACCAGCACGACATCGACATCCGGGAGATCCGCCTGGATCTCGAGGCCGATCGTCCCCTGCCCCACGATGACCTCCGCGTCGTCGAAGGCGTGGATGTAGATCCGTCCATCCTCCCTCGCCAGGGCCGAGGCGGCCGCAAAGGCGTCATCGTAGGTCAGGCCCTCGAGGTTCACCTCCGCGCCGTAGCTGCGGGTCGCCTGGACCTTGGAGGGAGGCGTGAAGACCGGCATGAAGACAGTGCTCTTCACCCCCATCGCCCGGGCCGAGCAGGCGACTCCCTGCGCGTGATTCCCGGCGGAGGCGCAGACCACCCCACGGCTCTTCTCCCCATCGGTGAGGAGCCGGATGCGATTGTAGGCGCCGCGGATCTTGAACGACCCGGTCGCCTGCAGATTCTCGAGCTTGAGATGGAGGCGGCATCCGGCCATCTCCGAGAAGGTGCGCGAGCGAGAGAGCGGCGTCTGTTTGACCGCGCCCCGGAGAGCCTGGCCCGCCTCCTCGATGCCGGCAAAGGTGATCTCATCCATGCGTCCTGGTCCTGCTTCTTTCTGAGTCCGCTTCCGTCACTCTGCTCGTCCTTCCGTCGAAGCCGGTCCGGGACCGGCCAGGAATCTCTGCATCGCCGCCAGACACCGTTCGGCCTCGGCCACGTCGACGAACTCGTCCCGCGTGTGCGCGAGTTCCGGGTCCCCCGGCCCCCAATTGAGCGCGGGGATGCCGTACGCGGTCAACCGCGCGACGTCGGTCCAACCCTGCTTCGCCCGGCGCGGCAGTCCCGTCGACTCGAGCAGATGCCGGTAGAAAGGATCCTCGAGGTCGATTCGCCCCGGCGGCGAGTGATCGGCCAGTTCGGCGGTGACGGGAGGCAAGGACTCCGCCCAAGCCTCGTTCGTCGTCGCGGACCCGGTCACGAAGCCGCGGCATCGGGCCCCCTCCGGCAGGACCGACCGCAGCAACATCTCCGCATCCTCGCGTGACCGGTCGGGCGGATAGCGTAGGTTGAGGTTGGCTTCGAGCGTGCCCGGCACGACGTTCCGCACCTCCCCCGCCTTGAGGCGCGTCAGCGTGACGACCTCGCGGAAGGTCACGCCGGCGATGACCGCGTCGCGCGAAGGGTGGCGGAGGATCTTCTCGAACCAGGGCAGCGCATCGGCCAGCGGATGCCGTCCCATCCAGGGTCGAGCCGAGTGGCAGGGACGGCCGGTGAAAGTCACGTGGACGTGGATCGAGCCATTGCAGCCCAGCTCCAGCTCGCCGCGCGTCGGCTCGAGGAGCAGGCCCAGCCGCGCGCGCTGGAGCCAGGGCTCGGCTTCCATCACCTGTCGCAAGCCGTTGCCGCTGGCCGGACCCTCCTCGCCGTCATAGAAGACGAAGACCCGATCCGCAAATCCCTCGGCCGGCTCCATCTGCTCCAGCAGCGTGAGCATGACCGCGATCCCGGCCTTCATGTCACAGGCCCCGCGCCCTACGATCCGGCCCTCCCGCCAGGCCGGATCAGGCGCGTCGGCTCTCGGGACGGTGTCGATGTGGCCGGCCAGGAGGATCGCAGGCCGGCTCCCGGAGCGGCGTGAAGACGGGGCCGCGGTCTCGCCCCCGGCCATCCCGCGCGGACTCACCACCAGGGCATCACCGACGCGGCGCAGGTCATGGCCGCGCCCGGCCGGGCCTCCGCGCAGCCGTCGCTCCAGCCGGTCGGCCAACTCCGCCTCATGGCCCGTGACGCTGTCGATCCGGACCAGGTCGAGGATCTCATCCCCCAAGTTTCTCATGACGTCGAGGGTGCCGCCCAGAGCAGGTCGACGCAAGACCGAAGGGAGGCGGGCGGGCCCGGGTGGCATCCGTCGCTAGCGACCGAGCCAGATGACGCGAACGGACCCCTCCGCCCGCGCGGGGGAGACTGCTCCGAGCAACCGGCCGAGATAGACCCCGGCCGGTTGCGTGCGCCCCGCCTCATCCTTCCCATCCCAGTGGAAGGACTGTTCACCGGTCTTCAACGAAACCGCCGGGAGGGAGAGCCGGGATGACGCGCCGGCCGCACCCAGCGTCCGCACCAGTCGCCCGGCGGCGTCGAAGACTCCGAGACGCATCATACCGACGCCGCCCTCCGGCCCGGCGGGGATGACGATCGACACCCCATGCTCACGCGACGGATTCGGGATCGACCGGCCGCGGTCGACCCGGGACGTTTCCGGACCTGCCGTCTCGGCCCCTGGATCCGGAGTACCCGCCACGCCCTGGAACAGGTCTCCCCACTCCCACACGACCCGTTCCGTCTGCGCCGTCTGCAGGCGTCCCTGGAATGCGATCGTCAGGTCGCGCCGGTCCCGGAGGCCGACTTCGACGATGTGCATGTCGGTGCTCTGCCACGCCGCCGACCAGAGGCCATCCATTGTCGCGCGGACGCCGGACGGTGGATCGAGCGTTTGATAGTACGCATCCCACGGCTCGATCCCGATCGTTCCATCGATGTCGCTGTTGTTCGTGCTGATCGACTCGCCATTCATGTACTCCAGGCGAGGCGTGCGGACGGCATAGAACCCCTGATTCTTCGAGCACTTGATCACTCCGGCGCCGCCGTTCGGGACGTAGTAGTTGAGGAATCCTCCGGTCGCCGCGTGATACGGCTGGAGCGCATCGAAGACGGTCTGCAGGTGGACCGCCGGATCGGCCGGGAGATCCATGGTCAGCACCCATCGACAGGCCATCGTTCGAGGCAGCGCATCGGCCCAGTTCGTCCCGGCCGCCGAGTTCCAGTCATGGAGCGACGCGGTCGTGCCGTGCTCGCTGACCCCGGTGACCGCGCTGGTGCAGCCGGGGAAGCCGAAGTTGACCCACTGCGGTGATCCGTCGGCAGGTTCCCAGGCACAGATCACGTGATGCCACTGCTGCGTGATCTGACCCGGCAGGGTGTAGAACTGCAGCTTTCGGACCGAGAGCGTGGCGTAGGGCGTCTCGACCCACTCTCCCCAGCAGGCAGTCGACCGGCAGGCCATGCCGTAGGACCAGTCTCCGAACGTGCCGCAGGCCTTGAGGTCGAGCAGGTCCAGCGTTGTCTCCGGGTGAACAGAACGCACTCCGTCCAGGATGCCCTGAAGCTCGTCGACCGCCTCGGCCGGCAGGAAGGTCCAGCCGGCCACCCGCGTGCGAACCGCCGGCCAGTAGGAGCTGAAGGCCGATTTCAGTTGCGTACAAGAGAGCTGGATCCAGTCCGCGAGGAGGACGCCGTGGGCGTAGCCCATTTCGTAGTGCGATCCCCAGACGTGCAGGACCGTGATTCCCTGACCGTTCTGCAGATCCTGGTCGAGGATGGCGCCCTGAACCGTTTCCTGCGCAACAGACGGTGTGGCCAGCGCTTGCAGGAGCAGGAACACGAGCGGAATCGCGACACGGATCCACGAAGCGGGACGCGGGGCGGGGGATGTCATCGCGGCCTCCTGTCCTTCGGCCCTGATCTTCGACCGCAACGAGTCTATCACGCGCGCCGGGCGGGCGCCCCCTGTCCCGCCACGGCGTCGGCGCCCACCGCAACCATGGCACGGGAGTGGCGCGACCGCCCGGATGGGCGTATGCTTATCCGCGGTCGGATCGACCAAGCGCCGATTCCCGTAAGAACCGACGCGAGAGCGCTCCAGCTTCACTTCGAGCCGGTCCGATCGCGTGCGCCTCCCCGGCACGCGTCCGGCGTCCTCTGCGCTGGGGACGTGAAGAGCGGAAATGCGAAGAGCCGTGCGCGTCCTCGCGGCACCGGCTCATGGCTCGGAGTCCGATCGACCACGAGGTGCCCTCATGCGATCCAGGACCTTCCTCCTCGCCGTCTCCTTCCTTGCTCTCAGCAGCGCCGCCCTCGCCGGACCCAATGCGCACGGGACCCTGATCGTCCACGACGCGAGTCTGGCGTACACCAGCGACAACTCCCAGTACCCCAGCACGCCCCCGACCAGCGACCCACCGACGGTGGACAGCCAACTGCCGGTCGGTCTTCCGCCGATCGGGCAGGGGTGGATCTGGAAGGTCTATGCCGCCTTCCCGTCCGCCGCCAGTCCGCGACTGAAGGGGCTGGTGATCGGCGAGTCGTTCGGCGGTGACGTCGTGGTGTTGGCGGGGGGACTGCCCGGTCCGGATGACTTCGAGATCACGCAGAACGGGTGGCCCACGACGTCGGGCGGCGGCGTCGGCATGAGCTTCCACGAGGTGCAGACGAGCCTGATGGTGGAGTGCTACTGGTTCGGCGGCTATGGCTACCAGGGCGGCGTCTGGGCCACGGCGCCCCATCCGACGCAGACGATGATCTTCGTCGATGACGCCGTGCCGCCGAACGAGGATCCGATCGCCGGTCTCAGCGCGATCGGGTTCGGCATCGAGGGGCAGACGATCTACCCGACCGAAGGTGGACCCTACGGCGCCTGCTGTTCGGCCGACGGCCAGTGCGCGTACAGCGAGGAGGTCGGTTGTTCGAGCGGGGACTGGCGCGAAGGAGTGCCGTGCGATCCCAACCCCTGCCTCCAGCCGGCGCTGGGTGCCTGCTGCCGAGGCACGTTGTGCTCCATCACCACGGCGGCCTTGTGCACCGGCATCTGGCAAGGCGCAGACACCGACTGCGATCCCAACCCCTGCTGCCGGGGCGCGATGGCGCCTCCTTCCGGCGGAATCGACCCCACCGCGCACACCTCCGCCGGTCCGGGAGAGGGGCGATCCGACGGTCTCCCTCGCTCCAATCCATGCCCACCCTCTTTGCTCTTCCTGAACCACGACGGCACCACCGAGAACGCGTTCACCTGGCAATTCCAGGGGGTCCAGCCTCCCGACTTCGGAGCCTTCGCCGAAGGCTACCGCCATCTCACCGAGGGCTTCGTCTGCGGCGGGGAGCTGTGGTTGACCCGCTGGGGCACCATGAGCGGATCGGGCACCGTCGACCTCTTCGTCTGGGACTACGACACCTGGTGCGACAGCCCGGGCAACGTCCTCTCCGTCACCACCTCGGTGCCGGTCTCCGGCGTCGCCATGTGGCCGTCCATCTCCACCCTCGATCTCGACCTCAACGACGCGCCGGTCGGTCCCGACGGGCTCTTCATCGGGTACTGGCCACGAAGCTTCCAGAATGTCGAGGCTCAATTCGGCTGCGCGATGGACCAGGACGGCCCGGGCGGAGTGCCCCGGACGAACTTCGCGCCCGGGATCGGCTATCCGACGGGTTGGGGTCATCCGAGCATCGCCGGGTACCAAACGCAGGCGTTCGGCCTCGGCGCGTGGTGCGGCGGGATCGTGCCCGGCGCCTGCTGCTACGCCGACGGGCAGTGCGTCTCGACGGCCCAGAGCAACTGCCCGACGGGCGATTGGCGCGAAGGAATGCCGTGCGATCCCAACCCCTGCCCGCAGCCGCCGGCAGGAGCCTGCTGTTTCGTCGATGGGTCCTGCACGATGACGCCGGAGCACGGGTGCTCCGAGGTCTGGCTCGGTCCTGACACCGCGTGCCTGCCCAACCCCTGTCCGCAGCCCCCCACCGGCGCCTGCTGCTACGCCAACGGGCAGTGCGTCACGACCACGCAGGCGGCGTGCGGATCGGGCGACTGGCGCGAAGGCGTACTGTGCGATCCCAATCCCTGTCCGCAGCCGCCTCCCACCGGGGCCTGTTGCCAGCCGAGCGGATCCTGCACCGTTACCACGGAGTTGGACTGCAGCGCTCTCTGGCTCGGCCCAGGCACTCTCTGCTCGCCCAACCCCTGTCCCCAACCCCCCACCGGGGCGTGCTGCTATCCCGACGGGCAATGCCTGGTCAGGACCGAGGCGAGCTGTTCGACCGGGGACTGGCGCGAGGGAGTGCCGTGCACGCCGAATCCCTGCCCGCAGCCACCGGCGCTGGGAGCCTGCTGCTACCCCGGCGGCTTCTGCGAAGTCACGGTCGAGGCGAACTGCCCGACCGGCGACTGGCGCGAGGACCTGGGATGCGATCCGAATCCCTGCCCGACCTCAGGCGGCTCGGTCAATGAGGGCGGAGTCCTCGTCGTCCACGACACCGGCCTCACCTACACGACCGACAACGCCTCCTACCCCAGCGATCCGCCCTTCTCCTGCGATGACGTCGACAATGCCGCCCCGGCGGGCGTTCTGACCGTCTGGAAGGTCTACGCAGCCTTCCCCGAGGAGAACTTCCCCCGGCTGAAGGCGCTGACCTTCGGGGAGGCCTTCAATGCGGCCTCCGTCACCATCCTCGGCGCCGGACTTCCCAGCGAGATGGACTTCGAAATCCCGCAGAACGGCTGGCCGAACACGCCGGGCGGAGGCGTCGGAATCTCCTTCTACCAGACGCAGACCACCCACATCTCCGAGATCTACTGGTTCGGCGGCTATGGCTACCAGGGTGCCCTCTGGAGCACCGCCCCCCACCCGGTCCAGGCTACTGAATTCGCCGATGACAGCATTCCGCCACGCGTCGTCCCGATCGCGGGGCTCGGTTCGATCGGCTTCGGCACGGCTGGCGAGACGCCGTGCGGATTCCAGAATCCGACCGGCGCGTGTTGTTTCCCGAGCGGCGTATGCCTGATGCTGTTTCCGTCGAACTGCGCCACCCTCGGCGGCGTCTTCCTGGATGGCCCCTGCAGCCCGAACCCCTGCCCACAACCCCCCTCCGGGGCCTGTTGCTACGCCACCGGGCAGTGCGTCACGACCACCCAGGCGGCCTGTGGTTCGGGCGACTGGCGCGAAGGGGTGCCGTGCGATCCCAACCCCTGCCCGCCCCCTCCCGACGGCGCCTGTTGCACGGGGATGCTCTGCTCGATTACGAGCCAGTTGGACTGCACCGGCGCCTGGCAGGGGGGAGACACCGACTGCGATCCCAACCCATGCTGCCGGGGCGCGACGGCGCCTCCATCCGGCGGAATCGACCCCACCCACGCAATCTCCGCTGGACCCGGGCGCGGTGAGGCGATCCCGGCCGAGCGCAACGATCCTTGCCCTCCTTCCGCGCTCTTCCAGAATCACGACGGCACGACCGAGAACGCCTTCACCTGGCAGTTCGGTTCGATCCAGCCCCCGGACTTCGGAGCGTTCGCCGAGGGCTACCGCGGGCTCGCCGCGGGAGTCTGCGGCACGCAACTTCTGTTGACCCGTTGGAACGAGATGAGCGGATCCGGTACGATCGATCTCTTCGTCTGGGACTACGACACCTGGTGCGACAGCCCGGGCAATGTCCTCTCCGTCACCACCTCAGTGCTGATCTCCGGGGTTGCCACCTGGCCCTCGATCTCGGCCCTCGACCTGGACCTGAACGACGCCGTGACCAGCAGCGAGGGTTTCTTCATCGGCTATTGGCCTCGCAGCTTCGAAGGGGCCGCGGCGCAATTCGGTTGCGCCATCGACCAGGACGGCCCGGGCGGAGTGCCGCGGACGAACTATGCGCCCGGCATCGGCTACCCGACCGGCTGGGGCCACCCCAGCCTCGCCGGCTACGCCATGCAGGCCTGGGGCCTCGGCGCGTGGTGCAGCGGCGGAGGGATCGATCCCGGCGCCTGCTGCTACGCCGACGGCCATTGTGTTTCCACGGTCCAAGCCAACTGCCCCACGGGCGACTGGCGTGAAGGCGTGCCCTGCGAGCCCAACCCATGCCCGGGGCCGCCGCTAGGCGCCTGCTGTTTCCCGGACGGCCACTGCGAGACTTCCCCCCAGTACAACTGCCCCACGGGCGACTGGCGCGAGGGTGTGCCGTGCGATCCGAATCCGTGCCCGCCCGCCGGCGCCTGCTGCCAGGCGAACGGATCGTGCACGATGACAACCGAAGACGGATGCTCCGATGTCTGGCTTGGTCCAGACACCAGTTGCTGGCCCAATCCGTGCCCGCAGCCGCCGACGGGAGCCTGCTGCTATCCCAACGGGCAATGCCTCGTCCAGACTCAGACCAATTGCTCGACCGGTGACTGGCGCGAGGGTGTGCCTTGCACGCCGAATCCCTGCCCGCAGCCGCCGCCGTCGGGAGCCTGCTGCTACGGCACTTCGTGCGTCGTCACTCCGGAGGGAGAATGCTTCGGAGTCTGGATGGGCCTCGGCACCGACTGCAGCCCGAATCCCTGCTGCCGCCGGCCGGTCGACCCGCCCTCGCTTCCCCGAGACGAGAGTGTGTCGACTTCACCCGGACCCGGCCGCGGCGTGACGGCGCTATCGACGCGCACCGACCCCTGTCCTCCGTCGACTCTCTACCTCAACCACGACGGCAGCACGGAGAACGCTTTCACCTGGCACTACCAAGGGGTGGTTTCTCCGGATTTCGGATCGCTCGCCGAAGGGTATCTCGGGGCCTCGGGCAACGTCTGCGGGATCGAGCTGTTGCTGACCCGCTGGGGCACGATGTCGGGCTCCGGCGTCATCGACCTCTACGTCTGGGATTACGATGTCGCGTGCGACATCCCGGGGAATGTCCTGTCGGTCACACCATGGGTGAACATCGCAGGCGTTTCCATGTGGCCCGGCGTCAGCGTCTTCGACCTCGACACGAACGACGCTTACGTGAACTACTCCGGCTTCTTCGTCGGGTACTGGCCCCGCAGCTTCGAGGGGGTCGAGGGCCAGTTCGGTTGCGCCATCGACGAAGACGGCTTCGGCGGCATCCCCTGTATGAATATCGCGCCCGGCATCGGCTATCCGACCGGTTGGCATCACCCGACCGTCGCGGGGTACCAGGTGCAGGCGTTCGGGATCGGGGGTTGGCTCGGCGGGGGGGCAACACCAGTAGAGAAGACGACCTGGGGCAGGATCAAGGCGATGTACCATTGACGGGACGCTCCGGAACGAGTCGACGGTAACGCGGGACCTCCCGTGACGGCCCGGGCTCGAAAAGAGAAGGGAGGCGGGTGGCCTGCGAGGCGAACCGCTCCGCGCGTCGCGGGGTCGACCGCCCCGCCCCCCGGTGCTATCCTCGTTCCGGCCGGTTCTGCCCTCGGGACCGGCCGGCCCGGACCTCGGCCAGGCCCTGCCGGATCGACGCCCAACGACCGCCAAGTCCTCCGAGATCTCACTCCGGGGTGGTCCCGTGACAACCGCCCGAAGCCCGTGAGGTGATGCCATGAAGCTGTCGGCACTCTTCGCTGTCGCGACCCTCCTGGCCGCGATTACGTCCCCCTCCAGCGGAACCGAACTCGCGGCGAGCACATCCGCGGGCCCCGGCGAAGGCCGGGCGGTCGACACGCCGCGCAGCAACCCCTGCCCACCGTCGGTGCTGTTCCGCAACCACGACGACCGAACCGAGATGTCGTTTACCTGGCAGGGCCCGGGCGTCCAGCCTCCCGACTACGGCGCCTTCGCCGAAGGCTACCCGGACCTCACCCAGGGGGTCGTCTGCGGTGGAGAGCTCCTGCTGACCCGCTGGGGTTCGATGACCGGAGCGGGCACCGTCGATCTCTTCGTCTGGGACTACGACACCGGAAGCGACAACCCGGGGAACGTTCTCTCCGTCACCACCCACGTTCCGATCTCCGGTGTCACGGGCTGGCCCTCCGTCACCACCCTGGACCTCGACCTCAACGACGCGCCGGCCGGGCCGAACGGGATCTTCATCGGATACTGGCCGCGGAGTTTCGTGGGTGCACCGGCCCAGTTCGGCTGCGCGATGGACCAGGATGGCCTGGGTGGAGTGCCCCGGACGAACGTCGCGCCTGGGATCGGCTATCCGACAGGGTGGGGGAACCCCAGCGTGGCCGGCTACCAAGTGCAGGCCTTCGGACTGAGCGCGTGGTGCAGCGGGGTGATCTCCGGCGCGTGCTGTTTCGAAGACGGACACTGCACCACCACGGCCGAAGTCAGCTGTGGGACGGGCGACTGGCGGGCGGAGGTGCCGTGCGATCCCAACCCCTGCCCGCAGCCTCCCCCCACGGGGGCCTGCTGCCGGCCGAATGGAACCTGTACGATCACGACGGAAGCGGAGTGCGGCGACCTCTGGCTCGGACCTGACACCGTGTGTTCGCCCAACCCGTGTCCGCAACCCCCGACCGGCGCCTGCTGCTACCCAGACGGGCAGTGCCTGGTCCGGACCCAGGCCAACTGCCCGACCGGTGACTGGCGCGAAGGCGTGCCGTGCGCGCCGAATCCGTGCCCACTCCCACCGCCCGAGGGTGCCTGCTGCTACCCCGGCGGCTTCTGCACGTATTCTACGGAGTCGGACTGCCCGACCGGAGACTGGCGCGAGGGGGTGGGATGCGATCCGAATCCCTGCCCGACCTCGGGAGGCTATATCAATGAGGGCGGGGTCCTCGTCGTTCACGACACGGGCCTGACCTACACGACCGACAGCAATGACTATCCTAGCGATCCGCCCCCCTCCTGCGACGACATCGACAACGCGGCCCCGGTGGGCGTTCCGTCCGTGTGGAAAGTCTACGCAGCCTTCCCGGACGAGAACTTCCCGCGCCTGAAGGCGCTGACCTTCGGGGAGACGTTCGACCCGGGGACCGTCTTCATCCTCGGTGCGGGCCTGCCGAACGCAATGGACTTCGAGATCGCGCAGAACGGCTGGCCAAACACGCCCGGGGGCGGGGTCGGCATCTCCTTCTATCAGACCCTGACGGGCCGGATCAGCGAGGTCTACTGGTTCGGTGGCTACGGCTATCAGGGCAGCGTCTGGAGCACCGCACCCCACCCGGTCCAAGCCACCGAGTTCGCGGATGACTACACGCCGCCGCACGTCGTTCCGATCGAGGGACTCGGCTCGATCGGCTTCGGCATCGCCGGAGAGACTCCCTGCGGGTCCCAGACCCCGAGCGGCGCCTGCTGCTTCGCCAGCGGCGCCTGCATGTTGCTCCCGTCGTCGAACTGCACCGCGCTCGGCGGCGTTTTCGTGGACGGCTCCTGCACTCCGAATCCCTGCCCGCAGCCCGCCGAGGGCGCCTGTTGTGAACCCGACGGGCAATGCGTCTTCACCACCCAGGCCAACTGTTCCACCGGCGACTGGCGCGAGGGGGTTCCTTGTGAGCCGAACCCTTGCCCACAGCCTCCCGAGGGCGCCTGCTGTTTCCCCGACGGGAGCTGCGAGGTCATGACGCAGTTCGCCTGCGCGACGGGCGACTGGCGCGAGGGTGTGCCGTGCGACCCGAATCCCTGCCCAGAGCCGCCTCCCGCCGGCGCCTGTTGTCATGCCAACGGATCGTGCACCCTCACGAGCGAACTCGACTGCGGCGATCTCTGGCTGGGTCCCGAGACGACCTGCTCGCCCAACCCCTGTCCGCAGCCGCCGACCGGCGCCTGCTGCTATCCCAATGGACAGTGCATCGTGCAGGCCGAGGTCGATTGCCCGACCGGAGACTGGCGGGAGGGGATCCCGTGCACGCCCAATCCCTGTCCCATGCCGCCGCCATCGGGCGCCTGCTGCTACGGCACCTCCTGCGTGATGGCCTCAGAAGGCGGTTGCCTCGGGATCTGGCTGGGAGACGGCACCGACTGCGATCCCAACCCCTGCTGCCGCGGACCGGTCGCGCCACCGGCCGGAACCCGTGACGCGAACGCCACGACATCGGCCGGAAGCCGCTCCGGCATCGCCTCGCCCTCGACCCGGGACAACCCCTGTCCGCCGGCCAACCTCTATCTGAACCACGACGGCACGACCGAGAATGCCTTCACCTGGCAGCACCAGGGGGTGATCCCGCCGGACTTCGGCGCGTTCGCCGAGGGGTACCTCGGGTTCGACGGCGAGATCTGTGGCGCCGAACTCCTGCTCACCCGCTGGGGCGTCATGAGCGGCTCGGGCACGATCGACCTCTACATCTGGGACTACGACCAGGTTTGCGACATCCCCGGAAACGTCCTCTCGGTCACCACTCCGGTCCAGATCACCGGCGTGGCCGCCTGGCCGGGAGTCAGCGCGTTCGACATCCCGATCGGGGACGTCAGCACGGGCGGGTGGGGCTTCTTCGTCGGCTATTGGCCGCGCAGCTTCGAAGGGGTCGAGGCGCAGTTCGGCTGCGCCATGGACGAGAACGGCCCGGGCGGCTTTCCCTGCACGAACATCGCGCCCGGACTCGGCTACCCGACCGGCTGGCACCATCTGAGCGCGGCCGGATACGCGACCCAGGCTCTCGGCCTGGGTGGATGGCTCCACGACTGGTCCGTGCCGGTCGAGAAGACGACCTGGGGGCGGATCAAAGCGATGTACCATTGACGAGGTTACCGTGCGGCCGGGGACGCTCTTCCGGTCGCACGGGACCGCACTGAGATGGTTACGCTGCGAGGCGGCACGCAGCGGCTGGAAGGGGACCCGATGTACACGGCTCACGCGCTCTTCGACATCCACGAGCGGGCTCACCGCAACCTGGCGCAGCTCCTGCAGCACTGCGTGCCGTTCGACGCCGGGGACCTCGACCGCAAGCTGGACGGATTCGGGTATCCGTCCGTGAGGCTGCAGATCCATCACGTCATCGGCGCCGAGGAGTACTGGGTCGGAGTACTCCACGGCCGGGTCGAGGCCGATGACAATGACGCATCCTATCCGACGATCGCGACGCTCGAGTCCTATCGGGCCCGAGTCGCCGAGGCGACCGGAGAGTACCTGCGGGGGGCTTCCGCGGACGAACTGAACACGGCGCGGCCGATGATGACCTGGGGTCATCGCGAACAGGTGCTGGCGCCGGCGCGGGTGATCCTGCGCGTCGTGACCCACCTCTACCACCACCAGGGGCAAGTCAGCGCGATGTGCCGTCTCCTGGGACACCCGGTCGAGGGGATCAACTTCCCGATCGGCTGATCGGGCCGCCGCGGGCGCATCAACGCACCAGGACCACGCGTCCTTCCTCCCGGCTGATCCCTGCCGTCAACCGATAGTAGTAGACCGCGGGTGCAATCCCCGGTCCGTCGAGCGGAACTACGTGCAGGCCGGCATCGAGGAACCGGTCGAACACCGTCGCGACGCGACGACCGGCCACATCGAACAGCTCCAGGCGGGTCGCCGACGGCTCTGACAGCACAAACCTGAGCATCGCCCGGTCGCCGGTCGGATTCGGCGCGGCCGGCAGGAGCCTCAGGACAGAAGCACCCGAAGTCGCCAGCGGCGCGTCGGATGTCGCCGGTCCCAGGCGATCGAACCACGGAGCGCCGGCCCCGGACAGGTAGATCGCACCGTGCTCCATCGCCCCGGCGGGGTTGGCCACCGAGCTGATCGCCGTGTCGGATCCGGTGATCACATCGTGGTCATTGAAAGCCTCGGGATCGCTCCAAGGACCGGGGGCGTATCCGGACCGGTAGCGGTAGTACGCCACGTCCGGCTCACCGATCTCCCCCTGGTAGACGACGGCGGTCCCGGCGCCGCTCCGGGCATCCACGGATGGGCTCATATAGCCGGTCGCGGCGCCTTCCGGCTCGGCCAGGTCCCCATAGTTCCAGCTCTGCCCGCAGTCGTAGGTCACGTCGTACCGAACTCCTGTGCCGCTCGTGTAGGGATATTCATAGGCGCAGATCACGAACTGGCCCCACGAAGAGATCGATGTGTCGCGCGTTGTTCCGGCTCCCGTCTGGATCATCCGGTGCGTCCAGACGGGCTCGGCGTACATTTGCAGGTGGATTCCACCGTCGGTCCCCGCGTAGGAGACGAAGAGCATCTCGTCGCACTCGTGCTGGTGGTTCCAGGTTGCGGCGAGTCCCGCCGAGGCGTTGGCGACACCGGCGGGGGAATCCTCCGTGAAGGTCGTGCCGTCGAAGGCCGCGTCCCAGGCGAAGCGCAGGGCATGGTCGCTGTCGATCCCGAAACCGTAGATCCGGTTGTCGAAGTCCGCGGCATTGCTCGCGACGGCGATCTCGGTGAAGGTCGCCGGGCTGGCGAGGATCGCGGGGTGGAACCCATAGATCGCGTCCACGGATCCGCTGGTGACCAGACAACGCCGGAACCGGAGTTCGTACGTGGCGTTCCCCGCCAGATAGCCCACGTACAGCCAGTCACCCACGACCGCAGCGTCGACGTCGAGGATGCCGACCGAGGAGAGCCAGTCGTAGGTCTCCGACCAGGTCGCCCCGCGATCGGTGGAGATGTTCGTGGTCCACGCGGAGGTTCCGGTGGTCGATCCCCACTGGACGACGCTGAAAAGGTGGCCCGTCTGGGTGTCATAGTCGAGGCAGACGGTCCTGCCCTCTTCCCTCGTGCCTCCGATGCGCACATCCCCGTAACCGCGCGAAGGACCGGCCGCTCCGTCGCTCCATGCGATGCCCAGGCCGGCCAGCCCTCCGGATTGCTCCAACGTCCGAAGCGCGACGATGGCCTCGTCGTGGAGACCGCGGCGCCAGAGCGCCTCGATCCCGCGAATCTCGCCGGTTTCCCGCCCGCCTCCCCCGTCCCGCGGTTCGACCTCGATCGCGGCGGCGTCACGCCGGGACGGGGGGATCGCCTGCAGCAGTTCCCACAGCATCCGCTGCTCGGGTGCGGGTCGGTCCGATGCACCCCAATCGGACACCCCCGGCACCGACGCCCCCGATCCGGGGCGGTCGAAGCGCGGCTGGAGCATGTCGTCGAGGCCGATCGGGACGGTCGGGCCTGCGCCGGTCGCCCGCTCGTACCCCGGAGGCGCGCCCGAGGCGGTCGGAGTATCCGCGGCGGAGGCCCGTCCGGCCGGAATGGCCAGCAGGGCGACGATGCAGATCGGGATCATGGAAGGAAGGTGCCGCAGCATGATGATTCCTCCTGCGCGATGGGGCTCAAGTGTCGGCGAGCCCGGATCACGATCGAACGGCGTCTCTGCTCAGGCCGCCGTCTCGCGTCCCGAGGTCGGCCGGGGCAGGCTGTGAACAACCGCTCACGATGATACCACAACGCGCAGAAGCGCTCTCCTGAGTCGTTGTTTCCGGACGACGCCCGCGGCCACGAGCGCGGTGGCGCCCGGCCAGCCCGGGGCAGCGGGGCTTCACCTGCCTCCGCGCTTCGGGATCGCATGCGCTACACTGTTAGCGAAGTGCCAGCCTTCCACCTAGCCGGGGGTTCCGGGAATGCACCGTTTCACCGTGGTCTGCCTCGCCGCCGTCATCACGTTCATCTACCTCGCCGGGTTCTTCCCATCCTCCACGGGTGGCGCCTCCGCTCGGCCCGAGGAGCCGCTGATCCTGGTCCGCTGGTCAGGGGCGCCGACCACGGCGCCGGACGGCTGGACTCCGCTCGAGTCGATCGACGGCGGCGAGATCGGACTCCTTCCGGCCGGTGCGGTTGAACGCGACACTCCGGAACTCACGCGACTCGGCGACTACGACGATGGCAGGCGGTTCTACTTCGTCTCCCCCTCGACCTTCGCCCGCCTGCAGCACGGGGAGATCCCCCCCGCCTGGCAGTCCGTTCTCCCGGCATCGGGACCGGGTGCGCCGTCCCGGGCCGACCTGGCTCAGATCCGGGAACTTGCGCGGGATCGGTCGCGGATCCTCATTCGCCTCCCGGAGTCGATGCGGGCCGTGGCTCAGGCTCCGGGCGGTCGCTGCCGTCCGCTCACTTCGCCGGCCCGGGCCGCCGCCCGCGCCGCGAGCGCGGCCGCGCGCGCCGACGCCGGGCGCTCCGCCGGCTTCGATCCCTCGCATCCCGAGCGCCTCGATGGAAGCCGCGAACAGCTTCCGGAGTATTGGCAGGCCTTGACCAAGGCCGTGAACTCGGATCGCTTCGACGCCGATCTCGACTACCTGTCGACGACCCTGCGGACCCGCTACGCCTACGCGCCGCAGATGGAAGAGGCCTGCCAATACGTCTACGACGAGTTTGCGGCGCTGGGATTGCAGACCTCCTTCGACTCCTTCACCTGGAACGGCCACGCGCTGAAGAACGTCCTCGGAGTCAAGCTCGGGACGGTCGACCCCTCGCGGATCTATGTGATCCTGGGACACCTCGATTCGATCTCGCCGAGTCCGCTGACCCTCGCGCCGGGCGCGGATGACAACGGCTCCGGGGCCGTCGCGGTCCTGGAGTCGGCGCGGCTGTTCGCCGGGATTCCGACCGACTACACGATCTACTTCCTCTGCGTGACCGCCGAGGAGCAGGGGCTGATCGGGAGCGAGCACTTCGCCGCGATGGCCGATCAACAGAACCTCGACATCCGCGGAGTCCTCACCTTCGACATGATCGGCTGGTACGATCCGGCCGGCGCCGACCTCTGGATCGAGGGATTCCGCCAGGGTGTCTCCTCACTCTGGCTGATGACGATGCTGCGGCAGAATGCCGAGACCTACGCCGGGCTTTCCACCTACCTCTACCCGGGCGAGGGCTGGGGCTCCGATCACGAGCCGTTCCACGATCACGGCTTCGTGGCCATCCTCTCGATCGAGAACGAGTGGGACGACTATCCGTGCTATCACCAGACCTGCGACACCGTCGACCAGCTCACCGCTCCCTTCTGGCAGAAGATCACGGCGGCCAATGTGGTCACCCTTGGTCAGCTCGCCCAGGCAGAGGGCGCTCTCGGCGCGATCGAAGGGCACATCGCCGTCGCCGGCGGGGGTGATCCACAGGGCGCGACCATCCAGCTGAGCGGCACCACCTACGCGGCCGCGACGAGCGACGCCGCGGGTGAGTTCGCCCTCCCCTCGCTCTTCCCCGGGCTCTACACGCTGGTGGCAGAACTCCCCGGCTATGCCCCGGTCACGAGCGAACTCACCGTGCCGAGCGGTGGAATCGCCGAGATCGAGATTCCCTTCGACCAACCGCTTCCTGCCAGCGTGCACGGCATCGTGCGCGGCCGAAACGGGCTTCCGCTCTCGGGCGCCCGGATCGAGATCGAGGGACAGCCGGCCTGGGCGCTCTCCGGGTTCGACGGCGCCTTCTCGCTCGCTCCGGTGACACCGGGTGCGGTCAACCTCTCGGCCTCGTATCCCGGGATGCTCCCGCGCGGCCTGACCGTTCAACTCACGCCGGGGCAGAACCTCAACGGGATCGATCTGGTGCTCGCCTCGACCTGGGACTTCGAGGAGTCCGACGAAGGGCTCATGCCCTCCGCGGGATGGGAGTGGGGTGTCGATGCGATGGCGGGCGCGCACTCGGGCCAGCGGGTCTGGGGGACGATCCTCGGGACCGTCTACGAAGGGTGCGCCGACTACCGGCTCGACTTCCCTCCGGTCAGTCTGCGCTCGTACGCGTTCGCCCGGCTGCGCCTCTGGGGTTGGACGTCGACGCAGGCCGGAGTGGACGGAGGGAACCTGCAGGCTTCGACCGACGGCGGGGTGACGTGGCAGGTCATCGACCCGCTGCCGGGTTACGACGGATCGCTGAGTGGAGCCTGCAATCCGCTGGCGGGAACAGCCGGCCTCTCCGGAGTCTCCGGAGCGTGGGTCGAGCGGACCTGGCCCCTCGACGCCTATCTGGGTCGTTGGGTCCGGCTTCGTTTTCATTTCGGCGCCGATGACCTCGTCGAGGATCGCGGCTGGTACCTGGACGACCTCGCCCTGCAGTCCGCTCCCGATGTCTCCTCGGCCGACGACGGCCCGGATGGCGACGCCGACGCCGTTTTGCCAGGTGTGGATCGCCATCCGGGGATCACGCTTTCGATTCTGCCGAACCCCTCCACGCACGACGCGGTCATCGCGACCACCCTCGAAGCAGCCACGACCGGAAGCCTCGCCATCTACGCGGCGGATGGGCAGAGGGTGGCAACGCTGTGTGACGGCTATGGACTGGACGCCGGCCGGCACGTATTCACCTGGGACCGAACCGACGCGTCGGGCCGGGCCGTGGCCGCGGGAACCTACTGGGCGCGGTTTGTGGCCGGTGGAACCGCGGTGACGCGATCCCTCATCGTGGTGCGATAAGGCGGTTGCCCGGGAGCCGCGACGGGCGCTAGCGTCTCCTCATGACCATCGATCCGCCCTCGCCTTCAACCCCGCCGGCGCATCTCGTCCTCGTCGTCTCCGACGGCAGCGGCCTGACCGGCGAACGGGTCGTCCGGGCCGCGATGGTCCAGTTCGACGCCCACACCATCGAGGTGGAGAGAGTTCCCGAGGTCCGGAGTGTCGAACAGATCCGCCAGGCCGTGGCCGACGCCGCGCGGCGGGGCGCGACCATCCTCTACAGCCTGGTCTCGGTCGAGCACCGGCAACGGATGCTGACCGAGGCGAAGCGCCAGGGGGTCTGGGTGATCGACCTGCTCGGCCCGATCATCCTGCGGCTCTCCGAGGTCCTCGAAGTCGCGCCCCGCGCGGAGGCCGGCCTCTTCCACTCCATCGACGCCGAGTACTTCCGTCGGATCGATGCGATCGACTTCGCGGTCAAGCACGACGACGGCAAGCGCGTTTCCGAGATCACCTCGGCCGACCTCGTCCTGATCGGCGTCTCCCGCAGCTCCAAGACGCCGCTCTCGATGTTCCTCGCCTATCGCGGCTGGCATGTCGCCAACGTGCCGATCGTGCTCGATCTCGACCCGCCGGAGGAGCTCTTCCAGGTCGAACCGAGCCGCGTCATCGCGCTCTCGGCCCGTCCCGACTGGCTGAGCGGTGTGCGGCGCGAGCGTTCGCGGCGGATGGCGCCCGGGATGGCGCTCTCCTACTCCGAGATGGCCCACATCGAGCAGGAGCTGCTCTGGTTCCACCGCATCCTCGTGCGCGGCGGCTGGACCGTGGTCGATGTGACGCACAAGGCGATCGAGGAGAGCGCCGCGGAGATCATCGCGCTGGTGGGGAGGTAGTGGACGGGTCAGCCGTCGGTCTGGAGAGCCCGGCGCCGGCGGGTTGCCGGTGACGGAGATGTTCCGTAATGTCGGGACTTGTGAACAATCCACGACGTTTCGTATCACGAGGCACCATGAAGCTGGGTCGAGATCACACCCTTCGGCTGATCAGGGAGACTGGCGTCGTCCGCCCGCGGTAGAGGCGATACCCGGCGTACAGGAGGCCGGGCGTTGAGTGGCTGGGAGAGATTTCGGCGCATTGGGAGATGGTGTGGCGCTGACACCTGACGTCCTCTGATCGCCGCATCAGCCGTCGACCCGCGAGGCGCACCCGGAGGTCCCCTGAGGGCCGATCATCGGGACGCCCGCCTCCTAGGATCCACCCCCTCCCCCGCGGTACAATCGGAAGCGTCACGCTGGATTCGACCCGCGGAGGTTTCCGATGCTCAGACGCGCCCCCTGGTTCCTCGCCGCCCTGGCCGTAGTCCTTCTCTACGCGGGGCTCTCGTCCCGCGGGACCCTCACGCCGGCCTCCACGCCGGTGACGAAGACCGCCTGGTCCCGCACCGCCGATGACGGCCGCCCGGTCCGCGCCCCCAATCCGTGGTTCTTCCTCGAGCGGGCCTATCCGTTCGGGCGGATCGCGCGGGAGGGGTGGCAGCGGGCGCAGCAGGAAGCGCGGGCGCTGCGCGAGCGATCCGGCGCGCGCGGAAGCTGGGAGTTCCGCGGCCCGACCAACATCGGCGGGCGCATCACCGATCTGGCGGTCGACCCGACCAACCCCGACATCGCCTTCGCCGGTTCGGCCGAGGGGGGCGTGCTGCGCACGACCGACCGCGGGCAGCACTGGACGCCGCTCTTCGACACCCAGGCCTCGCTCGCCATCGGCGCGGTCGCGCTCGATCCCACCGATCCGATGACGGTCTACGCCGGAACCGGCGAGGTCAACCCGGGCGGCGGGAGCGTCGCCTACGGCGGCACCGGCCTCTACCGCAGCACCGACCGCGGCGACACGTGGAGTTCGATCGGCCTCGAGACCGCCGGTTCGGTCGGGCGGATCCGCATCGATCCGACGAACCCACAGCGGATCTACGTCGCCGCCATGGGCGACCTCTGGCAGAAGGGCCCCGACCGCGGCGTCTACCGCACCACCGACGGCGGGTCGAGCTGGGAGCGGGTCCTCTTCGTCAGTGACTCCACCGGCGCCGTCGATCTCATCCTCCGCTCCGACCAGCCCCTGACGATCTTCGCCGCGATGTGGGAGCGGATCCGCCGTCCCTCGGCCTACCGCTACGGCGGGGTCACCTGCGGCGTCTACAAGTCGACCGACGGCGGGACGAGCTGGGCTCTCGTCGGCGGCGGCTTGCCGTCGCCTTCGGTCGATCGCGGGCGGATCGGGCTCTCGATCTGCGAGGCGCAGCCCGATGTGATGCACGCGGTCTATGCCGATCGGATCGGCTACTACGCCGGGCTCTACCGCACCACCAACGGCGGCGCGAGCTGGACGCGCACGAGCGACGGCGCCCTCGCGAACTGCTTCGCCTCCTACGGCTGGTGGTTCGGCAACTGCCGCACCCACCCGACCGATCCGAATCGTGTCTTCGTCCTCGGCCTCGACTTCTGGCGGACCACCAACGGAGGGTCGAGCTGGTCGGAGGTGAGCGGCGGGATGCATGTCGATCATCACGCACTCGAGTTCGGTCCCGGCGCCAATCCCCTCATCTACGAGGGGAACGACGGCGGCGTCTACCTCTCGACCAACGGCGGCAGCGCCTGGACGCTCCTGCCGAACCAGCCGATCACGCAGATCTACAGGGTCGCGCTCGATCTCACCAATCCTCAGCGGCTCTACGCCGGAGCGCAGGACAACGGCACCATCCGTACGCTGACGGGCTCGCAGTCCGACTGGCACGAAATCTACGGCGGCGACGGCTTCCAGCCCCTGGTCCACCCGACCAATCCGCAGCGGATCTGGGCGCAGTACCAGTACGGCAACCTGGTCTACTCCAGCAACGGCGGGTCGAGCTTCGGATCCGCCACCTCCGGCATTTCCAGCGGTGACCGTCGCAACTGGAACAGCCCGGTCTGCTTCGACCCGACCGACCCGAACCGCCTCTACTTCGGGACGCAGCGGGTTTACCGCAGCACCAACGGCACGAGCTGGACCGCGATCAGCCCCGACCTGACCGGCGGCCCGGGCGGTGGCTCGCAGGGACAGGTCTACGGAACGCTCACCACGATCGCCGGTTCGCCTCTCGACGGACAGGTGATCTGGGCCGGGAGCGACGACGGGCATGTCGCGGTGACGATAAACGGCGGCAGCAACTGGACCGACGTGGCGACCGCACTCCCCGACCGCTGGATCACCGCGGTCCGGCCCAGCCCGCACCACCGCGAGACCTGCTACGTCACAATCTCGGGCTTCCGCTGGGGGAGCCCCCTGCCGCACATCTACCGCACGACCGACCTCGGCGCCACCTGGACCGCGGTCGCCGGCGACCTGCCCGAAGCTCCGGCCAACGATCTCATCGTCGATCCAGAGCAGGCGGAGCGCCTCTTCGTTGCCACCGATGTCGGCGTCTACGAGTCGGTCGACGGCGGCGCCCACTGGCTGCCGCTCGGCGGCAATCTCCCCTATGTCGTCATCACCGCGCTGGCCCTGAACCCCACGACGCGAGACCTGACCGCCGCGACCTACGGGCGCAGCTTCTGGTCGTACGATATCAACCAGCCGTCGGCCGTGCCCGAGCCGGGCGAGCACTTCGGCGACGCCGACCGCGAAGACGACGGAGCGCCGGCCCCGCGTGCGAACCGCCTCCACCCGCCCCAACCCAACCCAGCGAGGACCACCGTGCTCCTCCGCTGGGACTTAGGCCTCACCGGCCCAGGGACCGTCGAGGTCGTCACCGTCGCCGGACGGGTCATCTGGCAGACGACGGTCCGCGAGTCGCGCGGCGAGGGCAGTGTATCGTGGGACCTGCGCGATCCGGACGGTCATCGCGTAGCGGCGGGGGTCTACTACGCTCGCCTGCGCCAGGGCGGCGAACTGCGCGGCTCCCGTACGGTGGTAGTGAGCCCGTAGCCGCGCCGGTCGCCCGGGCCGGGAGGAAGGATCGCGTGAGCCACCTGCTCTGGTATCCGGGGCACGAGCTCCTCGTGCCCGACATCGTCGAGGCCCGCAACTGCACGCTGCGCGACGCGTCGGGCCGGACCTACCTCGACCTCGAATCGGGTGTCTGGTGCACTGTGATCGGACACGCTCATCCGCGGATCGCTCGGATCCTCGCGACCCGGCCGGCCGAGGTCGTTCACACCGGATTCTGCTGGGCCAGCCGAACGACGGAGGAGGCGGCCCGGGATCTCCTCTCCCTCCTCGACTTCCCCGGAGGCCGCTGCGTCTTCCTCTGCTCGGGGAGCGAGGCGGTGGAGTACGGCGTTCGGGTGGCCCGCTCCCTGGTGAAGCGGCCCTGTTTCCTCGCGATGACCGACTCCTACTTCGGCGCGTACGGGTCGGCCAGCCAACGGGAGAAGGACGACTGGTTCGGCTTCGACTGGACCGCGTGCGCGGCCTGCCCGCACGCCGGCGAATGCGACGAGGGATGCGAGCGTTGGCTGGAGATCCCCCGGAGCGACATCGGAGCCTTTCTCCTCGAGCCGGGGAGCTCGTCGGGTCTCGTTCGATTCCCGCCCGTCAAGCTGATCCGGAACATCGCCCGCCTCGTCCGCGCCAACGACGGCCTCCTGCTGGTCAACGAGGTCACGACCGGTGTCGGCCGCACCGGCGCGTGGTTCGGCTTCCAGCACTACGAGATCCGGCCCGACTTCGTCGCCCTCGGCAAGGGGATCGGCAATGGCTACCCGGTCAGCGTGGCGGCCTTCTCGCCCGGCGTGATCGACCGCCTCGGCGATCGACCCGTCCGCTACGCGCAGTCGCATCAGAACGATCCGCTCGGCGCCGCCGTCGCGCGGGAAGTCATCGCCGTGATCCGGGACGAAGGGTTGATCGAGCGGGGCCGGGCGATCGCGGCGCGGCTCAGAGCGGGTCTCGACGCGATCAAGGATCGCACGGGCACGATCCGGGAAATCCGATCGCGGGGATTGATGGCGGCGGTTGAACTGGTGGATGATCCGGGTACGTCGCGCACGATCCACACCCATCGGGAGCTGGTCAACCGGGGCTACATTGTGGGGCGGCGGCCGGGGGTCAGCGTCCTGCGGCTCGATCCCAGCCTGACGATCGAGGAGCGGGACATCGACGGATTCCTCGGGACGATCGAGGAGGTGCTGACCGGCACGAGCGGCTGAGCCCGCGCCTTCCAGGGAGGGAAGGAAGATGGACAGACGACGGAGAGGCAGAGTCACGTTGCCGGCCGCGGCCGTCGTCGTGGCTCTCGCCTGGACCGCACGCGACGGCGCGGCGGTCACGGTCCATGTCGCACCGCCGCAACCGGGCGCGCCGCGCGGCGACGGCTCGATCGAGCGCCCCTTTCGTGATCTCGCCCAGGCCGTGGCGGTGGCGGCCGCACTCGCGGCGCACGCTCCGGCCGATGAGATCGCCACCGTCGCCCTCGCCCCCGGCGACTACCTCCTCACGCCGCACGACGAGATCGAAGAGACCTGCGGCAACTGCGCCGATCCGGCCACGCCGGTCCCCTTCACCCTGGGACTGCGCGTCAGCGGCCGGCGCGTGCACCTGGAGGGATCGACCGAAGCGCCGAGCGTTCTGCGCACGCGCGCGGGGTACGGCGTCCTCGTGCAGGATTGCGAGGAGTGCGTGCTCCGCCGGCTCGTCATCACCGACGGCGTTCGCGACACGAGCGGTCTCGCCACCGACGCCGCCATCGTGGTCCAGCGCTCCTCCGTCCGCATCGAGGAGTGCCTGATCCAGGGGAACCTCGGCGAGGCGGCCCGGATCGAGAAGACGATCGTCGGGATCATCGGCGTCGCCGGGCGCGAAGGGGCGAAAATCGACTTGCACCGAAACCGGATCGAGCGCAACTCGTGGGACGGCGTCGCCCTCTACCGGGACGCCGAGGCGGAGATCACCGGCAACATCATCGACGGCGTCGACCTCGCCCTCGGTCGCGAGGTGGGGGGCGGCCGCGGGGTCGGGATCGGACTCACCTGGAACGCGCGGGCGGTCATTCGCGGGAACCTGGTCCGGCGCTACTGGAAGGGGATCGGCCTCTTCGTCGACGCCGACGCGACGGTGGAAGAGAACATCGTCGAGTCGATCGCAACCTGGGGGCTCTCGCTGTGGGACGCGGAGCAGGGGCGGCCGCGCGGATTCTTCCGCCATAACGCCGTCGACTCCACCGGCGCGTGCGGCGCGATGATCTCGCGCGCGGCGGGCGCGCAGAAGGGAAGAGCCGGCGGGGCAGACAATCCCGGATGTCTGATCGAAAACCTCTTCTCCCGCACCGGCCAGAACCCCAAGTACGACTCCGGGGAGCCTTACTGCGAGCAGACCTCGATCGCGCGCCACGCCGTGCCCGCTCCCTTTCGGATCGAGGAAAACCTCCTCTTCGCCAACCGCGAGCCGGGCGATGCACCCGGATCCGCGGACCTGGGTGAGGCGGAGTTCCGGGAGCGCGCCTTCCCGGTCCTCTCCCGCCTCGAAAGTTGGGCATCGCTCCGCGAGAGCCGCTTTCTCCGCCGGATGCGGGAGGACGGTCGATGAGGCCGGCGCGGGCCGAGGGCGGGGGCGTTCTCACCGGTCTCGACGTCGTCCGCCGGGACGGCCTTCGCGTCCCTGGGCGCGGCCGGATCGGGCTTTTGACCAACAACGCCGTGGTCGCACGCGACTACAAAAGCGCGATCGAAGTCGTCGGCGCGCTGCCGGGAACGAGCCTGGTTCGCATCTTCTCGCCGCAGCATGGCTTCGCCGGCGAGAAGCAGGACAACATGATCGAGTCGGGGGATGGCGTCCACCCCTCGAGGCGCGTCCCTCTCGTCAGCCTCTACGGCCGGGTGCGCGAGCCGGAGCCGGCGATGCTCGAGGGGATCGACGCGCTCGTCATCGATCTGCCCGACGTCGGCACCCGCGTCTACACCTTTCTCTCGACCGCGCTCCTCTGCCTGCGCGCGGCGGCACGGACCGGACTTCCGGTCATCGTCCTCGACCGGCCGAATCCCCTGGGGGGAGAACGGGTCGAGGGACCGGTGCTCGACCCCCGCTTCGCCTCGTTCGTCGGATTGATCCCGGTGCCGCTGCGCCACGGCCTGACCGCCGGCGAGTACTGCAGTCTCGGTGCCGCCACCCTCGGCCTCGACGTCGAACTCAGCGTCGTCTGCTCCGAGGGATGGCGACGCCCCGCGATCTTCCCCGAGACCGGCCTCCCCTGGGTGATGCCCTCCCCCAACCTCCCGACCTTCGAGGGGGCGCTGGTCTATCCCGGGATGGTGATGCTCGAGGGGACGAACCTCTCCGAGGGACGCGGCACGACCCGCCCCTTCGAGCTCTGGGGGGCGCCCTGGCTGGACCCCGCTGCCGTCGCGGCGCCTCTGCGCCGTGCCCCCGGCTACCTCCTCCGCGAGGCCGCCTTCCAGCCCACCTTCCACAAGTTCGTGGGAGAAACGTGTCGCGGATTCATGATCCACCCGCTCGACCCGGAACAGCTGCGCCCGGTCGCTCTTGCCGTCACGCTGCTCGCTGCCGTGCGGCGTGCCCATCCTGACCGCTTCGCCTGGAAGGAGCCCCCTTACGAGTACGAGACGGAGAAGCTCCCGATCGACCTCATCGCCGGCACCGATGCGCTGCGCCTCGCGCTCGACGGCGACGCCGATCCGGCGGAGATCATCGCATCATGGCGGACAGGGGAAGCGGAGTTCCTCGAGCGGCGCCGACCGCATCTCCTCTACGGGGACTGACCGTTCATGAAGGGGATGATCCTCGCCGCCGGCTTCGGCACGCGGCTCCGTCCTCTGACCGAGGTCGTGCCCAAGGCGCTCCTGCCGGTCGCGGGGGTTCCGACGCTCGAGTGGAACCTCCGCTGGATCGCCGGGCAGGGAATCGACGAAGTCGTCGTGAACGCGCATCACCTGGCCGCCCCGATGCAACGGTGGCTGCAGGAGCGCTCGGCCCCGGCGCCTCGCATTCGCCTGATCGTCGAGGAGGAGATTCTCGGCACCGCCGGCGGGATCGCGAACGCCGCGTCGTGGCTCGACCGCGACCCCGTCGTGATCGCCAACGCCGATCAGCTCTTTCGCCCCGACCTCGGCCCGGCGCTCGCGCAGCACCGGCAACGCGGCGATCTGGCGACGCTCTTTCTGGCCCGGGATCCGCGCTTCGCCCAGGTGCGGGTCGATGGCGACGCCGTGACCGGGATCGCGCCGCGGCCCGTATTCGGCGACCCGGATCTCTGGTGCTTCACCGGCGTCTACCTCCTCTCCCGGGAGGGAGTGGATCGCCTTCGCGCGCGCGCCACGGAGTCGGGACGAGTCGTCTTCCGCGAGGTCGTGCCCGACTTCCGAGCCTGGATCGGCGAAGGGAGAGTCGGCGCGATCGGAGATCCGCAGGCTCCCTTCCTGGAAGTCGGGACCCCCGAGAGCTACCTCGAGCTTCTTCTGCGCGGGGACCTCGCGCGGAGTCGGGATGACGTCCGGGACGGCGACGCCTCGATCGACGCAGACAAGGGAAGGGACCGCTCGGCCGCGCCGTCGACTCCCACGGCATCTTCATGGGTCGATCCCTCCGTCGTCGTGCCGCCCGACTCCGTCGTCGAAGAAAGCATCATCCTGGCCGGAACTATCGTCGAGCCCGGCGCGACCGTCCGCCGCTCGATCCTCGGCCCGGGGGCGCGCGCCGCGGGCGAGGTGACCCGGCTGCTCTGCGGCGGCGGCGACAGCAAGCCGATCCGCCTGCTCGACTCCCGCGAGGAGGGAGAACTCAGGGCACTGCTCTGCGGCTCCCCTCCGATGTCATCGCTCCGCTCCCTCTCCCTCCTCCAGGGAGACGGCTCGACCCGCCGCTTCCTCCGCGCCGTGCGCGCGCCGCTCGACTCCCCTCGTGGGGCGGAATCGGTGATCGTGATGCTCCCCGCCCCAGCGTCGGCGGCGGCCGGCTCGATCTACCCGCGTCGCGCCGAAGCGCCCTCCGAGACCGAGACATTTGTTTACCTCGCCCATCATCTCGAAGGGCTCGGGGTCCGCGTCCCGAGGATCGATTCCTTCGATCGGACGACCGCACGGATCCTGATGGAAGATCTGGGGTGCACTCACTTGCACGACCTCTGGAGCCGGGCGCGGCAGTCGGGCGACCCGGACGCTCTGGGGGCCGCGCGCGCGGCCTACGAGGAGGCGGTCGACCTGCTCCACCGCCTGCAGGCCGCGGCCGATCCGCCCTTCGATCCGGAGCGCACCTGCCATCCGCCCTACGACGATGCGTTCATCCTGCATTTCGAGGCCGGCTATTTCCGGCGCGAGATGGTTCACGGGCACTGTGGGCTGAAGCTCGATCCACGGACGGAGGAGGCGCTCTCGGCGGAATGCAGGGAGGTGGCACGCACCGCCCTCGAAGGGGCGCCGCTGGTCCTGATGCACCGGGACTACCAATCGAGGAACCTGATGATCACCCCAGGCGGTCTGGCGGTGATCGACTTCCAGGGGGCGCGTCTCGGGCCGCGGGAGTACGACCTCGCCTCGCTGCTCGAGGATCCTTACGCGGAGCTTCCGGACGCCTGGAAGGAGGCGCTGCGGCAGCGGTATTGCCGTTCAGCCGCTACCGGTACCGTCAGCATGCACGCACCCGGCATCGGTGCGGCTGTCGCGGATGGCGCCGCCCCGCATACTCCCCCCGACCTGACTGGAGCCGACGCCTTCGCGCACCGTTACCGGGCCTGCGCCATCAACCGTTTGATGCAGGCCCTGGGGGCTTACGGATATCTGGGCGGCCGACAGGGCAAGCCCGGGTTTCTCGAACATGCGCCGGTCGCAGCCGCAAGGTTGCGCGACCTCGCGCGAGGAGCGTTCCCACACCTCGCGGAGGTCGCCGATCGCGTGGTCCGCCGCCTGACCTGACCGAGGGCCCCAATGAAAGTGACCCAGTGAAAGTGGCCCAGCGAGAGGGTCCCGTCAGAATCCCGGCTGCGCCCCCATCCTCGCCAGCCCGACCCGTGCGAGATGCCGCTTCACCGCGGCGCGGGTGACGTGCCCCAGCGTGGCGAGCACTCCCGTCCCCTTCACCGCGACCGACGAGACGCGAGGGACCCGCTCGCCCATCCGGTCGAGGACGTGATCCAGTTCCTCCGGCGGGATGCGGTCGGGGAGGTCGAGCTTGTTGTACTGGATGACGCGCGGGATGTGCGACCACGAGATGCCGAGCTCGGTCAGCGTCTCCCGCATCTCGAGCAGACTGGCCAGGTTCGCATTCAGCCGCCGCGCCCGCGAATCCCAGACGAAAACGAGACCGTCCACACCGTCCAGAACGAGCTTGCGGGTCAGGCGATGACGCGGCTGCCCCGGCACGGTATACAGACGCATGCTCAGCGGTTCCTCCCCGTCCGCGTTGAGGTCGAGCGGGAGGCAATCGAAGTAGAGCGTGCGCTCGCCGGGGGTGTCCAGTTCGACAAAGCGTCCGCGAAGATCCGGGCGAAGGCTGTTATACAGCCACTTCACGTTGGTGGTCTTGCCGCTGCGGCCCGGTCCCCAGTAGACGATCTTGAGCGTATCGCCCTGGACGAGCCCCGACTCGAGGTCGCGACGGCGTCCCCGAGTCAATTCGCCGACGTTTCCGACCGAGCCGGGGAGCGTGCCACCGATCGACAGTACTCCCGGTTCCACGCGCTCCGGCTCCGAAGGACGTGTTTCGATGAGATGGATGGATGAATCCAGTGTCGATTCGAAGGTGCGGTCTTCCATCGCGTGAACATCCTCCCTAGATGATTGCCGGCCCTCCCCGGCTCCGCCGCATCGCCGCGAGCATCCGTGCTCCGACGATGATCTGGAATCGACAGAATAACCTCTATCTCCAGTCAGCGAAAAGACATAAATGCGATCGAGCCGACTTTGGCGAAAATCCCGAGAAGCCGCTACGGAAAACCCGCCAGCATCGGCCCGTCACCGCTAAAGTAAGGAGGTCATGCCCGTCTCATCCACCGCGGCGGACGCGACCCCGAGCATCCTCTGGTTCCGGCAGGATCTCCGGATCGCGGATCATCCCGGCCTGGCGCTCGCGCGCCGGGACGGACCGGTGCTTCCGGTCTACATCTGGTCGCCGGAGGAAGAAGGCGATTGGCCGCCGGGCGCGGCCTCGCGCTGGTGGCTGCACCACTCGCTCGCGAGCCTCGCCCTGGACCTCGAAGCGCGCGGCTCCCGGCTTATCCTCCGCCGAGGTCCGATCGCCGAAACGCTGCACGCACTCGTGCGAGAAAGCGGCGCCCGGCGGATCCTCTACGGACACCGCTACGAGCCGGCCGCGCGGCGGCAGGAGGAGGCGGTCGCCGCGGCCTTCCCGGTCGACGCGGTCCTTGCGAGCACGAACTCCCTCCTGCACGAACCGTGGGACATCTCGACGCAGGCTGGACAGCCGTTCCAGGTCTTCACCCCGTTCTGGAAGGCCTGTTCGGCCCGTCCCGACCCACCGGCTCCCCTGCCGGCGCCGCGCACGATCCCGGCGCCATCCCGCTGGCCCGGATCGCTGACCCTCGACGACCTGGGACTTCTCCCCGCGACCGACTGGGCATCCGGCTTCCGTGCGCTTTGGGTGCCGGGCGAGACCGGCGCTCGCCGCCAGCTTCGCCGGTTCCTCGTCGAGGCGCTCCCCGGCTACCCGGAGGATCGCAATCGTCCCGACCTCGGCGGCACCTCGCGGCTCTCCCCCCACCTGCACTTCGGCGAGATCAGCCCGCGCCAGATCTGGCACGCGGTGACGGAGAGAGCGGGCGCCGACCCGCGCCGGGGCTCGTTGGCCGGAGCCGAGGCGTATCTTCGCGAGATCGGCTGGCGGGAGTTCGCCTATCACCTCCTCTGGCACTTCCCCCAGACCGCGACCGAACCGTTGCGCGCGCAGTTCGCGCGCTTCCCCTGGCGACGAGCGCCGAAAGAGCTGCACGCTTGGCAGCGCGGCCGGACCGGCTATCCGCTGGTCGACGCCGGACTGCGCGAACTCTGGGCCACCGGCTGGATGCACAACCGCGTGCGGATGGTCGTCGCCTCCTTCCTCGTCAAAGACCTCCTCCTCCCGTGGCTCGAAGGGGCGCGCTGGTTCTGGGACACGCTGGTCGATGCCGACCTCGCCAACAACACGCTCGGATGGCAGTGGACCGCCGGATGCGGCGCCGATGCGGCGCCCTACTTCCGGATCTTCAATCCGATCGCGCAGGGCGAGAGATACGATCCGGAGGGCGCCTACACGCGGCTCTGGATACCGGAACTCGCGACTCCGGCCGGGATCGAGCCCGGGCGAGAGTACCCTCCGCCGCTGGTCGACCATGGGGCCGCGAGGGCACGAGCGCTCGCCGCTCTCGCCGCGACCCGCACGGATGCGACCCGGCGGCGATCGACCCGACGGCCAGCGCCCCGGCGGATCGATTGAACATGCCGATCGGGACCGCCGGCAGCCGCCCGGAGGCGCCGCCCGATCTCCCCCCGGGCTACGGCGGCCGCGACCTCGGCGAGGCTCGGCTGCACGCACTCTGCGCACGCGCCGGCCGGCGCGAAACGATCGGCCGGAGCCGCGAAGGGCGCCCCATCGAAGCGTTCTTCTGGGGCGCCACCACCGGCGACGTTTCCCCGGAGCGGGAACGGGTCGTCCTCGTTCTCTCCCTCCTCCATCCGATGGAGTGGATCGGGCTCGAGGCGCACCTCGCCCTGGTCGAGGCCTCACTCCAGGATCAAGGTCGCGGAGCCCCATCCACCCGGCCGCGCATCGTCTCCGTCCCGATCGCGAACCCCGACGGATTCGCCCGCGTGGAGCAGTCCCTCCGGGAGGATCGCCCGCGGTGGGTTCGGGGCAACACCGCGCGCATCGATCTGAACCGCAATTTCCCGGTCGGCCACGCCCGGCGACGGCCACCGTTCGATCGCTGGCCCCTCTACCGTCCCGGTCCCTTCGCCCTGAGCGAGCCGGAGAGCGCTGCCATCGCCGGTCTCGCCCGGGCGATTCGTCCTTCGGTCGCGCTCTCGCTGCATGCCTTCGGACGCTGGGTCTTCTATCCGCCAGCGCGCCGGCGGACGCTCTCCGGTACCGCCCTCGAGCGCGCCCGGACCGCGGCGGCGGAGCACTCCGGCCGCGCGCGGCGCGCGGTACGCGGGACCGGATACCGAGCGGGTCCGCTCGACCGCTGGTCCCCCTTCTTCCGTGCCGGCGGTACGGAGCTCGATTTCCTGCACGAGGAGTTCGGGGCTCTGAGCTTCCTCATCGAGATCTCGCGGGGAGGCATCGCGCGCTGGAAAGCGCCCTGGTGGCGGCATCCGTTCGCTCTCTTCAACCCTCCCGACCCGCGGCGCGAGATCGATCGCGTGCTCCCTTTGCTGCAAAGCCTGATCGAGCCGGCCGGCCTGGAAGAGGCGGGTCTGGTCAAGGGATGACGGGCTCGATCTCCAGGAGATAGGCGGCCGGCTCCGGGGTGGCATGCACCAGGCGGTAGTGCTCGCGTCCCCCCTCAAGCGCGGGCCTCAGGTAGCGGTTGATGTCGTCGTAGGGCAGGGGCGGCAACACCACGTGGGTCGCCCCGGCCCGGCGCAGCGCCGTCCACATCCGTTCCGGATCGCTCTCGCGGGGGAACATCTGCGCGCGCCTCTCGGTGACGAAGGTGACGAATCCGGGCTTGCGATCGACGATGACCGCCTCGCGCGGCAGCCGGTCGCGGGCCGCGTGCAGGAGATCGAAGTAGTGCATCCACTCCGGCGGGTACGCCCGCGACTCCTGGGCATAGAAGACCAGGTTCCGAGCCGAGAGCAGCACGAGCAAGGCCAGCACGACGGCGCGCACGCGCGGCCAGAGGCGCGGGGCCTTCCCGTCGGTGGGCCAGGCCCACCCTTCCCACCAGAAGAGGACCAGAAACGGCACGAGCGGCACCAAAAACCTGCTGGAGATCCAGACCGCCGGCCAGACGAGGAGCAGGAGGAGCGACGCCCCGAGCAAGAAGGCCGCCGCATCCCGGCGGAGCAGGGCGCGGGCCCACCCCAGGACGAGCGGCACCGCCAGCGGCAGCGACAGCCAGAGCGGCGCGAATGTCTTCTGCACCGCGGGAGGTGAATAGGTCGAGCTGTAGAGCAGCGGAAAGGCCAGCGTCGGCGCGAGGTTCGCCAGGTAGCCGCGGGCATTCTCCGCCACCCGTTCCATCAACGTCAGCGGCCCCAGCGCTCCGAGCTCCGGGTAGTACGGGTTGACCAGGGCGAGCTGTCGCAGGTAGGGACTCCCCCCCGTCGCGCTCCCCGCGGCCACCAGCCAGGGAATCGCGAGGAGCCCGCAGGCGCCGGCGAGGATGAGGCCATCCCTCGAGCGGCGCGACGCGGCGAGCCACGCCAGCGCCCCCGCGATTGCTGCCGCTCCCGCGCTGCGGGTGTAGAAGGCGGCCATCAGCCAGGCCGCGACGGCCCAGGTACGCCGGTCCCGGATCGCCACCCTCCAGTCACGCGGCTCTGTCCTCTCCGCCAGGCGCTCCAGGGCCAGCACCGCACCGAGGAGGAAGAAGAGGAACGGGATCTCGCTCATGACATAGTGCGAGAACTCGACCACCGGCACCGCCGCCATCAGGGCGAAGAGGAGCCAGGGACGGGCCGCGGCTGGACGCCGCCTCCGCAAGAGCGCCGCCACCAGGAGCAACGATCCGACGGCGAAGGCCAGAACCAGCCCCTTCTGCGGGCCAAGCCGCAGACCGAAGAGCGCCTGCACCGGCGCCAGCAGGATCGGAAAGAGCGGAGGATACTTCTCGGAGGGCCAGAGATCGCCGCCGCGCACCTCGCGCGCGAGCATCATGTAGTCGATGTTGTCGCCGTTGAAGTAGAGCTTGGGATCCCAGGTGGCGAGCAGAGCCGCGAGCACGACGAGGATCGCGACCGCCTCGATCCGACGATCTCCGCGGAGCAGGCGCCGAGAGGCCGGCGCCTCGAACTCCGCGTCGTCGCCCCGCGGCCGGTCCGTCCCGCCGCGGGACTTCCCGTTCCTCAGTCGGCCCATTCCGCGACGAAGATGTTCGTCTCGCCGGGTCGCTCGGAGGCGCGATTGCTGGCGAAGACGAGTTTCTTCCCATCCGGGGAGAACATCGGGAAGCCGTCGAAGCTCTCCTCGAAGGTCACCTGCTCGAGCTCCTTCGTCGCGATGTCGACCAGGTAGATCTCGAAGTTTCGCCGTTTCGGATCGTCCTGATTGGAGACGAAGATGACCTTCTCGCCGGAGGGGTGGAAGTAGGGGCAGAAGTTGGCGGCGCCGTTACTCGTGAGCTGCACGGGATGCGTCCCGTCGGCGTCCGCGATGAAGATCTCGAGCTTGCTCGGCCGGATCAGCCCCTCCGCCAGGAGCTGGCGGTAGTCATCGAGCTCCTTCCCCTCCGCCGGCCGACTGGCGCGCCAGCAGATCTTCCGGCCGTCGGTCGAGAAGAACGCCCCGCCGTCGTAACCCGGCGTGAAGGTCAGGCGCCGGACCTCGCTGCCGTCCCCCTTCATCCGGTAGAGCTCGAGGTCGCCGTCGCGATCGGAGGTGAAGATGATGCTGCCATCCGGTCCGGTCGTCGCCTCGGCGTCGTAGTGAGGCGAGTCGGTCAGCCGGCGCAGGTTCGTCCCGTCTCGATCCGCCTTGAAGATGTCGTAGCTGTCATAGAGCGCCCAGACATAGCCGAGCGAGAAGTCGGGCTTGTGGGGACAGGCCGCGTTCGCCAGGTGGGTGGACGAAAAGACAATCTCCCGATCCCCGGGGAAGAAGTAGGAGCAGGTGCAGCGTCCCTTCCCCGTGCTGACCTGCTTCATCTCGCCCCCCTCGGCCGGAACCATGTAGATCTGATCGCACTCGGCCCCGCGCACCGTGGCCTGGAGGATGAGGTCCTGGCCATCGTAGGACCAGTAGGCCTCGGCGTTCTCGCCCCCATTGGTGATCTGCCAGAGTCGCTTGAAGTGCTTCTCGCCGGGACGGATGAGGTGTGAGACCTCCTGGCCCGAACGGAAGGTGGTGGCGGTGTCGGGCGGCGATGGCTGGCCGGCGGCACGCGGCGCCTCGTCCTCCGCGGCCATCACCCGCACGGCCATCAAACCGGCGGCGCACACGAAGGAGAAGAGCAGAGGTACGGACAGCCGGCCGCGGGCGCCGACCCACCCGCGCTCGGTCCGGCCGGAGTCCTGCCTCGGCCGGACTCCCCGGCTGCAACCTGGACAGAGACGAAACCACATCGGATCCTCCTGATCAGACAACCTCGCCCGGATCGCCCGTTGGACGGGCACGTCGCGGACCTCGCGGGACGGACCAGCCTACCGCAGACGGCGCCGTCACGGAACCCACCGCCGCTCCGCTCAACCGATCGACGACACGAAATCGCCCGTGTTCCGCCGCATCCTGCTATACTTCCGCCGGTCCGGGGCGCGCCGGGAGGTTCCGATGATCTCGATCATCTTCGCCGTCTTCGTTGCCAGCGACGCCCAGTTCCCCAATGCGGTCATCCTGGCCGAGAGCATCCGCGCCTTCGCCGGCCGGCAGGCAGCCGCCCCGATCGAGATCTACCTCCCTCGCGGCTCCGTCTCCGCGTCCACGGAGTTGCGCGCGCGCCTGGCCGCGCTCGACGTCACGCTGGTGGAGGTCGAGATCCCCTCGGAGGCCGCCCCCTGGTTCTACGGCGGCAAAGCTCGCATCGCGGCCGAGGCCGAGCGGCGCGCGCGGGATCGGCAGGCCACGCTGCTCGCCTTCCTGGACGATGACACGGTCGTGCTGCGCGAACCGCGGGAGTTCGTCCTCGAGGACGGCATCTCCCTCGGCTGGCGTCCGGTTCTGCACCGCAACATCGGCTCTCTCTACCACCAACCCCCCGATCCGTTCTGGGGTCGCCTCTACGACCTGCTCGCCGTCCCCGACTCCGCGCTCTTTCCGATGGAGGCGGCGGCCGACGGAGAGATCCTCCGCCCCTACTTCAACGCCGGCATGCTCGTCGTCCGGCCCGACCGCGGCCTTATGCAGGCCTGGGACCTCGCCTTCACCCGGTTGATCCACGACTCCACCCTGGTGGCGCTCTGCCGGGAGGATCCGCGGCGCCGGATCTTCCTCCACCAGGCGGCACTCGCCGGCGCGGCGGCCACGCACCTGCGTCCGGACGAATGCGAGCGGCTCCCCGACGCGGTCAACGTCCCCCTGCTCTTCCACGAGCGATATCCGGCCGCGCGACGCTTCGACTCGCTGGAGGGCTGCACGACCATCCGGACCGAGGCGGCGCTCGACCTCAACGATCCCAAGTGGCTCCAGAGGATCAAGGGACCGGCCGCAATCCTGCAATGGCTGGCCGAAAGGCTGTCGCGCTGACCGCCGTCACTCCTTCCAGAAGATGAACGCGTGGTTTTCGAAGCTGGGGAAATCTCCGAAACGGCCGCAGTTCTCCCGGTGAACGGCCCGGAAGCGGTGAGCCGCGAAGGTCGAGATCAGATCGTGGTCGGTGATCCCCCACTGCCAGAGGTGGTGGACATCCCGGTACGGCCGGCCGTGCTCGGGATGGATCGCCAGCGGACGCTCCACCAGATCCCGGTACCCCGGGCTCGTGCGGGGGAACCGGACGTGGCGAAAGTACTCGTCGACCCCGAGGTCGACCAGCCGGACCGTCCGCTCCCCGGCCACGAACTGCTGGTTGAAGACGAGAAAGCAGCGCGTCACCGGAGCGTACATCGCGACGACTTCGTTCCAGTCCGGGCTCACCTGGTGCAGGAGCACGTCGAAGAGCAGCACCACACCGACGGTGCCGATGCGGGCCGGCACACCATCCTCGCCGAAGTTCGCCTGCAGCAGCTCCAGTTGAGGATACTCCGCGCCGCGCCGGCGCACCGCCTCCGTGAAGTGCGTGTCGACCAGGACCGCGCGGTCGACCCGGTGCCGCCGCAGCAGGTAGAAGGTGTACGCGGCATCGATCCCCCACACCCCGCCGAGATCGGCGCATGATCGCGGCTCGATCGGCAGCGTGCCGAAGGCGTGATCGATCAGGCGCTGCTTGTCGCGATTGAACGCGATCGGGTATCCGTGCAGGACCCGGCCGGGGAGACCGGCGATCCCCTTCTGCACGCGCCGCCAGGAGACATTCGCCATGGTACCTCCGGCCGGACGACGAAACCGTCGTCGATCACATGCGTGAGGCAGGAAGCGACCCCCTGAGGATAGAGGTTGCCGGCGGCCGGGGCAAGACGACTTCCCGGTCGGGCTTCCCCGCCCGTTTGCGTTATACTGATCAAGCGCTGATGCGACAGTCGTTCCGCGCCCTTCCCGGATCGGGACCGCAACCTGGAGACAGGCCGTGCAGACTCGCCCCCCGGAAGACCACCAGAGAGTTTTCCGGGACCACCCCGGCCGACGGCATCCCGCTCCACCGCGCGTTCTCGACGCGCGCGTCCTGGGCAGGGGATCCCTCTCCCTCTCCGATCGGCTGGCGCTCTCGATCGCTCTCCTCGTCCTCATCTGTGCAGGCTCCTCGCTGGTCCCGGTCGCTGTCGGATCGGACGCCGCCTGGATCGACGATGACTGGTCGGGCGGACGCTATGCCGAGGTTCGCGGGATCGACGCCGAGATCGCCCCGGGCCTGCTCGTGCTCGACAACCGGCTGGACGACCTCCGCCTCGTCGCGCACCCCACGTCGTTTCAGGGGATGTACTCGATCGCGGCCTTCCATGACACCCTCTTCATCACGGCCAGCGACTATCCTTACATGTACGACGGAGCGGAGGTGATCGCCTACGACATGGCCGCCGGCACGTTCGAGGTCGTCTATCGGCCGTACGAGTCGGGCCTGCACCTGATCAAGCGAATCGGCGACACGCTCTACATCCCGGGTCCCGACTCGATGGATGAGTGGTGGCAGGAGGGGAGCATCTACACCTACGACGGCGGGGCCTGGGTCGAGAAGGCGACCCTGCCGACCGCGGTACACGTCAATGACGTCGAGATCGTCAACGGCCTCCTCTTCGCGACGACGGGGCATGCCACCGGTGAACTGAACGGCTTCGGCTGCGTCTGGGTGAGCGACGACTGGGGCGACACCTTCCGGAGAGTGCTCACGATCGAGCCGTCGGAGGCGCACTTCTGGCGCCGCTTCTTCGGCGCGGGGCGGCACGGCGACCGGCTCTTCGTGCAGCCGGACGGCTACCCCCCCGAGAACGAGGTGATCTACGCCACCCGGGACGGCGCTGACTGGGACACGATTCCGGTGCCGGGCCTGCCGATCGACAAGCACGCCATGTTCACCCCCTGGGGTGATTCGCTGCTCATGACGATCAACGACAAGCTCTTCATCTGGGACGGCGACACCTGGCACGCGCACACCCTCCCGTTCGTCGGCTGGCGCTGGTGCCGCGGATTCCACGCCTACGAAGGGAAGCTCTATGGCGGAGGAGACAGCTGTCGCCTCTTCCGCTGGCTGGGGGGATCGGACTGGGAGCCGGTCGGCGACCTGCCGGTCAATCCCGACGCGGAGGAGATCGAGGCGATGGCGACCTGCTACGGACGCCTCTTCATCAGCACGTCGCGCCCCCAGCAGGGGATGGCGCCGGGGCTCTTCGTCAGCGCTGCACTCCCGCAGGGGACGCTGCAGTCGCTCATCCACGACTTCGGCGGGGAAACCCGCAACGCTCGACTGTCGTGGGATGCGATCGCACCGGACAGCGAATACCGCGCGCGCTTCCAGGTCCGGTGGGCCGACACACCGCCGGAGATCCCCTTCCGTCCGTTCGTGGGACCGGACGGGACGGCCCTGACCTGGTTCGAGACTCCCGACACGCCGCTCCCCCAAGGCCACGCCGGGGCGCGGTGCTATCAGTACCTGGCGGAATTGCGCTGCCCGGACGGACTACAGATGCCCTTCGTCCGCCGCGTCACCCTGACCTGCGAGTTCAGCGATCCCGCGACGGTCGAGCCCTCCCCTCCGATCCCGGGAGAAGACGATTACGCCACCGGCCCGGGCCCGGATCGCCCCACCGGGGGAACCCCGTTTCCTCTGACGATCCGGGCGGCGTCACCGATCACCTCTGCCGCGTTGATCCGGGTGGAGTTCGCCGATCCCGTCGATCGCGGTCGATCCGAGATCGACCTGTGGATCTTCGACGCCCGCGGCGCCTTGATCCGGGGCACGCGCCTCCGGGTCGACGGGCTCGGTCGCGGGTCATGGCGTTGGGATCTGCGCGATGAGGCGGGTCACCGGGTCCCCTCGGGCGTTTACCGGATCACGGCGGGGCGCAGGGATCACGCCCCGATCGCCGCGGCGCGCTCGCTCGTCGTCCTCCGCTGATTCCGCGCCGGAATCGGCCAAAACCCGGGTTGACTTCCCGGCGGGTAAAAACCTAGACTGCAAACGGTTCGCATGTCCTAGGCCAGTAGCTCAATTGGCAGAGCAGCGGTCTCCAAAACCGCAGGTTGGGGGTTCGAGTCCCTCCTGGCCTGATCTCTCTCAGGAGCTGATCTCTCCAGGAGTCGGCGACGCTCGCTTGCGGGCGGCAGGGGACGCAGAGGCGGGGGCGCTCCCGCGACCACACGGCGAGGATCATGGATTCGATCAGACTCCCCCGGATGGTGGCGATGATCCTCGCGGGGGGACGAGTCGGCGAGCTTTCGGCCCTCACCCTGCGACGCCCCAAGTCGGCCCTCCCGTTCGGCGGCTACTACCGCGTCATCGACTTCGCCCTCAGCAACCTGATGCATGCCGGCATCAACAACGCGGGCATCCTGTCGCAGTACCGGCCGGGATCGTTGATCGACCACGTCGGCATCGGCGAGAGCTGGGACTTCATCGGACTCGACCGCGGCGCCAAGATCCTCCCCCCCTTCCGCGGCGCGGACGCCGGTGACTGGTACAAGGGGAACGCCGATGCGGTCTTTCAGAACCTCAACTACATCGAGGACCACCGGGCCGAGCTCGCCTTGATCATCTCCGGCGACCACATCTACCGCATGGACTACCGCCAGTTCGTGCGGAGCCATCTCGATCGCGGCGCCGACCTCACGATCGCCTTCAAGCGGATGGGATACCATGAGCGGTTCGGCTACGGGACCCTCGACTCCCGGGGGAGGCTCCTCGAGTACGAGGAGAAGCCGACTCGGCCGCGCTCCGATCTCGCCAGCCTGACGATCTACTGCGTGAACACCGCGCTCCTTCGCCGTGCCCTCACCGAGCTTTCGGGACGCCCGTCGGTGGAGTTCGGCCAGGACGTCGTCCCCTGGATGCTGGCGAACAACTGCCGCGTCTATGGCTGGATCTTCGACGGCTACTGGGCCTACACCCGCACGGTGAACGCCTACTACCAGGCGCACCAGGACCTGCTGGCGCGCCGTATCGATCTCGACGAGTGGGCGGTGCGCACCAACCTGCATGACTCCGGGGCCGCCGGACAGCCCCCTCCGCGGGTCACCGGCCCGGCTACCGTCCAAAGTTCGTTCATCAGCTCCGGATGCGAGGTCGAGGGCACCGTCATCGGGAGCGTCCTTTCGCCGGGTGTCCGGGTGGAGCGGGGCGCCCAGGTGATCAACTCGATCCTCTTCCACCGGACCGTGGTCGAGCGCGATGCCACGGTGGCCCTGACGATCGCCGACAAGGGGGTCGTGATCGGCCGCGGCGCCCGCGTCGGTCCATCGGTCGAGGAGGCGATCGATCCGTCACGGGCGCTGGCGAACTTCCCGATCACGCTGTTGGGGAAGGAGTGCTGTTGCGAACCCGGTGCCCGCCTGGAGCCGGGGAGTGAAATTCGCCCGGACGCGGTGCGGAGTTGATCGAAGGACGGCGACGATGAGCGCGGACACCACCTACCACCCGAACCTCGACGCGGCGCTGGAACCGGACGCCCGCGCCGCCGACACCCGCCGGACCCTGGCGATGATCCTGGCCGGGGGCGTGGGGAGCCGCCTGAACGTGCTGGTCCGGCACCGGGCCAAGCCGGCCGTCCCCTTCGGCGGGATCTATCGCTTGATCGACTTCCCGCTCAGCAATGTCATGAACTCGGGCATCGAGCGGGTCGGGATCCTGACCCAGTACCTGCCATACTCGCTGACCGACCACATCGGCAGCGGCCACGCCTGGGGTCTGGTCGGCCGATCGCGCGAGGTCCGGATCCTCCCGCCCCACCAGGGAACGCGCGGTCACGACTGGTACCGCGGCACGGCCGACGCGATCTTCCAGAACCTGAGCTACATCCAAAGGCACGATCCCGATCAGGTGATCGTCCTCTCCGGCGATCACATCTACCAGATGGACTACGCCCGGTTGATCGACTTCCACCTGACCCATGGCGCGGACGCCACCATCGCGGTCCGCCCGGTGAGTTGGGAGGAAGCGCCGAGCTTCGGCACCGTGCACGTCGACTCGAGTTCCCGCATCACCGGATTCGAGGAGAAGCCCGCGAGGCCGACGAGCAACCTGATCTCCATGGGGATCTACTGTTTCTCCACCCGCATCATGATCCGGCGCCTGGAAGAGATGCGCGAGGAGCAGAGCGACGACTTCGGGCACCACGTCTTCCCGGCCATGCTGCGCAAGGGGGATCGCCTCTTCGCCTACCGCGACGAGGGGTACTGGCAGGACGTCGGCACCCTCGCCGCCTATTTCGACACCCACATGGAGCTGCTCGACCCGGAACACCCGCTCGACCTGCGCGCGTGGGGGGTCCGGAGCAACATGGATGAGAATCGTCCGGGCGACCGCCCGCCGGTCTGGGCGGGATCACAAGCCCGGATCAGCCAGACGATCCTCGCCCGTGGCTGCCGGATCGAGGGAGAGGTGACCGACTCGGTCCTCTCCCCCGGCGTCGTGGTGGAAGCCGGGGCCGTCGTGCGGCGTTCGATCATCATGCACGACGTCCGCATCGAGGCCGGCGCCCGGATCGACTCGGTGATCCTCGACAAGAATTCGGTCGTAGGAACCGGCGCTCTGGTCGGAGGAACCGGCGAAAACACGCCGAACCGGCTCTACCCGAAGCACCTCGACACCGGCATCACGCTCGTCGGCAAGGGCGCGCACATCCCGGCGGGCTCACGGCTCAATCGCAACGTGCTGGTTCTGCCACACCCGTCCCTGTCCCACGCGGGGCCGATCATCGCCGAAAGCGGCGACACCGTCGGCCCGGTGGAGAATCACGGGAAGTAATCGAAGTAGACGGAGACGGAGCGGCGGGAGCATGGCAAACGGCCGGGGTTCTCGCCGAACCCCGGCCGTCTTCATCGAAAAGCGCTGCGACGCGCGCGGTGGCACGCGGCCGGTTCGCACCAGACCGCATGCCGCGCCGCTATTTCACTTGCACCACGCGCAGCGTGCGGGACTCCACCGGCGTCTCCAGGCGAACCCAGTAGGTGCCGGCCGGAACCGGGTGTCCGTCGCCGTCCAACCCGTCCCAGATCACCTCCTGCCAGCCGTCGCTCCAGCGCGGTCCCTCGAGGGTCCGCATCCGCCGTCCCTCGAGGTCGAAGATCTCGACCTTCGCGTAGACCGCGGCCGGGGCATGGTAGCGCAGCGCCATCGGTCCGCGCGCCGGGTTCGGTCCCGCGCGGAACGACGCGGCCATTCCCTCCGGCATCGGCACCGCGGCACCGCCGACCACGCCGAACGAGCCCGCGGTCGTGAAGAGCCCGAGCGCATGGGCATCCGCCGCGAAGGCCCGCCAATAGTAGGTGCCGTTCGCCAGCGGCGGGTTCACGTTCCACGAGGTCTGCCCGCTCCCCTCGACCACGCCGTCCACGCTCGCCACCACCTGAGTCAGGAGGGCATCGCTGTAGACGCGGAAGCCGTAGGTCAGCGGGTCCCCCTCCGGATCGACCGCGTTCTGCACGACGAGCGCGACGGTGGGAGGCTGGCCCGGAGCGCCGTCGGCCGGCAACAAGCGCACCGGCGCCGACGGCGGCTCGTTCCCGGCTCCCATGTTGTACACATAGATATCGTCCAATCCGCCCTCGACGATGTCGCCCATGCCGCTCGACGGACCCGGATCGGCCGCCTGCACCCGCAGCATCATCTGCGCGGTCAAGGGCAGGTAGTCCTCGAGATCGACCTGCAGGTTCCGCCACGACGCCGCATAGCTGACGTCGCCGATCAAGAGCAGGTTGACCGGGAAGGTGGCGCCGCCGTCGTTGCTGAGGTCGATGCGGAAGCCGTCGGTGGCGTCATCGCCGGCATCGCGCTGTCCGTGGAAGTAGTTCAGGTTCAGCCGGGCATGGCTGATCCCGGAGAGGTTGATGGCGCCGGAACGTGCCGCCGAGATTCCCTCGTCGACGTCGTCCGTGCCGTCCGCGCCGCCGGCGTTCTGGCCCGTGATCCACGCGTTCACGCCGGGAGCCGGCGTCGTGTCGTCCCCGGGCTGGTAGTTGGTCGCGACCGGGTCGACCCGGACCCAGGCGCCGGAGATCGCGGTGTGCGTCGGATCCTGCGCCCAGGCGGTGGCCGCCTCGAAGGTCTCGCTGTAGAGGATCGGCGGCTGACCGATCGCCAGCGAGCGGGTCTCCTCCACGCGCAGCCCCCCGTCCGCTTCCATCACGAAGCGGAAGTTGGCCATCCGTCCGGCCGGGCAGGACGGGGACACCGAAAGGTCGAACGGGTCGCCGCTGTTGTTGGCGCTGCCGCCCGGCGCGATGTTTCCGAGGGTGGACTGCGCATCGGACACCGTGACGTACGGGTCATCGCAGGTGACCGAGATCCTCGCGTTGGTGGCGCCGACCAGGACGCCGGGATTGCTGACCACGGCGGAGAGTCCCGCGGTTTCGCCGGGATCGAGGCGGCCGTTGCCGTCCCCGCCCACCACCGTCACATTGCCCAGCGCCAGGTAGGAACCGGCGACCTGGCAGAGGTAGATGTTGCTGTAGAGGTTCTCGGCGATCAGACCGTCGCGCTCGGCCGGAGCAGGCCAGAAGCCCGATCCGCTGATCTCCGTGGTGAAGGGGAAGATCTTCGCGTGTTCATTGGTCGCGCCGTAGGCCCAATCGCCGGTCACGCCATTGACCGCGTAGAGAAGCTCGGGCGCCTGGCCGACATCGTAGCCTCCCGCCGCCGCCATCGTGTTCGCCATGGAGCGAAGGACCGCGTCGTCCGGCGTGTGCGCGGTGGTGTAACCCCACGGGATCAACACCATTCCGGCCACCGAGTGGTACGACTGCCAGGTGACGAAGGTGTGCGCGTTGACGAGGCCGGTCAACCCGATGATCTCCGGCTCGCTCCGCGCGAGAGGCCCGCGATAGGTGTCGCTGCACGGGTCGCTCGACGAGCCCGGCCCGACCCACTCGTAGGGATAGTTGCGGTTCAGATCGACGCCGTAGCAGCCGCCGCCGTTGACGCGCCGGTTCTTTCGCCACATCCCGCCGCCGTTGGGATTGGTCTGCTCGTTGTAGACAAAGCCGTCCGGATTGATGAGCGGCACGAACCAGATCTGCCGATTGTCGACGAGAAAGGTCACAACCGGATCGGTGCCATAGTTCTCGCACAGGTACCGCATGAAGTGGAGAATCACCTCGACCGTCATGATCTCCCGGGCGTGGTGCATCCCGTCGAAGAGAACCTCGGGCTCCGACTCCTGCACGTTCGGGTTGTCGGAGATCTTCATCGCCCAGAGGGTCCGTCCCTCGCCGGTCGTGCCGATCGACGAAGGCGTGGTCGTCAGGTTGGGATACTGGACGTGGAGGAGGTTCATCTCGTCCACGGTCTCCTGGAAGGTGTGCCAGATCCCGTAGTCCCGCAGTTCCTTCCCCTGGAGGGCCGCGTAGTGCGCCTCGAGGTCGGGCACCACGATCTCCACCTCGAAGCCGCGCGCCCGCATCTGCTCGGTCAGCTCAGGCGTGGAAAGAATGCGGTAGGCGCCATCGTCGTCTCCCATCAGCTCGAGATCGGGATGGAAAAACAACTCCTGCGGCGTCCGTCCCTCCGGATAGGGAACTCGGATCTCCTGGTAGGTCTTCGCCGTCGCGATCAGCGGCAGCAGGAGCCCCACGACGACGAGGCCGATCGCCAACGCGCGCGCGTCGACGACCGGTCGGCTTCCTGCGTACTTCCGGGCGTGGTACCTCATCAACACCTCCTGCGGCTGGTGCGCGCGCGATGCTCTCCTGCATGTCGAAAGGGATCCGCGAGAGACAACCCGCCGTCAAGTATACGCCCGAACCGCGCCCCGCCGCTGGGCCAAAGAGCCCTCAGTGCGATGAGACCTGGGCTCAGGAGGATCAGCGGTAGGCAGCCTTGATCCGTCCCCAACTCGACGACGTCACCGGGATGGCGCACGGGAAGGGGTCGCAGGATGGCATTTCCTGCAGCCAGATCCCCCGGCATGCGGCCTCGGTCGTGACCGCGCAGACGGTCGTGCAGCAGGCGCCGTGTGGAACGGGTGAGCAGGAAGCCGCCCAGGCCAGCGTCCATCGGCCGCCGGCATCGGTCCCGTACCCGTCGAGAACCAGGTAGTAGACCCCGCCCGCAGCCGACTCGAACCGCAATTCCTCATCCGCGCCCGATCCCCCGGCATCGACTCCGGCCACGCAACTCGGGCCGGCCTGGCCGCAGTCGGTCATGACGTAACAGGCGGCGTCGTATTCCGCCGAACCGTAGCGGATCGCCAGTCGGTCTCCCGGTTCGAGCGTGAATCGATAGACAAGATCGCGGCCGGCCGCCGCGTATCCGGTGCAGCCGTCGGGACCAGGATCGTATCGATTGCCGGCGCCATCCATCGACCCGTCGAGTCGCCCCTCGCTGCATCGCTCCAGTTCGATCGCGCCGCCGCAGGTGTCGTTCGCCGGGGGCGGCACCTCCGGCGTGCACGCGATGGAGAGCCGGTACGCGCCCTGTCCGCCGGGGACGAGCGTGCGGCACCGGACACGATAGGTGCCGCTCTGCGGGGCGATCACACCATCGAGCCGCGAACCGAGGCCGGGCCCACTGTCATCGTCCTCGGCCAGGACCGGTCCGCCACAGACAGAGTAGAACTCGAGGTAGGTGTCCGCCGGCCGAGCGCCGATCGGTTCCGTCGCGATCGTCAGGCGGTCACCCGCCGAGGCTTCGAAGTGATACCAGTCCAGGTCGCCTTCGGTCAGCTCCGCCGCCTCCACCACCGCCGGGCAGACCAGCAGCTGCCCGGGGCAGGTGTCGTTGGGCTCGACTTCGGGGACCAGGTCGCGAGCCGCGACCGAAGAGTGACCCGCCCAGGCCGGCCAGGAGAAGACCGCCAGGAGGAGCAGCACGGCGGGGAGCGTCGACGCCGCCAGAACGGAGACCGCGCGAGTCGGCGGCGGAGATGCGATCGAAGGCCGGCCCGCGCGCGCGCCGTCTCTCGTGGCTCGGATCATGGTTCGCTCCATGCGGCGAGTCTACTCCGCCGGCCACCTCTCTTCGCGATAGGCACCATCCCAGAACCACCACTCGAGGCGAGTCGCCAGGACGAAAGCCCGCAGCATCCGGGCCACCAGATCAGGCGACGCCGTGGCGGCGAGGCGGTCGGTCGCCTCGACCACCGTGTTCACAATCGCGCCGTATTCCTCCCCCGCGTAGGTGTCGATCCAGGCCTGATAGGGATTGTCCGGGCGGCCTCTCTCGAGGACCGACCCGCCGACCTTCTGGTAGACCCAGTAGCATGGGAGGAGCCCGGCCACCAGCACCTCGTACGGCTCCTGGTAGGCCAGAGCCAGGAGGTAGCTGACGTAGGCCAGGGTCGCGGGGGCCGGCTCCTCCGCCTCGGCGGCCGCCGCATCGATCCCGAATCGAGCGAACATCGTCTCGTGGAGGTGCCGCTCGATCTGGATCGACTCCCCGGCCTGTCGGGACCAGAAGGCCGCCGACTCCGACGACGGGGCACGCGCGGAGGCCAGGGTCAGAGCCCGGGCAAACCCCCGGAGGTAGATCGCGTCCTGCTGGATGTAGGTCCCAAACCGGCTCGGGGCGAGGGTCCCCTCGGCCAACTCCTGATTGAACGGATGGTTGCGGATCAGCTCGAAGAGCGGCGCGATCCGGGTCCAGGCCTCCGATGAGAACGATCTCATTCGCCCTCCCCTTTATTGCGCAATGGTCTCAATAACGGCCGGACGGCGAGGCCCGGCCGCCGTCCGCTATCAGAGCCCAAAGGCAACCGATCCCGCAACCCCTTGCGACAAAATTAGCTCTTGTCCCTGACAGGGGATCCTATGGTAAAATTCTTCACGACTCGAACAACCTATCTCCCGCAGCGAGGGGGGTGGAGTTTGGGGAGTGTCTTGGTATCTGCGACCCGTTTCGGTAATCCGGTAGCCCGGGGTTGGAATGACCGCCCATGCCACCGGAGGTTCAGGACAGGAGGGGTTCATGCGTAAGTTGGCTATTGCTTTTGTGGTCTTGGGACTGGCTCTCGTGGCCTTCCCGGCCCTCGCCGTCCAGCCGGCGTTCGTCGACGAGCCGTACGACGGCACGCCCGTCCAGGGCGGCGGGTCGCGGACGAACGACTGCCCCGGCACCATCGTTTGGGACACCGGCATGTTCGACGAGTTCACGCCGCCGACCGGCTGCGCGACCGCCGGCAGCTCCGCGTGCTTCGTGAACGCGATCAATGACGGTGGCTTCCCCTCGGACGGTCGCCGGATGGCCGACGACTTCGAGGTCCAGGCTCCGACCGCCATCACCCACATCAAGCAGTGGGGCCGCTACAACGCGCAGGGCTACGCCGACGGCCGTCGGGTGGTCGGTTTCTGCGTGAAGTTCTACGAGCAGGATGCCGCCAGCATCTTCTGCCCCGACGGCACCGTCGCGGGCGAAGAGGCGATCGGCACGGTCGCTTACAGCCAGTACGTCGGCCTCGGCTCGTTCGTCGAGTACGAGATCACCAACGGCCTGATCCGGAACTTCAACTACTGCATCACCCTCCCGGTCGCGTTCGTCGCGCAGCCTGGGAAGGTCTATTTCGTCAGCGCTTCGGCGGACTACGACTTCACGCTCGGTCTGGACGGGCTTGCGTACACGCAGTGGTTCAACCGCATGTACGAAGGCGCCTACGACCCGTACTGCGAGGCCTCCTGGTGGGACACCTGGACAGCAGGCGCAGAGGTCAACTGGAACGCGATCAGCATCGCGATCAACCAGCCGTGCTGGACCGGTTGGAACATCGGCTTCGTGCTCTACAGCAACGAGGCTCCGCCGGTCGACGGCGCGTGCTGCTTCGGGCCGGAGTGCGTGATCCTGGCTGAGGGCGCGTGCCTGCAGCAGGGTGGTGTCTGGTACGGTGGTCCGTGCACCCCGAATCCTTGCCCGCCGGTTCCGGTGGAGGAGTCGAGCTGGGGCGCCATCAAGAACCAGTACCGCTAAGCGATTCTTCGTACCGGGATGCGACGGCCGGAAACGGCCGGACACCCCGGAGGTCTCCCACGACCCGAAGAGGTCCGGGGTGAAAGCCCCGGACCTCTTTGTATCGCGCTCGGCTCCGTTCGGCGCCGGTGTCTGTACGGTTCGTCTTCGTCGTCACTGTCTGTCGTCGGGGACATCAACGTCGTCGGCTCTCCGCCAGCTTCTGCCGCACCGTACCCGCCTCCGGCCGATCCGGGTAGGCGGCCAGAAAGCGGCCCCACCAGAGTTCACAGCCGGAGGCATCACCCGCTCCGAAGGCGAGCCCGCCGAGATTCAAGAGAGCCTGGGGGAAGTCAGGTTCCTCGATCACCAGCATCCGCAGGATACGCTCCGCGTCGGCCGATCGACCGGACTGCGGACGGGAGACAACCCGGCCGTCGGACACAGGCGCGTCGCTCGCCACGTCCGATCCGGACTCTCCGCTGATGGCGAGCACGGCCACGTGGTTGAGTTCCTCGGGGGTGACAACTCCCGCCTGCAGGAGCGGCCTCCAGAGCGAGACCGCGAGGCTGGTCCTCCCGGTCGCATGGTAGAACTCCGCCCACTCGCGGGCGGCCGCGGCCGCTCCCGGGTCTGCCGCCCAGCCCCGCGCGGCGATGACGGCGGCCGATCCTGATTCGTCCTCGAGCACCTCGAGAATCGACGCGGCGGCCCCGAGGGAGGTGGGCGAACTCCCGCCCGGGAGCGTTCCCCCGGCGAGCGGCGTGGGCGGGATCCTGGAGAGCTGCGGAAGTCCCGCTGCCGCCGGGACGCCGGCCGCCTGCGCCGCGAGCAGCGCCTGACGAGCCGCCTCGATCCGCCCGGCCCGAAGCTCGCACTCGATCCGGGCCAGACGGAAGCGGACACTGACCGGGAACCGGAGTTCCTCCAGGCAGGAGATAAGTCCGCCGGCCAGGCGGAGCTCTTCCTCACGCCGCGGCCAGGAGCCGATCCCCGCCCCTTCGGGCGCGGCGGCCAGCAGACTCTCCACTTTCTCCATCATCTCCTCCGGCGTGTACGCGCCGGTGGAGATGACCTCCCGGTAGATCGCAACTCCCTCGATTCCATCTCCGCGACGCAGCTTCAGGTCGGCCAGGTTGACCCGCGCCGCACTCCTCTCGGGGTGGTGGAGGATCTCACGCCGGTACGCAGCCTCGGCGGAGTCCGGCTGGCCGCTCAGGTCGTAGAGGTTTCCCAGGCACAACTGCGCGCCGAGAAGGCTCGGCTCGACCCGGATCGCTTGCCGGACCGCGTCGAAGGCCGGGGCCAGTTCACCCCGCGCCGCGTGCTCCACCGCCAGGGTCACCCAGGACTCCGCGTCACGCGGGTTCTGCCGCAGCTGATGCCGCAGGAGCGCCGTTTCGGACGCGAGGGGGCGCGCCCGCAGCGGGGTGTAGACGAGTCCGGCCAGGACGCCCGCCGCGAGGATCAAAGTCGGGGCCCGCCTCGAGCCCGCCACGGACGCCACCGAAGCCACGAGGACAACAAAGCCGATCGACGGGATGTACGCCCAGTACTCGGCCACGAGCGCGCGAAAGGTCAACGGCACCAGGTGGGAGACGGGGATCAGGCTGATCACGATCCATCCGGCGGCCACGCCCGCCGGATGACCCCGGCGCAGCCCCGCCACCGCGACCACCACGTGGAGTCCGAGCAGGAGGAGGCCGACGAGGAAGCGGGGGTCCGCGCCGGACGCAACCAGTGGATAGGGGACGGTGAGCTGCAGCGCGCCGGGCGCGAGGAATCCGCGCCAGTACCAGGTCAGAACCGCCGGCAGGACGCCAGGCCGGAACGGCACCTCCGGCGACCGGGCTCCCGCCGCGAAGTCGGGGAGGCCGAGCAGCGCCGCCCGCAGCAGAAAGAACGCGAGCGTGACCCCCGTGACCGCGGCCACCTCGATCCACCACGATGCTTCCCCGCGTGGACCCGCCCCTTCTGCCCGGATCGACTGCGCCCGCCGGAGGAGAAGATGAAGGGCCAGAAGTCCCGGGAGGACGATCGCCATCTCCTTCGCGAAGAGGGCGAGAGCGTAGAGGAGGAGACCGGGTCCGATGCGCCGGAGATCGAGCCCTCGCCCCCCTTCGGGCTCGTGTCGCCCCGTTGGTCGCCCGGTCGCATCCGCCGGGAAACCGATCCTGGAGTCGATCGCGGCGGCCAGCCGATCGTAGGCGGCGAGCAGCAGGACAGCGCAGAGGAGGTCGGTTCGCCCCGAGATCCAGGCGACGCTCGTGACGTGGAGGGGATGCGCGGCGAAGAGCAGGGCGGCCGCCAGAGCGGGGGGCCGCCTCACGCCGAGACGCAGGAGGAGGCGCAGCACGAGTCCGCTCGCCAGGATGTGCAGCAGCAGGTTGGTGAGGTGATACCCCCACGCCCGGTCACCCCAGAGGCGCGCGTCCAGGGCGTAGGAGAGCGTGATCAGAGGGCGATAGTAGTCCTTGTCCTCGCCGGGAAGCGATCCGTATCCCCCACCTTTCCAGAAGCTCTGCGTGAACGCCTCGGCGAGCGGGAACGCCTTCTGATAGGCGGAGAGCCGGTCGACGATCAGGTGCAGGTCGTCGCTGACGAAGCCGTAGCGGAGCGATCCTCCGTAGGCGAAGAGTGAGACGAGAAGGATCGCCGCCAAGGAGAGGAGGAGAAAGCGCGACGGTGCGCCCGAAGCGCGGAGGCGCACTGGACCGGCCCCGCCCCTCTTCGATCCGTCGATCTCATCGCGCCGTGGAGACGGCAGCTTCGCACCGGACCGTGCAGCCATAATGGAGCCATCCTAATGGGTCCGTCGATCTCACGGAAAGAGGATCGTCGCATCGAGGCACGGTCCCGGCCCGGGGCTGCGGTGGAGGGAAGAGCCCGGGGATGGAGCGAGCGGGGTGCGAAAGAACCGAGCCAGCCAGATTTTTCAGCACCCTGCTGAGTGGCTTCCCGGGCGGGGCGCGGCTAGACTCGGTCCACAGAGAACGCATCATGAAGCGACCAGGAACAGAGCGCGTCCCGGCCCGGCCTCACCGCCCCCCGCCGGCGCCGGCCGCCTTCCTCCCGATGAGTCGGGAGGAAATCTCCGCTCGCGGTTGGGACGAGGTCGATATCGTCTTCGTCACCGGCGACGCCTATGTCGACCATCCCAGTTTCGCCAATGCCCTCCTCGGCCGGCTCCTCGAGGTCGAAGGGTGGCGGATCGCCCTGCTCAGCCAGCCCGACTGGCGTTCCTGCGAGCCCTGGAAGCTCTTCGGGCGCCCGCGCCTCTTCTTCGCGATCAGCGCGGGCAACATGGACTCGATGATCAACCACTACACCGCCAACCGGAAGGTGCGGAACGACGACGCCTACAGCCCCGGCGGGGAGATCGGGCGGCGCCCCGACCGCGCCACCCTCGCCTACTGCCAGCGGGCGCGCGAGGCCTACCCCGGCGTGCCGGTGATCGCGGGGGGCGTGGAAGCCAGCCTGCGCCGGATCGCGCACTACGACTACTGGTCGGACACCGTGCGCCGGTCGATCCTGATGGACAGCAAGGCCGACCTGGTCGTCTTCGGCATGGGCGAGTCGCCGATCCAGGAGATCGCGCGCCGGCTGCACGCCGGCCGGGGCCTGCGGGACCTGCGCGACCTGCGCGGGGTCGCCTACCGGCTGGGCGCCAGCGAAACGCCTCCGGTCGGGGACGATACGCTCGAACTCCCCTCCTTCGAGGAGGTCTCGCACGACGGCGTCGCCTTCTGCCGGATGACCCGCATCGCACACCAGGAGACGAATCCGTACAACGCCCGCCGCCTCGTGCAGCGGCACGGCCACGAGCACGTCGTCGTCAACCCGCCGTCGTGGCCGCTGAGCCGGGAGGAGATGGATCGCGTCTATGGCCTTCCCTACACCCGCCGCCCGCATCCATCCTACGGCGGCCGCAAGGTCCCGGCGTGGGAGGTCATCAAGCATTCGGTCCAGATCATGCGCGGCTGCTTCGGCGGCTGCACCTTCTGCTCGATCACCGCGCACGAGGGACGGATCATCCAGAGCCGCAGCCCCGAGTCGGTGCTGGCGGAACTCCGCGCGATGGCCGCCGATCCCGACTTCCGGGGAGTGGTCAGCGATCTCGGGGGACCGACCGCGAACATGTACCAGATGCGCTGCACGAAGCCCGAGGTCGAAGCGAAATGCCGGCGGCTCTCCTGCGTCCACCCGACCATCTGCAAGCTCCTGGGCACCGATCACGGCCCGGTCCGCGACCTCATGAGGAAGGCGCGGGAGGTCGACGGCGTGAAGAAGGTCTTCGTCGCCTCCGGAATCCGGATGGACCTGGCGCGGCTCGACCCCGGCTACATCCGTGAGGTGGCGGAACACCACACCGGCGGCTACCTCAAGGTCGCGCCCGAGCACACCGATCCCGAGGTGCTGCGGCTGATGAAGAAGCCGGGGCCGGAGGACTTCGAAGGCTTCGACCGGACGTTCACCAAGGCCTCCCGCCAGGCGGGCAAGGAGCAGTACCTCATCCCCTATTATATCGCGAGCCACCCTGGCAGCGACCTGAACGCGATGATCGATCTGGCTCTCTTCCTGAAGCGCAACGGCTACAAGCCGGACCAGGTGCAGGACTTCATTCCCAGCCCCTTCGACATCGCCGCGTGCATGTACCACACCGGGCTCGACCCGTTCACTCTCGAACCGGTCACGGTGGCGAAGAAGCTCTCCGACCGCCGCATGCAGCGGGCGCTCCTGCAGTTCTTCAAGCCGGAGAACTGGCTGGAGGTGCGCAAGGCGCTGATCGCGGCGGGGCGGCCGGAGCTGATCGGCCCGGGGTGCGACGCTTTGATCCCCGCGCGGCCGCCGCTGGAGGCGCTGGTGGCGCGACGGACGCGGGCGCGGCGGGAGTTCGCCGAGCAGGCGGAGGGAGACCACATCCGGGGACGGCCCGGCGCGCGGGGTAGACCGGACGCGCCCGACACCGGCGGAACAGCGGGCGCACCGATCAGGCCGCCCCGGGGCTCAAAGACGCCGCCGCGGGAGGCGACCCGCACCGAAGGGGCCGCCGGATACCGGCCGCACCGGAAGACGCATCGGAAGAGGGATCACCAACGGCCCGGGAGTCGTTGAGGTCGGTCCCGACGCTCGGTCTTCGGACAACGCCGGCGGCGCGCGCCCTGGCCGAAGGACGGGGCGAGATCAGACCGGAGGCGTTCAGGCCCGCTCGTAGATGAAGAAGTCGGCCAGCGAGCCCGAGCCATCCTCCAGGCGGTAGGGATAGCGGTTGGGAATGCGCTGGACGAGTCTCCACTCCGGGTAGTGCAACGCGACGACCGCCGTGAACCTGCGGTGGCGCACATGGGGCTCGGCCTCGGCCCGATCGAAGTCGCTGGAATAGATGATCACGTAGCGGCGGGCGGCGGCGAAGAGATCGCGCAGATGCCGATCGAACACCTCTGGTTCGACCAGGTGATAGAGCACGTCCAGGGAGAGCGCGAGGTCGGCCTGCGGTCGTGCCGGGAGATCCGCGGGATACTGCTCCGTATAGAGGAGGAAGCGCCGGGTCGGGTCGGCGGCGAAGCGGGCGCGACAACGATCCACGATCGCGGGAGAGACATCGAGTCCGGTGTATTCCGGATAGGCGGCGAGCGCGAGCTGAGCTCCGTCCCCGCATCCGAACTCGACGACCGTGCGTACCTCATGCTCCGCGACGAAGCCGTTCAGAATCTCCGCCTTGAACTCCGCGAGGGGACCGTAGGACCCGAGCCCGGAGTTGCCGCCGTCCCGGTAGCGGGTATCCCAGTAGGTAGTTGAACTCGCGAACGAGGCCCGGCGCCGACCCAGCGACAGCCGCTCCGCCATCCCGCGCACGATCGGCAGCCGGCGCAGCATTTGCCGCCACGCACCGGTCATGGCCCGATCAACCCTGGTCCGCGCCGGACCGCGGGCGGAGCTCGTACATCTGCGATCGGGTGCGCCCGAGAGTCAGCCGCAGAAACGGACGCAGCCCGGTCAGATAGAAACTCCACTCGCGCCACAGCAGGCGTTCCTGATAGCGGACCACTTCGTAGCCGGCCTGATCGACCAGGAAGAGAAAACGCCGCCGGTCGATCTCGTGCCAGTGGATGTCCGACCAGAGAAAGCGCGGCCGCACCGGGTAGGTGATGAAGACACGCGCTCCGGGGCGGCAGAAACGGCGCAGGCGCACGAGGAAGAAGAGCGGGTTCATGAGATGCTCGATCACCTCGAAGGCGAAGACCGCGGCGAACGCGCCGGCAGGCGCCTCCCGGTCGGGTCGCCACTCATCGAAGTCGAGATCCCCCTCGGTATTCGCGAGCTCCACGCGATAATGCGCGGCCAGATCGCGGCCGAAGTCATTGGCGGGACCGATGTCGAGGACGGGCCCGTCGAGGCGCTCCCCCACGAACCGCAGGGTGTGCCGCTTCCGTTGCCGCTCGACCGGACCGTAGGCCGGCTCGGCCTTCGGGTTGAGAGCATGAACCGCCAACCACCGCCTCCTAACGCAGGACCGTCACGGCGCCGCGCGCGCGCCCTTCGCCATCGTCCCGGTAGATGAAGTAACGCCCCGAGGGGACCGGACTCCCCCCATCGTTACGGAGATCCCACGCGATCTCGGTGCGCCCCGCCGGGATCGTGAAGTGACGCACGCGACGCCCCGCGATGTCAATGATTCCGATCGATCCGCCGGCGGGTGACGTCGACCGACAACGAATCCAGCAGGTTCCCACGGCCGGGGACTGGATCGTCAACGCGGGCCCGCCGGACGCGTCGGCCTCGACGCTGGAGGTGTAACAGGGATTGGGATCGCAGACCGTCCCGCCCCCCTGAAAGGTGCCGAGACTTCCCCAGCAGGCGACCTCCGTCAGCAGGGCGCAGAACGAGCCAAGGCAGCAGGCGCCGAAGTTCGGGACCGGGAGTCGCAGAGCCTCCGCGCCGGTCATGTCCCCGAATCCCACGGGGCAGTCCCCGACCGCGACACTACCGACCAGGTTCCAGCCCTGATCGTAGCCGTAGATCCGTCCGGTCGCCGGGTGGGCGATCCAGATCCGGCCGAGATGATCCCGCGCGATGCCGGCCGGGTTGGTCAGCCCGGTGGGCCGGCAGACGGACGAGGTGCCCTGGACCTGGACCACACTGGTGCCGCTCTCGCCATAGCCGGCGACACAACCGGCGTCACTGGTCGCGGCGATGTCCAGATAGAGCCAGATTCCGGTTGGACAAGCGGGCGACGCGACGACCCCAAGACCGTCCTCCGTCACGCGGTAGATGCGGCTCACGTAACGCCAGCTTGCGAGCCAGGCAGTGCCATCGGGCGAGATCCCGACCCCGGCCCGGAAGTACCCGTCGGCGAAGGGATCGAACGGCAGGACTTGCGTCTCGTGCGACTCGAGGTCGTGGATCACGACCCCCGTGGCGTTCTGGAAGGATCGGCAGTAGGGGATCACCGCGCGGTTGTCTCCCGTGACTCCCACCCCCAGGTTCTTGAAAGCGAAGAGCGCATCGGTCGGATGGGTGTCGCCCTGGACATCGGGCAGCGGGACGACGTCATCGACCACGCGGCTGGGTCGAACGACGACGAGAACGGCCTGATCGGTCTCTTTGGCAAAAAGGTGTCGGCGCCCCACCACGCAGAGATCGCCCCCGGGACCAATCGCGAGACCGCACGGAAACGCCATATGGGACGAGAGGTCGAGGGTATCCACGACCACGAGATCCGACAGCCGGATCTCCAGGATCATGGCGGATCCTCGGTGCCCGACGTAGGCGACCGTCTCGCCTACCGCGATGACGCCGGGCCCGGGACCCGCCGGCACGGTCTGGACCACGGCCAGATCGTCGACATCGACGACCGAGACGGTGTTGCTGCCGAAGTTGGGAACCAGCAGGAGGGAGCCGGTCCGGGGCGCCAGCTGCTCGCGAGGCGGACCCGAATCGCTCGGTGGCGACCCCTCGCGCCCCACCCCCGGAGTCGACAGACCCGACAGGCAGAGCGTGATCAGGAACAGAAGCCTGGATACGCGGGTGGACATGCCACACCTCCTCGCTGGACCGACTGCACCGAACTCACCTTACGGAACATCACCGGGACACCAAGCGCACCGGAAGAAGCCTACCACCCCCGTCCCGGCGGCGCCACCGAGGGGAAGCGGCCGCGCCCGCCGACCTCGATCAGCGCGCCGCAGAGACACTTCCGTCTACCATCTCCCCGCGGAGCGGCCTAGACTGGCCCATCGTGATCGGGGTTCGGCTCGGCGAACGGTGGGCCGGCCTGCCGCTCGGCCCCGTCGAGGAGGGAACAGAGCCCGGTGTCCACACCGATCCACACCCTGGCCGTCATCGGAACCCGTCCCGAGGTCATCAAGATGGCCCCGGTCGTGCACTGGTTGGCCGCCCATCCCCTCCGTTTCCGGGTGACGCTCGTATCGACCGGCCAGCACCGCCAGATGCTCGACCAGGCGCTCGAGGCCATGCAGCTTCGGGCCAACCACGATCTCGACTTGATGCGTCCGAACCAGGGGCTCTCTGAACTGGCCGGCGCCCTGCTGGGCGCACTGCCCCCCATCCTTCGCACCGAGCATCCCGATGTCGTCCTGGTCCAGGGCGATACCACGACGAGCTTCGCCGCCGCGCTCGCCGCCTTTCACGAACGGATCCCGGTGGGACATGTCGAGGCGGGCCTGCGCACCTTCGACAAGACGCGCCCCTTTCCCGAGGAGGCGAATCGGTGCCTGACGGGTGTCCTCGCTGACCTCCACTTCGCCCCGACCGAAGGAGCCCGCCAGAACCTCCGGCGGGAAGGAACCGTGGACGAACGGATCCACGTCACGGGAAATACGGTGATCGACGCGCTTCTCGCGACGGTAGCCCGCCTCGACTGCGACCACGCGCTCCGAGACCGCGTGGCCGCCTCCTTCTCCTACCTGCGCCCCGCGGCACCCCTGGTCCTCATCACCGGGCACCGGCGGGAGAGCTTCGGCCCGGGCTTCGAGCGGATCGGCCGGGGCTTGGCGACGCTGGCGAGGCAACGACCCGACCTCGATCTCGTCTACCCGGTTCACCTCAACCCGCACGTCCGCGAACCGGTGGCGCGGCTCTTGGGCGATCTGTCCAACATCCACCTGATCGAGCCGATCGACTACGTCGCGCTCGTCTACCTGTTACGCCGGTGCCGCCTCGTCATTACCGACTCGGGGGGGATCCAGGAAGAGGCGCCCGGCCTGGGCAAGCCCGTCCTGGTCATGCGGGAGACGACGGAACGTCCCGAGGCGATCGACGCGGGCACGGCGCGGCTGGTCGGCACCGACCCCGATGCCATCGTCCGCGAGGCGCGTCGCCTGCTCGAGGACGATGATGCCTATGCCGCGATGAGCCGCGCCGTCAATCCGTTCGGAGACGGGAAGGCCGCGGAACGGATCGCCGCGGCCTTGGAGAGGCGTTTCGGCCACCCAGCGGATCCGGCCGACGCGATGGGCTGATCCGACGATGCGGATCGCGATCCTCACCCCCGGGTACCCCTCCGAGCGCGCCCCGCACGAGTATGCGTTCGTACACGCGCGGGCGAGGCTCTACGCCGCCGCGGGGCATGAGGTCGGCATCTTCGTCCCCGCCGCGACCCCCAGCCCGGCCTCGGCGGTCGACGGCATCCGAGTGCGGCGCGCCCCGGCGCCCGACTTGGGCGCTGCGATCCGGCGGCTCGCCCCATCCGTCCTCGCGCTGCACGCACCCAATTTCCGGACCATCCCGGTGGCGCGGAGCATCGACTGCCGGCAGGTGAGCTGGATCCACGGCCACGAGGCCCTCTTCAGCCTGCGCCGCGTACACTATGTTCGCGGCGGCGCGGCGGCGCGGGTCTGGAAGAGCGTCAAGCTGGTCCCGCTCAATCTTTGGCAACTCGCCCTGGTGCGCCGATTTCTGCCGACACAGCAGCACGTCGTCTTCGTCTCGCGCTGGATGCGAGAGGCGGCCGAGCGACACACGCAGCGCCACTACCCGAACGCGGCCATCATTCCCAATCCGGTCGACACCGCGCTCTTCCCCTTCCACTTCGATCCCGCGCGACGACGCCTGGGAATCGCAGCGCGGGGACTCAACAGCACCAAGTACGGTCTCGACCTCGCGATCCGAGCCTGGGTCGGGCTCGAAGCGGCCGATCTCACGATCCTGGGTCACGGGCCGCTGGAGGAGCACTTTCGCCGGCTGATCCAAACCACCGGGTCCCGCGCTCTCCTGGACACACGCACTGTGCCGCATCCGCGGATGCCGGAGGTCTTCGCCGCGTACGGCTTCTTCCTCGCCCCCAGCCGCGTCGAGGCGCAGGGCGTCGCCATGTGCGAGGCGATGGCGTGTGGCCTGCCCGTCATCGCGACCCGCGTCGGCGGCATCCCCGAATTCGTCGACGACGGCGTCGAAGGCTTCCTCGTTCCGCCGGAGGATCCGGCCGCGATCCGGGTGGTCGTCGAGCGGCTGATGGCCGACCCGGCCAGACACGAGGAGATGTCGCGCCGCGCTCGTGAGCGGATGGAGCGGCAGTGCAGCCCGGCGGTCGTGACGGAGCAGGAACTGCGACTCCTGGAGGGACGGTAGTCGCATGCGCCATCCGCTCCGTCGCATGGCCCTGCAGGGTGCCTGGTATGCCGCGGGCACAGCGATGGTCAAACTGAGCGGCCTCATCCTGCTGCCGGTCCTGACCAACTCCGCCTATCTCCCGGTGGCCGACTATGGCCTCTGGGGCGTGCTGGAGATCTCGATCCAGATTGCCGCCGCCGTTATGGGCCTCTCCCTCTCGGTGGGATTGATTCGCTTCTACCCCGAACCCGATGGCGGTGAACGCGCGGTCGCGGCGGCCTGGTGGCCGACGCTCGGCCTGGCGGCCCTGGCCGGTGCAATGGCCCTGCTCCTGACCGGATTGCTCGCGCCGGCGGAAGTCCGTTCCCTCTATCGATGGCTGGCTGCCTATCTCGCCCTCGAGATCTGCCTGACGATCCCGCTGGCGCTGCTACGGGCCCGCGAGCAGGCCGGGAGGCACACCGCGCTGCAGTTGTTCAGACTGGGCCTTCTGGTCACGCTCGCACTCCACCTGCTCATCGGGGAGCGAGCCGGCCTCGCCGGCCTGGCGCGCGCGCTGGCGTGGTCGAGCGGAGCGACGCTGGCTCTGGCGCTCGTGCTGTCCCGGGAGCCCGCCCTCCTCCTGCCGCGCTGGCCGCGCGCGATGGTGCGCACCGTCATCCGCTTCTCGGCCCCGCTCGTACTGGGCGGTTTGGGAAGCCTGGTGCTCAACGCCGGCGATCGCTACGTTCTCGCCGCGCTCCGTCCTCCGGAAGATCTCGCCTGTTACAACCTGGCCAGCCGTTTCGGGGGGGTGGTGAACATGCTGGCGGTGCAGCCGCTCAACCTGGCATGGATGCCGCTCCTCTTCCGCCTCCGGGCAGACCAGCGGGCGGAAGTGCTGCGGCTGCTCTTCCCCTATCTCACGATCGCGCTTTGCGGGGTCGTCGTCGGGGTGTCGGTCTTCGCCGCCCCGCTCCTCGACCTCATGGGCTCGGACCCTACCTACTCGCGCGGCCTTCCGCTCATTCCCTGGATTGGACTCGGCTTCGCCGCGTTCGGTCTCGCGGTCGTGACCACGGGGGTACTCGCCCTCTTCCACCGCACGCGCACGATCTCGCTCTGGATCGTGCTCGGCGCCCTCTTCAATCTCGCGCTGAACTTCGTCCTGGTGCCGATCCTGGGCGCCACCGGCTCGGCCGTCGCGACGCTCCTCTCCTATCTTGCGCTGGTGACGGCGCACGTCATCCTGATTCGGCCCCTGGTGCCGAACCGCTATCCCTGGGGACGGATCCTCGGAGTGGCGGCCATCACCGCGGCCGCGGCCTTTGCCGGGGCGCTCAAGCCGTACGCGCCGACCGCGGCCGACTGGGGATTTCGCCTCGCGCTACCGGTCGGCTGGGCCCTGGTCCTCGTGACGGCGCGGTGGTTCACGCCGTCCGAGGCGCGTGAGATCTGGAAGGTGCTGCGCGGAAGCAGCGCTTAGCGCCCTGACACCCCGCTAGAACATCTGCCGGATCCGGTCGAACGCGCCGACCCGTCCGAGGTCCTGCCAGATGACCTTCACCATCAGCGCAAGCAGAAGCACCATCCCGACCTGCTGGATGGCGAGCTTCGCCTTGACCGCCAGCGGCCTCCGCGCGATCCCCTCGGCCAGGATGATGACGAGGTGCCCGCCGTCGAGCACGGGGAAGGGCAGGATGTTCAGAAGCCCGATGCTGACGTTGATCATGGCGAGGAAGAGGAGGAAGGCCGTCGCGCCCGCCTTGGCGCTCTGTCCCGCCATCTTGGCGATCGCGATCGGCCCGCCGAACTCCTTGACCGAGAAGCTCGTCAGGCTGCGCCAGACCGCCTTGGCGAAGAGTGCCGCATTGCTGCCGGTGAGCAGGAAGCCATGCCCGATCGCCTCGAAGAACCCCGCGGGACGGTACTCGTACCGAGGAGAGATTCCGATCAGCCCCACCTTCTTCATCTCGCCGTCGACCGGGACTTCCATCTCCTCGGGGGTCACCGTGGCGGCGAGGCGCTCACCGCCGCGTTCCCACTCGACCTGCAGCGACCTTCCGGCACTGCCATGGATCACCTCGACCATCGCATCCCAGGTCTCGATCCCGCGGCCGTCGATGGCGACGATCCGGTCGCCCTGCTGGATCCCGGCGCGCTCGGCCGGCTGTCCCGCGCTGATCATCTCCACCACGGGCGCCTGCACGAACGGGATCCCCTCGGAGAGCGTGATACCGGTGTAGATGCCGGACGCGAGCAGGAAGTTCATGATCACGCCGGCCGTGATCACCAGCACCTTCTGCGCCGTATTCTTGGACATGAACTCGTGCGGCGCGCCCGACAGCGGCGTCCCGTCCATGCTCTCGTCGATCATTCCGGTCATCTTGACGTAGCCGCCGAAGGGGATGGCGGAGATGCAGTAGTCGGTGTCACCGTAGCGACGTCCGAAGAGGCGCGGCGGATAACCGATCGAGAACCGCTCCACGCGCACGCCAACGGCCTTGGCGGCCAGGAAGTGGCCGAGCTCGTGGACAAAAATGACCACTCCGAGCACGACCACGAAGGACAGCAATGTCATCACGTTCCACGCCCTCCGCCCGGATGCGGCCGAAGGACGGCCAACCGTCCCCGCGTCCGCCCGGGCTGCATCGGTCCGCTAGTCGTTCCGGCGCAGGAGCCCCGCCCGGACCAGGAAGTATAGCAACTGCAGAACGGCGGCGGCCGCCGCCGCCACGTAGGTCATCGCCGCGGCCGTGAGCACCTTCTGCACCCCCACCAGCTCGGTCCCGCTCACGAAGTTCTGGCTGCGCAGCACCGCAACCGCGCGCCGCGAGGCGTCGAACTCGACCGGCAGGGTCACGAGCTGGAACAGCACCGCGGCCGAGAAGAAGATGATGCCGGCGTAGACGAGCTTGATGCCCAGCGCGGGTGAAAGGCTCATGAGGAGGAACCCGATCATGAGGAGCGGCCAAGCCAGGTTCGAGCCGATCGTCGTGACCGGCACGAGCGCCGAGCGCACCTGCAGCGGAAGGTAGTTCTTCGCATGCTGCAGGGCGTGCCCTGCCTCGTGGGCCGCTACGCCGACGCTCGAGATCGAGCTCCCGTCAAAGACCTCGGGCGACAGCCGCAGGACGCGGCTCCGCGGATCGTAGTGATCGCTGAGGAACCCGGAGACGCGTTCCACCCGAACGCCCAGCCCGGCGTTCTGGACGATCCGAGCCGCCACTTCGGCGCCGGTCAGCCCCGACATCGTCCGAACCTCGGACCACCGATGAAAGGCACGCTTCACCCAGACCTGCGCGACGATGGAGAAGATCAGCGCGGGCCCGACGAAAACAAAGTACATCGGGTCGAAGAACATCGATCCACCTCCACGAGTATCGGCCCGGACTCCGGCCGTCTACGTCCGTTCTATGATTGGGTTCCATGGCGCTCAGGCCTTCCGCGGTTCGTCCCGCCGACCCCGCGACCGCGACCCGACGCCTTTACGGCCTTAGATGCTCCAGACTCTGCCATAGCTGGCGCGCCTGGTTCGATTCCGGCTGCAGCGCAAGCACTTCCCGCAACTGCTGTTCCGCCTCCGCATAGAGCCCCGGCGGGACGGGTGCTCCCTGCGCGCGGTCCGCTTCGATCTTCGCCACTAGGGCCACCGCCAGGCCGAGGCGGCTCTCCAACGGGACGTCGGGCCGACGGCAGGCCTCTCGGAACGCCTCGATCGCTTCGGCGGGCCGATCCAGCCGCATCAAGGAGACCCCGACCTCGTGATGGTAGTTGAGCGCCGGGTTCAACGCCATGGCGCGAGTCAGACCGTTCAGCGCCTCCGGGAACCGGCCCGACCGTGCGGAGGCATATCCATATAATTCCCAAGCAGTTGCTTCGTTCGGCCGCAGGCCGACCAGATCGCGGAACCGGTCGCCGGCCGCCGCATACTCCCCGCGGCGGAGGGCGACTCGCCCGAGCATCTCGATCGCCATCGGGCTCTTCGGGTCGAGGCGGAGCGCCTCGCGGTACTGCTCCTCCGCCCGCACATCGTCGTCTTGGCTGAAGTAGATCGATCCGAGCAGAACCCGCAGGCGCGCGTGCGAGGGGTTTGCCTCGACGGCACGCTCGTACATCTGACGGGCCAGGTCCATGTTCCGGCGCGCTTCCGCCCCGCGGCTCGCCGCTCCCTCCTCCGTCCCCTCGCCCGACTCCGTCTCCCCGGCCTCCGCTTCCTGCGCCTGCAGCGCGCCCGCCGCTTTGCGGTAGTACTTGCCGACTTCCTCGTAGGCATAAGCGCGCTGGAAGTCGGGGAAGTCGCTCGCCACCGCCACGAACCTCTCGATCGACCGTGCCTCGAGATGCAGCAGCAGAACCCACGGAGCGGTCGTGAGGAGCGCCGCGCCCACCGCGAGCGCGGCGATCGGATGCGGGGCCGAACCCGGCGCCTTGGCCCGGGGCGCGGCCGCCGGCAGCAGCAGACCGGCCAGCAACGCCAGACCGGCCGTGTGCGCGGCGAGAAGATCCCAATCCCGCGCCCCCCCGAGCTTGCGATCGAGCGCGACCGAGAAGAACGCCACGGAGGCGACCTGGGCCAAGAGGAAGAGGAAGGCGGGCTCGCGCCACCGGCGACGCACCTCCTGCGCCTGCCCGAAGACGACCGCCAGGGCGACCGGTGCGGTGATGAGAGCAAGGTTCAGCAGGTCTTTCCAGGGGTAGACCGAGAGCAGCCCGTGCTTCCCGCCAAGAGAAACCCAGAGGTGACGGGTGTTCTTGGCCTCGATGAACTCGCGGCGGAACCAAGTGGCGTTGTATCCCTCGGCGAGGTGGAGCAAAACCGCGAGGAGGAAGAGCAGGGCCGGCGGCAGGGCCACTTCCAGCCAGCGACGCCTCGCCGGCCTCGCCTTCGCCTTCGCCTTCAGGGCCAGAACGAGGAGCGCCGGGGCCGAGAAGACGGCGGTGAGATGAAACGACAGGCCGAGGCCGAACCAGACGGCCGGCACCCAGAGGCGCGTTCTTCCGTCCAGCGCCAGGAGGCCGGTGAGGAGAAAGGCCGTCATAAAGACGTAGAGGAAGGAGTAGCTCTCCACGTATCCAAAAAAGAGCGCGAACGGTCCGGTGAAGAGGAGGAGACCCAGGAGGGCCGTCTTCCGCCACGGTTCCCAGGCCAGCCGCGCGATGAGCCGGGGCCAGAGCAAGAGCGCGAAGATGCCGGCCAGCACCGATCCGACCCGGTAGATCAGAAACGAGTCGACCGGATGGTTCAGACCCTTGAAGATGCCGTGGATCTGGTAGTGCAGGAGATAGTCGAGACTGTCGAAGGCGCGAAACGGCAGGCCGCGATCGATGAGCTCTCCGACCAGGTATCCGTCCCCCATGAAGAACGAACGCTCGCGGAAGAGAACGAAGAGCACGCCGCCGCCGAACGCGAGGGTCCAGGGACCACGGCGGGTCCGGAAGAGGAAGTCGTGCCCTGGTCCCGCCAGCCAGTTCGCCAGCCAACGCCGGGCGCCGGGCACGATGAGCACCGCCGCCAGGACGATCCAGCCAGCCAGGAACGGCGTGGGGAGCCACGCAAAGTGGTTATAGCCCCAAGCGGCCGGCCCGGGGAGGAACCGCCCGGCGACCAGGAGCAGCAAGGGCACGGCCGGAAGCAAGGATCGAAGTCGCATGCCCCGAAAGGTAGCACAAAGGTTGTGGCACTCACCTCTGGGATCCTGGCGGGTATCTGGCGGCTCCCGCTGAAG
>CAYJLF010000021.1:39938-105798 GCA_964371055.1 uncultured bacterium | reverse complement strand
CCCCCCCCCCCCCCCCCCCCCCCGCCCCCCCCCCCCCCCCCCCCCCCCCCCGCCCGGGTCACCCGAGTTCCCGCCAGAGGAAGAGGAACTCTGCGAGGATGATCGCGGTCGCGCCCCAGATGACGGCCGCGCGAGCCTCGTGTGGATCATCGTCGCCGCCGCCCTCCGCCGGGACTACCCAGGCCGGGACGTCGCGCACCAGGCCGTCACGCCAGCGCTGCGGCACGCGGCGCGGTCCCTCGAGGCAGAGGCGATCGGGGTCGGCGAAGAGGATCTCCTCGACTTCGCCCTCCTGGCCGCGCCACGCCAGCGTCGAAGGTCGCACCCAGCCAACCAGGGGAACGATCCGGTTGCGGCTGACCGCGACCGAAACCGGCGTCAGGGTGCCCAGGATCTCGACCTGCGTCCGTCGGATGCCGGTCTCCTCCTCCGCCTCGCGGAGCGCGCACTCGGCGGGAGTTTCGCCGGGCTCGCACCGTCCACCTGGCAACGCGATCTGCCCGCCGTGCGGCCCGGGATCCTCCGGCCGCCGGATGAGCGGGAAGCGAACGTGAGCGGAACCGGTGACGCCCGGCAGGTGGAGCGCGGCGCCCCGTCCGACCGGCGGCGGCGGCCGATCCGCCTCGAAGAGCGCGATCAGGACGGCGGCACAGCGGAAAGTTGCCGCATCCGGTGGATCGAGCCGTCCCGGCAGGTCGTCCGGCCACGCCTGGCGTTGCGCGGAGCGACCGGGCAGGGGACCGGCCAGCGCCTGTCGCAGCGCCTCGCGTCGCGGCGGCGGCGCGGGTGGTCGGTCGCGCTCGTCCGTCACTCCTCTTTCCCGTCGTCGCTCTTCTTCGCGCCCCGCGATGGCGGGAAGAGCCGCGTGAGGGTGTCGCTGACCTGGGATTGGAGACGATTGAGCTCTGACTGGAGCTGCAGGTGCACCTCGCGGGCCCGTTCCTCGAGCCGGATCCGTTCCTCGCGCACCTTCTGATCGAGCACCTGCTGCCGCTCGCGCAGCTTCTCCTCCCAGTGCGCCTGCGCCTGCTGCAGCCTGGCCTGAGTCTCCTGGACCCGCGTCTGCAGTACCGCCTGCTGCCGGTCCACCTCGGCGCGGAGGTGTGCCTCCCGGAGTTTCTCCAGCAGCTCTTCGCGACGGTCGTAGATCCGCTTCAGGGGACGCGCCGGCACGCTCTCCAGAATGTGCGCGGTCAGAAGCGGCAACGCGACCGTCGTGTCCAGATAGCAGACCACGGCATGGGGGAGCATGTCGGGATCGACCTTGCCCCACGAGACCGCCTCCGACGGGGTGGCGCCGGAGAGCCCGCCCGTATCGGGCCGGGCATCGGTGATCTGCAGGAAGAAGTCGTGACCCTCTTCCTGAATTCCCAGCACCTCCTGGATCTGCGGCTCGGTCTGCAGGACGAAGTTCTTCGGCGACCCGCCTCCCAGGATCCAAATGCCGCTCCGTCCCCGGCGCTTCGCGTCGAGCACGATCGCGGCGGTCTCGTTCACGTCCCGGTTGGGATCGAGGATCAGCCGGTTGCCGGTCAGAGCCGCGGCCGCGATGTTCATGCCGATCGACGAGTCGCCCGGCGAGCTGGTGTAGACGGGAACGCCGCACTCCCATGCGGTGGAGAGGAAGCAGGGCTGTTCCACGCCGAGCGTCTTCTCGCGCTCGCGGATGAATCGGCCGGCGAGGTGATGGAACTCGGCGGTCGACATCAGCTTCTGGAAGGGGGGCGTCGTGACCATCTCGCGGTAGAAGGCATCGGTGTCCAGCAGCACGGAGTAGTCAAAGAGCACGTCGTAAATCCGGACCACGCCCTCGCGGCGCAGCTCGACGTCGTTGGAGAAGGGAGATCCCTGGTGCAGCGCGAGGTCGAGCCCGAAGTGGGTGTCGTGGTAGAGATTCGCGCCGGTCGAAACGACCCAGTCGACATATCCGCCCCGCAAGAGCGGCGACAGGCACGAAAGGCCGAGCCCGGCGGGAGTCAAAGCGCCCGATACCGAGAGGCCGACCGTCACATCGTCGCGCAACATCCGCTCCGTGAGAAGCCGGGTGGCGTCGCGCAGCCGCGCCGCGTTGTATGCCAGGAAGGTCTCCTGGATCAACTCCGGAGCCGTCATCCCCGGCCGGATCGGGCGTGGAAGGATGCGCTTCCCGCGGAGATGTCCGGGCGGGGACGCTGAATTCGGACTGGTGTCGGGCGTGTCGGTCATGGGATCCTCTCCTTCCGAAAGGGTCAACGGCACCGAGCGTATCGGCCCGCGCCCGCGTGATGCAAGGGGTGGCGGTGTGCCGATCCGCGTCGGAGCCGGCGGCGGCCGCGGGGAGGGTTGCTTCGCGCGCGCGGCTCCGGCCGGCGGGCCCATGACGGATCGACTGCATCGACTGCATCGACAGGATCGACTGGATCGACTCAATCGACAGGGGAGGGTTGGCCGCCATGACGTCGGCCGGATTCGAGAGCCGTCGGGTGCTGCTGGGAGATGACAATCGGGGAGAGGTGTTGGCGCGCATCCTGCCGGAGTTGCGCCGCGGCGGCGTGCTGTTCCTCCCGACCGACACGATCTACGGACTCTCCTGCCGCTGGGACAGCGAGAAGGCGCGCGCGCGGATCCAGGCCATCAAGGGACCGGGGCGGCTGGCGCTCTTCGTCGCTCTCGTTTCGGGCCCGGAAATGGCGTTCGAGTATGCCGAGCGCCCCGGTGAACTCGGGCTGAAGATCATCCAGGAGCAGTGGCCCGGTCCGGTGACCGTCGTCCTGCGCGCCCGGGGCGATCGTACGCCCCAGGTCTGCTGCGGCCCGGACGGGACGGTCGCTTTCCGCTGGCCGCGTCACGCCTTCCTGCAGGATCTCGTCCGCGATCTCGGCGTCCCGCTCGTCTCGACGAGCGCGAACCGGACCGGGGAGCGCGCCGCCAGCGATGCGGAGGAGGCGTGGAATCTCTTCGGCGCCGGCGTCGACCTCTTCGTCGACAGCGGGCCTTTGCCGGGACTCCCCTCGAGTCTGATCGATCTCACCGGAGAAAGGCCGCACCTCCTGCGCCTCGGCGCCTCGCTCCCTCCGGGGGTCGAGAGCCCCGAGGCGCATGGCGGATGACCCGCGCGCCAGGTCCATGAACGGCTCGCGAGCGAGTGAGCGCCCCCGCGGCCACGACGAAGCCGAGAGGCCGGTCGGATCGAGGCCCTGCCGTCTAGCGCGATCCCGCGGACTCGCGGGGCTGGTCCTGCTGGGATGTCTCCTTCTCGGGGGATGTGCTCCCGACGCCGGGCTGCGCCGCGTCGATGCGGCAGGGCAGACGCTGGGCGCTCTGATGGGAGTATCGGTCGAAGCGATGGCGAGAGAGGATCCCGCGGCGTTGCGCCGCTGCCGTGATGATCTGGTCCGGCTTCGCCTCGAGACGACCGCCCTCGGCCTTTCCGCCGGGGCCGAGTCGCTGCGCGACACCCTCGTGGTCGCGATCGACGCAGTCGTCGAAGCGCTCGAGGTCACCGCGCGCGGGCTGGAGAAGAGCCACGCGGCCCAGACCGGGGTCGATCTCGCATCGGGCGCCGATGCTCTGCGGGGAGCCACGATCGATCTCGAGCGGGGCGAAGCACGGCTGGCGGCCGCCCTTGCCTCGGTGGAGCGCTTTCGCGCTCTGCGCGACCGGATGTCGAAGTGATCCCGAAAGACGGCACCGCCACGAACCGGAATCATGCTGGCTCCGGCCGCGGGGCTAAGGGCGCCTCCCTCGGCCCCTTCGATCGCGTCGTCGTGGGGGGGCTCATCCTGTGGGCTCTTGCCTTCACCCATCGTCTCTTCTTCCAACTCGGGAGCGTCGATCGCGGCTGGCCGTTTCCGGTCTTCTACGAGGGTGACGCCGAGACTTTCTACCATTATGCGATGTCCCTCCTGCGCGGCCAGCCGTATGACGGCGGGATACCGTTCCACCCGCCGCTCTTTCCCGGTCTCCTCGCGCTGCTCCACGGCCTCCTGGGCAACCCGGCGCCGCACCTCGTGCTGCGGATCGTCCTGGCGGCGATCCATGCGGTTCAGGTCCCGCTCCTTTGGCTGCTGCTCCGCCGGTTCCTGACGCCGGGCGCGGCCTTGGCCGGCGCACTTCTCGCCGCCTGGTCGTTCGGGCTCTCCCTCCTCGCCACCGCTGCGGTCAGCGAAGGGCTCTACCTGCTGCTGTTGACCGCGGCGCTCCTCCTCTTCGTCGATCTCGATGCCGCGGCCCCCGCGCACGCCACCCGCGTCGGCCCGGGGCGGCCGCTGCTCCTGGGCCTTCTGCTCGGACTGCTCTCCCTGACCAGGGCGGAAGGGATCGGCCTGGCGCTGGCACTCCTGGTTCTGGGAACGTGGCGGGCCGGGCGATCGGCTCCGCGCGTGAGGCTTCGGCCGTGGGGGCTCGCCGCCGCCGCGGTCGCTCTGACCCTGGCCCCCTGGACGGTGCGCAACGGCGTGACCCTGACCCGCGTGAACGCGTCGACCAAGGCGGCCGGCCTGGAGCCATTGCCGACCTTCGTCGTCACCACGGCTTACGGCCCGCTCAACTTCGCGCTCGCGAACCATGAAGGGGCACCCGGCTACTTCTCCCGCTCGCTGCTCACGAGCGGCCTGCAGCAGAGCCGACTCGACCTGCACGACCCGCAGCACCGCCGTGCGTTCCTGCACGGGTACAAGGATGGCGCGGCGTTCATCGGGCGGGAGCCGCGCGCGTTCGGTGCCCTCGTGCTGCGCAAGTGGTCGCTCCTCGCGCGCAGCCTGCGGCTCGGTTGGACCCAGTGGAATCTCCCCGGGGGACGCTCGGGAACACGGTATCCGGTCGACCTGATGACGCCCGACAACCCCGCCGCGGTGCCGGTCCACCTCGTCCTTCTGGCGATCGGGGCCTGGATCCTCACGACCGGCCGTGCCGGGCAGGTCTCGCGGCGCGGGCGCGCATGGCTCGGGCTGACGGCGCTCCTTTTTGGGCTCACCCTCCTCGCCACCGCGGCTTTCTTCGGCTACGCCCGCCAGGGGGCGCTGCTGCTGCCGTTTCTCGGCGGCATCGAGGGGGTGGCGGTGGCGGCGGGCGCGGGTCTTCTCCACGCGAGGCTCTTCGCCTCAGGGAGGGAAGCGGACTCAGCGCGCCCCGGTCGACGCTCCGGCCGGATCCTGCTCGGGGTCCTCGCCTTAGTCTGGCTTTTGGAGCTGGGCGGCGCTTTTCAGGACCGGGACTACATCGCGAGCGGAGAAACCGAGGCCGGGTCCAAGATGCTGAACCGGGACAGCATCATGCGGATTGTCCCCAGGTGAGCCGCCGCAACTCCTTGACGAGCAGCGCCGCCAGCCCGTAACGTCCATTGACTGTGGGCGTTGCCCGGGAGGTCGTGTGTATCGGATCCTGGTCGTCTGCACCGGAAATATCTGTCGCAGCCCGATGGCGGAAGGGATCCTGCGGCGGCTGGTCGAGCGGCACTCTCTCTCCGACCGCGTCGAGGTCCGTTCGGCCGGGACGTGGGCGCCCGCCGGTTCCGCGGCCAGTCGCGGTTCGTCCGTCGCCGCCGGGCGCGAGGGGATCTCTCTCGCGGAACACCAGTCGCGTCCGATCGATGCGCAGATGATCCGGGACTCGGACCTGATCCTGACGATGGAGCCGGTGCACCTCGAGGAGATCGTGGAACGGGAGCCGGCGGCCGAGGGGAAGGTCCATGTCCTCACGACCTTCGCCGATCCGGAGGAAGGCGACCCGATCGGCGTGGTCGATCCCTACGGGAGCGAGCAGGAGTTCTACGACGCCACCTACCAGGAGTTGGACCACCTGCTCCGCGTGGCGTTCCCGCGGATCCTCCGCCTGGTCGAGGAGGCGGAATCGCCGGCCCGGGAGGTGTTGGAGGGGGAGTAGCGCGCCGCGAGCCGCGAACAGCGCGGAGTGCGGGGCGCCGCGGAAGGGACGCAGGCGCGCAGCGCAGGCGCCCCGGGTTGTGGGGCGCCGCGGACGAGTGGGCGGAGGATCGCCGGCGTTGTCGTCCGGCGGAAGGAGGATGGGATGGGTTACCTCAAGCAGATCGACCCCGAGATCGCGGCGGCCGTACGCGGTGAGCTGGACCGGCAGCGCGACACGCTCGAGATGATCGCCTCGGAGAACTTCACGCATCCGGCCGTGCTGGAGGCGATGTCCTCGGTGATGACGAACAAGTATGCCGAAGGATATCCGGGGAAGCGGTACTACGGCGGCTGCGAGCAGGTTGACATCGCCGAGCGCCTGGCGATCGACCGGGCGAAGGAGCTCTTCGGGGCGCCGCACGCCAACGTGCAGCCCCTCTCGGGCGCCGCGGCCAACCTCTCGGCCTTCTTCGCGGTGGCGAACCCGGGCGATACCCTGCTGGGTCTCAACCTGTCGCACGGCGGGCATCTCACGCATGGACTGGCGGTCAACTTCTCGGGGCGCTTCTTCAAGGTCGTGCCGTACGGGGTCTCCGCCGCTACGAGCACCATCGACATGGACGAGGTCGAGGCGCTCGCGAAGGAACACCGGCCGGCCATCATTGTCGCGGGGGCCAGCGCCTACGCCCGCACCCTCGACTTTCCTCGCTTCCGCGCGATCGCCGACGCCGTCGGCGCGATCCTCATCGTCGACATGGCGCACATCGCGGGGCTGGTCGCCGCCGGCGTGCATCCCTCGCCGGTCGGCCACGCGCAAATCGTGACCTCGACGACGCACAAGACGCTGCGGGGACCGCGCAGCGGCCTCATCCTCTGTGACGCCGAACGTCAGCCCGCGATCGACAAGACGGTCTTCCCGGGGATGCAGGGCGGCCCTCACATGCACACGATCGCGGCCAAGGCGGTCTGCTTCAAGCTGGCGATGACGGAGGAGTTCCGCGCCTACCAGCGCCAGGTCGTGGCAAACGCGCAGCGATTGGCCAAGCGGATGATCGAGCGCGGGTACGCCGTCGTCTCGGGCGGGACCGACACGCATCTTTTCCTGCTCGATCTCTCTCCGCAGGAGCTGACCGGCAAGAAGGGGCAGCTCTGGCTGGAGGAGGCCGGCATCACGACGAACAAGAACACCGTGCCGTTCGACAAGCAGTCGCCGTTCGTCACGAGCGGTCTCAGGATCGGCACCCCGGCCTTGACGACGCGCGGGATGCGCGAGGCCGAGATGGACCAGATCGCCGGCTGGATCGCCGACGTGCTGGATGCCCGGGGCGACGCGGGGAGCATCGCGAAGGTGCGCATCGGGGTGCGGGAGTTGACGCGGAGGTACCCACTCTATCCGGAGCTCGAGTCCTAGCAGGCCACGGAGGGAAACGGCCATGGAGGAGTGCATCTTCTGCCGGATCGCGGCGGGGACGATTCCCGCGAAGATCGCGGCGCAGGAAGAGGACTGGATCGCGTTCCATGATCTGAGCCCGCAGGCGCCGGTCCACGTGCTCGTCATCCCGCGCCGGCACATCGCGACGGCGAACGACATCACCCCCGCGGACGAGGCTCTGCTCGGCCGGATCTGGACGCGGATCCCCGTCCTGGCGGAGGCGCTCGGCGTGGCGTCGACCGGATACCGGATTGTGCACAACTGCCTGGCGCCCGCCGGGCAGTCGGTGTTCCACCTGCATTTCCATCTGTTGGGCGGCCGCTCCATGGGGTGGCCCCCGGGCTGATCCCGGGCTGATCCCGGGCTCGGTCCTGGACGTGGCTCCAGTCGTCGCGGCCCGGGAACCTGGCGAGTTCGAGCGAGTACAATTCCCCCGGTCCGCGGCTGTCCACGCGGGGCGGCCGCGGCCGAGACCCGGAGGAGGAGGGGGCGTCGTGCATCCTGACATCCGACAGATTCAGCAGATGATCGAACGAGAGGCCGGCCTGGCGCAGGATGTGCTGACCGAGGTCGGCAAAGTCATCGTGGGGCAGAAGGGACTGACGACACGCCTGATGGTGGGGCTCCTGGCCGACGGTCACCTGCTGCTGGAAGGGGTGCCGGGTCTGGCGAAGACCCTGGCGGTCCGCACCCTCGCGCAGGCTCTCTCCGTGACCTTCTCGCGCGTGCAGTTCACCCCCGATCTCCTCCCGGCCGATCTGACCGGAACCCTCGTCTGGAATCCGAAGACCAACGACTTCGACACCCGCCTCGGGCCGATCTTCGCCAGCCTGGTCCTGGCCGACGAGATCAATCGGGCCCCGGCCAAGGTGCAGAGCGCCCTGCTCGAGGCGATGCAGGAGCGCCAGGTCACGATCGGCCACGCGAGCTATGCGCTCCCGCAGCCCTTCCTTGTCCTCGCGACCCAGAACCCGATCGAGCAGGAAGGCACCTATCCGCTCCCGGAGGCGCAGCTCGATCGCTTCATGCTCAAGATCAAGGTCGACTACCCGTCGCGGGAAGAGGAGAAGCTGGTGCTTGACCGGATGACCGGCGCGCCGCTCCCCCAGGTGCGATCGGTGGCCGACGCGGGGCGGATCGAGCGCGCCCGCGAGGCGGTCCGGATGGTCTACCTCGACGAAAAGATCCGGGACTACGTGCTCGATCTCGTGCAGGCGACGCGGCGGCCGGCGGAGTACGGTCTGCCGGTCGCGGGGATGATCGGCTTCGGCGCGTCGCCGCGCGCCGGGCTTTTCCTGCTGCAGGGGGCGCGGGCGCATGCGTTCCTCCAGGGGCGCGCCTACGTGACGCCGGAAGACATCAAGGCGCTGGCCCCCGACGTCCTGCGCCACCGGCTCATCCTGACCTACGAGGCCGAGGCGAAGGAGGTCACCACCGACGACCTCGTTCGCGAGATCCTCGAGCGCGTCGCGGTTCCGTGAGCGGGATGCGGACCGGGTGGTGAGGCGGGGAGAAGGGGGCGGGATGCTCGGGTTCCTGCGCCGGCGGCGGCCGGAGCCGCTCTCCTGGCTGGAAGAGCGGGATCGGCGTCGCGCCGAGGAGGAAGACGATGCGCTGCGCCTGCTGCGCGGCGTCCGTCGGGTCGAGATCCGAAGCCGTCGCCTGGTGCAGGATCTCTTCAGCGGCGAATACCACTCCGTCTTCAAGGGGCGCGGCATCGAGTTTGCCGAGGTCCGGGAGTACTCGCCGGGCGATGACATCCGCCTGGTCGATCGCAACGTGACGGCGCGCATGCGCCATCCCTTCGTCAAGATCTTCCACGAGGAACGGGAACTGACGGTCGTCTTCCTCGTCGACCAGTCGGGATCGACCCGCTTCGGTTCGCGGGGGAGGGCGCGGGTCGAGGCGGCGGCCGAACTGGTCGCGATCCTGGCCTTCTCGGCGCTCGCGAATCAGGACAAGGTCGGATGCCTCCTCTTCTCCGCCGGCCCGGACAAGTGGATCCCGCCCCGCAAGGGACGCAGCCATGCCCTGCGCGTGGTGCGGGAGGTGCTGGCGGGGCGGGAGGGAGCGGGACGGCCGACGTCGATTGCCTCCGCGTGCGAGACCGCCGGAAGAGTCCTCAAGCGGCGCAGCATCGTCTTTCTGGTCTCCGATTTTCTCGACGAGGGGTACGACCAGGCGCTGGCCCTGGCCGCGCGCCGCCACGAGGTGATCCCGCTGGTGCTGACCGATCCGGCCGAGCGACAGCTCCCCGATGTCGGTCTCGTCGAGCTGGAGGATCTCGAGACGGGGGCGCGACGGCTGGTCGATACCTCCGATGCCGCGACCCGCGCGTCCCAGGCCGGGAGGGCAGACGAGATGGCGCGGCGCGCGTTGCCGGAGCGGTTCCGGGGGGCGGGGGTGGAACCGGTCTTCCTCTCGACCGATGGCGACCTGGTGGCGCCGCTGCACCGCTACTTCCGGACCCGCGCGCGGCGCCGGGGGCGGGGATGACGCGCGTCTGCGCTCGGCCGGCGGGGCGACGCTCCGCATCGTGGCCGCAGTGGGCCTCGGCGCTGACCGTGCTCGCCCTGACGCTCCTCGCCACCCTCCTGTCCGGTCCCCAGGCGTGCGCCGAGCTCGTTCCGTCGCCGGAGCTCTCGTTCCGCGCCGTACTGGCACGCGACTCGATCACGGTGGGAGATCCGATTCCATTGCGGCTCACGGCGTCGGCCCCGGTCGGCGCGACGCTGATCCTGCCGACTTTGGCCGACAGCCTGGAGTCGTTCGTCGTGCTCGAGGCGGATCCGCCCGTCCAGGCGACCAAGGATGGGCGCATCGAGGTGAGCCGCGAAGCTCGCGTGACGCTCTTCCGCGCCGGTCCGGACACGCTGCCGGCCCTGGCGCTCCTCTGGGCGCGCGGTGAAGGCGACACGTTGGTGGCCTGGTCCCGGCCTGTGCCGGTGCAGGTTGGATCGGTGCTCCAAGGGACGATCGACCTGGCCAACCTGAAGGACCTGAAGAAGCCGGTGCGGTTGGAACGCGCTCTCTGGTGGGTCTGGGCGCTCCTCGCCGCGGGAACGGCGCTGGCCGCGTGGTGGTTGGCGCGCTGGTACCGGCGCCGCCGCCGCCAGGCGGTTTCGCGCGCGGCGTCGATTCCGGCGCCGGCGTTGCCGCCGGAAATCGCCTTCGAACAGGGTCTCGCCGCCCTGCGCGCGGCGCGCCTGCCGGAGCAGGGACGCGTGCGGGAGTACTACTTCGAGCTCTCTCTCCTCTTCCGGCGCTACCTCGAGGACCGATTCGATTTTCCGGCCGTGGAGGAGACGCGCCTCGAGATCCTCGCCCGCGCGTCTTTGATCGCGGATCTCGCGCCGGAGGATCGGGAGTACCTCGCGCAGTGGCTATCGGAGGGGGATCTCGTTAAATTCGCGAAGCAGGAGCGGCTGCTGGCGGAGGCCGAGGCCGCGGCCGAGGGGGCTCTCGCCTGGGTCCGCCGCACGGCGGCGCGCCGCTTGGCCGAGCCTTCCGCCGGGGAGGTCGTGCCGCAATGAGCTTCGTCTGGCCCGGCGTTCTCTTCCTCCTGCCTCTGCCGTTACTGGCCTTCTGGTGGCGGTGGGCGCGGCGTCGCGACCTCGAACCGGCGGCCGGCTTCTCCGACCTCGGCCTCCTGGCCGGACCGCGGGGCAGGCGCGTGATGTTGCGGTCGTTCTGGCCGCTCCTCCGCGTCCTCGCTCTCATGCTCCTCGTCGTGGCCCTGGCTCGCCCGCGGTTCGGCGAGCGGCAGGTCGAGATCACCAGCGAGGGGATCGACATCGCGCTCGCGCTCGACATCTCGGGGAGCATGAAGGCGGAAGACTTTCAACCCGACAACCGGCTCTTCGTCGCCAAGGAACAGGCCAAGAAGTTCATCGCCGGGCGACCCAACGATCGGATCGGGCTCGTCGTCTTTGCGAGCGACAGCTACACCCAGGCGCCGATCACGACCGACCACGAGGTGCTGCGCCGGCTGATCGACGAGGTGACGTTCGGCGATATTCGCGACGGGACCGCGATCGGGATGGCCATCGCCAACGGCGTGAACCGGTTGAAGGACCTGCCGGGCAAGAGCCGGGTTTTGATCCTCCTGACCGACGGGCGGAATAACGCCGGCACCATCGATCCTTTCACCGCCGCCGAGCTGGCTCGATCGCTGCGCGTCAAGGTCTACCCGATCGGCGTCGGCACGATGGAGGATGCACCCTATCCGGTGGAGGACCCGGTCTTCGGCAAACGCTACGTCCAGATGCCGGCCCAGGTCGATGACGCGGCGCTGACGCGCATCGCCGAGATCACGGGTGGGCGTTACTTCCGCGCCACGGACGCGGCGGCGCTCGACCGGATCTTCGGCGAGATCGATCGGATGGAGAAGACGCGGGTCGAGACCCGCGAGTGGGTGAACTATTCGGAGTTCGGTTCCAGGCTGGCGCTGCCGGCCCTCCTGCTGCTCCTCCTGGAGACGCTGGTCGGGGCCACCTGGCTGCGCCGCCTGCCCTGAGGCAACGCCATGCGATTCGGCGAACCACACTGGCTCTGGCTGGCCCTGATCGCCCCGATCCTCGCGGTCGGGTTGGTCCTCGCGCTCCGCCAGCGGGAGCGGGCGCTGGCCGCCTGGTGCGATCCCGCGCTCTGGCCGCGGCTCGTCGGCGATCGAGACCGTCGCGTCGGCTGGTGGCGGATCGCTCTTCTGACCCTGGGGGTGATCTTCCTCGCACTGACCGCGGCCCGGCCGCAACTCGGCAGCCGCGTCCTGGCGGTGGAGCGCAAGGGAATCGACCTCGTCATCGCGCTGGATCTGTCGGAGAGCATGCTGGCCGAGGACCTGAAGCCGAACCGTCTCCAGCGGGCGCGGCAGGAGGTGCTGGCCCTGATCGATCGATTGCGCGGCGACCGCGTCGGGCTGGTCGCCTTCGCCGGCGATGCCTTCGTGCAGTGTCCTCTGACCCTCGACTATGCCGCGGCGCGGATGTTCCTCCGCTTGATGGACACCGAGTTGATCCCGGTGCCGGGGACCGCGATCGCGGAGGCGTTGCGCGCGGCGGCGCGCGCCTTCGATCCCGAGGAACGGAAGTTCAAGGCGCTCGTTCTCATCACCGACGGCGAGGACCACGAGGGGGATCTCGAGGGAGCCCTGCGGGAGGCGAAGGAACAGGGTGTCCGGATCTATGCCGTCGGGATCGGGACCGAACGCGGCGAGCCGATTCCGGTCCGAGACGCGTCGGGACAGGTCCGCGACTACAAGCGGGACCGGGCCGGCGAGGTGGTGATGTCGCGTCTCGATCCTGCGTCGCTGCGTCGGATCTGCGACGAGACGGGGGGGCGTTACTATGACGGCAGTGCCGGCGGACTCGCGCTCGACCGGCTCTATGCCGAGATCTCCGGCCTGGAGGAGAAGGAGCAGAAAGGGGGCGTGGTGACGCTGTACGAAGATCGCTACGGCTACTTCGCCGCGGCTGCCCTGCTCCTCCTCTCGGTGGAATTCCTGCTGGCCGATCGCCGGCGGTCCCGGGGGAAGCGAGCCCCGCGGGAGCACCCGCGATCGAGCGTGAAGGGCGCGGCCGTGGATCGACCCTCGCCGTCTTCCGTTCGCCGCGGACCCAAGGGGGCGCCCGTGACGCTCGTTCTTGTGGCGGCCGGCCTCGGCCTGGGGTGGAGCGCGCTCGCCGTCACGCCGGCGGTCGCGGCCGACTCGGGAGGGCGGGCGTATCGCGAGGGGAAGTTCGCCGAGGCCCGGGATGCCTGGGAGGCCTGGCTCCGTGCGCATCCGGGCGACGCCCGCGGCGAGTACAACCTCGGCACCGCGCTCCATCGAACCGGGGAACTGGCGCCGTCCGAGCAGGCCTTGCTGCGCGCCGCGCAGGCGGACGACGCGCACCTGGCCGCCTCCGCGTTCCACAACCTGGGCAACACTCGCGCGCGGGCCGGGGACCTCGACGGCGCCGCCACCGCGTACGAAGAGGCGCTGCGGCTGACGCCCCAGGACCGCGACACCAAGCACAACCTCGAATTGGTGCGCGCGCTTAGGCAGCAGGCCAAGTCCGATTCCTCGCAGTCGCAGCAGGAAAAGCAGGACCAGAAAAAGCAGGACCAGCAGAACCAGAAGGACAAGTCGCAGCCCCCAAAGGAAGATCGACCAGAGAACCAGGATCAGCCGAGCCAGGATCAGGAGCAGGACTCGAAGGAGCAGGAGCAGCACTCCCCCGGGGAGTCGGAAGAGAAGAAGCCGCCGGAGGCGAAACCCGAGTCGCCGAACGGAGAGGATGACTCGGATCCGACGAACGCAATCGAGGCTCCGGCCGAGCCGTTGAAGATCTCGCCCGAACAGGCGCGGCAGCTCCTGGATGGCCTCTCCCAGCGGGAGATGGAACTGCAGAAGGAACGCCTGAAAGCACGCAGTCGCAAGCTTCGGGTGGAGAAGGACTGGTGACCCGGATTGTGAGAGCAGCGGCCACGGGACGCCGTCGCGCGGCCCGCCGCGCAGCCCCGCGGGGAGTCGCGTTCTGGCCGGGCGCCCTCTGGTGGGCGTTCCTGGGCGCCAGCCTCTGGGCCGCGCCGGCGTGGGCGGAGATCTCCCTGAAGCTGGCGATCGAGCCGGCGGCGATCGAGGCGGGCGGGCAGGCGGTGGTCCAGGTCACGGTGGAGGGAAGTTCGCGCGCGCAGCGGCCGGAGGTCCAGCGACCGCCGGAGGTGCGGCTGCAGGGCGCGGGGCAGTCGACCAGCGTGTCGATCATCAATGGCCGGATGACGCAATCGGTGGTCTTCAGCTACGTCGTCTCCGCGGATCGGCCCGGGCGCTATACGATCGGCCCGGCCGAGCTCAAGGACCGCGACCGCCTGGTGCGAAGTGGAACGGCGCTCCTGACGGTCGTCGACGCCGCCGCGAGCGCTCCGGCGCCCGGTGCCGCCCCCGCCCCGCGCGGTGGGCGTGCCCCTCGGGAGCTCGACGCGGGTGCTGCGGGGGGCGACGGCGAGGCGATTTTCCTGCAGGCCGCCGTCGACCGGGATCGCGTCTATGTCGGGGAGCAGGTCACGCTGCGCCTGCGGCTCTACCGGCGCGCCGATCTCCCGGTCTACGGCGTCGAAGTCTCCTCGCTTCCGAGCACGGAGGGATTCTGGCGCGAGGAATTGCCTCCCGAGCGGCGATCGACCACGACGATCGATGGCCAGCCCTACGAGGTCAGCGAACTCGTCTACGCGCTCTTTCCGACCCAGTCGGGCCGCTTGGAGATCGGGGTCGCCGAAGTCCAGGCGGTCGTGGCGGACCGGCGTCGCAGCCGTTCGCGCGACCCGTTCGACATGTTCGGTCTCTTTCCGACGCAGCGGCAGATCCGGCTGCGCAGCAAGGCGCTGGCCGTCCGGGCAGAGCCGCTGCCCGAACCACGTCCGGCCGACTTCACCGGTGGTGTCGGTTCGTTCCGTGTGCGTGCCTCGATGGACCGTCTCGAGGCGGGGCAGAACGAGCCGCTCCAGGTCGAGTTCACCGTGGAGGGTTCCGGCAATCTCGCTACGATCGCCGAGCCCGCTCTGCCTCGTCTCTCCGGCGCGCGCGCCTATCCCTCCGGCTCGGAAGTGCGCCGCGAGCCCCGCGGCGATCTCGTCGCCGGATCGAAGGTCTTCCGTTTCATGCTCGTCTCCGAAAACGCCGGGCGTCGCGAACTGCCGCCCATCGGCCTTTCGTTCTTCGATCCGACGCGAGGACGATACGTGCCGTTGCAGAGCGAGCCGCTGGCGTTCCAGGTCCTGCCCGGCGCCGAGGGCGCGTCCCCTGGAGGGGGCGACGTAGCGAGGGTGGGAAGGGACCTGCGGACGATCCGTCCACCGTCGGCCCTCCGGCGCGTGGGGAGCGATGCCCCCTGGCGTGGATTCCGATACTGGGCTTTCGCGTCGGGACCGCTCCTCCTGGTCGCCGGGGCCCTGGCGTGGCGGCGCCGGGCTGACCGTCGGAGCGCGGACTGGGGCGGGCACCTGAGCCGGGGCGCGCCGGGGCGTCTGCGGCGCGACCTCGAGCTCCTCGCCCGGGACGCGGGAGGCGATCCCGCGTCCGGCTACGATACGCTCGACGCCGCGATCGAGCGCTACTTCACGGATCGGTTTCACTTGCCCGTGCGGGGCCTGACCCGAGAAGAGCTGGAGGAGCGGTTGGCCGCGCAGGGGGTGCGGCCGGACGGGATCGTGCGCGCACGGGAACTCTTCGATCGCTGCGACTTTGCCCGCTTCGCCCCGGTCACGCGCTCTCGGGCCGGCCTGGCCGAGCTGATCGAGCTGGCCCGTACCGTGCTCGCCGATCTGGAGAGCGGAGCCATGCCGCCGCGCGGCGGACGAGGGCGCGGCGGACGTCCCTCGGGCACGCTGGTCATCTTTCTGGCGTGCGCCGCCTGGTTGCCGCTCCTGGCGGGCGTGTTCGCCCATCGATCCCTCGCCGCGGGAGGCGAGTCCCGTGGTCGCCTCTCGAGCTCCGATGCCGCGGTCGCCTTCGCCCGTGGCAACGCCGCTTACGAGGAGGGGGACTACGCGGCGGCTCTTCTTGCCTACGGTTCGATCTTCCGGGGCGGGTTGGAGTCGGCCGACCTCTGCCTCAACGCCGGGAACGCGGCCTTCCGACAGGCGGAGTTGGGCTGGGCCGTCTACTTCTACGAGCGCGGCCTCCGTCTCTCGCCCCGCGATCCCGACCTGCGCTACAACCTCGATCTGGCGCGCCTCGAGGCCCGTGACCGGAGCCTTCCCGAGCCGGGTGGCAGCCGTCTGCTCGAGGGGATGGTCCGGCTGCAGGCGCATACGAGCGCCGCCGGAGCGGCCTGGGGGCTCCTGCTGGCCGCCTGGGTCTTTGCCGGCTGGCTGGCCGTGACCATCGTGGCGGGTGGTGACCCACCGGGGCCCACACGTTCGACCCGCTTCGGCCGAAGGGAGCTATTGCGGTGGATCGGCCTCGCCTCCGGCGCCTGGCTCGCCTTCGCCGCCGGATCGGTACTGGTCAAGGCCGGCCAGTCGTGGACCTCTCCAGGAGCGATCGTGGTCGCGACCGACCTTCCGGTCCGCAGCAACCCCGATGCGGAGGCGACCGTGGAGTTTACCCTGCATGCCGGCACCGCGGTGCGCCTCGGACGGGCCGCCGGTCCCTTCCGCGAACTCCTCTTCAGCGACAAGCTGCAGGGCTGGGCCGAGGCGGCAGGTGTGGCGGAGTTGGGGGCTCGGACGGTCCCCGTTCCGACCACGGCACGCCCTTAGCAGGGTTTTACCGCGCCGTGCCCGGAGGGTGCTGACGGGCGGCCCGAGTCGCCCTCCTCGCGGCCCGGGGACGTCGGATCATGCTCTGGTGCGGGGAATCGTTCCGGCCTGGACCGTTTTCGGGGCTTGCTGCTCCCGCCGGGACTGTCTATCCTCCGGACAACAAAGGCATTGCCGAAGGAGCCCTCGGTTCCGATGAATTCAAGCCATCATATCTTGCAGTACTTTTCTCCCGAACTTTTCTCCGCTGACCTCAAGGCCACGACCAAGGATGAAGCGCTGCGGGAGCTCGTCGCGCTCGTGTCGACCACGGGAGGTCTGCGCGATCCGGCGTTGCTGCTCGAGATGCTCGAGCGGCGCGAGTCGCTCGGTTCGACCGGCCTGGGCAAAGGGGTGGCGATCCCGCACGGGCGCAGCCTCGCCGTCGTGAACCTCAGGGTCGCCTTCGCCGTCTCGAAGAAGGGCGTGGAGTTCGAGGCGCACGACGAGAAGCCGGTCAAACTCTTCTTCCTCATCGTCGCGCCGCCGCAGGACAAACGGAACGAGTACCTCCCGCTGCTCGGCAAGATCGCGGAGTTGGTGCAGGACGCGAAGATCCGGCAACGGCTGGCCAAGGTCACGACCTTCGAGGACCTGACCACGGTCATGGAGGAGGCATTCCCCGTTGAGTGAGACTCTAAAGGTCAAGCTGGATGCTCTCTTCCGGTTGCAGGACCTCGACCTGATGATCCGCGAACTCCGGGATCCGGAGACCCGGGGCCAGGAGGAGAAGTTCGGCTTCCGTCTCGGGCAGATGGAGATGCTCCTGCAGACGCGCGCGCGCATCGCCGAGCGCATCCCGCTGCCGGATCTAAGGCTCTACGAGAGGATCTCGCGACGCTTCACGCACGCCATCGTGCCGGTGGAGGATCGGACTTGCCTCGGCTGCTACATGGCGTTGCCGACCTCCGCGGTGTCGATGCGCACCGATCCCGATCATCTGCGGATCTGCGAGAACTGCGGCCGTATCCTCTACTGGCTGGAGTAATCCACGTGCAGCCCGCCGCCGCGGCCCCGCGCGCCACCCGGTCCCACGGATCCCTGGCGAGGGCCTCCGCGTGAGCCCGTTGTTGCTCGAGGGCCGGCTGCTCGACCGCGACGCGGATGACCGGCTGTATCGATTGGAGATGCGGGACGGCCTCATCCGCCGGCTCGAGCCGCTCGACCGGCTCGATCCTGGTCTGCCCGCCGCCACCTCGACTCCCTCCCTTCGGCTCGGCGCGGAATACCGCCTTCTACCGGGATTCATCGACGCGCACACGCACCTGATCGGGCTGGGGCTCGAGTTCCTCCGGCCGAACTTCTCCGGCGCGATCTCCCGGCCGGAGGTGCTGGCCAGGCTCGAAACCTGGCTCCGTGAGCATCCCGGTAGCGACCCCGTCATCGGTGAGGGATGGGACCAGTCGCTCTGGTCCGATCCGCGTCCGCCCGATCGCGTCGAGCTCGACCGCGTGGCGGGGAATCGCCCGGTCGCCCTGCGTCGCGTCTGCGGTCATGTCGCGGTCTTCAACAGCGCGGCGCTCGCCTCGGTCGGAACCGAATGGGAGGGGCTCGACGTCGAGAGCGGACTCGCGCTCGAGCGATTGCCGCTGACGATCGGGCGGCTCTGGCCCCCCGGACGCACGATGATGGCCGAGGGGGTCCGTCTCGGCCAGGAAGAGGCGTGGCGGCACGGCGTCACCGGCATCCATGAAATGGGACATCCGGGGACCTTCCGAGCCTTCGGCCAGGCCGCGGTCGCGGGCACGCTCCGGTTGCGGGTCACGCACTTCTTCGGGGCGGAGCACCGCGAGGCGATCGACCAGGCCGGATTGGTGCCGGGGTTCGGGAGCGATCGGTTGCGCGTCGGTGGGATCAAGATCTTTCTCGACGGTTCGATCGGTGGACGGAGTGCCGCCGTGCGGAGTCCTTATCCGGGAGATCCGCCGACGGGCGGGGGCCGGGGCCAGCTTCTCTGGCCGGATGAGGCCCTGGCCGACGCGCTACGTCGCGCCTTTCTGGACGGCTACCAGGCGGCGATGCACGCGATCGGCGACGCCGCCATCGAACAGGCGATCCGGGTCGTGGAGAGGTTGCGGCGGGCCGGGATCACCCCGCCGGAACCGGGACCCCGCCTGGAGCACGCCGAGATGCTCGACGCCGAACTCCTCGAGCGTGCGGTCGCGGCCGGATTCCTCTTCTGCCTGCAGCCGAATTTCACCGCACGGTGGCAGGGTCCCGGCCTCCTCTACGAACAGGTGCTTGGGGTCGAGCGGGCCGTGCGGCTCAACCCGTACCGCTCCGTCGCCCGCGCGGGGAGGCTCGTCTTCGGCTCTGACACGATGCCGCTCGGTCCACTCTACGGCCTGGGCGGCGCCCTCAAACATCCGCTGGAGTCGGAGCGCCTCGATCCCAAAGCCGCACGCGCGGCCTATACCATAGACGCCGCGGCGGCCGTGACCCATCCGTTCGACCACGGGCGCCTCGAGTCGGGCCGGACGGCCGATTTCATCGTCCTGCGACGATCCGCCGAGACGCCGGAGGCGCGGCGAGGCGGCGACGTGCCGGCGTCGTGGGAAGTGGCCGGCACCTGGTTTGCCGGGACCCGAGTCCACGCGGATGCCGCCCTGGCCCTTCTCCTCGCGGATGCCGGCGCATGAGCGTGGCGCGATCCGGGATCGACCTCCGCTTTCTCCTCGATTTCTCGCGGCGGCTCAACCAGGCCCTCGATCTCGAGCGTCTGCTGGAGGTCGTGCGGGACGGCGCGATCACCTCTGCCGGGGCGGAGGCCTGTTCGCTCCTGCTTTGGAATGAGGAACGCACCCGACTGGAGTTCTACCTCGCCTACAACCGGATCGTGACGCCGGGCGGGGAACTGGCCGTCGGCCCGGGGGAGGGGCTGGCCGGATGGGTCTCCGAGTATCGCGTGCCGGCGGTCAGCAACGATGTGGCAAAGGATCCGCGTTTCCGCCATCGCATCGACCGCCGCATCGGCTTCGATACCCGGAACGTGCTCGCCGTGCCCCTGTTCCGGGGATCGACGGTACTCGGCGTGCTGGAGTTGCTGAATCGGAGCGAGGGGGGTAGCTTCACGTCGGACGACGTGCGCGTCATCGAATCGCTGGCCGACCAGATCGCGGTCGCTCTCGACAACGCGCTCCTCTTCCGCTCCCTCCGGCGCGAGAAGGCCGAGAACGAAGCGCTCTATCGGATCGGCCTCCTCTTGAACGAGCGGCTCGAGCTGGAGGAGATCCTGCAGACCGTCCTGGACCACGCCGCCGAGGTCGTGTCGTTCGAAGCGAGCGCCTTCTACCTCCTCCACCAGGATTCGGGCGAGCTCGAGTGGTTCGCGCAACGTGGGTACGCGGAAGGAACCGACGAGCAGGTGCGCCTGAAGCTGGGGAGCGGCGCTGTCGGTTGGGTGGCCAACTCGGGACAGCCTCTGCTGATCCCCGATGTCTCGCGGGAGCCCCGCTACCTCAGCGCCCGGGCCGAGACCCGCTCCGAGATCGTGGTGCCGGTGATCAGCGAGTCCAAGGTGATCGGCGTGCTCAACCTGGAGAGCGACCGGGTCGATGCCTACCGGCCCGGCGACCAGAGGGTCCTCGAGTCGTTTGCCAACCAGGCCGCGATCTCGATCCAGCGGGCCTGGTTCCTCCGCGAACTGCGGGACAAGCAGCGCCTCGAGAACGAGATGCGGTTTGCCAGGGAGATCCAGAAGCTTTTCCTGCCGGACGATCCGAGCGATCTCAACGGGTATGAGCTGGCGGGGCTGAACCTGCCGTCGCGCGCGGTCAGCGGAGACTTCTACGACTACATTCGCATCGCGGACAGGCAATACGGCGTCATGATCGGCGATGTCTCGGGGAAGGGCGCGCCGGCTGCGCTGATCATGGCCAGTCTGCGGGCCTCGTTTCGGGCGGAAATCCGGAACCGCTACGCCATCTCCGAGATCATGGAGAAAGTGAACGAACTCCTCTGGGAATCGACCGAGCCTGAACGCTTCGCCACCGCGGTCTACGGCGTGCTGGACGAGGAGGCCGGAGTCTTCACCTATGCCAACGCCGGCCACAACCCCCCTCTGCTCCTGGCCGCAGACCGTACCGAGTTGCTGACCGAGGGGGGGCCGGTGCTCGGCCCCTTCACGGGCAGCCGCTACCAGGAAGGGCGGGTTCGCCTGGCGAGCGGGAACCTGCTCCTCTTCTATACCGACGGCGTCACCGAGGCGCTTTCTCCGGAAGGGGAGGAGTTCGGGACCGCCCGGCTGACCGCACTGGCGCGCTCCGTCGCGGCGGAACCGGCGGCCGCCATCTGCCGGCGGATCGTCGATGCGGTCCATCAGCACGTCGGCTCCGAAGCGGTCGGAGACGATGTCACCCTAGTGGTGCTGAAGGTACTCTAGGCGGGGAGGCGGGGGCGGGGAGCCTTCGGGGGCGGGCCGCGGGGACTCGGGGCGCGTGCGTCCTGGGCGCTCAGGTTGAGGTGGCGGCCCGGGTCGGGGCGCGCTATTCTGGCCGCGGCATCGCTCATCCGGCGCGCAGGGAGGCAGCCGGCGGCAAAAAGGTCGGGGACGGACCGGGAGATTGCATCCGTGTTCGGAAAACGCCGAGAACCGAAGCGCGAGAGCGCCGAGACGCCGGCCGATACCATCATCGGCGCCGGCACGGTCGTCGAGGGGAAGATGGTGATCCAGGGCTCTGCGCGGATCGAGGGGAAGGTGGTCGGTTCGCTCCGCGTCTCCGGTCTGCTCGTGGTCGGACCGGAAGCGGAAATCCAGGCCGACGTCGAAGCCGGCGAGGCGCGGGTTCTCGGGGCCATCCGCGGGCCGTTGCGGGCCCGGGAGAATGTCGAGTTGCTGGAGCGTTCACGGCTCGAGGGGGACGTCTACACCAAGTGCCTCCGCCTCGAACCGGGCGCGTTCTTCCAGGGCGATTGCCACATGGGTGAGATCGGAAACGACGGCCACGCGGTCTCCTGACCGCGCGAGGCGAAGAGAGGACGATGAGCCGATACGACTACCAGCCGGGCGGCGGCGTGCGCTTCGGATTTGGCCTGCAGGGCGCGGTGCTGATGCTCCTGGCCTGGAACGTGATCATCTATCTTCTGCAGCAGGTCGTGCCCCTGCGCGTCGACGTGCCGGCCGGGATGGGCCAGGTTCGCATCAGCGCGATCACCTGGTATCTGGGACTTCGCCCGGAGGCGGTGTGGGACGGATGGCTCTGGCAGCTCGTCACCTACATGTTCCTGCACGGCAGCCTGATGCACATCCTGTTCAATATGCTCGCGCTGTGGATGTTCGGATCGCAGATCGAGGGGGACTGGGGCACGCCGGAGTTCGTGAAGTACTACTTCTTCACCGGAGTGGGGGCGGGGCTCACCAACGCATTGGTGTTTCCCCACGAGATCATGCCGACCGTGGGCGCGTCGGGGGCGATCTTCGGGCTTCTCCTCGCCTATGGCGTCTCCTATCCCAACCGGCCGATCTTCCTCTATTTTCTCTTTCCGATCCCGGCCAAGTACTTCGTCATCCTCTTCGGCGTGCTGGAGTTCTTCGCCGGGATCACCGGCGCGAGGGGGAACATCGCCCACTTTGCCCACCTCGGCGGTCTCATCTTCGGGTTGATCTACCTCTGGCTCTGGGGATTCCCCGGCGGCCGCTTGGGGATCCTGCGCCGTCGCCGCATCGCGCGCCGTCGTTCGGGGTTCCAGGTGATCGACTTCCGGGACGACTCCCGGAAGTAGCGACCGGGGCGCCGCCATGGCCACATGGAGAATCGTCTTCCTCATCGTGGGGCTCGCCATCGTCGCGTTCGCCGTCGTTCTCTACCTGCGGACCGAGGAGACGAAGGCCTACGTGGCCAGTCGCCGGCGGCGGCGGCTCATCGATCTCGACCGGGATGGCCGGTCGGGCCGGCGGCGCCGCGGCGTGCGGATCCGGAGATAGAAGACGGCGGAGGACGCGGAGCGACGGATAAAGGAGCGACGGATAACGGCGAGACGGATGTAACGGAGCGCCCCGGAGTCGACGAGACTCCGGGGCGTTTCTTCCGCGCGAGAGGTCGGCGCGGATCACTTCATCAGCACCATCTTGCGTGACATGTCCTGGCCGTCGACGCGCAGGCGATAGAAGTAGGTTCCCGCCGCGGCCGGGTGGCCGTCGCCGTTGTGCCCATCCCAGCCGTAGGCGTGATCGCCGGCCTCGATGGCGCGGTTCTCGAGCACCCGGACGATCCGCCCGGAGACATCGATCACCTCGAGACTGACCTGTGCGTTATGCGGCAGCGAGAAGCCGATCGACGTCGTCCCCGCGAACGGGTTCGGGGCATTCTGCCGCAGGCGCAGCGACGCGGCCGCCCCGTCCTCCACGCCGGTCGTCGGGCAGCCCGGGACGGCGTAGAGCTCGATGATATCGTTCCCGCGACCCGAGCGGGGCCCGATCCGATACCGGGAGAAGGAGTACTTCAGGATCCCCGTCACGTCGATCCGGTTGCCCGGGCAAGGGTCATAGGACGTGGCGTACAACTCGTCCAGGTCCATCATCGCCGTGTCGGGATAGGCGTCCTGCCGCAGCAGCCACTCGCCGTAATACGGTCCCGGCGTGCCGGGAATCGAGTCCATGATGGTGGCATTCTGCAGGCGGACGAGGCTGGTTTCCCAGGGCTCCGCCGTCCGGGCCAGCCCGCGGTTGGGAATCTGCGCCGTCGTGACGGTGCTGACTACGACCGGATCGGGCGACGGGCCGAGGTTACGCCAGTTGTCGCAACCGGCCCTGTAGGAGACCTCCGTCAAGCCGTAGTACTCGGTGACGTAGCCTGTGATCTGAAGCCGATCGCCGATCCGCTGGTCGCCATTCCTGGCCACCCGGGAGTACATGCCGTCCCAGGCGCCGCCCTCGGCGTCCTGCAGGTAGCAGTAGTTCCCTTCGACCGCCGTGACCCGTCCCTGGATCGTCACCACCTCGTTGAGGAGGGGGGAAGCGTCCTGGACCGCGGGGTTGGCGACGTACTGGATCGTCTGGATCGGGGTAATGCCGGAGCGGAAGTTGGCCGTCTGGTTCGGGTCCATCGTGATCCCGTCCTCCGATTGGACTCCGCTCACGATGATCTGCTCCGGATCGGCCTCGGGGAGCTCCTCGGTGGTCAGAAGGACGAGCCGGTGGTTGGCCGGATCGCGCTCGGCAGAGAGGATCAGGTAGCCCGACGCCAGCTCGTAGTTGTTCACGTTCTCGGCGGTCGCCTCGCTGACTTCGACGCCGAACTGCACGCGCACCTGATCGGGGGCCATGGCATAGGCTCCCCGCAGCTTCGGCTTGCAGGGGCCTCCGAGATCCTCTTCGCAGCTCCGGGGCGCGATCTTGTACTGGTTGTAGTTGTACTGCAGGACCCCCTGCACGTGCGTCAGGACGGTGCCGGAGTCGGGGGTGTCGTACTCGAAGTCGTCGCCGGCCTTGGCATTTTCGTGATAGACGAAGAGGGTGTCGCCGCCGAAGGGCTCGGTGTGCAACGGCCAGTTCTTGCGCAGCGTGTTGTCTTCGGATCCGGCGAAGAGCGTGTTGTCCAGCCGGTCGACCCGGACGAAGACCCCTTCGTAGGCCTCCGCGAGGGAGCCGGTATCGTTGATCTCGCTGACCAGGCACAGGACCGGATTGGGGATCGCCCGCTGGCCGATCAGGTACTGCAGTCCCTGGCTGCCAGCCGCCGGGATGTCGATCTCGGTGGAGGCGTAGTACTCCTTGTACGTGCCCCGGATTGTGATGAAGTCGCCCTTGTGGAAGGTGTGCAGCTGGTTCGTATAGACCCAGAGGCCGGAGTACTGCCACTGCCAGGTGGGGTGCGGAGTCGGCTCCTGCACGAAGTAGCCGAACTTCCCCACCGCAGTCACGACCACGGAGTCGATGTAGCAGATCGTGTTCTCCGGCACCAACCCGAGCTGGATGTCCCAGATCGAGTATTCCGCCTGCGCCGCGGCGGGAGAGGTCCCGAGCGCGGTGCACAACACCAGGATCGCCGCACCGGCGACGACCAGGTTCCGGACGAGATGTCTGTAAGCCATTGGCTCCCTGCCCCTCCTCGTTGGGTAAGGTTAGTACGCCCCCTCGAAATCCTTCAAATTATACCGGATAGAGATGCTCCGGTCAATCGGAGGGACGGGGGCGCGAGTTGCGGCTCGGTCGCAATTCGATCCAAACGTCCGCTGATCAGGGCTCCAGCAGAAGGCGGCGGAAGAGCATCGCCATCACTCGGTCGCGATTCTGGAATCCGTTCGTGCGGCTCGGCACGAACGAGGCGACGGCGATGACGCCCGACCGGCGGCTTTCGACCGCGAGCACGGCCGGGGTCTCCGACTGGTCCGGGTCGATCTCGTCCGCCTGGTCGGGATAGACGCGGGCCAGGAACCCCGCCGGGACCGTGAGGAGCGGGACGACATCCGCTGCGACCGTGAAGAACTCAGCCCGCACCATGGTGCTGGTATTCTGCAGCGAATCGACCGTTCCGGCGAGATCGACCTGGAGGGTCGACCGGTTCGGCAGGCCGATATCGAAATCCCGGTCCTTGCGGAAGAACTGCTCGATCCCGAGGATCTCCCGGGCGAAGTCGGCGGAGAGGCCGGCCGAGTCGCCGACGGCATTGTGGGCCGCGAGCATGACGCGGCCGCCGCCCTCCAGGTAGTCCCTCAGACCGCCGCCGAGGTCCGCCATCTGGAGGTTCGCCAGGACCGACGCATCGTTGCGGGAGTCGCCGACGGCCCCGCCGTACCAGACGACGCCGCGGAAGAGAGAGAAGAGGGGAGCGATCTCGGCCGGAGTCCGGAAGTTCCCCGCGGTTTCGACGTCGTGGATGTGGTAGTTGCCCGCCGCGATCGAGTCCATCATGGCGCGGTAGAACGTATCCTCCAGCCGGTACCCTGCGACCCAGCTGGGAGCCTGGTCGATCAGGAGGTAGTCCCCCGCCGGTTCTTCCACGGTCCAGATATGTTGGATAGGGGTCGAGCGGCCCCCGGACTCGTCCACCGCAAACACCTGCAGGGCCCAGCGACCGGCGCGGGGACCGGGCACCGAGGCGAAGTCTTCCGGCCGGATCGCGACGATCGTGGCCGTGGTGCTCAGGGTCTCGCCCGCGGCCGGTTGGGGCTCGATCCGCTCGAGCCAGTAGCGATACCCCGCGACCGTGCGGTTGCCGTCCGGATCGGTCCCGGCCCAGGCGAAGGCGACGGCCGGCAGGGAGGCTTCGGGTCGGGCCAGATCACCGCTCCACCGGATCTGCGGCAGGCTGTTGCCCAGCGCGAAGCGCTGCGTGCGCCCCGTCGGATCGGCCAGCCCCTCGTTGTCGACCGCCCGCACGCTGAAGGTGTGGGCGGCGAAAGTCCCGTTGGTCGCCAGGACGAACGTATCGCTCGTCGCTTCGGTCACGATCCACGAGGGATCCGCCGGCCAGCGCGGCGCCTCCGGCGGTGGCGTCCAGCCGCCGTCCCAGCGGATCAGGTAGGAATCGACGCGACCGTCAGGATCGCTGCCCCACCAACGCAGCACCTGGTGGTAGTTCACCGTGTCGAGGTCGGATCCCTGCACCGAGAGAAAGGTGACGGGGGCGAGGTTGCCCGGCATCGGGGCGGTGGAGTCATCGACGCAGCCCGCGAACAGGAGGGCCACGAACAAAGCCGGCAGGAACGCGCGGGTGGGCAGGCTCTTCATCGCCGTCCTCTCCTTACTTGATGACCAGGAACTTCCCGGTCTGGCGATCGCCGGAGGCATGATCCTCCACCGAGAAGAGGTAGAGACCGCTGGCGATTCCCTGGTCCTCGCGGCTGACGAGGTCCCACGCGGCCATCCCGCCGGAGAGGACCGGCAGGTCTCGCTCGGGATTGCGCGGATCGGTCGGATCGTAGATGCCGCGGATGTCGGTCGGCCGGTAGTCGGCCTGGTCGAACGGGATCGTGTCGACCAGGTCGCCGGCTAAGGTATAGATCCGGATGGTGCAGCGCGGCGGCAGGTTCGTGAACCAGAGATAGCGATCGCGCCGCAGCGATCCGTCCCACGCGGCGTCGCCGCGGTACGGATTGGGGAAGACCTGGACCCCGGGTGCGCCGCCGGAGACGGCGGGCGAGCCGGGGATGGTGAAGGCCAGGTTCTGCGCCAGGCCGCTCTCGAGCGGCTGGATGTCGATCGTCCCGGTGTCGAACGATGTCACCGCGACCCAGTACTTGAATCCGTCGCGCAGTCCCTGGATGGTGTAGCGGTACTGCCAGACCTCCGGCAGGATGTCGAGGATCTCGCCGCCGTTCGTGTAGAGAGTCTCGGCGGGACTCAGCAGGCGATCCCTGATCTCCGTGAGGCCGGTGTCGAAGGAGAGGCCGTCGATCCGGTCACGCTCCAGGATCCGGCGGAAGCCGCTCTCGCTGCGCTCCTCGCTGATATAGATCCGGTACCCCTCGAAGTCGCGTTCCTGTGTCTTCGGATCCTTGAAGCGTTCCGGCGCTTCGCCGCTCCAGGTCAGGACGAGCGAGCCCTGTCCAGGCTCGATGGAGACGTCGGGGGAGGGCGGAGGCATCGGGATCCGGAACTCGAGGTCGTAGGCGATCTGCGCCCAGCGCGCGTTGTAGATGATGTCGGCCTGCTGGTCGCGGCCGGACTGCTCGCGATCATCCTCGCCGCCGACCCACGCGTAGGCGACCGTCAGCGTGTCTCCGGCCTCGAGCAGCTCGAAGTCCCCCACCGAGAGGAGTTCGACCGGGTCATCGGTGCCCGGGACGATTCCGTCGGTCGGGTCGATCTCGCCGTTGCCGAGCTGACGGTAGCGCCAGCGATCATCGACGTCGGCGCCAGGATCCCAGTTCCACCAGTTGAGCGAGACTCGGAGGGAGTCGACCGGGTCGGGCTTCGTGCCGAGGAGCATCACGCCGGCCCAGGTCGGCGCCTTGCCGTCCCCGAGGGCGTGATGGTGTTCGGTGCAGAGTCGCAGCGAGTCGACGTAACCGAGGGCCTTGCGGCGGAACCAGCCCGAAGTCCAGTTGACGACGGCGGGATCCTTGTAGCCGGTCGCCAGTTCGGCGTACATGCCGAGCCTCAGATTGTAGATCGGATCGGTCCGACTGAGGTTGATGATCCGGTAGATCGTGATGACCGTCGCCTCGAAGGGCTCGAAGCCGAACAGGTACGAGGTGCCATCGACCTGGATGTGGAGCGGCCGGTGCGCGTCCTGTCCCGTCGTGATCAGCGCGGCGGCGGTGTCGGCGCAGCTGAAAAGGAAGTCCTGCTCACTGCGCGCCAAGGGGTGGTAGGCGCGGCTGTTGGGCAGGATCGATCGCTCGTCGATCCCAGTCTGCGGCAGAGGCAGAAGCTCGCTCGTGATGTCGACATCTCCGATGTAGCCGTCGATCGTGGCCGTCGAGACGAGGGTGTCCCCGTCGACCGTGATCCCGCCGATCCAGATGCCGCCGCGCGGCATGTGGTCGATGTTGCTGCCGAGCGGGTACTCGAAGGACGGGCGCCGGGCGTTGAAGTTGTTGCCGATGAGGGCGGTGTTGTAGAGGGTCAGCCCGACCGCGTTGCCCGAGGTGATGCGATAGGTCACAAGGACGCCGTCGTCCGCCGCCTCCGGTGCGGCCGGCGCCTCCGTGACCGCTGCCGCGAGGCGTGCGGGCAGGAGCGCTTCGTCGGGCCGTGGATCGGATGGATCGGCCCGGAGATCCGCGGCCGGGTCCCTCCGCGCCGCGGCGCCATGATCGGCCTGTGGATCGCTCCCGGCAGGGATGTCTCCGCGGGCCGGCGCGCCGGCCAGCCCGAGGAGAGCGCAGGCGACGAAGACGAGGTTCCTGGTCCTGTGCTCAAGGAACCGGCGGGTACCCGGCATGCAATCCTCCGATCAGAACGAGTCGGCCAGCGCGAACGCCACGAGGCGGTTGTGCGCGGGATCCGAGAGAAAGACGAGTGGCTCCTCGACCGCCAGAAAACGCGGCTCCAGGATCGGCGCTCCCAGGCGCGGATCGACCGCTCGGGCGCTGTAGACGGAGTCGACAAATTCCCCGGTGCGGCGATACTTGAGCAGACGATCATTTCCGGTGTCAGCGACGTAGATGAACTTCCCCTCGCGATCGGCGGCCGTGTCGTTCGGCAGGAGGAGGGAGGGCTGGTCCAGGCTGGCGCCGACCGGCGAACGGGTCGCCACCTCCGTCCGGCCGGCATCGAGCAGCACGATCCGTCCCTGGCCGGTGTCGCTGACGAGGAGTTCCTGCCCGTTCCACTCCATGCCGTGGGGCGTGATGCAGAACCCGTCTCCGGATCCAGCCGTCGAGGTGATGCGCACCAGGCGGCCGAATTCGTCATAGCACGCCACGGTGTCGCGCCGCGCGTCCGCCAGGTAGACATTGAGTTCGTCGTCGGCGGCCAGCCCCTGCAGTCCCTTCCAGACGAGCGTGTCGACCAGTCCCGTTCCTCCCTCGGCGATGACCGTGCGGCGGTGCTGGAAGGAGAAGCGAGGTTCCCCGCCCGTGAAGTGGAATCGCTTGATGGTGGAATCGCCGGCATCCGCGACGAAGACCCAGGTCGACTCCCGCCGCGCCACGCAGATCCGCACCGGGTGCTTGAGTCCGGTGAAGGGACGGAAGTTCCCCGCGGCCGGCGGGGGGGGAGTTGGATCGGGGCGCCGCGTCAGGTAGACCTCGACGCGGGTCTTCACGCTGGTGTCAGGATCGACGCCATCATTCCGGACGATGACGTAGAGATAGCTGCCGGAGATCGCCAGATCCTGCGGTTCGGGCAGGTCCCAGCTCTTCTCGTAGTGGTACCGGCCCGCGTCGGGGACCGGCTCGGCCGGGGGCGTCGGGGGCAGCCGGAATTCCTGCCCGCAGGCGAGTACCAGGACGAGGCCGACCAGGATGCCGCCGCATGCGATCCGGCGTCCTTGCGCCGCTCGCTCTGTCCCAACTCCCTGCTCTGCACGCATCGTTTCCGGCCTCTCTTCCGTCATCACGTCCGCCACTCCTTCGGGTCGCCCGGTCACAGGGAGAACCCCACGCCGAAGCGGTGCACGCTCTCGAGGTAGCCGCCTTCGGTCCAGGCATAGTCGATCGTGCCCCGGCGTCCCGCCAGCCGCACGGCCGCGCCGAGCCCGGCCGAGAATCCCATCTCATCGGCCGCGAAGTCGTAACCGGCCCGGGCCGCGTAATCAGAGACGCGATACTCCAGCCCTCCCCGCAAGGTCTCCGATTTGTCCGCCTGGTGCAGGATCACGGTGGTGGCGGTCAGACGGTGCGGCCCGGCGGACCATGGATCGATCGCGAATCCGAGCTGGAACTGCGTCGGCGGTGAAAAGGGGGAGTAGCTCACCTCGCCCCCGGTGACGCGGCTGTCGAACGAGCCCTCGGGGTCGAGGTCCGATCCGAAGTTGGCGAGCGTGATCGACACGCGACTGGCGCGGTATCCCAGGGCGTAGTTGGTGCCGGCGTCGAGCAGGATCCCGTGCAGCACCGGTCCTCCGAGATTCGAGGCCATGTCCTCGCGGAAGTACTTCACCGTCGCGCCGATTCCGAGGCGGTCGGTGAAACGTCGCGCGAAGCTCACCGTGCCGAGGAGATCGGCGTACGCGGCGGTCCGTCCGGTCCCCGACGGGTAGTACTCCGTCGTCTCGTCGAACCGCGTGCCGAGGAAGGCCACGCCGGCGGCGATCCGCCCCCCGAGGGCGGTCAAGGGGAAAGAAGCGCTGACCGCGGTGATGGTGAGGTCCGCCGGCCACTGCGCCACTCCGACCTGCAAGCCCGGGCCGGGGGGACCCCCGAGGATCCCCGCCGGGTTGTAGAACGTCGCGACCGGACCCTCGACGATCGCCGTATAGGCGTTGGCGAGGGCGGCGCCGCGGGCGTCGACCCCGATCTTGAGAAACGTGGCGCTCGAAGTTCCGACGCGCTGTCCGCCGAGTTCCGTCTGCGCCCGTGCCCCGGAAGCGACGGCCAGGGCGAAGACGGCGACAGCGGTCAAAGCCAGAATCCGGATCCCCGGCCCCGGCCGTTGAATCGACTTCGATCCCTTCGTCGAGATCACAGTTCCACCCCCAGGCCAAGACGGATGCTGCGCGGCGCCGAGCGGTTCGCCGGGTTGGAGACCAGCCCCCGCAGCCACTCCGGCGACGAGGTCGAGTTGGCCAGACTCCCCTCGCCGAGGCGAGGCACGTCGCCGGTCACGCGGTCGATTCCCTGCACGGTGCGGTGATCGGTCAGGTTCCACCCCTGGAGGGTGGCCTCGAAACGGCGGCCCGCGGCCCGGAATCCCTTGCGCAGCGTCCCGTTCAACGCCTGCTCGTACGGCCCGTTTTCCGAGTAGTCAGGCCCGGTGGAGGCTCCGAAGATGTCGGCGGGCGTGTAGGCATAGCCCGACTGGAGCAGGTAGTAGAGGTTGAAGGAAAGGTCGTCGGGGAGCGGGAGGCCCATCGGCCGCGCGCCGTGATCTCCGGCCGCCGTGCGGTAGTCGAACGACAAGGTCAGCTTGTGGGGCCGGTTCCACCACATGTAGACCTCGTCCAGCTCCGTGTCGCGCGCGTCACCGCCGGTGGCTCGGATCAGGGCCAGGTTGTTCGGGTCGGATCCCTTCCCCTTGGTCACCGAGTAGGTGTAGCTCGCCATCCAGGAGGAACGTCCGGCTCCCCGCCGCCGCCACTCGACCTCGAGCCCGCGCGAGCGAGCGTAATCGAGGTTGTAATAGACGAAGTAGCTCGAACGGGTCGTGCCGCTCTCGCCGAGCTGGATCGTGGTCGAAGTCGGGTAGTCGTAGATGTCCTTGTAGTAGAGAGAGACCTTCAGCGCCATCTCGCGCCGGAAGGTATGTTGCGCCCCCAGCTCGTACTGCACCGAGATCTCGGGGTTGAGGTTGGGATTGCCGATCCGCGGGAACTCCTCGGCCGACTGCGTGCCGGATTTGGCGTAGACGTAGAAGTAGTTCGGGCGCTGGCTGAAATGGCCGTAGTTGAAGAAGAGGTTGTCGCGATCGGTGATCGGGTGCGAGACCTCGATGCGCGGCGAGAGGTGCCCCTTGAATCGATGGCCGAACAGACCGCTCGTGTCGTTCAGCCACTCGCGCTCCGTTTCCGCGCTGGCGATCAGGCCCCGGCGCTCCCGGTAGAGCCGTTCGACCTGCTCGCCCGGAAACCAGTAGTCGTAGCGAAGCCCGAACTTGGCGATGAGCCCTTCCTGCTCGACCGCGTCCTGCAGATAGAACGACCCGGTGTTCGGCGTCACCTTGAAGAGGTCATACTCCTTGCCGAGCGGGCGGGCGCTCGAGACCGAGGGAGTGCTGACGGAGAAGTACTGCACGGTCTCGTACTGCCCGCGCCAGCCCCACTTGACGTCATGGCGCCGCCACCGCCAGACCCAGTCCGAGTCGAGGGACCAGGTGCGGGAGAAGCGGTCACGGTAGTCGGGGGCATCCCCTTCCGCGGCGACGCGGAAGTAGGGATCGGGGCGGGTCACGAGCAGCGAGTCGCCCGCATCGTATTCGTCCCAGCGTTTGCCGCCGACGTCCTTGTGGGTGGCGGTGAAGTAGCGCGCCAGCTTCGCCGTGTGGACGAGCGAGCGGGCGACGGTGTGGTTCCAGGTCAGCGCGAGCGTGTTCTGGTCGCGGGTGGAGGTGTAGTAGCGATCCCAGACGTCGCGGTAGGCCCAGGGGTAGTTGATGCGGCTGCGATCGATCTCCGAGACATCCGCGGTGTAGAAGCCGGGATTGAACGAGAGGCTCTTGGCCAGGGAGAGGCTGAACTTGTGCGCGGATGACGCCTTCCAGGCCGTCTTGTAGTTGACGCGCCAGCTGTTGTTGACCCGAGGGGTGAAGAACGATCCGTACCTCTGGCTGCCTCCGGGCAGGCGGTCTGAGTAACCGGACCGCAGCCCGGGGTCGCCCGGGAGATCGTCGATCGCCGGCAGGTAGCCGTTCTCGAGTTCGACCCCGACGCTCAGGTAGAAGGTCGGCTGCCGTTGCTCGGCGCTCCCGAGGGGACGGAGCAGCGGGCGGAGGAGCAGCATCGGTCCTCCGAGCTCGAACTCCCAGATGTCGGTCTCGCGTTCACCCGTCAGCCGGTCAGTGGTGTAGCCGAGCCAGCCGTCGAACTCCTCCGTGCCGTCCTTCGTCTTGGCATCCACGACCCCCGACAGGGCCTGGCCGTACTTCGCCTCAAAGCTGCCGGTCATGACGGCGACCTCGGCCACCGACCGGGCGCTGATGTTCGCCCCGTCCGACTCGCCGCCGATCAGGTCCCGCATCTGTACGCCGTCGATGATGAAGAGGGTCTCGTCGCTCCGGCCGCCGCGAATGTGGATCTGGTTGTTGACGCGGGTGACGCCCGGCTGCTGTTCCACCACGCTGTCGAGGGTCGGCTCCACCGTCATGGCGCTGATCTCGTCCGCGTTATAGGCGCGAACGGTCGAGGTCGCTTTGACATCGACCAGCGGCCGTTCGGCCGTGACGACCACTTCCTTCTCTTTCCTCGCGATCGTCTCCCGCAGCCGGAACTCGACCTCGGCGGAGCCCTCCGGCGGCACGGTCACGGATTGCCGCTCGACCCCGTAACCCATGAAGGACGCCTGGACCTCATGGGCGCCGGAGGGGACCGCCTTGATCGTGAACCGGCCATCGGCCTGAGAGATCCCGCCGAGGGTGGTCCCGATGACGAGGACGTTGGCGAAGGCGAGCGGCTTGCCGGTGCGGGCGTCCAGCACGCGTCCCTCGATCTGGCCCTGCGACTGCGCCCGGGCATCCCTGGCGCCGGCGGCGATCGCGCCTGCGATCAGAAGTGCAACGCACGCGATGGCCGGGTAGCGCCACCCGAAACGGCTGCGACCCGGATGGCCGGCGCGGGCCGGACATCTCTTCCCGCGAGGGATAGGGGTGGGAGGGGAGTGAAGCTGTCGGGCGGGGGCCAGCTCTGGGCTCATCGCTTCCTGCCTGCGCCGGAGGGCATCCTGGGTCGATGGTGTCGGGCCGGGCGCGCGCTGCGCCGCGACTCGCGAAGGCGCGGGTGCGTGGTACCGGGGACCCGCGCTGGATCGCGGCGCAGGTTACCAGCGCGGCGCGGTGGAGGCAACCCACGAGTCGCTGGAGGCCACGAGAGGAAAGACGCGTCAGCGCCTCCGCCGCAGGGGAGGTGTGGGCGGAGGCGGCTCCGACGCGGCGCGCGCGAGGTCGCCCGGCCCGAATGCGCCCGGCAGCAGCTCCTTCAGCGTGGCGGAACGGGGACGAAGCGGCGTGCCCCAGTAAATCCTGAGTGCCGGGGCGAACTCGTGCAGGATCTGGAGGCAGGCGCCGCAGGGCGGACCCGCGTCGCCGGTTCCCCGGCGGCCGGCTCGGAGCAGGAGATGCCGCGGGCGGCCGTGGCCGGCCAGGCGGGCGAGGAGGATGGCGCTCCTTTCGGCGCATCCTCCGGTGCCATCGCCCGGGTCGTCCAGTTCCGGGGCTGCCTGGATGACGCCCGCACCGCACCAGAGAGCGGCTCCGCGCGGCCGTGCGCTTCCCCGCCGCCACGCCGTGCGCGCCGCCCGGCGCGCTGCGGCTTCGAGTTCGGCCGGCAGTTCCACGTCACTCCCGCCGACCGGCGGAACGGACCGCGGAGCGATCGAGGAGTCTCTTTTCACGCGGGGCACGTGGCCTCGCCGTCGGCCGGTGCCTCGAGCCGGGCCGTGCCCGGCCAGCCGTCCCAGGCCGCTGGTCCGCCGTCCAGCCAGCGGAGGAACTCCGTGATCCGCTCTCGGACCGCTTCGCGTGTTCGCTCCTGCATGATCCGGTTGCGCAGGGCATGCACGCCGTGGACCTCCTTGACGAAACCGGTGAGGTGCTTGCGCACCTCGTAGACTCCGCGCGGTTCTCCCTTCTCCTCCACCGCCGCATCGAGCAGTTCGAGGTACGCTTCGACGCGTTCCGCCAGAGTCGGCGGGCCGGGATCCGGTTCGCCCCGCATCAGCGCCCGGGCCCGGGCGAAGAGCCAGGGATTGCCGATCGCTCCTCGCCCGATCATGACCGCGTCGCAGCCGGTCTGGTCGAACATGCGCCGCGCGTCCGCCGGCTCCCGCACATCGCCGTTGCCGACGACGGGAATCGATACCACCCGCTTGACCCGCTCGATCCAGCTCCAGTCGGCCTCTCCTTTGTACCCCTGGCAGCGGGTTCGGGCGTGGAGGGTCAGCGCCGCGATGCCGGTGTCTTCCAGACGGCGGGCCAGGTCCTCGATGATCACCGCGCCGTCGTCCCACCCGAGGCGCGTCTTGACGGTGACCGGGAGAGCGACCGCGCGCACCACGGCCCGCGTGAGCCGCAAGAGGAGATCGGGGTCGCGGAGCAACCCGGCGCCGGCCCCCACGCCCTCTTTCTTGCAGGCGATCTTTTTGGCGGGGCAGCCGAAGTTGATGTCGATCAGGTCCGGACCGACCGCCTCGGAGAGGACCGCCGCCTCGACCAGCGCCTCCTCCCGGTTGCCGTAGAGCTGGATCCCGACCGGGTGCTCGTCCGGCGCGAGGGCGATCTTCGCCCGGGTCCGGGCCGCCGCGCGGATCAACCCTTCGGAGCTGACGAACTCGGTGTAGACCAGGTCGGCGCCGTGCCGCCGGCAGAGCCTCCGGAAAGGACGTTCAGAGACATCCTCCATCGGAGCGAGGAGGAGAGGACGATCGAACTCGAGCGCGCCGACTTTGAACATGGCCCCCCAGCCCCGGATCGCAGCCCCGGATCGCAGCCCCGGATCGCGGGATGCGGATCGCGCGGGCCCGGCGATCGTACGGACGCTGGCGGGTGAGTGTCAACGTGCGTGGGGGAGCAAGGATCGGATCGATCGGCCCCGGGGTTGACTCTGCTCCGAAGGCGGCCGTCCCGGACCCTCCGCCCTCTGCTACGATCCACCCATGCTGAGCCCGTCGATGCTGGATGAGATCCGCGGCGTGATCGAGGAGGCCGATCTCGATCGGAAGCTCGAGGCCGCGTGGCGACTCTGCGCCGCGCGCGAGACCATCGTCCAAGGGGGACGAGGTCCGGAAGAGAAGGCCGCGCTCTCGCCCGCGCTTCGCCCCGGGCGTCCCCCGGGGCTGCTCGTGCTGGAGCCAGGAGATGTGCCCGAAAGGGGCGCGCTCACGACCTCGCGGGGGAGGCTCCAGTTGATGCACGCGGTCGCGAACATCGAACTCGCCGCCGTGGAGCTCGCCCTTTTGACCGCCGGGGACTTTCCGTGGATGGAGGCCGAGTTCCACCAGGAGTGGCTCCGCGTCGCCGCCGAGGAAGTGGAGCACTTCCGTCTGGTACGCACCAGGCTCCGGCGGATGGGAACCGACTTCGGCGCCGAGCCGATCCACCTCGGTCTGTTTCAGGCGGTGCTCGAGGAACCGACCCTCGAGGGGCGTCTGGGGGTCGTTCCGAGGATCCTGGAGGCGCGGGGCCTCGATGTCTCGGCGTCACTGCGCCGAAAACTGGCGGGGGCCGGTGACCGGGAGAGCGTGGAGGCCCTCGAACGCATCTACCGGGATGAGATCGGACACGTCGCGGCCGGAACCCGGTGGTTCCGCCGCGTCTGCGCCGACTCACGTGTGGATCCCGAGGTTTCCTTCCTGGCGCTCTGGGAGCGGCATCGAGGAATTCGGCGGGGACGCCCCGGTCCGATCGACCGGGAGGGGCGGCGCGCGGCCGGCTTCAGCGAGCGGGAACTGGCCGCCCTGGAACGATGATGAGCGGTCGACCGCTCGGCCCTCCGCCCGCGCCGGGCGGCGTTCTTCCGCACCCCGCGGAGTCTCGCCTCTTGCCGATGGGGCGCCGATCGCGAACAATCGGCGTGGTCAGGTTCGCGCGGGCCGGCTCCCGGGTCGCGCCGGTGCGGAATCGTCGCGCGATCGGCATCCGTGATGCGGATGTGGACGCAGATTGACCGGAGAGACAGAAGGGAGGGAGGACCGATGATGTCTTCGCGGAGCTGGTGGCGGAATTCCGCCCTGCTGGCGCTCGTTCCGATCCTGGCCGGGTTGCTTCTGGTCGCGGGGTGCAGCGATGATGAGACGACGGCGCCGCCGGCGGAGTTCGATCCTCCGAGCGCGCTTTACGCGGTGAACGGGAGCGGATCCGTCCTGCTGCGGTGGACCGCCTCGTCCTACGCCTCATCGGAAGATTTCGACGGGTATAACGTCTATCGGCACACCGCATCGATGGCCGGGCTGAGCGATGCCGCGATGGCGGCGTATCGGATCGGCCAAGCCAGCGGCACCAGCTACAACGACACGGGCCGCCCGAACGGCACGCAGTACTACTACGTCGTGCGCGCGCTCAAGGAGGACGGCACGCTCAGCGAACGCAGCAACGAGATCAACACCGCGGCGCGGACCGAGGGACTCAACGACGTCACGATCTACGAGTTCGCTTACAGCGACCAGCCGAGCGGGCTCAACTGCAACGAGCCGGCTGCCTACACGATGTCGAGCGCCACGCCGGACAACCGCAGCAAGATCGACCTCTACCTCGGCACGACCGGGGCCGGTGACGAGTCGACCCAGCAACTCGCGCTCAAGAGCCCGCATCTGGTTCTGAACGGCGACGCCGCCTGGGCGTCGCGCCAGGCGCAGCTCGTGCTCCTCGGCTCCGGGCAGAGCGCCTGGGACCGATACGATGCCCCGACGACCGGCTGGTCGACGTCCGTGCCGCTCGGCACCAGTAACGCCGAGGTGATCGACAAGGTCATCGCGGTCAAGACGCCTCCTTTCACCGACGGACAGGTCCACTACGCGAAGGTCTGGATCCAGTCCGTCGACAGCGACCCCCCGGGCGAGCGCACGATCAGCGTCAAGGTCGCGTGGCAGAGCGCGCCGAACTACCCACGGTTCGGCGGGCGCTGAGGCAGACGATCCGCGGCCGGCGATCCCCGTGTTCTCCAGGGGATCGCCGGCCGGGTCCCCGCCGGGCGCACCGGCAACTGCGCGCTCTGCACGGCCCTGGGAGCAGTCGATCAACCTGAACTTGAGCCGGCGGGCCCGGTCTGGTAGCGTCGTGGGCTGATGCCTCGCCGCGCCGGTCGGCCGGGGCGAAGAAGGGCCGGGAGAGAGACGCGTGACCAACACCGCACAGATCAAGGCGCTCGTGTCGCTCCTCGGGGACGATGATCCCCGGGTCGGCGGCCTGATTTGGGAAAACCTCACGCGACTCGGTCCGGAAGCGATTCCCGCCCTCCGGGAAGCCTGCGAGGACCCGGATCCGCGCCTGCGCCTCCGCGCGCGCCACGCGCTGGATCAACTGGCCTACGATCAGATCGAGTTCGATCTGCGCCTGATCAGCGAGAAGGCCGAGGAGCCGTTCGATCTCGAGGGAGCGCTCTACGCCCTCGCGCGTCTGGAGGATCCGGAGTTGCCGCGGGATCGACTCACCCGGCAACTCGAGCAGCTCGCGGCCCGCATCGCCGAGCGGACCGGCGCCCTGCGCCATCCTCTCGACCGGATCGGCGCGATGAACGCGGTCCTCTTCGGTGAACTCCGCTTCACCCCCGTCCTCCGTTCACAAGCCGATTTGAAGGACTTCTCTCTCGCACGCGTGCTGGAGCGGCGGGCTGGTGCGCCGGTCTTGCTGGCGGCCGCGTTCCTGCTGGAGGCGGACCGCGTGGGGCTCAGCCTCGGCGTCGTCAGCCTGCCGAGCCATGTGCTCCTCACCGTTGATGCGGGGGGCGAAGAGGTCTATGTCGATCCCGCTCGCGGCGGGCGTGTGCTTTCCCGGCGCGAGTGCATCCAGACCTACCTGCGGGACTATCACCCACGCGAGACGTACATCCACGCCGCGGGACGCCGTGATCTGGCCGTGCGCGTCGTGCGCGGCATGATGCTGCTCTGCGCGCGCACGCAGGACCGCCTGCGTTCCCGCCGTCTCGGCCGGATCCTCGAAATCCTTCGCACGCGCGAACGGGCCCGCTGACGCGGCTGGCCCGGTCTTTCCGCTCCCTGCTAAGGCTCCAGGCTCACGCAGATCTCCCGGCCGAGTTGCAGCGCGGTGGGGCGCAGCCGGATCGGATACCCGTGGCTCGCCGGTGCGCCGGCCGCTTCCACTCGGCCGTAGACCCCGACTCCCAGGCTCGCCTCGGCCGCATGGCGGAAGAGCGCCTCGCCCGCTTTCCCCGTAGGGCCGTCAAGCTGGCAGTGGTAGCGCGTGCCGGTGAACCCCGGGCACCAGAGCTCGAAGCCGCCGCCCGAGGCCCTGATCCCGCCGCGCAGGAGGTAATCGCCGCCGATCGTGAGCGGTGGTGGTGGCGGTGGCTCGTTCCCGGTCACTTCCGTGTATCCCGCCGGGGGGTCGGTGATCCGGATCGGGATCAAATCGATCGCGATCGGGGTGCCAGCCGCCGAGATGAATCGCAGTTTCCCGGACGGGCCCTCGCGCGTGTCGAGCAGGAGTCGCTCCCGGCTCTGGCGCAACATGACGAGGCGATCGCCGAGGCCGATGCCGACCGCCAGCCAGGCGTTCCCGCCACTCCGGAAGACCGCTCCGTTGCGGATGGAGTGCGGAATGGTCGACGGATCCACGGCGAAGTGCTCGCCGTCCTGGGCCGCCAGTCGCTGCATGAACGTCACCGGGCTCGACGGGGTCGCGAGCGCCTGGAAGACTTCCTCCAGCCCCGCCTCCTGCCAACCCATCGGCCGGCTGAGGCGGAACTGCACGATGAAGACCAGGACCGCCAGGGCGGCGACGACTCCGATCCAACGTCGCCACCGGGCCGGCTTTTCCATTTCCTGCACCAGGCTCACGGTTGGAACGTCGAAGTCCGGCGTGCTTTCGACCTCCCGGATGTGGACCGTGATGGAGCGGGGGCCGTTGGGCGTGTCGTAGGAAGCCTGAGTGATCGGAGCCAGCGCACGCACAGCCGCGAGCCGTCCCGGGGGGACCTGCTCCGGCTCGATCCGGATCCAGTCCCAGATGGCGGGAGTCCGGTAGCTCTCTTCGCTCAGCTCGCCGAAGAGATGGTGAAGGAGTGTCTGCGCTTCCACCTTGCCACCTGTGATGTGGCGCAGGACTACGGAACCGTCGCGACCGATCAAGAGCTCAACATCGAGTCCGTGCAGGGTCATAGAGACCTCCTTGCGAGGGATGGAGATCTGAGCGCGTACGCGTTGACCCTAGCACCTCCGCCCGGCGGTGGCAAACGGCCGGAATACGCGGTCGCCGGGCGGATCGGGTGACGATCGGTCGTTCAACGGCCGTCCGTCAGGTCGATCGTCTCCGTTTCTTTGATCGCGATGCCGCGCCCCCGCAGCGCTCGCAGGTAGGCGGCTCCATCGAGGACCAGTTCGGCGGGGAGGACGCCCTGCTGCCGGCATTCTCCGCGGGCGAGCACCAGCGCCGATTCCGCGGCTGGAAACGCGGTCGTGCGCATCATCGAGGTCAGCCCCGAAGCTTCGTCGTAGCGGTCGATCAGCTCGTACTGGCGGAGGATGCGGTGTCCGTTTCGCGTGCCTCGCACGCGAACCCGGAGCACGATCAGGTCGCGCACCTCGGGGTCCAAGAGGATCGGCTCGAGGGTCGCCGCGAGGAGGTCGCGCGGAGCCACCCGCTGGCGACCGACCGCGACCGGAGTCGTCCCGAGCAACCCGATCGACTTGAGGAAGGAGAGACGGTCCCAGTGACCCGGGTATCGGACCGTCTTGTAGTCGAGTTCCTGGACGCGACCCCGGAAGGTCCAGGGGAGAGTCGAGGTGCCGCCCGAGGTGTAGGCGGCTTCGCAGAGGCCGATCGGTTCGGGGAACCGGATCGATTCGAGCCCGGTCAGGGTCGGGTGGCGGACGATGTCGCCGCGCGAGAGACCGACCGCCTCCCCCGAGTACTCGTTCAGGAGTCCGTGGATCGAAAAGACGAGGGCGTAGCCGAGCGGACCGCGCGGTCGCTGCGGGAGTCCGCCCACCCGCAGCCGGGCCGATTCGACCGAGTCGAAGTCGCGAAAGCCGTGGGCCGCCAGGATCCCGGCCAGTCCCGGGGCCAGCCCCTGGTCGGGCAGGATGGTGACTCCCGCCGCCTTCGCTTCCGGGTCGAGCGCGCGCTGCGCGAAGACGACGTCGGTGTTGCCGCCGAGGTCGACCAGGTGGGTCCGGGCCGCGATCGCCGCGCGTGTGACGGCGAGGTTGAGAAAGTACGGCACGCAGCTCACCGCGGCGTCGAGCTTCGTCAGAAACTGGACGAGAGCTTCGTGGTCGCCGGCGTCGAGGGTCGTCAGGGTGAGCCGCGGGTCGGCGAAGCGCGCGCCCAGCGCGTCCAGGCGTGTCCGCTCCGCGTCGCAGACGCGCACCTCCGTCACATCGGGCTGGCGGAGAAAGTCGAGCACGCACGCCAGCCCCTGCATCCCGGCACCGATGACCCCCAGCCGCATCGCCGATCTCCCTTCTGCCTCCGGCCCCCGGCCCGGGGACGGCAGACCGCCGCGCCCGGCACGAGGCGCGAGGATACGCTCCCCGGCGTGGGCGGAAAAGGGGAAGTGCGGCGCCCGCGTTGACCGCCACCGGCGGGCGGTGCTACGTTTCGCGCGCCAGTCGATCCACGCCACGGCCGGGGAGGGGAAGCGGATGAAGACGATTATCGAGCCGTTCAAGATCAAGTCGGTCGAGCCGATCCGCATGACCACGCGGGAGGAGCGGGTCAAGGTGCTGAACGAGGCCGGGATGAACCTCTTCCTCGTGCGGGCGGAGGATGTCCTGATCGATCTTCTGACCGACAGCGGCACCTCGAGCATGTCGGCCGAGCAGTGGGCCGGAATCATGCGGGGCGACGAGTCGTACGCCGGCAGCCGCTCCTTCTTCGAGTTCGAGCGCGAGGTCAGGCGGATCACCGGTTTCAAGCATGTCATCCCGACCCACCAGGGGCGGGCGGCCGAGAAGATCCTCTTCACGATCCTGCACCGCGACGGCGGGGTCTACCTCGCCAACACGCACTTCGACACCACGCGCGCCAACATCGAGTTCGTGGGGGATCACGCGATCGACCTGCCGATTCCCGAGGGACTGATCCCGTCGAAGTACCACCCGTTCAAGGGGAACATCGACCTGGCCCGACTCGAGCGGGGATTGAAGGAGCACGCGGGCAACGTGCGGGGGGTCATCATCACGGTGACCAACAACAGCGGCGGGGGGCAGCCGGTCTCGATGGAGAACATCCGTGCGGCTTCGCGCCTCGCGCGGGAACATGGCGTGATGTTCCTGATCGACTCCTGCCGGTTCGCGGAAAACTCCTACTTCATCAAGCGTCGGGAGCCCGGATACGAGGACAAGTCGGTGCTTGAGATCGCCCGTGAGATGTTCTCGTATGCCGACGGCACCACGATGAGCGCCAAGAAAGACGGGCTGGCGAACATCGGCGGTTTTCTGGCGCTGCACGATGATCAGCTGGCGCGCGAGGCGCGCAACCTGCTGATCCTTGGGGAGGGCTTCCCGACCTACGGCGGATTGGCCGGCCGCGACCTGGAGGCGATCGCCCAGGGGCTGCGCGAGGTGCTCGACGAGTCGTACCTGCTCTACCGCGTCCGGTCGGTCGAGTACCTGGTCGAGAAGCTCCAGCGCCATTCTGTTCCGCTCATCATCCCGGCCGGCGGGCATGCCGTCTATCTCGACGCCGGGGCGTTTCTGCCGCAGATCCCTTCCGAGCAGTTCCCCGGCGTGGTGCTGGCCAACGAACTCTACGTGGAGGGGGGGGTGCGCGGGGTCGAGATCGGCGCGGCGATGTTCGGCAAGAAGGACGCCGAGGGGCGGCACGTGCCGCCGCCGATGGAACTGGTCCGCCTGGCGATTCCGCGGCGGGTCTACACGCAGAGCCATATCGACTACGTCGCGGAAATCGTCATCGCGGTGCACAACCGCCGCGCCGCGCTGACCGGCCTGCGGATGACGTACGAGGCGCCCTTCCTCCGCCACTTCACCGCAATCTTCGCCCCGGCCTGAGACGGGCGCCACGCGAGGTGCGGCCCCCGCTGGCGCGATAGAGGACGCGGGGGACTGAAGATGATGACGCCCGGCCCCGCGAGGGGACCGGGCGTCATGCCATCCAGGTCGTAGGTAGGCGGTCGACGGCGATCGCCCGACGGCTCTACCGGCTGGCGAGCTTCGGCTCCTCGAGAGCCGCCAGCGACCGCTGCATCAGCGTCATGACGTACTTGGTATTGTGGACGCCGTGGCTCCCCTCGGTGAGGGCGACACGGAAGTTCCAGATCGCGCCCGCGACGTCCTTCGGGACGCGCAGCGTCTGACCCGTCGGAACGTTCACGTAATTGTCCTCACGGATCAGGTCGAGTTCGAGCAGCCGGTCACGAAGCTGCGTGAAGAGGCCGTCGAACTCCGTCTGCGTCCCCGCGGTCGTGCCGTTCCCGTCCCAGTCGACGGTCGCCTGCCGATCGAACGTGGTCAGCCCGGGGTGGCAGTTGGCGGTGGCGCAGGAGGCCGTGTTGTCTCCGCCCTCCTCCTCGTTCGCCATCGAGAAAGTGTGCCCGCCCACGGTCGTGCCCTTCGGCGTGAACATGTGGCACTCGACGCAGCTTCCCGGGACGCCGGCGTAGTGAGGGCTCGTCGGGACGGCCTCGCCGAAATCGTAGCCGCCGACGCCACGGTAGGCGTCGGCCTGCGGCGTGTAGTGCGGGCCGAAGCGGAAGCTGGTCATGGTTACCGAGTCGGCGTCGGCCGGGAACTGACGACGAGTATCGGTGCGGGACTGGTGGCAGTTCGCGCAGATGTTTCCCGCGCCCTTGTCGAAGACGGTCCCGTCGAGGAGGGTGACCGCTGCCTCCGTGCGGACCCGGAAGTCCTTGTTCGTATGCGGGGCATGGCAGGTCCGGCACCCGACCTGCGTCGGGCTGGCGGACACCTCGGCGTTCCCCGCGAGATTGGAGACGAACCCCTCGCTGGTGTGACAGATGAAGCAGCGGGAGTTGCCGGTGCTGGAGAGGCCGCCGTCCCGGTTTACCTCCCAGATGATGGCGTCGCTGGAGTGCAGCGAGTGCGAGTACTGCACCAAGGCTGCCGTCAACTCGGTATTGTCATTGTGGCAGTTGGCGCAGTCCGCGGTGCCGGACGGACCCTCCGGGCCGGCGGGACCTTCCGGGCCGGTCGGGCCGGTCGGGCCGATCGGACCCTGCGGCCCGGCCGCCCCGTCCTTTCCGTCGTCACCGGCGCAGCCGGCCAGCGCGAGACCGAACGCGAGCACCACGATGAGTGCCCAGCCATTCGCACGGATTCTCATATCGTCACCCTCCTCCTCCCCGGTGGGAGGTGCGGTTCATGTGAGGCGTTCCGACCGAAGCCGGGTCCCGCCCGAGGTCGTCCTGCGCGCTGGCGCGCGCCGGGTTCCGGAGCACCGTACCCTACGGCCCATCCCATCCCTGGGCTCCGGTCAAAAACCCCTTCCATCAGATACGGCAAAAGCGGCTCGCGTGCAAAGCAAGATTTGCTTATCGAGCCCCCTTTTTTCTTCAGATCCCGATGAGACCGATCTCGCTGAAAGATGGAGGGTTGGAACGGTCCAGCGAGGACAGGGAGTCGGTCTCTGCCCGCCCCGGCGCCGAAGACCATCGCGACTGTGTCTCCTCGGTTTCGTCGATCGTCCCCCTTGCGGCGGCCCCGGCACGCCGATAGCTTCCACCGGATATGCGTCCGATCAACGACACCAGCGGTACGGTCCGATGAGCGGCTATCGGTTGGAGGAGATCCTCCGGGCGGACGGCCTGCTCGCGAAGGTGCTGGCGCCGGGCTACGAGCCGCGCCCGCAACAGGTCGAGATGGCGCGGGCCGTGCACCGGACCCTCGGCACGGGCGGCTGCCTCGTGGTCGAAGCTCCGACCGGGGTCGGCAAGTCGCTCGCTTACCTGATCCCGGGGATTCTCTGGGCCCAGGCCGAGAGACGGCCGCTCGTCGTCTCCACCTTCACCCGCGCCCTCCAGGACCAGATCCTGGACAAAGATCTGCCACACCTGCGCCGCCTGATCGAGAAGCGGATCCGCGTGGCCGTCCTCAAGGGTCGTTCGAACTATCTCTGCCGGAACCGGTGGCACCATCTCCTGGAGGAGATGCGCGGGACGGTCGAGGGAGAGGATCTGGAACGGGCGTTGGGCAACTGGGTCGAGATGACCGAGACCGGCGACCTGTCGGAAGCACCGATTCCGGCCACGGTCGCCGGACGGAGGCTCGCCACGCTGCTGCCGCGCATTGCCTCGGAGAGCCGGTTCTGTTCGACTCCCCTCTGTGCGCCTGAGACCGGCTGCTTCTTCAAGCGTTCCCGCGTGCAGGCGCGCGAGGCCGACCTACTCATCGTCAATCACGCCCTCCTTCTGGTCGACCTGTTGAGCGACGCAGCGGGTCTCCCCGACTGGCGGGCAGTCGTGATCGACGAGGCGCATCACCTGCCGCGCGCGGCGGCCGACCCGCTCAGCCTCTCGGTGAGCGAGCGGGGGCTCGAGGCCGCGATCCGGGGGCTGGGCGGTCGCGGCGAGCCGGGTTGCACCGATCAGGTGCGGCGCGCGCTGCGGAACCTCTCCGATCGGGAGGAGCGGCAGCGCCACCTCGGCGCCCTGCGCGAACTCGAGACCGAGACCGCGCGACTCGAATCGCGCGCCCGCCTCTTCTGGGAGGAGTTGCGAGGCTCCGCCGGATTTCCGGCGGGAGAACAGCGGCTGCGCTACGGCACGAGCGGGGAACAGCGGGAGGACCTCTTCCCCTCCTCCGGCCTCGAGCTCTGCGATGCGCTTTCGGCGCAGGAGCGTGCGCTGGCGGAGCGTCTCGAAGAGATCCGCCGTCTGGTCGAGGACGAGGGACGTTCCGCCGGCGACGACGCGGAGTCGAAACGAAGAGCGCTGCTGGAAGGAGAGCGCTTTCTGGACGACACGCGGGGGGTGACCCAGGCTTTGGCTGAACTCCTCGTGCCGACTCGTCGCGAAACGATCTACTGGATCGAACCGGCGACTGCGGCGGGCACCGCGCTACGCTCCGCTCCCCTGGAAGTCGGGCCGACGTTGCGGGAAGCTCTTTTCCGCCCGAAGGAAACCGTCATCCTCACGTCCGCCACCCTGGCGCTCGACCAGCACTTCGACCACTACGCGCGCAAGGTCGGCCTGGAGCCGGACGGATACGAGGGACTCCTGCTGGCCACTCCCTTTTGCATGGAGGAACAGGTCGCCGCCTTCGTTCTGACCGGCGGTCCCGATCCCAACGACGCGGGGTTCGCCGCGGCGCTTGCCGCCGGGATCGAGCGGCTCGCGCGGCGTCTGCGCCGCAAGATGCTGGTCCTGTTCACCGCCCACGAGACGTTGCGGCAGGTCGAGACGCGCCTCCGCGCGCCCTTGGAGGAACGCGGGATCCGGCTGCTGGCCCAAGGCGTCGACGGCGCCCAGCGCCAGGTCCGGGCCGGCTTCGAGGAGGAGGGACCGGCCGTGCTCCTCGGCGCGGCGAGCTTCTGGGAGGGGGTCGATTTCCCGGGCGCCGAACTGGAGATCCTGGTCATGGCCCGACTCCCCTTCGCGGTGCCGAACGATCCCCTGGTGGAGGCGATGGGGGAGAGGCTGCAGCGCGAGGGGCGCGATCCGTTCCGCGAGTTTCAGCTCCCCGAGGCGATGATCCGTTTCCGCCAGGGATTCGGCCGGCTGATCCGCCGGGCCACCGACCGAGGTCTCTTCGTCGCCGTCGATCCGCGGCTGGAGACGCGTTCGTACGGCCGACGCTTCGTCCGTGCCGTGGGCGTGCCGTTCCGGCCTGCCGCCGACTGGGACGATCTCGTCAACCAGGCTGCGGCGTGGTTCGGGGAGCGTACGCCTCCGGACAACTCGCCGGAGGCTCCACCCGGATCGTGACGCGCACGATCTCCGGCAACCGCGCGCGAAGCCGCTTCTCGATCTCGTGACAGATCCGGTGTGCCTCGTCGAGGGAGAGCGCCGGTGGCATGACGCAATGGAACGAGACCGACAGCCGGCGCTCCTCGACCCTGACATCGACGGCGTGTGGCTCGCACGTGACGCCCAGTTCCGCCGGGATGAACTGCAGCGCTCCCCGGATGCGATCGATCTCGGCGGGGGTGCCGGGGCGGGTCCGGATCCCCGTCCCCGGCGGCTCCAGGTGGGTGACGACGTGGTCGAGGTGGAACAGGGACGTACGTAGAGCCTCCTCGAAGGCGTGCGCCCGAGTGTGCGCCTGACCGACCGTCAGTGGCTCGGTCGCCTCGAGGTGCATCTCGATCGTGTACCGGCCGCCGACTTCGTGGAGCTGGATCGCGTGCGCGCTGAAACCCTCGCGCGCGGCGAGGATCCTGATCTTGTCGAGGATCCCCTCGTCGGCTCCCTCGACCGGCTCGACGTGAACCACGACGTCGGCCTGCGGCAAGAATCCGTGGATCGATCGCTCCACTTCGTCGGCGATGGCGTGCGCGCGATCGAAGGGACTCCCTCGATCGACGTGGACGGTGAGATCGACGAACGACTGCGGGCCGACCTGCCGCACGCGAAGCCGGGGAACGGCGCGGACTCCCGCGACGCCGGCCGCCCGGGCCAGCTGTTCGCGCAGTTGGGGCGGCGTGCGATCGAGCAGGGCGTCGACGTTGTGCCGGCCGAGTTGCCACCCGATCTTGACGACGATGGCGGCCACCATGAGCGCGGCCACCGCGTCGGCATGGACCAGCCAGGGCCAGCCGGTCATGCCCGCGAGGCGGACCAGGACGAGTCCGCCCAGGACGACAAGGCTCGACCAGAGGTCGGTAGAGAAATGCAGCGCGTCGGCCTCGAGCGCCGCGCTCTTGTGGCGGCGCGCGACTTTCAGCAGCGCGCGGGAACGTGACCAGTCGACCACGAGTGAGAGCAGGACGACGAGGAAGGCCCAGATGTTGGCATCGACGTGCACGTCGGGCGTCAGGAGACGGCGGATCGCCTCCCACGTGATCCAGACGCAGGTCAAGAGGAGGAGGACGGTTTGCAGGAGAGCGGAGAGGTTCTCGACCTTCCCGTGGCCGTACGGGTGATCCGGATCGGCCGGGCGTCCGGAGACGCGGACCGCCACCAGGGTCAGCCCGGCCGCGACGAGGTCGAGACCGGAGTGCATCGCCTCGGAGAGGATTCCCAGGCTGCCAGTCATGAGGCCGACCACCAGCTTGGTCCCGGTCAGCACCACCGCCGCGATGACCGAGCTGAGGGCGACGTTGCGCTTCTCCCGCTCGGCGGTTTTCGATCGGAGATCCCGCGCTCGCGGTGCGTCCCGACCGGGCATGGCGGGGTGACCTGTTACCTGTGCGCCCGGCTCGACGTCGGCGTTCGTCAAAGCTTCCTCCCAGTGCCCCTCGCCGCGACGAAAGGCGCAGGGCGATCATAAGGAGGCCTGAACGATCCGGCAAGCCTCCCGAGACGCCGGCGCTCAACGACGGGCGGAAAGACGGCGCGGGGTCCCTTCGCTGAGCCGTTCCCCGCGTCCGCGCCAGTCGCTAGAATCGGCGACGGACCTCAACCGGGAGGGGAGCGTGAGGGAACAGGTTGATCGCATCCTGTGTGGGATCGGAGAGCTCGTCACCCTGAGCGAAGGGCCCGTCCCGCGGCGGGGGGCGCAGATGGACGAGCTGGGCATCATCGCCGGAGGCGCGATCGCCATCCGCGGCGATCGGATCGCAGCCGCCGGGGCGGAGGGCGAGATCCTGGAGCGATTCGAAGCTCCGGCCGGGGCGATCGACGACGCGGAGGGGGGCGTCGTGCTTCCCGGCTTCGTGGATCCTCACACCCACGTGCTCTTCGCCGGCTCGCGGGCCGGCGAGTTCGACCAGCGTTGCCGGGGGCGTTCGTACCTGGAGATCGCCGCGGCCGGCGGCGGGATCCGCTCCTCGGTGCGCGCGTTCCGGGAGACGGGGGACGAGGAGATCCGGCGCCAGACCGCCCGGAGGCTCGACCGAATGCTCCGGCTCGGCACGACGACGGTCGAGGCGAAGAGCGGGTACGGCCTGAATACGGAGCAGGAACTGCGCGCGCTGCGACTCATCGGAGAGCTGGATGCCGCGCACCCGGTCGACCTGGTTCCCACCTTCCTCGGGGCCCACGAGTTTCCGGACGAGTACCGTGAGGATCGCGACGCTTACGTGCGTCTCATCGTGGACGAGATGCTCCCGCGCGTGGCGACAGAGACGCGGGCGGTTTTCTGCGACGTCTTCTGCGAGCGGGGGGTCTTCACGGCTGAGCAATCCCGCATGATCCTGGTGGAGGCGGCCCGCCGTGGGCTCCGGCTCAAGCTGCACGCGGACGAGTTCGCGCCGGTCGGCGGGGCGGAGTTGGCCTCCGAACTGGGCGCGGTCTCGGCGGACCACCTTCTGGAGGTGACCGAACATGGCCTGCTCGCGCTCTGTCGTGGCGGTGTCACCGCCGTCCTGCTGCCGGCCACCAGCTTCTCGCTCGGGCAGGGACACTACGCTCCGGCGCGAACGATGATGCAGATGGAGATTCCGGTGGCGCTGGCGACCGACTGCAACCCCGGCTCGTCGATGTGCGAGTCGATGCCGCTGGTGATCAGTCTCGCCTGCCTCGAACTCGGTCTGACGCCCGCCGAGGCCGTCACGGCGGCGACCGTGAACGCCGCCCACGCGGTCGGACTGGGGGAGGACAGGGGCCGCATCGCGCCCGGGCTGCGCGCCGACCTGCAGGTCCTGGACGCGCCCAGCTACGTCTCTCTGGCCTACCACCTGGGCGTCTCCCATGTTCGCCAGCTCTTCAAGGACGGACGACCGATTCCAGTCTGACCCTCGGCCGTCCCGACCGATCACCGATCTCCAGCTTTTCGTTGGAGATGCCTTCGGAGCCGGACGATAAGCACAAGGGAATCGAATACCGGATCGTCCCGGCGCCCCCCGCCCTTCTGGCGCGGAGGGTCCGGTCATCCTTGGTCGGCAGGCAAGCGGCCCGGAGACGTTGGTGGACAAGAACGTTCTCGCCCGGCGTAAAGCGCAGCAACTGGCGCGGGACGGCAAGATCCCGTTGGCGGTGGCGGAGATGCGCCGACTCCTCGGCGAGGCCGAATCCGATCCTTACGACCACGTCTACCTGGGAGATCTGCTCGTCCGGGCGGGTCGGACGACGGAAGCGCTCGATGCCTGGATGGACGCGGTCCAGTCCTACCAGCGCGAGGGACTCCATCGCAACGCGATCGCGATCTGCAAGAAAGTGCTGCGGTTGGACGCCGAACGACACCTCGTCCACCGGGTCCTCGGGGACCTCTACTACCTCGAGGGGCTCGTCGGGGAGGCCGTTCCACACTTCCTCGCCTACCTGGACGGCGTGGTGGAAGTCGACCGATTCGATGACGCCTTTCTCGAGGCGGTCGAGCGCGCCTCTTCCGTGGTCGGCCTGCAGCATGAGGCCGCCCTGCGCCTGGCGGAGCACTACTCTCGAGCCGGGCGGGAGGACCGGGCGGCGGCGCTCCTGCGGTCCCTGGCCGGGCGCCTGGCCGACCACGAGGAAGCGGTCGATATCGGCCGGGAGCTGATCCGGAAGGCTGTCCAGGCGGAGGCGGACTTCCATGCCCGGCAGGGCGCCGAGTCGGAGCCCGGGGCCGACGCCGTGGTCTCCGAGGCGGGCGACCGCGAGGTCGCCGATGAGGCCCGGCCGGAGGACGCCGAGGCTGCCCCCCGCGAGCGGATCCCGGGCCGGGACGAGCGCTTGCTTGCCGCGCTCGAGGAGCCGTATCGCGCCGAGGCGTCGACGGGGGGGTTCCTGCGCGCGGGGTCGGGCCCGACCGGGGCTCCGACCGGCGAGGTCGCGACGCTGGACGTCGCCGCTCGGACCGACGGCCCCGATCCGGCGGATCCCTTGCCGGTCGATGGCGGACCGGCGTTCGACTCCGCCGGCAATTCGGAGCCGTTGCTGGAGGTGGAGAGCCTGGCGTCGGCGGCGTTCGCCGAAGCCCTCTCCGAGCTCGCCGCCGAGGCATCCCAATCGGCCGTGCAGACGGGAAGTGAGGAGCCCCGCGGGGAGGCGCAGGACCAGGCGGCCGACCACGCGATTCCGCTCCCGACCGCCGGCCCGCGGATCGAGCCGGGCGACTTCGTCGTCGAGCACTTCCCGGCGTCGTCCTGGAGCGAGGAGAGCACTTCCTGCCCCGAGTCGACGGCGCTCGATCAGGCCGGAATCGAGGTGTCCGAGAATCTCGAGCCCTCGCGCCGGTCGTGGGTGGAGCAGGCGGACGAGGCCTTCGAGGCCGGGCATTGGCCCGAGGCGCGTCGCCTGCTGGAGCGGGCGCGACATGAGCAGCCGCTCGATCCGACCGCGCTCACGCGCCTGGTCGAGATCACCCGCCTGCAGGAGGACTCGGCGGGCGAACTGCACTATCTCGTCCTGCTCGGGGATGCCTGGATCGAGGCGGGAGTGATGGAGGAGGCGCTCGAAGTCTTCCTGCAGGTGCTCCAGATCGATCCTGAGGACTCGACCGCGCGGCGTCGGCTGGCTCGGTTCCGCGAGATGGGGGTTCCCGGCGCGGAGCGGATCCCGGAGGAGACGCGAAACTCGATCGCGGGTGTGCTCGAGACCAGTGGGGCGACCCTCGCGGTCGGAGCGCCGGCGCGGGCGGTGGCCAGCGACGAGTGGGTCGACCTCGGGGCGCTCTTGGACGAGTTCCGGGAGGGCGTGAAGAAGCAGATTGCCGGGGACGACTGGCAAAGCCACTATGACCTCGCCGTCTCGCATCAGGGGATGGGGCTTTTCGACGAGGCGATCGACGAGGCCGACGCGGTCCTCGGGGCGCCCGGGATCTCCCCCGAGATGGAAGGACAGGCGCGCGAACTCCGGGGGCTCTGCCTGATGGAGCTCCAGCGCCATCGCGAGGCGGTGCACGAGTTCCGCTCCGCCCTGGAACAGCCGGTTGAGGAGGGGCCACGGCGGCTCAGCCTCCTCTATCACCTGGGCGTGGCGTTGGAGTCGGTCGCGGAATGGCGGGAAGCGGCGGAGATCTTCGAGCGGATCGCGGAGGAGGAGGCTCCCTTCTCCGATGTGGACGAACGCCGCGATCGTTGCCGCACGCAGATCGATTCGCCGGAAGCTCACGACCGGGCAGCCTGATCCCCGTCCCGACCGTCCGGACGGCGTCGCGCCGGCGGGTACGGACCGCATCTCTCGACGCTGCTCTCCTCGCGACTCTCTCCCTCTTGATCGCGCCTGCCGGTGTCGCTTCGCCCGGCGGCTTCGGGGAGCTCCCCCGGCCGAAGAGCGCCGGGACGCGTCCTCTCCCTCCTCGCCTGGTCACGACCACGGATCCCGATTCCTCCTCGGTCCAGGCGGACACGCTGAAGGCGGGGATCGCGCGCGACTCCGGCGAGGCGGACAGCCTCCGGGATGTGGATGGCGCCACGGCGGCGGACTCTCTCTCCCCGCACCCCCCGCGCCGGACCTGGTCCTGGTCTACCGCCCGGCTCCCGTGGCCGGATCCGGTCGGCGCGTTCACGACGCTCGGACCGCCCGAGGTGGTCGACCGCGCCGTCGACTACCCGATGCGCGACGCCGTCGCCGTCGCGGCCGGTCTGCAGCGCGTTCCCTCTCCGGCCCACCACCTTCCCGATCCGGTCGATCCGGGTGACCTCCCCGGACGAGAGACCCCCGCGGTGCTCCTCGAGGGGATGCCGCTGCCGGCGCCCGGAGATCCCGGCCTGGCCCCCGATGCGGTGGGTCCCCTTTGGCTGGGGCGTGTCATGCTCCACGACGCCGATCCGATCCGTCTGCCGTCGAATCCGAGTGGCGGGCAGATCCTCGAGCTCGAACTGCTCGGCCCTGACTCCACGAGGGCCGCCAGTGCCGCCCGGGCGACTCGCGGAACGGGGGGCGTGTTCACCGAGGAGTTTTTCCTGGCGCGGCCGTCGGGATCAGGCCTCTGGCGCTTCGGCTACCAGGACACCAAGTCCGAGGGACGATTCGAGACCGGCTACCTGGCGCAGTTCGCGGAAAACCTGCTGCTGCGGTTCGATCGCGGGACCTCATGGGGGGGATGGCGTCTCGGCTGGCACCGGCAGATCGCCCGTGTCCGTCCTTTCTGGTTCGAGCGTTACGCCTTTCACCGATCCTCGACCGAGGCCGGCCTGCTCGTGCGGCATGCGGGTTGGCGGGGCGATCTCTCGCTCGCGGTGACTTGGAATCGACAGCTCTGGGACGGATCTCCCGCCGCTCTCCGCAAGGACGCCTTCGGCCGCGGGCTCCTGCGGGTGGAGGGGCCGGGGGATCGCGTGCGGCCGCGCGTCACGTTCCAACTGGATCGAAACCATCTCCGTTTCCGCCGCGACGAACCGGGGGGAACCTGGCGTGACAAGACCTCGTTCGGCCCGGGGATTGCAGCGGGGATCGAAGGAGTGTCGGGAACGTGGCGGTACCAGGGATCAGGCGGCCTTTCGTCACCGATCGCAGGAAAGAGCGACTGGACCGCGGCGTTCGACGCTTCCCGTCGGCTTCCGCACGGATGGCGTCTCGCGGCGCACCTCGATCGCATGCCCCGCGCCCCTCTGGTGCCGCGGTTGGCGGGCGACCTCGCGTCGATCGTCGGGCAAGGGGTCTGGTTGGCGTCAACGGCGGACAGCGCTTCCGCTGCGCTCATCGACCCTGGCCGACCGCTCGAGGTGATCTCCCGGTTCGGCCTCGAACTCCGCCGGACGAAGGTGGTGGATCGGGAGCCGGCGACAGCGTCGGGGTTCTTCACGGCCGGGCTGGCGCGGAAGCCGCCGGACGAAGCTCTTCTGCGCGTGCGGGGAGTCAGCATCGCGCATGCCGTCGCGCCGACCGGAGAGGAGTTTGCGCTCTTCGTTCCGGAGTCGTGGGGGCTTCTCTCCGCTGCGGCGCGGGATGCCACGATCCGGGTGGTGAGCGCGCGCTTGCACGCGCGGCAGGGCCTGGCGGGAGGATTCGGCTTCTTCGGCAGCGTGACGGGGCGTCTGTCCGATCCCGGTTGGCGCGATCAACTCTGGATGACTCCCGTCGAGGGAAGCTTCCGGCTGTCGTGGGGGGCCCGGTTCTTCGAGGGCGACCTCGAGGTCGAGGGATTCCTGCGCGGAGAGGTGGCGGGACGCCGCGGCACGCCGTACGGCGAGTTGCCGTGGAGCGACCGCTACGACGCCGGCGCGTTGGCCCGGGTCGAGTCTTTGACCTTCTCGTTTCTCCTCATCAACCTGGAGTCGGACGAAACGGCCGCGGCCGACTTCGACGAGACCGCCGGCTGGGTGACCCTCCCGTTGCGCACCTACCGCATGGGACTGACCTGGCGATTCACCGACTGAGCGCGCCGGCCCTCTCCCGGTGCGGGGGAGGGGCGATGATCTTGACGAGCCAGGAACGGCAGGCCCTCCTCACTCTGGCCGCGCTGCTCTCCCTGGGGCAGGTGGCGGCCCTCTGGAGCGAGCACCGTCGCGCCGGGCCTGACCGCGAGCTGACGGCGTGGCTCAACGGCCAGTCTGCCCTCGACTCTGTACTCACGCTTGGGGGAGATGGAGCCGACGAGATCGGGGCTGAAGAGGGTGGGATCGAGGACGGCTCCGACGTATCACCGAAGTCGATGGGCGCGGCGCTGATCCCGGGCCCCTGGGCCGCCGCCGCGGTTTCGGATCGGGCCGGGACGCGGACCAGCCTCGACCCGAAGAGGACCGATCGGGTCGCCGTGCAGCCTGAATCCGCCCTGCCGGCCGGAGTGCGTGAGCGGGGCCGCATCAGGATCAACGTCGCCTCGGCGAGCGACCTCGAACTGCTCCCCGGCATCGGACCGGCGATGGCCCGGCGCCTGATCGAGGAGCGGGATCGGGCCGGTCCATTCCGCCGCCTCGAGGATCTCCGCCGCGTCAAAGGGATCGGTCCCAAGTCGCTCGAGCGGCTGCGCGACTGGGTCGACTGCGCGCCGCCGTGACTCGCGGCTCAGCTCGACCGCGTGGGTCGTCTCTTCTGCTCGGAAGCTTCCAGCTCGCGAAGTTTGATCGCGCGCAGCCACGCGGAGTAGGCCGAGAGGCCCGCGTAGAGAAATCCCGCGTGGCCATCCAGGATGCCTCCGAGCAGGACCAGGCGGCGCAGCATCTCCCAGGCGGGGCGAAGATGCATCCACCAGTGAAAGCGCCGGCCACGCGCCCGCCCGTCGGCGGCGGCGAGTGACGAGTAGAGGTTCGCCTTCTCGAGGTAGCGTTCGACGCTGCGATGGGTGTGATGTTCCAGGGCGCCACGCAAGCGACCGATCGGACCGTCGAGCTCGATGCGCTCATGAACCGACGAGGTGGTCACGCGGGCGCGGCCGCGGCGGAAGAGACGCAGCACGCGGTCGCGCTGCATCCCTCCGAAGCGGAGGCGGTGACCGAGGAACCAGACCTCGCGGCGGATCTCATAGCCGTTCGGTCCGCTCCGCCCGCCCGGTGTGCCGGCGGGAGGGCGATCCGCATCCGGGGAGGAGGTGATACGCCGGATTTCCTCGGCCAGTCGCGGCGTCACCCTCTCATCCGCGTCGATCGAGAGGACCCACGCTCCGCGGGCCTGGTCGATCGCGAACTGCTTCTGGCGCCCGAATCCCTCGAAGGGGCGCTCGAGGACGCGAGCGTGATACTGCCGCGCGATCGCGATGGTGGCATCCTTCGATCCGCTGTCGACAACGACGATCTCGTCGGCCAGATCGCGAACACTCTCGAGGCAGGCCGGCAGGGCCGCTTCCTCGTCTTTCACGATCAAGACGACGCTCAAACGCATCGAAGAGCCTCCTCGTAGACCTCGATCGTTTCAGCCCCCAGGCGCGCCGGGGAGAAGAAGGTGGCGGCGCGGGCCCCCCCCCCCGCGGGGAAGGCCCCGAGTCGAGCGGGGTCGCCCAGGAGCTCGAGGATCGCGTCCGCGAGCGCGGCATCATCGTTCGGCGGAACCAGGAGTCCGGTCCGACCCTCCTCGACGAACTCAGGCAGCCCGCCGACCGCGGAGGCGACGACGGCCCGTCCGTGCGCCATCCACTCCAGGGCCGCGCGGGACACCGCCTCGCTCCCGACGGATGGAATCACACCGAGGGTGGACGCGGTGATCCACGGGGTGATCGATGGCACGTGCCCCGGGCACGTCACCGCCGCGCCGATTCCGAGGCTGGCCGCCTCGCCCTGGAGGTCGTCCGGCGTGAACCCTTCCGCGCGTCCTACGAGGGCGAACGTGGCCGAGGGGATCCGTGCGCGCACGCGGGCGGCCGCGCGCAGAAAGGCATGGTGGCCCTTGACCGGATCGAGCCGGCCGAGCACCGTGACGACCGGACCGGGCGTGGCGTGCATTCCGCGCCAGACCGGGGCCGACCAGACGGCAGGGAGGTCCACCGCCGGAAAGATCGCCCGCGTGCGATCCTCGGGGAGGCGATAGGCCGCGAGAAACTGGCGGCGAATCCCCTCGGTCGCGCCGATGAACCGCTCTGTGCGGGCCGCGAGCAACTGCCAGCCGGGGCGCGGGCGCAGCGTCCGGCGATCGGCGCGCGTCCGCACCACCGCTGGCCGGGTCGCTCGGCGGGGCGGGCGGCTGTCAGCGAGGTGTTGGGGGCCGGAACTCCGTCCCCTGGCTGCGCTCGATGCCGGCCAGGCCGCGGCCAGCATCGACAGGACGTGGGTCGTACCGGTGTGTGCGTTCAGAAGGTCGATCCCCTCGTCTCGGATGAAGCGGCGGAGGGCGGGGAGGGTCGAGGGAGCACAGAACGGTACGACCGACAGACCAGCCGCGGCCGCCGCCTGGGAGGCCCTGCTCCCTGGCGGCGCGGCGATCTGGCATCGATGCCCGGCCGCTTCGAGTGCGCGCGCCAGGGAGAAAGCGTAGTCGGCCAGCCCACTGTGCCAGGGGATGTCCAGCATCTGCAGGATCCTCATCCGCGCTCCGTCCTCGCACCTAGCCTGGTTCCAGGTTCGTCGCGGCTTGCTCTGCCCCGACCCGACTCGATCCACCGCGATCCACCTCGACCGGCACCGGCTCGCCGCTCGGCGGCGCCCGAGATCCCGCGACCGGCGGTGAGCATACATCCTCCCGCCCGGCGGTGATCGGTGCGAGACGGCGAAGCCTGAATCCCGGAGCAATCTCCGCGGCCGAACGGGGAGGCGGGCGACCGGGGCGCCGCCGCGGGGTAGCGGGCGGCGCCGCGACGCGGTACCCTCGTCTTCTTCGCCCTGGACCGAAGCCGGACACGAGGATGCGCCCGGTCGGCGAAGGGCACCGGATGGAGGAGTGGCGATGATCGAGTTTGCGGACGAGATTCTGGCCGGCGTTCCCGAGCACCTCCCCGAACCGCCCCCGGAGGAAGCTGGGATCAGCCACGCGCCGCCTCGACCCCAGGTGCTCAACCCACGGGAGCGGGAACAGGCGGTACAGAACGCCCTCCGGTACGTTCCCGCCGCGCACCATGCGTTCCTCGCCCCGGAGTTCGCTCGCGAGCTGGCACGCGACGGGCGGATCTACATGCGGCGCTACCGCCCCCGGTACGAGATGAAGGCGCGGCCGATCGGAGCCTACCCGGCCCGGACGCCCCAGGCGGCGGCGATCATGCTCATGATTCAGAACAACCTCGATCCCCGCGTGGCGCAGCATCCGCACGAGCTCATCACCTACGGCGGCAACGGCGCCGTCTTCCAGAACTGGGCCCAGTATCGCCTCGTGATGCGTTACCTGGCGGAGATGACGGAGGATCAGACCCTTGTTCTCTATTCCGGGCATCCGCTCGGCCTCTTCCCGTCGCATCCCGATGCTCCCCGTGTCGTCGTCACCAACGGCATGGTGATTCCCAACTACTCCTCGCGCGCCGACTATGACCGGATGGCGGCCCTCGGCGTCACCAGCTACGGCCAGATGACCGCCGGAAGCTTCATGTACATCGGCCCGCAGGGGATTGTCCACGGGACGACGATCACGCTTCTGAATGCCGGCCGGCGCTACCTGGGTCTGGACGGCGACGAGGGGTTATCCGGCCGCGTCTACGTCACCTCCGGCCTCGGGGGGATGAGCGGCGCGCAGGCGAAGGCCGCCGTCATCGCCGGGGCGATTGGCGTGATTGCCGAGGTGAACGCGGAGGCGCTCCACAAGCGGCATGAACAGGGATGGCTCGACGAGGTCGAGACCGACCTCGGGAGCCTGCTCGGACGGATCGAGCGCGCCCGCCGTGAGCGGCGCGGCGTTTCCATCGGCTATCTCGGAAACGTCGTCGACCTGTGGGAGGAGCTGGTGCGCGCCGGGCAGCCGATCGATCTCGGCTCCGACCAGACGTCGTTGCACAACCCTTACACCGGGGGGTACTACCCGGCCGGGCTGTCGATCGAGGAATCCAACCGCCTGATGGTGAGTGAGCCGGAGCGGTTCCGCGATGAGGTCCGCTCCTCGCTGCGCCGGCAGGTGGCGGCGATCCACGCCATGCGGGACCGCGGGATGCACTTCTGGGACTACGGGAATGCGTTTCTGCTGGAGGCGGCTCGCGCGGGGGCGGAGGGAATCCGCCGCCCCGACGGCACCTTCACCTATCCCAGCTATGTCGAGGACATCATGGGGCCGATGTGCTTCGACTACGGCTTCGGACCGTTCCGCTGGGTCTGCACCAGCGGGGAGGCCGAAGACCTCCGCGCGACCGACGCGATCGCGGCGGAGATCCTGGAGCGTCGCGCGCTCGCCGCTCCTCTCGCGACCCGCCGGCAGAATCTCGACAATCTGCGCTGGATCCGGCAGGCGGAGGAGAACCGGCTCGTGGTCGGATCGCAGGCCCGGATCCTCTATGCCGACCGCGACGGGAGAATCGAACTCGCGCTCGCCTTCAACCAGGCGATCGAGGGCGGCCGGATCTCGGCGCCGGTGGTGCTGGGACGCGATCACCACGACGTCGCCGGCACCGACTCCCCCTTCCGCGAGACGGCGAACATCCGTGACGGATCGATGTTCTGCGCCGACATGGCGGTCCACAACTTTGCCGGAGACGCCTTCCGCGGAGCGACCTGGGTTTCCCTGCACAACGGCGGGGGGGTCGGGTGGGGCGAGGTGATCAACGGCGGATTCGGCCTGGTGCTGGACGGCTCGGCCTCGGCCGGTCGGCGGGCGCGGACGATGCTTGGCTGGGATGTCGGCAACGGGCTGGCCCGGCGGGCGTGGGCGGGGAACGCCGGCGCCATCGCCGCGGTGCGCGACGCGGTCGCCCACGAGGAAAACCTGCGCGTCACGCTGCCGTTCACCGCAGACGAGACCATTGTGCGGGCGGCGGTGGCGGAGGCGTATCCGCGCCGAGCGTAGCGCCGACCACGCGGCGGGGCCGCGCTGGTTCCGTGGCTTGGGCTCGGTGACGGGACCTCAGTCGCGGGATCTGCCCCGCAGATCCGCGATCTGCTTCTGCAGCATCGGCACCATGGGACTCTGGGGATCGAGGCGGATCGCCTCCTCCCATTGCCGCACCGCATCCTGCGGCCTCCCCTGGCGCGCCGACACGATCCCGTAACTGGCGAGGACCCCCTGGGTCGCCCGCCCGGCCCGCACGGCCGTCTCGAAGCAACCGCGCGCCTCGTCGAGCCGGTTGAGGTCGAGATAGGTGTTGCCAAGCCGGTGCAGCAGCAAAGGATCGCCCGGCTGCGCGGCGAGGGCCGTGCGGTAGCTAAGGATCGCCTCCTCCTTCCGTCCCGCGCGGCGCAATGCTTCGGCGCGATGGAAGTTCGCTCCGGGATGGAGCGGGCTCGCCGCCAGCACCCGGTCGAGGATCGCATTCCCATCCGCCGGGCGATTCGTGTCGATCAGAAGCTGTGCGAGCTGGACCTGCGTGTCCGGATCGTCGGCGCGCAGGCGCAGCGCGTCCCGCAGCGCGCGCTCCGCCTCTGCCATGCGGCCCGCGGACTTTTCGATCGTGGCCAGGGTCAGCAGGGGCGCCGGGTCGTGCGGGAGGACCTTCCGTTCCTCGATCACCGCCGTGCGGGCGCCCTCGACGTCGCCGTTCGCGAGGAGCGCTTCCCCGAGCAGAAGGTGCAGCCACGGTTCACGCGGATAGGCGTCCACGAGCGACCTCGCCTGCCGCAGCGCCTCGTCGTGGCGCGTGGCGCCCAGCAGGGCATAGATGTACCCCTGCATCAACTTCAGCTTCTCGGGGCAGTCGCCGCAGTCGACCAGGGCCTTCTGGTAGGCCGCGACCGCCTCGCCCGCGCGTCCGAGGCGGGTGAGGTAAAGAGCGCGCAGTTGACGGGCGAGGCTGGTCTCGGGATGCCGGGCCAGGACGGAGTCGACGGCGGAGAGCGCCTCGGCCACCCTCGACTCGGCCGCCAGCTCCTGGGCGCGGGTCACGGCCATCGGCACCCAGATCATCTCCTTGGGATCGGCGGTCGGGGCCGGCCCACTCGAGGAGAGGCCGCCCGCCAGGTAGCCGAGGCTGCGCAGTCGCTCGATCGTCTCGCGGTCGAGCACCGCCTCGGTCGACTGCCGCTCACCTTGCAGCAGCCGCGCGAGCGCCTCTTCCATCTCGCGCACGCGTCCTTTCTCGCGATCGGCGAGGTTCAACCGCTCGCCCGGGTCGCTCGCGAGATCATAGAGCTCGGGACGCGGTGCGCGGATATACTTCCACCGCTCGGTCTGCAGACCGCGGAGTTCGGCCGCCCAGCTCTCCAGGCGGGGGATCAGGCTCTCGTGGTAGACGCTGGCGCGCGGCTCGCCGCCGCCGCTCGCCAGGGGGAGAAGGCTCTGCCCGGATTGGCGGGGCAGCTCGTTCGGGGCGAAGCCAAGGGCGTTCCAACTGGTGGCGAGGAGGTCGACCAGGCTGACCAGGCCGGAGACCTGGCGTCCGCGCCAGGCGTCGCCCGCGAACGGGCCGTCGTGCGGGAGGCTGAGGAGCAACGGCACATGCTGGGTCTCGCCGTAGATGAAGACGGTGTGGGTCAGCTCCACGTGGTCGCCCAGTCCTTCGCCATGGTCGCCCGCGATGATCACCACCGCGCGGTCCAGGCGTCCCCGGCGGCGCGCCTCGTCCAGGAGTCGTCCGACCGCCTGGTCCATCGTGGCGACCGCGCCGGTGTACGGATCGAGCGGCCAGCGACCGCGGAACGATTCGGCCGGCCGGTAGGGATGGTGCGGATCGTAATAGTGAGCCCAGAGGAAGAACGGTTTCGTCGTGCGCCCGTCCAGCCAGGCGAGGGCGAGCCGCGTGACCTCGTCGCCGGGACGGCGCGCGGTCTCCTCTTCTCGCTCCCGACTGACCGCCGGAAAGGTGTCGTCGTAGTGGTCGAAGCCCTGATTCAGGCCGAACTGCGCGACGAGGGGAAAAGCGCCGAGGATCGCTCCCGTCTCGTAGCCTTTGCCGCGCAGCAGCTCGGCGAGCGTGGTCAGAGTGTCGGAGGCGATGAAAGTGCCGTTGTTCCGGACGCCGTGCTCGAACGGCCAGAGACCGGTCAGGATCGACGTATGCGCCGGCAACGTGACCGGGACGGGGCTTTGCGCGTTCTCGAACCGGAGGGCATCTTGGGCGAAAGCATCGAGGTGCGGGGTCGTGCCGGACATGGCGCCATAACAGGAGAGACGGTCTTGCCGGGTGGTGTCGAGCGTGATGAGGATGAGGTCATAGGGACGCGCGGGGGACGGGACGGAGAGCCACGGCCCCGCCGCGCCGCCCGCGCCGCCGCGCGACGTTGCGGTCCCACCAGCCGGTCCCCGCGGGTCGGAGGACTTGCCGCCGGGGGACGGTTCACGCTCGCAGCCCAGGACCAGGGCGAGGACGAAGAGTGCCGTCAGGCCGCCGGTCAGAAGGCGGACGGCAGGCGCGCGGCCGAACCCGAGAGCGCGCGCGGCCGGCGACCGGGTCGATCTCGGAGATGTCGCGTCGCAGCGGTGACCGTGAAACAGCAACGGCATGTCGATTCTCCCCTTGGCAGGGCGGCGGACGGAGTCGTCGGAATCCGGTTCGGGCGATGAGGCTTCTGGCCTGCGACCGACCCCGCTCCGCGACGCGGACCGCGCCAGCATACCTGACTCGCCAGGGCGAGGCGAGGGGACCCCGGGTCGCCGGTCTCCCGCCGGAAGGACCCCGCCGGATCCGACCTCCGGGATCGCCTGATTGCTGACGGCGCGCGGACCCTGCTATTCTCGGTGCGCCCGTTCATGACCCCGAGGGGTCTCGTGCGCATCGTCGGTGGGCCTCGTCCGGATCGGAGGTTCCTCGGAGGAACGAGCAGAGGGAGGCGGGTGTGTGTATCGCTCTTCCTTCGGTCCGGATCGCGCGCTCCGTGATCCGCGTCCGGCCGCCCCGCGCGGCTGGAGTCCTGCTCGCGCTCGCCTTGATGGCCGCGACCGCACGGGCGACCGCGCCCCTCGCCCCCACGCTCGTCGATCCGCCGGACGGCGCGAGCGGAGTGTTGAACACGCCGCAGCTTCGCGTCCTCGTCGATGATCTCGACGGCGACAGTCTCACCGTCACCTTCGAGGGGCGACCAGCCTGGGTCCCCGGGCCCGACTTCACCGTTGCGATCATTCCCGATACGCAGTACTACACCGCGGAAGTCAACGGCGGCGATCTCCGGTTCTTCATCGCGCAGACCGAGTGGATCATGGCGCACCGCGCGGAGTGGAACATCGTCTTCGCGGTCCACGTCGGCGACCTCGTGGAGAACGGCGACGCGCCTTACGCCTGGCGGGAGTGGCTGAATGCCGATACGGCGATGACGGTCCTGGAGGACAGCCTCGGGGGCGAACTGCCCGAAGGAATGCCGTTTCACGTGGCGTGCGGCAACCATGAGCAGTGGCCCCGGGGCGACCCCGACGGGACGACGATCCAGTACAACTACTTCTTCGGCGAAGGGCGCTTCGCGGGTCGATCTTACTACGGCGGGCATTACGGAGCCAACAGCGACAACCACTGGGTCCGTTTCCGTTCCGGTGGGATCGACTTCATCATCGTCAGCCTCGAGTTCGACCAGAACCAGAACCCCACGGTGCTGGCGTGGGCCGACAGCCTGATCGCCGCGCACCCGCAGGCGCTGGCGATCGTTTCCGCCCACTATCTGATCCATCCTGGTAATCCCGGCCGGTTCGGGCCGCAGGGGCAGATTCTCTACGACGCGCTGAAGCATCACCCGAGCCTCTTGCTCATGGTCTGCGGCCACGTGGCCGGCGAGGGGCGTCGGACGGACGCCCATGAGGGGCGTCTGATCCACACGGTTCTCGCCAATTACCAGAACCGCGAGAACGGTGGCAACGGCTGGATGCGGTTGATGCGCTTCCAGCCGGCCCTGGAGCGGGTGCAGGTCCTGACCTATTCGCCGGTGCTGGACGAGTGGGAAGCGGACGCCGATTCCTGCAGCAGCTTCACCCTCCCGCTCCCCGCGCTGCGCCGCGAGGCTGCCTGGGAGACGATCGCCGTCGTCCGCGTCGCCGACGGAGAGGTCGCCGGCTGCAGCTGGCCGGGACGCCTGCCCCTCACCCTCTATGAGTGGAGGGCGAGCGTGAGCGATGCGGACCAGACGACCGTCGGCGACAGCTGGCGTTTCACGACGGGGCCCCGCCATCCACTCACCGTCACGATCGTCGGCGAGGGGGAGGTCCTGCGCGAACCGGACGAGCCGGGGTACGACCCGGGTGCGGAGGTGACGCTGACGGCGATACCGGGCGAAGGATGGGCGTTTCACGAGTGGCAGGGGGACGCGGGCGGATCAGCCAATCCGATTCAGATCTCGATCGACGGCCCGACCGAGGTGGGAGCCGTCTTTCTCGATGACGCCGCCCCGACCGTGACGGTCGTCTGGCCGGACGGCGGGGATACTCTGGTCGTCGGCCGCCTCGTCGACCTGCGGTGGAACGCCGCCGACAACGACACGGTCTCGAGCGTCGATCTGTTGCTGTCTCGCGCCGGCCCCGACGGGCCGTTCGAGCGGCTGGCGGGGTGGATCGAGAATGCCGGGTCCTGGTCCTGGAAAGTCACCGGCCCTCCGAGCGGCAAGGCGCACCTTCGGGTCGTGGCTCGGGACGTTGCGGGGCACGCGGCGGTCGGCACCGGCGCCGATCCCTCCTTCATCCTCATCCTGCCATCCGATGCCGGTCCGTTCGCGTCCGGGGAGGGACCGTCCCTGGTCGTCCCGAACCCGGCGCGTGCCGGGGACCGGATCACGCTTACGATCCCGGTGGCGGGGCGGGCGCGCCTGCGCCTCTTCGATGTCTCGGGGCGCGAAGTCGGATCGATGGAGGCCGGCTCTCTCTCCCCCGGCCTCTATCGCGTGGCGTGGGACGATCTCGCGCCGTCCCGGCAGGCAGCCGGCCTCTACTACCTCACGCTCGAAACGCCGGCCGGTCGCTCGACCCGCTCCGTCGTCGTCCTTCCGTAGCCGGCCTCCCGCCGCCGCATCCCGCATCCTGTGGGCGGTTTCGCCGTGCAATTCGCGCGGCGCCCGGCAGCAGGCGGGCGGTCTCCTGGTCACAACTGCCCGAGAATTGGACGGATTCGAGCCGGCCCGGCTTGGCATGTCCTTTGCGTCCCGATGCCCGGGTGCGACCGGCCCGGAGCCGGTCGTTCGGCCCGGCGTGCGCCGGACCGGGCGATGCGCCCGCCTTGTCATCGGGGGGACGGCGGATGAAGGTTGACGTCGGACAGAAACTCGTCCAGGCGCATCTCATCACCGAAGAGGACCTGCGGCGCGCGCACCAGATCGAGAAGACCGAGGGGGGTGCCTTGAGCGCCACCCTGGTCAAACTCGGCGTGCTCTCCGAGGACCGCCTCCTCCAATTCCTCTCCGAGCTCTACGAGACGCCGGGCGTGGATCTGGACCACGCCGAGATCGATCCGGCCGCGGTACGCATGGTCTCCGCCGATGTCGCGACCCGTTTCCAGGTCATCCCCTACGCCCGCACCGGACGGACCCTGCGGGTCGCCATGGCCAACCCGGCCAACTTCTTCGCGATCGACGACATCAAGTTCGTCACCAGCCACGAGGTCGAGGTCGCGGTCGCGACCGAGGGGATGATCAAACGCGCCATCGACCGGCTCTACGACCAGGCCGAGTCGATGGCCGATGTGATGAAGTCGATGGAGGGGGACGACCTGGAACTGGTCGAGACCTCCGAGGAGGATGCGGAAGTCGGCGCGGTCGGCGCGGTCGATCAGGCGCCGGTCGTGAAGTTCGTCAACACCCTCATCACCGAGGCAGTGCGCCGCGGGGCGAGCGACATCCACATCGAGCCGTACGAGAAGAAGCTGCGCGTCCGCTTCCGGGTCGATGGCGTCCTGCAGGAGATCCCGGCGCCGCCGGCCAAGCTCAAGGCGGCCATCCTCTCGCGGCTCAAGATCATGGCGGAGCTGGACATCGCGGAGCGGCGCGTGCCGCAGGACGGCCGGATCAAAATCCGCGTGCTCAAGCGGACGATCGACCTGCGAGTCAGCACCCTCCCGACCATCTTCGGCGAGAAGATCGTGCTGCGCATCCTGGACAAGGGGAACCTCGCGCTCGATCTCACCAAGCTCGGATTCGAGGCGCAGGCGCTGCAGAACCTGATGCGCGCGATCGAGAGCCCCTACGGGATGGTGCTGGTGACCGGCCCGACCGGGAGCGGCAAGACGACGACCCTCTACTCGGCGCTCTCCCGCATCAACGTCCCCGGAACGAACATCATGACGGCCGAGGACCCGGTCGAGTACAACCTGGATGGAATCAACCAGGTCAACGTCAACGAGACGGTCGGGCTCACCTTTGCCGCGGCGTTGCGGGCTTTCCTGCGCCAGGATCCGAATATCGTGATGGTGGGCGAGATCCGCGACGGCGAGACGGCGTCGATCGCGGTCAAGGCGGCTTTGACCGGTCACCTCGTGCTCTCCACGGTTCACACCAACGACGCGCCCTCGACCCTGAACCGACTGGTCGACATGGGGATCGAGCCGTTCCTCGTCGCCTCCTCGGTCAACCTGATCCTGGCCCAGCGGCTGGTGCGTCGCGTCTGCGCGAGGTGCCGCGAACGGGTCGTCCTGCCCCCTGAGGCCTTGCGCGAACTGGAGCTCGAGGCGGACGAGGCGGGAGAAGTGGTGCGCGGCAAGGGATGCTACGAGTGCGGCAACACCGGTTACCGCGGGCGCGCGGGGATCTACGAGGTGATGCCGATCAGTCCGGCCATCCGTGACATGATCCTGGCCCGGCGGGCGACCTCGGAGATCAAGGCCCAGGCGGTGCGGGAGGGGATGCTGACCTTGCGGATGGACGCCTTGCAGAAACTCCGGCGCGGGATCACCTCTGCCGAGGAGGTGCTGAAGGAATCGGCCCGGGACAAGTTCGACGAGCAGGAGGGGGCGAAGGCGGCCTGACGAGGCAAGGGGAAAGGACTCGACCGGTCCGACCTCGTCCCCCGGTCCGAGGCCGGCGCCGCGCGCCCCCGGAGCGGCCCGGCGGGTTTTGATGGTGCGCCCCCGCGGGGGGGGGGGGGGGCGCGCCCCGCGC
>CAYJLF010000021.1:0-39928 GCA_964371055.1 uncultured bacterium | reverse complement strand
TTTTTGTCGGCCCCCCCCCGGGGGGGCCCCCCCGCCCCCCCCCGCCCCCCCCCCCCGCCCCCCTTTCCGCCCCGCATCCGCCATTGCGTTTCGCAATGTGGGCGCGGCTCAAGAGTTCCCCCCGACCGGCCGAAAACCCTCTGGGAGAGACGGACCCGCGTTGCTTCCCAGGGAGGTTTCCCGCGCATGATCACGATGCACCGGCTGCTGGAGGAGATCGTCGAGCAAAAGGCCTCGGACCTGCACCTTACGGCGGGCGTGCCGCCGCAGTTTCGGATCGACGGGCAGATCCGGCCCGCCGCCTACGATCCGCTGACGCCCGAACAGACCGAGTCGCTCATCTATTCGGTGCTCCGTGAGGATCAGCGCAAGCGCTTCGAGCAGAATAAAGAACTGGATCTCTCCTTCGGCGTGAAGGCGCTCTCGCGCTTCCGCATGAACGTCTTTCTGCAACGCGGCGTGGTGGCGGCCGCCATCCGCATGATTCCGTACGAGATCCCCGACTACGAGTCGCTGGGCCTGCCGCCGGTCGTCCGGAGCTTCGCAGACCTGCCCAACGGGCTCATCCTCGTCACCGGCCCGACCGGCAGCGGCAAGTCGACGACCCTGGCCGCTCTCATCGACCGGATCAACGCGCGCCGGCCGGTGCACATCATCACGATCGAGGACCCGATCGAGTACATCCACCAGCACAAGAAGTCGATCGTCAACCAGCGCGAGGTGAACGCCGACACCAAGAGCTTCCCCGAGGCGCTGAAGTACGTCCTGCGGCAGGACCCCGACGTCATCCTGATCGGAGAGATGCGCGACCTCGAGACGATCCAGGCCGCGCTCACCATCGCGGAGACGGGACACCTCGTCTTCGCCACCCTGCACACCAACTCGACCTTCGAGTCGATCAACCGCATCGTCGACGTCTTCCCGAGCAACCAGCAGAAGCAGGTCCTCTCCCAGCTGGCGTTCGTGCTGCGGGGCGTCCTGACGCAGCAGCTGCTCCCGCGTCGCGGCGGCTCGGGCCGGATCAATGTCTCCGAGGTGCTGGTCTGCACCCCGGCCGTCTCGGCGGTCGTCCGCGAGGGGAAGACCCACCAGATCTACACCCTGATGCAGGCCGGGCAGAAGTTCGGCATGCAGACGATGAACCAGGCGCTCTTCGCCGCCTACGTCAACCGGAAGATCTCCCTGGAACACGCGCTCGGGCGGAGTTCGAACCGGCTGGAACTGGAGCAGATGATCCAGAAGTCGGATCCGACGTACCAGATCTCCAGCGCCGCCCTCTCGTCATTCCAGGGGTCCTGAGGGAGTCCATCCGATGCCGGTTTATGCATACAAGGCCCGGACCCTCGGCGGCCAGGTCGAAGTCGGAACGATGGACTGCGCGACCCGCGACGAGGCGGTCACGCAGCTGCGCCGGCGACGCCTGATCGCCAACTACATCCGCGAGAAGGCTCCGCGCCGGGGGTTGCGGCTTCCCCGGCCGGGCGTGGGCGGAGTCAGGGTGCGCGACCTCGTCATCTTCACCCGCCAGTTCTCGACCATGGTCAACGCCGGACTGCCGCTGGTCCAGTGTCTCGACATCCTTTCGCGTCAGGCGGACAGCCCCGGGTTCGGCCGCGTGGTGGCCGGAGTGATGCATGACGTGGAAGCAGGCGGGACCCTCTCCGAGTCGCTGGCGCGGCACCCGAAGGCGTTCGACAGTCTCTACGTCAACATGGTCGACGCCGGCGAGGCAGGCGGGATCCTCGATGACATTCTGGCCCGGCTGGCCACCTACCTGGAGAAGGCCGCCGCGCTGAAGCGCAAGGTCAAGAGCGCCATGACCTACCCGACCGTCGTCATGACGGTGGCGGTCGGCGCGACTACCTTCATGCTGCTGGTGATCATCCCGACGTTCGCCAAAGTCTTCGCCGAGTTCGGCGGAGAACTCCCGACGCCGACGCGGGTGGTGATGGGAATGTCGGACTTCCTCAAGAACTTCTGGTGGGCCCTGGCCGGGGGGACCGTGGCGTTCGTCGCCGCGGTGAAGCGCTACTACCACACCTCCTCGGGGCGCTTGCGGATCGACCGGGGTCTCTTGAAGACGCCGGTGCTGGGCAGCATCCTGCAGCGCGCTTCGATCGCGCGTTTCACCCGGACGCTCGGCACGATGATCTCATCGGGCGTTCCCATCCTCACCGCGCTCGACATCACGGCACGGACGGCCGGAAACAAGGTGATCGAGAACGCCATCATGGCGACCAAGGGTTCCATCGGCGAGGGTGAGACGATCGCCGCGCCGTTGCGCGAGGCGAAGGTCTTTCCTCCGATGGTGGTGCAGATGATCTCGGTCGGCGAGGAGACCGGCGCCCTCGACAAGATGCTGGAGAAGATCGCGAACTTCTACGACGAAGAGGTCGACGTCGCGGTCGAGACGCTCACCTCGATCATCGAGCCGATCATGATCGTCTTCATGGGCGGGATGGTCGGCGGCATGGTGGTGGCGATGTACATGCCGATGTTCAAGCTGATCCAGGTCGTGGGCGGAAAGTAGGGGCCCAGGCGTGAATCCGCTGCAGGAGAACGGCCGGCCCCGTCTCACGACCTACCGCCTCCTCGCCTGGCTGGCGGTCGCCGTGCTGGCGGCCGGCAGCGGTGAGGCCTCGGTCCGCTCCCGGCTCGTCACGACCCTCCTCTGCCTCGGCCTGGCCGGTCTCTCGCTGGGGCTTTTGGAGTGGCTTGATCGCAGCGACCGGCGGCGGCGATTCTGGCCCGCGGTCGCCGGCCTCGACATCGCCGCCGTGGCGCTCGTGATGGCGCGGATCGGCCCGACCGAAGGGCCGCTCCTGCTTCTCCTGGCCTTGCCGATCCTGATGTGGGGGCTGCTGCGCGCGGTGCCGGGGGGCCTGACGGCAGCGGGCGGCGCAATGCTGGCCGAGCTTTTCCTCCTGCACGTCAAGTTCGGGACGGAAGGACCAGCGATCGTCTTCGGGGCGAGCCCTGCGATTCCCTCTTCCGGTGCGTTCCACGCGGCGGCGCTTTTGCTGCTCGGGGTCTGCGCGGGACTTCTGGGACGCCGGTTCGGCCAGGAGGTCGCCGTCTACCGGATTACTGCGGCGGAGCTGGAACAGACGCGGCTCGACGCCGAGACGATCGTGGCGCACCTGGCCGCCGGGCTCCTCTGCGTGGACGGCGAGGGGAGGGTCTCGCGCGCGAACCGGGAGGCCGAGCGCCTGCTCGGCGCGGCTGCGTCCCCGCCGGTCGCGGGAGTGCACCTGGTGCAACTCGGTGCAGTGCCCGGATGCGGCGACCTCGTGCGGCACCTCGGCGCGCGCCTGTCGGCGTCCACCGAGGAGACGGCCGAGCTCTTTCTCGGCGAGACCCCGGTCGAGGTCGTGACCTCGCCGCTGCGCGATTCCGCCGGGCAGCCGCGCGGTCTGGTGGCGCTGCTCTCCGATCTGACCGAGCGGCGCGCGCAGGAGGATGGACGCCGCCGGCGCGAAAGACTGGCGTTGATCGGTGAGCTGTCGGCCGGCCTGGCGCACGAGATCCGCAACTCGCTGAAGCCGATCACCGGATCGGTGGAGCTCTTGCGGCGCGAATTACCGGCGGGCGATGAGGGTCGCGACACCCTGATGGAGATCATTCTGCGCGAGGCTGAGAGTCTCGAGAACTTCCTGACGGAGTTCCTCGCTTTCGCGCGTGACCGGCGCCTCGCGCTGGAGGAGATGCCGATCGAAACCGTGCTGGGCGAGGAGTTGGAAAGCTTGAACGCGCTTCCCGGCGGGGCCTTCCGCCTGGTCCGGCCGCCGGCGGGCGGGGAGCCGATCCGCGTGCGCGCGGACCGCGGTTGCCTCCGCCAGATCGTCCGCAACCTCGGCCTGAACGCGCTGGAGGCGGGCGGCGCCCCGATCGAGCTGGGGTGGCGCCGGAACGGCGGCGAGGCGGAGGTCTTCCTGGAGGACAAGGGGTGCGGCATCGCCCCCGAGATCCAGCCACACCTCTTCGAGCCTTTCTTCACGACCAAGCCGCACGGCACGGGACTCGGGCTGGCGATCGCGCGCGATCTCGCCGACCGCCTCGGCGGCCGTCTCGAGCTCAGCCCGATGGCGGGCGGAGGGACCCGGGCCTCTCTGTGGCTGCCGTTGTCGGGGGAATCGACCGCCGCGGGGAAGTGGACCGCGCATCCAGAACCGGCCGTACGGGCCGCCTGAAACGAGGAGATCCATGAGCGAGGCTGAGATCATCCGCGTTCTCGTCGTCGACGACGAGGAGAGCATGCGCCGCTTTCTCACCGTCCTGCTCGAGAAGGAGGGGTTCCGGGTGACCGGCGCCTCCGGGGGGGGCGAGGCGCTGGAGCGGCTGCGCCGGGAGTCGTTCGATCTGCTCATCACCGATCTCCGGATGCCGGGGATGAGCGGGATCGAGTTGCTCGAGCAGGCGGTCGAGCTCGATGCCGCCCTGCCGGTCCTCGTCCTCACCGCCTATGCATCCGAGGCCTCGGCCGTCGAGGCGATGAACAAGGGCGCGTTCCAGTACATCGAGAAGAAGGCGAAGAACGACGAGATCCTCCTCGTGATCAAAAACGCCCTCTCGATGCGCCGGCTCCAGTCGGAGAACCAGGTGTTGAAACGCCAGCTCCGCCGCACCCACGCCGAGCGCGAGATCATCGGCAAGTCCGAGGAGATGATGAAGGTCTTCAAGATGCTCGACAAGGTGGCGGACACCGAGTCGACCATCCTGGTCTACGGCGAGAGCGGCACCGGCAAGGAGCTGATCGCGCGGGAGATCCACTACCGCTCCCGCCGCTCGGTCGGCCCCTTCGTCTCGATCAACTGCGGTGCTTTGCCGAAGGACCTGCTCGAGTCGAACCTCTTCGGTCACATGCGCGGTTCGTTCACCGGGGCGATCAAGGACCAGCAGGGCCTCTTCACGGTCTCCGAAAACGGCACCTTCTTCCTCGACGAGGTGGGAGAGATGGCGCCGGCCACGCAGGTGAAGCTGCTGCGGGCGCTGCAGGAGCGGGAGATCATCCCGGTCGGCGGGACCAAGCCGATCAAGATCAACGTCCGGCTCATCGCCGCCACCAACGCCGACCTGGAGAAGGAGGTGGCCGAAGGGCGCTTCCGGACCGACCTCTTCTACCGCTTGAACGTCATCCCGGTCCATCTGCCGCCGCTGCGCGCCCGGCGGGATGACATTCCCCTCCTGATCGAGCACTTCCTCCGCCGCCACGCGCCGGAGAACGGGATGACGATGGATCCCGAAGCGCTGAAGGCGCTCCTCCGCTACGACTGGCCCGGCAATGTCCGCGAACTGGAGAACGTCATCGAGCGTGCGGTCATCCTGAGCGAGGGGGGATGCGTGCGGGTGGCCGAGCTTCCCGAAAAAGTCGTGGCGGGGCCGGCCCGCCGGGGGAGCCTCGTCATCGACACCCCGACCATGACGCTGGAAGACCTGGAGCGGGAGTACATCCTCAAGGTCCTGCACTACACCGCGTGGCAGAAGAAGCGGGCGAGCGAGATCCTCGGCATCAATCCATCGACCCTCTATCGCAAGTTGATCGGCTACGGCATCGCGGAGAAGGACGCGGGACCGGCCGGCCGCGAGGACGGCTTCTTCGAGGACGAGGAGCGTCATGCCGCGTGAGGCCGGCCGGCGTGACGGCCCGGGACATTTCGACCGCCGTCGTGCATCTCACGAGAGCTCTCTGCACGATGCACGCCGCCCGGTCACCGCGCGCGACGGCTCCGGGGAGGCGGACAAGACTGTAACAAATTATGACGCTGAGTGTTACGGGGTAGTCCCGCCGATCCGCGACGCTGGCACGTCGCTTGTGTCGAAGAAAGTCGATCGTTGCCGCGTCCCGCCGCTGCCTCGGAGGTCCTGAGGTCGAGCGAGACCGGCGAAAGAGCCGGCGATCGCAAGGGCGGGACGCCGGCGGCTCAGCCCGCGGCGATCGCGGGTGAGCGGGACGGGCCAGAGCAGAAGACGGGTTCCCACCCGGGAGGTTTGGTACCATGTTGAAGAACAAGCAGGGCTTCACCCTCATCGAGCTCATGATCGTAGTCGTCATCATCGGCATCCTGGCCGCGATCGCGATCCCGAACTACGTCAGCATGCAGGACCGCGCCCGGGAAGGCAGCGTCAAGGGTAACGCCCACGCCGGCCAGCTCTATGCCGAGGATGTCGCGGTCCAGAACAACGGGACCTACCCGGCCGGGATCGCGGACCACATGAACGCGATCGACAACGTCAAGAACCCCTTCGGTGGCGTGGCGTTCGCCGATGCGGCCGGTTTCGTCTCGGGCGGTTGCGCCTACGTCGTGGGCGCTCCGGCGACGAGCTATGTGATCACGGCCTACGGTAAGGACGCGACCTCCGGACCGGCCGGCGACGGTGTGATCCTGACCCTGACCAACGACGCGCAGTAAGCCAGCGGACGGTCCCCGGCGGATCAGGGTGCGGGGGCGAAGTCCGGCGGGAGTCGATCCCGCGCCACCCTCCAGGGTGGGAGAACAGAGCGAGGCGGTCCCCGTGTGGGGCCGCCTCGCGGCGTTCTGCGCAGGGGCGGTGGGCCAGCGCCGCAGGCCCCCTCCTCAAGATCCCGCCCCGGCCGGCCGATCCCTGTGATGCCATGCAGAACGTCCTCGAACTCGAAGATCTGCAGAAGGTCTACCGCCCCGGGCTCTTCCGTCGCCCGGTGCAGGCTCTCTGCGGCCTCGATCTGGCGGTGCGCCGGGGGGAGATCCACGGCCTCGTCGGCCCGAACGGGGCGGGGAAGAGCACCGCGTTCAAGATCGTCCTCGGGCTGCTGCGCCCCAGCGGCGGCCGGGGACGGCTCTTCGACCGCCCGCTGGGAGACCGCGCCGCGCGCGCGCGCCTCGGCTTCCTGCCGGAACTGCCGGCCTACTACCCGCACCTGACGGTTCTGGAGCTCCTGCGCTTCGCGCGCGACCTCTCCGGGGTCGGGCCCGATCCGGCGGCCGACCGCGCGGTGCTCGAGGAACTGGGGCTGGGAGGATGTGTGCGGCGTCCGCTGCGCCGGCTCTCCAAGGGACAGGTGCAAAGGGTCGGTCTGGCGCAGGCGCTGCTCCACCGCCCGGAGCTTCTGATCCTCGATGAGCCGATGAGCGGACTCGATCCGCTCGGCCGCGCCCTCGTGAAGAATCGGCTGCGGGCCGAGCGGGAGCGGGGTACGACGGTCCTCTTCAGCAGCCACGTGCTGGCCGACGTCGAGGCCCTGGCCGACACCATCAGCCTGATTTCGCGAGGCCGCCTGCTGGTCGAGGGACGGCCGCACGAGCTTCTGACCGACGCGGCGGGCGATGTGACGATCGAGGGGAGCGGTCCGCTCTCGGACGACCTCCTGCAAGGGATGCCGGACGGGTCGACGCGCGCCGGCCACGACGAGGGATGGAGCCTGTCGCTGGCGCATCCCGCCGACCACCAGCTCGATGCCTGCGTGAAGCGGATCCTGCGCGACGGCGGGCGGATCAGCCGGATTGAAACCGAGCGCGAAGACCTCGAGAGCTTCTTCGTGCGGCGGCTCGAGGAAGAGGAATGGCGCGCATGCAGCGGCGATTGACGGTCCGGGACGCGGGCGATCGAGACGGAGAGGGCGCCGAAGCGACCCGGTCGGTCGACGCTCCCGGCACACGAGTCCCTGTTCGGACGCTCCCCGGCGGAGCGATCCGCGCACTCGCCTGGAACACCTTCCTCGAGGCGGCCCGCGACCGGGTGCTCTATCTTCTCCTCTTCTTCGGCCTCTTCGTCTTCGGCGTCTCGCGTCTGCTCGATCCGCTCGCGCTGGGCGAGGGGAGGCGCATCACGCTCGACCTCGGGTTCGCGGCGCTTTCCGCCTTCGGCTGCCTGACCACGATCTTCGTCGGGCATCAGCTGATCTTCCGGGAGATCGAGCGCAAGACCCTCTTCTTCCTTTTCTCGCGCCCGCTGCGCCGCGTCGAGTTCGTGGTCGGGAAGTACCTCGGACTCGTGCTCGTCCTCGCCGCGTCGGTCGTCGTGATGGGGACGCTTCTCGCCGCGGTGCTCGTGGTCTCGCGCTACTCCTTCGGAGTCGCCTTCGGGCAGGCCCTCCTGCTCGTCTTCTGCGAGATGGCGGTCCTGGCGGCCGTGGCGGTCTTCTTCGCCGCCTTCACCTCGCCGGTGCTGGCCGGACTCTTCACGCTGGCCGCTTGGGTCATCGGCCACGGCAGTGGCGAGCTGGCGGGCCTGCTCGCGCAGTCGCCCGGCGGGTCGATCGCGCGGATCGCAGAGGTCGTTTCGTGGATCGTGCCCCGGCTCGATCTCTACCACGATATCGTGCCGGTCGCGGCGGGGACCGCCTATCCGCCCGGGATGCTCCTCTGGGGGAGCGTCTACGGGCTTCTCTATGCCGGCGCCGCCCTCATCGGCGCGACCCTGGTGCTGTCGCGGCGGGAGCTGTCGCTGTGAAACCGCTGGCGGCGGGAGTGGGTGTCGTCGCGGCGGTTCTTCTCCTCGGCGCCGCGCGGCCCGCTTCCCGCGCGTTCGAGCGGGCCTCCTCGCCGGCTACGGACACCGCCGAGCTGACGCTCTTTCCGACCGGCCCGTGGGTGCGCGCCGCGGCGCTCGGCCGGACGCGCCTCGCCGCCGATCTCGCCTGGCTGGAGGCGATCCAGTACTACGGCCGGCATCGCCTCGGCGATCGGCGCTACCCGTATGCGCAGACCCTCTTCCGCACGCTCACCGATCTCGATCCGTCGTTCGAGAATGCCTATGTCTTCGGCGCCCTCATCCTCCACGGCGACGCGGCGCAGCCCGACGCGGCCTACGAACTCCTCCAGCGGGGAATCGCCTCCAACCCGGAGAGCTGGCGGCTGGTCTTCGAGGTCGGATTCCATCGCTACCTCGAGTCAAAGGACAACGAAGAGGCCTGGAGCTACCTTTCGCGCGCCGCCGCCATGCCGGAGGCGCCCGACTGGGTCGGGCGACTCGCTGCCTTCGCCGCGACGGAGGCGGGGGAGCGCGATCTGGCGCTGGAACTCTGGCGTCGTGTCCTGGAGACGGCGACGAACGACGAGATCGCGCGGATCGCGCAGCGAGAGCTGCGCGAGCTGGAGGAACGCGGGGATGGGGCGGGCGGGACGCCGCCGGCCCGGGCGCACGGGGCGTAGGAGGGACCGGTGGACGGACCGATGTCGTGGTTTCCCCTGCGGCCCCTCCCTCTGGCCTACGTGGCCTTCCTCGGCCTCTGCCTCGGGAGCTTTCTCAACGTCGTGATCCACCGCCTGCCGCGGGGCCAGTCGCTGGCGCGGCCGCGTTCGCGGTGCCCCGCCTGTGGCCACGCGATCCGTCCGTGGCACAATCTGCCGGTGCTCGGCTGGGTCATCCTTCGGGGACGCTGCGCCGATTGCCGCGCGCCGATCTCGCCGCGCTATCCGCTCATCGAGCTGGCCGGGGGAGCGTTGACCGTGATCGCGGCTCTGGCGTTTCCATCTCCCTGGCACTCGCTGGCGGCCCTCTGGTTCCTGCTCGCGCTCCTTGCGGTCTTCTTCATCGATCTGGAGCACCGGATCATCCCGGACGAGATCAGCCTGGGCGGCACCGCTCTCGGACTCCTTCTCGCGCACTGGACGATCGGGCTCGGCGTGGCGCTGGCCGGAGCTGCGGCCGGCGCCGGGGGGCTCTTCCTCGTCGGGTGGATCTACCGGCGGGTGCGGGGCCGGGACGGCATGGGATTCGGCGACGTCAAGCTGGCGGCGATGCTGGGGGCGTTCCTCGGGCTCCCCGGCCTCGTCCTGACCGTGCTTCTTGCCTCCGTTCTGGGGTCCATCACGGGAATCGCACTGGTCGCCTCCCGGCGCGGATCGGGCGCCACTGCGCTGCCGTTCGGGAGCTTCCTCGCTCCGGCCGGCGCCGTGGCCCTCTTGTGGGGACCCCGCCTCTGGGAGTGGTACCTCGGGTTTTTTCCCCCTCGCTGAGACCCGCTCCGAAACGCCGGGGAAAGGGAGCTTGCGGTAAACCTTTCGGCCCGGGCGCCCGATACCTGATACGGGGCGGCCATCGACTCCCGGCGCCGAACGGACCGGGGGCCAGGCCCCAACCGCGAGCATCCGGAGGACAGCCGTGCTGGGCAAACCGAAGACGATGGTCGGGCTGGACATCGGATCCAGCGCGATCAAGGTCGTGGAGTTGGCGCAGAAGGGTGGAGAGGCGCACCTGATCCGCTTCGGCATGGTCGACCTCGCGCCCGAGGCGATCGTCGAAGGGGAGGTCATGGACCGCCAGCTGCTCGTGGAGACGATCCAGAATCTCTTCGAGCGGACCGGGATCCACAGCCGTCGAGTCGTGACCGGAGTCTCCGGCCGCGGGGTGATCGTGAAGAAGATCACGATGGAGAAACTGCCGGCCGCGGATGCCCGGGAAGCGATCCACTGGGAAGCCGAGCAGCACGTCCCTTATGACATCAACGACGTCGCGCTCGACTTCGAAATCCTGAATCGGGACGTCGGCCCGACCCAGATGCAGGTGCTGCTGGTCGCGGCGAAGCGCGACCTGATCAGCGCGCATGCGGACCTCGTGCGGGAGGCGGGGCTGATCCCGGCCGTGATCGACGTGAACAGCTTCGCCGTCCAGAACGCGGCGGAACTGGCCTACGACTTCCAGCCGAACGAAGTCGTCGCCCTGGTAAACATCGGGGCCGAGCTGACCAACATCAATCTCGTCCAGGGCGGCATGCCGCTCTACACGCAGGATCTCTCTCTGGGTGGCAACAGCTTCATCGAGGGATTGCAGAAGCGGCACCATGTCGGTCGCGACGAAGCGGTCGCCGCGCTGCGGGCCGCCGAAGCCGACGCGGGGCTCGACCTGGCCCCGGTCATCAAGTCGTTCTGCGCGGATGTCGGCACCGCGCTCGAACGCAGCCTGGTCTACCTGAAGTCCAACGCCGACGCTGACCATCTCGATCGCGTGCTCCTCTCGGGCGGGGGCGCGCGCATCCACGGGCTGGCGGTCGCACTGGGTGAGCGCCTGCGGGTTCCGGTCGAGGTGGCTGATCCGCTGCGCCGGGTTCGCTTCACGCCCGAGATTTTCGGGGCCGATGATCCGGGCGACGTCGCGCCGCAACTGGCGGTCGGGATCGGGCTGGCCCTGAGAAAGGCGCGGGCAAAGTGATCCAGATCAACCTACTCCCGAAGGAGGAGCAGCTCCCCGAGCCGCGGCTGGCCTCGATCCGGATCCCGCGGGCGAAAGTCGTGCTGCCGATCGTGTCGGCGGTGGCGATCCTCCTGCCGCTGGCGGGGATGTACGCCATGCAGCAGGCGCGCATCGCCTCGCTCCGGGCCGACATCAGCCAGACCGAGACGGAGATGCAGCGGCTCCGGCCGCAGATCGAGCGGATCGGTCAGCTGACGGCCGAGCGGGAGGAGCTGAACACGCGGCTCTCGGTCATTCAGGGCCTGACGCGCGATCGCTACCTCCCCGTCATGCTGATGGACAACCTGGCGGATGAGGTCCCCGACTACCTCTGGCTCACCCGACTGGCGCAGACCAGCCCCGGCCAGGTGCAGGTCGAAGGGCTCTCGTTCTCGAACCTGATGGTGGCCGAACTGATGACGCGCATGGAAGAGACGGAACTCTTCGATGGCGTCGGCCTCGTCGTGGCGGAGCGGGCGAAGCAGAACCGAGCGGGCCCCCGTCCTCTGCTGTCGTTCACCCTGACCGCCCGGGTCAAGCCGTAGGCCTGGATGCGGGCGGACGCTTCGCCCGCGCCGCGCAAGGAGCACCGCATGGCCCTCAACCCACGCGATCCGGTCTTCCAGCGGACGCTCTTCGTCGCCATCGTGCTGGCGGGAGTGCTCTACGCCAACTTCTTCACCGACGTCGTGCCCTTTACCTATCGGGCCTGCGCGGCGGAGGCGGGGGAGCTGGAGGACCAGTACCGCGATCTCAGCAAGGACCTGAACAAGGCCCGCCAGGCCGCCCACCGGCTGCCGTACCTGGAGAAGGAGTACGTGCTGCTCCACCGCAAATGGGAGCAGAGCCAGTCCCTCCTTCCCTCGGAGCAGGACCAGGCCTGGTGTCTGCGATCGATCTCCCGTCTCGGTGCGCAGGCCGGGGTGGAGTTCGCGCTCTTCAAGCCGCTGGCGCCGCGGCCGGCGCAGTACTACACGGAGCATCCGATCGAAGTCAAAGTCCTGGGCGGATACCACGAGGTCGGAACGTTCTTGAATGACATCGCCAATCTGGACCGGGTCATCAACGTCACCAATCTCGAGGTGAAAACCCCGAAGAGCGGACCGGAGAGCAAGGAATACCCGGCCGAGGCGTCGTTCGTCGCCGTCACCTACGTCCTGGGCGGCACCGGCGTCCCGACCGTCGAGGAGACCGATCCGGTGAAGAAGGCCGGCGCGAAGATCACGAAGGCCGTCAAGGGGAAGACCAAAGACGGCGGTCGACCGACCGGCGCCGGGGAAGGAGAGGGGGAGTAGCATGAGCCGCCGCGGACGTATCGCCTGGATCGGCGCGCTCGGCCTGGTCACGCTGGCCCTGTGCGCAGCCCCCGCCTCCGCGATCGACTTCGGCAAGACCGCCGACCAGATCAAGCGGGCCTTCGGCAGCAAGCCTCCCGATCCGCCGCCGCGGGTCGGCAAATCCGAGCAGCCGCGCGCCCGGAAGCCCGGCGCGGCCGTGGCGACGAGTCCGGCCGGAGCGCCCGACGGCGCGGCCTCCCCGATCGATACCCTGGTCGCCCGACCGGAGATGCTGGACGAGATCCTGCTCACGCCGGAGCCGTATTCCTACCAGGGGTTCGGGCGGCGCGATCCGTTCGTCAGCCTGGTCAGCGATGAGTGGCTGGAGACGCACGAGGAAGAAGCTCTCGAGCTGGAGGAGTTCACGGTCGTCGGAATCCTCTGGGGCGAGCGGGAGCGCTCTGCGCTGGTGGAAGGGATCCGTGGGACCAGCTTCATTCTGCACGAGGGGGACCGGCTCGGACGCTACACGGTCAGCCGGATCGAACCCGACGGCATTCTTGTCTACACGCCGGAGTACGGCGTGGGGCGGACCGAACGGCTGGCGCTGACCGAATGGAGGGGAAGGAAGAATGTCCGGAACGATCGATAGGTCGTGGACGCGGGCGGCGAGTGCGCTGCTCGCCCTGGGCCTCTGCCTCGCCCTCGTGGGGTCGGCGGGAGCCTGGAGTGTGGACCGCGCGGCGGTCGAGTCGGCGAACGGAAGCGTGGTGTTGCGCATCCAGTCCGACGGCCTCGAGGGCGCGATGCCGCACGACGTTTTCGTGCTCGAAGATCCCTGGCGCGTCGTGGTCGACCTCTTCGGGGCCGACGCCCCGGTCGACGTGGACGGGGCGCCCGCGATGGCCGGCAGCGACCCGCCGGCCCGGCTGCGCTGGTCGCTCTGGAAGAACGACGCGGCGGGAATGGTCGTTCGCTATGTCGTGGAGATGGACGGTCCCATCCGGCCCGGCATCGAGGAAAGCAACGGTGAGCTCTGCGTCGTGATCGGACCGGCCACGGGACCCGCGCCGCCGGATGCGACGACCGAGGTTCCGGAAGCCGAGGCACCGGAGGCCGCGCCCATCTCGCAAGCGTCGTTGGAGGATGGCGGCGGAGCGCCGCCGACGGCCCCGAGCCTGCCCGATCCGGTCCTGGTCCCGGCGCCCACCGCGGTCGATGCCCCGCTCGCCTCCCGGGAGCAGGACGACGCCCCGCCGCTGGGTGAGGTCGACGCCGCGTCCGCCGCCGCCGACACGCGGCCGATGAACCTCGATGTCCAGGGTGCCGACATCCGCACGGTTCTCCGCTCGATCGCCGACTATGCCGGGGCGAACATCGTCGCCGATCGCGACGTCGAAGGCCCGGTGACGGTGCGGTTGCATCAGGTGCCGTGGCGCCACGCGCTCGACATCGTCTGCCAGTCGGCCGGGCTGATCGCGGTCGACGGGAACCAGGTCATCCGCGTCGCGGCGCTCAAGACCTGGCAGGACGAGGGGATCGAGCGGGAATCGAGCGCCCGCAAGAAGGAGGACTTCCAGCCCCTCCTGACGAAGACCTTCAACGTTCGCTACGCCAACGCGAAGGAGCTCTCCGCCGCCGTGGCCTTCACCCTCAGCAAGCGGGGGAGCGCCAGCGTCGATGAGAGAACCAACACGATCATGATCAGCGACATCGAGCCGCGCCTGGGAGAGGTCGAGAGGCTGATCGCCAAGCTCGACACCGAGACGCTGCAGGTCGAGATCGAGGCCCGACTGGTCGACGTGGACAAGACCGCTTCCCGGCAGCTCGGGATCAGCTGGAACCTGGCGAACCTGCACAGCAACTCCGAGCGTGTTTCGGGGGACATCAGCGTCAGCGAGCCTCTGGCCGCGGCGAGCGGGCAGATGCGGCTCGGCATGGTCCGCCCCTTCGGCAATCTCGACGCGACGATCGAGGCGCTCGAACGGGACAACCGGGCCACTCTGATCTCGAACCCGAAGATCACGACCGTGAACAACCGTGAGGCGCGGATCCTGGTCGGCAAGGAGGTCCCGCTCGTGGTGCTCGACGAGGCGGGGAACGCCACCATCGAATTGAAGAAGGTCGGGATCGCGCTCGAGGTGACGCCCTACATCAACAGCGAGAACATGATCACGATGGACCTCCACCCCGAGGTCTCCGACCTCTCCCAGCAGGCGACGGTGCAGGGGGGCGTGGTCTTCAACACCACGCTCGCCGACACCCGCGTCATGGTGAAAGACGGCGAGACGGCGGTCATCGGCGGCCTGGTGCGGACTTCGGAAGTCGACTTCCGGCAGGGGATTCCGATCCTCCGCTCGATTCCGCTCCTGGGGGCCCTGTTCGGCACTTCGGACGTGAGGGAAGAGAGCCGCGAGCTTTTGATCTTCGTCACGCCGCGCGTGGTGAACAAGATGGCGATGAATCAGGGAGACACACCGCAATAGCAGCGCGGGCGCGACAGCCCGTTGCGACCGTTTGCCCCGGGGGCGGGAGCGATGGCCGATGCCGCGAGGCGTCGCCGTCCTCCGGCCCCCGCGGTCTATCGAGGGAGGTCAGCGCGGCGCCGTGGCGAGGCGGGTGATCCGATCGAGTTCGCGCCGCAGGGTCGCGGCCTGGGGCTCGATCTCCATCGCCCGACGGAGGTAGGCCGCCGCGGCCGCGAGGCTGTCCCGGCGCTCGGCGATCACCGCCAGTCCCTGCAGCGCGCGGACGCTCTCTGGATCGCGCGCGAGCGAGAGCTCGAGGCGCCGCCGAGCCTCGTCCAACGCCCCACGCGCGATCAAGAGACCGGCCAGGTCCAGGTTCGCGACCGGGTGATCGGGCGCCAGCCGAGCCGCCTCTTCGATCTCCCGCGCGGCTTCCTCCCGGCGACCGCTCTCGTTCAGACGGCGGGCCACGTAGAGGCGAAGGTCGGTCGCCTCCGGCCGGCGACGGAGAAGCTCCCGGCAGAAGTCGAGCATCTCTCCCTCGCGTCCCTGCTGGCGCAGGGCGAGGGCCAGGTCGCGGCGGGGATGCGGCGCCTCCGGGAGGGTCTCGACCACGCGGCGGAGGATCTGCTCGGACTGGGCCCACTCGCGACGCGCGGTATGCCGATGGCTCCTTGCATACGCTTCGATCGCCTCCGCAAAGGGGGCCGGATTCGCTCCCCGCGGGGCGAACTCTTCGCGGGTGATCGCGCCGGCGGTCCCGGTCTCGGCGTCTCCGCCGACATAGCCCAGGGATCGGAAGAGCTCTTCGTCCTCCCGGCTCACGGAGGCGGCGCCCCCTGAGGTCTCCGTCCGCGCGGCTCCCTGCAGGAGACGGGCGAGCAGCCCGCGCATCTCCTCGACCCGGCCCGCCTCGCCTCCCGAGAGGTCGTGCGCCTCGCGGGGATCGGCCTCCAGGTTGTAGAGCTCCGGCGGATCGGCGTGGATGTACTTCCAGCTCCCCTGAGTCAGCGACCGGAGGACGGAGAGGCCGAAGACCTCGTGCGAGCTGTGCGTCTCGCCATAGGCGGCGAGGCCCGGCTCCGCCTCCCGGCCCTCGAGGAGGGGACGCAGCGAGCGCCCCCGCATCGGCTGGGCGGGGGGGAGGCCGAGGCTCTGGAGCAGCGTCGGCGCGATGTCGATCGTGCGCGTGAGCGCGGAAACGACCCGCCCCGCGGGGCCCGATCCCGGGCCGTGCAGCAGGAAAGGAACGCGCATCGTCGACTCGTAGACGAAGTACCCGTGTTCCGACTCCCCGTGCTCCATCAGTCCTTCGCCATGATCGCCGACGACCGCCACGAGGGTCCGATCCCGCAGCTTCATCCGTTCGAGCTCGTCGAGCAGGCGCCCGACCTGCGTGTCGACGTAGGCAACTTCGTCGGCATAGGCCTCGGGAGAGAGGGGGTCGGGATGCCGTTCTGACTCGTACGGGTAGTGCGGATCGTAGAAGTGCACCCAGAGGAAGATCCGCTTGTCCCCCCCTTCCATCATCCGGCGCAGGAGCGCAGTCGCTTCGGCGACGACCGCGTCGCCCTTGCGCTCCGCCAGCCCGGGACCGGCCGGTCCGCGAGTTTCGACGTCGCGGTAGGTCTCGAAACCCTGGTTGAGCCCGAAGGAACCCCGAAGCACGGCCGAGGCCACGACCGCCCCCGTGCTGAACCCCTCCTCCCGGAGAATCTCGGCCAGCGTCACCTGCTCCGGGGCGAGTCGTTCGAACCCGTTGCGGCGGACGCCGTGGGTGAAAGGCCAGGCGCCGGTCATGATCGTGCAGTGGGCGGGGAGGGTGAGCGGCGTGCAGGTCGCACAGCGCTCGAAACGGATCCCCTCCGCGGCAAGGCGGTCGAGAACGGGGGTGCGCGCGGTCGCGTTACCGTAGCAGCCGAGGGCGTCGGCTCGGGTGGTGTCGAGCGTGACGAGCAGCAGATGCTGCGGCGTACGTCCGCCGGCCAACCCGCAGGAGACGAGGAGCGCGGCCGCGGCCACGGCGACCGTCGCGCCCGAGAATGATCCAGGGCGGCCGGTCGCCCGGAGGATGAGATTTCGCCGAAGCTTGTGCATCGGAGAGGAGCATAGGGAAGGACGGTCCGCTCCCCAAGGGAAATGGACCGGAGAACGAGCGGCCGGTCCTACTCTCGGGGAGGAAGGATCGACTCCGGACCGGCCTCCGCGACGAGTTCCTGCACGCGCCGCGCGAAGACCGGATCCTCCGGCGCGCCGGAACCCATCGGATGAAGCCGGAACGAGGCGACTTCCAGGGAGCGTCGAGTCGGGTCTGCTGCGTTGGGGCGCTCGACGAGGCGGAGTTCACCGATCTCGTGCCCGTCGACTCCGCAGCCTGCGAGTATCGCCGCGCCCTCCTGGAGGACCGCGGGGGGGCGGGCCCCGCGGGAGAGGAGCACCAGGTCGGCCCGGGCGAGACGCGCGAGTCGCCGGCCGGTAAAGGCGTCGGCGCGGGCCAGGACGCAGAGATAGTCGGTGCCGACGCGCGCGGCGCGAGCGGCCGCGGTGACGGCCTCGTCCGACAGCGACTCCTCCAGGGCCAGGATCGCAACGGCACGATCGCCCCACCGCATGCGGCGTGGACCGGATGGCGGGTCGGCATCGAGCAGCAGCGGGTCGAGCCGACGGGCTTCGGCCGGGGCGGTCTGCCGGAGGAACGCCCGCTGGCCGTGATCCACGGCAGCTGCGACCAGGCCGGAGGCCTCCATCGCCTCGAGGAGCAGGCCGACGTAGCGTTCGGCGGTGGCGGGACCCGCACGGAGAGGAACCGCTCCATCCGGGAGTTGACCCCCGGCGTCGCAGACCAGGACCAATCCCCCTCGTGATCGCCGCTCGGCGGTTTCCAGGAGAAAACCGACGCGGCGGGCCAGGCCGCCGGCCCGATCGCCGGGGCACGCGCAGGGGAGGAGATTCCCGCGGGTCTCGGCCGTGAAGAGGATCGTGAGCGTGTCCCCGCGGCAGAGCGAGGACGCGCCGGGTCGAACGGTGCCGGCCGCGACGGGCGAGACGTCCATCGCCATCCACTCGGGACTGATCGGCGGGCCGACGGCCACGGCCGTTCCGATCGTGACGACCGCACCGATGCAACCCGCCACCGCTGACCAACGGCCGCGCGCACGGCCGTGGCGGGGGGGCGCGGGCGGGAGAGCCGCGTCAGGGCTCAGGGGAGCACCTCCCCACCGTAGATGCGCACGTCATCGAACCTGGCGCTGGTGGTGCGCGTGGAAAGCCCGACCTTCCCGGATGTCCACATGGTGGAGTGCGTCGTGTCGATCAACGGCTGACAGTCGACCCAGCCGCGGACCCGGTTGCCGGTGACGACGACCCGCAGGGTGTACCACTGGTTCTCGTTCAGCACCATCGACGCGTAGGCGACCTCGGTGTTCCACGCGCCGCCCTGGATGCGCGCCACGCGCACGCGGTCCTGGTCGGTGCGGATGCCGAAGAGGTAGTAGTTACTGGTGTCCAGCGCGCGGAAGGCGAGGTAGGCCGACTTGGCGGTGCCGGACAGCACCCGGACCTTGGCCTCGATCGTGACATCGGCGGCGGTGTAGCCATCCTTGGTCAGGATGTAGGACGAACTAGTGGCCGTCTGGGTCAGCTCACCGCCGCTGACCGACCACGTGCCGGCCGACTTGGTCCACCCGGAGTAATCGCCGTCGTTCCAGTCGTCGAAGGCCCCGGCCCCGGCGACGGTCCCCGTCCCCGTGCAGGTGCCGGACGACCCGCGGAAGGCGAGATCGATCGTCGTCCCGCGCATGTCCTGGTCGAAGACCAGTCGCAAGGGTTGACCGTCGGCTGCGTCGGTCCATGAGTCGACCACGACGTCGTCGACGTCGAGCAACGTCCCGGAGGGACGGGGGCCGACGGCTCCGTCCGCGCCGGCGCTGCCGTCGGCGGCCCAGATCTTCGCCAGCGGCCGCCCGTACCAGATCTCCGTCACGGACGCGCCGTTCGCATAGGTCGGGGTGAGGCGGCTCAACGTCTCTCCCGATGGATTTTCGGACCAGACCTCGAGGTTCGCCTCGGTATTGACCGGTCCGGTCGTGGCCCAGCTCAGGCAACAGGCGGCCATCTGGCAGGCGATGCAGGTGGTGATGGCGTCGACCTGCGTGGTCGGGCTGCTCTCGTGCGGCGGCGCGCACTGATCGAGGGTGGAGACCTGCAGGTAGTAGGGCTGGCAGGTCTGCAGATTCGTCAGGTTGAAGCGGCAGAGGTTCCCCTGGATCACTTGCGCGGTCGTGACGTCGATCGGGCTGGGTCCCTCGGCGGCCTCCGTGCCGTCGTAGGGGCCTCCGTCCGTGGAGCCGTAATAGATCCGGTAGCCAAGGACGTCGCAGTCGGTGGTGTTCGGCGGCCAGGTGAGCTGCAACTGGTCCTCCGACGGGGTCACTGCCAGCGAACCGGGTCCGGCCGGCGTACCGGGATCGCAGCCGGCGCTCAGCACCAGCGGGATCGCCGAGGCCGGGACGTAGTCGCCCTCATGCCCGCAGACGTCGACGCAGCGCAGGTTGAAGTACCAGGTGCGACAGGTCTCGAGCCCGGACACGAGGATGGAGTCGGTGGGCGCGGCGACCTCATTCCAGAAGGTCGTGTGCCCCGGAAGAGTATCCGCGTAGACCTTCCACGTCGCGACGTCCTCCGGGTCGAGCGGACTGCCGTCATTGCGCTGCGTGAGGGGCGACCAGCGGAGGACCGCCTCGCCCGAGGCTCCGCCGGGATAGGCCGTCAGGCCGTTGACGGCGGCGGGGGGAGCCGGGAACTGCTTCGCCACCTCGTTGGTCGGATCGCTCTCGTTCCCGCAGGCGCGAGCCTGAACGACATAGTAGTTGGTGCCGCAGCCGGCGAGGGAGGTGTCGCTCCAGGTCGTCGTGTAGCTGACGGTCGCCGCCAGATTCGTCTCGTCGGGCGTGAAGCCGGAGACGACGTCCCGGTAGATCGAATAGCGGACCGGCGTCGTGATGAGCGTTCCGTCGGTGTAGGTCGTGACCGCCGGCCACGACAGCACGGCGTCCTGGGACGGGCTGAGAGTCAGAGTGACGGGGGAGGACGGGATGTCGGTCGACGAGAGGTCGGCCTGACGCCCGCAGCGGTAGCTCTCGACGCCCGACCGGGAGACGCAGGTGACCGCGATGTGGTAGACCTGTCCGCCGTCCATACCGCTGATCGTCCATTCGTTCAACGTTCGCGCCAGCTTGGTGTAGAGCGACAGCTGGTCGGGATCGGTGCCGAAATAGAGCGCGAAGTGACTGATGTCGGCCAGCGCGAGCGGGGTCCCGTCGGTGTTCGTGGTGGGGGTCGTCCAGCTCATCGTGGCCGCTTCGCAGTTGGGAAACGTGAGGTCGCTGCAGGCCGGGGAGGATGGCCGGCTGCGCGCGGGGGAGAGGGGGAGGTTCCGGGGGTAGACCGTGCTGGAGAGCTCGAGATCAGGGTAGTTCCCCTCGATCGCGCGCGAGGCGGCGACCCGCAACGTCACGAGGATCTCGCCGATCTGCTCCGGCTGCGGCACCGGGTTCGGGAGTTCGGTGCCGCCGCCGTTGAACCACCGGAACGCGAGGCCCGAGGAGGCCATGCCGTACGCCTGCGGGGCGCGATACAGCACCGTGCCGAGCGTGTCGCGGACCTCCTTGAAAAGGATCGTGTCATAGGGGTTCGGCGTGTCCGGATCACCGTCGCGGGAGAGGTAGAAGATCACCTGCTCGGCACCCGGATTCGCGTCGAGCAGGTCAGCAATGAAGCAGACGGAGTCGGGGCCGGCGTAGTTGATCGAAGGCTGCGTCGGGTCCTTGCCGTAGCTGACGTGCCGCAGGTCGTCGGTCAGGCTGGAGAGCCCGACCCGCGCGTTCTGCTGCATCTCCGCCAGGATGCGGTTGTGGTCGGAACTCTGCTGTCCGACCTGGACCATCTGCACGAGGGCCATCGACATCACGCCCGTGATGACCAGCGTGATCATCGTCTCGACGAGGGTGAAACCCGCGCGGGTCTGGTTCCGGTCCATCGTCCTTCCTCCCGGCTCCGGCCTACTCATCGGTCCCGCTCATCCGGACCGTGACGCGACCGGTGCGTACCAGGGACACGGCGGCGGTGTCACCCCGGCTGTTGACAAACTCCAGGCGGGCGGGGACATCTTCGTCGCGGAGCGTGCCGCGCGTCTCGAAGACGAACTCCGCCGAGTCGAGGACGGCCGAGCCGTCCACCTCGACGAACAACTCGCTGGTGCCGACGGCGGTGTAGACCCGGTCCGGCTCCCGCACCCAGGTCGAGTCGGTGTCGCGGCGCTCGAAGCGATACGTCGCGTCGGCGGTCGAGAGGACCATCCGGTACGGCGTGCGGCGGGTGACCGCCTTCTGTCTCGTCTCGGCGACGCGGGCCGAGAGTTCGCGTGCGTCTCCCTCCAGTCGATTCCAGGCATTGCGGCGCGTGAACGACGGCGTGGCGGCCGCGAGGGCCAGACCGACGATGACGAGCACAACCGCCAGCTCGATGAGCTGATAGCCCGCTCGGGCGCGGGGCGGGCAGGGGCGACGGAGTTCGGGGCGAGCTCTCATGGGTTCCTCGTTAGTTCGGCAGGTGGTCGGCCAGCGGGGTCGCCACCTCGAAGATCTCGGACCAGGAGACGTCCTTCCAGAGGTTCAGGGGCACCGGGAAGCAGGGAGGCGGATACTCGGTGATGTCCATGTCGTAGTTGTAGCGCCGCGTCGGACGGGCGCCCGCGAGGCCCAGGACGTAGGCGCTGTTCCAGGGCGTGGCGTCACCGGTCGAGACGGTGATGATCGGACCGTTGATGTTCAGGATCCAGTGGCTCGAGGTGATCGTCAGCTCGTCCCACCCCTCGCCCGGTCCCGGGTCGTTGTTGAGGGGCGTCTCCCCGATGATGCCGTCCAGGTCGAGGTCCATCGGACCGAGCCCGGCCATCGAGTTGTATTCGCCCGCGGGCGGGGGATAGCTGGTGGGCGCCTGTCCGCCCCAGTTGGTCGTCCGCGACAGGAGCGCCGCGTCGATCCTGAGGATCCGGTTGACCCTCTTGTCGATCCGCACCTGGTTCTCGGCCACCAGCCCGAGGTTGACCGGGTCGCCCGTGCCGTTCGGCAGTCGCGTCACAGGATCGAAGCCGCTGTGGCCGGTGACGATGTCGCCGCGCACGATGTTCCGGTTGGTGGCGTAGATCGTCATGTTGCACCCGCTGACGCCATCCATCGTGCCGCGCGTGTTCGAGTCCCCCTCGAAGAAGACGATGCCGTTGAAGTCCCGGAAGAGCAGCTGCCCGCCGGTCACGCTGTTCATGATCGGGTTTCCGTTGTAGGTGATCACGGTGTCGGGATTGAGAGTCGTGTTGAAGAAGTCGAGGCGGTCCAGCACCAGCACGCCGGTGTTGGGGGCGGCCTGCCCGTTCAGTCCCATCGGATCGGTGCCGGGGAGCGAGAAGTAGATTCCGACCGAACCCTTTCCCTCGCACGCGTTCTGCGCCGCCAGTCCCCGCGCCTTGTTCCGCACGTCGGTCCAGTCGAAAGAGTTGCCGAGGTCGATCGGTTCGGCGTCGGTGACATAGCCGCGGTGAAACGTCGCGCAGGCGGCGTTCGGGATCTCTCCTACGACGTAGACGCTCTCGAGGAACTGGCAGGAGGAGGCGCCGCAACCGCAGGGGACGCCGAGATCTCCCCCCGTGTAGGCTTCGCCGGTGATGATCGCGCCGCAGGCGTAGTTCAGGTCGTTGAGCGAGACGAAGCGCGCGAATTTGAGGAACGAGTCGTGCACGATCTCGACTTTCACCCGCCGGTGAGCACCCTGATAGCCCCCCTCGGAGACGATGCAGTAGCCATTGGCCTGGTAGGCGGTGATGCCCAGACCCTTGATGTCCGAGGCCTCGGCCACGACGCGGTACCAGCCGCCCCAGGCCAGCGAGTCGGTCAGTTCGAAGTCGGGTCGCCCGTCACCGTCGGCATCGTCGAGGGGAGCAGTCCGCTCCACGATGGCCCGCTTGGCGTAGGCGACGCCGGTCTCGGCGGCGCCGAGCGCCTGCACCGAGGAGCGCTCGTAGCGGGAGAGGTTCCGTTCGCCCATCGACGTGACGATCGCCGTCGTGGCCAGGATCGACATCGCGGCCAGCACCAGGAGCGCCATGAGGAGCGTGCTGCCGCGCTCCCGGCCCCGGTCTCGGTCCGGCCCATCCGCGACCATGGGTCGGTCGAGCCGACCGACCTCGCCGGCATGGCGTTGGAACATCGGCGCCCCTCCTCTCTCGGCTCTCGGCCTCGACTGCCGGGCTAGGGCCTGGTCTTCGCGACGGCGAAGTGAAGCGGCAGGTCAATCGACCGTGAGCCCTCGCGCCAGCTCATGGTCACCGTGATGCCGATCATCCCGGGGCTCAGGTTGGGGTCGATGTCGGGGGTGCGGACCTCGACCCGGCCCCGGCCATACGCCCCGAGCTCCTGTTCGACGTGGTTCGCCCAGTCCTGCGCCGGAAGGGAGATGCTCCCCTCGTCGTTGGTGTCGACCCCGTTGAAGATCGAGAAGATATCGTCGAACGACTCGCTCATGATCTTCTCCCGGATCTCCTGGGCGAGGGCGACCGCGGCGGTCTCTTCGCGGGCATGGGCCGTGTGGCGGTTGGCGACCGCGAAGACCTGCGCCACCCCGAGCACCCCCACGCCCAGCATCATCACGGCGATCATCAGTTCGAGCAGGGTGAACCCGGCGCGGGGAGTGGCCCCCCCGGGCTCGGGTTGCGCCCGTTTGCCTCGCAGCGTCGTCATATCGCCCCCGATCCTTCGGCGTGTGCCCCCGACTGAACGGCATCCCCCCCGGGATGACGGCACCGCCCGTGCCGCCGTCAGATCTATCGGCCGTCGGAGTCGGGTTCATGAGCCAAAACTCCATGTGCCGCTGAGGATTGCGGGAGACGCCGGATCGTGCGGGGGGCACGGTCGTCGGGCGATCACGCGGCAGTCTGCACGGTCCGGCGTGCAAGAACGGACTGGGGTTGCCCCTGGAGCGGGCCGATATCCGGATATAGAGAGGACCACGCGGGCCACTCCACCGGCTCCCGGATGGCGGCCACGACCTCCCGAGGCAGGGCTTCAGATTGTTCTTGACAGCCATCCTGCCCCGACCTAGGTTGGCCGCGCAATAACTCTATGCCCTGCAATGTGCTACTTGAGAAGTGCAGGGTTTGGCCGGGCCAGAGCGTCCTCCCGCGAGGATGCGTCGGGCCAGGGATGGGTCGGGGTTCCGGTGGCAGGGAGGTCGCGCCGGGAAAGAAAACGGAACCCAGTGCGGGTCGGTCGCCTCAAGGACAGTTGCCTTAAGGACAAGGGCAAGGGGGTCTTATGTCTAACCACCGAACGGTGTTCCGGATCGTTCTTCTCCTCCTGGGCGTCTGCGGCTGCTTCGGCATCGCCGCGGCCGCGACCGAGGGGAAGATCGCCGGAACGGTGCGGGATGCCGCTACGGGGGCGCCGCTCCCGAACGCCAACGTCACCATCCTCAACAGCACGTTGGGGGCGGCTTCGATGTCCGACGGTTCCTACTTCATCCTGAATGTGCCGGCCGGGACGTACTCCGTGCAGGCCTCCGTGATGGGGTACAAGCCGGTCGTGATGGACAACGTGCTGGTCACGCCGGACTTCACCACCGACGTGCTGTTCAAGCTCGAGCAGACGGTCACCGCCGTGCTGGAACCGGTCCGGGTCGAAGCGAGCCGGCCGCTCATCCAGCGCGACGCCACCTCGACGGTCCGGATCCTCGACAGCAAGGACTATGAGAAGCTGCCGACGCGCGGATACCAGGATGCGGCGTCGATCCAGGCCGGCGTGGTGAGCAGCAAGGGGACGGTCAACATCAACGTCCAGGGAAACGAAACGACGAACAACCCGCTGCTCTTCATCCGCGGCGGCCGGGCCAACGAAGTCGCCTACTTCGTCGACGGGTTCTCCCAGCAGGATCCGCTGACCGGTTACTCCACCACCAGCATCAACACCAACGCGGTGGACCAGGTGGTCGTGATGACCGGGGGGTTCAACGCGGAGTACGGACGGGTGATGTCGGGCGCGGTCAACGTCGTGACCAAGGAGGGTCGTGCCGACTACTTCGGCACCCTCGAGGCCGTGACCGACAATCTGTCGGGCGACTGGGTCGGCGCCAAGAAGTATGACTACAACATCTACGCGGGATCGCTCGGCGGTCCGATCGTCCCGGGGAGTGACGTCGCCTCATTCTTCGTCTCCGGGGAACGGCGGTGGCAGCGTGATCGGGCACCGCGGGCCCTCACCGACGGACCGCTGCCCGCCAACTGGCTGGACGGTTGGACCTGGCAGGGCAAGGTCAACGTAAAGGTCAGCCCGGCGGTCAATCTGAAGGCGGGAACCCTCGGTTCCCGGGACGACTGGCGCGAGTACTACCATCAGTACGCCTACGTCCCTGACCACATGCCCCGTTACGAGGACCGGAACGCCTCGTTCTTCACCACGCTCACGACGAGCCTGGCCAAGGACACCTATTTCAATCTGAGCGCCAACTACTTCCTCACCACCCGTGAGTCCGGGGACGGCGTCTACTTCGACGACCTCATGAGCTACGCCCGGCTCGTCGCCAATGCGGACAATGCGACCGGGTACGACACGCTGGGCAACCGCAACATGGACGAGTACGCCCTCTTCTGGAAAGGTCCCAGTGACAGTCACCCGGGCCGGGTCTGGGACGATTATCAGCACCGTGATTCCAAGTACATCGGTTTCACGGGCGACCTGACGCACAAGTGGAGCGAGCACAACACCATCAAAGTCGGCGGAGACTTCCAGCGCCACACGCTGCGCTTCTATCAGCACCTCTTCCCGACGGATGCGATCTACGGCATCGACCTGGCCGGCTACCAGGATGTGGTGGCGTATGGCTTCGACCTGACGGGACAGGAGGAGGTCGACGACGCGGTGGAGGGATACGAGGACGGGGCCAAACATCCGATCACCGCTTCCTTCTTCACGCAGAACAAGTACGAGTACAACGACTTCGTGGTCAACGCCGGTCTGCGCTACGACTACCTCGACCCGAGCACGTTGAGTCTCGTCAACGCCAACCTGCCGCTGGGGTTGTCGGATGACAACCTCGGCGACGACGATCTGGAGGACTCGAAGCAGCAGCACAAGGTCAGCCCGAGGCTGGGCGTCGGGTTCCCGATCTCTCCTACGCTGCTCTTCCATGCCAACTACGGGAAGTTCTTCCAGCAGCCCAACCTGCAGGACCTCTACACCAGCTATCGGTACCTCGAGTACAAGGTCGCGAACGGCGGCTACTACTTCCCGTTCGGAAACCCCAACCTCGCCCCGGAGACCACCACGGCCTACGAGGTCGGGGTCACCCGCCAGCTGGCGCCCAGAGTGAGGCTCGACGTCACGGCCTACTACAAGGACGTACAGGACCTGGTCCAGGTACAGAACGTTCCGTCGGCGCCGACCAACTTCGCTTCCTACCGGAACACCGACTTCGGCACGATCAAAGGGCTTGATCTCAACGTCCAGTTGATCGAGTCGAGGGGGATCTCGGGGAGCGCGTCCTACAGCCTCTCCTGGTCCAACGGAACCGGGTCGGTATCGGACAGCCAGCGGGACATGGCCTGGACCAATGCCGAGACGCCGAAGCAGACGGCTCCCCTCTCGTTCGATCAGCGTCACAAGGTCACGCTGAATGTCGACTATCGATCGAGGGCGGGCGCGGGCCCGTTGGTCGGGTCGGTCCGGCCGCTGGAGAACTTCGGGATCAACCTGCTGTTCAACGCGGGCAGCGGCTTCCCCGTCACGCCGATCTTCGCCACGAACGAGGTGACCCTCGCTTCGGTGACCGAGTTGCCGAAGGGCACGGCCAACTCCATGTACGGCCCGTGGACTTACCAGCTCGACGCGAAGCTGAGCCGCTCCTTCCCCATCAGCAGCGTCGATGTCGAGGCCTACGTGTGGGTGCTGAATCTGCTCGACACGGAGAACCAGCTGAGCATTTACGGCTCGAGCGGGTCGGCCTACACCACCGGGTGGCTGTCCACGGAAGAGGGACGGGCCTGGGCGGCCGCCAACGGCGCCGAGGGCCTGGCCCTCTACCAGCAGAAGGAGCGTAACCCGCTCAACTTCGGCATTCCCCGCATGGTGCGGTTCGGACTGAAGACCAGTTTCTAGACCGAAGGACCAACCGGGCCGGAGGCCCGGAGGACCGGCCTGGATGCTGGTCCAGAGAGGGAGGACGTGAAATGAGGAACTGGGGCGTGATGCGGGCGGGGATGCTGCTGGTGTCCCTCGCGCTGCTCTCCCCGGCGGCCGCGGCCTACGGCGCGGCGCCCGGGGGCAAGAGTCTGCCGGGAGAGAAGATCAAGAGCACCGATGTACTCCTGGATGTGAACCGTCTCGAGATGTTCGTCACGAACTTCGGGTCGTTCGCCTACGACTGGGGGACCGGCAACTCCGGCCTGGTCTATCCGGCCGGAACGGCCAACACCGCGCTCTTCTCGGCCGGTCTCTGGATGGGAGCGCGGGTGAACGGGGAAGTGCGGGTCTCGGTGGCGGAGTACTCCTCTGACTACTGCCCCGGGCCGATCATCGACGGGACTTTCCCGCCCGACTTCGGCGATATGAAGTACCGGGCTTACAAGCTCACCCCCGAGGACACCGGAGGAGACGACTACGACCAATGGCCGTGCGGCGACGGTGCCCCGTGCACGCCGGACGGAAAGCCGGTGGTGGCCGGGGATATGGCCATCTGGGGCGTCTACAACGACGTGAACCGCGCGCTCCGCACGAACAACGCCTCCAGCCAGAACCCCCTCGGGGTCACCGTGCGGCAGACGACGTTCGCCTTCAACCGCACCGGGGCGCTCGGGGAAGTCGGCTTCCTTCGCTACGAGATCATCAACAACGGCGGCAATACCCTCCAGGATGCCTACGTGTCGATCTGGTCCGATCCGGACCTGGGCGGCGCGTCGGACGATCTCGTGGGTTGCGACACGACGCGCATCGGCTCGCGGAACGAGATGATGTCGCTCGGGTACTGCTACAACGCGAGCAACAACGATGAGCAGTATGGCGCGCGGCCTCCGGCAGTCGGATTCGACTTCTTCCAGGGGCCGATCGTGCCTTCGCCGGGCGATACCGCCCACGTCGACGGCGTGGCGATCCCCGGCTACCGCAATCTTCCGATGACGTCGTTCAACAAGTACATCAACGGCACCGATCCCGAAAGCGCGCTCGAGACCTACAACTACATGCAGGGACTGAACAAGGACGGTACACCGCTGACGGATCCGTCGGGCCAGGTCACGCGCTACTACGGCGCGGGTGACCCGGTGAAGGGAACCGGCTGGCGGGACAGCGACCCGGCCGACCGCAGGATGATGCTGAGCTCCGGCCCCTTCACCATGGCGCCCGGCGACACGCAGATCGTGGTCGTGGCGGTCCTGGTGGGGCAGGGGGCCGATCGGCTGACGAGCATCACCGCCCTGCGCTTCAATGACCGTTACGCGCAGTTCGCCTTCGACCAGAACTTCGATCTCCCCAGTCCGCCGCCGCGCCCCCAGGTGCAGGTCGGGCAGGTCGACGACCGGATCCTGCTGAACTGGGGCGATGAGTCGGAGCGGCTCTACAACGAGCCCGGGTACGCCTTCGAGGGGTACAACGTTTACGCGGGCGAAACGGTGGCCGGTCCGTGGCAGCGCATCTTTACCTACGATGTGTCCAACGACATCGGCATCATCTTCGACGAACTGGTGGACGCCAGTTCGGGCATCGTGGTGACCGCTCCGGTGCAGTTCGGGACCGACGGCGGGATCAGCCGTCGCGCGGTCATCGACACGGACTACATCACCGGCAACGCGCTGCGCAACGGTAAGCCCTACTACTTCGGCGTGACCGCATACGCGTACAATCCGGATGCCGGCGCGGGGCTCCTCGCGCTGGAGAACGCGGTCGCTCCGATCACGGCCGTTCCGCAGGAGCCGGTGGGCGGGACGCGGCTGGCGGACGGCGACGGTGGTTCCCTGCTCGGGTACAACCAGACCACGGGCGACAGTGACGCCAACATCGAGGCGATGGTCATGAGGCCGGAGTCGATGGTGCCCGAGACCTACGAGGTCCGCTTCCTGACCGATGCGGAGGGGATGTACTGGGATCTCATCGGGGCCGGTGGACGCGTCGTGCTGGAGAAGCAGCGGAACCTCTCGAACGACGAGAGCTACCTGTCGGCCGACGGCGTTTTCTGGAAGGTCGGGGAGAGGATCCCTGACTTCCGGTACAACGGCAACGGTTCGCCCCAGCTTGACGAGATCGCGGGCCCGGGGGGAGCTCCGGTCGGGCCGGATGGCGTCGGCGGTCCAGGGAGGAACGTCTGGCACCGGACCAATTCGACCGGGGAGTGGTTGATCTCGGCCGGAGGCGGGGATGGAGGCGTCGGGCGCATGACGCGGAACGGCGGCAGCACGGCGAATCTCCTCGATGACCGCGACATCATCATGAAGTGGGACTACCGCGACGATAACTTCGGGCTCTGGTCGTTCGGTGAGGATACGGTCGGCGTCGTGCCGTTCGGCCTCTACTTCCGCGACCAGCTCACGGGCGAGGAGACCCGGCTGATTCCGGAGCTGGTCGACAATGCCCCGGATGAAGCCACCTATACTCTCGCGGACTATGACTTCTCCAGCACGGACGCGTTCAGCAACCTTCCCGCCACCGACTGGACCTATGCGTATGCCATCCGTTCGGGGCGCACGTATCAGGAGTTCGTGGACGACGTCAAGGATGACCGCATGCTGGACGACGGGCGCATCATCGGCGGGACGGAGTACTTCGCGCGCCTGATCGTCGTGTCGGAGGAGAAGAAGCTCCCGGCCGCGGGGACGATCATCCAGTTCAGCAGCCGGAACACGGTCAAGAACGGCGATGTCTATCAGATCTCGACCGAAGGGATCCGGTTCGATCAGGCCTGGATGAAGGATGATCTGGAGCAGATCCGGGTCGTCCCGAATCCGTACTTCGCACACTCTTCCTATGAGTTCAATCAGTTCGAGCACCGGGTGAAGTTCACCCGGGTGCCACCGCTCTGCACGATCCGCATCTTCAACCTGGCGGGCGACCTGGTGCGGACTCTGGAGAAGGATCCAGAGGACGCCCAAAGCTCGTTCCTGGAGTGGAATCTCCTCACCGACCGGCGGTTGCCGGTTGGCAGCGGCGTGTACATCTACCACGTCGAAGGGAAAGACGCTTCCGGCTCGAAACTCGGCACCACCACAGGACGGGTGGCCGTCTTCATCGAGAAGGAACGACTGAACACCCGCTAGTGCGGCGGCCCAGGGACTCCAGGGAAACGGGAGGTTTCAAAGCCATGAAGAGAATCCTGCAGGTGACGGCGGCGGTGCTCGCCGTGCTCATCCTGGCGGCGCCGGCCACGGCCGGCAACGAACGCCGCATCGGCACTTCCGGCGCGCATGAACTGCGCATTCCGGTGGGCACCCGCGGCATCGCCCTCGGCGGTGCCGTGGTTTCGGGCGCGGAAGGAATCGAGGCGATCTTCTACAATCCGGCGGGGCTGGGTGGGACGGGGGGGACCGAGGCCCTCTTCAGCAACACCGAGTACCTGTCGGACATGAAGGTGCGTTACTTCGCCCTCGCGTCGAAGCTGGCGTTCGGGACGATCGGCATCAGTGCCAAGGTGCTGGATGTCGGTGACCTGTACGTGACGACGGTCGAGGCGCCCGAGGGAACGGGGGAGGTGGAAGACATCACCTTTGCCACGCTCGGGCTTTCCTACGGGCGCTTCCTGACCGACGCGATCTCCTTCGGTGCGACCGCGAACTTCATCAGCGAGTCGGTCATGTCGAGCACCGCGCGGGGCGTGGCCTTCGATCTGGGGCTGCAGTACGACGCGGGGCGGCGGGGCGCGAAGTTCGGAATCGTGATGAAGAACATCGGACCGAACATGCAGTTCAGCGGGTCGGACTTCGAGTACACGCTCAGAGTTCCGGGCGATGAGGGGACGGCGCGCAACCGGACTCTGAGCAAGCTCTCGGCCGACTTCGAACTGCCGAGCTACTTCGAGATCGGCGGCGAGGTCCGGGCGTGGGAACAGGGGGACAACCGGGTGGTTGCTCTTGGCGGGTTCCAGAGCAACAACTTCAGTCAGGACGAGTTCCGGGGTGGCGTCGAGTACCGGCTCCGCGACTTGCTGGCCATCCGGGGGGGCTATGCCTTCGCGGATCAGGACGAGTACCTCTGGGGACCGACCTTCGGCGCCGGCGTCAATGTCCCGTTGGGCGGGGCGCACATGTCGGTCGACTATGCCCTTCAGACGGTCGACACCTGGTTCGACGACGTGCACACTTTCTCGGCGAAGTTCGTCTTCTGATCGGGTGAGAAGAAGGGTCGCTCACGGGCGGCCAGACGCAAGAGGCGATCCCCGGGGCCCGGTCCCGGGGATCGTGCTTCTGGGGCGATACGCCCCGGCACCGGCGTCGCGGGGGCGATCGCTCCCGGAATCTCTTGTTGCGACGCGCTCGCTGATGTATGTCGAGACCGGGCTGTGAGTTGCCGGTGGCGAGATCCGGCCCGGGCCCTTACGCAGCCGCGTTTCTCCGTTCGCCATCGCCTGAAGGTTCGGCTCATGGGGAAATTCTGATATCAACCGGCGCAGGAATCGGCTAGAGTTAAGCCGTCTCATCCCATCGGTCCGCGTGCTCGTCACGCGGGCTCGGGTTGTGTCCCAACATCTGTGGAGGTGTTCATGCGCTTTGCCATCGTGTCGCTTTTCATCCTGGCGCTCGCGGTCTGTACCGGGGCCGCCTACGCCGACCCGGCTGCTCCCATGGAGGAGAAGCCCTGGAGTTACGACTACGGGTTCGTCCGCACGGACATCCCGGAAGTCGAGCCGAACGATGCCTGCCCGGGCCAGCCGATGGCCTGTGGCGACCGGATCGTCCCCGCCGCCATCAACGTCGGCGGCGACGTCGATTTCTTCGAGTTCGAGGTCACCGCTCTGCCGACGACGGTCACGATCGGGACCGATGCGTACAACGGGAGCGCGATCGATACGTACCTCGAGCTGTACGGCCCCGACTGCTCGCAGCCGCGGCTGACCTATGACGACGACGGCGGCCCCGGCGCCTTCTCGCTCATCAACAACTTCAGCATTCCGGCCGTCGGCCTCTATCACATCAAGGTGCGGCACTACAGCACGACCGGCGTCGGTGACTATCAGATGTTCTTGAACTGCACCGTTCCGCCGCCGCCGCCGGAGAACGATCTCTGTGACGGCGCCATCGAGATCTTCCGCTGCGAGACCGGCTCGATCGCGGGCGACCTCTTCTATGCCGCGAACGACTACGATCCGGGCGTGCCCGGGCCGAGCTGCACCGGCTATTCCGAGGCCGGGAAGGATCTGGTCTACAAGGTCTATCTCGAGGCGGGCGATCTGTTGAACCTCGTCTACACGACCCCCAACCACGACGGATCGCTGTACGTCGTCACCGACTGCGCGAACGTCAGCGCAAGCTGCGTGGTCGGCGAGGACGATCCCGAGCCGGAGACGATCAACTGGGCCGCCACCGCGGCGGGCTGGTACTACATCATCTGTGACGCGTACGGAACCGCGGCCGGTGCGGCTTTCACCCTGGACTGGGCCATCACCTGCCCGCCGCCGCCCGAGGAGGGAGCCTGCTGCTTCGCGGACGGTAGCTGCCTGATCCTGACGACCGAGCTCTGCCTCGCCGCCCAGGGCGAGTGGTACGGTCCGGACTTCGTCTGCGATCCGAACCCGTGCCCGCCGCCGACGCCGGTCGAGGAGAGCACCTGGGGTCAGATCAAGCACCAGTACCGCTAGGATAAGGATCCCGGCCCGGCCGGAGCGCCCTGGCGCGATCCGAGTCACGGGCGTGGTCTGAGAGCCAGCGGATCGAGGGAAGAGACGCCGCGCGGCGGTCCGATCGGGTGAACCCCGCTCGGATCGTCGCGCGCTCCTTTTCTCCGATCGCCTCCCCTCTCGCCTTCGGCGCGTGCCAGACCCGCACGGGATCGCGTGCCGGCGGGAGTTCTGCTACGATCGGCTCGCTTCGGGGGAGGACGGCAACGACGATGTTCAACGTCGGAACACAGGAACTGCTTCTCATCTTGCTGGCGGTATTGCTCCTCTTCGGGGCCAAGCGGATCCCGGAAGTGGCGCGGGCCCTGGGGAAAGGCCTGGGCGACTTCAAGGATGCGATGTCGGGCATCGAGCGGGAGTTGAAGGGGGAGGCGCCCCCCGCGACCGCCGGCCGGCCCGGAACCGCCGCCCTGGGGGAGACGACGCGTCCGCTCGATCCTGCCAGCGGCGCCCCCGTGCCCGCTCGAGGTGCCGCGCCGCAGCCTCCGCCCGGGGTGGAAACCTCGCCGGATCACACCGGGGCAACGGCCAGCGGATCCCCGCTGCCGCCTGATCCCGATCCCACTCCCGGCGAGGGCCGGGGACTGGCCGGATGACGCGCGAAGAGCTGGCTGCCGCCCTCGCCGCCGGCCGCAGTCTCGCTCTCATCGGGTTCATGACGGCGGGAAAGACCCAGGTCGGCCTGGAGCTCCAGCGGCTGACCGGTCTGCCGTTCGTCGACGTCGACGCGGAGATCGAGCGCCGCGAAGGGATGAGCGTGCACCGGATCTTCGAGCGATCGGGCGAGGCCCGCTTCCGGGAGACCGAGGCGCACGTGCTGCGCGAGCTCCTGGAAGGCCCCGTCCGGGTCCTGGGATGCGGCGGAGGGACGATCGTGCGGGCGGACAATCGCGCGGCCCTCGCCGTGCGTGCGGTCCGCATCTGGTTGCGGGTCTCGGAGTCGACCATTCACGAACGTCTGGCGCGGCCTGACAGCCCGCGGCGACCGTTGCTGGAGGGGAAGGACGCGCGGGCCGTGGTGGCGGCGCTTCTCCGGGAGCGTGAGCCTTTCTACCGCGAGTGCGACCTCACGATCGAGACGGACGGGCGCGCGATCCGGGCGATCGCCCTCGAGATCGCTCGCGCGCTGGCCCTTCCGCACCTTCCGGACCGGGAGACCGCTCCTTCCGAACTGGGTTCGGTCGGGCCGGAGGGTCGGGGCGGGCGCGCCGCGGATGGCAGCTCCGAAGCGCCCCTCTGAGGCCCGGTCGCGATGCGCATCGTCGGAGGGGAGTGGGGTGGCCGGAGACTCGAGGCGCCGGCCAGCGGGGTGCGCCCGACCCAGGATCGGGTGCGCCAGATCCTCTTCGACATCCTCGGGCCGGGAGCGATCGAAGGGGCTGTCGTGCTCGACCTCTATGCGGGTTCCGGCGCGCTGGGGCTCGAGGCTTTGAGTCGCGGCGCGTCCCGCGCGGTCTTCGTCGAGGCGAGCGCCCGCGCCCGGCCGGTGATCGAGCGGAACCGCCGCGCTCTCGACGCGATCGGGCATTCGCGCCTGCTCGGGATGCCGGTGCTCCGCGCGTTGGCTCTCCTGGCCCGCGAGGGGGGGGAGTTCGATCTGGTGCTGGCCGATCCGCCGTATGATGATCCGGATACTCCGCGTCTCGTCGAGGCGCTGGGACGTGAGGAGTCGGGGATTCTCCGGGAGCGCGGCCGGTTCGTGCTCGAAACCGGCCGGGCGGAGCCGATGCCCGACGCCGCGGGATTTCTCCGCTGCGTGCGGCGGAGGATCGTGGGGGATACCGCGCTCCACTTCTATCTGCGCGAGGCGCGGGGAGAGGACATGGGACGATGAAGGTTGCCGTGCGATCCAGACGCGTGGAACGGCTGGGGCTCTTTCCCGGCACGTTCGATCCGGTGACGCTGGGACATCTCGACATTCTGCATCGAGCCCTCAAGCTCTTCGACCGGATGTTCGTGGCCGTGGCGCATCGCCATCACAAGGCGACGCTCTTCACGGTCGAGGAGAGGATCGAGATGATCCGCGAGGGACTGCCGCCGGACGCCGAGGGGCGCGTGGAGGTGATGCCGTTCGAAGGGCTTCTGGTCGACGTGGCGCGAACGCTGCAGGTGGCGGGCATCGTGCGGGGCCTCCGCTTCGTGTCCGACTTCGAGTATGAGTTCCAGATGGCGCTCATGAACCAGAAGCTCTGTCCTCAGATCGACACGATCTACCTGATGCCGACCGAGCAGTACAGCTATCTCAACGCGACCCTGGTCAAAGAGGTCGCGCGTCACGGCGGCTGCGTGGACGGGCTCGTCACGCCCGGGACCGCGCGGCGGCTGCGTCAGAAGTTCACCAGGATGGAAGAGGCGGCGGCGGCCCTGTCGGCCGCGGCGCGCCGGGATCCGGGGGGAAGGGGAAGGAGGAAGGGATGAAGCGGAGCAACCGGGCGCAGCAGGTGCGCCTGTCGACCACCATCGCGATCGACGAGAAGGCCCGTCGCCTCAAGGCGGAGGGGATCAAGCTGTGGGGCTTCGGCGCCGGCCAACCCGACTTCCCGACCCCCGGGTTCGTCTCGGCCGCCGGGATCAAGGCGATCCAGGACGGCAAGACGGTCTATACCAGTCCTCAGGGGACGGTCGAGCTGCGGCGGGCGGTCTGTGCGAAGCTCGAACGCGAGAACGGGCTCACCTATGCCCCCAACGAGATTCTGGTCGCCGCGGGGGCGAAGCAGGCGATCTACATGGCGCTCGCCGCGCTGGTTGATCCGGGTGATGAGGTCCTCGTCCCCGCGCCGTACTGGGTCAGCTACCCGGAGATGATCCGCCTGTGCGACGGGATCCCGAAGGTTCTGGCCACGGACGAATCGACCGGTTTCAAGATCACGCCCGACCAGCTCGCGGCCGCGATCGGGCCGCGGACGGTCGCGATCATCCTGAACACCCCGTCGAATCCGACCGGCATCGTGTACACGCGGGACGAACTCACAGCCCTCGATTCCGTCCTGGCAGAGACGGGGTTGCATCTCATCACCGACGAGATCTACGAGCGGATCCTCTACGACGGGGCGGAGCATGTCTCGCCCGCGGCGGTCTCTCCATCCCTGCGGGAGCGGACGGCCGTGGTCAACGGCGTTTCCAAGGCCTTCTCGATGACCGGCTGGCGCATCGGATACATGGCGGCCCCCCCGGACTGGACCGAACCGGCGATCGCGCTGCAAAGCCACCTCTCGGGGAACCCGTGCAGCATCTCCCAGGAGGCGACGATGGCCGCGCTCAACGGGGACGATGCCTCGATCCGCGGGATGGTCGAGACGTTCGCCCAGCGGCGCCGGCGGGTCCTCGAGTTGCTGGCCGAGGCGAAGGACCTCAGGATCGTGCCGCCCAAGGGCGCGTTCTACGTCTTCCCGGACTTTTCGGCCTACTACGGCCGGAGCCTGGACGGCGCCGGCGCGCCGGTGTCGGGTTCGCAGGGGATGGCGGCGTTCCTGCTCGATACGGCGCGGGTCGCGGTCGTGCCCGGCGACGCGTTCGGATCGGACCGGCATCTGCGGATCTCTTTCGCCTGCTCGGACCAGGTGATCGAGGAGGGACTCCGATCCTTGACCTCGACGCTGGCCCGACTGCGTTAGGCCGTGAGCGTCCCGGCCCCCGGGAGTGCTCCGCCGGGCCGGGTAGGATGGAAAGACAGAGCCCCGGTCCCGTCGGACCGGCGGAAGCAGCGTGAGGATGGCACATGCCGACCTATGAGTATGTCTGCACGGCGTGCGGACACGAGTTCGAACTGGTGCAGAGGATGAGCGACCCGCCCCGGAAGCGCTGCCCCCAGTGCGGCAAGAAGGTGGAACGGAAGATCGGCACCGGCGCCGGGATCATCTTCAAGGGGAGTGGCTTCTACATCACCGACTATCGCAGCCCGGAGTACCAGGCGAAGCGAAAGGCGGAGTCAGCCGCGGCCTCCGGGGGAGGGGCCGAGTCGGGTGGAGCAAAGGGGGGGGCTGACGGCAAGAGCTCCGGCGACGGCGGCCCGGGGGGCAAGGAGAAGCCCGCGGGCGGCGGCCAGGGCTCGGGCGAGGCGGCGGGGACGCCGGACAAGTCGGGGCGTTCCGGGTCCGATTCCGGCACGAAAAAGGCTGGATCATGAGCGTAGACCGCCTGAGCGTCGAGCCCACGACGGGGGCGCGCGGGACGGACGGGACACGCGGGTCGTCGGGCCTCCCCGGACGTGACGCGGATCGAAGGTCACGTGTTCATCGATGAAGCGGTGATCTCGGTGCGGGCCGGCCGGGGGGGGGACGGGCGCGTCTCGTTTCGCCGGGAGAAGTACGTGCCGAAGGGGGGCCCTGACGGCGGCGACGGCGGGGACGGCGGCGATGTCTGGATGGTCGTCGATGTCAACGTCCACACGCTCCTGACTTTTCGGCACCAACGCGCGTTCGCCGGGACCGACGGCGATCCCGGTGGCGGCAAGCAGATGCACGGCGAACGGGGACGCGACTGTGTGATCCCGGTTCCGGCCGGCACTCTGGTGGAAGAGGCGGGCACCGGACGGCTCCTGGCCGACCTGACGCGTCCCGGTGAACGGGTCTGCGTGGCCGCGGGCGGCCGCGGCGGGAGGGGGAACGTCCACTTCAAGAGCTCGGTGCGGCGCGCCCCCCGCATCGCGACGGAGGGGACCGAAGGCGAGGAGCGCGAGCTCAAACTGACGCTCAAGCTCTTGGCCGACGTCGGACTGGTCGGCCTGCCGAACGTCGGGAAGTCGACCCTGCTGCGCAGGCTGAGCGCCGCGACGCCGAAGGTGGGGGATTATCCCTTCACCACGCTGCAGCCGATCCTCGGGATCGTCCCTTTGGGGGAGTACGACTCGTGCGTCATGGCCGACCTCCCCGGACTGGTCGAGGGCGCGCACGCGGGGCGCGGCCTGGGGCATCGCTTTCTGCGGCACATCGAAAGGACCAGGGTTCTCCTTTTTCTGATCGATGCCGCCTCGGCCCAGCCGGAGCACGACCTGGAGGTCCTGCGGAGCGAGCTCTCGTCGTTCAGCGGGGCGCTCCTGCGGCGACCGTGCCTCCTCTGCTACTCGCGCGCCGATCTCGCCGTCGGTCGCGACCTGCCACCGCTGGAGTCGGTCTCGCCGATGAGAATTTCGGGCAGCACGGGCGCCGGCGTGGCGGATCTCCTCGGCCGGCTGCAGGAGATCCTGGGGCCGATCCGCGCGCGAGAGCTGGCGGCTGCGTCGGGCTCCCGCCACCCGGAGACCGAGGGGAGAGCCGAAGAAGGGGAGAGGCTCGAAGCGGCGGGAGAGGATGCCGGGAGAGAGGGGGGGAGCGATGCGGGTCACGAGGCCGATTCCAGCGGTGGCGCCGGTGACGGCACCTTCTTCGCCGACCGCGTGGATCGCAGATGGCCTCTCGGCCGCCAGCCCTGGCCCCGTCGCCGCTCCGTCGCCATCGGGGTCGATCCCACGCCGGCCGGTGAGGCCGACACCGGCCAGGCTCCGACCGGATCATGAGCCGACCGGACGGTGGTCCGCCGGATATGCGGATCGGGCGCCGGTCGTGCGCGATGCCCCCGCGTCGGCCGACTTAGAGCGCGATCTCCGTCTCTCCCTCCTCTGGCCGCTCGCGCCCCGGGTTCTCCGTCGCCTGCGAGACGAGGTCGTATCCGGTCGGCTGGAGTTTCCCTGGCGGTCCGAGCAGCTCGCCCGTCTCGTCCCTCCGCTCTCTCCCGGCGCGGCGGAGGTGGCGCGCCAGCTGCCGGAGGCTCGATCGGCGAGGGAACTCGCGGCACGCCTGCGTGTCCTCGGTCTTCGTCTCCTGATCCGCGGAGAGATCGGCTTCCCCGAGAACGTGGCGGCGATTCCCGATCCTCCACCCTTCCTCTTCGCCCGCGGCGCCCCCCTGGCGGATCCCGAGATTCCCCGGGTCGGCATCGTGGGATCGCGGGCTGCCTCGGACGCGGGGCGCGAGATCGCCTACACGCTGGCCCGTGATCTCGCGCTGGCCGGCTGCGTCATCGTCAGCGGCCTGGCCCGCGGGATCGACGGCGAGTCCCATCGCGGCGCGCTGGAGGCCGGCGGGCGCAGCGTGGCGGTGCTAGGCACCGGAGCTGACCTCTGCTATCCCCCCGAGCACGAGGGGCTCTATCGCGCGCTCCTGGAGCGCGGAGGCGTGCTGACAGAGTTCCCTCCGGGCGTGCCGGGGCTGGCGCTGCACTTCCCGCGGCGCAACCGGATCCTCTCCGCCTTGTGTGATCTCGTCATCGTCGTGGAGGGGGGAGAACGGAGCGGGGCGCGGTCGACGGTCGACTTCGCGCTGGACCAGGGGCGGGAGCTGATGGCCGTGCCGCGTGACATCCATCTCCCCGGGAGCGTCCTGCCGAACCTCCTCCTGCGCGATGGCGCTGCCCCCGCGCTGGGGGCGCCGGACGTGCTCTTCGCGCTGGGAACCATCCTCGGCGCGCGCGCGCGAGGCAGCGCCGGGGAGGCGGCGGCGGAACCCCCGCGGCGGGACAACCGCGGGCGAGGGGTCGCGGCGATCTTCGACCCTGACAGCCTGGAGGCCCGCATCCTGGAGACGGCGGGCGGGCGAGGGACCAGGCTCGAGCGGTGCCTGGCGCAGTTCCCCGAGGCCTCGATCGGAGCGGTCCAGGCGGCTGTCGCCCGCCTCGAGTTGATGGGGCAGCTCCTGCGCCTCCCGGGAGGCCGGATCCGACGGGTGGGGTGCGGCCATGAGCGAGTCTCATGATCGGGTCCGCCCAGGCTTCTCTCTCGCGCTCGTAGCGTTCTGTCCTGCTTGGAGTTGCGCCTCAGCAAACGCTTGCATCCCGGGGCCCATAAGCGGTACACTATCCTTTGGTGTTTTCCGTATCAGGTTTCCTTAACCGGGATGGGGGCGTTACCGCCCCGTTGAGGACGTCACGATGAGATTACGATCGGCAGTCTTGATCGGACTGGTTCTGTTCCTTGGGCTTTCCTCCCTGGCCGCGGCGGATACGCGGACCATCCCATTGGGCTCGGAGCGGTCGGAACTGGTGTTGGAGCGGCAGGACGCGGCCTCCCTGGAGTACCGCGTTCGGGTCGGCGACCTTGAGGCGATGGAGGTTTCGACGCCGGAAGGGAGCTACACGCGG
>CAYJLF010000020.1:0-133577 GCA_964371055.1 uncultured bacterium | reverse complement strand
CCCGAACCCGCTCCACAGGATCAGGATCCCAGCCCCCAATCTCCGGGCCACAACCAAAGGATCACGCCACGCCGTCATCTCCCGACAAAGCCCGTGCCTTCGCCAACGCCTCCACTCGGTCGGCCGCATCCCAGATCGCGCCCATCATCGCGACCCCCCAGGCTCCCGCCTGCCGGCACTCCTCGATGCGCTCGAGCGTGACACCGCCCAGAGCCAGGACCGGAATCGTGACGGAGTGACAGAGCTCGCGCAGCACGGGGAGGCCGAGCGGAGGCCCGAAGGCGCGCTTGGACGGTGTGTCGAAGACGGGGCCAAAGGTGATGAAGTCGGCCCCCTCCCGCTCCCCCGCCAAGGCTCCCTCGAGCGAGTGGGTCGACCGCGCGATCAGCCGGCTCGCGGGGAGCAGCGACCGCGCGGCCAGCGTCGGAACCGAGTTCTCCGCCAGATGCAGGTGACAGGCGGCCAGGAGCGCCAGGTCGGTGCGGTCATTGACGAAGAGGTGAAACGCGGCCGGCCGCCCGGAGTCGTGGACGTGGCCGTCGCCCGCCGGATCGGCGACCTGCTCGGGCGCGCGTTGCCAGGCGTGGATCACGGGGAGCTCGGCCGGGGCGCGGGGTGCCGGACCGGTCGGACCGGCGAACTGCCAGGGATACTGTGGTGCGGACGCCGAGTCCGAAGACCTCGCGGTCGCTGCGCGGAGACTTTGAGGGGACGGGTCACCCCGGGCTGCCTCGATGGCGACGGTGAGCCGGCTGAGCCAAAGCAGCCCGTCGCCGGCGCCGAGGTCCTTCTCCCTCCACTGGAACGCACTGAGCCCCGCCCGCGCCAGCGCGGCCACTGCATCGGCGGGGTTTGCGTCCATCCTCGTGCGATCGCTGATCACATAGAGCCGGAACGGCAGCGGCCGCATGGCCCTCTCACTCTCCCGCGATGACGACGCCGTCGAGCGGGCTCGAGGCGGTGGCGTAGAGCTTCCTCGGGATTCGTCCCGCCTCGAAGGCGAGTCTTCCCGCCTCGACGGAGAGGCGCATCGCGCGCGCCATCCGGATCGGATCCTTCGCGCCGGCGATCGCGGTGTTGAGGAGCACTCCGTCGACGCCCATCTCCATCGCCACGGCGACATCGGATGCGGTGCCGACCCCGGCGTCCACGATCACCGGAACCTTCGCCGCTTCCAGAATGATCCGGAGGTTGTAGGGATTGCGGATGCCGAGCCCCGAGCCGATCGGCGCGGCGAGCGGCATCACCGCGGCGCAGCCGAGTTCCTCGAGCTGGCGGCAGAGAACGGGATCGTCCATGCAGTACGGCAGAACGGTGAATTGGTCGCGCAACAGGACTTCGGCCGCCTCGAGCAGGCCGCGGCTGTCGGGGAATAGGGTCTTCGGATCTCCGATCACCTCGAGCTTGATCAGGCTGGTGCCCAATGCCTCGCGGGCCAGCCGAGCCGTGAGCACCGCGTCCTCCGCGGTGTAGCAGCCCGCCGTGTTGGGGAGGAGGACATACCGCTTCGGGTCGATGTGGTCGAGGAGGGAGTCGCCCTTCCCGCGCTCCAGGCTGACGCGTCGGATGGCGACGGTGACGATTTCCGCCCCGCTCTCCTCGAGCGCCCGGGCGGTCTCCTCGAAGTCACGGTACTTGCCGGTACCCACCAGAAGACGTGACCGGTAGGTTCGTCCCGCGATCGTCAACGCCGGCGATCCTCCGCGGACCGCCGACTCCCCCTTGGACTCAGTCATCGTCAGCTCCTCTCCTCGAGGATCGCGGCCGTGCGTCGATCCCCGGTCCGTCGATCCTCCGCCCTCCGATCGCCATCCATGCCGGGCTCATCCCCCCTGGACCGCGCGCACAATCTCGATCCGGTCACCGGAGTGGAGCAGGGTAGCAGAGATCTCACCGCGCGGCACCACTCGGGCGTTGACCGCGACGGCGACGCCGGGCGCATCCGGCTCGAGTCCCAGGTCTCGGAGGAGCGACTCGAGGCGCGGATCTCCGGCCCAATCGCGTTCCTCACCGTTGATCCGCAGCTTCATGATCGCGTAGGTCCTCCCGAGGGCTTCGGGGCGCATCATTGCGCCTTCTTGCCCAGATGATCCAGCACCATGCCGGCCAGACGGGTGGAGGCGACGGGCGCGAGCAGCACGCCCTGCCGGTAGAGTCCGAGGCCGTGGAAGAGGCCCTGGCGCGTTGAATCAGCCTCGAGGAAGAGCTCGCCATCGCCGGCGAGGGGGCGAAGGCCGCTCTGCGCTGAGAGGAACGCCCAACTCTGGACGGCCGGGACCAGGCTGAGCGCGGCGTTGAGCAGGCTGCTCACTCCGCCGCCGGTGACGCCGGGGAACGGACCGATCTCCTCGCTGGTGGCCCCGAGGACGACCGAGCCGTCGGCGCGCGGGACGAGGTAGGCGACCCCGGGCACCTGGATCACTCGCCGGATCCCCTCCTGACGGCTGGGGGGACGGAGGCGCACGCTCTGGCCGCGGATCGGGCGGGGCCGGATCCGCGCCAGGTCTTCGGGCAGAAGGAATCGATCGGCCCACGCCCCGGCGCAGTTGATGACCGCCCGCCCCAGGATGACGCCGGCCGTGGTGTCGACGCCCGCGGCGTGTCCCTGGCGCGCGACGAGGCCGAGAACCTGCAGGGCGACCCAGCGTCCGCCGAGCCGGTCGAACGCGGCCCGGAGCGCCGTGTGCAGGCTGCGAGGATTGACATACCCCTCGTCCTCCAGCAGCACCGCTCCTGATCCGCGCGCCGCGAGTTGCGGCTCCTGCCAGGCGGTCTCGGACGGATCGAGGTACCTTGCCCTCGCGCCGAGGTCGAGGAATCGGCGAGTCAGCTCCTGGAGGTCGAGCGCTCGATCGTCAGACAGGGCCGGGATCAGCGTGCCGGGGAACCCCATCTCGATCCGCATGCCGGAGTGCTCTTCGACCCGCGCGAGAAATGCCGGATAGGCCGCGCGGGCGGCCCGCATCATGTCCTGGCGGGCGCCGGCGTCGGTGTGCTCTGCATACGGCGACAGCATGCCGGCGCTGGCCCAGGTCGCGCTCCGCTTGGGATCTTCCTCGAAGATCGTGACCGAGAGCCCGCGCGCGAGGATTTCGCAGGCTGTGGAAAGGCCGAGGATGCCGCCTCCGATGACGAGGACGTCGGACGGGACGGCCTGGCCGGTAGCTCGGTACCGAACTGACTCCGGCGCCGGCGTCGGGTGTGCGTGCGACATCGACTTCCTCCGGGGTACCGCGAACCCAAAGACCCGGCGCGGTCTCGGACCGGGCCGGCAGACGTAGGGGGCGCCCGGCAGTGTTGTCGTCGGGCGTCGGGCGCGGCAGCGCGAGCCTAGGGTCCTTCCATTCGAGTGTCAATCCGGACCAAGGAAGAGGGGAGATCGACGGCGCAACGGACGTGAGGCGGACGTGAGGCACATGCTGAGATCAACGGTGAGACGGACTGGAGGTGGACTGGAGGTGGACTGGAGGTGGACTGGAGGTGGACCGGGGGTGGACCGGGGGTGGACTGGAGGCGGACGTGAGGCGGACGTGAGGCGGACGTGAGGCGGACGTGAGGCGGACGAGCGGAGCACGGTGACGCGGACGGTGAGATGGTGTTCGAGACGGTGCCTTGGCCGCGAGAAGGACGGCACGACGGACGGTGGGTGATGTGGGCGACAAGACGGACGGCGACCCGCGCGGAGTGCTCCGGGGGCAGCCTCCGCTTCCCGCAGTTTGGCGTTCAGGGATTGGAGTACGCCGCTTACTTGTTGTCGCTAAGGAAGTTCCTCCATTTCGGAAGTTGCACGGTGACACGAAAGGGGCTATCATTCCTTCAGTCCCGTCGATCGAGTGTGCGCGTCGACGGGGCATGGCCGCGAGAGGGCGGCGACGATTCTGCGGGCTTCGCGGGACGAAGCCGTCGGGGCGATGAGGCCGGTGAGCCGAGCAGAGCCCGTCCCGACGGCGGTGATGTACGCAACGCATCCGCGCGACCGGGGATTGTGACGCAGCGGCCGGTGTGACGCTAAGTAGCTACGGTACAGATTCGCCTGTCGGGCCCGACCTCTGTTGGTCCCTGTTCCGGTTCCGGACCGACGGCGAGATCCACGGTGACCGTCACACCTGGGGCGCGGAATCGAGTTCGGAGAAGGCCCTCCGGGCACTCTCCCACATCTCAGGCCAGGGGGTAGCGTATGACCTTTGCTAAGGGCGGATTCTTCACCCCGCATGTTTCTCGCGTGCTGTCTGCGATGACTCTCCTCGCTCTCTTCATGATCGTGGCCGTCTCCGTGGCGCCGGGTTCGGCGTACGCGCAGGCCTGGCTCCGCGATCGCGTCGAGGGGGAGGAATACACGGTCTATTGGAGCCCGGGAGAATGGAAGCAGAACGGCACGCCGCTGCCGGATTGCACCACCTTCCCCGAGGGCACGTCGACCGGGCCGGGCCAGACGACGGACGTCGATTCGCTGATCTGCGACGTCACGCCCAATACCTGGAACTGGGCCGCGACCGTGCCGGGCCCTTACGTGATCCAGTGGGGGATCCAGAACTTTCCCCCGGGGATCGAGGTCTGTGCCCAGATCTTCTACGTCGCGAACAAAGGGGGCGTGCTGTTCGTCAACGTCGACCTCGAGCGCGACTGGATCACCGTGATCGATGAAGGCGGGACGATCTACTACCAGGGCTCTTATAGCGGGTTCTATCCGATTCGCGATGGCTTCGTCCTCACCGAGGCGCGCCGGTGCGGCCTGATCCGCGTGCTGCCGGCGGCCGCCTGCTGTCTGGCCGACGGGAGCTGCGTCCTTCTGACTGAAGGCGCGTGTGCCGACCTGCAGGGTGACTGGCTCGGGGAGGGGACCGTCTGCGATCCGAATCCCTGTCCGATCGTGCCGGTCGAGCAGGCGAGCTGGGGGCAGATCAAGGCGGTCTATCGCTGATCGCCCCGGCCGCAGAGGCGATTTTTGGGCCGGGCCGGGTGGAACGATCTTCCACCCGACCCCGGCTTCCTGTGACGTGAGTCTGCGGATCGTCCCTTCTCCCGACTTCGCCTCGGAGGGATGCGGAGCCGACTGCGGCGCGGCCCGGAGCCGCTTTTCCGGACCTCGAACCTCCAGCCCTCTGGTAGGCTCGGCCTCGCCATGTCACGCGACGCCATCATCGGAACCGCCGGGCACATCGATCACGGCAAGACGCTCCTGATCAAGCTCTTGACCGGGGTCGACACGGATCGTCTCAAGGAAGAGAAGAAGCGGGGCATCTCGATCGAGCTCGGCTTTGCCTCCATCACCCTTCCGTCGGGGCGCCGCTGTGGCGTCGTCGACGTCCCTGGTCACGAGCGCTTCATCCGCCAGATGCTGGCCGGAGCCGGCGGTATCGACCTCATACTCTTCGTGATCGCCGCGGACGAGGGGGTGATGCCCCAGACCCGGGAGCATATGGAGATCCTCGATCTCCTCGGAGTCAACCGGGGGGTCGTTGCGCTGACCAAGGTCGATCTCGTCGATGCCGAGTGGCTGGAGCTCGTGACGGCGGAGGTTCGCGACTGGCTGCAGTCCACGCCGCTCCGCGCGGCCCCGATCCTGCCCGTCTCGGCCGTGACCGGAGCGGGAAAGCCGGAGCTAGAGGCTCGACTCGACGTCGAGTTCGATCGCCTCGAGGAGATCCAGCGGGGGCGGTTCACGCGCCTCCCGATCGACCGAGTCTTCACGATGGAAGGGTTCGGCACCGTCGTGACCGGGACCCTTTGGGGTGGTCGGCTGCGCGAGGGAATGAAAGTCTGGCTGCGTCCGCGTTCGGTGGAGACCCGGATCAAGGCGATCGAGGTCCACGGTGACCGGGTCTCCGAAGCACACGCGGGACAACGCTCCGCGGTCTGCCTGCACAACATCTCTCGGGACGAGGTCGAACGGGGCGATTGGCTGATCGCGGAAGAGGTGCTGCAACCGGTGGATCGCGTCGATGTCCGGTTGCGGGTCCTCCCCGACGCGCCCCGCGCGTTGGAACACCGGATGCGCGTCCGCTTCTACCTGGGGGCCAGTGAGACGATGGGCCGCGTGGTGCTGCTGGATGCGGAGGAACTCGAACCGGGAGAGAATGGGCTGGCGCAAATCCAGCTCGAGTCGCCGACTGTCGCGGAACGGGGCGATCGTTTCGTCCTGCGGACCTATTCCCCGATGTACACCCTGGGCGGCGGGCGGGTGCTCGATGTCTCCGGCGCGAAGCGTCGCCGCTTTCGGAAGGAAGATCTCGCGGCGCTCCGCATGGCGGAGGAAGGGACGATCGAGGATCGGATCATCGAGCGGGTGCGCACGCGCGGAGGCATCGGACTGCCGGAGCCCGATCTTCCCCAGATGCTGGGGCAGCCGCCGGCCGAGATCGCCGCGGTGGTGGAGGCGCTCCTGACTTCGGCCGAACTCCTGCGCGTCGGTCGCGCGCGCCTCGTCCACCCGGACGCTTTCGACCAGGCGGGCGTGACCCTGGCAGCGGCGATCGCAGAGGCGGAACGCCAGCAGCCGCTCCGCTTCGGGCCGCTCAAGAGCGACCTCAAGAGCCGCCACGAACAGAAGATCCACCCCGAGGTGGCGGAGGCCTGGTTCCAGCGTGAACTGGCGGCGGGCAAGCTCTTCGCGAAGGGAGACCGGCTGCGGGCGAGCGGACCGGTCCTCACTCTTCCGAGCGACCTCGCGGCCCTGCGGGAGCGGATGCTGCATGACCTGGAGGGGCGGGGATTCGCCGGGCCGACGCAGAAGGAGTTTCTGGAGGGATTCGGAGGCAAGAGCGCGGGCGAGCTTCTCCAGCTCTGCCTGGCCGAGGACCTCGTCACCCGCCTGCCGGGAGATATTCTGCTGCACGGCAGCCTGGTCGCCGAGCTGCAGCGGCGCGTGCGGGAGCACTTCCGCACGCAACCGGAGATGAACGTCGCGGCCTTGAAGGACCTGCTGGGGGTGACCCGCAAGCAGGGGGTGCCGTTACTCGAGTTCCTGGATGCGCGTCTCTGGACGGAACGAAAGGGAGACGTGCGCGTCCCGGGTCCGCGGCTGGAGGGATGAGGGTGCGGGTGCGCGCATCCGCGGCCACTCCGCCGCGTGCCTGGAGCAGCGTCGATCCGGTGGCGCTCGTCTGCGCGCTGGTCGTGTTCGTCGCGGCGGCGATCCTGTCGAAGAGTCTGTTTGGTGGCATCCCGCACGTGCAGGATTCGATCGCGCAGCTCTTCCAGGCCCGGATCTTCGCCGAGGGGCGCGTCTGGGCGCCGAGTCTCCCCCTGCGCGAGGCGTTCGACTACGCCCACCTGATCAACGACGGACGGTGGTACGCGCAATACCCGCCCGGTCACGCGTTACTCCTCGTCCCCGGGGTCTGGCTGGGCGCGCCCTGGCTCGTGAACCCCATCCTCGGCGCGCTCTCCATCTACGCGATCTTCCTGCTCGGCCGGGAGGTGCAGGGCCGGGCGATCGGTCGACTCGCCGCCGTGCTCGGGGTGCTCTCTCCCTTCCTCCTTCTGATGGCGGCGGAGTACATGGCCCACGTCGGCGCTCTCTGCGCCTTGACGATGTTCCTCACCTTCCACCTCCGGATGGTGCGCACCGGGCAGACCCGTGACGGGATCCTCGCCGGTCTTTGTCTCCTGGCGGCCATCCTGATCCGACCTTACACGGCGCTCGCGATGGCGGGTCCGGTGGCGGTACACGCCGCTCTCTGGTGCCGGTGCGACCTCGGGTCGCGGTGGCGCCCGATGACGGCGTTCGTCGCCGGTGGTGCGGTGGGCGCCGCCCTGCTCGGTCTGTACAACCTCCTGACGACCGGCGATGCGTTGGTGCCCGGCTATATCCGCTTATACGGCGCGTCGCACGGACTCGGCTTCGGAAAAGGGTCCTGGGGGCCTCCGCACACCCTGGCCCGCGGACTGAGCCACGCCGGCCAGAACGTGGTGGCCCTGAATGGACGTCTTTTCGAGTGGCCGCTCAGCTCGCTCTGGCCCTTGCTCGTGGCCCTGGTCCCGGGCGGTCGATCGCGGGATCGCGACGGGGAGAACGGACGCGCCGGTGCCTCCTGGCTCCTCCTCGCCGTCGCGGCGGCGCTCCTCATCGCGCACATCTTCTACTGGTTTCATGACCTCTGCTTCGGACCCCGCTATCTGTACGAGGCGCTGGGGCCCCTGCTCGTGCTCTCGGCGGTCGGGCTCTGGCGGATCGCGGGGTGGCTTCCGCGCCTGGGCCGGCGCCGCACCGTCGGGGTGGCGGGCCTGTTGGCGGTCCTGAGCCTCGCGGCGGGTCTGAGCGGCTGGCCCCGCCTCTTCCGGACGCCGCCGGAGGCCGCCGGAGCCGCCGCCGGATCGGGACCGCGGATGGCCTCCTACTTCCAGCACTACGGGCGGGAGTATTGGGGGGTAAGCCCGTATCTGGGCGAGCGGGTGGACCGGGAGGTGACCGAACCACAAGCCCTGGTGATCTGCCGTTTCGCCGAGTTCCAGCCGGAGGGCTTGCAGTTCCGCCATCTCTGGTTCGGCTCGGCGTTCGCGCACCAGGCGCCGGATGCGGCGCGGCCGGGGGTGCTCTACGCCCAGGATCGGGGGGAGGAAGCGAATCGGCGTCTGGCAGAGGCGTATCCCGACCGGGCCATCTATCTGTACCACGGCACGATCGAGCGGGGTGATCTGATCCGCGTGCGCGCCTCGCGCGCGGGTCTCTGACGGCAAGGAGGTATCGCCTGATGGTGAAACCGGTGCTGCGCTTTTTGATCGCGTGCGGGATGGTCGCGGCCGGGGGCGGCTTCGCTGGATCCGCGCTCGGCGCGCCGGCTTCGGACAGTCCAGGGGATCCCGCGAGTTCCGCGTCGAGGCCCCTGGTGGTCGTGACCTCGACGTTGCTGGGCGCGGCGATTGCGGATGTCGCCGGGGATGCGGTCGAGATCCTCACCCTGATTCCCGCGCAGGGATGCCCCGGTCACTACGATGTCACTCCGAAGGCGCTCGCCGACGTCGCCGCGGCGAGGATGACCATGGTCCATGACTACCAGCGTCCGCTGGGGGAGAAGTTGCGGGGTGGAGATCCCGGTCGCGTGATCGTGGCGCTTCCGACCCGGGGCACGCAGACGCTGGCCGAACCGTATCTCGCGCTTTGCCGCGAGGTGGCGGCCCATCTCGCGGAGGCCTTTCCGGCGCGAGGGGACACGATCCGGATCCGTCTGCGACGACTGGACGGGCGTGTGCGGGAGGAGTCGTCCCGGCAACAGAACCGCGCCGAGGCGGCCGTCGGCGGTCGTCCCCTGCTGGTCGCATCCTACCAGGAGGATTTCGTTGTGTGGGCGGGAGCGCGCGCGGAGGTCCTCTTCGAACGGGCGGAGGAGACGAGCCTGAAGGGAATCGACGAAGTGGTCCGGCGGGCACGCCGGGCGCGCGTGCAGGGTGTCGCCGGCAACCTCCAGTGGGGAGATCGCGAAGCGCGCGCCCTGGCCTCGGAACTCAAGGTGCCGTTCGTCATCCTGAGCAACTACCCGGATGCTCCGGAAGCGGGGGCGTGGCTGCGCCTGTTGCGGGACAACGTCGATCGCCTCGTCAGTCTTCCGGGGGACCAGTGAGCGACGAGCGGCGGGGGGACGGGAGAGCTATGCAGGAAGGTGATGCCAGGCGAGCCTTCTTCGACGCGTGCGCGGAGGAGTGGCGGGCACGCGGGTTCCCGGGAGACGAGGCGGCGAAGGTCGCGCGGCTGCATACCCGGCTGGGCGACCTGGCCGGACTCCACGTTCTGGAGCCGGGTTGCGGATCCGGACGCCTGACCCGACTGCTCGCCGACTGGGTCGGTCCGCACGGTAAGGTGCTCGCGGTCGATAACTCCCCTCGCATGATGGCCGAGGCGCGCGACGCGATTGCGGATCTGCCTCCGACCCGGCGTTCGGTCATCGAGCTGCGAGAGGCGGATGCCACGGCGCTCGAGGCGGCGGCCGACAGCCTGGATCTCGTCCTTCTCTTCTGTGTCTTCCCCCACTTCGAGGACCGCGGTGGCGCGCTCCGCCACTTCGCGGCCCTCTTGCGGCGTGGCGGCCGCCTCGTCATCGCGCATCTCGAGGGAAGCGAACGCCTCAACGCCTTTCACGAGGGGGCCGGCGAAGCCGTGCGGCGGGATCGCATTCCGGCGGCGGCCATCCTGCGGGAGATGGTCCGCGAGGCCGGGCTCTCGCTGACACTCCTCGTCGACAAGGAGGAGGAGTTCTACCTCGAGGCGGTCCGGCCGTGATGACACGATGGCGAGAGATCGTCCCGGCCCTCGCGGCGGGTGTGGTGGGCGTGATCCTGCGAGCGATCTATCTCATCGAGTCGTCCGGGAACCCGTTTCGACTCCACCTGGGGCTCGATACCGCGGGATACGATCGATGGGCGCGCGCCGTCCTCGCCGGCCAGGGGTTGGGGGAGGCCCCGTTCACGCAGGCTCCGCTCTTTCCGCTGCTGCTGGCGCTGGCTTATGGCCTGCTCGGGCCTGATCCCGCCTCGGCGCTCTGGATGCATCTTCTCCCCGGGGGAGTCGCGGCGTTCCTCGTGGCTGACGCGGCCCGACGGTGGCGCGGTCCGGCGGCCGCGTGGGGCGCGGGGCTTCTGGTCGCACTGTACAAGCCAGCCATCTTCTACACGGGAGTACTCCTCCCTCCCGCCTGGGTGGTGGCGCTGTCCGCCTTCGCTCTGTGGACCGTCGTGGTCGCCGGGTCGACGAAGACGGCCGGGCGAGCGGTCGGAGACCGGGGACGCAGTCTTCTTCCGGCCGGCCACGGCAGCCTGGCGCTGTCGGGCGTGGCGTTCGGCCTCCTGACGCTGGCCCAACCGGCCGCGGGCGTGGCGATCCTCCCGGCGCTCTGGTGGATCGCGCGGGATCGATCCGGTGGCGCGGCGGGGTCCTCGCGTCGCGAGGCAATGGTGAATCCGACGCCCGGCGGGCGAGATCCTTCGACGGTCCGGCGCGCCGCGCCGTTTCTGGCCGGCTTCGCTCTGCTGCCGCTCCTGACCCTGGTCTACAACGGGGTGGCCGGGCGGGCGTGGGTTCCGATCGCCGTCAACGGCGGGATCAACCTCTACATCGGCAACGGTCCGGAGGCGAACGGAGCCTATGTGCGGCCGCCGGAGATGCGGGAGGATCGCGATCTGCTCGGGATAGCGGCGGCGCGCCGGCTCTCGGGCGGATCGGGCGCCGACGACGCCGACCCCGCTAACGCCTTCAGCGCGGTCCAGGCGGACCGGTTCTGGCGGGGCCGCGCGCTCGCGCACCTGGCGGCGGAGCCGGGTCGCGCGCTCGGCCTCTATGCGCGGAAGCTCCTCCTCTTCTTCGGGCAGTACGAGGTTCCGCAGGTGGAGTCACTGCCGTTCGAGCGCCGCTTCTCGTTCTTGCTGCGACTCCCGCTCCCCGGGATGGCGCTTCTCGCGGCCGTCGCGTTCTTCGGCTTCTGGAGGCTCCGGCGAGATCCTTGGGCGCGCTGGCTGGCCGCCTCGGTCGCGGCGATCGCGCTTTCGGTCTCGCTCTTCTTCGTGACCGACCGCTTTCGCGCACCCGTCGTGCCGTTTCTGGCCCTCCTGGCGGGAGGAGGGATCGGCGCCTTCGCCGCGGACGTGCGCTCACCGACGACGCGGCGCGCGGCGGCTCTCCCCGCGTTGGCCTCCGCACTTCTGGCGGTGCTCCTGGTCCTGAATCTGCCCGGGCTCGACCGCGGGGCCAGCCACGGGGAGTACCACTATCGTCTCGGCGTGATCCAGGAGGCGGAGAAAAAGCCGGCGGAAGCGATGGAGGAGTACACCCGAGCCCTCGCGCTCGATCCGACCCTGGGCAAAGCCGAGGTGAACCTCGGCACGCTGCTGGCGCGGGCCGGCCGACTCCAGGAGGCGCGCGCTCACCTGGAGCGCGGCGTCGGGCTCGATCCACAGAGTGCGATCGGCCTCGCCAATCTCGGGCAGTTGAATCAGCTCGAAGGACGGCGGGACGAGGCCCTGGCGCTCTACCGGCGCGCGCTCGAAGTCGACCCGAACTACGTGACGCCGCGGCGGGCCGCCGCCCGCCTCCTGCGGGAGATGGGTCGGGAGGAGGAGGCGCGGGCCCTGCAGGCGGATTAGCCTCCGCTCCCTGCTACTCCTCCATCCACTCCGGCTCTCTCCCCTCGCTGGGATCCTGCGGCCTCACCATGATCGTCTTCTCGCGCTCGCAGACGGCGAGGCCGGGCTTGGCGCCGCGCGGTTTGCGGACATACTTCTTCAACGTATAGATCACCGGAGCTTTGGATGAATGGCGCGCCTTGCTGAAGAAGGCGGCGATGGCGGCCGCCTCCTCGAGAGTGCGGACGCTGGGGTTGTCCTTGCGTCCCGCTCGCTGCAGGACAACATGGCTCCCCGGGCAGCCGTGCGCGTGAAACCAGTAGTCCTCCGGATGCGCCGCGCGGTGGGTCAGCCAGTCGTTCTCCTCGTTGGAGCGGCCGACGAGCACCGTCCAGCCCTCGCGCGTCGTATAGCGACGAGGTCGGAAGCCGGCGTCGCGCCGGTCCCGGGGGGCGCCTCGGGCGGAAGAGGTCGACGATGCCGCGTCCGGGGACGCGGCGTCACGGCGGGATCCGCGGGATGGCGAGCGGTCCGTGCGCTCTGTGCCCGCGGACTCGCGCCGGTTTCCGCCGCCGGATGAGGATCCGGTCTCTTTCCCGCTCTGGGCCGCTCCCCCCGAGCGTCGCAGGAATCCAAGGGCCTCGTCGAGTTTGCGGGAGAACGCGCCTTCGGTCAGGGCCGATTCCGCGTCGTCCACCTTCGCGGCCAGCAGAGAGAGCCGGGCGATCGCGCGATCGATCTCTTCCAGGCGGCGCTTGCGGTGCGGCTCGCCCCGTTCCCACCGCCGCGCGAGGTGGAAGAACTGACGCGCATTCTCGGTCGGCGGTTTCGCCGGATCGAGCACGACTTCGAGCACCCCTCCCTCCGGGCCCCAGCCCTCGACGAGGAGTCGGGTTTCGCCCCGCGTGATCGCGTGCAGGTGGCTGAGAATCGCCTCCCCCGAGCGTCGCAGCCGCGCTCCCTGCTGGGGGTCGTTCCGCTCGCGTTCCAGGTTCCGGCGCAGGCGCAGCAGGCGTTTGGTCTCCTCGCGCACCGAGCGGCTCTGTTCGGCGCGACGGGCTTCCGAACGGGCGCGGTTGATCGCCTCTTCGTGCATGCGGCGGAGCCGTTCCATCAGATCCTGTGCCGCGTCGGGGCTCGCGGTCTCCGGCCCGCTCGCGCCGCCGGTCTCCGCGGCCCCGGCGGGGGCATCGCGGGATGGCAGCCGATGCGGCTCGCCGGGAGCCGGTCCGCGCGGTACGAGTGCGGCCAGGACCATGTCTTTGTCATCGACCAGGTGCAGGTTGCCGGTGCGGCCGGTCCAGGCGGCGAGGAGGGAGACGCGGTCGGATGCCGAGCCGGCCGGCGGAGGAGAAAAGCGCAGCCGCCAGACGCGTGGCTCGGCGCCCGGCTCCAGACCGAGCAGGCGGCGGCCGACGAGGCGCTCGCCCAGTGCGCTCCCTCCCGGTTCGGCCGCCTCCCGGCCGGCCGGGATCAGGTGGAGCGTCGCGTGGTCCGGTTCGAAGTCGAGGAAGAGGCGCCGCCGGCGATCGCCCGGCGGCCACTCGAGCAGCAGCACGAGGCCGCGCGGATCGAGCCGGCTCGCCGCGAGGACCAGCGGCGGAGGAGTGCAGAGCGCGCCGATCTGCCGCGCGGACGCCGTGAGCAGGTGGGTGTGCATCGATGCAGTGTCGGCCGTCTGACCGGAGCGTTCAACCGTGTAACCGAACGTCCACCGGGAATGAGTCGGGAATCCGCCCCGGGTGGAACCCCGATCGGTGCGGAGACGACGGGCGGGGTCTCGGGGTTCACGCCGTGCCACCTTCATCGGCCACTCTCACCTCGCAGTCGCGCGCACTTCCCGCCCGTCGTTCTGCCCAAGAGAAGAATGATGTGGCGCCCCTGACATCCGCTGTCGTACCGAGGAGAAAAGTGCGCGGCGTGCGTCCCGCCGCCGGATCGTCTACGATCCGTTCATGGAGATCCGACACCACGTAAAGGACGAACAAGCGATCGGCAGTCGCGCGGCGCCCCGGACCAAGGGAGGAAGGGGCGCGGATGCCTGGCACCCCTTGCTCGGCGCCCACATGTCGGTGGCGGGCGGACTCCACCGCGCGCTCGAGGAGGCGGCCCGCCATCGTTCCGGGGCGGTGCAGCTCTTCACCAAAAACAGCAACCAGTGGGCGGCCAAGCCGCTGGACGAGACGACCATCCGGCTCTTCCGCGAGGCCGGCGACCGGCTCGGGCCGTTCGAGATGGCCGCGCACGACTCCTACCTGATCAATCTCGCCTCGCCGGACGATGTTCTGCGCCGGAAATCGATCCGGGCGTTTGTCGATGAGATCGAACGGTGCGAGGCGCTCGGGATTCCGCGCCTGGTCTTCCATCCGGGGGCCCACATGGGAGAGGGCGAGGACGTGGGGCTGGCGCGGGTCGCGGCCTCGGTGCGCGAAGCGCTGCGGGAGACCGCGGGATGTCGCACGCGGGTGCTCTTCGAGAGCACCGCCGGGCAGGGATCGACCCTCGGACACCGGCTCGAGCACCTGGAGCGCCTGCTGCGGGAGGTCGAGACGGAGCACCGCACCGGCGTCTGTCTCGACACCTGCCATCTCTTCGCGGCTGGCTACGACTTCCGCACGCCGGAGCTTTACGGGGGGTTCCGGGACGAACTGGCGCGCCGGGTCGGGCTCGAGCGCGTGCGCTGGTTTCATCTCAACGACTGCAAAAAGCCGCTCGGCAGCCGGGTCGACCGGCACACGCACATCGGCGCAGGGGAGATCGGATCGAAACCTTTCAGCTACTTCCTGACCGACCCGGCCTTTCGCCGCGTGCCGATGGTGCTGGAAACGCCGAAGGAGGAAGACGCCGACAAGCGGAATCTCGCTCGTCTGCGCAGGCTGTCGCGGCTGGAGGCAGGAATCGTGCGCGCGGGCACGGCGGCGCCCGGGAGCGTTCGTCCATGAACGTCCGACGGACCCGCGAGAGGCCGGACGATCTCGCGCTCATCGCGTTCGACGTTGACGGGACTCTCGTCGAGCATCCGGAAGGCAAGGTCATCTGGGAGTTGCTCAACCGGCGCTTCATGGGGGACGACCGCCTCAACGTGGAGCGCTATCACGACTACAAGGCGGGTCGGATCGACTACCCCACCTGGGTAGAACTCGATGTCGGCGGATGGATCGAGGCCGGGGCGACACGGGAGGCCATTCTGGAGGTCGTGCGCGGGTTGTACCCGCTCGAGGGTGCGGTCGCGGTGCTGCACGAGCTCAAAGCCCGCGGCTACCGGCTGGCGGTGATCTCCGGGACGCTCGATGTCGTTCTCGATGAGCACTTCCCCGAGCATCCGTTCGACGAGGTCTTCACCAACGGGCTCGAGTTCGATCGCTCCGGGAAGCTGGTGGGTTGGCGCGCGACCCCGTTCGACATGGACGGCAAGGCGCGGGCGCTGCGGCACCTCTCCGAGCGCTACGACGTGCCGCTCGAACGGTGTGCGTTCGTCGGCGACAACGTGAACGACCTCGGCGTGGCGCGCGTCGCGGGTTACACCGTGGCGTTCAACCCGAAGACGCCCGAACTGGAGGCACTCGCCCACGCGGTCGTCTGGAGCCGCAGCCTGCGTCCGGTGGGGGAGCTGTTCGAGTGAACGCCGGCCGCTAACCGAGCCACGCCAGCCCGACGCGCTCGACCGTGATGTCGGCCTTGCGCGGGGCGACTTCCATCTCCGTGACGAGCGGATCGCCGATGGTGCCGGTGGCCTGCAGCGCGTGGACCGCCCGCTCGACCTCGCTCTCGAGCGCGGCAAACTGCGAACGCAACGCCTCCACCTCCTGGGCGGCGCGGGCGATGTCGCCCCGCTCCTTCTCGGAACGGGCCGCGCCGCGCGCCGCCGTGGCCAGGCCGCCGACGCCGCGGCGCCGCCCTCCCAGGAGCGCGCCGACGATGGTGGCGCCGATCTGGATCGTGCTGGAGGCCTGCTGCTGCTGATACTGCGCCTGCTCGACCGAGACGCGCGATTCCGCGCGGCGGATCCGGTCGGCGAGCGTCTGCAGCTTCGAGGCATACTTCCTTCGGATCTGGTCGACGCCGCCGTCCCGGGCTTCGCGCGCGGCCAGGGCGACCCGGCCGCGGAAATCGCGCTCCGTTTCGTCGGGACGAGCGACGAGCTTCAACTCGGGGCAGTGCCAGAGACGCAGCGGCCGCGCCTGGTAGAGGTGAGTGACAAGGCCGCGCGACCAGGTGGCATAGCTTTTGGGGCGTGCGGCGGGCGTCGGCAGCGGCGCGAACGGCCGGCCTGCCGCGGGCGCGGGCTGGGTCGGCGGGAGCGATGCCAGGATCATCGTGCGCGGGTCGTCCCAGGGGTTCGGGAGGAGATCCGCTTCGAGTGGGGCGAAGAGGACGAGTCTCCGCCAGACGTCGAGTCCGAAGCGCGGCGCCGCGTAGTGGACGTTGGCCGATCCGAGAAGGAAGGGACGCAGGACTCCGTCGGCCGTCCGATCCGGGAACAGCGCCGAAACGTCGAGGAAGCACTCCGCCGCCTCGACCGGCACGGCGGGTCGGATTCCGGGGCCGGTCTGGGCCGGTCCCGCGGGTCGCATCGGTACCGGCGGCGCTGCGGGCGGGGCCGGCTCGAAGCGCGGCGGCGCCCCCTCGGCCGGGCGCGAGAGCGCCTGGATCTGCGGCCGGGAGAGGGGCCCGCGCAGGTACGACAGCGCCCAGCGCGATTCGAAGAGCGACGGCTCCGGCTGGTGGACGCTGTGCCAGAGGAAGCGGCGTGACCGCAGGCTCGAGAGGAGCGTGGAGAGCTCTGTGCGGTCGAGTCCGCCGCCGGCCGCCCCCATCAGACCGTCGAGCATCCGTTCGCGGTCGCGCTCGGTCTGGAGTCGTCCTAGAAACCACGTGCCGCAGTTGGCCAGCCCTTTGTAGTCGAGGTCGACCGGGTTTTGCGTCGACAGCACCACCCCGAGCCCGAAGGCGCGCGCCTGTTTGAGCAGCGTGAGCATCAGGGGTTTGCTCGGCGGGTTCGCGACGGGAGGGAAGTAGCCGAAGATCTCATCCATGTAGAGCAGAGCCCGCAGGCTCGTGGTGCCCGGTTGGCGCCGCATCCAGGCCAGGAGTTCGTTCAGGAGGATGCAGACGAAGAACATCCGTTCCGCGTCGCCAAGGTGCGCGATCGACAGAATGGCGAGGCGCGGCTTGCCTTCCCGCGTGTAGAGGAGCCGGCCGATGTCCAGCGGCTCTCCCTCCATCCAGGCGGCGAAGCCGGGAGAGGCCAGCACGTTGTTCACGCGCAGCGCGAGCGCGGTGCGCTCGCGCGCCGGATAGAAGGTCTCCAGGTCGAGCACGCCGACCCGATCGAACGGCGGCTGGCCGATCTCCCGCACTAAGTCGGCGAGTTCGAGACCCCGTCCTTCACCCCAGGCGTATCCGAGGATCGCCGAAAGGAGCGCATGCTCGCGGCTCTGCAGGGGATCCGCGTCCAGTCCGAGCAGCGACAGGAGCCCGGAGGCGGCTCCCGCGATCCGCTCCCGCAACTCGTCCGGCCCCGCGCTCGCGTCCGGGGCGGTGAAGGAGCGGAGCACGGCGAGCGGGGTGCCGAAGGTCGCGCCCGGGGTGAAGAGAGCGAGATCGACCGTTCGCCGCAGCCTCTCGATCCGCGCACCATCCTGTCCCCAGGCCGCGAGTCCTTCCCGCCACTTTCCGGAGATCTGTCCGGCCAGTTCCTCCGGCGAGATCCCTTTGCGCCGCGCGTCGTCCTCGTCGATCCAGGGGCGGAAGTCCTCCGGCCGCAGTTCGGGGAAACCGAGCAGGAGGTTGCCGAGATCACCCTTCGGATCGATGACGATAGCCGGCACGCCGTCGATCGCGGCCTCCTCGAGCAGGGCGACGCAGAGGCCGGTCTTGCCGCTGCCGGTCATGCCGACGCAGACGGCGTGCGTCGTCAGGTCGCGCGCGTCGAGGAGGATCGGTGCGGCGGGATCGGGAGGCGCATCGACACCCGCGATGCGGCGGCCGAGATAGAAGAGGCCGAGCTGCTCGAAGTCGATCATCATCGTTTCTCCTGGTCAGGCGGCCGCGCCGGCCGGCGAGTCAGTGCGCCCAGCGCTCGATCTGCCGGCGGTGGCGCAGGAGGTGCATCACGGCGTGTTCCAGGATCATGTCGGGGTCGTAGGTGCGGCCCCAGCGCACCTGGAAGGTGATCTGATACGCCGGCTCGGGATCTTCGTACCACCCGGCGAGGGACTCCTCGGTGTAGTGCATCGCTTTGATCAGGGCCGGGCGAACGGCGGCCGGCTCGGCGACGGTTTCCGGGGCGACGACGAAACGATCGATAAAAGGCAGGCCGCGCGCCTCGCGGATGTAGTCGGCGTAACGATGCGCCGCGCCGACGGCGTGGACGCAGATCGAGCGGATCGAGACGGTGTCGGGGTCATCGCTCGGGCGTTCGATCGCATACCGGTCGCGCGCCGTCCCCTCCACGACGCGGCAGAACTCCTCCGCCGCTCTCGCATACTCGTCCATCAGGGCGCCGAACGGCCCGGGTTCGGACGGACGGGCGAGAAACCCGAATCCTGCGTTGGTCATGCAATCCTCCCTGGGCTGGTCTGCTTGCATCAACGGGAGCCGCCGGCCGCGCGCCCGGCCGGGGTGACGCCGACCGCCTGCCCCCGGTCGAGCCGCTGGATCGACTGTCGGGCCGCCTGCGCGTAGATGCCGGTCGGCTCGCGCTGCAGGTACTGCTGGAAGAGCTCCCGCGCTTCGCGGGCCCGTCCCTCGGTGCCCCGCAACATCGCGCGGACGAAGAGGGTGCGGGCGAACGTGGCGTCGACCGCCTCCGCGAGCGAGAGGAGGCTGTCGGTGGCGACCAGATCCCCCTCGAGCAGGGTCGCCTGGGCCTGGTTCACCGTCAGTTCGGCATTGGGCCCGAAGTGACGGGATGCGCGGGCGAACGCCTCCGCGGCCGCAGCCGGGTTCCCCGCCGCGAGGGCCCGCCGGGCGATCTCCTGATGGCGATGGCCATAGTCGAAGCCGTCGGGAAACCGGCCCTGCTCCAGGTCCGCCAGAACGGAGGCCGCGAATGGGTCGAGTCCGCGCGCCAGGCTGTCGATGTCGGCGCGCAGCCGCCTCGACGCCTGGCGGTTCTCGCAGGCCTGCGTGAAGGGCCACTTCGCCAGCTTGTGACGGAGCGTCAGCACCAGTCCGGCTGCGTCGTCGATCGGCTCGATGCCGAGGCGCTGCCGGTACCGCGCCCGGTCTGCCAGCAGGTCTGGATCGTGACCGCCAGTGGCTGGACCCAGGCCGGCGGGAGGAGCGGCGTCCAACGCCTCGACGATCCAACGGGCGATGTCGTGGTGCCCGTCGATGAGGGGATGGACATGCTCGGTCAGGAATTCCCGGCCCGGGATGCCGTCGGGTGAGACCTCCGCCAGGCGGCGCTCGAGATCGACCAGGATGACTCCGGACCCCGCCTTGGCCGCGACCTCGCGGATGATCTGATTCTGCTCCCCGCAGGCGCGGAAGTGCACGATGTCGAGATCGCGCGCCGCCCGGTATTCACCGAGCGCCAGGTCCGCTTGTCCCGTGCGGTCGAGACAGCGGGCAAGCCGGAAGCGGGTTTCGGCGTGGAACGAGTCGGCCTGGACCGCTTCGCGCAGGCGGGTCAGCGCCTCTTCCCATTGGCCCCTCTCCATCGCGGCCCGCCCGGCCTCGAAGCTCTGCTGCCAGGTCGCGAGGCGATCCGCCGGGAGCTTCGGCCCGTGGCCCGACCCGAGGGGGGACTGGTCCCGCAGGTTCGAGGGGAGCGTGCAGAGGATCGCGGTGACGCCGCGCCGGCGGCAGCCCGCCAGCATCTCCTCCAGGTTGCCGCGGTAGATCCGCAGCATGGCGCGGTGCAATCCGGACCACTCCGGCAGGACCTTCCCCTCCATCAGGTCCATGCCGAACTCCCGCTCGGACGCGCGACCGGTCCCGTCCGCCGGCTTCCGGACGCCGCGCGCGATATCCTGCGCCAGGAGGCCGAGCTTCGTGTTGCGCAGCCAGAGCCGGAACTTCAGCCCGGCGCGCGTGTCGACCGTGCCGCGCAGGCCGGAGAGGACGGCATCGGCGCCGTACGCTTCGTTGTGTCCGGTGTAGAGCAGGACGGCATCGGGGTCGTGATCGAGGACGTCATCGAAGAGGTCGAGGACGTTCGTGCTGGAGATCGCCACGATCCCGCAGTTGACGATCTCGATCCGGCGGTCGGGATGAAGGTCCTGGAGCATCTCTCCGAGGTAGGCCGAGTAGGCGGCCGCCGGGCCGAAGGGATCGCCCACCGTGGACGATGCGCCGAGGGAGAAGACGCGCCAGGTGCCCGGGGCCTTGGTCGCGGGGAATCGGACGAACCCGGGGAGCCTGGTCATCTCGGGCGGGAAGTAACGCAGGCTGACGTCCCGGTTGAAGACGAACTCAGGCCGGCCGAGCATGTCGCGCGGGATGAAGGCGCGCAGATCGGGGCCATACCCGGCGATCCGGAGAACCAGTTCGACCGCACCGAGCAAGAGGAGAGCGAAGAAGGCACCGAAGATCGCGAGGAGAACCTTGTGGGCGGCGGTCAGGCGGATGCGTCCCGGCCGGGCTCCCGGTCCACCCCCGGAGGCGTCCTTCCCGGCTCCTCGCCGTTCGTGGCTGTTCGAGGACTTCGGCATCACTCACCCTCCCGGTGTCCGGACGCCGGAGTCTATCAACCGATCCGCTCGGCTGTCCATGTCGCGTCGTCCCGTCGCCGACCGCCAGACGGCGCATCGGCTTCGCGCGGCGCCGCTTGGCATTCGCGCCGGAGTGTCCGATACTGAGAGGGCGCGGTTTTGGGTGCCGCGGGTGGTCCCATCGGTCGAGGGCGGCATCGACCGCGAACCGGGCGGGAGGGTCTCACGCGTGAGTCGGTTGAGCCTGTTCAAGGAGCTGTTCCTCTTCCTGCGGGAGGGGAAGCGGTGGTGGCTGGCGCCACTGATCGTGGTGCTGGTCCTGATGGGAGTGCTCATGGTCGCGGTGCAGGGCAAGGCGATCGCACCTTTCATCTACGCCCTCTTCTAGCCGGCCGCGGGCGGAGACGACCACGCGTGCGGCGGGACCGACCTTCGCGGATGCCCCAGAGGATATGGCTGGGACTGCTCTTGGCTCTGGCGCTGGCCGTGCGCCTTCCGGGGATCCGGACCAGCCTGCCGTTCGTTTTTCATTGGGATGAGCCGACCCTCGTCAACCTCGCCGTCTGGGTCTTCTCCGAGGGCTCGCTCGATCCGAGGTTCTTCCACTATCCCGGCGGGATGGTTTACCTCCTGGCGGCGCTCTTCGGCGTTGCGCTCCTCTTCGGCACGCTCCTGGGCGCCTGGCCCGGCCTGAAGGCAGGTCTGACCTCCCTGGCCGCGGGAACGTACCCGCGGCCGCCCGGCGGCGGGATCGTCTACAAGTTTCCGACGCGCGGCGTGTCTTTGCTCTACATCCTCGGCCGGTTGGTGTCGGCGATCCTGGGGACGCTCACCGTCTGGTGGAGCTACCGCCTCGGCCGTGCTCTCGCCGGTGAGCGGACGGCCTGGGTGGCTGGTCTCCTCGTGGCGTTGAGCGCTCTGCACGCGGCGAACTCCGCGCTCGTGACGACCGACATCGCCTGCGCGGCCTTCCTCGCCTGGTTCCTTGCCGACCTCCTGGGCGGTGCGACTCCCCGCCGCACGGGCATCGCTCTGGGCCTGGCCGCGGCCTTCAAGTACTCAGGAGGCATCGGGCTCTATCTCTGGCCGCTGGGACTGCTCTTTCCACCGGAAGGGCACGACCGTCGCTCGTGGAATCGCCTCTGGCTGCGTCTCCTTCCGTGGACGGCGGGGCTCTTCGTGGCGCTGAACCCGTTCATCCTGCTCACCCCGCGCGCGTTCTTCCGCGATTTCACCTACGAGGCCTCGCACATGCGTGGCGGGACCGCGCACTTCGGCGAAGGAATCGCGATCGGGGAGGGCGGATTCGGCGTGATCGCCTCGACTCTGTGGCGGGACCTGGGAATCCTGCCGCTTTTGGGCCTGGTCGCGGCGATCCTCTGGGCGGCATCGCGCGGGAGTCGATCCGCGCCGGCGGCCGAGGGGGGGGCCGGTCCTCGCCCGCGCGGCGTCCTCCTGCTCGGCGCGTGGTGCGGGCTCTACCTCGTGCAGCTCGCGACCTGGAAGACCGTCTACGCGCGCTACCTCCTGCCGGTCTGGCCGGCGCTCTGCGTGCTGGCCGCGGTGGGGTGGACCGCGCTCGTCGCGCAAGTGGAGACGAGGTGGCGGGTCCGCGGGCCGCGTCGGGGCGTGGGGCTCTCCGCGGCGGTTCCTCTGCTGCTTGCGCTCGTGGTGCTGCCCGGGTTGCTTCCGCTCGGTCGGTCGATGGCGGGCCGGATGCGTCCCGACCCTCGGGTCGAGATGAGCGCGGAACTCCAGCGGATCCTGGTCGACGGCGGGGCCGTGGCGGTCGAGTACGGCGGTCCGTGGATTCCTCCCACCGAAGCCGAGGTCTTCGGGACCGATCTGTTGGGGCGTCACGCTCCGGACGGATGGCGACGGCTGGGGATGCGCTATCTGGTCGCGACCGGACGCGAGACCTACCTGCCGGCGGGGAGCCCTGATTCGCTGCACGCCAACCGAGCGGCGATCGGGCGCGAGGCGCGCGTGGTCTGGCAGCGGGGTCCGTACATCATCTTCGACCTGGGGGAAAGAGCCGGCGACCTCGGCGCGGTCCGGCGGCTTTTGCGCGAAGGGGAGGCTCCGCGCGCGCTCGAACAGGTCGCGGCGATCCTGCGAGACGATCCCTCGAACGGCGCCGCTTCGATCCTGCAGGGGGACGCCTCCCTGGCGGTTCGAGATACCGCGGGGGCCGTGGACGCCTACCTGCGTGCGGCGGATCTGCTCCCAGCCGATCCCACGCCGTTTCTGTCGTTGGGCGCCATCGCTCTCTCCGCAGGGCGCTGGGAGATGGCGATCGAGGCGTTCTCCCGCGCGCAGGAGAGAGCGCCGCGTGATCCTGTGACCGCGAACAATCTCGCCACCGCGCTACTCTACCGGGCGGAGGAGTCCGTCACCCGCGGGAAGCGAGACGACGCCGCGCGAGATCTGGCCGCGGCCCTCCAACTCGCGCGACGAGCGATCAGCGTCGATCCGGGCGAAGAGCGCTACCGCCGTCTCGAGGCGCAGACGCGGGAGTTGGCGCGCCGCTGGAACCTCTCCCTGTCCGACGTCCCCTGAGGTCGGCGCTCTCGAGCCTCCTCCGGCGGGGTTCTCTCCACGATCCGGCGCTGGCCGTAGTCCCCCCGGCTCTGCTACCATGCGCCGGGCCAAGGAGGGTGCCTCATGGGCGGACTGATCTTACGGTTTCTGCTGAGCGCGGCTTCGCTCGGATTGATGACGCTGATCGTCAGAGGAGTGCATGCGGATGGCATCGGCCCGCTCCTCCTGACAGCGCTCGTTCTCGGAATCCTGAATGCGGTGGTCCGGCCGGTGCTCTGGCTTCTGACCCTGCCGATCAACCTTCTGACGCTCGGGCTCTTCACCTTCGTGCTCAATGCCGGAATGCTCGGCCTGGCGTCGAAGATCGTGCCGGGTTTTCACGTCGACAGCATCGTCTCGGCCCTGCTGGGCGCGGTCGTGCTGGCCGTGGTGTCGGCGATTCTCAACTGGCTCGTGCATGACGCCCGGGAGAAGAAGCGGGACTAGCAGGATGGAGACTCCGGTCGGCCCCGGTCCGGGCGCCGATTGGGTGGAGGTTCTGCGATGGGAAAGACCCGCGCCTTTGCCGTCGGATCCGCCCGGATCGAGCTGGTCGAGGGGAACATCGTCCAGCAGCAGGTCGATGTCGTGGTCAATGCGGCCAATCGGGCTCTCGCGGGCGGCGGAGGCGTCGACGGCGCGATCCACCAGGCCGCCGGGTGGGAGCGACTCCAGGCCGCCTGCCGGATGATCGGCCAATGCCCCACGGGATCGGCCGTGATGACGCCCGGCTTCGACCTGCCGGCCTCCTGGATCATTCACGCCGTCGGACCGATCTGGAGCGGAGGCTTCCGCGGCGAGCCGGAGTTGCTGGCGGCCGCCTATCGGTCGAGCCTTGATCTGGCCGCCGGCGAAAAACTCGGCAGCATCGCCTTCCCCTCGCTCTCGACCGGAGTCTATGGCTACCCGATGCGCGACGCGGCGGAGATCGCGCTCGCGACCGCGCGCGAGCACCTCGCCACCGACACCTCCCTGCACACTGTCCGCTTTGTCCTCTTCGGCGAAGAGGCGTTCGGGATCTTCGAGGAAGTGGCGGAAAAGGTCCTCGGGGGGGCGGCGTAGCGGGGTCCGGCCGCGTTATCCCGCGTGGATTTCCACGACGTCCCGGTCTGCGAGGAGATGATCCCGCTCGACCTGCTGGCCGTCGAACTTCGCCGAGCCCCAGACGCGGGCGAAGCGGAAGGTGGCGGCGATGTCCTTGTGGATCAGGTGGGCGAGATCGATGACGTTCGCTCCCCGTTTGAGGACGAAGGGACGATCGGTGTCGGGGGGATGGTGCGGCTCCTTGGTGTAGACACGGATCACGCCTAATGCATCCCACAGCGCCCTCTTGAGCGGCTCGAGTCCGTCGCCGCGCGGGATCGAGATCGCGTGGTGGGGCAGATCGATTCCGACGGTGCCGCGAAGCAGGTCCACCATCTCCGGATCGGGATCGAGATCACGGTGCGTCAGCACGAGCAGAACCGGTTGGACCCGGCCGTTGATCGCGAGTTCTTCAGGGACCGGCCGTCCTCGGGGAATGACCCGGCCCCGGGCGAGGAACGCCCGCAGTTGCTCCGCCTGCTCCGGTGCCTCGGGAGCGGACGGATCGAGCAGAAGCATCGTGCCGTCGGCGTTGCGCGCGATGTTGATCAGAATCGGATCGAACGGTTCTCCCGCCAGGGGAGGCGTGTCGACGAGCTGCACCTGCGCGTCCTCGAAGGGCATCATGCCCGGGATCGGAGCGCCCGTCGTGAAGGGATACTCGGCAATCTCCGGATGCGCGTGGGTGAGCGCGGCCAGGAGGGATGACTTGCCGGCGTTGGGCGGCCCGATCAGCGCGATCTGCCCTGCTCCCTCCCGCGCGATGTGTCCCGGATCATGCCGTCGCCCGGCGCTCCTGCGGTGGTGTTCCTGCTCCTCCTGGTATTTCGAGAGCCGGCGTTTCAGGTCGGCCTGGAGCTTCTCCGTCCCCTTGTGCTTCGGGATGACAGCCAGCATCTCGCGGAGGGCGTCGATCTTCTCGTCGGCCGTCTGCGCGGCTCGATACCGCTCCTCCGCGGCCTGATACCGGGGGGTCAGGTTGGCGGGCATGGCGGGGCCATTCTAACCCTAAACAGGGCCCCCGGAAATGCCGATCAAGCAGGTGAAGCAGAGCCGCAACCCCCGACAGGAGAACATCATGACCGATACGAAGATCACGCTGCCGGAGTCGGAGATCCCGACCCACTTCTACAACATCGCCCCCGACCTGCCGACCCCGCTCGCGCCGCCGCTCCATCCCGTCACGCGGGAGCCGATCGGTCCCGAGCTCCTGGCGCCGATCTTTCCGATGGGACTGATCGCGCAGGAGGTCTCCCAGGAACCGATGATCGAGATCCCGGGAGAGGTGCGCGACATCTACCGGCTCTATCGCCCCAGCCCGGTCTTTCGCGCGCGCGCGCTCGAGGAGTTCCTCGATACCCCGGCGCACATCTACTACAAGTCGGAACACGTCAGCCCGGTCGGGAGCCACAAGCTGAACACCGCCCTGGTTCAGGCGTACATGAACAAGCAGGAGGGTGTGAAGCGCCTGGCCACCGAAACCGGCGCGGGGCAGTGGGGGAGCGCCCTTTCCTGCGCCTGCCGGCTGATGGGGATGACCTGCAAGGTCTACATGGTCCGCGCGAGCTACGACCAGAAGCCGTACCGCCGGATCATGATGAGGACCTACGGCGCCGAGATCGTCGCCAGCCCCTCCGAGGAGACCGAGGCGGGACGGCAGATCCTGGCCGAGGATCCCCACTCCCCGGGCAGCCTCGGGATCGCCATCTCCGAGGCGGTGGAAGACGCCGCGGGCCGCGATGACACGAAGTACGCGCTGGGGAGCGTGTTGAACCACGTGCTTCTGCACCAGACCGTCATCGGGCAGGAAGCGAAAAAGCAGATGGAGCTGGCCGGCGAGTACCCGGACATCATCATCGGCTGTCACGGCGGCGGCAGCAACTTCGCCGGCCTGGCCTTCCCGTTCCTGCGCGACAAACTGAAGAACGGACGGAAGGAACTCCGGGTCATCGCGGTCGAGCCGAGCGCCTGCGCCAGCCTGACCGTGGGGAAGCGGGAGTACGATTTCGGCGACGTCATCGGGATGACGCCGCTGTTGCTCATGCACACGCTGGGACACCGGTTCATCCCGCCTCCGGTCCACGCGGGCGGTCTCCGCTATCACGGATCTGCACCCCTGGTGAGCCATGTGCTCGCGGCCGGCGCGATCGAGGCCGAGGCCTACCACCAGGGCGAGGTCTTCGAGAGCGCGATCAAGTTCGCCCGGTGCGAGGGGACGATTCCCGCCCCGGAGTCAGCCCACGCCATCCATAGCGCGATCCGTCACGCCCTGGCCGCGCGCGAGGCGGGGAAGAGGAAGGTGATCCTTTTCAATCTCTCGGGCCACGGCCATTTCGACCTCACGGCCTATGAGGCGTTCCTGAACGGGACGATGGACCTGAACGCGTAGTCGCGGGATCGTACCTATCCACAGCCCGTCCGGCGCTAGACTCCGGCGGGCTGTGAACGTTTCGGGGCCGAAGCGTCGGCCTCGCGCCGCCCTGTCGTCACCAGCCGCCCCGCGTTGTACACTGCCCCGTTCCCGGGGGTGGTCCTGGGGTAGGGAGGTGGCACGTGCAGACTCTCTTCGATCCGAAGGCCCGCGAGCAGGTCCTCGCACGGATCGCGCGGCTGAGCCCCGAGGCCCGTGCGCGTTGGGGACGCCTGACCGTCGATCGGATGGTGGTGCATCTCGTCGACGGGCTCAAAGTCGCCTTCGGCGAGTCGGAATCGGAGTTCCAGCCAGGCATCCTCTCGACCCGGCTCGGTCGCTGGATGGTGATCGACGCCCCGATTCCCTGGCCGAGGGGGAAGGTCGACGCGCCCGAGGTCTTCTTTCGGACCGATCCGTCGGCCGACTTCGAGCGGGATCGAGACACGCTTCACGACTACGTCGAGCGCTTCGCGCGCGGGCCTGAGCAGGTCTGGGGTCGAAGTCCGCTCCTGGGCAATCTGGGTCCCGAGCAGTGGGCCCGGCTCAACTGGCGCCATATCGATCATCACTTGAGACAGTTCGGCGCGTGAAGAAGCGGGGTGGCGGAGCGTCTTCATTCGAGTGGTTCGTGCGGACAGAGGGTCGCTCCGCTCTCCGTGAGGGAACGCATCGCTTGCCCCCAACCCGTTCAGGGCGCAGGATGAGACTATAGACCAGTGGGGTGGTTCTCGCTGGAAGGGAGAATCGCCATGAGCTCCAAGCAAACCGCGCCCGTCGAGGGCGCAGCCGCGGTTTCCCCCCCGCGCTCGGCGTCCCGGCCCGTCCTGCCGAAGTATTCCCGGGAGAAGGCGTTCCAGGACGAGGTGCGCCGGCGCGTCGATGCCTACTTCGCGGACACCGGGAAGTCGCCGCGCGACTGCTGGCAGCTATACCTGAAGACCGCGGTGGTCCTCCTGGCCTTCTTCGGCTCGTATCTGCTGCTCGTGTTCGTGGCCGAGACCTGGTGGCAGGCCCTCCCCCTCGCCATCCTGCTCGGCCTGGCCGCGGCCGCGATCGGACTCAATGTCCAGCACGACGGCGGACACCACGCCTTCTCGCGCCGTCCGTGGGTGAACAAGCTGATGGCGATGTCGCTCGATCTCCTCGGCGCAAGCTCGTACCTCTGGCACGGGAAGCACGTCGTGCTCCATCACACCTACACCAACATCACCGGCCACGACACGGACATCGACCTGGGCATCCTGGGGCGGCTGTCGCCACACCAGAAGCGACACGGATTCCACCGCTGGCAGCACTACTACCTCTGGCCGTTCTACGGCTTCATGGCGATCCAGTGGCAGCTCTACAACGACTTCCAGGAGGTCATCACCGGCAAGATCCACGAGCACCGATTCCCGCGCCCGAAGGGGTGGGCGCTGGTGACCTTCGTGCTGGGCAAGCTCGTCTTCCTCGCCCTGGCCTTCGGGATCCCGATGCTCTTCCATCCCTGGTGGGTGGTGGTCTGCTTCTACGGAGTCTCCGCCTTCGTGCTGGGGATCGTCCTGGCGGTCGTCTTTCAGCTCGCCCACTGCGTGGAGCAGGCGGAGTTCCCGTTGCCCGAAGCGGAGGGTGGGCGCATGGAAGCCTCATGGGCCGTGCACCAGGTCGAGACGACGGTCGATTTCGCCCGGCGCAACCGCGTGGTGACCTGGCTTCTGGGCGGCCTCAACTTCCAGATCGAGCACCATCTGCTCCCGCGGGTTTGCCACATCCACTACCCGGCCCTGTCGGAGCTGGTGGAGAGCACCTGCCGGCAGTTCGGACTTCGCCACGCCGAACACCGGACGTTCTGGTCGGGCGTCGCCTCGCACTTTCGCTGGCTGCGGCGGATGGGATCCGCGGACCCGGCGGGGAGCTGATCGGAACGGCTCACGATCTGCTATCATGGGTGCGGTCTGTCTGATCCTCGGGCCTTTGCCGGGCTGGAGAGTCGATGCCGCGCCGCCAGTCCAACGCGCATTCTGCTGACGTCCCCCGGGGCGTGGAATCCCCGCGCCTGCACCTCGTGCTGTATGCCATTCTCCTCGTCAGCACCCCCTTCATCATGCTGCGCGCCTTCCTGCAGGATGCGGTGGGACGCGCCTCCGCCTCCACGTTTCCGCTGGGAGGCCAGGAGATCCCGATCGTCCCGGTGGTGGCGGCGGCCGTCGCGGCGCTTCTGCTCGCCCTTACCCGTCCCCGGATCACGAGGCGTCGCGCCCTGACCGCACTCCTGGCCATCGCGATGATTGCTGTGGGCCAGCGCAGCACCGACCTCTACTTCGGACACAGCTTCTACGAGCTGCAGCAGAACTGGCACTACATCGCCTATACGATCTTCGCCTTCATGGTCTACCGGGACCTGCATCCCCGCGGCGTGTCGCTGGCGCGGATCTTTCTCGTGACCTTCGGTCTGGCCGCCGGCTGCTCCATCTTCGACGAGTACTTCCAGATGCACATGAGCGGCCGCGTCTTCGACACCAGCGATATCGCGAAGGACGTGTGGGGTTCTCTGATCGGCATGGGGATCCTGCTCTTCGGCCCCAGCCGCGCCGGAGTCGGCGCCGGCTCGTGGCGGCGCCTCCGCCAACGCACCCTCGGTGGATACCTGGAGCATGCGCCGAGCGTGTGGGTTCTTCTCCTGGCTCTGGGGTATCTCTTTCTGCTCTTCGGCTCGGTTCTGACCGAACCCCGATACGCGGGCTGGGTGCTGCTCTTCACGATCTCGAGCTTCACCGGCCTCTTCCTGGTGTTCCACCTGAGCCGAGCGCGAACCGCCCGGTGGGTCATGCTCGGCCTCGCCGGGGGTGCGGTCGCCGTGCTGGCGGGAAGCTGCCTCCGTCAAGATCGCGCGACGATCATCTCCGGTCGGAGCGGACTCACCTTTTTCCGCGGCCTGCCGGTGCCGGCCTTCGATGTCATGCTCCGGTCCAACGGGAGCCTTCGGCTGGTCGACAAGAAGCACTTCTTCAACCACCGCGACAAGACCTTCCTGAATCGACAGAAGGCAGATGTCCTCCTCATCGGCGCGGGGTATGAAGGGCAGGGCGGCAAGGGATTTCCGCACGCGAGCGGGAGCCGTTTCATCTACAACCCGTTTTTGCAGGATGCTACGCAAGTCATTATCCTGCGCTCTGAAGAAGCGTGCCGGCGGTACAACGAACTGAAGAAGCAGAAGAAGAATGTCCTCCTCATCCTCCACACGAGCTGCTGAGGGGCAGCCATCGGGATTGAGGCCCGGGCGTCGGGCGGCTCGCGCCGTCCTGTGGACGCTCGTCGTGATCTGGTGCTGCCTGATCGGCTTCGGACTCATCTCGCTCGCTCCCCCCGCCTGGCTGCAGGCGATCTCCTCCGGGGGAAAGACCACGGAGGCGCGCGGATTCGTCGGCAACGGCGACCAACTGGCGCGGCAGGGAGACTGGCGCGGCGCGGTGGCCTGGTATGACCGGGCGCTTCTGATCGAGCCGGACAACACGGCGGCGATCGTCAATCGCGCGATCGCGTGTGGCCGACTGGGCCTGGTGGAGGAAGGCCTGCGTACGCTCCGGGAGGCACTGGCGCAGAACCCGGAATCACGATGGTCGATCCTCTATAACCTGGCCGAGCTGAACCGGCAGAAAGGGGACCTGACTCAGGCCGCTGCCGATTACGGCGAAGCGCTGGCGGCCGGGGCCGCCCCGGAACTGGTCCAGGCCCGACTCGGCGAGATCCACGCGAGGCGGGGTGAGACGGCCGCCGCCCGCGACGCATTGCGGGCCGCCTTGCGGGCGCGGGAGGATCCGGCGGCGCACTACCGGCGGGCGTTCGTCACGGTCCAGACGAGCGACGATCTCGACGCCGAGGCGCGGCGCGCGATCGAATCGGTCCTGCAAGGCGAGATCACGGCGGAGGAGCTGACCCGTTTCGACCTGGAGTTCGTCCGGGACCAGGCGCTGCGCGATCCCGAGCGTGGGCGTCTGCTCGGGCAACTGGGTGAGGTCGAATCGGCCGCGGGAGATCGGAGCGCGGCGATCGAGCACCTGCGCGAATCGCTGCGGATCTGGCCGTCCAATCCCGAGGCGGCGGCGCTGCAGGGATTGCTGGAGCGTCTGACCTCAGGAGGCTCGGGCGGGTGAGGCAATTGCGGGCTGGCTTCCCTGGCGAGCTCGCATCAACGATGAGCGTGATCCCGACGCCCCCTCGTACTGGCACCGATTCATCTCGGAGCGTCAGGGGAACGAAGTCTCTCTGCTCCAGGACGCGCCCGGAGTCGCCCCGTCGGCCGCAGAGCAGAACCTGCTGCGGGAGACCCTTGATCGGTTCGGGAAGACGAGCCAGTGGCAGCTCCGCGACTTCTCCCATCGGCTCCCGGAGTGGCGCGATCCACAGGGGTCACGGCTTCCGATCGAGATCCGGGACATCCTCCTCGCCGATGGACGGAGCCAGGACGACGTCGAGGACATCGAGGATGTCCTTGGTGCAGAGGCCTCCGCGCACGAGATCCCCGGCTAGATGGAACTGCTCCGTTCTTGATCCGACGTGGATGCTAGGCGGACATCCGCACCTACTCCCTCACGACCGTCGTGTAGAGCCGCTTCACCTGCCCCCAGAAAGTCGCGGCTTCCGGAACCGGACTGTCCGGGGTGAAGTGCACGCCGATCGCGGCTCCCGGAGGGCCGGAGACTCCACCATCCCAGACGTACACATCCGTGCTCTGGCCCGCGTACGATCCGTTCTGGACGATCGTGGCGGCGAGCAGCAGCCGTGCGGGATTGAGGATTGGGAACTTCATCAAGCGCCTCCTTAGGATCGGGGACTCACCCTGCGCCACAGCACGGTCCAGACATAGGTACAACGTGGTTCTCGGTGGAGTCAAACCAAGGCGCGCGCAGGCCATCATCCTCGCCTGCCGCACGCACGGAAAACGGTTTGACGCGTCTTTCGGATCGAGCCTACCCTCGCGATCAGGTGTGGGTTGGCTCGACCGTGTACTTTGTCTCGAGGCTGCGAGAGACGCGGAGGGCCGAAGTATGAGATCTCGATTCGACGGCACGCCCACAAATGGTCTGGTGACCGCGGCCATGCTGGTGCTCCTGGCGATGATCGGGTGCCAGAGCGACTCCTCGACCGGATCCTCCGCGGACACCACCCCGCCGGCCGCGGTCACCGACCTGCGGGTGACGCCCACCGCGCCCGGCACGGCCAACGCCGAGTGGACGGCACCCGGAGACGATGGCCGCGAAGGAACCGTGGCGCGCTACGACCTTCGTTACGCCGCGGCGCCGATCGACGAGGCCTCCTGGGACTCAGCCCAGGTCATTCAACGCTCCTGGTTCCCCCGGCCGGCGGGCCAGCCGGAGCGGTACACCCTGAGCAAGCTGCCAAGAGGGATCTGGCACTTCGCGCTCCGGGCCGCCGACGCGGCCGGGAACTCGTCGGCGCTCTCCAACGACGCGACGGTCGAGGTGGAGCCGGTGCTGGCGACCTTCTCCGTCAAGGACCTGGCTGTCGTCTCGACCTCTGCCAGCAGCGTGACGTTGCGATGGACCGCGCCCGGGGACTCCGTCACCAACACCCCCGCGGTTGCCTACGATCTGCGCTTTGCGCTGGAGACGATCACCCCGGAGTCCTGGGAAGCGGCGACGCCCGTAGCCGGTCTGCCGGCCCCGTCCCCGCGTGGGGCGACGGAGAGCCTGACGATCCCAGATCTGGGACCGTTGACGACCTACCACTTCGCCCTCAAGGCCTCCAACTCGCAGGGCAACTGGTCGGCGCTCTCCAACCCGGCCGCCGGCACGACCAGCCTCGGCATCTACCTCTACCAGCGCCTGACGACCAGCACGAGAATCGGTGGAGCCTGGGGCGGCGACTGGTCGGTGGACGGGCAAGCGATCCTCTTTACGGCCGACTGGGAGGTCATGGGCTACTCTCAGATCTACACGATCCCGATCGGAGGGGGACCGGCCGTGCGACGGACGAACGAGCCGGTCGCCGCGCTGAACGCCCGATGGTCTCCGGACGGAACCCGGTTCGCCTACATCGCGCACCACGAGGGTACGTCGATCTACTACTCTCTGATGATCATGGAGGCCACGCCGGGCGCGCCGCCGATCGAAGTCGCGACGTTCCCACCGGGATCACGCCCGGGGTATCCATCTTGGTCTCCGGACGGGACTCGCCTGATCTTCCATCTGTCGAGGGGGTTCCCGGACCAGGTCTTCACCATCTACACCGTGAACGCCGCGGGCGGTTCTACTCCCATCCGTTTCCCGAGCGCCGGGGTAAACGGCTCCGATCCCGTCTGGTCTCCCGACGGCACGAAGGTCGCCTATCAGTCCAACGGGCCGCCCTACGACATCTGGGTCAGCCCGGCCGATGGAGGCGAGGCTGTCGCGCTTCCGGGCGGCCCCGGCCGCGACTGCTTCCCGGCCTGGTCTCCGGACGGAGAGCGGATCGCCTTCTCGTCGGACTACGACATCTGGATGATGTCGTGGAACGGCGAGAACGTCGCCCGCCTGACCTACGGACCGGAATGGGAGACCTACCCGCGCTGGTCGCCTGACGGCAGCACCCTGGTCGTCGGGCGACCGGACAACTGGATCATGGATCTCTGGATCCTGCGACAGGTGCGGTAGGAAGGGACGATCCGAGGCCGAACGACGCTCTCGACCTCGCGCTTTACCTGACCACCACGACGCGATTCGCCTGTCGGACGCCGGCGGTGCGGACAAGATAGACGCCCGCCGGCACGGCACGACCCTCATTGTCGCGAAGGTCCCAGCGGACCGAATGGGCTCCTCCGTCGGTCGGCGCCAACTCGAGACCGCGCACGACGGCACCCGAAACCGAGACAATGTCCGCCTTGGAGCACTCGACCCACGGCGCGAAGCGCAATCGCACGAAATCACGGGCCGGGTTGGGGTCCGCGAGGAGGTCCGCCGTCACCGATGCCTCAGTCGGCCAGGGCACAACGGTCGGCGAAGGACATCCCTCATCGAGAGCACCGATCGTGTGACAGTCCGCACCCGCGGGGTGGTTTCCGGGCAGACAGGGCGAATCCGCCGCCAGGGTGTACGAGCCGAAGTTCGTATCGCAGAAGAGCGGATCGAGGGAGATGTTCCCGTTCTGTCCTGTCGGATCGGCCATGCCGATCCAGTTGCCGGCGGGGTTTGACCATACGTCATTGCATCTCAGAAGGGCGGGGTCGATCGGCGAACTGACGACGATGCCCCGGTTGTTTCCGATCACCAGGTTGCCGGAGATCTCCAGCGCCTCGCCGGAGCCCGATGCAAGCACGAGGCCACGGTCGAGGCAACCAGTGATCGTGTTCCGCCGGCAGGTGCCGGTGAAGAAGTTCAAACCAATGCCGCAGCTCACGACCACGTTCTGCTCGACCACCCCACCTTCAGCATCGGGAGCCTGGATACCCGTACCGGAGCAGCCCCGGATGTCGTTGCCGACGATGCTCGACTGGATGGGCCATGAGTTGACGACGATGCCGGCGGACCCGTCCCGAATCGTGTTCCCATGAAGCTCCAGTTCAAAGGAGCTCGTGGAGATCGCGAGGGGCGAGTTGCTGATCGAATTGCCCGAGATGGAGGACCGGATCGCGTCTGTGACGGAGATCGATCCTCCGGTGAGCTGATTGCCCGAGATGTAGACGTCGCTCACCGGGAAAGTCCCTGCGACAACGATGTCCGTCCCGACCAGGACATTGTCGAGAATGTATACGCCACCGGCGTCGCTCGTGTTGACGCGAATTGCCCCGCCGGTCATGTGGTTCCCTATCGCCTGACCTGAGCCGTCGTTGTTCAGCATGATCTCCCCTCCGTGCAGCGTGCAGCCGGAAACCAGGACCCCGGCTCCTTCCGAGGAGAGCTGGATCGACCCTTGATCAAGCACGCAACCGGAGACGAAGACGGGATAGCCGTTGGCGATGATCCCTGAGGTTGACTGGAAGTTGCAGCTCGTGACCGTGAGATCGTTGTACCAGTAGCCGTTGGTCACGCCGTTCGATCCCGTGAAGATGCAGTCGCGGATGAGTGTCTCGGCGGCCTCCACGGGCGAGCTTCCGAAGCTGACGCCGGCGAGGGGACCGAATGAGCATTGATCGAGCGTGAGCCATCCGTAGTAGCCGTACGAGCCGTCGACGGTGAGGCCATCGGCGACGCTGAAGCCGATGACCCCGGTTCGAGGATCGTCCCCGTTCAGATAGGTGAGGGCGATCCGCAGCACCTGCGTGACCGCGTACCCTCCGCTCGACCTCAGGGTGATCCCGCGGTGCGGCAGGGTGACTGACTCGGAGTAGGTTCCTGGAGACACGAGCACCGTGTCGTCACTTTGGGCCGCGTTGATTCCCAGCTGAATGGTGGCGTACTGGGCAGGAACCAAGCGAAGTACGGACTCGGCCGATGAGGGAAGGAGCAGGAGCAGGCTGACGATCAGACTGGTGCGGAACATAGCGCCTCCTCAGTCCGTTATCACGAAAACAGATCACCTCGAGTACGTTCCAGACATTGCGAGTCAACCACCATCATCCGGGCGAAGCCAGCGGAATCGGGCGCGGCGGTCCCAGGCGACCCAACTCCTGCTCGGGCTCGGACGACCCCGAGTGAGCGCGAGCTCCAGCCGAGAACCGACGATCCGGGTCTCGGCTATTCGCGGCTCCCCAACGCCCGTCCCGCCGCTCTCACCTCGTCGAGGATCTTGTCGAGCAGCGCTTCGTCGCTGCGCGGATGGAGGATGACCGCGCGCAGGATGGTGCGGCGGCGATAGTGCGGCAGGCTGAGCCAGGCGACTCCCGACTCCTCGATCCTCTCCTGGATGCGCGTGTTGATCCGGTCGAGGGGGGAGTCGTCGTCGATCCACTCGGGCCAGGGCGGGACGCCGCGGTAGCGGAAGCAGACGATGTTGAGCTCCGGCCGGTGGAGCAGTTCCAGCTCGGGACAGGCCTCGATGGCGTCGGCGAAGACGCGCGCCAGGTCGATCTGCCGCTCGATCATCCGCGCCAGCCGCGCGCGGCCGAAGTGCTCGAGGGTGAGGTAGAGCTTGAGCACGTCGACCCGGCGCGTCCCCTGCAGCGTCCACTCGCCGAGGTTGACGCGAGTGCGGCCGGCGGTGGTGCGGTTGCTCATGCCGTAGACGAACGCCTCACGGAGGTGCCGCTCCGGCTCGCGGCGGTCGCGGAAGAGGATCGACGCGCAGGTCTTGGGCACGAAGAGCCACTTCTGCGGATTGAAGGTGACCGAGTCGGCGCGCTCGACGCCGGCCAGGCGCGGGCGCAGCGCGTCCGAGAAGGCGATCGCCCCGCCGTAGGCCGCGTCGACGTGGAACCACAGATTCTCGCGCGCCGCCAGTTCCGCGATCTCGGGGAGCGGATCGATCGAACCGGTGACCGTCGTGCCGGCGATCCCGACCAGCGCGAAGGGAATCTTGCCCGCGGCGCGGGCAAGCGTGACCGCCTTCGCCATGGCGTCGACGCGCACGCGTCCCAGCTCATCAGCCGGCACCTCGATCCACCCTTCACGGCCGAGGCCGAGCAGGTTGGCCGCTTTGCGGAAGGAGAAGTGCGCGTTTTCGGAGGCGAAGAAGACGTAGGGAGGTTGCGCGGTGAGGCCGTGCTCGTCCATGGCGGCCCCGCCCCGGGCGTTCCGCGCCACCCACATCGCCGTCATGTTGGCCAGCGTGCCGCCGCTGACGAGATGCCCCACCGGGCGGCGGTCGGGATCCTCGGAGGTTGCTCCGAGACCGAAGAGGCCGCACAGCCAGCGCATCACCCGCTGTTCCATCTCGGAGAAGACCGGCGACATCTCCCAGGCGAGCATGTTGTTGTTGAGCGAGGAGACCACGGCATCCGAGAAGATGCCGATGGCGGAGGCGAGGGTGTCCATGTGCCCCATGTAACCGGGATGGGCCGGGTTCATGCCGCGCGACAGGACGCCCGCCACTTCGTCGAGCAGCGCTTCGGCCGGGCGCCCTTCTTCGGGCGGGGTGTAGTGTTCGCCGGTCGGTCCCGGATCGCGATTGAGCGGAAGGCGCGAGCCCGCCCCGGCCGCGGCGTCGACGAGGAGGTCGACGAAGCGGTAGCCGAGCTTTCGTACCTCTTCACGGTTGCTGCCGTCCGGCTCGATGAAGAGGAGATCGCGGCGCGCCCGCTCGATCGCCTCGCGCTGACCGCTCAGGCCGTGGCGTGGCGGCGGTGTCGGTTCCGGTGACGTCGGCATCGATTCCCCCAAGGTGCCTGTCCGAACGGGGCCGGCCACCGCGTGTCGCTCCGCGCAGGTCCGGAAAGCCGGGATTCTACGCCGGGGTCGGTTCCCTGCCTACCCCCCGTGCCCCCGGCGGATCGACCCAACACCCGCGCGACCGGATCAGCTCGACCAGGCGGTCGGGCGCCTCCCCTTCCCGCAGCCCCGCCTGCACCCGATCGCGGCCGACGTAGAGGTCGACGCGCCCCGGACCGCTGCCGACATAGCCGAAGTCGGCGTCGGCCATCTCGCCGGGCCCGTTCACGACACACCCCATGATCGCGATCTTGACTCCCTTCAGATGCTCGGTCCGAGAACGGATGACCGCCGTGACTGCCTGCAGATCGAACTGGGTGCGACCGCACGAGGGGCAGGCGATGAACTCGGCCCGCGTCAAGCGGAGGCGGCATCCCTGCAGGATCGCCCAGGCGCCGGCTACCGGATCCTCGACCCAGATCCGGCCGCCGGGCGGCCAGGGGTCGGTGGGGAGTTCCGGGTTCAGGCAGAGCGCGTCGCCGATGCCGTCCAGCAGCACGCTGCCGGCGAGGAGGGCGGGCGCGGGGCCGCGCGGTGGGACCTCGAGGAAGTGCAGATCGGGCGTCGAGGCGAGCGCTTCCTCCAGATGCCTCGTCCGCGCGATCCATCGTGGTCCCGGCTCGCAGAGAAAGCCGATCGTGTTGAGTCCCTCGCGGTGACAGAGAGCCGACAGCCGCGTGGCCGTCGCCCCCGGTTCCCCGATCTGTGCGGCGATCCGCCACCGCACCGGCTTGCGCGCGCGCACCAGCAGGCGGGCCAGCAGCCGGAACCGGTCGGAGTCCTCGAAGTCGACGGCATCCTCCAGACTCAGGCTCAACCCGTCGATGAGGGGGAGCACCGCTTCGAGCAGATGGATGTCGCCCGGGCGCAGAAAGCCCCATTCGAGAAGCAAAGGCGGCATCGCGTCAGGCTCTGTTCCCGCGCGGGCCGTGCGGAAGCGGTCGAGCGCTTCGATGAGAGCGGACGGACGCGCCTCCGGGTCGAAAGCCGGACGCAGCGAGATGAACTCCGCCGGTTCGCGAGATGGGGTCGTCGCGGCGTCCGGGCGAAACGGCGTGGTGACGGGCGCGCGGCGGTCCTCCGTGGGACCCGGCCTGCCGACCCGGAGCACGAGACGTTCTTCCACGCGAACGGGGAACGATCCGCCGATCGCGAGCCGGCCCAGCACCCAGGGTTGGCTCGTTCGACGCCCGCCGGTGGAGAAAGGCGGAGGGGGCGCGAGCTCCGGTCCTCCTTTCGTCCAGGGGCCGGCCGGCGATCCTGTCTCTGTCTCCACCGCCGCGAGGATCGCCCGCGCGGCCGCGATTTCGTGCCGGGAGTCCTCGGTCAGGGAGACGCGGATGGTGTCGCCGATCCCGTCGACCAGGAGCGAACCGATGCCGATCGCGCTCTTGATTCGTCCTTCGAGCCCGTCTCCGGCTTCGGTGACGCCGAGATGGAGCGGATGATCGAGGCCTTCCTCCCGCATCTGCAGCACCAGCAGACGGTAAGCGGCGATCATCACGCCCGCCACGGAGGACTTCATCGACAGGACGACGTCGTGGTACTCCATCTCTTCGCAGAGGCGGAGGAACTCGAGCGCCGACTCGACCATCCCCTCCGGCGTGTCGCCGAAGCGGTTCATGATCCGGTCCGAGAGCGAGCCGTGGTTGACTCCGATGCGGAGCGCGCACCCGTGTCGCTTCAGCTCGGTCACCAGCGGACGGAATCGCTCCGCGACCCGGCCGAGTTCGGCCGCGTAGGTGGCGTCGTCGTACTCGCGTGCCGCGAAGCTCTTCTTGTCGGCGTAGTTGCCCGGATTGATCCGCACCTTTTCCACGATCCCGGCCGCCGCCAGCGCGGCGTTAGGGGTGTAGTGAATGTCGGCGACCATCGGCACGACGATCCCCTCGGCCCGCAGGCGTTGCCGGATCGTTCGAAGATGTTCCGCCTCGCGGATCGAGGGTGCGGTCAGGCGGACGAGCGGGCATCCCGCCTCGACGAGTCCGCGGATCTCCGCCACGACCGCGTCGGTGTCGAGCGTGTCGCTGACGGTCATCGATTGCATCAGAACCGGGTGATCGCTGCCGATCGCAAGCGATCCGATCCGCACCCCGCGCGTCTTGCGGCGGCGACAGGCTGGACGGGGTTCAATTGGAGATGGAGTTGGATCAGGGTTCATGGCGCCTCCGGATGATCGGCAAGGGTAGCGCACGATCGGCACAACGGAAAGACAGCCGGAGGATGCAGGAGAAGAAGAGGGCAGGGCGGCGAGCCGGAATGGTGGAGGGCGCAAAGTCCGTAACCCGCCGCCTGCCCTGCTTGCGAAGATCGAGGAGCCGGGGATCTCGGGGGCTTCGACGATTTGGAAGGCAGGCGGTGAAGCCGCTTTCCCTGTCGCCTTGGCGCAACCCGGCGGTCCCAGCTCTCGAGACTTGAGGGAGCCCCGGATCCGATGGACGGATCCTGGTGCACTTCCCGGTGAACCCGGGGCTCTCACCACATAGCGATAGATGTATCGGCCCGCGCCCTGATTGCAGATTCTTCCGGTCCGAGCGCCTCTCGGTCCGGGCGTGTCTGCAACCTCTACGGCGCGGCGTACTTGACGCTGCAGCCGTAGGGTGCGGTGTCGGCCGGCACGACCGGCTGGCCGGACAGCACAGCCTCCAGCGCCGCCCGCACGTAGTTCGTTTCCCCCAACTTCGCGGGATTCTTCTCGCTGTCGATCGCCCCCGCATAGAGCACGCGTCGATCCGGGGCGATGACATACATGTGCGGAGTGGTCTTGGCCCCGTAGGCGCGACCGACCTGTCCGGATTCGTCCAGGAGGAGCGGGTAGTCGATCTTGTATTCCTTCCGGGCGGTCCGATTGCGCTCCAGACCGTGGCCCTGCAGTCCGGGCGCCCCGGAGTTGATCGCCAGCCAGACGACGTTGCGGTCGCGGTACGTCCCGGCCAGGTCATGCATCGTCTTGTTCGCCAGATGGTGCTTCTTCACGAAGGGACAATCGGGGTTGAACCACTCGAGGACCACCGTCTTGCCCTGCTCCAGGTACGAGCTCAATCGGTGCTCCTTCCCGTCGAGATCGCGCAGCGTGAAGTCCGTGGCCATGCGGGCCGCGGGCGTCTCGGTGGAGCTCGCTTCCGCCCGAGCCGTCTCGCCGATTCCGTTCGCGGCCCAGAGCAGGGCGACGAGGGCGGCGATGGCGCCGGCCCGCACGACAACGCCGGTGCGGCGGTGATCGGTGGCCAGAGCCGCGTCCTCGGATCGGGAGCGGTCCGTCCCCCGGTGGGTGCGTGGCGCGATCAGCGGGTTCTGCATCTCAGCCTCCTTCTATGGCGTGCTCGATGGGGATCGAAGCGTGGTGAGCTACGATTCATTCACCTGGTGGTTGGATCCACCGGGGCGTTGGTCGATCGCGTGAAAGGAAGCCGCGCCGTTCGCGCGGCGGATCTCCAGCACCCCCGCGGCGCGGGAGATCTCTTCCGGCCGGGGCGCGAATCGGATCCGAAGCTCTTCTCCCTCCGCCTCACCGTCCTCGATGGGGTGCGACAAAGGGGAGCATTCCTCGGCGGGGAAGAAGAGCACGCGCGTGGCGCCGGCCGCGCGGACCTCGAGCGTGTTCCCGGTCCACCGGAACTCGGCGGGGGAGTCGCTGATCCGCAGCGGCTGCGGCAGTCGGGCGCGGGATTCGGCGAAGAGACGCGCTGACTCGCCCGGGGACCCACCTTCGGGGTCCGCCGCTCCGGCCAACGGCAGCACGATCGAGACGCGGGTGCTCTCCGGGACACAAGCCCCCCGGCAGACCAGCCACTCGGCCCGTCCCCGGATCGTGATCCGGTCTTCTGACTTGATCCCGGCGTCGACGGTCAAAGGGACCAGAAGAACGACATCCCCTTCGTAGACATGGTCGAGGATCCCCCCCTCCGACACGTGCCGGACCGGCGCCGGCCAGAGAAGTTCGCCGGCGTGGACGCCGGCGGGGAGATCGAGCCGAAGCGCGGGCGGGTACCCGGTATCGTTCCGCCCGTTCCAGTAGATGTGCCAGCCCGGGTCGAGGCGGAAGTGGAGACCGAGCCACTGCCTCGATCCGGGGACCAAGGCGCGGTCTTCCGCGAGCAAGCTCACGCGCGCGTGGAGGGAGTCGCCGCCGAGGGGTTCCGTCTCGGCCGTCGATCGTTCGTTCGATCGCGTTTCGCGACCGGGGTCGGCCGGCTGGCAGGAAATGAGGGCGACCGCGGCGGCAGCCACGAGGGTGGCGCCGAGTGCGATCGACAGGATCAGGACTCCACGAGGGGAGCGGCCCGCTTCGGTGATGGCTTCCATGACCGACGCTCTACCTTTTCGCGCCGGTCTGGTTCCGCGGCCCGCTCCCCCCGGGACCGACTAGAAGTACGAGAACTGGTACTGCAGCGTGATCCGGTCCTGCGGATCGGGGTCGGAATCCTGCGCGTTCCCCTCGAGGGCCTTGTTGGCGGTGAACCCGGTGCGCGTCCAGGCCAGCTTGAGGTTCTGCCGGTGTCCATCCAGCCACCAGATGACCCCGCCCTCGCTGATCATCGAGATGTAGGACGGGCCGGGAGCATTCGGCTTGTTGTCGCGCGGCTCGGTCTCGTCGCTATAGGACCGGTTCGAAACCTGGAGATAGGCCCCGAGACGCTTCTGCAGCGTCGTGTAGCCGGCTTCGACCATCCAGATCGTCTGCTCGCCGAGCCCGGGGAGGAAGTCTCCGCCGTCATAGCGCGACACGTCGGCCTGGAGCGTGACGCAGTCGGTGGAGGCGAGCGGGAGCTCGAAGTAGACGTCGCCGTGGATCGCCTGGTAGTCGCGCTGTCCGTCGAGGGCCGCGCCGATGGAGAGCGCGCGCGCCTTGCCAAAGCCGGTTCCGGAGTAGAAGTACCCCGTGCTCGCGGTCTGGAAGGGGTAAATCGCGACCCGGGCGGCGTAGCGGAAGGGGTTGTGAATGTCGCGCCCGCGGATTCCCTGGAAGGCGCCGACGCGGTATTCGATCAGCTTGTTCGCCAGGACGCCGCGGGCCTGCACGCCCGTGTCGCGCCCGACCTTCGTCTGCAGGGGGCCGGCCTCCAGGAAGGAAAACGGGCCGTAGTCCGTCGCGAGCAGCGAGATCGCGCTCTGCAGATGCTGGTAGGTGCCCGGCGTGAGGAGGAGTCCTCCGTCGAGCATGTGATCTGGCGTGAGGTTCCAGGTGGTGATGAAGTCCTGCATGAAGTAAGGATCGAAGTTCTTGTTCGCGGAGTCGGCGCGGGTTCCAAGCCCCGGCGCATCGGTCTCCAGGAAGAAGCTGCCGCGGCTCGAGATCTTGCCGCCCATCAGGATCCGCGCACGGCGGATGTAGAGATTGCCCGTCGCGTAGGCGTCACGACCCCCGGTCTCGGGCATAATGACCGACTCGGCTCGTCCCTGCAGGAGAAGGCCCAGTTTGATCTGCGCGTTTCCATCGTCGGATTTCACGACCCACTGGCCGTGGGCGACGGCCGCCAGTCCCAGCAGGAACACGGCCACGGAAAATGAGATCGTCCACCGGATGCGCGGACAACGGCTCTCGACGAGCATCGACACCTCCATGTTTGCGCCGGGTCCGGCTCCCTGGTCCCGGCTGATTCGGCCGGCGGGAGTATCCTCGGGCCGGACGGGGGGAGTCAATGATTGTCGATGCCGCCCCGCCCCGCTCGTATGATGCGAGGGTGTCCGACCAGGCTCCCACTCCCGCCCTCGTCTTTCGAGGGGTCTCGAAGTCGTTCCCGACCGGCGACGGCGAGGCGCGGGAGATCTTCCGCGACCTCGATCTGACGGTCCCGGCAGGACGGAAGCTGGCGATCATCGGTCGCAGTGGGAGTGGGAAGTCGACCTTGCTCCACCTGGCCGCGGGGATCGAGCGGCCGACCTCGGGGGAGATCCTGGCCGGGGGACGATCCCTCGGGCAGATGGGTGAGGCCGAGCGGACCCGCTACCGTCGCGAGACGGTCGGTCTCGTCTTCCAGTTCTTCCACCTTCTGCCCTGGCTGAGCGTCGCCGACAACGTCGCCTTGCCGGAGTTGATCGCCGGCGGCCGCCCGCGCGACTACCGGCCGCGGGTCGGGGAGCTTCTGTCACGGGTCGGGTTGGCGGACCGCGCAGACGACGCGGCCCAGAAGCTGAGCGGCGGCGAGATGCAGCGCGTGGCGATCTGCCGGGCCCTGATGCGACGTCCGCGCCTCCTCCTGGCCGACGAGCCGACCGGCAACCTCGACGATGACACGAGCGCGGTCGTGATCGATCTCCTGGTGGGCCTGGCGCGGGAGGAGGGGAGCACGCTGATCCTGGTCACGCACAGCCCCGAGATCGCCGCGATGGCGGACGAAGTCCGTCGCCTGCACGGCGGAATGCTGGAGCCGGCGTGAACCGCGCGAGCGGTCGGCGGCCCGGCGGACCGGAGGGGAGAGCGGGTTGAGGCGATATCTCTTCCGCGCCATCCGTGTCCACGTGCGACAGGGGCGAACGCTGTTTGTGCTGAGCGCGCTGGGAGTGGCCCTGGGGGTCGGATCGGTCATCGCGATCCAGGTCATCAACGCCAACGCGCTCGCGGCCTTTTCCGGATCGCTGCAGGCGGTGAGCGGCGAGGCCGACCTGACGATCCAGGGACGCTTGCCCTCCTTCGATGAGCGCATCTATCCGCGGGTGCTCGGCACGCCGGGAGTCGAGGCGGCGTGGCCGCTCTGGCGGGCGGAGATCGCGCTCGACGATCGCCCGGACACACGGCTCGACCTGATCGGCGTCGACCTCTTCGCGCCGGTTCGCTTTCCGGTCACAACCCACTCCGCGGAGGGACGGCCGGAGGAAAGGATCGCGCCTGCGTTGAGCCGGCCCGGCTGGGTCGCGGTGACCCCGGAGTTCGCGCGGCGGATGGGGTGGTCCGAGGGGGACACGTTTGCGGTCTCGAGCGGCTCCCGTCGGGCAAACCTGGTCGTCGGCGCGTTGGTCGACTTCCGCCGAATGACTCCGCTCGCCGATCCGAAGATGATCGTGATGGATGTCTCCCAGGCGCAGGCGCTCTTCGGCCTGCCTGGGCAGATCCATCAGATCGACCTCCGCGTCGTGGCGGGGGTTCCGGTCGACAGCGTGGCGGCCCGTCTTCGCGCGCGCCTCGGAGAGCTCTTCCAGGTGCTGACTCCCGAGCAGCGGGAGCGGCAGGCGTCGGGTCTGCTCGCCGCGTTCCGCCTCAACCTGACTGCGCTCAGCCTGATCAGCCTCTTCGTCGGGCTCTTCCTCGTCTACACGACGATCCAGGCCTCGCTGCAACGGCGTCGCGCGGAGTTCGGACTGCTCCGCGCGCTCGGCGCGACCCGGCGCCAGGTGATCGGTCTGGTCCTCGGCGAGGCGGCCCTGCTCGGAGCCATCGGCACTGCCCTCGGCTTGCCGCTCGGCTTCTGGGTGGCGCGCGAAAACGTCGGCGTCGTCAGCGCCACCCTGACGAACCTCTACCTGCTGGAGGAGATCTCGACCCTGGTCCTGCCGGGCTGGCTGATCCCGCTGGCCGCCGCGGTCGGCCTGGGTGGCGCGCTCGGCGGCGCGCTCGGTCCCGCCCTGGAGGCGACCCGGCCCGACGCGCGTGCGCTCCTGCTCACAACTCTGCCGCATGAACGGGCTCGGTTCCTCGCGGGTCGGCTCGCGCTCTGTGGCCTCCTCCTGTTGGTGCTCGCGCTCGCCTGGTTCGTCCTTTTCGGACAGGGCTGGCGTCCCGGCGGCTTCGTGCTGGGCCTGGCCCTCCTGGTCGGCCTGCCGCTTCTGACGCCGCTCGTCATCCGCGTGGTCTGCGGACGCGTGCGTCCGGGAGGGTTCGGCTGGCGGTTCAGCGTCCGGGGACTCTCGGCCCGGCTGCACCGGACCTCCTTCGCCGTGGCCGCGCTGGCGGTGGCGATCAGCATGCTCTTCGGGGTGACGCTGCTCGTCGCCGGCTTCCGCCGCACCGTCGATACCTGGATCGGCGACACGCTCCGGGCGGACATCTATGTCACGACCGCCTCCTGGACGCGGGGTCGCGCCGAGGCGACGATGGACGAGTCTCTGCGCTCCGCCCTCGCGGCGCATCCCGGCGTGCGGTCGAGCGAATCGTTACGGCAATTCCTGGCCTGGTCGGGCGAGCACCGGATCACCCTGTCGGGCGTCGATCTTGTCGCCGAAGAGGCACCGTGGCGCTTTCTCTTCGCGGAGGGAGTGCCCGGCGAGGCGCTCCTCGCGTTTCGCACGGGGGCGGCTCTGATCGGCGAGCCGCTGGCGACCCGGACCGGGCTCAGGGTCGGGGACACTCTCGCCGTGCAGGGGCCGGCCGGACCGGTGCGTTTCCCGGTGGCCGGGATCGTCTACGACTACACCACGGAGGGGGGATCAGCCGCCATCGATCTGGCCGTCATGGAACGCGCCTTCGGGCCCGGGCCGATCAACAACGTGGCCCTGTACCTGGAGAAAGGACGGGATCCCGAGGCGATGGCCGCCGAACTCCGGGACCGTTTCGCCGACCGCCCGCTCCTCATCCGCAGTCAGGCCCGGCTGCGCGCCGAGGTCCTGGCCCTCTTCGACCAGACCTTTGCCGTGACGCGCATCCTGCAGGGGATGAGCCTCCTCATCGCCATCTGCGGCATCGCGCTGACGCTCCTGGTGCAGGCGCGCGAGCGGGCGCCGGAACTGGCTCTCTACCGGTCGCTCGGAGCGCGCCGCGGACAGATCTTCCGCATCTTTCTCGGCGAGGGGGTCGGCATGGGGCTCCTCGGCCTGATCCTGGGCTTTGGCGGCGGGATCGCGTTGGCGTTCATCCTCTCCGGCATCATCAACCGGGCATGGTTCGGGTGGACGATCCGCATGCATTGGCCGGTCGTTCTCCTGCTGGGTCAGGCCGCGACGATCCTGGTCGCGGCCGCGCTGGCCTCCGTGATGCCCGCTCTGCGGGCGAGCAACGTGCCGGCCTCCGACCTGGCCCGGGAGAGCTGACCGGGTGCGGAACGTGGATCGCCGGACCCCGCGTCACCGCGCGGTCAGGACGACGATTCCTCCGACTGTGAGCAGCATCCCGATGACGGTGCGGGCCGAGAGCGCTTCTCCTCCCAGCACCGCGGCGGCCAGGGCGCCGAAGAGCGGCGAGGTGAAGGCGATCGGCATGACGCGCGTCAGCGGAGCTCCCTTGATCGCCGCGTAGAAGCAGAGCATGCCGATCGAACCGGCGACCACCCCTCCGCCGATGACCATGAGGAGGAGAGATCTCGGTCCGGCGTGCGCGATCGTCTTCCACTGCGGGGCGCTGGCGAGGCCGAGGACGACCAGGGCTACCGCCGTCCGGATCGTGATCCCGACCTGCGGCGGCAGGTTCCCCAGGTGGAGTCCCTTCTTCTCGAAATAGCCGCCGATGCCCCACGCGGCGGCGGTGATCAAGGCCAGCAACTCAGGCTTCATCGCGATCTCTCCTCCCTCCGGCCCGGTCGAGTTCAGCCTTTCCGTGCGCCGGCTTCCTGCAGGCGTCGCCAGTAGGCCGCGGCGGTTGGATTGCGGAAGGCCCCCTGCACTTCGCTCGATTCCAGCACGACGATGAAGGCTTCGGGGTCCTCCTCATGCACCAGGTCGCTCAGTTCGCGGACCTCCGCCCGCGTGACGACGCAGAGGAGGGCCGCGACCTCGGTGTGCGACCACCCTCCCTCGGCCCGAAAGAGCGTGACGCCGCGGTTCATGGTCTTGAGCACCCGCTCGCGGATCGGCTCCGGGCGGCGCGTCATGACGAGAAACGCCTTCCGCCGCCGCGGCGCGGTCAGGACGTCGACCGTCTTGCCCGAGGCGAAGATCAGCACCAGCGTATACATCGCCTTTTCCGGGCTCTCGATCGATCCGGTCAGGAGGATGAGGACGCCGTTGAGGACGAGCAGCACCTCGCCGACGCCGAGGCCGAAGCGGCGGTTCACCACGACGCCGAGGATGTCGAACCCGCCGAGCGAGGCGCCGGCCCGCAGTCCCAGCGCCGTGCCGACGCCATAGAGCACCCCGCCGAAGATTCCCGCCAGGAGCGGATCGTTCGTGGCCGGGGGAATCGCGGCCAGGTCGGTCACGACCCAGGTGACGAGGACGGCCACGCCCGAACCGAGGATGAAACCGCGGCCGACGATGCGGGCTCCCAGGAAGAAGATCGGGATGTTGAGCACCGCATAGGCCAGTCCGATCGGCACTCCGGCCAGGCGGTGCGAGAGGATCGCCAGGCCGGCGACGCCGCCGGAGAGGAGTCCGTTGGGGACGACGAGGGCGCGAACCGCCCAGGCGAAAGCCAGCGATCCGGCACTGAGCAGCAGGAGACGCCAGACGACGCGCAGCACGCGGCGCCGGCTCTGGACGAACAGATTCGAGTCGAGGCGATCGGGCTTCTTCATCCCCCGGGAGTCTAGTCACGGACTGGGCCTGTCGCCACCCCCGGTCTGCGTTCCCGTGCCCTCCGTCCGCCCCGGCTCTGGTATCCTGCGGCCGCTGACGAGAGGAGATCATGCCGAGCCAGCCGCCGATCGAAACCGAGGTCAAGTTCGCCCTGCCGTCCGAGAGCGAGATGCTCCGCCTGCTTCGCCTGCTCGGCGGAGCGAGGGAAACGGTGCTCCAGACGAATCGGTTCTTCGATGGTGCAGGCGGGGAGCTGGCGCGCGCCCGGATCGCGCTTCGGGTCCGGCGGGAGGTGCGGCGGGCGAAGGTTGGTGGGGATCGGGTCGATCGTTCGGATGACGCAGGCGGTCCGGACGAGGGGGGGCGGACCCTGGTGACGGTCAAGACGGGTGGGAGCCTCAAGGACGGTATCCATCGCCGCATCGAGATCGAGGCTGCCGTCCCGCTCTCGCTCGATGAGATCGAAGCCGACCCGGAACGTCTCCTGGAGCTGCCCGTCGAGCCGATCCGCGAACTCCGGCGGCGGGTTCCGGGGCTCGAGCACTTGATCTGCCTGGGTGGTTTCCAGAATGAACGCCACCTGGCGGAAGCACCCGTCGACCTGGAGGACGGCGTCTCCGTGGGACTGCTCTGGGAGCTGGACCGCACCGTCTATGGTCCCGATCTCACCGTCTACGAGCTGGAGATCGAGCTGGGGGAGACGTGCCTTCCGGCCGGCGTCGATCCTCTCCGCGTGGTCGAGGCCGTGCGGGGGCGGTTGGACGCGATCGGGATCGCCTTCAGTCCCGAGCCCTGCTCGAAGTTCGCGCGATTCCGGGCCCGCCGGGATGCGCCTCCGCACGTAGGGTCCTGATCGGGTATCCTGAGCGCTTGGAATCGTCGGGTTGACGTCGCCGACAGTCGATCGGGCCGGGATCTCCGGCCCGGCAGGGGGGAGAGGATGCCGCCGCTCGAGTACAACGCTACTGCCGTTCAGCGGGTCGAGGTCGCGCCGGGACTGATGATCCTGCGGGTGGTCCCCGACCAGTTGCCGTATGACTTCAAAGCCGGGCAGTACACCGTGCTGGGGCTCAAGCAGTCGGCCCGGGCGGTGACCGCGCCCTCGGAGTGGGGACAGGTTCCTCCGGGCGTCTCCCCGCCGGACGCGGGCGAGGCAACGGCGTCGGATGCCGATCCAGACAAGCTGATTCGGCGCGCGTACTCCATCGCCTCCGGCAGCAAGGCCGACGAGTACCTCGAGTTCTATCTCGCGCTGGTGCCGAGCGGCGAATTGACGCCGAAGCTCTTCGGCCTGAAGGCGCAGGATCGGCTCTACCTCGGCCCCAAGCCGACCGGGATGTTCACGCTCTCGAAGGTCCCCGCCGACAAGCACATCTACCTGGTCGGGACCGGCACGGGTCTGGCCCCCTACATGAGCATGCTTCGCTCCGAGGTGGAGTGCGGCGGTGCGCAGCAGGTGATCGTGCTCCACGGCGCTCGCTACTCCTACGACCTGGCCTACCGCACCGAACTCATGACGCTGAGCCGCGTCTGCCGGAACATCCACTACTACCCTGTCATCTCGCGGGCGCAGGACGACCCGACCTGGCGCGGTCTCACCGGCTATCTTCAGGATGTGCTCCTGGCCGGACAGATCGAGGAGAAGACCGGCGTACCCGTCCGGCCCGAGCAGGCCCACGTCTTCCTCTGCGGGAATCCCGCCATGATCGATGCGGCGAAGGAGAAGCTGATCCACGAGCGGGGCTACACGCCGGACGAGAAGAAGACGATCGGCACGCTTCACCTCGAGGAGTACTGGTAGCCGCGGAGTCGCCGCCGGGAACTCGCGATCACGGGTTGCCGCGCGACCGGATCAGCGTCGACGGAGGATCGATGGCGCCGTTTACCCTCGCCACCTGGAACGTCAACTCTCTCAAGGCGCGCGGCGCGCATGTCCTGGATTGGCTGAGAGAGTCGCCGCCGAGCGTGCTGGCGCTGCAGGAACTGAAGATGCAGAGTGAGGACTTCCCCGAGGACGTCTTCTTCGATGCCGGCTGGCACGCCGCGGTCCATGGACAGAAGAGCTACAACGGCGTGGCGTTTCTCTCCGCGGATCCCCTCCTTGAGGTGGCGACCGGGCTGCCCGAGCACGAGGGCGATCCGCAGGCGCGCGTCCTCTCCGCCCGGCGCGATGACGTGCGGATCCTGAACCTCTACGTTCCGAACGGCGAGAGCGTCGGTTCACAGAAGTATGCGTACAAGCTCCGCTGGCTGGACGGGCTGGCTCGCCATCTCGAGACGTCTCACGACCCGTCTGCGCCGCTCGCCCTGGTGGGAGACTTCAATGTCGCTCCGGCCGATGATGACGTCCACGATCCGAACCGATTCCGCGGCCAGGTCCTCTTCAGCGAGGCCGAGCACGACGCGCTCCGGCGCCTTCTCGACTGGGGGCTGATCGACCTCTTCCGTCATCTTCATCCCCAGGCGCGGGAGTACTCCTGGTGGGACTACCGGATGGGCGCCTGGCCTCGAAACCAGGGGGCGCGCATCGATCTGATCCTGGTGACGGCGCCGCTCTGCGCGCGGGCCCTGAGCTGCGTCATCGATCGCACGCCGCGGGGGTGGGATCGGCCGAGCGATCACACCCCGGTGGTGGCGACCTTCGGGTAGGCGGCTGGCGCCGGGCGGTGATGCGTCCCGCGACGGGGGCGAAAACGATCCACGCGGAGACGGGCGACTCTGGTATGGTGAAGACCGGGTTGGGACTGCGACGAGGATAGCGATGCTGATGAATCCGATCCGACACCACGGTTCCGTTTCATCGTTCGTCCTGGCGGCCTATCTCGGCCTCTTTCTCTCCTCGTGCCAGGAGGGGACCACGCCGGCCGGGCCGGACACTTGGCCCGTAATCACCGACCCTCGTCATCTGCCCGTTCCCACTCTGGCGCGCACGGTCGATCCGGGGCTGCGCGAGGCCAGGATCGTGCTGATGGGATGCCTCAACCGCGTGCAGACGGTCCTGCGGCTGCGCGCACCTCTTTTCACCGACTTTCAGCGGGACGACTGGCACACGGTCGAGAGCGAATGCGTCGAGGCCTTCGTGGAGCCGGGCCCAGGTTGTTCGTACACGTATCGGGTCTGCCCGACGGGCGACGGGTGGGTATGGGAAGCCTACCGCGATGGGTGCGCCGGGCTTCCCGGGGAGGAGGATGGGGACTCTCTGCTGACTTGCCGGATCATGTCCCGGCCCTATGGGGCTTCGGGGGCCTGCACGCACTGGACCCGCGCGGGGGCGACGGGCCATGACTCCGACTGGGTGTTGTCGCCGGACGGGAGGACGTGCGACTGGAGTTTCTTCGCCGGATCGCGAGGCGCGTCTCCGCCGGTCCTGGAGCTTCGCCTCGCCGCGCGCGACGACGGCCTGAAGGACGTTCGTGCCGTCTGTGGAGATACCGTGTCGTGGGAAGGGTCCATCTCGGACCAGGGCGATCGGGGAGAGATGTGGGTCTACGGCCGCGCCCGTCGGGGCGATCCGTGGATCCTCCGCCATCAGATCCGCTGGGCGGGCGGGCACGGCGAGTGGGCGCCGGAGGGACGGGTGTGGTAAGCGACCGGACCGCGGCGCCGGCGCGACGCGGTCCGGATCTTCCGCCCGCTGCTACGGCCGCATCGGCGGGGGCGCCCCCCGGCCCGACCCTGCGTCACGAGTGCGCTGGTATGGGACGAGCTGCGGAGCGGTGCCCTCCTCGAATCCCAGCACCGCCACCAGATCGGCGTTGCCCGGGATCACATACTTCGTGTTGTGCTGCAGCGTGCTCTGCAGCACGTCGAGCTGCTTGCTGAGCGCGGCCCGCTCCTGGAAGAACTTCTCGGCGGCGTTCGAGACCATCTCGATCGCCTTGGCCTCGGCCTCGGCGCGCAGCAGCTTGGCCTGAGCGTCACCCTCCGCCTTCAGGATCTCCGCCTGTTTCTGTCCTTCTGCCTTCAGGATCTCGCTCTGCCGGATCCCCTCCGACTCGAGGATGTTGGCGCGCTTGTCCCGCTCCGCCTTCATCTGGCGGCTCATCGCCTCGGTGATGTCGGCCGGCGGGTCGATCTTCTGCACTTCGACGCGGGTGACCTTGACCCCCCAGCCGTTGGTCGCCTCGTCGAGCACCGCCCGCAGATTCGTGTTGATGATGTCACGCGCGATCAGAGTTTCGTCGAGCGCTTTGTCACCGATCAGGTTACGGAGGTTGGTCTGGGCCAGGGTGGTGGCGGCCAGGCCGAAGTTCTGCACTTCGAAGACGGCGCGAACGGGATCGATCACGCGGTAGTAGATGACCGCGTCGACCACGACGCTGACGTTGTCGCGCGTGATCACCTTCTGCGGCTCGACGTTGATCACCTGCTCGCGCATGTCGACCTTCTGGATGTCGTCAATGAGCGGCATGAGGAAGTTGAGTCCCGAACTGACCGTGGCATGGTACTTCCCCAGCCGCAGGATCAGTCCCTTCTCGTACTGCCTCACGATACGGGCGCTGCGCGCGAGGATGATGAGCAGGATGAAGAGGATGAAACCGAACAGGAGAACGAGCGCGGGATTGAGGCCGCTCATGACGACTCCTTTCCGGAAGAGGTTCCGGCCGGGACCGGGGAGACATAGACCGTGACGCCATCGACACGCGTGATCTGCGCCTTGCTGCCGGGGGAGAGCGGGATGGTCGCCGGCGTCCGGCTTCCGTCCAGCAGGGCCCGCCACTCCTCTCCCTCGTGGCGGACACGCCCGGCGCGGTGCTCGGTCGGCTCTTCCACCACCACAACGGTCTTACCATAGAGCGCATCGATGTTGCTGGGGATGCCGGGCCGACGGAGCCGCCCGCGGATGTGCCGTCGCCCGACGAAAACGTAGAGCAGGGAGAGGATGCCGGCGGCGACGAAGCCGACGAGTGGTTGATGGAGGACGGCCCCCAGGACGCCGCCCAGCAACAGGGCCGAGCCGATGAGGAGAAAGTCGAACCCGCTGACGGCGCCCAGAAGCACTTCGAGCAGGATGAGCAGGGCGCCGGCCACGATCAGAAGCCAGTCGATCACGGAACTCATAGAACCTCCCCTACGAGGTTTGCCCGGCGGATCCTACGGGTTTTGCGATACCGGATCAAGGCGCCCGAACGATCCGCCGTTGCGGGACGGCCGGTTCCGGGTATGCTCCGGATGACGACCGCCCTGGCGGACTCGTACGAGATCCCGAACGGCGTGTTGCCCCCCACAGCGGGATCGTGCCCGTGGAGTCGTGTCCTGACCAGGCGCAGACGCGCCAGAGGAGGAACCGGCCATGAAGATCCAGACGATTCTCGTGGGCCTGGACTGGGGCGAGACGGCGGAATCGACGGCCGGACTGGCCGTCGAACTGGCCATCGCGCTGAAAGCCTCGGTCAAAGCGCTCTATGTGGAGGACGCGGAGCTGATCCGGGCCGCGGAACAGGCGCTCCGGATCCTGCCGTCGACCGGCACGATCCCGATGGAGGCACCCAATGTGCCGATGCTGGAGGCCGAGTTCCAGTCCGAGGAACGGGTGTTGGGACACCGCTTCCTGCAGCTGGTGGCCGACACGAGGATCCGCGGCTCGTTTCTGGTCGCCCAGGGTTCCGTGGACCAGATCCTGATCCAGGAGTCGAGGGCGCACGACCTCCTGGTGATGGGCAAGTACAGCGAAGCGGCGAGCGAGTCGGCGCCCCGGCGCCCCCTGGGACGTCACGTGGAACGGATTCTCCGCCGTGCCTGGTGCCCGGTGGCCTTGGTTCCGCCCGGCGCGACCCTGGGGCCGAAGATCCTCGTCGCGTACGACGATACGGAGGCATCGCATCGCGTGCTCTCGACCGCCCTTGGGCTGGCTCAGCGACTGCCGGCCGAGCTGCGGGTGATCGCGGTCGGAGCCGCGGAAGCGGCGGGACGCCTGCTGGATCGGGCCGGCGCATATCTCGAGTCTCATCAGGTGGAGGGAGACCTGATCGCAGTCGAGGGGTCGGCGGCGGACGCTATCTTGCGCGAGGCGGAGGACTGGGAGGCGGACCTGTTGGCGATGGGGGCCTTCGGGCCGGCCCGCCGGCGGGAATCGTTCGGGGTCAGGGCGACTCTGGATGTCCTCGAGGCGCTGCCGTGCGCGGCGTTGCTTTGCGGGAGCATGGACGAAGATTGACTCGATCTACGCGAGGGCGTGGCCGAACCAGTACGGTATACTAAGTCCACCGGGGAGTTCGGACGGATCCGAAGGGTCACCACGGGGTAAAGCAGCAGGGATCGCCCGACGGAGATCCGTCGCCGACCGTCGATGCCTGAATCGCATCCAATGGGGCGACAGCCGGGGCGAGGCATCGGAAAGCGAGGTGCAGAATGGCTCCCGCCCTTCCACTGATTCATGACGAGGTTTTCCTCGACGAGCGCCGGAGGATCCGGCAGAGGCTACGCCGTCTCCGCAAGTTTGCGTCGGCGGAGTCGGGCTTTCCCTCGGCGCTCGGATCGCTGGTCGCATGTGCCGATGAGATCGAGGGTCTTCTCCCCGTGCTGAGCGAGCACTACGCTCACGCGGAACGGATCTATTTCTCGGCGTGGGATCCGGACGACGAGCGAGGAGAATGGAGGCGGAGGGGAGAGGAGATTCTGGCCGAGCACCAGCCGCTGATCCGGGAACTCCGGGCCCTGCAGGACAGCGCGCGCCGGGTCATCGATGAATTGCGGGCCGGACAGAGCGCCGGCTCCCTGGCCGAGGCCCTGAAGGCCTATCTGTCCGCGTGCGTTCAGGATCTGGTCGAACACGAGACTAGGGAGAGCGCGCTCTTCGAGTCATAGCCCGGCGCCGGCGCTCCGCCCGACGGGCCGGACGCGTCGGTTCCGGCGACCGGGTTCGGGACTGAGACCCCGAGGCCGCCTCGCCGCCGGCTTTCCTTCGCGGGTCGACGCGGATAGAATGGCCGCGGAGGTCCCCCATGCCAAGGATGGCCCCGAGGGTTGCGGTCAGGTCGGTTCGCCTTCTGGCGTCGTTGCTGCTCAGTCTGGCGCTGGCCGGCTGCGGCGATGAGAAGTCCCTCGTTCGAGTCGTCAACACACCTCCCGAAGTACGCTCGCTGACGGCCGACCCGGATACCCTCGGGTTCGGGGATACCGCGCAGGTGGCCTGCAGTACGTTTGACCCCGATCGCGACATCCTGCGTCACCGCTGGGTCGCGACGGTCGGCCGTTTCATCTCGCGCGATCCGTCGCTGAACGCGGTGCGTTGGATCGCGCCGGAAGTCGAGGGACCAGCCTCCGTCTCGGTGACGGTCGACGACGGTTCCGATTCGGTCATCGCCCGCGTCGATCTTCTCGTGATGGGGCCGTCCGGGACGCTCGTCGGCCACGTCGTGGATGACGCCAGCAGCGAGCCGCTCGCGGGCGCGGTTCTTCAGATCGCCGGCCGCGAGGTCCACAGCGGACCGGACGGCGGCTATCGTCTCTCCTTCCTGCCTCTCGGAGTCGACACCCTGCGTGCCTCGCTCGACGGCTACCATCCCTGGTCGCGCGTGATGGCCGTTCGGGAGGCGATCGACACGGTCGAGGTGCGTCTGGACGACGTCGAGCTGGTGACGCGCCTCCACGGCGTGGTTCGCAATCGACGGGACGAGGTGGTGTCGGGCGCGATCTGTCGGGCCGCGACGGTCGAGACCACGACCAATGCGTCGGGCGCCTATGAATTCCTGAACGTTCCCCGGGGCCGCCAGATCCTGCAGGTGCGGGCGACGGGGTATGCGACCCGCCGGGACACGCTCGACCTCGTCGAGGCGGAAGTGCAGCATGACCTGGTGCTCGACCTGGCGATTCCGGGGCGGCCGGCGGGGCAGCTCACGGCTCAGAAGCAGGCCGATCTGCGCATCTTCGTCTCGTGGACTCCGGAGGAGGTGGATCCGACTCTGGATGGATTCGATCTGCTCTACAGCGTGGACGAGGGGCCGTCCATCCCGCTGGGCGTCGGGCGGATTCCGGCGCAGGGGGGGACGCGGTCGTTCACCGGCGTCGAGCACGGCCGCTACCGCTTCAGCGTGGTCGGCGTGAACTTCGAGGGGCAGTCCGGGATTCCGTCCGAGCTGTCGCCCGTCATCGTGCTGACCTACCCGACCGCCACGGCGTCGTTGGCGGCGGGGGCGATGGTGATGGGAAATCATCCGGACGGCTGGGGCAACGAGACGCATCCGGGGAATCCGGTCGCGATCTCCTCCGTCGTGCGCCTCGAGACGCTGGAAGTGACGAACCGCCAGTATCTGGCCTTCCTGCTGGAGGCCCTCGAGCGCGGACAACTCACCGTCTCTGACACCGCGGTGCGATCCGGTGAGACGACGCTCCTTCTCTTTGCCGGGAGCAAGATCGACCCCGATCCCGCCCTCGGGTTCACGATGCCGGTGGAGGTGGCGAACCATCCCGTGACGGGAGTCACCTGGGCCGGGGCGGAGGCCTATGCCCGCCGCATCGGGCGCCGCCTGCCGACCGAGGCGGAGTGGGAACTGGCCGCGCGCGGGCGCTCGACCGAACAGGGAACCTGGCCGGGAGGCGGCGTCGGTCTCGGCACGATCTATCCGTGGGGAAACGATCCGCCGGGCCAGGATCGCGCGAATTTCGGCGGCCTCTTCAACACGACCCGCTCCGTCGGTTCCTACCCGCTCGGCGTCGCCGACTGGAACGGCGTCGCCGTCCACGACCTCGCGGGCAACGTCGCCGAGTGGTGCGCCGACTGGTACGCGCCGTACGCGACGCCGCACCAACCCCCAAGCAGCGGCACCTACCGTGTGGTGCGCGGGGGGCACTACGCGAGCGGCAGCGTTTCCTCGGCCCCCGAACTGCGCGCGGCGCACCGCGCGAGCCAGCTTCCGGAGGCGGCCAGTCCGAGGGTCGGCTTCCGCTGCGCGGAGTGAGTCACCCTCCGGCCGGGGCCGGGAACGCGGCTCACCCGGCTCTTCCTGGCCCGGTTAGACGAGGTGCTCGAACAGGATCTTGACGCCGATCCCGATCAGGATGATCCCGCCCAGGACTTCCATCCGCCGTCCCAGGAGCCCTCCCAGCCTACTTCCGAGTCGAAGGCCGAGGAGGGTCATGACGGCAGCCACGACGCCGATGACCGCGCTGGGATACCAGATGCGGACCCCGATGACCGCGAGACTCAACCCCACCGCCAGCGCGTCGATGCTGGTGGCGATCGCCAGCATCAGGAGCGAGATTCCACGCGACGGATCGGGCGAAGTTTCCCCGGAGTCGGCCGAGAGACCGGACCGGATCATCCGGACGCCGATGATTCCCAGAAGCCCGAAGGCGATCCAATGATCGAACGAGGCGATCCGGGAGGCGACCGCGTGGCCCACCAGCCAGCCCAGGATCGGCATGAGGAACTGGAAGAGACCGAAGTGGAAACAGAGGCGGAAGGCGGCGCGCCTCCCCCCGACGCGTCCGGTCGCCCCCGCGGCCAGGGCGACGGCGAAGGCGTCCATCGCCAGGCCCAGCGCGATCAGAATGACCTCCGGAAACGACACCGTGCCTCCTCCGTAGCGGCGCAGATGCGACTCCGGTGATCGATACCACAGACCGCCGCCGCAGCGAAAGCGGGCGCGTCCGGATTCCGGCCGTGGCCGGACTCCCCGGAAGTTCACTTGCAGCCGGCCGGCGGCCCCGGCATCGTGATGGCCGGTCTTTCCGGGGGAGGCGGTGGCATGGAATCGATCGAGAGGCGCGACTTCAAGGCGCTCTATCGAAAGCTCGAGGCGGCCCTGGCCAAGATCGAGCGGACGGAAAATGTATCGCGGATGCTCGAGACGATTCTGCGGAGCCTCGTGGACGACTTCCGCGAAGCGCTGGGGTTCCGGGGCGGGCGGCTCTACCGTCGCGACGGTAGCGACTTCGTCCTGGCGTTCGGCTGCGGCGAGTCGAAAGACGCGCCGATCGGCCTCGTCGTTCCCCCGGGATACCCGCCCCACGAACGCACCCTGCGGGAGGGGCTGATCATCGGCGGCGAGGGGGATCCCGGCTACGACCCGGTCTTCGAGGGTGCCATCGGCGTGACCTCACGCTTCGCGGCCATCGCCGTGGGACAGGGGAGTGCCTATATCATCGCGCTGTCGGTCGACCAGGAGGTGCCCGAGGACAGGATTCTCTACTCGTTGAGCGCGGTCCGGCATGTCATCCACCTCAAGCTGGAGCAGCAGTGGCTGGCCGGTCTGCTGGAGGATGCCCGGATCATCCAGGAGTCGCTCCTGCCGGCGAATCCGCCGGAGTTCCCCGGTTACGACATCGCCGGGCGCTCGCGGCCGGCGGAGGTGGTCGGGGGAGATCTCTACGACTACATCCGGCTCTCCGACTCGCTCCTGGGGGTGGCGATCGGCGATGCGTCGGGGCACGGGCTCCCGGCGGCCCTGCTCGCGCGGGATGTCGTCACGGGGCTCCGGGTGGCCATGGATGAAGATCTTAAGCTGGCGCGGGTGATGGAGCGGCTGAACCGCGTGATCCACCGTGCCGCCCTCTCCAGCCGGTTCATCTCGGTCTTCTATGGCGAACTGGACTGCGACGGCACGATGACCTTCTGCAATGCGGGGCACAACCCGCCCCTCCTGCTCTCCGGTTCGGAGTTCAGCGAACTCCGGACGGGAGGCCTGATTCTGGGGCCTAACCCAGCCGCCCGCTACGAGGCGGGGCACATGCATCTTCGCTCCGGCGACCTGATCCTGTTGTATTCGGATGGGTTGACGGAGCGGCCGGACCCGCGTGGCCGGCACTTCGGGGTGCGACGCCTGCGTTCGCTTCTGCGCGATCACGCCGATCTGAGCGCGCGGGAGATCATCGAAGCGCTCTTCGCTGCCTCGGATGAGCATGGCGGTCCGACGGCGCCGGATGATCGGACCGCCGTGGTGGTGAAGCGTCTGTGAAGGATGACGTCACGACGCCAGGGCCATCGGAACCCGATTCGGGCTGCGCGCCGGGCGACGGCGCACTCGATCTGGCCTGCCTGACGGCTGCCTTGGTCCTGGGGCGCGAGGAGACGGCCGCCGCGCTGATCGATCGACTGCGTGGCGATCGCGAGGATGCCGATCGGGGCGCGACCTCGAGGGCTGAGCCGCCCCTGACACGCGAGGCGGTGCGTGAGGCGATCCTGCAGACCTACCTGTTCGACGGCTATCCCACGGCGCTCGAGGGGCTCAGCCTGCTGGCGCACCATTGGCCGGGTACGCCGGAACCCGTCGAGAGCGGTGACCATGCACAGTGGAAGGAGTGGTGCGCCCGGGGTGAGTCGCTCTACGCGCGGATCTACGGCGACGTCGGAGTCCGGCTGCAGGAACGGGCCCGTGAGTTGAGTCCGGAGCTGGCGCGGTGGATGGTGGTCGAGGGATACGGCAAAGTGCTGTCGCGGCCGGGCCTCGACCTGGCCACGCGCGAATTGGCGATCATCGCTGTCCTGGCGGTCAAGCGGCGCCCGCGGCAGCTTCACAGCCACCTGCGGGGTGCCCTCCGGATCGGGGTGACGCGGGAGCGTATCGAGCGGCTCCTCTCGGTGCTCGACCGGGAGCTGACGCCGCCGGACCTGGATGAGGCGCGAGCGCTGCTGGCCCGACTGGCGGCGTGATGACTCTCGCTGCGCCCGGGGGCAGATGGGGCTCCGCGGGGTCTGTCCTCGCGCGAGCGGCTCGCCAGCGTGCTGTCGGAACGGGGCGGGCTCGCCTTGAGCGCGCCTCGCGATCCGGCGGGGGCTCCGCGGGGTGTGCCTTCGCGCGAACGGCTCGCCAGCGTGCTGTCTGAACGGGGCGGGCTCGCCTTGAGCGCGCCTTGCGCCGCCGGGGCCCGGGATGACGCGCGGCGGGTGTGGCGCGGCGCGCACATCGCGCTCAGGCACATCCTCGCTGCGCCCATCGAGCCGGGTGGGGCTCCGCGGGGTCTGTCCTCGCGCGAACGGCTCGCCAGCGTGCCGTCAGAACGGGGCGGGCTCGCCTTGAGCGCGCCTTGCGCCGCCGGGGCTGTGGATAACGCGCGGATGGTGTGGCGCGGCGCGCACATCGCGCTCAGGCACACCCGCGCTGCGACCAGGAGCCGGGGTGGAGCGGTTCGCGAGCGGATCAGGCCGCGCGGCGCACGGCCGCGGGGAGCGGCAGGCTGTCCAGTTCGGGCGGTTCAATACGCGCCATGCGGTAGATCACCCGCCGCTTTGGCCTCTGTCGCTCTTCCGTGATCTCGGTCCGATAGTCCCAGACGATGCCACCCTCCGGCGTGACCTCGAAGACCCGTCCCCGCTGGCTTTCCGTGATCAGCGTATTGCCGTTGCGGAGACGCTGGCTGCCGCCCTGCCGGAAAGTATAGAAGTCGAGGGGGGTCGCGCCCTGATAGGTCCACACGATGCGACCGGTGCGAGGCGCAACCTCGAGCACGCGGCTGAACTCCCTCCCGTTGTCGAAAACGAGGATGTTTCCGTTCGCGAGAATCATCGGCTGGTGCTGGCGCGCCAATACGCCGGGGCCCCACGACCAGACGACGCTGGGCGGATCAACCCGGAGGACCGCGATGGTGTTCGTCTCCCGGACCGAGATCAGAAGATCGCCTGGGCGACAGACGCCTTCGACCTCCTGATGGATCTGCTCGATCGAGTTCAGGTGGAAGACATCACACAGGTTCCCGACGAGTCCGTTCTCCACGTCTTCGATCTTGAAGTACTTCCTTACCCTCTCCAGCCTGTCTGGCTTCACGGTCTCTCCCAGCAGATCCCACAACGAGAGGCTGTCGCGTGGCGTACCGTCCGATTCCAGGATGACGACGTAGTCATCGAGGACCGGGATCCTGCTCTTCTGGAATGTCACCCACCGAGGCGATCGGGCGATCGCGTACAGCATCCCATCCGCACCGATTGCCAGGTCGTGATGGAAGCGTCCCGGAGTCGACCAGCGCATCTGGGAGTCCCAATCGAGCTTGACCAATGCGTCCTCGGCGACGATGAAGAGGTTGCCCCGACTGTCCATCTCGACATGGTGCCAGTTCTTGCCCTCGTGGTTCCATGAGTGGACGACTCGGCCGTCCATATCGATCAGGTAGGCCATCCTTTCACCATCGACGAAGAAGATGTTGAGTCCGGGCGAAGCCGCCTTCCGGTCGTGCAGAATCACTCCTTCGATCGCCGGTTCGCCGGCTTCCAGGTCCCTCGACTGGACATAGGGCAGCGCCCGCAGCCTCTCCAGCAGTTCGTTCGCCGGTCGCTGTGTCGCGTCCTCGGCCGGTTCGACCGACGGCTCCTCCGGACGGCGCAGCAGCAGGGAGACGATGGCCGTGCTCGTGACCAGCGTCAGGGCGGTAATGAGGAAAATGCGGCGGCGTGAGTTCATGTTGACCGGGAGCGGTTGCGAGGGTGCCGGAGCGACCGCTGTTCGTTCCTCCTTGCCTGGAGAGCTTGCGGCTTCGGCGTAGCCAGTTCAACCGCTCTTCCAGAGCGTGGGAATGTCGCACCGCAGGGCGTGCGGTGGGACTCCGCGGGGTCTGCCCTCGCGCGAGCGGCTCGCCAGCGTGCCGTCCGAACGGGGCGGGCTCGCCTTGAGCGCGCCTGGCGCCGCTGGGGCCCGGGATGACGCGCGGATGGTGCGGCGCGGCGCGCACATCGCGCTCAGGCAAACCCTCGCTGCGCTCAGCGGGCAGATGGGGCTCCGCGGGGTCTGCCCTCGCGCGAACGGCTCGCCAGCGTGCTGTCAGAACGGGGCGGGCTCGCCTTGAGCGCGCCCAGCGCCGCTGGGGCCCGGGATGACGCGCGGATGGTGTGGCGCGGCGCGCACATCGCGCCCGGGCAGACCCGCGCTGCGCCCGGGGGCGCGCACATCGCGCTCGGGCAGACCTGCGCTGCGCCCAGGGGCGCGCACATCGCTCTCCGGGCCAAGGCCGGATCCTGTCGTGGTGGTGGTGGCGGGACGGTCATCACCGGCGGTAGGTGGGCTTGATCATTCCCCAGCCGGACGGCTCGAGCGGTAGGGGTTCGCAGGGATTCGGATCGCAAGGGACTCCGGGACCGAGCCACTCGGCGCCCTGCGCGTGGCACGCCGCGGCCTCGAGGATCTCGCAGTGCGAGCCGAAGCAACAGGCGCCCACCGCCTGACTTCGGCAGTCGTGGTGCCAGAGGAGCGTCCACGCGCCGGAAGCGTCGGGTTCGTGCGCGTCGACGATGAGATAGTGGGTTCCAGGGTCGAGGATCGGGCCGACCGTGAGGTGTTCCAGTCCTCCCGGGCCGGTCTCGTCGACGGCGGCCACGCACGTCCGGCTGACGTTGGTGCAATCGCGCACGAGGTAAAGGACCCCATCGAGTCCCGGTGCGAGCAGGCTGGCGGAGAACGTATCGCCCGTCTCCAGATCGAGGCGGAACACGAGATCGGGGCCGAGGGCGGCTTCGCCGATGCATCCGGGCTCGGGAATCGATGGGTCGTAGTCGTCGTGATAGCCGTCGAAGACGCCGGTGACGGGGCATCCGCTGCAGCAGGGAAGAGACGGGGCGTCACCTCCGACATCGCCCCCCGCCAACTGCGGCGGACACGGGCTCACGGCGGCGCGGCCGGCGGTGGAACTCGCGGCGGCACCGAAGAGCGTAGCCAGGACGGGAATGACCCACGCGACGGTTCGTTGCATCGCGCCTCCGTGGGGCGTTCTACCGGATGCGTCGGTCCCCGGTTCCGCCCACAATTGTCTGCGTCGAGGCTCGAGCAGGATGCAGAAGAACTGGGTCCGCCGCGTTCGGAGCGCCGATCGGTCGGAGGCGAGGCGCGCCGACGAAGTCGATGCCAGGGCGCATCTTCGAGGAGGCGCAACGACGACGACGCCCGATCGCCGCCCGAACCCGGAGGGCCGGCGGCACATGCGTCGCCGCTCTTCGTTGCTCGTCGTCCGCGATACGCCTTGGCATCGCCATCCTCCTCGCGCCTCGATCGGCTCGCAAGTGCTCGCCGGCGCGGCGGGCCCAGTTTTTCAGCACCCTGCTCAAGGCCTGAGTATAGCGAGCGGATGGATCGCTTGCCCGTGCCAGGTCCGGGTGCTAACCTGTTCCTGTCATGTGCGGGTCGTCTCTTTCGTGGCCGTCGCGAATCGGAGGCCATGGTTGTCGATTCCGTCTGCGATTGGACTGGCTGCGTGACCGTTTGCCCTCCTCCGCCTGCGTTCCGATCCGCGGAACCGGAGCCGTTTCCATTTCAGCATGGAGGTGGCCGGATGAACACACCCAGAATCACCCGTGAAGATGTCCGCGCACTGCTCGGGCACGCCGCGCCCGGGGGGGTGCTCAGTGTCTACATCGGTCTGCCGGCTTCCGCGCGTCACGATCCCGCCCGATGGATTGCGGTGGCGCGGACCGGGCTGCGGGATCTCGCGCAGAGGCAGGGAGGTGTTCCGAAGCTTGCGCGCATCATCGAGACGGCACTGCGCGAGATCGAGGCGCTCCCCCTGGAGGCGCGACGGCAGAGTCTCGTCTATTTCCGCAGCCTCGAGCCGGACTGGAGCTTTCATCGGAGTCTGCATCCGTGTCTTCCTGATCTCTTTGCGATCGGGCCTTCGCCCCAGGTGGCGGGGCTGGTCGGCCTGCTCGATGAGATGCCGTTGCTCGGTGTCGCTGTCACTTCACAGGATCGAGCGCGTCTCTTTACCTGGCGCGAAGGAATGATCGACGAGGTGGAGGAGATCCGTTCCGACGAGGACGAGGTGTCTCCGACGGCCGAAGGACTGGCCAAGTCGTCGTTCCCGCCCAATCGGGCCGAGGACCGGATTCGCCGGGGCCAGCCCCGCATCGCGCTGCGGATCGGACGAGCCGGAGACCGACGGAGGTGGCAGAAGCTCCTCCTGGTCGGCACGACGCCGGCGGTGACCGCGATCCGGGACGCTCTGCCCGGATCGTGGAGGCTCCTGCTGATCCACATGGTGGAACGGAACATGATCAATGCTCCGACCGCTGAGATCGCCGAACTGGCGGAGCAGGCGATCTACGATTGGAAGCGAAGCGACGAGCTCTCCGATGTGGAACGGGTGCTGGACGAGGCGCGTTCGGGGGGCCGCGCCGCGGCGGGGATCGAGATCTGCCTGGAACGCCTCCACCAGGGCAACATCGAGACGCTCTTCGTCATGGCCGATCTCGAGGTGGAGGGGTTCAGGGATGAGGTCGGACGCCTCTACGCACGAGCGCCGGTCCCCCGCACGAGCGAGGCGGTCGCCAGGGAGCCGAGACTGGTGGAACAGATGGTAGCGCGAGCGCTCGAGTGCGGCGCCCGGGTCGTGCCGGTCGAAGGGGAGGCGGGTCGGCGGCTCGCGCTGATGGGGGGCGTGGCCGCGCGCCTGCGCTGGAGAGAGGCCGCCTCCGTGGCCGACGGGATCTAGCGGGCGGCGGAAGAACCGGGTCAACTGCGTTCGGTGCGGCGATCGGTGGGACTCGGGGCGCCGGGTAAGTCGCAAGTGCGTGCTCCGCATGAGATAGCCGGTCTCTGGAGGCTCCCTGTCCCTGGCCTCTGCCACCCGGAGCGATCAATACTTCACTTTTTTGTGTGTTTTCTTCTCCGCGACCGTGCTCGACTGGTCTCATGGTGCATCCAAACGAAAGATGAAGATCACAGCCTTGGAAGAGTACGGGTTGCGCGTGGCGCTGCAACTCGCCCGGGAGGGGAGCGGAACCTCCCTCACGATCCCCGAGATCGCCGAGCGGGAGGGGCTCTCCGCAACCTATGTGGCGAAGCTCCTCGGACTTCTTCGTCAGAAGGGGGTCGCGACCAGCGAGCGTGGGCGCGCCGGCGGGTATCAACTCGCCCGGTCGCCCCATCAGATCTCGGCGGCAGAGGTGCTCCGGGTTTTTGGCGGCCCGCTGATCGATGCCGGGCACTGTGAGCGCCACTCCGGGGCTCTGGACGTCTGCATCCACGCGGGGAACTGCTCGGTACGCTCGCTCTGGGGCGCGCTGGGAGGATTGGTCGATCGATTGCTCGAGACGGTCACGCTGGCCGATCTGGCCGCGGGCCAGATTCCGGCGGGAGGCGTGCCGCGCCGGGACGGCCTCCAGGTTGAATCGAGGCGCGCGTGTCGCGCCGCAGAGGAGAGAGTCTGATGGACCCCAGGGATCACCTTTTCGTCGTCGATGACCTTCATGTCTCGACCGAAGGCAAAGAGATAGTGCGAGGCATCTCGCTGGTCGTCGATTCCGGCCGGAAGGTCGCGATCATGGGGCCGAACGGGTCGGGCAAGAGCACCCTTGCCAGCGCGATCATGGGGCACCCGGCCTACGAGATCACCTCCGGCCGGGTCTGGCTGGAGGGGGAAGAGATCACCGGACTGCCGGCCGACGAGAAGGCGCGCCGGGGCCTCTTCCTCGCGTTCCAGTACCCGGTGGCGATTCCGGGCGTCTCGGTGGCGAACTTCCTCCGCGCGGCGGTGAACGCCCGTCGCGGCCATGACGTGCCGATCCGGGAGTTTCGCCAGGAACTGATGACGGCGATGAAGGAACTCGACGTGGACGGATCGTTCGCGGGGCGCTATCTCAACGACGGTTTCTCCGGCGGAGAGAAGAAGCGAATCGAGATCCTGCAGATGTCGCTCTTGAAGCCGGCGATGTCGATCCTGGACGAGACCGACTCGGGCCTCGACATCGACGCATTGCGCATCGTCTCCGAAGGGGTCAATCGGGCGACCGGCCCGGAGACCGGATGCCTGGTCGTCACCCACTACCAGCGCCTCCTGAACTACATCCGGCCCGACCAGGTGCACGTCCTGATGAACGGGCGGATCGTGCGGAGCGGCGGCCCCGAGCTGGCGCTGACCCTGGAGGAACGCGGCTACGACTGGATCGAGCAGGAGGCGGCGGCCGCGGGACGGTAGGCCCTTCCGCGCGCGATCGCGAAGAGACACCACGAGGGCATCCGGGCCAGGAGAGGATGACATGAACAACCACGCGGCGACGAATCAGAAGACAGCGAAGGACGAGCTGGACCTGCGGGACGACTACGCGGCCCGGCTCGGCTTCCGCGATCCGGAAGAGTACTTCCACAAGGGAGCGAAGGGACTCAGCCACGAGGTCGTGGAGATGATGTCCCGCATGAAGAAGGAGCCCGACTGGATGCGCCTCGTCCGCCACGAGGCGCTGGACACCTTCCTGGCCAAGCCGATGCCGCAGTGGGGCAACCTCGACCTGCTCCGCACCATCGACTTCAACGACATCTACTACTACGTCCGTCCGATGGAAGAGCAGGGAAGGTCGTGGGACGACGTGCCGGACTACATCAAGAAGACCTTCGATCGGCTCGGCATCCCCGAGGCGGAGCAGAAGTTCCTGGGCGGCGTCTCGGCCCAGTACGAGAGCGAGGTGGTCTACCACTCCATCCGTGAGGACCTGCAGAAGCTCGGCGTCGTCTTCCTCGACCTCGATTCCGGTCTGCGGGAATACCCCGAGATCGTGCGCCGGCACTTCGGCACCGTGATTCCTTCGACCGACAACAAGTTCGCCGCGCTGAACACCGCGGTCTGGTCGGGCGGTTCGTTCATCTACGTCCCGCCGGGGGTCAAGGTGGAGATCCCGCTGCAGGCTTACTTCCGGATCAACGCCGAGAACATGGGGCAGTTCGAGCGGACCCTGATCATCGCCGACCGCGGGTCCCGCGTCCACTACATCGAGGGGTGCACCGCGCCGATCTACTCGACCAACTCCCTCCACTCGGCCGTGGTCGAGCTCATCGCGATGGATGACGCCTACATCCGCTACACCACGATCCAGAACTGGTCGAACAACATCTTCAACCTGGTCACCAAGCGGGCGGTCGCGCACCGGAACGCCACCGTGGAGTGGGTGGACGGGAACATCGGCAGCAAGCTGACGATGAAGTTCCCCTGCATCTACCTGGTGGGCGAAGGGGCCCGGGGTGAGATCCTCTCCGTGGCGTTCGCCGGCCCCGGACAGCACCAGGACGCCGGCTCGAAAGTGATCCACGCGGCGCCCAACACGACCTCGACGATCACGAGCAAGTCGATCAGCAAGGATGGCGGCAGGGCCAGCTACCGCGGCCTGGTCAAGGTCCATCCGAACACGCCCGGCGTGAAGGTGAACGTGCAGTGCGACGCGCTCCTGATCGGGGACGGCGCCCGGTCCGACACCTACCCGACGATGGAGATCGACGAGGAGAATGTCCGGATCGAGCACGAGGCGCGCGTCAGCAAGGTCGGCGACGAGCAGCTCTTCTACCTGATGAGCCGGGGGCTGGGCGCGGAACAGGCGCGCCTTCTGATCGTCAACGGCTTCATCGAGCCGTTCACGAAGGAGCTGCCGATGGAGTATGCGGTCGAGCTGAACCGTCTCATCGCCCTCGAGATGGAAGGGAGTGTCGGCTGATGGCGACGAACGAGACGAAGCGAGCGGAGGCGGCCGGTGTGACGGACCAACCGTCGTCACGCTCTCGGGCCGGGGAGGCCCACGCCACGGGCGTGGCGTCCTCCGTCGGGTATGTGCCGGTGCTGAATGATCTCGTCGGGGGAGACGCGAGCCCCGAGATCCGGGTCACGGCCGATGATCTGACCTGGGCGCGCCGGGCCGGCGAGCCGTCCTGGATGACCGAGTTCCGGGCGCTCGGGCGGGCGGCGTGGCGCGATCTGCCGATCCCGGCCCGGGTCCGGCATCTCTGGCGCTACACCGATCCGGCCCTCTTCGAGCCGGTCGTGGACCCGTTCGGGGACGGGGACGGCGAAGCGAAGGACGCATCCTCTGCCGGCAGCACCGACCGGGAACTCCCGGAAGAGGCACGGCAAGCGGGGGTGGTGCTGCTCGATCTCGCCACGGCGGCGCGAGAACATCCGGACCGCCTGCGCCGCGTGCTGGGCCAGGCGATCGCGGCCGACTTCGGCAAGTTCGAGGCGTTGAACGCGGCGGCCTTCCGCCGTGGGACCTTTCTCTTCGTTCCGCGGGGTGTGGTGGTGGAGAAGCCGATCCACCTCCGGACCCGCTGCGGCGAGGGATCGTTCGAGGCGACACGCCTGCTCGTGCTGGTCGAGGAGAACGCCTCCGTCACCCTGATCGAGGAGATGGAGGGTGGCCCCGTGAGCGGGATGCTGCAGCTCTACGGCACGGCGGAGCTGATGCTCGAGGCCGGAGCGCGGGTCCACTCCGTCACGATCCAGTCGCTGGGAAAGAACGTGCGCGCCCATCTCACGCAGCGGGCCCGCCTGGCCCGCGGGGCGTCGATCGTCCCGATCCTGGCCTCCTTCGGCGGGGCCCTGGTCAAGACCGATACCGGCGCGCGCCTGGAGGGAGAAGGTTCGGAGAGCGAGATGACCGGAGTCCTCTCCGCCGTCGGCCGGCAGCGTTTCGATCATCACACGCTGCACCATCACCTGGGGCGGCATACGCGCAGCAATCTCGATTACAAGACGGTGCTGAACGGGCGGACGCGGTCGATCTACACCGGGTTGATCCGGATCGAGGCGGAAGCGGCTTTCAGCCAGGCCTACCAGGAGAACCGAAACCTCCTTCTGAGCGGGGAGAGCCGGGCCGACTCGATCCCCGAGTTGGAGATCATGACCGAGGAAGTGAGCTGCACGCACGGAGCGACGGTCGGGCCGCTCGACCGCGACCACCTCTTCTACCTGATGAGCCGGGGTGTGCCGGAAGCCGAAGCGGTGCGAATGATCGTCGAAGGGCACTTCGAGCCGGCCTTGCGCCGGCTGCCGGAGGGGATGCAGGATCGCCTGCGGGCGACGCTGCGAGCGAGGTTGGCATGACTCTGAACTACGTCTTCGTGGTCGACGCCGGCGAAGTGCCGGAGGGGGAGGCGCGCGTCTTCGATCTGGGCGAGACGAGCATTGCGATCTGTCGAGTGAACGGGGAATTCCATGCCGTCGAGGATCTCTGCACCCACGACGACGGGCCGCTCGGCGAGGGGAGCCTGCACGGCTGTGAGCTGGAGTGCCCCCGCCACGGAGCGCGGTTCGACGTGCGGACCGGCGCCGCGACCCGGATGCCGGCCGCCGCGCCGGTGAAGGTCTTTCCCGTGAAGGTCGAGGATGGGCGGATCTACGTCGCGGCGGAGCCGGAGTGATGCCCGCGCCGTCGCGCGGGGAGGGGCTTCGCGTCGTCGGGGACGGCATTGTCCGGCTCTCCTCGGATCCCGCCGACATGTCTTCCGGCGTCGGCGGAACGGGCGGACCGTCGCTCGACGTCGCCTCGATCCGGCGTGACTTTCCGATCCTGCAGCGTCGCGTCCACGGGCAGCGGCTCGTCTACCTCGACAACGCCGCCACCACGCAGAAGCCGCTGGTCGTGCTGGAGCGGGTGCACCACTTCTACCGTCAGACCAACGCCAACATCCACCGCGGCATCCACCGGCTGGCGGAGGAGGCGACCGGGCTCTATGAGTCGACCCGTGAACGGGTGGCCCGCTTCCTCGGCAGCCGGGATCCGCGCGGTATCGTCTTCACGAGCGGCACGACCGGGTCGATCAACCTCCTGGCGCACTCCTGGGGGCGGTGGCTCCACGCGGGAGACGAGATCCTCGTCACCGAGATGGAGCACCACAGCAACCTGGTCCCCTGGTTTCTCGCCGCGCCCGAACGGGGAGCGGTGGTCCGCTACATTCCCGTCACGGACGACGGCCGGCTCGATCTGACCGAACTCCCTCGGCTCATCAACGAGCGGACCCGCATCGTCTCGCTCACCCACGTGTCGAACGTCCTCGGGACGATCAACCCGATCCGGGAGATCGCCGATGCGGCTCACGCCGTCGGTGCGCTGGTCTCCGTCGACGCGGCGCAGTCGGCGCCTCACCTGCCGCTCGACGTCGGGCTGCTCGGTTGCGACGCCCTCAGTTTTTCGGCCCACAAGGTGATGGGACCGACCGGAGTCGGCGTCCTCTGGGTCCGGCCCGACCTGCTGGATCGGATGGAGCCGTGGCAGGGGGGCGGCGAGATGATCCGCGAGGTGCGGATGGACGGCGCGACCTGGTCGGAGATCCCGCACCGTTTCGAGGCGGGCACCCCGAACATCGCCGGGGTCGTCGCCTTCGGCCCGGCGCTCGATTACCTGGAGAGGATCGGCTGGGGAGCACTGCGAGCGCACGGGGACGCGCTGATGGGATACGCGCTGGAGAGCCTGCGCGAGCTGGGCGGCCTCCAGATCCTCGGCCCCCTGGAGGCCTCCTCGCGGTGCGGCGCCCTGGCCTTCGCCGATGACAAGGTCCACCCGCACGACCTCAGCACCATCCTCGATCAGCGGGGCGTCGCCGTCCGGGCCGGGCACCACTGCGCTCAGCCCCTGCACCGGCGCTTCGACCTCGTCGCCAGCGCGCGCGCCAGCTTCTACGTCTACAATGGCCGGGACGACGTCGATGCGTTGATCTCGGCGATCCAGGAAGCGCGGCGCTACTTCGGCTGAGGGAGGGGATGGCGGGATGACGGACGGATCGATGGACCGCGGCGCGCTGCCGCTCGACGACCTCTACCGGGAGGTCCTGCTCGACCACTATCGGAATCCACGCGGACGGCACCCGATCGCCGGGGCCGGCGTGCGGGTCGAGGGGTTCAATCCGGCCTGCGGTGATCAGCTCGAGCTCGCCCTCGCGCTGGACGGGGAGACGGTGCGTGACATCCAGGTCGATGCGCGGGGCTGCTCGATCAGCGTGGCTTCCGGCTCGATGATGGCCGAACTGGTGCGCGGCCGCTCGCGGGTCGAGATCGAGCGGTTGTTCGCGTCGTTCAAGGCGATGATGCAGGGACGATCTCCCGAGGCCGACGTCGACCTGGGAGACCTCGAGGCGCTCGAGGGGGTGAAGAAGTTCCCGGTGCGCGTGAAGTGCGCGCTGCTCGCCTGGACCACGCTGCACGAAGCCCTGGAGCTGGCCGGGACCGAGGATGGGTCAACCGGAAAAGGAGCCGGAGATGGCGACGCATGACGAGGTGCTGAATGCCCTGCAGGCGGTGACCGATCCTGAGATCGGGCTGTCGATCGTCGAACTCGGTTTGGTCTATGGCGTCGAGTTCGAGGACGAGGGTCGGTCGGTCCGCGTCGACATGACCCTCACCAGCCCGATGTGCCCCTTCGGTCCGCAGATCGTGCAGGCGGCGAACGTGGCGGTCAGCCAGTTGTCGGGCGTCGAAGCGGTCTCGATCCACCTCGTCTGGGTTCCGCGCTGGGATCCGCGCGAACACGCCAGCGAGGATGCCAAGGCGTTTCTCGGACTCTGGTGAGCTTCGGCCCTTTCGGCTGGACAGCGTCGGGCCGCGTCGCCGACGATGAGCCGCGCGCCCGGGCGACCGGGCCGAGGCTTCGAGGGCCGATGGATGCCGAATGATCTCCTGGAGCCACGCGAGCTTTATGCCGCGCCCAACCGCCTCGCCTCTCTCTACCGCGCCTTCCACGTCGAGGACCGGCTCCTCCTGACCGGACACTCCCATCAGGCCTGGCCCGACTGCAGCCTGGAGGCACAGCAGCGCGCCTGGCTCGACGCGGCCGCTCTCGTCGACGACAAGTGGCCGGCGGCGATGGCTGAGGCCGATCGGGTGCGGGCGGGCTTCGCGCGCCTGCTCGGGGTCGCCGCGAACGAGATCGCCCTCGGCGCCAACACTCATGACCTCGTCGTGCGCTTCCTCTCCGCCCTTCCGCTCCGCCGCGGGTCGCGCCTCCTGACGACCGACGGGGAGTTCCACACCATCCGCCGCCAGCTCGACCGGCTGGCTGAGGAAGGGATCCGTGTCGACCGGATCCCGGCTGATCGGGCGGGAGATCTGGCCGCGCGCCTGGCCGCGAGCGTCGACGCCCGCACGGCGGCCGTCCTCGTCTCCTCCGTGCTTTTCCGGAGCGGCCGGATCGTGCCGGGGCTGTGTGCCGTGCAGGAGGCGTGCGACCGGGAGGGAGCGCTCCTCCTGATCGACGCCTATCATGCGCTCAATGTCTTACCCTTCGAGCTCGCGCCGCTCGGACTGGAGCGCGCCTATGTCGTCGGCGGCGGCTACAAGTACTGCCAGCTGGGAGAGGGGAACGCCTTTCTGCGCCGGCCGCCCGGGTGCACCCTCCGTCCGGTCGTGACCGGCTGGTTCAGCGAGTTTGCCTTTCTGGACGGGGAAGCCGAGGAGGGCCGGCTCCGCTATGGGGCCGGACCGGACCGATTCGCCGGCGCCACCTACGATCCCGCCAGCCACTATCGCGGCGCCGCGGTCTTCGAGTTCTTCGCCGCGCACGGCCTCAGCCCAGGACTGCTCCGCGAGGTCAGCCAGCACCAGGTCGGGCTGCTCGCCGCCGCGTTCGATGCCCTCGATCTGGATCCCTCTCTCCTGACCCGCGACCGGGGGATCGGAATCGGGGAACTGGGCGGGTTTCTCGTGCTCGACTCGCCGCGAGCGACCCCCCTCGTCGAGGAACTGCGGCGGCGCGGGGTTTTCGCCGATTGCCGCGGCCGGTCGCTTCGTCTCGGTCCCGCCCCGTACCTGTCGGACCGGCAGTTGGAGGATGCGATTCTCCGCCTGGGTGAGGCGGCCCGCGAGGTCGGGGGGACGACCGGCTCGAGCGATCGAGGCAACGAACCGTCGCGAGATTCGTAACCAGCGCGAACGACCCGAACGGATCGGCGCGGGGCCGGGTCCGGGGGGCAGAGGCGGGCGTGTCGGGAGGAGGAAACGATGGAACGCGTGGTCGTCGACCTGGAGCGGCTGACGCTCGCTCCGTTTCACATCTGGTCGGAGCGGTGGTTCCTGCTCACCGCCGGCGACTTCCGCCGAGGTGACTTCAACACCATGACGGTGGCCTGGGGGAGCTTCGGCACGATGTGGAACCGCCCGTTCGCGCAGGTCGTGGTGCGCCCCACCCGGCACACGTACGGTTTCATGGAGCGCCACCGGAGCTTCACCCTGTCGTCCTTCCCGTCGGAGCACCACGAGGCGCTGACACTCCTCGGCACGCGCTCGGGGCGGGACGGGAACAAGATCGCGGCGGCCGGGCTGACGCCCGAGGCGGCCACGAGCGTGGCCGCGCCGGCGTTTGCCGAGGCCGACCTGGTGGTGGAGTGCCGGACGATCTACTGGGACGATCTCGATCCGGGCCGTTTTCTCGACCCGGCGATCGAGGGGAGCTATCCGAAGAAAGACTATCACCGCGTCTACTTCGGGGAGGTTGTCGCGGCGACGGCAACCGACGCATGGTCGGTCGGCCGCGGCGGTGCGCCCCGGGTGCGGGGAGGAGGAGAGGAGAGATGACGGACGGCAAGCCCGCATTCCGGCGGTCGCGGCAGCGGATGATCGCGGGGATCTGCGGCGGTCTCGCGGAGAAGATGGGGTGGTCACCGGATCGCGTCCGGCTCGGCTACGTCGTGCTCTCGATTCTGAGCGCGGCCTTTCCGGGTATCCTGGTCTATGTAGTTCTCTGGATCGTGGTGCCGGAAGCGGACGACTGATCCGGGCGCCGAACGGATGCGCATCGACGGGAGGTTGTCGTGGTTTCCAGGGGAGTGATCGACCGGTTCCTCGAACAGAGGCGCCTGGCACTGGCCGGTGCGTCGCGGGGCGGACGCAAGTTCGGCAATACGGTCCTGCGCGAACTGCGGGGCAAAGGCTACGACGTCATCCCGGTCCATCCTGAAGCGCACCAGATCGATGGTGTCGCGTGCCGGGCGTCGCTCGCCGATCTGCCGGAGGGGGTGGAGAACCTGGTTCTGGTGGTTCCCCCCGCGCAGACGGAACGGCTGCTGCGCGAGGCAGCCGCCCATGGGATCCGCCGGGCCTGGATCCAGCCGGGGGCCGAGTCGCCGGCCGCGCTCGAGATCTGCCGTGACACCGGCATCGAGGCGGTCCACGGCGTTTGCATCCTGATGTTCGCCGAGCCGGCAGGATGGATCCATCGGCTCCACCGCGGGATCACCCGGCTGGCGGGCCGACTGCCCCGTTGAGGACTCTCAGTCGAGGATCGACAGGACCGTCTTCGGTGTGAGAAAGAAACGGAGCGCCCCCGCTCCCGGCGCCGGGTGCTTCTCGAAGTCGAGGCAGAGCACCGCGCTCTTCTTGAAGTCGATCGTGAGATCTCCGGATGGATGGAGCATCTCGGCCGCGAACTGACTGAGATGCGGCTCGTGGCCGACCGCCGCGACGGTGGCGCCGGCGGGGAGGCGTGACAGTCTCGCCATGAGCGTGCGGACCGAACAGCGATCCCCGAGTTCGTCGCAGTCGACAATCCGATCGAGGCCCAAGCCCAGGGCCTCGGCGGTGATCACCGCCGTTTCCTTCGCCCGCGCCCACGGACTGCTGAGGAGGTCGGTCACGCCGAGGTTCAGGCGCGCAAGGGCGCCGGCCATGAGCGCATGCTCCTTGCGCCCCCGGGGCACGAGGGGACGAAGGCGGTCGTCGGGCCACGCGCGCTCGTCATGCTCTTCCGCGCGTGCATGCCGGATCAGAATGAGACGCATGGCCTCGCCATCCTCCTCGTGCCTCGATCGGTTCGCAAGGGCCCGCCGGCGCGGCTGACTCCGTTTTCCGCACCCTGGTTGGTGCGGCGACAGCTTCGCGTCCCAGGTTAAAGAAAGGGCCCCGCCGGGGGGGAACAACGGCGGGGCCAGGCGCCGGCCCTCACCGGAGCCGGCCGTTCGTTCTGGCGCTCGTCAGCGCCGTTTGCTGGCGGCGCGTCCGAGCAGATAGCCGGCGGCGAGGCCGAAGCAGCACGCCCCGGCGATGACGCGCCCCGGATGGGACCTCACGTAGTGATCCGTGTGGTATCCGGCCTTCTTCAGGTTGTCCCGCATGCGCTCGGCGACATTGCCGGCCCAGTCGGTGACTCCATCCTTCCACTCCTGGCCCTTGTCCACCATGTTGCGCGTGAAGTTGCCTTCCGCGATCTGCGCCTGCATTCTCGGGTTCATCGTTCCTCCCCTGGGATCCCCTGCGCGTGCATTTCCGCCCCTCGGCCTCGCGGTCCGGCCACCTACAACTCGCTCGCCGCCGCCGCCGTTCCTTCGCCATCCACCACATCAACTGCCGTGCCGTTCCGGGTGGCGCATGGCGGGAAGGATCCCGGCCGCCGCGGGCAGGCCCTGGTCAGGACCGGCGATGGCTATAACTGACAGCATCATAAATAGTTACCTGATCGTTCCGAACGGGGTCGGTTCCGGATCGCCGCACCTCGGGCGGTCCGTCGACCGTGACGCCCGCGCGGAGGAAAGGCCCGCCGTGCGCGATGAACATGGGCGACCATGCAGATTGCAGCGCCCGGCTGTCTGTGCGACCGACTGCGGGGCACGACCGTGGACCGGGCATGCCTCGGCCGCGCGCGACCGATGTTGGCCGGAGGCGGCTCCCCGCATACCTCACTTCCGCGCCTCCGAGACTCGGCGCATCCGCTTGCGGTACTCCCCCGGATCCTCGAACGGCACCGGCTCGCCGGCGCGCGCGCCCTCTCGCATCAACTTGGCCTCTTCCGGGAAGCCGTTGTCGCCGTACCGCGAGACCGACTCCACCGCCAGTCCCGCGCGCAGGACCAGCTCCGAATAGTTCCGTCCATCGAGGAAGACATAGCCGAGGGTGCGTCCGAACGGATCCTTCATTTTGGCGCGCAGGATCTCGATCGAATCGGCCATCGCGAACGCCCCCCGCGCGAAGGCACGGGCCTCCCGCCCGAAGGGCTGGTCGAAGGGGATGTTGTGCTCCACGTGTTGCGTCTCGGGGGTGTCGATCCCGAGGATCCGCACCGTCTCGATGTCGGAGGAGCCCCACTCGATGTCGATCGTGTCGCCGTCGTCGACCTGCACCCGATCCCGCGGCACGCCGACCCGAACCTCGGCGGGACGCTCCTGGCGCAGATCCGGCTTGGGCGGTTCGACCGGGATGCCGCCGCTGCGGGCGCGGCCGCATCCCGCCGGGACGCATGCGATCGAGGCGAGGGCCAGGGCCGCGAGCGGTCCGACCCAGCGCCGGGCGCGGTGGGCCCGGTTTTTCAGCACCCTGCTTGTACTCAGGATCGAAGCCATCGCGCAGGTCTCCTTTCTTCAGGAAGGCAGCCGTCCGGCCGACCGGGAACGGCTGAGCATCGGTCGGAACGGGTGAAAGCGCAAGTCCTCGCGCGGCTCGTGTAGAATGGCGCCACCGGCGATGACCGCCGCGGGGAAGGAGGGATCCGATGGCAGGACCCCGAAGCCATGACGATCGGCTGACCGTGGTGATCGTCGGAGCGGGACGCGTGGGATCGACCACGGCGTATGCATCGCTCATCACCGGCCTGGCCAATTCCATCGTTCTGGTCGACGAGGACGAGGCGCGGGCCGAGGGCGAGGCGATGGACCTGGTGCACGGTCTGCCGTACGTGCGTCCGGCCACGATCGAGGCGGGGGGATACAGCGCTTGCCGGAACGCCGACCTGGTGATCGTGACGGCGGGCGCCGCAAGACAGCCGGGTGATACTCGGATCGACCTCAGCAAGCGGAACCTGGCGCTGGCGGCCGAGATGGTGCCGCGCATCATGGAGAGCGGCTTCGACGGCGTCTTCCTCGTCGTCAGCAACCCGGTCGACCTGATGACGCAGGCGGTGCAGCGTCTCTCCGGTCTGCCGCGGGCGCGGGTCCTCGGCACCGGGACGACGCTCGATACGGCTCGTCTGCGCACCCTCCTCGCGCGGCACTTCCAACTGGCGGCGCGGAACGTGCATGCCTACGTGATCGGCGAGCATGGGGAGACCGAGGTTCCGGTCTGGAGTCTGGCCCGCATCGCCAACCTGACTCTGGACGAGTTCGCGCGAGCGGGGGACATGGCGTGGGACGATGCCGTGCGCCAGCGTCTGGGCGATCGCGTCCGGCAGGCCGGGGCGGAGGTGATCAAGCGCAAGGGGTCGACCCACTATGCGATCGGACTCGCGATCGTGCAGGTGGCGCGCGCGGTGCTGCGGGACGAGCGCACGATCATGACAGTCGGATCGGTCCTGGCGGGCGAGCAGGGGATCGAGGAGGTCGCCCTGTCGTTGCCCTGCCTGATCGGGCGCGATGGGCGGCTGGCCACGATCCCGCTCTCGCTCGACGCAGGAGAGTCGGCCGCGCTGACCGCGTCGGCGGAAGCGTTGCGGCAGGCGTACCGGGATGCCGGCGGGCCGGCGTGAGGGCGCGCCGGAAGGGAGCATGACATGAAGCGGAATCTGGTGCTGGCGGTCGTGGGGCTGGTGGCGATCGGCTTGCTCGGGGCGGCGGCCCCGGCGGAGGCGCAACTCGGCGGACTCAAGGACAGGATCAAGAAGAAGGCGGAGGACAAGGCGGCGCAGAAAGCCGAGGAGGCGATCGATCAGGCGGTCGACGGGGAGGGAGAAGAGCCGGAGGCGGAACCGGCCACGGAGGCAGAGGGCGAAGCCGGGGCCGTCGGCGCGGCTCCCCCGGCGGCGGCCGCGACCGGGGGGAGCGCCACCGCCGAGGGGATGACCCTCTACACGAAGTACGACTTCATTCCCGGCGACCGGGTGATCTTCTACGACGACCTCGCCCGGGAGGAGATGGGGGAGTTCCCCTCCCGGTGGAGGCTCGATAACGGTGTCTTCGAAGTCGTCCGGCAGGGAGAGAAGAACTACATCATGTGCTCGGACGAAGGACGCATCCGCCCGCGGATCCCGGTCGGTCCGCTGCCACCCCGGTACACCCTGGAGGTCGAGTTCTACAGCCGGGGGAATGAGTTCAAGGGGCACTGGTACTATGTCCACTGGTTCGACGCGGAGGGGAACGAAATCGGCAATGTCGGCGTCCGGGACGGCAGCCACACGCACCTGCGGATCCTCGACCAGGACCTTGCCAGCAAGGAACTGACCGCGCCCCTCGCGGCCGGTCACCACACCCTCCGGATCATGGCCACCGCGACCACCATGAAATGCTACGTCGATCATGAGCGTGTCGCCAATGTGCCGGCCGTGGAAGGATTCCAGCCGGTGGACTTCGCGGTGCACATGGATCCCTGGCCGGACGAGCGGGAGAGCAACCCGATGCTCCTCGGTACCGTCCGCTATGCCGAAGGGGGCAAGACGCTGCGCCAGCAGCTCGACGAGACCGGCCGCATCGTCACGCACGGCATCCTCTTCGATTCCGGCTCCGCGAAGATCAAGGCCGAGTCGTACAAGACGCTGGCCGACCTCGGTGCGCTCCTGACCGGTGATCCCGCCCTTCGCCTCTCGATCGAGGGACATACCGACAGCGACGGCGCCGAAGAAGCGAACCTCAAGCTCTCCCAGGATCGGGCGGGTGCGGTGATGGCCTACCTCGTGGAGGGGTACAAAGTCGACGCCGCGCGGCTGGAGTCCTCGGGCCACGGCGAGGCGAAGCCGATCGACACCAACGAGTCCCCCGAGGGAAAGGCCAACAACCGCAGGGTGGAGTTGGTGAAGCTGTAGGGTTTCTCCTTGACCGTGCGACGACCGTCCCGTACCCCTTGCGGGCGAAAGAGGCAAGGGCGCTTGGGGGCGGGCCTGACGGGCGCCCAAGGCCCGCCGTGGGGAAATCGAGTGTTCAGTCGGCGGCCGGGAATCGGCGGCCGGCCGGGACTCGAGTCACAGGGAGGTTCGTGAAGATGAAGATCCGGAAGGGGACCGTGCTGCGGTCTCTGCTCGTCGCCGCCGGCGTCGTGATGGTCGTGGCACTGATCGCCGGCCCGGCCCGGGCCGGGGACGACGACAAGCCCTCGGTCAACGGGAAGAACTCGAAGATCCAGCTCAGCGGTACCGGCTGGTTCGTCTATCGTTACCTGCTGGCGGACGAGATCAACGCCACCGCTCCGAAGGGATTCCTGTCGGTGAACGGGGTGGACCGGCAGGATGCCAACAGCTTCGACCTGGACCGGGTCCAGGTGACCGGCGATTACTTCTTCAACGACCGAATCTCGTGGCGGACCGTGCTCGAGGGGGAGAACCTGGGCGGAGCCTATCGGCTCTACGTGAAGAACGGCTATGTCCGGGTCAAGGACCCGTGGGGACTGAAGGACACCGGCTTCAAGTTCGGGCTTTACGGTCATGCGATGACCGGAACGATCGACGATCTCTGGGGATACCGGCTGGTCTCCGAAAACAGCCTCAACCGCTACATGGGGGTCAGCTCGGCCTTCGCCGGGGCCAGCCTGGACGCGCGACTCGCCGACGGGCTCATCGATCTCGATCTCGGCGTCGCCAACGAGTACGGGTACTCCAAGGCGGCCTCTGACGGTCCCAACCGCTCGAAGTACAAGAGCTTGATGGGGCGCGTCATCCTCACCCCGCCGACGGATGATCCCCTGCTGAAGTCGTTCCACCTCGCGCTGTGGGGACAGATGAACGGCAAGAACCCGACCATGCCGGGCGCATCCGACCTGGCGACCTACGTCCGCGCGGACTCACTGCCGAAGAGCTCGTCCGACAATCAGAACGTGTGGCTCGAGGTCTTTCCTTATTTCAAGAACGACAAGCTGGCCGTCGGTTTCGAGTACGTCATGGCAACGAACAAGTACACGCGGCTGGCCCGCGCGGCCGGCAGCAGGATCGAGGCGATGGAGTTGAAGTCCAGCTACCTCGGCGGCGTCGTGACTTACCAGGTCACGCCGAAGGTCGGCTGCTTCGCCCGGGTCGACCTGTACGATCCCGACACGGACAACGACGCGTCGTGGTCGGGGACGGAGGACGCTCCGACCGGCATCAAGGGCCTGGCCGTGACCAACATCCTGGCCGGGCTCTCGCACAACTACGCCAAGGGAGTGCGGAGCATCATCGACGTGGAATACTCCATGTTCGAGGAGCCGGTGCACAAGACGACCAAGGCCGAACTGAGCCTCGATCCCGACATCACGGTCACCGCGCGCATGGAGTTCAAGCTGTAGCCGGGTGCTGAAGAACCGGCCTCTCCGCGCCGGCTGATGGAACGGAAAACGCCCGTCCGGCCCGAAACCGGACGGGCGTCCGCGTGCAGAGGTCCCCCTACTCGAAGTCCGTCAGCGGCGGCAGACCCGCCGACTGCGGCAGGATCGTCTCCGATCGGTCCGCCGCGCTGGCGTCGATCAGCTCGGAGAGGGTCGCGGCGCCGGCCTCGCGCATCCCCTCCGCCAGTTGGTCGGCCGTGTAGAGAATCCGGTACCGCCGTTCCAGCTCCCGTCGGAATTCCGGCGTATACAACTCGGTCACCAGCGCGGTGCGTCGCCAACGGTCGATCGGGGCGAGATAGACCAGCGCATCATAGGCGTCGGCCATCGTCGTGCCCGCGGCGACGTCCAGCATGTGATTGCCGACGTAAGGCGTCGTTCCGAAGGGCGTGCCCGGCAGGCGGAGCGCCACGGGGCGGTCGCCGCATCGCGCGAAGGCCAGGTCCCACCGGCCGTCCTCGATCCGAATCCAGCGGGCCTCGATCCGCTCCATTCCCTCCGCGGTGCGCGGAGCCCCCTCCGGGACGTCACGCACCGCGAGGATGGCGAGCTGAGGCGCATGGCACCGGACGGAGAGGGTGAGGCCCGGGTGCCATTGGCGGAAGAAGGTCCCGCAATTCCAGTAGAACGTGCCGTCGCGGCGGCGCACCCCCGTGTAGGCATGCCTGGTGTTGGTGAGGAAGATCCCCTTCTGGCCGGAGGAGAAGCCGTCGAGATGTCGCCGGATGTTCAGGTACATCTGGTAGTCGTAGGCTTCGAGCGACTCCCGGAACAGCTCGACGTCACGCGGGGTGCGCAGGCAATCCCATGAGCATGGACTCGCGACCCCGGTGACCCGCGGGCGATCGGTCTCCGGGAGGGCTCGGTGGAGTTCCCAGACGGCGTGCAGAAGGTCGAAATAGGACTGGAGCGCCCACCCGGTTCCACTGTAGTCGTTCTGGAAGGCGGGGTAGAGCAGGGACCGATCCTCCGGGTCGGAGGCGAGGTAGCGGTCCAGCGCCTCCTGCTGGTTCATCGGCACCGCCTCGAGGAAGATGTGCCGGGTAGCCCGGGCGAAGCGGGGATCGCGGACGAGTCGCTGGTAGAAGTCGAAGGGCTCCACGGCGGGATGAAGCCCGTCGTCGAAGAGCACCAGGTCGACCTCCTCGAGCGCTGCGAGAGTGAACTCGACCGGATCGACGCCCGACTCGCGCAGGGAGGCCTCGAGGGATGCGACGCTTGAGGCGATTCCGGCCACGCCGATCGCCGCCTCGTCGGAGGCGGTCGCAGCCTCCCAGTCCCCGGCGGCCGCCGCCACGAGTCCGAAGAGGGCGGCGATCCGTGGCCAGAGCGATTTGGAACGCATGGGGCCTCCCTTCCGGAGGGAATGTGTCACGCCCGGTCCCAGGGCTCAGAACAAGTCGTCTGCTACCCGCCGTACGCCGCCCGCGCCTGCGCGACGAGCCGCTCGACGATCCCGCGATCCTGCGCGGTTCTCGCGTCCATCCGGGGGACCATCCCGCGGGCCAGGTCGACGAGCTCCCGGTCCCGCTCCTGCAGGCCGTAGCCGAGGCCGTACTGCACGACAAACGACGGGACGCGCGGCGCGGAAGAGAACTGGTGAAGCGCCTCCCGAACGAGCTCCTTCCGTTTCGTACGGACGCAGAGAACCATCCACTCGATCGCCGGCCGGCCGTTCACGGCCTCGGTGAGATCGTCGCCGGCGTAGAAGAGGAGATGCGGCGGCGCGCTCGTCCCGGCCGGTCCCGCGCTGGCGTCGCCCCCCGCGGGGCCGAAGATCGCCGCCTCGCCCGGGCCACCCCGGCGCACGAGAAAGGCTCGATGCGGGTCGGCGTAGGCGAGACGCCAGTTCGGCGTCACCATCAGTGCGGTGATGAGTGGGGCGCTTTCCTGCAAGCCGAGCAGTGCGGCGTCGAATCCGATCCTCTGGTCGATCGCGGAGAACGTGGCCGGATCGCGGAGGGCGGAGAAGTACTCCCGGGCAAACGCCACCTCGACGTAGCGCGAATCGGCGTAACAGCGGATCTCGGGGTGGGTGAACTCGAGATAGGCTCCCTCGCTCGAGCCGTTGAAGACGCGAAGACCCGCCATCGGATTTGCCTGCAACCACGCATCGAACCGGATCGGAGCGGCGTGAGGCTGCACGCCGGGCCCCAGCCGCGCCGGGCTTCCGAGAACGCGGAAGAAGCCGCCGTGGATGACCCAGGCGCAGAGTCCGAGCGCGAGGAGAGTCACCACCGCCGGCACCGGTCGGAGCGCACGGTCGGCTCGCACCCGGTCCGGCGCGTCACCTTCACCCCGCCGCGCGGAGGTCGGCGCGAGCGACATCCCCCACGACGGGCCGGCGAGCAGCAGGAAGAGCGGCAGGTTGCGCGAACTCGTCGCGCCAAGGTAGAGGCCGGCGACCGCCAGCAGAGCCGGAAAGGCCGCCGCGCCGCGACGACGCGCCGTGACCCAGAGGAGGTGCAGGGCGGTCGCTCCCCAGTAGACCCAGAACAGCCTCACCGTCCAGAGCCGCAGAACTTCGCCGACCGGAGCCCGCAACTCGGCGATCGTATCCTGCATCTCGCGCTGGAAGGCGGCGAGCTGGAGAACGAAGGGCCAGAGCTTCGGCCCGTAGGGTGTCAGGAGGCTCCCCGCCGCCGTGACGAGCAGGATCTTCAGCGGTTCGTTGAGGTCGGGGCCGCGCTCTCCGCGCAGGAACTGCGTCAGGACGAACCCTGCCGCCAGAGCCGGGCCGAAGACGAAGTAGGTATGGGCGTTCGTCCACGCGACCTGGAGGATCAGGATCACCGCCAATTCGAGCCAGCGGAGCTTTCGGGTGAAGTCGCGCCGCGTCAGCAGATGGATGAGCGCGGCCAGCAGCAGGTACGACGCGACCTCGGGCCGGGGTTCGAACCGGTTCCAGAGTACGAGGATCGCGCCCAAGGCGAGCGGAAGGCCGATCCCCGGCCGGTCGGCGAGCCGAGCGGTCCGCACCCAGAGCGCCAGCGTTCCCATCCAGAGCAGGAAGAAGAAGAGGGCGACGCCGATGGCCTTTCCGACCGCGTGGACACCCCAGACCACGACCTGGAAGAGCCAGTGGTAGTTGAGATACGAGAGCTGGCGGCCCAGGAGGGTTTCGGCCGGGTCGGGGCGGCCCGTGTCAACGATCGCGCGTCCGAGCGCGAGGTGGAAGAAGATGTCTGGTCCCTGCCAGGCGGAGAAGAGAAGGAGTCCGGCCAGGATGCCGAGTGCGCCCCAGGCCGCGGCCGACCAGGGGTTGGATGAAAAGATCGCGCGGCGGGCCGGGTGCACGCGGGTCGTCATGGCGGGTGCTCCTTGTCCTCGGAAACAGCGGCCGGCGTCGGGCCTCCGGAACGGCACCCGCGGAATGTAGCCGATGCCGGCTGGAGGCTCAAGGCGCGCGGAATCCGGATCACCCGGGCAACCGTCTGGCCGTAGGATGCGTAGGAGATCGGCCGATTGCCGTGCCACCAATGACGCGGAGCTGAAAGGAGTGTCATGACTCTCTCGAACCGACTCTGCCGGCTGCTGATCCTGATCCTCGTCGTCCTTCCGACTCGTCTGCCGGCGGCTGATCCTCCAGCCACCCCCGCCGAGCAGGCGGCGCGACTCGACGCCTATCTCGCGGCCGCTCACGAGGTGCGCCAGTTTCAGGGTACCGTCCTGGTCGCGAAGGACGGCATCCCGGTCCTGGAAAGGGGCTATGGTCACGCCAGTCTCGAGTTGCAGGTGAGGAACACACCCGACACGAAGTTTCTCCTCGGCTCGATCACCAAGCAGTTCACCGCAGCCCTGATTCTGCGGCTCGAGGAGCTTGGGAGGCTTTCGGTCCAGGATCCGGTCGTGAAGCACCTTCCGTCCTATCCGACGGAGCCCTGGAGCCGGGTCACCATCCACCACCTCCTCACCCACACGGGGGGAGTGCCGAGCTACACCGACGACGAGGCGCTGATGTCCCGTCGCGTCCTCGATGCGTCGGTGGCGGAGGTCGAGGCCACGTTCCGGGATAAGCCGCTGCAGTTCGAGCCGGGGACGGAGTGGCGCTACAGCAACTCCGGGTACTTCGTCCTCGGGCTCATCATCGAGGCGGTGACGGGCACCACCTACGAGCAGTTCCTGCAGGACCAGATCCTGACGCCGCTTCGGATGAAGAACAGCGGCTACGCGCGCAACGAGCCGCTCCTGCCGCTCCGTGCCTGCGGCTATGCGGGGAAGGACGGCACCTGGACGAACGCGCCCCGCATCTCGATGTCACTGCCCTTCGCCGCGGGGGGGCTTTATGCCACCGCGCACGATCTCCTCCGTTGGGAGCAGGCCCTCGACGGCGACAAGATCCTCCGCGAGGAGTCGAAGCGGCGGATGTTCACGCCGGGGTTACAGAACTACGGGTATGGCTGGATGATCGTGGAATTGAAAGGCCATCGGGTGATCGCCCACGCCGGGGGTATCGACGGCTTCACCAGTCATCTCGCGCGCTACCCGGATGATCGAGTGACGGTCATCGTGCTCTGCAACAACGAGTCGGTGGAGGCATCCACGATCGGGTTCAACCTGGCGGCGATCATGCTGGGGCAGCCGTACGACCTCCCGGCGAAGAAGAGCCCGGTCGTCATCAGTCCCGCCCTGCTGGATGACTACCCCGGTGTCTACCCGATCGGAGAGAAACTCTATCGGGTGATCCGGCGCGATGGGGACGCTCTCTACTCCCAGCGGTCCGGTGGACCGGTCTTTCAGATCTTCCCGGAGGCGAGGGATCGCTTCTTCTATGAGCAGGACCACGCGACCACGATCACCTTCGAGCGGGACGCGGCCAATGTCGTGGTCGCGTGCGTCATGCACCAGGGGGGAGTCGACCAGCGATTCGAGAAATTGACCGGCCCCGCGGCGGACAGCCTGCTGGCGGCGCCGGAGCGTTGATCGGTCAGTCGAGACCGTCCTTGCTGAACTGCACGGTGATCCGGGCGGGGCCGTGACGGAGGCCCATCGGCCAGGCGAAGTCGACCTCCAGGTAGGAGAGGATCCCGGCGTAATCGAAGTCGCGCCGAACGCCCGCGCCCAGGTCCCAGCGCCAGTCGCGCCGGTCCGGGCGTCGCAGGTCGTCCCGCGAGCGGATCGGCCTCACGCCCAGACGGGCGTTCCCGGCCTCGTCGCGCGCGCCGCGATCGCGGCCCCAGACGGCGCCGAGCTCGGCGAACGGCACGACCTTGAGGCCGAGCTTCTTGAGGTAGGGGATTCCGCTCCGCCGGACGTGAAGCGCCCGGGTGCGGTACTCGACCCGGGCCAGGAGCCGCGCATGCCCGATCAGTGTGTCCGCGGTGCCGAAGCCGCGTGGCGGATAGGCGCGCAGTCCGGCGTCGCCCCCCAGGTCGGGCCACGACTGCCGGGGCGCCCTTCCGGTCGCGAGCGTGCCGGAGAGCCGCAGGTGGAACGTGTCGCCGCGGCGCACCGGGCGCATGAACCAGAGATCGGAGTGCCAGTGCGCATGCTCGCGTCCGCCGAGGAGATCGCCGCCCCAGGCGGTCAACTGGGACTCCGCGACGAGCCCCTGCTGGATCGCCTCGCCGTGGTACCGGGGGGCGCGCCGGACTTTGACGCGGACCCCGTCGCCGAGGAACGGTTCTGCCTCTTCGTTCTGCTCCATCCAGGCATCGCGTCCGAAGAGATGCGCGTCGCTGACCACCGTCAGCGCGTCCTGCTCGGTGCGGACCCAGCCTAGCCAGGCCTGTCGTTCCTCGGAGACTCGCCAGCCGATTCCCGCGCCGAACTCCCGCTCCCGCATATAAGACACGGCGTCGTAGCCTCCGAAGAGCGCGAGCCAGGTGTTGCCGTACGGGCGGTGCTGGCCGAACGGCACGGCGTCATCCGCGCCGAAGAACTCGACGAACCAGCGGTCGTCTTTCGAGAGACTGCCCCGCAGCTCGCCGAAGACATTGGGGCGCTCGCGTCCGGTGTCGTATCCGAATCGCAGGTCGAGTTCGGAGACCCGGTAGCGCGGGGCGGCGAGGCTTCCTCCCAGTTCGAGATGGACCTCTTCGGCCTTGTTGTAGCGCAGGCCATAGCGAGGGAGGATCGTGGCCCGGCGATCCTTCCGGACGGAGGTATCGTAGGCCGCGAGAACGCTGTCCCATTGCGCGCCGTCGCCCGGGACGAACTCGTCGAGATCGTCCAGTGCCGTGACGTGGGAGGAGTCGGGCTCACTTTCCCGGGCCGCCGACCCCTTCCCCGGAGGGACGGTCGCGGCGAGGGCCAGGGAGCAGAGGAGGGCCAGGATCGTACGGCGCATGCGGGGTTCTACCTCCCGGATCGACCTCGAGACGACGCGGTGACGACCGCCCGGCCGGGGGCGACGCGGCGGGGCGCTGCGTCGGCCGGCACGAGACCTAGCCTAGCCGATGGCGAGTCGCCGCGCCAACCGGCGCTCCGCCAATTCCCGCTTGGATCGGATCCCCGGCGGCGCAATGATCAAAGGATGAGAGGAGGCGCCTGAATGGATTCCGCGCAGCTATCGCTTCCCGTCCGCCTCGTGATCGCCCTGGGGCTGGGCTTTCTGGCCGGTCTGGAGCGCGAAAGCACGGGCGCGTCGAGCCGGCACGGCGTCCACGCCGGGATCCGGACCTACTCGATCATCGCGCTGTTCGGATTCGGCTGTGCCTGGATCGCGGGCAACGGCGCTACCCTCGTCCTGCCGGCCGGCCTCTTGGCGATCACCGCGCTGACGGTCATCACCAATCTCGCCAAGCAGCGCGAGGGGCATCGCGGGTTCACCAGCGAGGTGGCGGCGCATCTCACGTATGTCATGGGTGCCCTCTGCCTGGCCACCGACATCTGGCTGCCGATGGCCCTGGGGATCCTCAGCGTGATTCTCCTCTCCGAGAAGACCCAGCTCGAGGGGATGGTGGACCGACTCCAGCGTCACGAGTTCGTTGCGATCGTGCGTTTCCTCGTCGTCACGCTGTTGGTGCTGCCGGTGCTGCCCGACCGCGAGTACACCCGCTTCGACATCAACCCGTCCAAGGTCTGGAAGATCGTGGTCGTGATCTCCTCGATCGGATTCGTGGGATACATCCTCGTGAGGAAGCTCGGCGACCGAGCGGGACTCGTGATCTCAGGCCTTCTGGGCGGAATCGTTTCGAGCACGGCCGTCAGCGTGGCGATGGGGCGGCATGCGGGGCGGCATCCGGCGGCGTCCGCGGTTGCGCTCCAGGCGTCCCTCGCGGCCAGTGCGATCATGTATCTCCGCGTGCTCGTCCTGATCGGCATCATCGGACCCCGCTTCCTCCCCGCTCTCTGGTGGAAGCTGATCCTCATGGGCCTGGTGGGGCTCGGGTTGACCCTGTGGCGGGGGCCGGGGCGCGCCGCGCGGGCCGAATCGAGGGTGCCGGACGATCGGGACCAGGAGACGAACGCCCCGCGCGGGCTCGTCAATCCCTACGAGGTGAAGCCGGCTCTGGTCTTCGCGGTGCTCTTCGTCGGTCTGACCGTCGTGACCCGGCTGGTGAGGGAGAGCTTCGGCGGCGCCGGTCTCTTCGTCATGGCCGCGCTCGTGGGAGTCACCGATGTCGATCCCTTCCTGATGTCGGTGGTGGGAGGGAGCGCGGAGCCGACGCCCATGCTCTCGGCGGCACTCATCCTGATGCTGGCGACCCACACCTGGATCAAGGGGTGCTACTTCGCCTTCCCGGCGCGCGGAGTCCGGCGGGAAGCGGCCTGGCGCTATGCGCTCTGGGGCGCCCTCCACTTGCCGTTGCTCGCCATCTGAGCCAGGATCCCCGATCCGATCGCCACCCCCAGGAGCGTGATGCCGCCGTAGAGGACGGTGCTCCAGTGAAACGCCTCCGTGCCCCAGATCGGACCGAAGAGCGCGGTGAAGGGGGGATTGAGAAAGACGAAGGCGGAGACCGACGAGGCGGTGAGCTGGCGGAGCGCCCAGAACCAGATGGCGAAACCGATGATCGTGCAGGGGACGATGAGGTGGAGGAGCGCGCCCCAGCCGACGGGGGTCAGGGAACGGAGGACACCGTGCACCCCATCGGCTCCGGCGATGAGAGCGATGCAGAAGGGGAGGCTCCCCAGTCCGGTGGCCGCGAAGGTGACGAGGAGCGGGTCGGCGCGGGCGGTGATCGGTTTGCCGGTCACCGTCGCGAGGGCCCAGCAGAGCGGCGCGAGGAGCACCACGAGGGCGTAGATCTCGTAGCCGCCGCCGAACGACTTCTGTTGCGTGCGGACCAGGAGGTAGATCCCGACGAAGGCGACGGCGAGCCCGAGCCATCGGGTCAGCGTGGCGCGTTCGCCCAGAAGGGCGGTCGCGAGGAGGAAGGTGAAGACCGGGTTCATCGCGATGATCAGGCTGGCCGTGGCGGGCGGCACGCGCCCCTGACCCCAGTTGAGGGCGAGATTGTACCCCGGCACCATGAAGAGCCCCATGAGGAGGAGCTTCCACCCGTCCCGCCGCAACATCGGGATGCTCTCGCGGCGGCGGAAGAAGAGATAGAGGAGACAGAAGATCGCGACCGGGCCGTAGCGAAGCGTGACGAGCGCGGAGGCGGAGATTCCGACTTCGCGGCGGAAGTAGGTGACCGCATGGAACGAATTCGACCAGATGACGAAGAGACCGACGAGGGCGACATAGATCCAGATCCGCGGGGCATCGCGGCCGGTCGCTCGTTCCGGCTTCATTCGGTTCTACCGTCCATCGAGCGATCAGGGTACCATCCCGGCCGGCGCAGCGGGCCCGGTTTCTCAGCACCCTGCTCGCAGCGTTGCACCGCATCCGGGTGGGACCATCGAGGAGTTGGCATGGAGCGTAGACGAGTTGTCGATCCGACGTTGCCCGGGTATCACTTCGGGCCGCTCTCCGGCGCCGACCTGCCGGCCGTGGCTGCGTTGATCGCGGCGGAGAACCACCAGGACGGGGTGGAGGATGTGGTCAGCCTGGCCGGCCTGGAGAGGTCGTTGCTCGACGTCTGGTCACCCCTGGAGTCCGACTCGATCGTCGCGCGCGACTTGAGCGGGCGCCCCGTGGCCTACGCCCGGGTCTTCGCCAAGCCGGTCCCGGTCTCGCTGGCCTTCGCCGACGGCGAATTGCACTGCCACCCCGACCATCGCGGGACCGAACTGGAGCCGCGACTGCTGGAATGGGTGCTGGCCACGGGGCGCGCCCGGCTGGCGGGAGCCGCCGCGGCGCTCGAGCCCCACCTGCGGATCCACTGCGACGAGCGGCAGGCGGGGAAGCGGGCGTTGTTTGAGCGGTTCGGATTTGTCGCGCGCCGGGTCTTCTGGCGCATGCGCCGCGATCTCGCCGAGCCGATCTCCGCGATCGAGGTGCCGGACGGACTCGAGCTGGGCGCCTACCGGCCGGAACTGGACGCCGGTCTGATGGAAGCCTTCAACGAGACCTTCGGCGACCACTGGGGATTCGAGCCGATCCTGGAGGAGGACTGGCGGGTCTTCTTCACCGGCAACTCCGAGTTCCGGGGCGACCTCACGCGGGTCCTTCTGGATGGCGGCAAAATCGTCGGGTACAGCCTCAACTACCACGATCCGGAGGAGTGTGGGCGGCTGGGCGAGCAACGCGGTTGGATCGGGCAGTTGGGCGTGCGCCGGTCGTGGCGCAAGCGAGGGCTGGCGAAGCTGCTGCTCTCTGTCTCGATGCAGGCGTTCCGGGAGGCCGGCCTCGAGTCCGCGATCCTGGGAGTCGACGCCGAGAACCTCACCGGGGCCGTGGCGATCTACGAGCGGGTGGGCTTCAAGCCGATCCGACGTGTGCTGCTCTTCGCTCGCGACCCGGAGTGAAGGGGAGGATCGACGGGATGAAGTCGCACCGCGTGGAACTGACCCTGAACCTGCCGGCGCGGATGGCCTTCCGCAACATCACCCGAGAGGTCGAAGCCGCAGTCCAGGCCAGCGGCGTGACCGATGGCCTCTGTCTCGTCAATGCCATGCACATCACCGCCAGCGTTTTCATCAACGACGACGAGGGAGGGCTCCTGCGCGACTACGCGCGGTGGCTGGAGGAACTGGCGCCGCACCAGCCGGTCGACCGGTACGAGCACAACCGGACCGGCGAAGACAACGGTGATGCCCACCACAAGCGGCAGATCATGGGGCGTGAGGTGGTCGTGGCGATCACGGCGGGCCGGCTCGACTTCGGCCCGTGGGAGCAGATCTTCTACGGTGAATTCGACGGGCGGCGGCCGAAGCGGGTGCTGGTCAAAATCATCGGGGAGTAGCTGAACCGGCGGTATCGCCTCCGTTTTGTGGAGAAGGCAACGACATCCGGCAAGCTATTGTCAATGATTGAGTTACGCTCCAACGCCCCGTCGGGCGAGAGTCTGTGAGAACCTATCTCAGGACCACCCATCTCCGGCTGCTCTCGAAGCGGCCGCGGGCATCCTCCCCTTCGATCCGCAGGAAGTAGACCCCAGGCGCCAATGGACGGCCCTGGAAGTCGGTGCCGTGCCAGCTCAGCGAGACGGTCCCCGGACCGGCCTCGAAAAGCCCGCTCAGGGGATCGCCGAGCAGCCGTCCCTCGACGTCGTAGATCCCGCCGCGAATGCGTGCCGCGAGAGGGAGCCGGAGGACCAGGGCCGCTTCTCCGCGGGAAGGATTCGGCGTGATCGACCACGCCAGCCAGTCGGGAGCGGGGTCCGAGTCGACCGTCTCCGCCGGGGCCGCCGCGCGGAGATCGGCGATGTGCGGCAGGTGGTCGGAGGCGACGGCGTCCGCCGCCTCGAGCCCGTAGGCGAGGAGAGAGTCAGCGCCCATGACCGACGGATCGAAGACGAAGTGATTCCCGGCCTCGACCGCGGAGTCGTTGTAGATCCAAAAGTCGAGGCGCCCCGGCCAGAAGGAGCCTGCATCGTTCCGCCAGGTCCAGGCGGCACGCCGGTCGGTCGCGCGGGAGTGGAGGTCGGTCAGAGGACCGCCGTCCCAATCGGGCGTGAAATCGGCCCCCCAGCCGGCGTTGTCGATGATGTCGCCGGTCAGGAGCGAGAGGAGTTGCTGGTCGTCGCCGACGAAATTGGTGTCACCGGTGATCAGGATCGCCGCTCCCTCGGGGATCGAGAGCGCTCCGCCGGGCTCTTTGGCGTCCCGGATGAACGCGAGGATCTCGTCGACCGCCTCCTGCCGTCCCTGGTCGTTCTCGCAGCAGGGGAGGTGCACGTTGATCAAAAGGGTCCGGCGCCCGATAGCGGCGGTGGTGTTGAGGTAGATGGCCAGGTTGCTGTCGATCGACCACGAGCCGAGGATCGGATAGCGGCTGAGCGTGTGGCAGTCGTAGGCGTTCGCGCTGTAGTAGGTCACGCCGGGGAACCACGACTCGATGAGCGCCCGCGTCTGCACGGCGGTGTGATTGTAGATCTCCTGGAAGTTGATGATGTCGGGGGCGGCCGCCTGGAGCACCCGCCGGAACTTCGGTTGCAACGATCCGCTCCAGAGCCCGTCCTGCAGGATGTTCCAGGTGAGGAGCCGCATATCGGTGGACTGCGATCGGCGGAGGGTGAGCGGGAGTTCGGCCGGCAGTGACCCTTCGTCGAAGGTGTAGCTCAGCGTCTGCCCGCCGTTGGGAAGCCAGTCGCCGCCCGAGACATTGTCCCGGATGAAGATGCGGATCGTGGTGGCGGGGAAGAGAAGGGTCGAGCCGTTCGGACGGGCGTCGCGGCGGAAGGCGGCCTCGAACCAGGTCGCGCTGACGGTCGGCAGTGCCGCGAAGCCGACATTGTCGTGATAGACCGTCGTCTGCTGGGCGCCGACGATGAACGTCCCTTGCTTCTGTCCCGGCTCCCAGACCAGGTCAGCGCCGATACCGTTGGCCGGTTGGCCGGTCGCGAGGTTGGCGTCGGTATCGAGGAGGATCTGGAGCTGGTTGCCGCCGTTGAGCAGAAGCTCGCCGCCGACCTCGAGGCGCAGATAGAGGTAATCGTCGTCATCGGCGATCCAAAGGCGTCCCAGGTCGAGTCCACCCGTGCCGTCCCCCGCCGCGTCGACCCAGGCCGGATCGATGCCGATCCAGTCTCCCTCCAGGCCGTCGAGCACGACCGGCAGCTGGGCCGCCTCAGCCGGCGGGCCGGCGAGCAGCAGGGCCGCCGTGATGACCGCGAGAGGCCGGAGGGTGGCGAGGAGACCGGCGTGGCGAGTTCCGGGGACCAAAGGATGCCCGCTTCGGCCGGGCGCGGAGGAATCGGGGGAGTTCTGGGATTTCATGGTGCTCTGTCCAGGTTGAGGTGTCGGGAGCGCGACATCGGTCCTTGGGCCGCCGGTTAAGCATACACGAACCGGACCGGATGTCGGGAGCGCCTCATTCCCCGGGGGCGTGACGCCTCCGTGCCCGGATCCCGAGGGAGTCGGACTCATCAGCGTCGAAGGGCGCGCCCGAGAGGCCGTCGAAGAACTCGACGTCATCGAACGCCGCTCGGAGGACCGGACCGACCCTGGTTCGAGGGAGGTCGTGGTAGTCATGCACCTTGACCTCGGCCGTCCAGGCGCCTCCCTCCCGGCGCAGGGTGTAGCTGTGGAACCAGAGCCGTCCGTCGGCCTCGAAGTGATGGCGCAGCCAGAGATCGAGCGGCCGGTCGGCGTCGGTCCCTTGGGCGGCGGTGCCGTCCGCGGCGCTGCTTGCCGTGCCGTCCGCCGGGCTCGATTCCTTGAGCACGAGTCTCCCTCGTGCCCGGATCCGATCGCCGTTCAGATACTGCAGGATCAGGACTCCGCCGGGGGCGGTGCGGGCGACGAGGGCGGCGACGCCGCGATCGATCGCCTCCGCGTCGCCCATGGCCGGGATCACGTTGCCGAGGGCCAGGACGGCGTCGAAGCGGCGTCCGGCAAGCGCCGCCGGGTCCGCGACATCTCCCTCGATCCATTCGACCCGGGGCGCGTCCTCGGCGGGTTGGGCCTCACGCTCCGCGGTGCGAGCCTGGGCCAGCATGGCGGCCGATTGATCGAGACCGGTGACACGGAAACCGAGGCGGGCGAGCGCCCGCGCGTGGACTCCGGTCCCGCAGCCCGCGTCGAACACGGTTCCCCCGGCCGGGAGACTCGCCGTCAGAAACGGCATCTCCCGGCGGAGGCGGGGTTCCCATCCGACCCATCGGTCGTAATGCGCGGCGACGGGGCTGTAGCGGTCATCGGGTCGGTCCATGGTGAGGTTGTCCTTTCGGTCGCGGCCTCGGACGAGAGGGCAAGATGGCCGGCCTGATGCCAGGCGCCGCTCAGAGGATCCCGCGGACGAGTCCGCCGTCGACACTCAAGGTGGCGCCGTTGATGTAGGCGGCCCGCTCGGAGGCGAGGAAGACCACGGCGTCGGCCAGTTCTTCCGGCCGCCCGAGTCTCCGGAGCGGAATCTCCCGCGCGGCTTCCTCGAGGTACTGCTCGCGGGAGATCCCACGCTCCTGAATCCTCGAGGCGAGAATCTCCTCCTGGCGGGCGGTCAGGATGTAGCCCGGCGCGACCGCATTGACCAGGATCCCGTCGGCGCCGTAGCGATTGGCCAGCACCTTGGTCAGGCCGAGGAGGCCGGGGCGCAGCGTCGACGAGATCACCAGATCGTTGATCGGCTGCTTGGCCGCGACCGAGGTGATCGTGATCACGCGACCCCACCGGCGCCGCAGCATGTGAGGCAGCGCCTCGCGGATCAGGCGCACGACGCTCATCAGGGTAAGGTTGTATCCCTCAGCCCAGAGGTTGTCCTCCAGGGACGCGAATTGCGCGACGGGAGGGCCGCCCGCGTTGTTCACGACGATATCGATGCGGCCGAACCGTTCCGCCGCCGTCGCCACCACCTGGCGGAGGTGCTCCGGCTGCCGGACATCGGCCGTCATACCGACGATCTGCGGCGTGCCGCCGGGTGCCCCGGACGCGGCCTCAGCGATCGACTCGGCGGCGGCGCGGATCCGCCCCTCGTCACGGGAGCAGAGGACGCAGTGGACCCCTTCGCGGGCCAGGCCGGCGGCTGCGGCGTAGCCGAGGCCCTGGCTGGCCGCCGTGATGATCGCGGCCCGTCCCTTCAATCCCAGATCCATCGCGATCCTCCCTGCTGTAGGTTCAGGGCGCTCACCGCGCCCCCCTGCCATCCGCCTTCGATGATCGCCGGCGGTCGAAGGGGGTGCGGTCTTACTCCCTCTGCCGATTCCGTCAACCGCCGGGCACGGTCAGCGGCCGTCCATTGTCCTTTCGCCCGAGATCGAGCAGAAAGGGGGCCGCCCGCCGCGCCCATTCCCGGGGCGCCGGGTAGGCCCCCGCACCGGCGCCGAAGCAGCTTCGCAACATCGCGGTGTCGATCATCCCCGGATTGAGGGGCACCGCCGCCATTCCCACCGGGAGCTCCTCGGCGAGAGCGCGGGTCATTCCCTCGATCGCCCACTTGCTGGTGCAGTAGGGCGCGACTTCGGGCGAGACGCTCCGACCCCAGCCGGAGCTGAAGTTGACCACGACGCCGCGTCCCGCCGCGACCATCGCCGGGAGAAACGCGCGCGTGATGTGGAAGGCCCCTTTGACGTTGACGTCGATGAGGCGCGAGAACTCCTCCGGCGGGACCTTCCAGAGGGCGGTGTTCTGGTTGATGACGGCGGCGTTGTTGACGAGGAGGTCGGGCGGCCCGGCCTCCGCCAGGACCTGCTCGGCCCAGGTGCGCACGGCGCGCACGTCGGAGATGTCGACCACCTGGAAAGAGTGCGGCGCACCGAACTGCTCCTTCAACTCGCGGATCGCCCCTTCGGATCGGGCGCAACCTGCGATCATCTGTCCCAGGCGGATCAGTTCCTCGCCCAGGGCCCGCCCCAGGCCCCGGCTGATCCCGGTGAGGACCACGAATTTCCCGCGCCGCTCGATCATCGATGACCTCCGTCGAACTGGCCATGGTACCACCTTCGGGGAGGCACCGCCCGTTTGCGCCGCGGCGCATCAGACCTTGGACCGGGCCCCGGCGCCCCCCATTCGGATTCGATCAGGCAGGGCGGTCCCGGCGGGACCGACAGGGGAGACGTGAATGACAGATGCCACCTTGGGCCCCGGCGGGCGCCGGCGCAATCGCCTGGCGGACGAGACGAGCCCCTACCTCCGCCAGCATGCGGAAAACCCGGTCGACTGGTACCCGTGGGGAGACGAGGCGCTCGGACGGGCGCGGCGGGAGGACAAGCCGATCTTCCTCTCGATCGGCTATTCGGCCTGCCACTGGTGCCATGTGATGGAGCGAGAGTCCTTCGAGGATCCACGGATCGCGGGCTACCTGAACGAGCACTTCATCAGCATCAAAGTCGACCGCGAGGAGCGCCCCGACCTCGATGAGATCTACATGTCGGCGGTGCAGTTGATGAGCGGTCAAGGCGGCTGGCCGATGAGCGTCTTTCTGACGCCGACGCTCAAGCCGTTCTTCGGCGGCACCTACTTTCCCCCCGAGGACCGCTACGGCCGGACCGGCTTCGGCTCGCTGCTGCTCCGGCTGACCGAGGTCTACCGAACCCGGCGGGACGAAATCGAGGCGGGCGCGGAGCAGGTGACTGAACGACTGGCGTCGTACGGCTCGGTTCCGGAAGGGCACGGGCTCCTTTCCCCGGGCCTCGTGGCGGCCGCGGCCGACGCGTTGCTCCGCACGTTCGACCGTACGCACGGAGGATTCGGCGGCGCGCCGAAGTTCCCGCACTCGATGGGGGTGCAGTTGCTCCTGCGCGTCTACCGGCGCGACGGAGATCTGCGCTGTCTGGAGGCCGCGACTTTGACCCTGGACCGGATGGCGGCCGGTGGGATTCACGATCACCTGGGCGGAGGCTTCCATCGCTATGCGGTCGACGCACGCTGGCTGGTGCCCCACTTCGAGAAGATGCTCTACGATCAGGCGCTTTTGGCCGTCGCCTATCTGGAGGGATGGCAGGTCACGGGGAACGAGGCCTATGCCGGCGTGGTCCGCGGCATCCTCGACTATCTCGGGCGGGACATGACCTCCGCCGAGGGCGGGTTCTTCGCGGCCGAAGATGCCGACAGCGGAGGGGCGGAGGGACTCTTCTACACCTGGACCCCCGCGGAGCTGGCGGCGGTCCTGGGGGAGGAAGAGGCGCGGCTCTTCGGGCGGGCCTACGATGTGGACGAGGGGGGCAACTTCGAAGGGCGGTCGATCCTGCACCCGGTGGCGACGCCGGAGAGCCTGACGGGTTGGGCGCAGGCGCCGCCGGAAGTGGTGGCGGAGCGGCTCGCGGCCGCGCGGCGCGCGCTGCTCGCGGCGCGGGGATCGCGCGAGCGCCCTCTGCGCGACGAGAAGGTGATCGCGGCCTGGAACGGCCTCGTGATCTCGGCCTTCGCGCGGGCGGGCGCGGCGCTGGGTGAGCCCCGCTACGTGGAGGCGGCGTCGTCGGCTCTCGATTTCATCCTCGGACGCATGCAGGAGGACGGCCGCCTGCGACGCATCTACATGAATGGACGTGCGCGCATCCCGGGCTACCTCGAGGACTATGCGTTCGTCGTCATGGCGCTCGCGGACCTGTTCGAAGCGACGTTTGAACCGCGCTGGCTGGCCGAGGCGGTGCGTCTCTCCGGCGTGATGCAGGCGGAGTTCGGCGATCCGGACGGGGGATTCTTCAACACCTCCACCGAGCATCGCGATCTGATCGTGCGGGTGAAGAACGCGCAGGACGGCAGCATCCCTTCGGGCAACTCCATGGCGGCCTGTGCGCTCTTGCGGGTCGGACGGCTGGCGGGCGAGGTGGAGCTGGAACGCGCGGGGGAACGGACGCTCCGTCTCTTCCAACGCCTGATGGAACACGCGCCCGGGGCGTTTCACCAGATGCTCCTGGGGGTCGACCTTCACGTCGGTCCGCGACGGGAGATCGTGATCGTGGGACCGCGCGGGGACGATCGAACCGAGGCTCTGCTGGGCACGGCTCGGCGCTCGTTTCAGCCGCGGGCCGTGCTTGCGTGGACCGACGGGACCGCGGAGGGTGTCGGCGCCTCGCCGTTGTTGGCCGGGAAGACTCTGGTCGCCGGCGCGCCGGCGGCGTACGTCTGCCGCGAGGGGACGTGCGCTGCTCCCGTGACGACGGTCGAGGCGCTGGAGGAGGCACTGCGGGCGTAAGATCGGTCTGGGCGGACCGTCGGGGCTCCGCGGGGTATGCCTTCGCGCGAACGGCTCGCCAGCGTGCCGTCAGATCGCGGCGGGCTCGCCTTGAGCGCGCCTGGCGCCGCCGGGGCCCTGGATGACGCGCGACAGGTGTGGCGCCGCGCGCACATCGCGCTCAGGCCAGCGGCGGCTCCTCCGTCGGCTCCGTCGGCTCCGTCGGCGGGTGGACGGTTGTGTGTATCAGGACGGCTGCTTCTCGTGCCACTCCTCGAGCACGGCGACGGCGCGGCGCAGATGCGGGACGACGATGCTCCCTCCGACGACGAGCGCGACGCTGAAGATGTCATAGAGCTCGCTGTCGGCGACCCCGAGCTCTTTGCACTGCAGAAGGTGATAGGTGATGCAGTCGTCGCAGCGCAGCACCATCGAGGCGCAGAGACCGAGCATCTCCTTGGTCCGACGGTCAAGGGTCCCGGTCTCGTAGGTCAGCGTGTCGACCGAGTAGAACCGCTTGATCGCCCGGTGATCGGCCGCGAGGATCTGCTCGTTCATCCTCGTGCGAAACTCGTTGAACTCATCAATGCGTCCCATCGAACCCTCCCGAACGATCTGATTGGTCTGCCGCCGCGAGCCACAACCGTAGCACAGGTTGCGGTCGATCGGGCGCGGCCGGCCGCAGCCGGATAGGAACGCGCCTTGTCCAGGGCGAAGGCGGCTGGTAGCCTGCCCCGCATGGAGGAGTTGCCGCCCATGGGAATCGTGCCCGGCGTCGCCGAGGGGCGCGGAAACGCGGCGCGCGGGGACCAGCCGATCGAGGCCCGGGCCCTGACGAAGCGTTATGGCGCGTTCACGGCGGTCGACGGGATCGATTTCGACGTGAGCCCGGGCGAGTGCGTCGGCTTTCTCGGACCGAACGGGGCGGGCAAGACGACGACCGTCCGGATGCTGACCTGCTTCTCGCCGATCACCTCGGGCCGGATCCGCGTCTTCGGCCTCGACGTCGCGGCCCGGCCGCGCCAGGTCAAGGCGCTCCTGGGGATCTGCCCGCAGGAGGACAACCTCGATCCCGACTTCGACGTCCGGACGAACATGCTCGTCTTCGCGCGCTACTTCGGCCTGACCGGCGTCGAGGCGCGTCGCCGCGCCGAAGAACTCCTCGTCCTGGTTCAACTGCAGGAGAAGGCGGGGGCGAACATCCGTGAGCTTTCCGGCGGCATGAAACGGCGGCTGATGCTGGCCCGCGCGCTGCTCAACCGCCCGCGACTCCTGGTGCTGGATGAGCCGACGACGGGGCTCGATCCGCAGGCGCGCCATCTGATCTGGCAGCGTGTGCGCCAACTCCGCGAGGCGGAGGGGGTGACCGTCCTTTTGACCACCCATTACATGGAGGAGGCGGCGAGGCTCTGTGATCGGGTGATCCTGATGGATGGGGGAAAGATCCTCCTGGAAGGGAGCCCGGACGGCCTGGTTGCAGCGGAGGTCGGCCGCGAGGTCGTGGAGCTGACCGCTCCGGAGTCCGGGCTGCGCGCGCTGGTGGCGGAGCGCGGGTGGATGTCGGAAGAGGTGGAGGATCGCCTCCTGCTTTACGACCGTTCCGGCGGGACCATCGCGCCGGCGATCCAGGAGAATTTCCCGCACGCGGAGCGTTTGATCCGCGCGGCCACCCTGGAGGATGTCTTTCTGCACCGCGCGGGGAGGACCCTGCGGGAATGAGCAGGGCATGGACGGAAGGGGCGGTCCTTTGACCACGCGTCGGATCTTCGCGAACGTATCGTGGCGCTCGCTGCGGGTCTGGCAGCGGAATGCCGATGTCTTCCGCCGCACGATCTTCGTCAATTTCATTCCGCCGATGCTGGAGCCGGTCTTCTACATCCTCGCCTTCGGCTTCGGACTGGGGAGCCTGGTCAAGACGGTCACCTATGACGGGCGCGAGCTCCCCTACCTCGAATTCATGGTTCCCGGAGTGATCGCGGTGGCGATCATGTTCCAGTCGTACTTCGAGACGACCTATGCCTCGTTCGTCCGGATGTACTACCAGCGCACTTTCGACGCGATCACGGCGACGCCGCTTCTGGTGGAGGACGTGATTGCCGGCGAGTGGATCTGGGGGGCGACCAAGTCGCTCATGGCCACGACGATCATGCTGGCGATGGTGGCGGCGTTCGGCCTCGTGGCGTGGCCCTGGGGTCTCTTCGTGCTGCCGTTGGCCCTGGCGGGCGGGTTGATCTTCGCCGCGATGGGACTGGTGACGACGGCCCTCGTGCCGCAGATCGACTCCTTCAACTTCGCCATCTTTCTCCTCATCTTTCCGATGTTCCTCTTCAGCGGCACCTTCTTCCCGGTCGATATCCTGCCGGGCTGGGCTCGCACGGTCGCGCTGGTGCTCCCGCTGACGCACATCGCGGCGCTCGTCCGCGGCGCCTGCCTGGGCGTGGCGCCTCCTCACCTCGGACTCAGCCTGGGCTACCTCGGGTTCCTGCTGCTGGCCTTCCCGTCCGCCGGGCTCTTGCTCATGCGGCGGCGGTTGGTGAAGTAGAGATGAGCGGGGATCGATCCCGGACCGAGGCGGCGGGCTCAGGTCCCGGAGCCTTCTGCTTCCTTCACGATCCCGGGCTCACCTATCCGGCCGCGCCGTTCGATCCTCCCCGCGACTATCCGGAGTTCGGAGAGCGACCGTCCCGTCTCGACCCGGCGAACGGTGTCTACGCGGCCGTGCGCGAACTGCTCCTCGCGTCCGGCCTGGACGCTCCCCGGGCCCGGACCCCGAACTGGAACCCGATGCGAGGGCTGGTCAAAGACGGAGATCTGGTCCTGATCAAGCCGAATCTGGTCCTCCACGAGAGTGCGGCCTTCCGGGGCACGGGGGCGATCACCACCCATGGGAGTCTCTTTCGCCCCCTTCTGGACTATCTCTGGTTGCTGGGCGAGACCGATGCCGTCCGGTGCCGCGTGGTGATCGCGGATGTTCCGTTGCAGTCGGCTTCGTTCGAGAAGATCCTCGGCGAGACCGGAATCGGCGACTTGGCGGCGTTCGTCAACGCCCGGGGCGGACTCGATCTCGAGGTGATCGATCTGCGCCGCGAGATTGCGCAACTGGACGATCGCGGCTACATCACGAGCCGCCGGCCGGCGACGGGAGATCCCCGAGGGTACGTCGCGGTCCGTCTCGACCGGAGCTTTCTCGATGACATCATCCAGTACGCGGACCGCTTCTCGATCGGGGACTACGACGACGCCCGCACGCGCGAGAAGCACTCCACTCTGGAGGGACACCATTACCTGATCTCGCGCACGGTGCTGGAGGCAAACCTGGTCATCAACGCCTCGAAGATCAAGACGCACTGCAAGGCGGGCATCACGGCGGCGATGAAGAACCTCATCGGCATCAACGGGGACAAGAGCTGGATACCGCACCACCGGACCGGATCGCCCCGGTCCGGCGGTGACGAGTACTCGGACGAACTGCTCGGCTGGAAGCGGCTCCACAGCGCGGTGCGCCGCCGTCTGCAGGGAAGATCCCGCGTCTTGTGGGGGATGGCGCGCACTCTGAACCGCCGCCTCGTCCGTCCGCTGCTGGCGCGGTCGGAAGGCGCGTCCCGTGCCGCCGAGGCGGACCACCGCTGGAGAATGGACGGCTCGTGGCCTGGCAACGACACTCTCTGGCGACCGATCCTGGATCTGCACCGGATCCTGGAGCTGGCCGATCCGGCGGGGGCGATGACCGGTCGCTCGCGGCGACGGATCCTCTGTCTGGGAGATGGCATCGTCGCCGGGGAGGGGGACGGGCCGCTGCGGCCGGTTCCACGGGCCGCCGGACTTCTCACCCTCGCGGAGCATCCGGTGGTCCACGATTTCGGATGCGCACGCCTGATGGGCTTCGACGAGAAGAAGCTCCCGTTTCTGCGCGAGGCGCTTGCCGCCGGACTCGCCCCCGCGGACCTGCTGACTTCGGTTCTGGGCTGCGGCCGGGAGCCCGGGGGCGACTGGCGCGAGTATCGCCCGGATGAGCTTCCGAACCTCCACTTTCGCGCCCCATCCGGGTGGCGTGGACAGATGGAACGTCCATGACGGCCCCTCGCGCGTTTGACCGCGCACGGCTCCATCTCATCGGACTCGCCTCGGGGAAGCCGTTGTCGGCCTCTTACCGGGAGTACCTTCGAACCGAGCGGCTCGCGCCCGAGGAGATGGAGCGGCTCCAGCTCCGGAAACTGCGGCGTCTGCTCGACCACGCTCGAAAGCACGTCCCCTTCTACCGGGAGGAGTTCCGGCGGCTGGGGGTGCGCGACGCCGGCGAGATCGACTCGCTTCGCTTCCTCGAGCAGCTCCCGGTGGTCGACAAGCGCCTCCTGAAGGAGAATCGTTCGGCCTTCGCGGTCGAGAACCTGCGCGAGCTGCCCGGGGTGCGGGCCGGCCGGACCGGCGGTACCACAGGGGAACCGCTCCGCTTTCACACCGACGCGGAAACCCGGGCCTCGATCTGGGCGGCCTACTACCGCTTTCAGGGTTGGACGGGGGTCGGTCTCTCCGATCCCAAGCTCGTGATCTGGGGCGCGCCCGTCGTCCGTCCGGGTTGGCGAGCCGAGGCGCGGCGACGGCTGCTCGCCGCCCTCGAGGGGAACAGCTACCTGGATGCCTTTGCGATTTCCGCGGTCCGGTTCGAAGAGCTCCGCCGCCGGCTGGAGCGGGGTCGATTCCGCCACATCCGCGGGTATGCCCAGGCCGTCTACGAACTGGCGACGATCTTCCGGGAGCGCGGCTACCGGTACCCCCTGGCTTCGATCACCACGACCGCGGAGCCGCTCTTCGGCGAGTACCGGGAGCGTTTTCGCGAGGTCTTCGAATGCGAAACGTTCGACCAGTATGGCTGCGGCGAAGTGCAGTCCGCGGCCTTCGAGTGCGAGCAGCACGCCGGATTGCATGTCACGCGCGAGCGCTGTCTGCTCGAGATCGAGGCGGGCGGAGAGGTCGTGTTGACCGACCTGGACAACCTGGCGACGCCGTTCATCCGCTATCGGAACGGCGATCAGGCAGAGAGCGCCGCCGGGGAGTGTCCCTGCGGCCGCCCTGGCCCGCGGCTCCGCCGGATCCACGGGCGCAGCGGCGACGTGGTTCAAGGCGCCGACGGCCAGCGCGTCCACCCGGAGTTCTTCACCCATCTTCTGAATGAGACCGGGATCGCGGCCTCGCGAAACGTCCTCCGCTACCAGGTCATCCAGGAGTCGCGGGGCGCGCTCGAGTGGAGGATCGTCGGGGAGGTCCTGACGGCGGCGGACCGCGCGATCCTCGAGGATCACCTGCGGCGGCACCTGGGAGCCCTGGCGTTGACGATACGCCAGGTGGAGGAGATCCCGCCCGGACGATCCGGCAAGCATCGTTATGTGGTGGTCCGGGGCGAAGGCGAGGGCGACGGCGAAGGCGGGAGTCGCTCTACCGCGCCGCCAGGTTGACCGCGATTCCCGTCAGGATCCCCACCAGGAGCCCCGCGAAGACCTCCTTGCGGGTGTGCCCCAGGATTTCCTTCAGCTTCCGCTTCGAGAGGTGGTGCTGCTGGAACGCCTCCTCGACGATCTGGTTCAGGAGCCTGGCCTGGAGACCGGAGGCCCGGCGCACGGTGGAGGCGTCGAACATCACGATGATGGCGAAGGCGAGGGCGACGGCAAAGACCTGGCTGTCGAATCCTTCGCAGAGCCCGACCGAAGTGGCCAGCCCCATGACCATGGCGGAGTGAGCGCTCGGCATGCCACCCAGGCTCGTGAGATAGCGGAAGTCGATCCGTCCGGTACGTCGCAGATGGATCAGGATCTTGATGCCCGATGCCACGGTCCACGCCGCGGCGGCGGACCAGAAGGTCGGGTTGCGGAAGAGCTCACCTACATTGCCGTGCATCACAGCCCATGATCCGTGATTCGGGCAGAGCGGTCAAAGGGAAAGGCCTCGCGCCGGACCGATCGACGCACCGAACGCGGCCGGATGGGTGCTTCGGCCCTCGGCCTGCCTCTACGGCAGAAGCTTGAGTCCTTCCTCGATGGCCGCCTGCAGTTGCCGGTCGACGCCGCGAGCCAGGTCGTCCGGGTGATTCTCGACCACGACGTCCGGCGGGCAGCCGTTGCCCTCCTGGTTGCGCCCGTCGTAGCGGGTGAACCAGCCGCGCACGGGGGTGCGCAGGACAGAGCCGTCGAGCAGCGTGACCGCGCCGGTGGAGATGACGCCGCCGGCGGTCGGCTGACCGACGATCGGGCCGCGTCGCAGCGTCTTGATGGCCCAGGCGAAGATCTCCGCGTTGGAGAAGCTGCGTTCGTCGCACAGCACGACGACGGGCTTCGTCCAGGCGTAGAGCAGCCGGCGGTCCTCGGGATAGCCGGGACCTCCGTCGCGTGAGCGGCAGATTGCATGATCGGGTGCGGTGAGGCTCGTCAGCAGGAGATCCGTCGTCCATCCGCCGCCGTTGCCCCGTACATCGATCAAGAGGACGTCGCGGCCGCGCGCTACGGCCAGGAGTTCGCGCTCGAACTCCTCGAGGCTTTCGATGTCCATCCCGTCAATCTGCAGGTAGGCCAGGCGGCCTTGGCCCCGAGCGTCGACGAGCGCACGCTTCGCCTCCATCTCGCGCCGGTCGAGGGCTCGACGGACGGCGCGCGGCGTGGTCGGTCGGATCGGGACCAGGCGTTCTTTTCCGTCCCGACCAAGGACGGTCAGCAGCACCTTCCGGTCGACCGTCTGGTCGAGGGCGGCCGCCGGATCCTCGCCCGGTCCGACCGGGCGGTCCTGGATCGCGAGGATCGTCTCGCCCGGCTCCAGACGGCTCTCGACGCGGTCGGCCGGAGTCTCCGGGATCACCTGGAGGATCCTCAGACCGGGCCCGGCGTGGGTGGGATCGCAGAGGATGCCCAACTCCCCGGTGTTCGCGCCGGCCAGGTCGCCCGGAGTGTCGCCGGGGCCGCCCCAGATCCCCTGGTGAGAGGAATTGATCTCTCCGAGCATCAGGCGGATCACATCCTGGAAGTCGCGCTGGGTCGAAGCGGCCAGAGCCCAGGGGCGGTAGCGGACGCGCACGTCGTCCCAGTCGACGCCGTGCAGGGCGGGGTCGTAGAACCGGTCGCGCACGATCCGCCACGCTTCGTCGAAAACCGCCGCGCGTTCGGCCTGCCGGTCGAGCTCCATCTGCCCCTCGTACGGGTAGCTCGTGACCTCGCCGCCGTCGGCGCCCACCGACGAGATGGCGCCGCCGGACTTGAGGAACCAGAGGGTCTTCCCTTTGGCATCGAGCTGCACGTGGGTGGGGGACGCGCCGCCGGTGGTCAGCCGTTTCGGGTCCGTGCCGTTCCACTTGAGCCGCCAGAGATCGCGCTTGCCGTCCGTGTCGGAGACGAAGAAGAAGGCTCCCCCATCACGGGCGACCACGACCTGCGCTTCGCTGCCGGGAAAGGAGGTGAGGCGCCGCACCCGGCGCTCGATCCGGTCGAAGTCGATGCGAACGACGAGCGCGTCCCCTTTCTCCTTCTCCCTGGTCCTGTCCTTGCCGTCACCGTTCGACTCCGGTCGTTGCAGGCGATCGAGACGATCGACGTCCGAGAGTTCGTCGTCCTCCCGGGTCAGGCGGAGATACCAGATGTCGACCTGGTCGAGATACCGGCGCTGCGAGACGAAGGCCAGAAGCTTGCCGTCGGCCGACCAGAAGGGCGCGGTGTCGTCGGCGGGATGAAGGCTGACGTTGCGGGGCTGGGCGCTGCCGTCGGCCGGAACGATCCAGATGTCGCTGTTGTCATCGTCGTCCTCGGCAGCGACGGCGATCCATTTCCCGTCGGGAGACCAGCGGAAGTCGAGGTCCGGCTGGCCGGTGAAGAGGATCCGCTCCCCGCCGCCGGCGCTGGCCATGGTGACGAGGTGGCGATGTCCCCGCACGAAGGCGATGCGTTTCCCGTCGGGGTCGAAGGCCGGCCGGCGATCCTCCGCCGGATCGGTCGAGAGGCGTGTCGTCTCGAACCGAAGCGCGCGGGCGAGGCGAGGCTCCCCCGGATCGGCGGAACTGACCTGCCAGAGGTCGGACTGGCCGTCGCGATCGGAGGAGAAGAGGAGCGACTTCGAGTCGGGAGCCCAGGCCAGGTCGCGTTCTCGGGCGGTGGTCGAGGTGATCCTCTGGGCGAACGGCTCATCCTTGTTCGCCTTCATGACAAAGACCTCTCCGCGAGCGACGAACGCGATCTGCTCGCCGTCGGGCGAGAGCGCCATCTCCTCGGCGCCTCCTGTGATCTTGATCCGTTCGAGGTCGTTCCGCCGCGCATCCCGCGGCAGGCGGATCTCGAGCCGCCGGGGCTCGGAGGGTGGGCCGTCCCACGCCACGATCTCTTCCCCCTCCGCGGCCTCGGGCCGGGGGTGCGGCAGGCGCAGGGTGTAGATCCCGTCCTCGTATTCGAACGCGGCGAGCGAACCGTCGCGGGCGATCGAAGGGAAACGCATCCGGCCGTCGGTGAAACGGGTGAGGAACGCGCGCCGTCCGTCCGCGAGCGAAAGGAGCTTCAGGTTCGCCACTCCGGCGTGCTCGGCCAGGTAGACCAGGTGGTCTCCCCCGGGCAGCCAGTGTGGATCGCGAGTGAAGCCCCCTTCACCGCTCGGGTCGAGGGGATCACGCTCGGGGTCGCGCCCGCCGCGGGGGGGGCGTGCCTGTCGTTGGCTCACATCTTCACCCGGCAGGTTGAGCGGTCGATGCTCTCCGCCGGCCAGGAGTGCTCCGGCCGCGCCGAGACCGGAACTGGTCGCGGGAGTCTCCGCGAGCGCGACGGATCCACTCCTCTCGCGCCGCGCTGCCTTCGCGAGCCACTCGGGATCGTCGGGAGTGTAGAGCCACAGGCGGGAGCGGCTGCTCCCCTCGTAGCCTCGACGGGACCACGCCTCCCCATTGCGCACGCCGGCGATCCGCCGTCCGTCGGGAGAGATGGCGCCATCGGTCGCGCCGGTCGGCAGGAGCTGGACCGGCACTCCGCCTTCCAGCGGGACGAGGAAGAGGCCCGAGGCACCGGAGTCGCGGGTCAGGCGCGCGCTGTTCACCAGGATGCCGCGGCCGTCGGGCGTCCAGCCGCACGGCGTATCCGGGTCGCTGTGCCAGGTGAGGCGTCGGACGTCACCCCCGGCGATCGAGACGACGTAGACATCGGCATTGCCGTCCCGTTCGGAGGAGAAGGCGATCCATCGTCCGTCGGGTGACCAGATCGGATCGGTGTCGTAGGCGGGATGGACCGTCAGGCGCCGCGCTTCGCCTCCTTCGCTCGAGACGAGCCAGAGGTCTCCCTGGTAACAGAAAGCGACCTCAGAGCCGTCGGGGCTGGGGGCGGGGCGGCGCGGGAAGCCGAGGCCGGAGTCCGTCTCCCGGGATTCCTCGGCGCCGATCGCGTCGGCCGCGGCGGTCGAAGGAGAGGTCGAGTGGGCCTTTGAGCCGAAGGCGGACAGGACCACGACGACCAGCGGCGTGATCCAGGGTCGGCGCCATCCGTTCGCGCGCCCCGACGGTGTGCCGGTGGCTCGAGGTCCTTCGGAGGCTCTTCTGAAGTCGGGCCCTGGCATGCGGGATCCTCCCGGCATCTCGACGGATTGGGACGATGGACGGTACGCGGACAATACACGAGCGACCGCAGCGGCGGGAGGAGATCGGGGAGGTCGGCCGGGGTCGAGTCCGGCCGGAACCGCCGGTGGCCGAGCCCGTGGGGCCAGGCTCAGCCGGGGAAGGGGCCAGGGGCCTGACGGGAGCGGCCATTGCCCGGGCCGGTCCCCCACCGCATAATCCCACCAGCGTAAGGGTCCACCGGAACCGTGAGTTGCGGTCTCCCGAGAGATCGAAGGGGCCGGATCGGGTGGAGTGGGAGGAGATCTCAATTGCGCGTACTGATGGTCGTGCACAACTACTACCCTCGGGACATCCGCGTGCGACGCGAGGCGGAAGCGCTCTCGGGCGCGGGGCACGAGGTGGAGGTCCTCTGCCTTCGAGATCGGGGCGAGCGGGCCTCCGAGACGGTTGGGGGCGTGAAGGTACGGCGGCTGCCGGTGCGACGTCATCGGGACCGCGGGTTGGGTGTCTACCTCCTGGAGTATGCCTGGTTCGCGGTCCTGGCGGCCGGGGCCGCGTGGGGGCGCTTCCTGCGGCGCCGCTATGATCTCTTCCATGCCCATAACCCGCCGGATCTGCTTCTTCTGCTCGGCTGGCCGGCACGCTGGCTGGCGGGTACCCGTCTGGTGCTGGACGTCCACGACGTGATGAGCCACCTCTTCGCCAGCCGCTTCGGCTCTCGGGGAGGATCGTGGAAGGAGACGGTCCTTCGATCCGTGGAGGGATTCTGCTACCGCCAGGCCGACCGGATCGTGACGGTGCATGAGGATTACCGCCAGTTGATCGCGGGACGGGGCGTGGCGGCCTCACGGATCGTCGTGGCGATGAATGTCCCCGATGACCGGCTGTTCGATCGGGAGAAGCTGACAGCGGTGGCTCCCCCCGCCGATCGCTTCGTCGTGGTCTATCACGGGCTCCTGGCCGAGCGAGGCGGGGTGGATCTTTTGGTCCGCGCCGCGGCGGCTCTGCGGGATGAGATTCCCGGGCTGGAGTTGCGGATTGCGGGGTGGGGTCCAATCGAGGAGCGTCTCCAGGAACTGGCCGCCACGCTGGAGTTGAACGGAACGGTGCGTTTCCTGGGCCGGATGGCCTGGGACGAGATTCCGGCGCTTCTGGCGCAGGCCCACCTCGCTTGCGTCCCCAACCGTCCCGATGCGATCAACCGGTTCGCGCTCAACAACAAGATCCTGGAGTGCGTCGCGATGGGCCTGCCGGTGGTCGCTTCCGGGAGCGAGGCCCTCCATCGTTACTTCGGCGCGGATCAGATCGCGTTCATCGAACCTGGAAATCAGCAGCAGCTGATCGACGCGATCCGCGACCTCGCCCGCGACCCGGCCCGCAGAGCATCCCTCGCCTCGGCCGCCCTTCGCTTTCACGCGGAGCACCGATGGTCGGAAGAGGCCCGCGGCTTCGTGAGCGCCCTGGAGTCGATCGCCGCGCGGGGGACCTCCGCTTGATCGGCCTCGGCGGCCGTCCCGAAGGCCGGCCGGATTCCGGTCTCCCGACCGGTCGCCCCGGAACCGGTGAGCGGTTGGGGGTGCAGCCGCGGACGCTCCTCGTCGTCACCAACCTCTATCCCGGCGGCCTCGTTCCCGGGCGCGGGGTCTTCGTGGAGCGGCAGGTGGAGTCGTTGCGAAGAGCAGGGCACGACGTCGACGTGGTCGCGATCGACGGAGCCCGCGGCCGGTTCGAATACGTGCGCGGCGTGAAGCGGATGCGCGCCGCGCTCCGGCGCCGACGGTACGACCTGGTCCACGCACACTACGGGTTCACCGGGATCGTGGCCCGCCTGCAACGCGCGGCGCCTCTGGTAGTGAGCTTCGCCGGATCCGACCTGATGCTGTCCTGGCAGCGCCCGCTCTCCCGCTTCGCGGCGCGCGAGGCCGACTTCTGCGTGGTCAAGAGCGCGGCTCTGCGCGATGTGGTCCGGGTCGGGCACTGTGTCGTGATCCCGAGTGGGACCGACCTGGAGCGGTTTCAGCCGGTCGATCCGGTCGCCGCCCGGCGAGAGCTCGGGTGGAACGAAGAGGACGTCATTGCGCTCTTCCCGTGGGATCCATCGCGGCCGGAGAAGGACTTTGCGCTCGCCCAGGCGGCGGTGGATGCCGCGAACGCGGAGCTGGCCGGGCTGCCGGCCCGGGTTCGCATGGTGACCTTTCATGGTAGGCCCGAGGCCGAGTACGGCCTCGCCCTCAATGCGGCCGATCTCTGCCTGCTGACGTCGCGTTACGAAGGATCGCCCAACGCCGTCCGCGAAGCCCTGGCCGTCGGATTGCCCGTCGTGGCCGTCGATGCCGGGGATGCCTCCGCGGTGATCGCGGGGATCGACCTCTGCGCTTCGGTGCCGCGCCAGCCGGCCTCGATCGGCCGGGCCGTGGCCGAAGTCGCGCGCCGGAGGTTGACGTTGCAGGAAGCCGCTCGGGGCTCCGGGGGGGCGAGCCCGCCGGTTCCCATGATGTTGCGGCACGGTGGGCGGGATCGGATGCGGGCCTTCTCGCTCGAGACCGTGGCCCGGAAGCTGTCGCTGCTCTATGAAGGAGTGCTGGCCGGCCGCCGCGATGGCGTGGCCCTGCAGGGCGAGCTCGATGCGCTCGACAGCGCCGGGCGGGAGCCGAGCCCGTGAGGCGCGCGTTGTGTGTCTCCTATGTCTTTCACGACCGCGCGATTCGCCCGCGGGGCATCCTGCCGCGACTGCCCGCGCTTGGTATCGATCCGCTGGTGGTGTCGCACCGGATCGACGAGGTGCCTCCTCCCCTGGGTCCTGAGTCGTGTGTCGTCGTGCCGGAGCCGGGGTATGCGTGGCTGCGGGAGATGGCGTGGAAGATGCCCCGGCGTCGTCCGGGTGGTGGCTCGTCGGCGTCGGTCGCGTTCCCGCCTGCCGGCGGCCCCCGCCACCGTCGCTGGGAGTGGAGGCTCCTCTTCCCCGACCGCAACCTCCTCTGGATCCTCCCCGCCTCCCTGGCCGGCGTTCGCGCCGGTCGCGCCGCCGGCATCGATGTCGTCTATGCCTCGGCCTGGCCCGTCTCCTCGCTCTTCGCCGGCTGGATGATCTCCACGATCCTGCGGCGCCCTCTGGTCGTCGAGTTTCGCGATCTGTGGGTCGACAACCCGTTCCTGCCGGAGCGGCCGGCGGCGCGGCTCCGCCTGGAACGGTTCTGGGAGCGGAGGCTCGTGCGGGCCGCGAAGCGGGTGATCGTCGTGACCGAGCCGATGAAGCGCATCCTCCTCGAGGCGCATCCGTCGCTCGATTCCGCTCGCGTCGAAGTCATCCCGAACGGATTCGATCCGTCGTTCGCGGCTCTTCCCGGGCCGGGCGGCGGGCCGCGATCTCGCGAAGGCCCGGCCGTCCTGCTCTACACCGGCGCGCTGTACGGCCATCGGAATCCCTCGCGTCTCCTCGAGGCCCTGCAGCGGCTGAACGCGGCGGGAACCCGGGTCCGGCTGCGTCTGATCGGAGAGATCGCGCCGGAGTTCGAACCGGTCCTGACCGCCCCGCGCCAGGCCGGCTGGTGCGAGACCCCCGGCTCGATCTCGTACGCGGCCTCGCTGGAGGAGATGGCGGGAGCCGATGCCCTGCTGCTCCTGATCGAGAGCGGTCCGGGCTCGGACGGGATCATGACCGGGAAGCTCTTCGCCTACCTCGCCTCCGGTCGCCCGGTGTTGGCGGTCGCCCCCCGCGCGGGAGTGGCGGCCGAGTTGGTGCGTCGAACCGGGGGCGGTGTGGTCCTCGATCCGGGTGACATGCCCGGGTTGGAGGGCGCCCTTCTCGCCCTGGCCGAGCGGCGACTTCCCGAACCGGATCCACCGCGCGTCGCGCGAGAGCTGGAGGCCTACGCCTGGCCGCGCCTGGCGGAGCGGGTGGCGACGCTGCTGCACGCCGTCATCGATGACAGCGCGCGGAAGGGGGACACTTCGACTGGAACCCGGGGGCGGCCGTGATGCGCGGCCTTTCCCCCGCCTTCGCCCGATCGCTCCGGCCAGACCGCTGGAGCGGCATCGCCGCGCGCGGAGGTTGGCTGGGCGGAGTACTCGTCGGAGTCGCCACGACGCTCTCCCCGGGAGGCACCGCGATCCTGCTGCTGATCGCAGGCCTGGCCTGGTTGTGTGCGGCCAGCTTGCCGATGGCCGCCGGCCTCCTGCTCGCGGTTCGCTCATCGTTGGACATCCTGACGGATCGGGGGATCCCGATCGGTCCGGTGCGCATCAACGCGCCCGGCGCGGTCGGCCTCGCGGTCGCCGGCCTGGCCTTCCTCCTGCTGCTGGATCGCGCGCTCCGGCGCCGCCCGATCGACTGGGGCGGCCGGCCGGCGCTGGGGTTGGCGCTCCTCAGCGGGTTCGCCCTCGTCCAGATCCCCAATGGATTCCTGGCGGTCGGTCCCGCGATGGTCGCGATCGGCTTCAAGGAGGTGATCCGCCTGGCCAGCCTCCTCGGGCTCTACCTGCTGCTGGTCAATCTGCAGCGGACGATGGCGGAGCGGCGGCTTCTCGTTCGCTCGATCTACGTCAGCCTGATCGTGCCGTGCGGGTACGCGCTGTGGCAGTACGCCTTCTACAGCGGGCAGGGGCTCTACGATGTGCCCTTGGGATCCGACCAGCCCGGTCGTCTGCAGGGGACGTTCTTCCATCCGAACACCTTCGGGATCTACCTCGCCTTTGTCATCACGCTGTCGGCCACGCTCCTGCGACGGCCGCGGTTCGGCGTTCCCGGCTGGGTACTCCTCCCCGTCATCGGGGGGGCGGCCTTTCTCCTGGCGTTCACCGCCTCGCGGACCGCCTGGCTCTTCCTGGCAGTCTGCCTGGGCGTCAAGGTGTGGATGCACCCGCGACGGTTTGCACTGCCTCTCCTGGCCGGCCTGGGAGTGGCGGCGGCGTTGGTCGGCCCGAGAGTGGCCGCGCGGTTCGAGGAGATCGACGCCGGCATCTCGCTCCGTCGGGTCGTGGCCCGACGCGAGCTGTACAACTCCTTCGAGTGGCGCATCTACAACTGGTACGTCCTGGCGCAGGTCGGGCTGCGGCGGCCGCTCATCGGTCACGGGTTCGGCTCGACGTCGCTGGTCAATCCTCTCCAGTCGGTCGACCGCCTGGCGGGTCGAAGCCGGGGCTTCAGCGCGCACAACGAGTTCGTCCGGTTCTTCGTGGAGGGCGGTCTCGTCGGAGTGTTGCTGCTCAGCGCGGTGTACGTGCTCTGGCTGGGCTTCTGTCTGCGGCTGGTGCGGGGATTGCGGAGGGCCCGGGATGACACCGCCGATCTGGCCGGGGTCGCGATCGAGTTCGTGATCGGCCTGATCGTCCTCAGTCTCTTCGCGGCCAACCCGCTCGATCAGACCTCGGTGTTGTACTACTTCCTGGCCCTCCTCGCGGTGTTGCGCGGGGTCGAGCGAGGCAGTGGAGGGGGGCCGCCCCCGTCGATCGATCCATTGACGCATGGAGTGCCGGCACGTAGCCTTCTGAACTCTGGGAGAACGACATGAACCGTCGCGGTCGCGAGTCATGGGTAGAGAAGGGTAGCCGGCATCGCGCGCTCGTGGGAGTGCTCCTGCCGGTGGCGGTCGTGATGACCCTTGTCGCGCTGTTTGCCGTCCCCTCGGATGCGGAGACCCGCCCTCCGGCCCGGGTCATCGGTGCCCCGTCGACGGCCCGGCCGGCTTCCCCCGTCGAGCCGGACCGGCCCGGGTTGCTCGCCGTTCCTGCCGGCGCCGTCGTCGACTCGATCTATCTCGTGGGGCCCGGGGACCGCTTCCTCTTGGGCGACCTCACGACCGATCCAGAGTTCGCGGAACTCGTGGTCGACCTGGAAGGAAATCTCGCCGTGCCGGGGCTCGGGTCCTTCCGGGTCTCCGGCCTGACCCTGGCCGAGGCGCGCGCCAACGTGCTCGATGGGGTCCGCCGCCTGCGACCCCGGGCGGAGGTCACCCTGACGTTGATCGCCGCGCGGGAGTTTCGCGTCTTCCTCCTCGGCCAACTGAGCATGCCCGGCAGCTATCCAGCCACAGGGCTCGATCGCGTCTCCGATCTCGTGGATCGCGTCGGGAATCTGAAGGGCACCGCGTCGAAGCGGCGCATCGTCCGGCGTGGCGCCCGGGGTGACACGATGCGGGTCGACCTGCAGCGGTTCCGGATCCTGGGCGACGCCACCCGCAATCCCTACCTGCGCGATGGCGATCAGATCGTGATCCCCTATGCCGGCCGAACGGTCGAGATCTACGGCGCGGTGCACGATCCCGGCGCCTTCGAATTCGTGGAGGGAGAACGCTTCACCGACCTGCTCGAGCTTGCCGGCGGTCTTCTGCCGGATGCCCTGCCGGACTCCGTCCGCCTGGTCCGCCTGACCGCTGGCGAGGGCGCCGAGGACCAGACCTTCTTCAGCTCACCCGCGCTGGATCCGGAGCTCCGCGCGCGCGACCAGCTCTTCGTTCGATCCGACCCTGCGTATGATCGAGGACCGTTGGTGACGCTCGAGGGGGAGTTCGTCTATCCGATGGTGCTGCCGATCCGCGAGGGGGAGACGCGAGTCCGGGATGCGATCCAGGCCGCCGGGGGGTTCACGCCCGACGCCGCGGTCGAAGAGGCGACTCTCCTCCGGACCCAGGCCCGGGAGCAAGTGCAGGACCTGGAGTATGAGCGATTGAAGCTGCTGCCGGTAGCAGACATGCGGGAGAGCGAGTACCAGTACTTCAAGATGAAGTCGCGGGAGCGGCCCGGGAAGATGCAGGTCGACTTCCGGGGTGTTCTCGCCGATCCGGACCACGCGGACAACATCACGCTGGTGCGGGGAGACCTGATCACGGTGCCGCGTTTGAGCAGGTTCGTGCAGCTGAGCGGACAAGTCGCCAATCCCGGGGCGGTGCGCCACGAAGCCGGGCTCCGCGTCGATGACTACATCGAGCGCGCGGGGGGGTTCAGTTGGGGCGCCCGCCGGTCCCAGGTGACCCTGATCCGGGCCGCGTCGGGGGAGTGGATCCGCGATCCGGGGGACGACGAAAGGCCGCAGCCGGGCGATGTCATCTGGGTGCCCGAGAAGACGGATCGGGACTATTGGACGATCTTCAAGGACACGATGCTGGTGGCCGGCCAGGTCGCAACGGTTGTCCTGCTGGCGCGGGAGGTGACGCGATGAGCGGCGAGGATCGCGGCTCGCGGACGGGCGAGGCCGGTGAATTCTCGTGGCTGGCGCTGCTGGATCGAGCCTGGGCGCAACGACGCCCGGTGATGACCTGGGCGGTTTCGGCGGCGCTGGCGGCCGCCGCCGTTCTCCTCGTCGTCCCGGAGACCTACCGCGCCCGGGCGACGCTGCTTCCCCCTCGCAACGAGGAGATGCCGGGCCTCGCGGCGATGCTCTCCACGGCCGGGACGCCGATGCTCGGCTTCGGGAGCTCCAATGTCTCCAGCGAGATCTTCGTCGAGATCCTTCGCAGCCGGTCGATGGCGGATGCGATCGTCGACTCGCTGGGGCTGATCGCGGAGTACGGCTTCTCGCGCCTGGGGAGCGAGACCGCCCGGGACGCCGCCCGGCGACGGTTGCAGTCTCGTTCGACCTTTGCCAGCTCGATCAACGGTGTCGTCTCGATTCAGGTCGAGCACAAGACGGGACTCGTCCCGAAGTTCCGGCCGGGTGAACGGCGGCGCGCGGCGCGGCTGGCCGCGGAGATCGCCAACACCTTTGTGCACGAGCTCGACCGCGTGAATGTCGAGAAGAACACTCTGGGCGCCCACAGCGCGCGGGTCTACCTGGAGACGCAGCTGGCGCAGGCTCGGGACGACCAGGCGCACGTGGCGCGCGATCTCGTGGCCTTCCAGGCGCGACACGGCGCGATCGCGCTGGAGGAACAGACACGCCTGACCCTGGAGGCCGCCGGAGACCTGGAGGGACGCATCCAGGAGAAGCGCCTGGAACTCGACCTGCTCCGGCGGACGGACAGCGAATCGAGTCCGCGTGTCCGCGCGATCCGGGCCGCCCTCGAGGCGCTGGAGCGGGAGCGGGATCGACTTCTCGGCCTGGATGAGACCGCAGCGGCGCTGCGATCCTCGACCCGGCCCGGAGCCGCCGGGCCTGCCTCTCTCCGGGGTGGGGATGAACCGGCGCAGGCGGGGATGATCCCGGTGCGCGAGCTGCCGCAACTCGTCCTGGAGTACAGCGGTCTGGTGCGTGATCTGAAGGCTAAAGAGCTTTTGATCGAACACTTGACCCAGCGCTACTACGAGGCGCGGCTCGACGAGTCTCGGCTGACGCCCGTGGTCGAGGTCCTGGACGAGGCGATTCCTCCGGTGAACAAGGCGGCCCCGAAGCGCTCGGTCCTCGTCCTCCTGGCGGCACTGCTGGGTGGTTTGGCCGGCCTCCTCCGTGTCCTGGCCGTGGGGCAGCTCTGGTCCCGCCCGTGGGCGGCGAGGCGAGGATGACGGCGCGCCCCCCGATCTACCTCGATTACAACGCCAGCACGCCGCTCGATCCGGAGGTTGCCGCCGAGATGCGCCCTCTGCTCGAGACCGCCTACGGCAATCCGTCCAGCCTCCACTGGGCCGGCCGGCCGGCGCGCGCCGTCGTCGATCGGGCGCGGGTCCGCGTGGCGGCCCTGCTCCAGTGCGCGCCGGAGGAAATCGTCTTCACGAGCGGGGGGAGCGAGGCGAGCAACCACGCGATCAAGGGAGTCTACTTCCGGGCCGTGCGGCGGGGGATCGAGGCGCCGCACTTCATCACGAGCGCGGTGGAGCACCCCGCGACCCTCGAGCCGTTGCGCTTTTTGGAGACCCTGGGAGCGCGGGTCACGATCCTCCCCGTCGATCGCCATGGTCGCGTCGATCCCGCCGCGGTCGCCGCCGCGCTGACGCCGCGGACGGTTCTCGTAACCCTGATGCATGCCAACAACGAGACCGGCACCCTGATGCCGGTGGAAGAGGTGGCCGCGATCACGCGCGCGCACGGTGTGCCGCTGCACCTGGACGCCGCGCAGAGCGTCGGCAAGATCCCGACCCGCGTCGACGAACTCGGCTGCGACCTCCTGAGTATCGCCGGGCACAAGCTCTATGCGCCGAAGGGGGTTGGTGCGCTCTATCTCCGCTCCGGCGTCGACCTCGAGCCGCTCATCCACGGGGCGGCCCATGAGAGGGGATGCCGGGCGGGGACGGAAAACGTCCTCCTCGTCGCCGGACTCGGCAAAGCCTGCGAGCTGGCGGCTGCGCATCTCGGGATGCCGTCGATCCGTCTCCTGCGCGATCACTTCGAGACCGAGCTCATGCGCACTCTCGGCGATCGCGTGACCCGAAACGGGCATCCGGCGCTCCGTCTCCCGAACACCGCGAACGTCAACTTCGTCGGCCGGGTCGGCGCCGAGGTTCTCGGCGGGCTCGGGGATGTCGCGGCTTCGACCGGCTCCGCCTGCCACGCCGGATCGGTCGAGCTCTCTCCCGTCCTCCGGGCGATGGGGGTCGTTCCGGAGGAGGGGATGGGAGCCGTTCGCTTCAGCCTCGGGCGGCCCACCACGCGCGAGGAGATCGACGAGGTGTTGCGTCGGATCAAAGTCGCTGTTCGATAACTAAATGTATAATAGATAGTTATCGGCCCATGGCGACCGGGGGGCTTTCGCCGCCCCTTCGCCGCGGAGCGCCTCTCGGGGCACCCTCGCAGTCGACGCCGACCGACGCGATCGCCTGATCTAGGGTATTCCCCCCAACTTCCATCAGGAAAACGGCACGCTCGCCGATAACCGGAGTGAGGTTGCGGCTCCGGCCGGGAGTGCTTTGCCTGCATTCCCCGGGACCGGCACGCCGGCGGTTCGAGGGCGATCTGGAGCGGATCAACCTGTGTCATTGCGCCATCGCACGCTGCTTTCGGTGGGAGGCCTGCTGGTCGTGCTGCTGGCCGTCCTCTCGTTTGCTTCGTCCACTCTCCTTCTCAACAGCTTCCGCGCTCTCGATGCGCAGCGATCCACCGATGAACTCCGGCTGGTGCTGAATGCCGCGGGGAACGAACTGACCGCCTTGCGCGCCTCGGCGATCGACTGGAGCTGCTGGGATGACACCTACGCCTTTGCGGGCGACGAGGGCGAGGGCTACCTCGAGGAGAACTTCGACCCCGCCAGTCTCTCCGGTTTGCGGTGGAATCTGGTGGCCGTGCTGGATGCGGACGGGGCTATTCGCGTCTCTCGGGCGATCGAGACGGAGACGGAGACCACTGTCCCGCTGTCGGGCGAACTCGAGGGACTGCTGCAACGCATCGGCGGATTCGACCCTGGCGCCCGGGTCGAGGACCTGCGCGGCGGGCTGGTCCTCCTTCCCTCCGGCCCGATGCTTCTGGCGGTCTCTCCGATCCTGCAGAACGGGAGGGAGGGACCGTGTCGGGGCGCGTTCGTCGTGGGCCGTTGGTTCGATGCGAAGGTCGCCGTCCGTCCAGTCTCCTCGGCGGAGGTGACGATCGAAACGGCGCCGGTGGGCCGTCGTCCCACGAGCCGATCCCGCGACAGCCTCTGGGCGACGGTGCTGATGCCAAGGGACGATTCGACGGGCCGGGACGCGGCGGCGCAGGAGAGCGTGCTCCTGACGCCTCTGGCGGGGATTTCGACCGAGGAGCTTCCGGGTCGGCGGGTCCGGGCCGAAGCGCTCATTCGGGATGCATTCGGGGAGCCGGGGCTGATCGCGCGGGCCGAGATCCCGGAGAAAACCTACGTAGCCGGCCAACGCGCGGTTCGCATCCTGGTCGCGACCCTGCTCGTCCTGGGATGCGCGCTCGGACTCCTGATCCTGGTGCAACTCGAGCGGGGCATCCTTCGGCGAGTGACGCATCTCCACCGCGACCTGAACGCGCTCGCCAGCCGGGGCGACCTGAAGGGACGCCTGCGGTTTGACGGCGACGACGAGGTGGCCGCCGTGGCCGCGGGCTTCAATCAGGTTCTCTGTTCGTTGGACGGGGCCCTGCAGGAGATGGAGTCGTCCAGGCTTCTCGCCGAGGAGTCGGCGCGCGCGAAGGCACACTTCCTCGCGACGATGAGCCACGAGATCCGCACGCCGATGGGAGCCGTGCTCGGGATGTCGAGTCTGCTGCTCGACTCCGCGCTCAATCCGGAGCAGCGCGAGCAGGTCGAGATCCTGCACCAGAGCGCCGACGCCCTCCTGCACATTCTGGACGACGTGCTCGACCTGTCGAAGATCGAGCAGGGGAAGATGCAGATCGAGGAGATCGACTTCGACGTCCGCGACCTCCTCGAGGATGCGGGCGGACTGATGGCCTGGCCGGCGGCGCGCAAGGGGCTCGAACTCGTCGTCGACGTCGATCCGACGCTGCCGCACTCCCTGCGCGGCGATCCGATTCGCCTGCGCCAGATCCTGACGAACCTGGTCGGCAACGCCGTCAAGTTCACCGAGCGTGGCGAGATCGAGATCGCGGCCCGGATGAAAGGGGGGGGCGGCAGCGATCCTCAGGTCGCCTTCACGGTGCGCGACACCGGCATCGGCATCGCTTCCGAGCGGCTGGAGAAGATCTTCGAGGAGTTCATCCAGGCCGACCAGTCGACGTCGCGCCGTTTCGGAGGGACGGGGCTGGGGCTGGCCATTTCGCGCCGGCTGGCTGACCTGATGGGCGGATCGCTGACCGCGACGAGCACGCCCGGTTCCGGCAGCACCTTCCATGTGATTCTGCCGCTCCGTTCCGGGGCCTCGTCCGCCTCGTCCGCCTCGCCGGTCGAGGCCGTCGAGGTGGGAACGACGGGTCGGCCGGTCCTCCTCGCGATGAGCAGTGATGCGGCTCGACGAACCGTCCGGACGCTGCTCGAGGGGTTCGGCTGCCAGGTACGGGCGACCGGGAGTGCGGCCGAGACACGGGAGGTCGTCTCCACGCTGGCCGGAGGTGTCGCGCCCATCGTGCTGATCGACCGGCGACTCCCGGATGGGGACGGCGTCGAACTCGCCACGGAGATCACGGCCCGCGCAGGCGTGGCGTCGCGGTCTCTCTGGCTGCTGTGCAGCCCGGGCGACGCGCCGCGGGAAATCAGCGCCGGATTCGGGGGGATCGCGGGCTACCTGGCCAAGCCGATCCGGCGTTCGCGGCTCCTCGCCCTGCTGAAGGAGGTCGCCGAGGCCTCGATCGTCGGGCCGTCGGCCAGCCTGCCATGGCCGATGCCCGGGGCGTCGGGGTCCGGATGTGAGGCCGGGCCGCCCGCACCATCCGTGACCTCGACCCGAGCGCCGGAGGTGACTCCGGCCCGAGCGACCACCGAGCGGCGCGTGCTCCTGGTGGACGACAATGCGGTGAACCGGATGGTGGCTGGGCGGATGCTGGCAAAGCTCGGGGCGGCCTGCGGAGAGGCGGATGGGGGGTTCGAGGCGATTCAGCGGTACCAGGAGAACTCGTGGGATCTCGTCCTGATGGATATCCAGATGCCGGGCATGGACGGTTACGAGGCGACCCGTGAGATCCGGCGGCTGGAAGAGGGGACGGGACGGCACGTCCCGATCGTGGCCCTGACCGCGCACGCGCTCCCGGAGGATCGCGATCGCTGCCTGGCGGCCGGGATGGACGAGTACCTGACCAAGCCCGTTCGGTCGAACGATCTGGAACGGGTGATCACGCAGTTCGCGCCGGATCGGAAAGCCGAGGAGGACGCCGCAGTCATGACCACCGCTCCGAACGACAACCTGCCCCTGGAATTGGATCGCCTGAACGAGATCTGCGGGGGTGACCTGGAATTCGAACGCGAGTTGCTCGACGAGTTCTTCAAGAACGCGCCGAACCTGCTGACTCAGGTGAGCGCGGCGATCGACACGCAGAACCAGGCGGACGGGCAGCGCGCCGCCCACACCCTCAAGGGCTCGGCGGCGTCGATCGGAGCCGGTCCGCTCTCGCTCGCCGCCCGGGAGATCGAGCAGGTCTTCCGCGCCGGGCAACTGGCGGCGGCGGCGCCTCTGGTCGCAGACGCCCGGGCGCGCCTGGCCGAACTGGAGCGATTCATCGAGGAGCGGGAAGGGCGCAAGGCGGCGTAGCTGGGTGGAGAGGAAACGCCCCGGCCGGCGCGGCGGGCCCGGTTTTCAGCACCCTGCTAATCCTCCGGCGCCTCCCGCATCATCCCCTCGTGCTCGGGGCGCGGCCGGTTGTGCGCGGGATCCCAGTAGGGTGAGAGGCGTCGCAGTCCCGCGATGATCTCCGGGAAGACCTCGATCACCCGCTCGATTTCCTCCGCCGTGTTGTAGCGGCCGAGGCTGAAGCGGATCGAGCCGTGCACCGCGGTGAACGGCACCCGCATCGCGCGCAGCACGTGCGACGGTTCCAGCGAGCCCGAGGTGCAGGCCGAGCCGCTGGAAGCGCAGATCCCGTGATCGTTGAGCTGGTAGAGCATTCCTTCCCCCTCGATGAAGTGCACCGAGAGGTTGAGTGTGTTCGGCAGCCTCTCCGCTCCCTCGCCGTTGACCTCGACGCAGGGGATCGCGGCTTTGAGTCCGGACTCGAGCCGATCGCGCAGCGCGCGGATCGTTCGATCGACGGGGTCGTGGTTCTCGCGAGCGAGCCGGACCGCTCGCGCCAGGCCGGCGATGAAGGCCACGTTCTCGGTGCCACCTCGACGGCCCGACTCCTGGTGCCCGCCGATCAGGTAAGGACGGAGGCGCGTGCCCCGGCGCACGTAGAGCACGCCGACCCCTTTCGGCGCGTGCAGCTTGTGTCCGGAGAAACAGAGCAGGTCGAGGTGGCGCAGGTCGCCTTCGAGGTCGAGGGGGAGCTTGCCGGCGGTCTGGGTCGCGTCGCTGAAGACGAGGATCGAAGGATCGGTCTCCTTCACCAGGCGGGCCAGCTCGCCGACGGGGAAGACGACACCGGTCTCGTTATTGGCATGCATGATCGCCACCAGGAGCGTGTCGGGACGGAGGGCGCGAATCAGGTCGCGAGGATCGAGCCGCCCCGCCCGGTCGACCGGCAGAAACGTAATCGGATGCCCGGAGCGGGCCAGGTCCTTCATCACCTCGTCCACGGCCGGATGCTCCACCGAGGTCGTGATCAGGTGCTTCCGCTCCTGGTTGGCGCGGACGGCGCCCATGATCGCGGCGTTCGCGCTCTCGGTGGCGCAGGAGGTGAAGAGGATCTCGTCGGGGGACACGCCGCCTAAGAACTCCGCGATCGATGCGCGGGCCTCGCGCAGGGCGCGGGCGGCCGGCTGGGCGCGCTCGTAGACCGAGCTGGGGTTGAAATACTCCTCGCGCAGCCAGGGGAGCACCGACGAGAGGACCTCCGGCGCGACCGCGGTGGTGGCGTTGTTGTCGAGGTAGATCGTGGGGCTTTTGACCGCTCGGTTCATGACGCTCCCTGGTTGCCGCCGGCGGGCGAGGACTCACCGACGATAGCGCGCGCGGCGCTCCCCGCCAAGGAAAGCGCGCGAGCGCCCGGGATCGATCAGCGGTCCGCCGCGAGGTGAACGATGAAGACCACGTCGATCGTTTCCGACGCTATGCCCATGCGCCCGCCCCCGGGAGGTCCGCCTCTCCCTCGTCCCTGCCCGCGGCCGCCGGGGAAGCCGCCCCCGGGCGTCTCCCCATCGGAGGTGGGACCCGATCCGTCGGGCCGGCCGTCCGGGCGGGACGGCAGACCCGAGGGTTCGTCGCCGGCCCGAAGCTGGATCGCGACTCTAAGATCGGAGCCGGGCGCGGCCTCGAGATGGAAGTCTGCCGTGCCCGTTCCTCCCGCGGCGCCGGCCGCGCGCAGGGGGATCCGGTACTCGCAGGCGAAGACGCCGTCGGCCAGGCCGCACTGGGCGGCAAGTCCCCGCACGGACGCCAGTTCGAGCCGACGGGGCGGATCGGCGGAGAGGATCTCGATCTCTCGGTCGGGAGCGCTGGCGGCGGCGATCAGCATCTCGGGATCGGCCGCAGTCTGCGGGCGCGACCTCATCGTCGAGTCGCGTCTTCCGATGGGCACATTCGATTCCGCCCCCGGGCCTGAGGGATCGATGGCCAGACCGGTGGGGAACCGCAGTCCCGGCCGTGCCGCGGGCTCCCCGTTCTCGCCGAATCGCAGCGACAGGCCGTGTTGCAGCGCCGCGGTGGCCAGCGATCGGCGCGAGGTGGCCACGCAGGCGTAGAGAGTATCGATGTCATGGAAGAAGCCGACGTAGATCTCGACCTCCTCGAAGACGCGGAGCGCCCCCTGCCACTCGCGGTAGTCTCCATCGATCGCGATGTCACGATCGATCCGCGGCGCATGGATCCGCGGCTCGCCGCAACCGGCGAAGAGCCCCAGTCCCGCCGACAGCGTCCAGGCGCAGGCTCGAGCGAACGGGCCGAGTGCCATCTCCAGGCTCCTTTCCGGGGATCGAGCCGGCCGCGGCTGATCATCACCGATCCGCCCGGCCGACCGAGTGAGGAGTACAGGCCGGATGTGGCACGTCTGTGGCACGGGAGGGAGAAGTTGAGGCGACGGGTTGGCCGGCGCCGCCCCCGGTGGGCGTCACATCGTGATGACGCGCACCCGCGGGTCGACCCGCTCCTTCAGGAGCTGTTCCACCGTCAACTTCAGGGTGAAGCCCGCGCCGGCGCATCCGACGCAGGCCCCGGTCAACCGGCAGTAGACCAGGGTGTCCTTGATGTCGACCAGCTCGAGATCGCCGCCGTCCTTCTGGAGCAGCGGACGGATGTACTCGTCGATCGTCCGCTCCACTTTCTTGGCGAACTGGTAGGGAGAGAGGGGCTCCGCGCCGGCGACGACCGGGCCTCCGGCCTCGCGCGCCTCCGGTGACTGCGGATCCTCGCGCAGCGTCGTCGGGCGCGTCCCCCAGGCCTCATCGAGCAGATCCTGCAGCCCGCCCGGCTTGTGGTGGCAACTCATGCAGGCACCGCCGGCTTTGATCGCGCCTGTGATTTCCGGGATCGTCTTGAGGCCGAGCTCACGGATTTTGCGACGGATGTACGGTTCGCTGAGGGAGAAGCACTGGCAGACGATCCGACCTTCCTCCTGCTCATCGGCATGGAGGTCGATGCCGAGGCTGGCCAGATCGACCCCCCGCTTCTGGGCCCAGTTGAAGACCGCCGCCTCGAGTGCTTCCGCCCCCATGACCGAGCAGTGGATCTTCTGCTCGGGCAGCCCCTCGAGGTAGGCGACGATATCGGCGTTGGTGACTTTGAGCGCCTGTACCGGCGTGTACCCATGCCCCTCGATGAGCGCGCAGAGCGCTTCGCTGGCGGCGATGGCGGAGGTGCAGCCGAAGGTCAGGTAGCGCGCCTCGGTGATGACATCCTGGAGCGGGTCATCGGGATGACGCGCGACCCGAAAGGTGAAGCGGAGCGCGTCGCCGCACGCGATCGATCCATGTTCACCGAAGCCGTCGGGGTCCTCGATCTCGCCGAGGTGCGTGCCGGGCTTGCCGTGGACCGCATCCATGAAGATCTGCTTTGTCTTTTCCGAGTACTCCCAGCCCATCGTCGCGTCTCCTCCCCGTCCCCGGTTCCGGGATCGTGCTGTCGGTCCGGTGGTCCTCTTTCCCGCGGCCGTCCCCGCGTCAGTGCCCGCGGAGATCGTCCTCTTCGACCCCGGGAGAAGCCCGGTGCGCCGAGAGCCGCGCCGCCTCGCCCTCCGCCCACCGGCGGAACGCTTCACGCCGGGCCGGATCGAGCTTCGCCCCGGCATGCATCGTGGCGTAGATGGGAAGGGGCATCTTCCCGGCCTGAACCTCCTCGGCGATCTCGCCGAGCATTTCCGCCTGCCGGGACGAGGTCAGGTCGCCCCAGCGGGAGAAGTCGAGGTGCTCCATGCTCTCGTTGATGTCACGGACGACCAGCCAGGAGACCGGCGCCACACGCCCATACCAGGGGAGGCGCGTCGGTCCGCCGTGGCAGTCGTAGCACGAGGTGCGGAGCATCGCTCCCACCTCGCCCGAGACCTGCACGCTGGACTCGAAGTAGCGCGACGGATCTTCGCCCCGCGGAGTCGGGCGCGCCGGCACGAACTGGATCACCACGAGGAGAAAGACCGCGACCGCGGGGAGGGCCCGGATCCTTCCCTTCCGTCTCATGCCGCCTCCGGCTTGACATGGCTCCGATCGAGGATCTCCCGGCGCAGTTGGGCATGGAACTGCTCCAACGGCATCGTTTCCTGTCGCGCGACCTGGTAGCGTCGGACCGTGACGGACCGTTCCTCGGCCTCCTTGCGGCCGATGACGAGGAGGATCGGGATCTTCTCCGTCGTCCCGTTTCGGATTTTCTTGTTGAACGAGTGCGGGGCCTCGTCCACCTCGGCACGGATCCGGTCGGCGCGCAGGAGGTCGCGAACCTCGCGCGCATACGGCAGGAGGTCGTCGCTGATCGTGACGATCCGGGTCTGCACCGGGGCGAGCCAGGTCGGGAACGCGCCGCCGTAGTGCTCGATCAGGTAGGCCATGATCCGCTCGTGGGTCGAGAGTGGCGCGCGGTGCACGACGACGGGCGGCCTTTCCTCCCCGTGCTCGTCGATGTAACGCAGGCCAAACTTTTCGGCCGCCAGGAAGTCGACCTGGATGGTCGAGACGGTCTCCTCGCGTCCGAGCAGATTCCGGAACTGGATGTCGATCTTCGGGCCGTAGAAGGCCGCCTCGTCCATCCCGACGTAGTAGTCCATCCCCAGCTCGTCGAGCGTGCCGCGCAGGATCGCCTCCGCCCGGTCCCACGACTCCTCTCCCCCGGCGTACTTGTCGGTCTTGGCCGGGTCGTGGAGCGAGAGGCGCATCGAGTACCGGGTGTAGTCCAGGAGGGTGTAGAGCTCCCGGTACATCGTCAGGAGGGAGACGATCTCCTGCTTGAGCTGCTCGGGCGTGCAGTAGATGTGCGCGTCGTTCATGGTGAAGCAGCGGACGCGCAGCAATCCGGAGAGCTCGCCCGACTGCTCGAAACGGTAGCAGGTGCCGTACTCCGCCAGGCGCAGCGGCAGGTCGCGATAGGAACGGGGCCGCGCGCGGAAGATCATGTGGTGGTGCGGGCAGTTCATCGGCTTGAGGTAGAAGACCTCCTGCCGGCGTGCCTCGCCCCCGGGGACGTCCGCGCCTTCCGCCGGGGCCGCCGGGTCGGTCGCAGGGCCGGCCGCCGGAGCGGCGTGGTCCTCGACCACGAGCGGCGGGAACATGCTCTCCTTGAAGTAGGGGAGGTGCCCGCTGCGATAGTAGAGCTCCTGCCGCGCCACGTGCGGCGTGGAGACGCGCTCGTAGCCGTAGCGGAACTCGGTCTCCTTCATCAGAGCCTCGATCTCGTCCCGCAGGACCGTTCCTTTCGGCAGCCACAGCACGAGGCCCTTGCCAATCTCGTCTTCGATGTGGAAGAGGTCGAGCTCGCGCCCCAGCTTCTTGTGGTCGCGCTCCAGGGCGAGCTTGCGGTTCGCGAGGTACTCCTCCAGCTCCGTCCGGGTAGGGAAGGCGAGCCCGTAGATGCGCGTCAGCATCGGGTTCTTCTCGCTCCCCTTCCAGTAGGCGCCGGCGATCGAGTCGAGCTTGAAGGCGTCGGCGGGGATCTCGCCGGTGTGCTCGAGGTGCGGGCCCTCGCACATGTCGACGAAGGGGCCGTTCTCGTAGAACGAGATGACTCCGACCCCCTTCTGCTGCAGCTCGCGAACCGCTTCGTCCTTGAAGGGCTGGTTCATCCCGGCGATCCGGCCGATCGCGGAAGCGGGGTCGAGTTCGGTGCGGACGAACGGCTGCTTCTGCTGGATGATCCGGCGCATCGCCTTCTCGAGCTTCGGCAGTTCCTCGGCCGTGATCGGCTCGGAGAGGTCGAAGTCGTAGTAGAAGCCGTTCTCCACCGGCGGCCCGAATCCCAGCCGGGAGCCGGGGCGCAGTTCGAGCACCGCCTGCGCCATGACGTGGGCGAGGGAGTGCCGGATGCGGTAGAGCCGGGCCGCCTCGGGGGAGAGGGAGCCGGCCGCCTGGGCGATTTCGGTATCCTGCATGAGAGATCCCTTCGAGTGAGTCTGCGATCGGGCCGCCGCCGTTTCCGTTCGGGAATCCGCCTATGCTAAACAGTCGGCCGCCCGAGGGGAACCGTTGAGTTGGGATCCCCCCGGGAGGCTTGCATCCCCGGACGAGCGGCGGCAGACTCTTCCTTCGATCCCCCGTCGCGCGAAGATCCCGGAGTCAGACCAGGATGTGCCCCAACCAATCGTGCAGGACGCTCGTTCGAGTGGGGCGCGGCGTATGCCCCGGGGGCGGGCGGAGATCACTCCGCGCTCCCTGGCTGGGCACCGCGGCCCTGCTCTTCCTGTCCATCACCGGGCTCTGCGCCCGGGGCGAGGATGTCCCCCCTCCCGCGGCGGAGCCGACCGCCGCGCCCGCGGCCGGCCCGTCGGTCGACCGGCCCGCACGTCCCCGGGTGGCGCTGATCCTCTCCGGCGGCGGCGCTCGCGGCCTGGCCCACATCGGCGTCCTGCGCGCGCTCGAGGAGGAGGGGATCCCGATCGACGGCATCGGCGGGGCGTCGATGGGGGCCGTGATCGGCGGGCTCTATGCGGCGGGAATCAGCGCCGACAGCCTCGCGAGCCTCGCCGCGCGCGACGAGCCGTTCCGATCGCCGGCCGAGTGGGAGGCACTCGATGTCTTCCAGAAGTGGATGCTCCGCCCGCATACTGCGGGGCTCTACTTCGACGGGTTCGAATACCGCCTGCCGCGTTCGCTGGTCAGCGACTTCGAGATCAACTGGCTCTTGATCGAACATGCGGCGGCCGCCGACCTGGCCGCGCGCGGCGACTTCGACCGTCTCCCCATCCCTTTCCGCGCCCTGGCGCTCGATCTGAAGAGCGGCGAACTGGTCCGATTCGGCTCGGGCGACCTCGCCCGGGCGATCCGGTCGAGCATGTCGATTGCCGTCGCGTTTCCGCCGATCCCCTACGGCCGTCCGGCGCGCCTCCTGGTCGATCCGGGGCCGGTCGACAATCTGCCGGTCGACCTGGCGGCGGACCTGGGCTGCGAGAAGGTCATCGCCGTCAACTGCGCCGGCACGGCACGCGGTCTATCGATCGACGAAGACCCGACGATGGTGGCCCGCGGGCTCCTGCGGATCCTCTCGCAGAACGTCGACTCGCTCTCGATCCCCGGTTGGGACGTCTGGATCCAGCCCGAGGTGGGCGAGGCGTCGCTCTCCGACTTCGAGCACCACGCCCAGATGATCGAAGCCGGCTATCAGGCCGCCCGGCGGGCGATGCCGCGGATTCGCGCGCTCTATCCCGAGGGCTCTCTGCCAGCGCGGGCGGCGCGGCCCCTCCCCGAGGAAGCCCATTGCCAACTGGGAGCGCTGCGGGTCGCCTGGGTGCGGCTGGGCGACCGGCCCAGCTCGTTCAACTGGCTGCCGAAGCGGGAACTCGACCTGGCGCCCGGAGAGCGGTTCTCCCTGGACGCGCTGGGCCGGGGTCTGCGAAACCTCTACGCCACCAACCGCTACGAGTCGGTCTGGCCCCGGCTGGAGCCGGTGGGCGAGGACGAGGTCGGGATCACGCTCGAGCTGGAGGAGCGTGCCAAATCCCACCTGGCCGTCGGGCTGGGATACGACAACAGCCGCAAGGCCCGGTTCGAACTCGCCCTGCGGCACCGCGATTTCCTGCGCATCGGCGAGACGCTGCACGCCTCGCTCTTTCTCGGTGACTACATCCAGGGCGCCGAGGCCGGGATCCGGTCGAGCCATCTGCGCGGCGTCCCATTCGGTCTGGATCTACTGCTGCATGCCGGGCAGGAACGCCTGCAGCAGGACGACGCTGCGCCGTTCCGGCTGACCGACCGCCGGGTGCTCCTCACCACGACTCTCGCCGCCGGGAGGCACAACCTTCTGCTCACCGGCGTGCGCTATGCGCACGAGAGCGGGGAGAAGGGCGTCGGCATCCCTGACTGGTCCGCCCATCGCGCCTCGGCCTTCGTGACCGTGATGGCGGACGATACCGACGAGCGGGAACTCCCGTCGCGCGGGCGGCGCCTCTTCCTCCGCTATGCGCTGATGCTGGAGGATCCCTGGGCGCGTCCGCTGGGGTCGTTCTCGGGTTCTGCTCTGACCAGCGTGCGGGCCGGACCGGCCTCGTTCACGGTGGATGGACTGATCACCGGGCTTGATCGCACCACGTCGCTCTTTCGCACCTGGTCGCGGCTCGACGTGAGCCGGGCGACCTTGGGCCGGTTCGAACCGGCGCTCTATGCGCCCGCGGTCGGGCGGACCGCCGCCGGCATTGCCGTCCGTCCGGCGAAGAACCTGTCGCTCTGGGTCCGTGGCGTTCTCGGCTTTCGCGGCCGGACGATCGAGGAGGTCGGGAGCGCCCGCGCGCGCCGGGCCCTCGAGGCGGGCGCGCTGCAGCGAACGCCGCTCGGGCCGATCCTCGTCGGGGGAGCGTTCGAGCGGGGGAGGAAGGCTTTCGCCTTCGTCCAGATCGGCCACGCTTCCGGGGCTGGGCCGTAGCCCGACGCCCCGTCGAGTCCGGCGCTCGGCTTAGCTAGAGCCCCAGGATCAGCTTCCCGACCAGGACGATGATGATGATCGGAACGAGGTAAAGCGCAGCGATCTGGAGAACGGCGCGGCCGAATCCGGTTTCACCGCGGGGCTCGACGGAGGGGCTCGCGACCGGCGAGGAGGCGACCGAGTTCGCGGGTCGAGGGCGCGCCGGCTCCGTCTCCTTCTTGCTGCCCGTCATCTCCTTGGCCCGACTCTCCGCGATCCGCTTCTCGCGACCCATGACGCGTCTCCTCCCGGGGGCTCGCCCCGCTATTGCTGACACCAACGATCTATGATCTTCGCCCGCCGGAGGGGGGAAGTAAAGGCCTCTCTGCGCGGCTCCGCGGATGGCCCGGCGCCCCGCAGGGCCGCCGGCGGGACCTTCCCGCGTGACCGGCGGGGGGGACTCCCCGCTTCCCCCGCCGCCCGTGCCGCGCTACCATCTCCGCATGGAGTTCGTGCCGGGACACGAGGAAAGCCATCTCATCGTCGCCGCCGTGAGGGTACTCGCCCACCGTGACGGACGGAGTCCCACGCCGGATGAGATCGCGGAACTCTTGCATCTCTCCTCCGAGAAAGTGCACATCCTGGTCCACGAACTGCGCAAGCGCGGCGTCCTGAAGGCGCTCGAGGGGCCCTTCGATCTCCGTCTCGATCTGGGCGACCTGGCGCCGCTCGAGGATCTGCCCCGCGGAGATAACGGCCCCGACATCCAGGGAGAGCTGGAGGAGTTCCACGCGCAGGCGGTCGAGCGGAAGCGCGAGATGGAGCGGATGTTCCTGGGCGGCGAGGCAGAGAAGCGCCGCAAGGAACGGGTGGCGAAACTCGAGGAGCAGTTCGCCCGCTTCAAGCCGAAGCCCGGAGCCGCCGATGGCCTGTTCAAGCCGCCTCCGCCCGACGAGGACGAGAGCGCTTCGCCTTGATCCGCCCGAGGGCGTCGGCCGCTTCCGGACCCCGCTAGGCCGCCTTCCGAACCTCCGCGCCTTCCCGACCGGCCGGCAACCAACGTTCGACGGCGGCTCGCAGGGCCCGTGTCCGCAGCGGCTTGGCCAGGAGGTCGTCCATGCCGGCCTGACGGCACTCCTCGCGGGCCTCGTCGGTCAGATCGCCGGTGACGGCCAGGATCGGAGTGCGGGCGCGGTCCGTCTCCAGCGCACGGATGCGCCGCGTCGCTTCCACGCCGTCGATCCGAGGCATCCAACGGTCCATCAGGATGAGGTCGAATTTCTCCGCTTCCACGCGGGCGATGGCTTCGGCGCCGTCCCGCGCCACTTCGGTCTCGAGGCCCAGGCTCTGGAGCAGTCGACACCCGACGATCTGGTTGATCGAGTCATCGTCGACCACGAGGACGCGTCCCGAGAGCACGGTGGTCGACTCGACCTGGGCGCCCTCTCGAGGTCGCTCCTCGCATCCCGCCGGGCGCATCGCTTCCACGATCGCACCGTGGAGTTGTCCGCCGCGCACCGGCCGGTAGATCACGCGCAGGACTCCGAGATCCTCGAGCTGTTCTCGCGGCGCGCGCAGGCTCAGTCCGGCCAGAAGGACGATCGGTGCCGGCCGGCCGGCCTCCGGGCGCGGCCGTGATTCCGCCCACGGTACCCAGCGCTCGCCATCGGCGCGGGTATCGAGGAGGATCAGATCCGGGGCCGGCGTCTCTCCGTCTGCTCGCTCCAGCCACCGGCGGGCTTCGGTTCCGTTCGCCGCGGCGAGCGCCCTCGCCCCCCAGGTCTCGAGGCGACGGCAGACCGATTCCCGCACCGCGGCTGATTCGACGAAGACGAGGATCGTCATCTCACCCGGCAAACTGAGCGCCGCGGCCTCGCTCTCTTCCACCGGCAAGTCCAACCGGATCCGAAAGGTCGAACCCCGCCCCGGGGCGCTGACCAGATCGATCGAGCCACCCATCGCCTCGGTGAGCCGCCGGGTGATGGCCAGCCCGAGACCGGTCCCTCCGAAACGGCGGCGGGTCGAGGCGTCGGCCTGGCGGAACGCCTCGAAGATGCGGCCCTGATCGCTCTTCGGAATGCCGAGTCCGGTGTCGCGCACCGAGAGAACGATCTGCGCCGACCGGCCGGGCGGAGCTCCGGGCTCCACCACCTCCTCCGGGCGTGGCGCCGACGCGGCGCCCTCCATCGTGACGAAGACCTCTCCCCGTTCCGTGAACTTGAGCGCGTTGCCGATCAGGTTCATCAGCATCTGCCGCAGGCGGGCGGGATCTCCGCGGAGGCGATCGGGGACCTGTGTGCTCACGTCCAGCCCGAGCTCGAGGCCCGCGGCTTCGGCGCGCCCGGCGAAGACCGAGACGGCCTCCTCGACGACCTCACGGGGATCGAACGGGATCGACTCGAGCTCGACGGTGTCCGCTTCCAGTTTGGCGTAGTCGAGGATCTCGTTGACCAGGTCGAGCATCGCCTCTCCCGCGCGCAAGGAGGTCAGGACAAGATCGCGCTGCTCCGGGGCGAACTCCGAGTCCGCGAGCAGGTCGAGGGTGCCGAGGATGCCGTTCAGCGGCGTGCGGATCTCGTGGCTCATCCGCGCGAGGTGAGCGCCCCGGGCGACCGATTCCATCATCGCACGCCCGGCCATCTGCTGGGCCCAGGCGGTTGCCTCTTCCAGCGTGCCGACCGTCGCCTGGAGCTGGGTCACCGCATCCTCGAGGTTCCTTCGCTCGAGCGCTTCCTGTCGGCGGGTTCGCACCTGCTCGGTGGCATCGCGGAGCGCGAGCACCAGCTCTCCGCGGCCTCCCGCGTCCGACCAGTGGTGGCTTGCCACGCCGACGTCGCGCCAGGCTCCGTTCCGATGGAGGATCCTCCAGTCGAAGGAAGTCCGGGATCCCGGGCGACTGGCGTGCACCCTCCAGGGAAGGCGCAGCGCCGCCAGGTCGTCCGGGTGGAGGTGGTCGAAGAGGCTCGTTCCGACGACTTCCGCCGGCGCCAAGCCGAACAGGATCTCCACGGCTCCCTCTGCGCGGACGATCCGTGCCCCGGTCGTGGCCACGAGCAGCACATCCGGCAGCGCGGTGAGGAGACCAGATACGTCGGTCCAGGCTCCGGGCGGCGTCACTTCCTGGGGCATAGGTTGGTCTTCGATCTCCATTTTGTTGTCTGGCAGCAAGTTGTCAAATCGATGGGGATCGTGAGCGCGCGGCTGCCGGCCGCCGGCCAGTCGGCGGGCCCAGTTCTTCAGCACCCTGCTGAGGAGTGTCGTCCGTGGAACCCGTCTCCTTAAGCCTTTTGGATCAGGAAGAGAGCACCCCGCTAGGCCCTTTCGACGAACGTGCCGTCGCGAGTGTCGACCTTGACCTTCTCGCCGACCCCGATGAACTGCGGCACGCGGATCTCGAGGCCGGTCTCGAGGACGGCCCGTTTGGGCGACGCGCTGACCGTCGCGGTGCGCATCGCCGGGTCCGTCTCCGTCACCGTCAGCACCATGAAGTTGGGAACGGTGATCGACACCGGACGCCCTTCGAAGTAGAGGGCGATGACCTCGGATTCCTCCACCATGTAGTTCACGGCGTCGCCCAGCTGTTCGCGCGTCAACATGATCATGTCGTACGACTCGGTGCTCATGAAGTGATACTCGTCGCCCTGGTGGTAGAGGTACTTCAGGTTGTGCTCATCGAGATCGGCCAGTTCCAGTTTGTCCTCCGAGCGGAAGCGGTTCTCGTATCCGGTGCCCGTCTTGATGTTGACCAGCTTCATCTGCACCATGCCGCGCCAGTTGCCCGGCGTGATGTGCAGCGTCTTGACGACGCGGCAAGGTTCAGCGTTGTACAGGATCACCTGGCCCACCTTGATCTGCGTGGCAGGAATCATCGTGCTCTCTCCTCCGGCGATCGCGATCGCCGTCTTTGCATCCATCCGCGTGACCCGGGGGCGGGCGGTGGTGCTTCAGCTTGTCGTTCAGGTCTCGGGAGCATCCGCCTCCGCGGCGGGCGCGCTCCGGCGAGGGCTTCGTCAGGCTCGACCGCGCCCGGAGCGGGACGGAGGCTTGTAGACCTGGCGCGAGGCGCCGGAAGAGCGACCGGCGCGCACCGAACGACCGCCATGGCCGTCGTAACGCTGGAGGATTCGTTGGACCATTTCCCGCAGGCGGCGCCGGACCCAGGGCGGTGACAGGATCTCGGCTCCCACCCCCCAGTTGAGTACCCAGCGGATGACGGCGTCGGCATTCTCGGTCGTGAGCCTCAGTTCCACGCCGCCGTCGGTGAGAAACTGACACTGGTTCCCCTCCGGCCACTCCCGTTCCGCGATGTAGCCGGCGAGGGTCCGGTCGAAGTGGATGCGCACCTCGACCGGCTTGTCTCCCGCCATGGCGTGGAACTTGGTGTGCAGGAAGCGACTGACGTCGAAGTCGGGGGGGAGGAGAAATGTCCCGCCGGTCCGCTTCAGCTCCCGGATGCGGCTGGGGCGGAAGACTCGGACCTGTTGGTGATTGTGACAAAAGGCGAGCAGGTACCACTCCCCATCGATGCTGGCCAGACGGTAGGGGTCGATCTTCCGGCGCTCGGTCGCGTCGCGGCTCTGCGTGTGATAGACGACCTCCAGGCCTGCGGTGTCGCGGATCGCCTCCTGCAGGTCCCGGAAGACCTGGGGCTCGCACCGGACCGGCGCCGTAGCCTGGAATGTGTACGCCTCCGCCAGTTCCTGCGGCGAGACGGTGACCTCCTCCGGCAGGAGCGCGGCGAGCTTCTCGAAGATGCGGCGCAACGTCCCCTCGAAGGTCGTTCCTCGAAACTCCCCGAGGGCCTTGTCGGCCACGAGGACCGCCAGCAGCTCCCCCTCCGTCAACTGCTGCGTCGGCAGGAAGAAGGAGGGCTCGGTGTAGACATAGCCGTTGTGCGTCGGATCGAACTCCAGCGGGGCCCGCAGCGAGTCGCGGAGGAACTCGACATCCCGCTGGATGGTGCGCCCGCTCACTTCCAGCGCCTCGGCGAGGCGCGTGGAGTTCGGGTACCGTCCGGCGCGGATCTCCCGGTCGATCACCATCAGGCGGTAGATCTGTGGGCGTGTGTTCTGCATGGTCCTGCGGGCGACGACTCCGCCCCGTCAGCCAGAATCGGGCCGGGACGCCGCCCGGATAGTGTAACGCATCCGGGCCGGCCGCGTCCTCAGCCCCCGCAGGGTGCGGAAGAACGGGGCCCGGTCTTTCCGCACCCCGCTAGGCCCGGGGGAGCCGGGGGAGTTTCCCCGTGGCGCGGGCCTGTTCCGCGAGGGCTCGGGTCGGCGCCGTTGGGGCCGGCCAGTCGATCGGCAGGGCGCGGAGCGTGGCCGCCAGGATCCGCGCCACCGCCAGGTCCCGGTACCACTTGTTGTCCGCCGGGATGACGAACCAGGGAGCCCACGGGGTCGAGCAGCGCGACAGCGCCTCCTCGTAGGCTGACATGTACTGCTTCCAGCGCGCCCGTTCGTTCAGGTCCTCGGGGAGGAACTTCCAGTTCTTGCGTGGATTCAGCAACCGCTTGAGGAACCGCCGTTCCTGCTCCCCCTTGGAGATGTGGAGAAAGAACTTCAGGATGACGGTGCGGTTCTCGTACAGGTGGCGCTCGAACTGGTTGATCTGCTCGTAGCGAAGCGACCAGACCGGCTTCGGCACCAGCGAGCGGACGCGGACGATCAGGACATCCTCGTAGTGGGAGCGGTTGAAAATGCCGAGGTGTCCGTAGCGGGGGGCAGCGTGGTGCACGCGCCAGAGGTAGTCGTGCTGCAGCTCCTCGTAGCTCGGCGCTTTGAAGCTGGTGACATGGACCCCCTGCGGGTTGAGGCCGGTCGTGACTTGCCGGATGCACCCGTCCTTGCCGCCCGCGTCCATCGCCTGGAAAACGACGAGGACGGCATACCGATGATCGGCCCAGAGGAGTTCCTGGAGGTCGGCCATCTCCGCCTTCAGAGCCTCCAACTCCGCCCGCGCCCGCTCACGATCCACGCCGCCGGGGGTACCCGCCGCATCGATTTTGGCGAGGCTGACCCGGGCGCCGGGCCGCACCCGGAGCGACTCGACCATGGGATCCAGGCGCCGCGACCGCGCGGCAGCCTTCCTTCCGTCCGTCCGGCGTCGGGCAGAGCCCTGGCTCGACGCCCCTTTGCCCGGACGGGCGGCCGCCTTCCTGGTCTTGCGTGTTTCCCCCACGATGGTCCTCCGCGTTGATTGCGCCCCGATCTGGCGGGTGTCGCCGCCCGCCGACTGTGCGAACGGGGGCGCGACGTGGCAAGCAGAATCGGTTGTGGAACGAATCCCTGGGATGTTTTGTCTCCCGGAGGCCTTGGGCCGAGTC
>CAYJLF010000019.1:0-136736 GCA_964371055.1 uncultured bacterium | reverse complement strand
GATCGGCTCGCAAGTGCTCGCCGGCGCGGCGGGCCCAGTTTTTCAGCACCCTGCTAGCGCCCACGGCTTCGCGACCGCCGCACTCCTCGCGCTCCTGGCGCTGTCCGGCCTCTCCTGCGGCGAGCGCGGGCTCATGATGGCGGTGGGGAGTACCGGCGATCTCGGTCTGGTGACCGCGTTCGACCCCTCTGATCCCCGCGTCGCGTCGCTCGACAGCCTGCTCGAGGCACCGGTCACGTTCGTTCGGAACGAGAAACGGTTCACCTCCCACGTGGTGGAGCCGGGGCTCTTACGTGGCAATCGGAACTGGAAGTGCCTCGTCTTCCTGGTGGATGGAAACGCGCCGGGGCCGCTCGCCCGGCCGATGCAGAACCTCCTGGATGCGGCGGACCGGAAGCAGATCAGCTCTGAGCCGCATGGCTGGCGCGTGGTCCGGGCGGTCTGGGCGCGCGGACAGACCGTGCTGGTGGTGCACAGCAGCGATCCCGCGACGTTCCCCTCCTGGCTGCGCGAACATGGCGCGGAGTTGATCGACGGATTCGAGGAGGGCATCGTTGCCTCCCTGCGCGACGCGGTGCTGGCGATCGGCGAGCGCGAGGACATGGGGCGGTACATGGAACAGAACTACGGGTTCACTCTGCGCGTCCCAAAGGACTACCAGACCGGCGAAGACGCCGAGGGACGAGTGGTCCGCTTCTCGCGCGTGATCCAGGATGAGATCCCACGCTTCGTCATGGTCCATTGGATGCCGGCGGCGGAGGCGCCCTCGACGGAGGTGGAGCTTCTCGCCCTGCGCGACCGCCTGGGCCAGACGTACTACGACGGCGATCGGGTTGAACTGCAGCGATCGCACGCGAAGCCGGGCCTCTTCCAGGGGGAGCCCGCGATCCTTCTCGAAGGGATCTACCAGAACGAGAAGCACCTCTATGGGGGCCCCTTCCGGTCCTTCGCCTTCACTCGCGACGGGCGCTTCTACTTCGTCGACGTTTCGGTCTACAACCCGCCGGGCGACAAGCTGCCCTACCTCCGCGAGGTCCTCGCCATCGCGCACACGTTCCGGACGCCGGCGCATGATTGAGCTCTCCGTCAACCTCGGCGATCGCTCCTACCCGGTCTGGATCGGGCCGTGGCGTGACTGGGACCTGCGCGCCCTGGCGCGTGCCTGGGCTCCCACGCCATGGGCCCTGGTCGCCGACCGCGCAGCCTGGGAAACGTGGTCCGGTGACCTGCTCGCGTGCCTCGGCGCGGCCGGCGTCGACCTGCACGTCCTGGAGCTCGAGGGGGGGGAGTCGGCGAAGGACCACGCGACGCTCCGGCGGATCTACGACCATCTCCTGGCGCACCAGATCCGTCGCGACGGGACGGTCGCCGTCTTCGGCGGCGGCGTTCTGGGCGATCTCACCGGCTTCGCGGCGGCGACCTGGCAGCGGGGCGTGCGTTTCGTCCAGATCCCGACGACGCTGCTCGCGCAGGTCGACTCGAGCGTCGGCGGCAAGACGGGCATCAATTACCAGAGCCACAAGAACCTGATCGGGACGTTCTACCAGCCGTCGGCCGTCCTGATCTCTCCGGAGTGGCTCCACACGCTCCCCGCGCGTGAACTGCGCGCGGGCCTGGCTGAGGTCGTGAAGTGCGGCGTGATCCGGGATCTCGAGTTGCTCCGTTTGCTGGAAGAGGAAGAACCCGAGCGGCTGGTACAGTCCGCCCGCCTGGAGGAGATCCTGGCTCGCGCGCTCGGGGTGAAAGCGGGCATCGTCGAAGAGGACGAACGTGATCGCGGCCTGCGCCGACTCCTGAACTTCGGGCACACGGTCGGGCATGCGCTCGAGTCGGCCACGGGCTTCAGTGTCTTTCTGCACGGCGAGGCGGTGGCGCTCGGGATGATCGCCGCCTTGCGCCTGTCGGTCCTGGCTCAGGGGCTCGCGCCAGCCGATGCCCGGCGGGTCGAGAGCCTGCTCGTGCGCTACGGCCTGCCGGTCCGCACCGATACGGCCGACCTCGACTCCGTGCTGCACTTCCTCCGGATGGACAAGAAGGTGGAAGCGGGCGGGGGCGTGTGGGTGTTGACAGAGGCCCTGGGCACCGCTACGGTCGCGAGCCGGGTTTCTGATGATCTGGTGTGCGAGGCGGTGTCGTCCGTCCTTTCCACTTCGGGAAGGTGCTGATGCGGATTCTGGTCGTCCACGGACCTAACCTGAACCTGCTGGGGGAACGCGAGCCGCGGCTCTACGGCACGCTCAGCCTGGCGGAACTGGATCGCCGTCTCACGGACGAGGCGGAGGTTCTCGGTCTGGAACTGGAGACGTTCCAGTCGAATCACGAGGGGGAGATCCTGGACCGCCTGCACAGCACGCGCGACCGGGTCGCAGGTGTCCTGATCAACCCCGGAGGGCTGACTCATACCAGCGTCTGCCTGCGGGACGCGCTGGCGGCTCTGAACGCGCCCGTGGTCGAGGTTCACCTGACGAACCTGCACGCGCGCGAGGAGTTCCGGCGGACCGACCTGGTCGCGCCGGTCTGCCGCGGGGTGGTCATGGGCCTGGGCCCTCACGGCTATGTCGCGGCCCTGCGCGCGCTGGCCGCCCTGCTCAGGGATGAACGCGGCCGGGAGCCGGAAACGGGGGCTGGAGAAATCACTCATGCAGGTCGATGAAATCAGGAGACTGGTCAAGCTCGTCGAGGAGAGCGAGATCGACGAGCTCGAGGTGCGTCGGTGGTGGCAGGTCGTCCGCATCATCAAGCGCGGCTACGGGCACAAGAGCGAGGTGGCGGCGCCGCAGGTCGTGGTGACGGCTCCGGCGGTGGCCGCGCCGGTGGCGACTCCGGTTGCGCCGGTTTCTCCTCCGGGCCCGCCTGAAAGCAGCGCCGGCGCGCCGCCGGCCGCGGTCCACGTCCGGGCCGAGGCGGCAGCCACTGAAGAGGGTCTGGTCGCCATCCGCTCTCCGATGGTCGGGACCTTCTATCGGGCTCCGAATCCGACCTCGCCCCCGTTCGCGGAAGCGGGAGGGAGCATCGGCGTGGGCCAGGTCGTCTGCATCGTCGAGGCGATGAAGCTCATGAACGAGATCGAGTCGGAAGTGGCCGGCACGGTGGAAAAGGTCCTGGTCGAGAACGGAAAGCCGGTGGAGTTCAATCAGCCCCTCTTCCTGATCCGGCCGGAGTAGCCCGTCGCCCCCGGGGCGGTGGCTCCGGACGAGGGGAGGGCTTCGGCGTGGATTTCCGACGCGTACTCGAGGTGATGCTCGAGAGCAGTGCCAGCGACCTGCACGTCAAGGCAGGGAGCCGTCCCCAGATCCGGGTCGACGGTGAGCTCCGGAACCTGGACGAACCTTCTCCCACGCCGAAGGAGATGGAATCGATCATCGAGCAGGTGCTGACCCCGGCCCAGCGCCAGGAGTTTGCGCGCGCTCGCGAGATCGACCTCGCCATCGGTGTGCCCGGACTCGCGCGGTTCCGCGCCAACTTCTACTACCAGCGCGGAACGATCGCCCTGGTCCTGCGCCATGTCCCGCTCGGCGTGCCGGCCATCGAGGAACTGAATCTCCCTCCGATCGTCGAGAAGCTGGCGCTCCTGCCGCGGGGACTGGTGCTGGTCACCGGCACCGTCGGCAGCGGCAAGTCCACGACCCTGGCCTCGATGATCGACGCGATCAACCGGAGGATCGCCCGGTCTGTCATCACGGTCGAGGACCCGATCGAGTTCCTCCATCGGGACGACAAGAGCATGATCAGCCAGCGCGAAGTCGGGATCGACACCGAGACCTACCTCGCCGCGTTGAAACACATCCTGCGCCAGGATCCCGACGTGATCCTGCTGGGGGAGATCCGCGATCGCGAGACGATGTCGATCGCGTTGATGGCCGCCGATACCGGGCACCTCGTCCTCTCCACGCTCCACACGGTCGATGCGGCGCAGACCGTAAACCGGATCCTGTCGTTCTATCCCCCCCACCAGCACGCGGAGATCCGCTACCTCCTCGCTTCGACCCTCCAGTCGGTCATTTCGCTCCGGCTCATCCCGCGGGCGGGGGATCGGGGGCGGGTCCCGGCCTGCGAGGTCATGATCACCACCCCGACGATCAAGGAATACCTGATGGTCTCGGAGAAGACCCATCTGATACGATCAGCCATCGCGGAAGGGGCCGCGCAGTACGGGATGCAGTCGTTCGACCAGTCGCTGATGCGGTTGTACAGCCAGGGGCTCATCACCTACGACGAGGCTCTGCGCAATTCAACCACACCGAGCGAGTTCGAGCTCCGGGTCAAGGGGATCCACGCCTCGAGCGACACGACGTGGGACGCGTTCGAGGCGCAGAAGCAGCGCGCGGCGTCGGGCGCGTCGTCCGAGGCTCCGGCCGTGGCCGGCCCGGGCGACGCCGGACTCGACGTCGGGGCTTCCTCCGCCGGAAGGCGATCGGGCGAGGTCCGTTCCACGGCGGCGGAGCACGTCGTCGATCGGGTGACGAGGGAAAGCGGAGACGGTCCGGCCGGCATCAGTCGATTCTGATCTCGCAGCCGGACCGCGCAGGAGGCGCATGTTCGGCAAGATCCTCATCGCCAACCGGGGCGAGATCGCGGTCAGAGTCATCCGCGCCTGTCGTGAGCTGGGGGTCTCCTCGGTGGCGGTCTACTCCGAGGCCGACCGCGAAGCGCTCCATGTCCGGCTCGCCGACGAGTCGGTCTGCATCGGCCCGGCCAGCAGTCGGGAGAGCTACCTGGCCCCGGCCCGGGTGATCAGCGCCGCCCGGATCAAGGGCGCCGAAGCGATCCACCCCGGGTACGGCTTCCTGAGCGAGAACGCTGCGTTCGCGGAGATGGTCGAATCGAGCGGTCTGGTCTTCATCGGCCCGACGCCCGCTTCGATCCGCCTCATGGGGGACAAGAGCGCCGCGAAAGCGACGATGAAGGCGGCCGGCGTACCGGTGACCCCCGGCAGTGACGGCGTCGTCGAGTCGTCCGCGGAGGCGCGCCTGATCGCCGAACGGATCGGCTACCCGGTCATCCTCAAGGCCCGCGACGGCGGAGGGGGCAAGGGGATGCGCGTCGTCTCCGCGCGGGATGAGCTCGAGCGGCTCTTCCAGACCGCGCAGACGGAAGCCACGGCCGCCTTCGGCAACGGCGCCCTCTACCTGGAGCGGTACCTCCGGTCGACCCGCCACATCGAGATCCAGCTCCTCGGCGACGGACAAGGCGAAGCGGTCCACCTCTTCGAACGCGATTGCTCGGTGCAACGGCGCCACCAGAAGCTCGTGGAGGAGTCGCCCAGCCCCGGCCTGGACCCGGCGACCCGGCTGGAGATGGGGCGAGTGGCCCGCGAGGGGGCGCGGCGCATCTCCTACCGCGGAGCCGGAACGATGGAGTTCCTCCTCGATGAGGACGGCTCGTTCCACTTCATGGAGATGAACACGCGGCTGCAGGTCGAGCACCCGGTGACGGAGATGGTGACGGGAGTGGACCTCGTGAAGGAGCAGTTGCGCATCGCGGCCGGGGAACCGTGGCGCTGGACGCCGGAGTCGATCCCGCAGTCCGGGCACGCGATCGAGTGCCGCATCAACGCGGAGGACCCGGCGCGAGGCTTCCGCCCGTCGCCCGGCCGGATCACCGCGTTGCACCTGCCGGGGGGACCCGGCATCCGCATCGACACCCATCTGCAGCACGGTTACACCGTGCCGCCGCACTACGACTCGCTGGTTGCGAAGCTGATCGCGCACGGATCGGACCGCGGCGAAGCGATCGCGCGGCTGCGGCGGGCCCTGTATGAAATGGTGATCGAGGGAATCCAGACGACGATTCCCTTCCACCTCGACCTGCTCGAGGACCCGGTCTTTCTGGCCGGCCGGGCCGACACGCGGTACGTGGAGCGCCGGGCGGCCGAGCGGGCGGCCGCGGCGGGGCCGGCGGGGTAGCGGCCGCCGTCGGTGGCCGGGAAGCTGAACCTGGCGCGGCTAGCGCGCCAGGCGCCAGAACAGGATCGCCCCGATCCCCCCGAAGACGATGTTTCCCAGCCACGCCGCGAGCAGCGGGGGAAGCGTGCCGTTATACCCGAGGGTCTGGCCGGTGCGGATCAGGGCGAAGTAGGCGAACCCGATCGTGACGCTGAGTCCGAAGCCGAGCGCCAGGTTCCCGCCCCGCACGACGCGCAGCGACAGCGCCGCGCCCAGCAACACCATGATCAGGTCGGCGAGGGGAAACGAGGCGCGGATGTGGAAGTTCGTCAGGTGCTCCTGGGTCTCTCCACCGCTCTCGCCGACGCGGCGCGCGAAGGTCCAGAGGTCCTTCATGCTCATGAAGAACGGATCCTTGACCCCGCGACTGAAGTCGGGTGGCGTCTCTTCCGGCTCGGTCGTGCCGTACGCCCGGAAGCGCACGACCGCCTCGGTCGAATCGCGGAAGGTCCGGAGCCAGCCGTCCTCGAAGCGCCAGACTCCCGCTTCCCAGCGGGCGATGCGGGCGTCGACGCGCCCGCGGATCACCGGCGCGTCGAGTTGTTGCAGCGAAACCTCCCGCAGCGAACGACTCGGAGCGTCGAAGTAGCGCGCGACCCAGAAGCGGCGTCCGGCGCCGAGGAGGCGGACCTCGCTCTGGCTCCGGCGATCCGACTCCTGCTGCTTGCGGATTTCGGTGCTGAGGATCCGCTTCTGGCGGGTGTGCGCTGATGGTCCCACCACCTCGTTCAGGGTGTACTGCGCGAGCGAAAAGAGAAACGCGACCGCCAGGAGCGGACGCGCCAGCCGCCATGGGCTCTGGCCGGATCCCTGCATGGCGGTGACCTCGTTGTGCTTGCGAAGCTGGGTCAGTCCGAGGAGGGATCCCAACAGAAGTGCAATGGGCAGGACCTGCGTCAGGATGGCCGGCAGCCCCCAGGCGTAGTAGCGCATGACCGTCGAGGGCGGCGTTCGGAAGTCGACAAAGGTGTCGATCTTCTCGAACAGGTCGACGACGACGAAGAGCGCCGAGAAGGTGCCGATCCCGAGAAAGGCGTAGCCCAGGAACTCGCGGAGGAGGTAGCGATCCAGGATTCTCACGCGACCTTCCCTCGCTGCGGGCGCGCCGGCTGGCCCGACACCACGGCCTGTACGGTCAGCCAGACGCCGAGCGCGCCGAGGACGACGTTGGGGAGCCACATCGCCAGCCAGGGCGGTACGAGCAGTCGATCCGCGAGCTGTTCCCCGCCGATGAGGCAGAGGTAGTAGAAGACGAAGAAGACGGCGCTGAAGAACCCGGCGGCCAGGCCACCCCGCCGGGCGAGCATCCCGAGCGGCGCTCCGACCAGGACGAAAACGATGCAGGCGGCCGGAATCGAATACTTCTTCTGGATCTCGACCCGGTACTCGGCCATGCGGCGCCGCATCTGATGCAGCTCACGACGGCGCGCCTGCGCCAGTTCGAACCATCGCCGCTCTTCCGCGCTGAAGGCGGGCAGCTCCGGCGGGGAGCCGCGGCGCCCGAGGGTCCGCGCCGCCAGGGCGGCGAGGAAGGTGCCGAGGCGGGGGGCGGCCTCTCGCGGATCGAGCCGATCCAGCTCCCCGATCGTCGACAACCCGGCTCCCCGCAGCGCTTCGTCGAGCAGGGAGTCCTGGCGGCTCTCCTGGGCACGGAGCTTGGCGATTTCGGCCCCCATCATCTCGATCGACATCTCCCGTTGGCTTCGCTGGTGCGATCCGCCCCGGGTGCGGTCGGCGGGATCGGTGATGTTCAGGATCTGGGACTCGAAGCGGAGCCTCCGGTACTCCCCCCGGTTCGACTGGGGATCGACCTCGTGGACCTCGCCGTCTCGCAGGTGGAGCGTGAGCATGCCTCGTTCGGGACGATACTCGAGCGTGCCGGCGTGCGCCAGGATCGTCCGCGGCGAGTCAGGGTTGGAGCGCGCATCGAGGATCAGCACCTCCTCCATCGCTCCGCTGCGGTCGTCGAGGCGACCGATCCAGAGATCGAATCCGCGAAAGTCGTCGATCAGTACCCCCTCCCGGATCTCCGCCGTGGGACGCTGGCGGCTGATCTCCAGGCGGAGCGAGGCGAAGGCGAAGTTGGCTTCGGGCAGGACGTAGTTATTGAACAGCGCCAGCCCGCCCGCCACAATCACGGCCGATCCGAGGGCGGGGAGGATGATCTGCATGAGATGCACTCCGCTGGCCCGAAGGGCGATGATCTCGTTGTCCTGGCTGAGGCGGCCGTAGGTCATGAGGGACGCCACCAGCACACCGCAGGGGATGGAGAGAGCGACCATCCATCCCAGCGCCAGCACGAAGAGCCGGATGACGGACCAGGGATGGATGCCCTTGCTGATGAGGAGGTCGAGGAGGTCGAGGAGCATGTCCATGGTCAGCAGGAATGTAATGATCCCGAAGCCGAGCCAGAATGGCCCGATTAAAGATCTCAGGACATAGCGCCTCAGGATCATCCCTGTCCTTTCGCTCCTCAGGTTCCCGGAACCGGTCGCAGACCGGGCATGCCTTCATGGGGGGGGCCGGCCAGCCGGGTTACTATACCCGCCGGGGCCGGACCCTGTCCCGGGTTGGGGAGTATATTCGTTGGCGCGGGCAGAGGAGCGGGGTGCGCTCCAGGGAACCCGGGCGCCGGGCGTGCGGGGGTTCTTGATTCGATACCTGTGGCACATCGCGAAGGTCCTCGCCCACCGGGCACTCCTTCCGCCGGCCTGTCTGCTGCTGCTCGTTGTCGGGTGCCTCCCGACCGATGAGCCGCCGGCGCGGACCGAGGAGAGCGCCCAGACCACTCCGGAGCCGAGGGTGCCGGGGGTCATCGATTCGATCCTGGCCCCGACGCCCCTCCCTCCGGTTCCCTGGCCGGTCGAGCAGCCTCCGCCACCTCCCGTGCCCCGGCCGGCGGTAGAGCCGACCGAGCCGGCCGCCGGCGAGCCGGCCCCCGGACCGGGCGAGCTACCTCCGGAGGCCCCTCCCGAGCTGCCTCCGGCTGCAACTCCGCCCCCGCCGTCCATGGCTCCGGCCGAGCGGGAGTCGATCCAGGTCGTGCCGCCATCGGCCCCGGCGCCGCAGGAGTCGACTCCGGTCGTGCCGCCGTCGGCTCCGGCCGAACGGGAGTCGATCGACGTGGCGGGACCGTCCACCCCCACGGTGGTGGGAGCGCCCCTCGACTCGACCGCCGCGCCCGGGCCGCCGGTCGGAGTCGTGAAGCCTTCGGCTCCCGCGGATTCCGCCCGTGCGATCACACCACCCGATTCGACGGCACGGCCCCGGTCTCCGGCGCGCCCTCAACCGGCACCGCCCTCCACCACTCCCGCGCCCCGGCGAAGCATGGGAATCTCCCAGCCGGCGGCGCCGCCGCTCGCCGACTCGATCCGGGTCCGTCCCAGGCTCTGGGGCTTCACCGCCGAGATGACTCCGGCCCAGGACGCCCTTCTCTATCGACTGGCGCAGGCTCTCTGGTCCCGTCGCGCGCTGCAGGAAGGGGGACTCCTGAGCGAGCGGGAGCGTGCGCGCGAGGACTCCATCCCATTTCGGCTCATGCCGCCGCGACGCGTCGGCAAGGTGATCCCGGATCAGAGTGTGAGCCAGGTGGCGGGGCAGATCGGGGCCGGGACCGTCGAGCAGTGGCGGACGCTCCGCGAGACCGAGATCGCGCCCCGGATCCGGCTCCGGCAGGAGGACTACCTCGCGCGGCTCATCCGCGTTCGCTACCGAGAGCTCATGGCGGCCGAAGCGGAGCGCGTGCGGCGGGCCGGCACGACGGCGACGACGAGGCGCGGGCTGGTGCGGATCGACCTCCCGGTCGAGCTTCCCTCGCAGCTCCAGAGCATCTTCGGCGAGGGAAAGCCCAACCTCTCCGTCAGCGGCAGCGAGCGGATCACCTTTTCCGGCACCAGCCGCTGGCGGGTGAACGAGCAGATCACGGAGATCAACCGCCGGCAGTCGAAGTTCCCGCAGCTCGACATGAAACAGGAGCTCAACCTCAAGTTGACCGGCACCATCGGCGACAAGGTCAGCGTCGACGTCGACCAGTCGAGCCAGGCCAGCACGCCGCTCGCCAACCGGATCAAGATCCGCTACAAGGGGTACGACGACGAGATCCTGCAGCGGATCGACCTCGGCAACACCAGCCTCAACCTTCCGGGCACCAAGTACGTGTCGTTCGGCGGACGCGCCGAGGGGCTCTTCGGCATCAACTCGCTGGCCCGCCTGGGTGACATGGAGATCACCTCGATCCTGAGCAAGCAGGAGGGAAAGACCGACGCCAAGTCGGTCACCCGCTCGGCCGAAGTCCGCACGATCCGGATCGACGACTACGACTACGTGCGAGGCAAGTACTTCTTCCTGCAGGATCCGAACGGGTGCCCCTGGCAACTCGACGAAGGGGCCATCGACGTCTTCATCGATGACCAGGTGGCGGGCAACAATCAGCAGCAGAGCGCGGTCCGGGCCACCGCGACCCTCCGAGGGGGGACAGCGCCCGAGGACTCGACCTATCGTGGCTCCTTCCGACTGCTGCAGCCGGGTGACCCGCCGACCGGAGAGTATCTGGTGCAGAGAAACGCCTACGACGGGCACCCGATCATCATCCTGCACCAGCCGCTGGACGAGAACCACGTGTTGGCGGTGCGTTACGTCGGGCAGTGGCTGGATCCCTACACCGGGCTTCCGATCGAGTCCTTCACGGTCGGAGACCAGGCGCCGTCCGACACGCTCCGCCTGAAGATGATCCGTCCGAGCAAGACGGATCCCCGGGTCGATCCGTCGAACCTCCGATCGGGCGCCTGGGCGGGAGTCCACCCGCTCGAGCTGCGCAACATCTACGATCTGGGGGCGCGGAACATCCTCGCGCAGGGATTCGAACTCCGGATCAGGCTGAAGCGAACGGTCGGCGGGGCGACGAACCCGGACCGCTACACCGATCCTTCGCTCGGCGAGGTCACCTTCCTGCGCATGACCGGCATCGACCTGTCGGAGGTGAAGTCGGGAGGCGAGATCCCGGGACATGACGACCGGATCGACGAAGGGTGGCTCAACTACCAGTCGGGCCTCCTGCGTCTCCCGGACCTGAGGCCGTTCGATCCGGATTCGGCCGACCTCTGCCTGGTTGCGCCCGAGTGCGCGGGGTACAACGTCTGTCGTTTCTATCCGAACGAGAACGACCGCCAGCGCGAGCCGCGCCTGCGCCCCCTGCCGGGCGCGCCGGGCACCACGGGGGAGGAGGATCTCGCGTCGGCGTACCTCGTCTCCTCGATCTATGATCAGCTCAACCGGACCGACCTCGAGCAGCGGAGCAAGTACTACCTCGAGGTCACCTATCGGAGCCCGGTCAGCACCATCCCGCTGAATGCGAGCAACATCCTCCCGGGCAGCGAGGTCGTCACGGCCAGCGGCAGAACCCTGGCGCGAGACCGTGATTACCGGATCGACTACGACCTGGGGGAGGTGGAGATCCTCGAATCGGCCGGACTGACGGAGTCGGACGAGATCCGGGTCACCTACTCGTACATCGGTTTCGGCGGGGGCGGCGCCTCCAAGACGCTGGCCGGTGTCTCGGCGCTGTACAAACCAGAGGGGAGCGACTTCAGCCTCTCCTCGTCGTGGCTCTACGAGAGCCGCGGCGGCGCGCCCGGGCAGGAGGGACGGCGTCCACGTCTGGGACAGGAGCCGGCGCGCACCCTCGTGGGCGAGCTGGCGGGGACCTGGCGGGCGGAGTCGAGGCGCGTGACCGGGCTGTTCGATCGCCTTCCCGGGCTCGACCTGCGTCAGCCGGCCAAGCTCGATCTCGCCTTCGGAGGCGGCCTCTCGTTGCCCAATCCCAATACCAAGAACCAGCTCTACCTGGACGACTTCGATGGCGCGAAGGATGTGATGTCGCTCAGCATGAGCCGTCGGCTCTGGCGTTTCGCGTCGATCCCCTACTCGCCCATCCTGCCGGACGCGCCTCTCCCCTCGGAACGCGACTCGCTCCGGGCGGAAGCGAAGGGAGAGCTGTGGTGGTATTCACCGCGCAACGCGGTCCGGGAAGGAGACCTGCAACCGACTCTGACGGAGCGCGAGCGGGATGACAATCGCCAGGTGCTGCGGCTGCAGTTCTTTCCGCGGGGCGAGACGCCGGAAGAGCGCAAGCGGTCCTGGGGCGGGGTGACGACCGTGCTCTCGGCCCGCGGGACCGATCTCTCCCGCGCGCAGTTCCTCGACATCTGGGTGAACGACTTCCGCCAGTACAACCCGGATCCGAGTCCGGACCAGGCGCGGCGCGGCATGCTGGTGCTCGACATCGGGACCGTGAGCGAGGACGCGATGTGGTATCGCAACGATCCCCGGCAGCCGGCCGCGTGGGAGGTGAAGCCGCCGAACGGCATCCTCGACACCGAGGACCAGAACGGCGACAACCGCCTGGACCAGGGAACCGACCTGAACGAGGACACGGGGCTGGACGGCCTGCGCCAGGGGCTCGTCGGCGCGGATCCGCTCGACGTCTATGGTTACGACGAGAACGCCTCCGATTCCGATCCCCGTAAGTACAGCCTGGTGAACGGCACGGAGGGGAACCAGGAGCTCGATAGCGAGGATCTGAACGGCAACGGCAACCTGGAAAGGTTGAGCAGCTACTACCAGATCGCGATCGACCTCGCCCGGGAGGACCTCTGGGAGACCGACGTCTACCGCGACTACGTGTACAACAACCCGGGCGCCTCCCCTGACCTGGTCGCGGCGAACAACGGCTGGCGCCGCATCCGCATCCCGCTGCGCAATGACTCGCTGGTCGTTCCGCGACAGGAAACGGGGGCGGCGGCGCCTTCGTGGGAGCAGGTCTTCCACTGCCGCCTCTGGGTGACCGGATTCGAGGATTCCACCGAGGCCATGCTGGAGGTCGGCGGGATCGAGATCACCGGAAACCGCTGGTTCGAACGTCCGCTCAGCAGCCTCGACGACCGGCCGCTGCCCGACTCCTCCCTCGTTCCGGGCGAGGATTTCTTCGTCGGCGTCGTGAACAACAAAGACGATGCCGCCATCTACACCTCGCCCTATGAGGTGCGGAAGGACGAGGGGATTTCGGAGCGGGAGCAGGCGATCTCGATGAACTTCCGCCGGCTCGGATCGGGCCACCGGGGAGCGATCTACCGTACCTATTCCTCGCGCCAGGACTACACGCTCTACGAGACGATGGAGTTCTTCCTCAACCGCTACTTCGACAGCGGAACGGCGGACCTCGACTGTGCCGTCCGTCTTTCGCGCGACCCCGGTTCCGATACGACCAACTACTACGAGTACCGCACCCCGGTCGGGGCGGAGTGGAATCTGGTCAAGATCGACTTCGCCGAGCTGAGCCGGTTGCAGCTCGAGACGCCGGACTCCACGACCGGCGTGGTGGAGCGCGACCTGGGTGGAGGAGTGGTGATCCGCCGCAAGGGGAGTCCGTCTCTCACCAGCATCCAGCGGGTGACCTTCCTCGTCAGCAACCGCGGGGCGTCGGAGCTGACGCGGGGGAGCGTCTGGATCAACGAATTGCGCCTGACGGGGGTGAAGAAGGACCCGGGAATCGCCGCGCGACTCGCGGCGACCGCGGATCTCGGCAAAGTCGGCCGCTTCAGCTTCAACTGGGAACGCCTCGGCGCGGACTTCCTCCGGATCGGCCAGGACCGGGGTTCCGGCATCACGTCGACGAATTGGAACCTGAGCGGGCAGAGCGATCTCCTCGGGTATGCCGAGCGCCTGGGCCTCGCCTCGTCGGTGCGCGGCTCGTTCTCCAACCGGCGTGACGTACCGAAGTTCCGGACCAACAGCGATCTCGTGCTGGACACCGCCCGGGATCGCGACATCACGATGCTCCGGACCGACGAGGTGAACTTCAGCCTCCAGAAGCAGCGGCGGGCGAGCGGATGGACCCGGTGGGTCATCGAGCCTTTCTCGATCGGCGGCGGGTACAGCCGCCGGATCAACGACACGCCGAACCTCCGTGACCGGACGGCGGCGCGGACCGGAAACGTCGGCTGGAGTCTCCCCCTGGATCAGTGGGGGGAGATCACGCTGCGGAGGCTGCGCGGGACGAAGCTGCGCCTGCTGCCGACGAACTTCAGCGTGAACGCCTCGGGAAGCCGGACCCGGACGACGCGCGAAAGCCGGACCGACCTCAACCAGGCCTACAAACCCGACCCGACCGTCGACCTGAAGCAGGCCGGGCTCACCCTGTCGTCCGGGGCCCGTCCGCTGCAGCCGATCAGCTATCAGTGGTCGAGCGTGCGGGACCTGATGCGGAAGGAGAACGAAACCTCGATCCTCGGCGTCGGCATCGGCCGGGAGACGGGGCGCACCCATGCGGTGACCGGGACGTGGCAGGTGCCGCTCCTGCGCAGCGCGCTTGCCCCCAGCACCAATTGGCAGAGCGGCTCGAACCTGACCCTGTCGCGACAGGCGACCGGCACCGCCATCGCCGGCGAACCCGACCGGGAGAACTCGTTCCGTAACAACCGCAGCCTGGGGTTCAGCGGACGACTCGGCCTGGCGGAGATGATCCGGACTCTGACTTCGCTCGGCACCCGGGGAGGCGACTCCGCACGCGCCTCCGCCCCGCGCGGGGCCGAGGGGCTGTTGAGCGGCCGCCTCCGCCTCAACACCGTCAACGGCAGCTTGACGCTGACGCGGAGCAGCGACTTCACGCGCCGGGTGGGGGAGCCCGGCCTTCTCTACCAACTCGGCTTCAGCGAGGACCCCGGGCGGGCTCGACCTCTCTCCCGCGCGGATGCCCGGTACGGGGAAGGACGCGCGCTCAATCTCGACACCAATGTGGGGCTCCCCTCGAGCGCCAGTCTCACGCTTCGTTTCTCCAGGCAGGACACCCGGAACCGTGGCTCGGGCCTGGCGACGCGGAGCGTGACATCGAAGTGGCCGGATGCCTCGGTCAATTGGGGCTCGCTCCACCGGCAGTTGCGGATCGACCGGTTCTTCCGGAGCTTCACCGCGACAAGCGGGTACTCCCGGGAGAGCAGCGAGCAGGGCACCGCGGCCAGTCCGCGCGACCAGACCACGACGCGTTCGAACTTCCGGCCCCTCCTGAACATCAACGCGACGCTTCGATCGGGGATGTCCCTGACCTTCACCTCGTCGGCGTCGAGCACGACAGACGAGCGGTTCCGCCCGACGCTCAGTGTCAACGAGCGCGTCGACCAGCAATTCACCCTCGGGGCGAAGAAGACTTACACGCTGACCCGGCAGGTCGAGGTCCCGCTGACGGGGAGGACGCAGACGGTCCAGACCCGTCTCGACCTCAATGTCGACTTCGATTACCGGACGAACCGTTCGGAGACGCGCACCCTGGGGCAGCGCCCGGTCACCAACGAGGATCGGATGAAGTGGAGCGCGACCACCGGCGTCGGCTACCAGTTCACGCAGAACATCAACGGCAACGGCTCGATCGGATTCGGACAGGACACCGATCGGAAGAACGAAGCGAACACGTCCCGCTTCATCACGATCTCGCTTGGGGCGAGTTTCACGTTCTGACGGAGGCGACATGCTCCGACGCCCGGCGAAACCGGACATGGCAGCGGCGGCCCTGGGGCTGCTCTTCGCGGCGCTCTTTTTCGCCCCGAGGCCGGCCCGCGGCGAGGTCCCCGCGCTGGACGGACGGGCGGCCCAGCGATGGATCGAACGGCAATGCGCGCTCGGGCCGCGCGTCCCCGGGACCCAGGCCCACGCGGCCTGGATCGAACTTCTGGGAGGGCACCTCGATTCGCTCGGCGTCTCCTGGTCCCGGCAGGGGTTTCGGCGTCCCTCGCCGCTCGGACCGGACACGCTCTCGCTGACGAACCTCCTGGTCTCGATCCGGCCGGGCCTGCGCCCGCGTCTTCTCCTCGGCGCCCACTGGGACAGCCGCCCATGGGCCGACGAGGACCCGGATCCGGCCAATCGGAAGCGGCCCGTTCTCGGGGCGAACGATGGCGCTTCCGGCGTGGCCCTCCTGGCGGAACTGGCCGGGATCCTGCGACGGATTCCGCCCCCGATCGGCGTCGACCTGGCCTTCTTCGACATGGAGGACATGGGGCGCGCGGGCCATCCCGAAGAGTATTGCCAGGGGAGCCTGGAAATGGCTCGCCGCTGGGCCGGTCCGCTTCCGGACTGGGTCGTGGTGCTCGACATGGTCGGATCAGACCAGACCGTCTTCGGGCGCGAGGAGTACTCCGTTCGTCAGGCCCCCGGGCTGGTCGAGCAAGTCTTTGCGACCGCCCTGGCCCGGGGGTACACCGAGTGGGACCCGTCGCGCACCTACGCCGTGGTCGACGACCACCTCGCGTTCCAGGCCCTCGGAATCCCGTCGATGGTCGTCATAGGATTCAACGATCCCCACTGGCACACGGTCCGGGATGATCCACTGCGGACCAGTCCCCGGCGCCTGCAGCGGGTCGGGCAGGTGGTGCTCGATCTCATCTACGGGGGCCGGCTGGCCCCCTGAGACGGGAGCCCTGCGGCCTCCCGGAGGAGGCGGAGGGGAGGGGCCGGCCGGGCCTTCACGCGAGCCTCGGCCAGCGTAATATAATATATAACAATAAGTTAGGCGATATCGCGGCAGCCCGACGGAGACCTCGGTCCGGGCGATTTCGGTTCGGAAAATCGCATCGTCTCCGTCCGCGCCAGGGTCGGGGCCGAGATTCCTTCTTGCGGTGCGACACCGACTTGTGTATGGTGGCACCGCGTGGACGACTGTCCGCGTTTTTGTTTGACTCGGGGTCCGTCTCCGGAGAGGTCAGGTGCGCCGGGAGGAGCTGGCTGACTTGGTGCGGCCCCTGCTCGAGGCCGAGGGCTTCGAGTTGGTGGACTGCTCGGTCTCGAGAACGAACCGAAGCCAGACGTTTCGCATCGCCATGGATCGGGACGAGGGAGTCCCGGTCGAAGCCTGCGAACGTGTCGCCAGGCGGGTCGGGGATCTTCTTGATGCCAACCCGCTGCTGCGCGGGACCTATCATCTAGAGGTCTCGTCGGCCGGGATGAACCGGCCGGTCTGGCGGCCGGAGCACTACCGGCGGTTCGTGGGGGAGCGGGTCCGCGTGGAGTTCGCCGATCCCGAGGCGAAGCCGCGCTTTCTCGTGGCGACGATCGACGGGGTGGAGGGGGATTCGATCCGACTTCGACCGGACCGCGGGGATCCGCTGGTCGTGAAGCTGTCGGGTATCGCGAAGGCGAACCTCCAGCTGGACCCCTGGAAGCCGCGGCGGAAGAGGGAAGAGGGGGGTGGCGAGGCCTGACGCCGGCGTCGCGCCGGGAGCGGCCGGGGAGAGACTGGGGCAGAATCGGAAAGGAAGGCACGAGCCGGGCATGGGATACGACACGGCGGACATCCTGGAGGCCTTGAAGCAGATCGCGCGCGAGAAGAGCGTCGATCACAAGCATCTGGCCGAGACGGTGCGGTTGGGGATCCAGACCGCGGCGCGGAAGAAGTATGCGTCCGCGGCCGATGTCGAAGCATTCTTCGATGAGGTCGATGGATCGATCCGGGTGCTCGTGCACAAGAAGGTCGTGCCGGTGGCGATCGACCTCGGCGGCGAGATCGACCTCGAGGAGGCCCGTCTGCTCAAGGCCAAGGTCCGCGTCGGCGAGATCATCCCGGTCGAGGTCCCGGTTGCGGAGTTCGGCCGCAATGCCATTCAGGCCGCCAAGCAGGTCCTGCTCCAACGGGTCCGGGAGGCGGAGCGCGGCAACGTCGTGGCGGAGTATGCCAGCAAGGTCGGCTCCATCATCTCGGGGTCGATCTCCCAGGTCGACCGCGGCAGCGTCATTGTCAAGATCGGCAAGACCGAGGGGATCATCCCGCCGCGCGAGTTGATCTTCCGGGACCGTTTCCGGATCGGCGATCCGGTGCGGGCCTTGCTGCGGGTTGTCGACGAGAACCAGAAAGGACCGCTTCTGGTCCTCTCCCGGACCGATCCGGAGTTCGTCCGGCGGCTCTTCGAGAACGAAGTTCCCGAGATCTTCGAAAGGGTCGTGGAGATCCGGGACATCGCGCGCGAACCCGGTTCGCGGAGCAAGATCACCGTGGTCTCTCACGACGACCGGGTCGATCCCGTCGGCGCGTGCGTCGGGATGAAGGGAGCCCGGGTCCAGGCGATCGTGCGGGAGCTGGGCGGTGAGCGGATCGACATCGTGCCGTGGAGCTCGGATCCGAAGATCCTCATCAGTCGCGCCCTCCAGCCGGCGCGCGTGCTCGACGTCCAGTTGGTGGACGGCGAGGAGAAGCGGGCGGTCGTGGTCGTGGGAGACGACGAGCTGCTCACGGCGATCGGGCGCCGGGGCGGACAGAACGTGCGCCTGGCCCAGCGACTCACCGGATGGCAGATCGAGCTGAAGACGCTCTCCCAGATCGGCGTCGAGCAGGGTGACGCCGGGGGCGCGGCGGACATCGACCTCGAGGAGTTGAGCGAGGAACTCGGAGCTCGCACCGTCGAGAAACTGATCAAGGCCGGCAAGGAAACGCTGCAGGACGTCCTGCGGACCCCGGCAGAGGAGCTGATGGAGATCCCCGGCATTGCGGAGAAGACCGCATCCCGGCTCCTGACCCAGGCGCGGCAGATCCTCGAGCTGCGCGCCGCCTCCCCCCAGACGGGCGATGCCCGGGACGTGGTTCCGCGCGAGGACGCCGCTGGGGAGATGGAGACGACGGCCGAGGCGGAGACAGCCGCGGAGATCCCGGAGACGGGGCTCATCGCCGGGACGCAGGAGACCGCGAGCCTTGAGGCGTCGGAGCGAGAGACGCCGGGGGAGGAAGCGGAGGAACGCGAGACGGACGCGGCGGCAGGGTCGGGAACCGACGACGAAAGCAGGGAGGCCGGCGCGTGAAGGTACGCGTGTTCCAGTTGGCCCGAGACCTCAAGCTCTCGAGCGACGCTCTGGTGGGCATCATCACTTCGCTCGGAGCGGAGGTCAAAGGGCACATGAGCGCCATCGACGAGGATCTCGTCGAGCGCGTGAAGGCTAAGATCGCGGAAGAGCGCCAGCTGACCCGGCGAGAGACGGAGAAGAAGGCGCACATCCAGGAGGAGATCCACCGGAAGGCGGAGGAAGCGCGCCCCGCGCCGCCTCCTCCGGCGGCGACGCCCGCGCCGCCGGCCGCGAGGCCCCCGGTGACTCCGCCGGTCACGCCGCCGCCGTATCGGAGTCCTTCTCCCGGGCCGTCGCCCTCCGGTCCGTCGGTGCCGCGAGTCCGGCCGCGCCCGCAGGTGCCGTATACGCCGGCGCCGGCGACGGGCGGCCCGCCCCGGCCGGGCGGTCCCGCGATCGTTCCACTGGATCGACGGCCGCTCGATATCGGACGGGGACGCGGCAAAGACACCAAGCGGAAGGGGAAGAAGCGCGCCGTCGACGAGAAGGCGGTCAAAGAGAGCGTCCGGCAGACCTTGGCCGGGATGAGCCAGGGGCGGCGCCGGACGACGCACCGCCGCCGGCGGGGCGAGGACGGCGGGGAGGCCGCCGAGACCAATCAGCTGAAGATCCACGAGTTCGCGACGGTGGGCGAGCTGGCATCGACCATGGAGGTCAAGCCGGCCGAAGTGATCACGACCTGCATCTCGCTCGGCATTCTGGCGAACATCAACACCCGGCTCGACAAGGATGCGATCTCGGCGATCATGGACGAGTTCGGATTCGAGCCGGAGTTCACGGTGGAGTTCGGCGTCGAGATCCTGACGCGGCAGGCCGAGGAGGAAGCGGGACAGGACTACGAGAGCCAGCCCCGTTCGGCCGTCGTCACCGTGATGGGACACGTCGATCACGGCAAGACGAGCCTCTTGGACCACATCCGGAAGACCCGCGTGATCGACACCGAGTCGGGGGGGATCACGCAGCACATCGGGGCCTACCGGGTTCGGCTGCCGCAGGGCGAAATCGCGTTTCTGGACACCCCCGGTCACGAGGCGTTCACGGCCATGCGTGCGCGCGGCGCGCAGGTGACCGACCTCGTTGTGCTCGTCGTCGCGGCCGACGACCGGGTCATGCCCCAGACGCTCGAGGCGATCAATCACGCCAAGGCCGCCGGGGTCCCGATCATCGTCGCGATCAACAAGATCGATCTGCCGGCCGCGAATCCGGACCGGATCCGCAAGGAGCTTGCGGATCACGGCCTTTTGGTCGGGGCCTGGGGCGGACAGACCGTAGAGGTCGAGATCTCGGCCAAGCACGGCACCAACGTCGATCGTCTCCTCGAGATGATCCTCCTGCAGGCGGAGCTGCTCGAGCTGAAGGCCGAGCCCGACCGCAAGGCCCGCGGGGTCGTCCTCGAGTCGAAGCGGGATACCGGTCGGGGCGTGGTTGCGACCGTGCTCATCCAGAACGGCACGCTCCAGGTCGGGGACCCGTTCGTCTGCGGAGGCCAGTTCGGCAAGGTCCGCGCGATGTTCAACGAGAAGCGGGAGAAGTTGCAGAAGGCCGGGCCGTCGACGCCGGTCGAGGTCCTGGGCTGGTCGGGCGTGCCCCAGGCCGGAGACGCCTTCAACGTCACCAAGAACGAGGTCGAGGCCCGCGAGATCGCGACCAAGCGTTCCGCGATCCAGCGCGAGCATGAGCATCGGCTGGCGCGGCAGGCGGTGTCGCTCATGTCGATCCAGGACCGAATCAAGAAGGGCGAACTGCACGAGCTGAACCTGGTGGTGAAGGCGGACGTCGGCGGGTCGGTCGAGGTCCTGCGCGACACCCTGACCAAACTCTCGACCAGCGAGGTCAAGGTCCGCATCATCCACGAAGGGGTCGGACTGATCAACGAGTCGGACATCCTCCTCGCCGTCGCCAGCCATGCCATCGTCATCGGGTTCCACACCCGCCCGGATGCGAAGGCCCATCAACTGGCCCTGAACGAACAGATCGACGTCCGGCTGTACCGTGTGATCTATGAGATCGCGAAGGACATCAAGGACGCGATGAGCGGGCTCCTGGCGCCCGAGCGGGTCGAGAAGATCCAGGGATCGGCCGAGATCCGGCGCGTCTTCCACATCAACAAGGTCGGCAACGTTGCCGGGTGCTTCGTCGTCTCGGGCGCGATCCACCGGGGAGACCGGGTGCGGATCTATCGCGGCGCGGACATCGTTTGGGACGGCCGGCTCGCGACGCTCAAGCGGATCAAGGACGACGTGCGTGAAGTTGTCTCCGGCTACGAGTGCGGCATGTCGTTCGATGGATTCGACGACATCAAGGAAGGGGACGTGGCGGAGGCCTACCAGGTGGAGGAGGTCGCGCGCCACATCGACTAGCCGGGTGCCGCCGAAGGCGCAGACGGGTTCGCGCCCGGCCCCGATGCTCCCGGAGAAGAGGCCCGGCTGATGTTCTTCGCCGTCGCCCGCGCGGAACTCCTGATTTCCCAGAGCCGCTCTCTCAAGGAGAAGCGGGCTGTGCTCAACCGGATCCGGGATCGGCTTCACGACCGGTTCCGGGTTTCGGTGGCCGAGGTGGATCATCAGGATCTCTGGCAGCGCGCGGCGCTCGGCGTGGCGCTCGTGGCCCTCGCGGCCTCTTCGGCCCGCGATGGTCTGCAGGCCATCCGTCGCGAAATCGAGTCGGATCCTCGCCTCGTCGTGATCGGGTTCGAGACCTTTGTCCGCCGGTTCGACGACCTGCCGGCTGACGGGGCGCCAGGGTCGGAACGAGGGGGTGAGGGATGAAGCCGATGCGCGGCGAGAGGATGGGGGAGGAGATCCGCCGGGAGCTGGCCCAGATCCTGCGCGAGAACGTGCGTGACCCCGGACTCGGCCTGGTGACGGTGATGCGCGTCGAGGTATCCGCCGATCTCGCCCACGCCCGCGTCTTCGTCTCGTTCCTCGGGGGGGAGGAGGACGAGCGAAACGGACTCCGCGTCCTGGAGCGGGCCGCTTCGTACATCCGCAACGAACTGGCGCATCGGCTGCAGGCGCGACGGACGCCGGAGCTCTCCTTCCGGGCGGACCGTGGCATCGCCCACTCGCTCTGGATCCAGCAGGAGCTGCGGGAACTCGGCCTGGACGACCAGAAGGGTCCGGCGGTCGAAGGTGAGCCGCCGGCGGAGAAGGGAGAACCGGGTTGAACACCCGCGCGTCGCGCGAGCCCTCGGCGGGCTTCATCCTGAACGTCTACAAGGAAGTTCCCTGGACCAGCCACGACGCGGTGGCGCGGGTGCGGCGCATCCTCGGCCTGCGGCAGGTAGGCCACGCGGGCAGCCTCGACCCCTTCGCGGCCGGCGTGCTCCTGGTGGCGGTCGGCCGGGCCACACGCCTGGCCGAATTCCTCATGGAACAGCCCAAGAGCTACCGAGGGACTCTGATCTTCGGCCGGCGCACCAACAGCGGCGATGCCGGCGGCGCGATCGTCGAGGAAGGACCGGTGCCTGATCTCGGCCTCGATCAGCTCCGCGAGACCGCCGCCTCGTTTCTGGGGCACGGCATGCAGGTGCCGCCGATGGTGTCGGCGGTCAAGCATGAGGGGAAACGTCTCTACCAACTCGCGCGGCGCGGCGTGGAGGTAGCCCGTCCGCCCCGGCCGGTCTTCATCGGCCGATTCGAGATCGTCGGTTTCGAGCCGCCGCGGGTCGACTTTGAGGTCGATTGCGGCAAGGGGACCTACATCCGGACCCTCGTCGAAGATTTCGGCGTGCGTTGCCATGCGCTCGCCTCGATCGAGTCGCTGGCGCGGACGGCGGTCGGCTCCTTCCAGGTCGCGGACGCCTGCCGGCTGATTTCCGCGCCGGGCAACACGCGGGCCGGGCTGCTCGAACGCGCGGTCCCGATGGCCGAGGCGCTGTCCCACCTGCCGGCGGTGCGGCTGGGTGAGCGTTGGGCGCAGCGGGTGCGGCACGGCGCCGCCCCCTCGTTCGCGTCTTTGGCGTCCGATCTCGAGTGCCGTCCCGGACAGACCGTGCGTCTGCTGGGACCGGATGGCGATCTGATCGCCGTCGCGTCGATCGACTTCGTCCCCGGACCGGCCGACCGTCCTCTCGCCGAGTCGTGCCACCTGCGCCTTGACCGGGTGCTCTAGCAGGGTGCCGGCGACCGGCTCCAGCCGTCCGCGCGTCGTCGCGACCGTGGGGGTCTTCGACGGGATGCACCGCGGGCACCGCGAGTTGATTCAGCGCGTGCTCGATTCCGCGGCCCGCCACGGGTGTGCGTCCTTGGTCATCACCTTCGATCCGCACCCCGTCGCCGTGCTCGCGCCGGAAATCGGACCGCACCTCCTGATGCCGCGGGCCGTCAAGCTGCGCCACCTGGCCGAACTCGGCGTCGACTGGGCCTGGTTTCTTCCCTTCTCCCCGGAGATCGCCTCGTTCTCGGCCCGGGATTTCGTCGAGCAGACGCTGTTACGGCGGGTTCGACCGGTCGAGTTCTGGATCGGGTACGACTTCCGATTCGGGCGGGGTCGCGCGGGGGACGCGAACCTGCTCCGATCGATCGGGCAGCACCAGGGATTCGACGTCGAGGTCTGCCCCGCTCTCGTGGCGGGGGGCCTCGCCGTAAGCAGCAGCCGGATCCGCGCGGCGCTCGCGCGGGGGGACCTGGCCGAGGCGCGCGAGCTGTTCGGCCACGACCCCGTGATCGAGGGACGGGTCGGGTCGGGGCGGGGCGAGGGGGCGCAGATCCTGGTGGCCACCGCCAATCTCGATCTGGCCGAGGGGCAGTATCTCCCGGCCAACGGAGTCTACGCCGCGTGGGCCGAACGGGAGGGGATACTCCATCGGGCCGTGGTGAACATCGGCGTGCGGCCGACGCTGACCCGGGACAGGCGACCGACCGTGGAGGCGCACCTGTTGGACTGGAGCGGGGAGTTGCGCGGGACCATGCTCACGCTTCACCTGGTCGAGAGGCTTCGCCCGGAGCGGAAGTTCGGCTCCCTCGATGAGCTGCGAGACGCCGTGGCGAAGGACATCGAGCGGGCGCGGGCCCGTCTCGGGACTCCGTCTCCCCCTCAACCCGCCGGGCGAAACGGCTCCTGAGAAGGGTGGCCTGGGGGCACCCGGCGGGCTTGGATCAGAGAGGCGAACGAATGTTCGTATCCGATCGACAAACTAACCGTTGAAGCAAAGTGCGACAGATGGTATGTTGCCACCTGTTTGGGCACGAGAGTCGTTAAGGGCCATCGGGGTCCTGCGGCCGGAGGTGCCGGCCGTCGAGTGTCTGTTGGAGGACAGGATGCCGCTTTCGAAGGAAGAGAAGCAGCAGATCATCGGGAAGTACAAGCTGCACGACCTGGATTCAGGGAGTCCCGAGGTCCAGATCGCCCTGCTGACGGAGAAGATCCGCCACCTGACCGAGCATTTCAAGAAGCACACGACCGACCACCACTCCCGTCGAGGTCTCCTCCGGATGGTGGGCCGCCGCCGGAAGCTTCTGGAATACCTGAAGAACACCAAGCTGGAGAGCTACCGGAGCCTGGTCAAGGACCTTGGTCTGCGGCACTGATCCGAGCGCTTGTTCACAGAGGAACTACGCGATCAGTCCGTGGATCGGCAGTCCTTGGATCGGTTCGGGCGTCGGTCCGGGCAGTTGCTTTGCACATGGCCCGGAAACCCCGTCCCTCGGCTCTCGCTCTTGACCACCGAGACGCCCGGACCTCTGCGGTTCGGCGCGTCTTGTGTTTGGTCCGTGGTTTTGTATTCACCGATCGAGATCGGAGATCAAGATGAGCATTGTGGAAACGATGGAACTGGGCGGCCGCACCCTCACGATCGAGACTGGTCGTCTGGCGCGTCAGGCGTCGGGATCGGCGCTCGTGCGCTACGGCGACACGGTCGTGTTGTGCACCGCCGTCGTCAGCCGTGAGGAAACCGACCGCGACTTCCTGCCGCTTCTGGTCGACTACCGGGAGAAGACCTATGCCGCCGGGCGCATTCCGGGCGGTTTCTTCAAGCGCGAAGGGCGTCCGACCGAGAAGGAGATCCTCTCCTCGCGCCTGATCGATCGCAGCTTGCGGCCTCTCTTCGACCAGGCGAACCGCTACGACACGATGATCGGCGCCGAGGTGCTGTCGCACGATCAGATGAACGATGGAGACGTTCTCGGCCTGATCGGGGCTTCGCTCGCCCTCAACCTGAGCGACCTGCCGTTCCCGACCCCGGTCGGAGCGGTCCGCGTGGGACTGGGGGAGGAGGGCTTCATCCTCAACCCGACCAGCGACCTGCTCGAAGCCAGCCAGATGAACCTGATCATCGCGGGCACGGAGGACTCGATCCTGATGGTCGAGGGGGAGGCCCGTGAGCTTTCCGAGGACCAGCTGCTGGAAGCGTTCCGGTTCGCCCATCCGCACATCCAGGAGATCGTGCGCCTGCAGCGACGGATCATCGAGCAGGCCGGGTCGCCCAAGCGCGCCTGGGCCCCGAAGGGACTCGACGCCGCTCTGACCGCCGCGATCAACACCGACTTCGGAGCGCGCGTGAATACGGCGATCCGGATCGGTCCGAAAAAGGAGCGGGAGGAGGCGCTGCACGCGCTGGCTCTCGAGGCGGAGGCGAAGTACGCCGAGACCCATCCTGACGCCGTGGCCCAGACCGGAAAGGTCTTCCACGACCTCGAGAAGGACCTGATGCGTCGCATGATCGTGGACGAGGCGAAGCGCGCCGACGGGCGCGGCCTGGCCGAGATTCGTCCGATCACCTGTGAGGTCGGCGTCCTGCCGCGCACGCACGGCAGCGCGGTCTTCACCCGGGGGCAGACCCAGGCCCTCGTGGTCACCACGCTCGGCACCACCACCGATGAGCAGAAGATCGAGGAGCTGATGGGGCAGTCGTGGAAGACGTTCCTCCTCCACTACAACTTCCCCAGCTACTCCGTCGGCGAGGTGCGTCCCAACCGGGGTCCCGGCCGACGGGAAATCGGCCACGGAGCGCTGGCGGAACGGTCGCTCTCCGGGATGGTCCCGTCGAACGAGCGGTTCCCCTACACGATCCGGATCGTCTCCGACGTGCTCGAGTCGAACGGCAGTTCTTCGATGGCGTCGGTCTGCGGCGCCACCCTCGCGCTCATGGACGCCGGCGTGCCGATCAAGGCGCCGGTCGCCGGGATTGCGATGGGTCTGATCCAGGAGGACGGCAAGACCGCGATCCTCTCCGACATCATGGGAGTCGAGGATCACCTGGGCGACATGGACTTCAAGGTCGCCGGCACGGCGGAGGGGATCACCGGCGTGCAGATGGACATCAAGATCAAGGGGCTCGACTTCGAGATCCTGAAGCGCGCCCTGGACCAGGCGCGGGAGGGGCGACTGCACATCCTCTCCGTGATGAAAGAGGCGATGCCGGAGTCGCGGCCCGAGATCTCCCGGTACGCTCCGCGGATCCTCGTCCTCCGGATCAACCCGGACAAGATCCGTGACGTCATCGGGCCCGGCGGCAAGACGATCAAGAAGATCTGCGAGCAGACCGGTGCGCAGATCGACATCGAGGACGACGGTTCGGTCAAGGTGGCGTGCGTCGACGCCGAGATGGCGCAGCGCGCGGTCGAGATCGTCCGGTCGTTGACCGAGGATCCGGAGATCGGCCGCATCTACCGCGGTCGGGTCAAGCGGATCGTGAACTTCGGAGCCTTCGTCGAGATCCTCCCGGGACGCGACGGCCTCGTCCACGTCTCCGAGCTGGAGAACTACCGGGTGGCGCGCGTCGAGGATGTCGTCAAGGAGGGGGACATCGTCTTCGTCAAGGTCATCGGCGTCGACGAGGAAGGGAAGATCCGTCTCTCCCGGAAGGGGATCCCGCAGGAGGACGGCACGTCGGCGTAGTCAAGGCGACCGGCCGGGACGCCGTCCCGGACCGGCCGTCGGGTGGAATCACATGAACCGGGAATCTTCGGATTCCCGGTTCTGGCCTGAGGGCCCCGGAGGGATCCCGGCCCGCGCCCGGAGGTGCCCCGCGTGAAGTTCCTGCACACGCTCAATCACTCCCTCGAGGATCCCGAGGTTCGCGTCGCCGTGTTGCCGGGCGGGCTGACCCTGCTGGCTGAACCGGTTCCGCAGGTCCATTCGCTCGCGCTCGGAGTCTACGTCCGGGTCGGCTCGCGCGACGAAGCGCCCGAACAGGCCGGGATCACCCACTTCATCGAACATCTGGTCTTCAAGGGGAGCCGCCGGCGCAGCGGCTATCAGCTGGCGAAGCGCATGGAGGCGATCGGGGGGCAGGTCGACGCCTACACGACCAAGGAGAACACCTGTTTCTACGCCCGCGTCTTCGACGGCCATCGCAGCGCGGCGGTCTCGATCCTGGCGGAGCTGCTCTGCGACGCGGCATTCGAGCCCGACCTGGTGAAACGGGAGGTCGGGGTCGTCGAGGAAGAGATCCAGGGGTACGAGGACAGCCCCGAGGAGATGATCCACGACCTGGCGGCTGACCTCCTCTTCCAGGGACACCCGCTCGGCTCTCCGATCCTCGGCCGTCGTGAGACGCTGCGCCGCTTTCATGCCCGCGCCGTGCGCCGCTACCACCGGGAGCGCTACACCGCGCCGGTGGTGACGATCGCGGTGGCCGGCCGCTTCGACTTCGATCGACTGACCGACGAGGTGCATCGCGCCTTTCGGCTGCCGTCGACGCCTGCCCCGGAGGATGGGTCTCGCCTCCCGCCGTTCCGGCCGCGGGTCCGGCACGTGGAACGGGACCTGAGCCAGGCATCGGTCTGTCTGGCCCGGCGCGGGCCGTCGTATCGGGATCGGCGACGACATGTCATCTACGTTCTGAACACGATCCTCGGCGCCGGCGCCAGCTCGCGCCTCTACCAGACGATCCGGGAGGATGCCGGACTGGCCTATTCGGTCTACAGCTTCGCCGACTCGTACCGCGACACCGGGGTCTTCGGCGTCTACCTCGGGGTGAGTCCGGACAAGATGGAGCGCGCACTCCGGATCGTGGCCCGGGAGCTGAAGAGGATCCGCCGCGACGGCGTCCGGGCCTGGGAACTGGACAGCGCCAAGGCCCAGATCTATACGGGACTCTTTCTCTCGTACGAGAGTATGTACGAGCGAATCGCGCGTCTCGCCCACAACCAGGAGTATTATGGGCGGCAGATCCCGCTGGCGCGGGTGGTCGACGCGATTGAGCGGATCACTCTCGATGAGGTGCACGAGGCGGCGGTGGAACTGCTGAATCCCGCGAGGTTCTCGCTGGTGACCCTCGGTCCGGCGGGGAAACCGAGGCCCGGATTGGACTCGCTGGAATTCTAGACCGGGTCGGGGCGCAGATCGGCGCCGGGTGTCCGGGTTCGTAAGGGAGGAGCCCTTCGTGGAGCGGAAGGATGTTGAGGTCCGGGTCGCCTGCACGCGAGCCCGCGAGGGGGCGATCCTGCCGCGGAAGATGACGGCGGGGGCCAGTGGCTTCGACCTCCAGGCTTGTCTCGAGCTTCCGGTCACCATCGATCCGGGCGCCTGGGCGATCATTCCGACCGGGCTCGTGCTGGCCATACCCCCCGGCTACGAAGGGATGGTCAGGGCCCGGAGCGGTCTGGCCGCGCGCCACGGCATCGGCCTTTTGAACGGTCCCGGCACGATCGACTCGGACTACCGCGGCGAACTGGGCGTCATCCTGATGAACTGGGGACGCGAGTCCTTCGTCGTCGCCTCGGGGGATCGGATCGCGCAGATCGTCTTCGCACCGGTCCCGGCCGCCCGGGTGGAGTGGGCCGATGCGATCCCACAGACCGGGAGAGGCGCGGGGGGATTCGGTCACACCGGCACCCGTCCAGCGGGGAGTGAGCCGTGACCGACCGCTCCCCACGGCGCCGATCGGGCGCCGGAATTCCCGCGACGCTTCGCGTCGTCTTCGCTCTGCTCTTCCTCACGCTCGCTTCGATCTCGACGGGGCTTGGTTCGAGCGAAAGCCCGTCCGCCGACGTCGATGCCGCCGCCGAGAACGGGATGCCGGGGATGCACCCGGCCATCCGGGTCGGCGAGCGGCTGACGTTCACCGTCCGCTACGGCCTGATCAAAGCGGGGACCGCAGTGATGGCGATCGAGGGGGTGAAGCGCTTCTCCGGTCGCCCCGTCTACCACCTCGTCTCGACCGCCGAGAGCAACTCCGTCTTCGACGGAATCTACCGCGTACGCGATCGCGTGGTCTCCCTGGTCGACGTCGAGCAGCTCCACTCGCGTTTCTTCGAGAAGCATCTTCGCGAGGGGAGATACCGGGCCGACCAACAGGCCCGTTTCGATCCCGAGAACGGCGTGGTCACCTATCATGACGGAACCGAGACGAAAGTCACGCCGCCGGTGTACGACGTCCTGGCGGCCTTCTATCGCGTCCGCACGATGCCGCTGGAGCCGGGCCAGAAGCACTACCTGACGAGCCACGAGAACCGGAAGGAGTACCCGCTGCGGGTCAGCGTCATCGGTCGCGAGCGCGTCGAGACTCCGGCCGGGACGTTCGACTGCGTGGTGCTCGAGCCGACCCTGCGCAGCGGAGCCTTCTTCAAGAACGAAGGGAAGCTGTCGATCTGGCTGACGGATGACGAGCGGAGGATGCCGGTGCTGATGCGCAGCAAACTACCGATCGGCGCGATCAGTGTCGAGCTGATCGAATTCCAGCGGCCGGAGACGGACTGGCGGCACGAGCGGGAGGATGCGGCGCCGGAGGAGTCCGCGGCGCCCCCGGACACGGCGGCAGCCACCCCCGGGACGACGCCCGCCCCCTGAGTCGGCGGGCCGGCGGGGTCGACCGGACGGAGGCACGGATGTCGAAGTATGAGGAGCTGGATCTGCGGGGCGTGCGAACCTACCCGGTGAAGCGCCGTCGCAGCCTGGTCGAGGCGTCCAGTTTCTACCATCCCCCGGACGCTCTCGACTCGTTCGACTCCTTCTGGAACTCCCTTCCGGATGTCCTTGCAGCCAAAGATCTTCGCGAATTGGTGCAGCGGACCCGGACCGCGCGGGCGGGCGGGGCCGGGTTTCTCGTGTTGCTCGGGGGCCATGTCATCAAGACGGGACTCGGCCCGGGCCTGATCCGCCTGATGCGCGAGGGCTGGATCACGGCGCTGGCGCTGAACGGCGCCGGCACGATCCACGATCTCGAGATCGCGTTCTGGGGGCGCACTTCGGAGGACGTCGCCGGTCAGTTGCCCGAGGGGCGGTTCGGGATGGCCCGCGAGACCTCCCAATGGCTGAATGCCTGGACCGTCGAGGCGGCCCGGCGGGGGGAAGGTCTGGGCGAAGGCCTCGGACGGGCTATCCAGGAAGAGGCAGGAACCGGGGCCGGACGGAGCGTGCTCGCGTCCGCCTGGCAGATGTCGATCCCGGTCAGCGTCCACCTGGCGATCGGCGCCGACATCAACCACCAGCACCCCGGCTTCTCCGGCGCGGCGGCCGGTGAGACCTCTGCCCGCGACTTCCGCATTCTCTGCCGGCAGGTCCAGACGCTGGCCAAGGGTGTAGCGCTCAATGTCGGTTCCGCCGTGATCCTGCCGGAGGTCTTTCTGAAGGCCGTCTCCGTCGCCATCAATCTCGGGACCCGCTTCGACCAGTTGACCACGGCGGTGTTCGATTTCCAGCGGCACTACCGCCCCCAGGTCAATGTCGCTCAGCGGCCCACCCTGCAGGGCGGTAAGGGGTTCTACATCGTCGGGCACCACGAGTTGCTGTTTCCCCTGTTCATCCATGCCCTGCTTCGTTACGGTATATCGGATGGACCCGCCGATCCGCCTCCGATCGCGGCCAAGCGTAAAGGCCGTGGGGCGATCGGCCGATGATGGCAGTGTCGTCGAGTCGGTTGGGTCTCGGGATGCCGCCGATTGACGGCCCGGGGACCGGGTGCTAGCGTCGCCGTCTGCCTCGGGTGGCAAGGGACAGAGCGACTGGAAAAGGGACTTTCCGGCAGGGAACTGATGGTTCCCGGGATCAGGCCATGATGAACTGCGCAATCAGGGATGGTGGCGGCAGAAGGCAAATGCAGCACGACAGGGAATCGATCGGATCGCGGTACCGGCGGGGGGCGAAGGCTGCCTGGACGCGCCGTGTTATCTCCCCACCCGCTATGTCCCCGCGCAGGCGATGCGGTCCCGGGTTGAGGCGGGGCGGCGCGCTCTTCGTCTCCCTCCCGGTGGGGCTGCTTCTGGCTGGGCTGCTCTTGGGTGGGCTGCTCCTGGCGCTGCCCGGCGGTGTCCAGGCCGTCGAGGCGCAGGATCGCGATTTCCCGCCGCTCATCGACCCGGCTCGCCCGGCGCAGGTGGTGCCATCGGGGGTGCCCTCGAGCGCGCCGCCGGCTGATACCCCGCACGCGATCCCGGAGGAACAACCCGAGGAACCCTACCGATTGGGTGTGGGGGACGAATTGGCCGTGGCGGTCCTCTCTCAACCGACCCTGTCGGGGATCGCGAAGGTCCGGCCGGACGGAGCGATCACGACTCCCGGGGCGGGAACGGTCCACGCCCTGGGACGCACCCCGGAAGATGTGGGAGCGGAGATCGAGCGAAAGCTGGGCGCGATCCTGCGACATCCGCACGTCGATCTGCAGGTGACGAACTTCGGGGAGCAGCGGATCTTCGTCATGGGCGAGGTCGTCACCCCGGGAGACAAGCCGTACTACAAGGGGATCTCGGCGCTGCAGGCCGTCGCCCAGTCCGGCGGCGTCGCCTCGACCGGACAGGCCGGCAGCGTCCTGGTGATGCGCCGCGTCGCGGCGGCCGAGGTGGAGCTTCACCGCCTCGACCTGCGTCCGGCCCTCAAGGGGGAAGGTCCGGCGAAGGATCTCGTCCTGCGTCCGTACGACATCGTCTTCGTCCCGCGCAGCTTCATCGCCGACGTGAACCTCTTCGTCGACCAGTTCATCAAGCCCATGATCACCCCCTTCACCCTCTATCTCGAGGGCTGGAAGGCGTTCAATATCGGATCCGAAGACGTGCGGGTCACGGTCTCGCCCTGAGGCGGAACGGGAGTGGTCATGAGCGAAGTGATCCAGGAAAGGTACGAGACCAGCCTGCGGGAGTTCCTCTCCGTCGTCTTCCGCCGGAAGTGGATCGTCCTCGCGGTCTTCGGCGCGTCCCTCGGACTGGTGGCCGCGATGGACCGGCTCTCGCCGCCGGAGTACGAGTCATACTCGCAGCTCCTCATCAGCCGGGGGCAGCCGGAGAGCGCCTACACGAGCCGCGTTCGGGTACTCTCCTGGGAGGAGGATCTCAACTCCGAACTGGAGACGGTCAAGAGCGCCCATATCCTCCAGCTGGCGCAGAAGCTCCTGGACGAACAGAAGGCGCGTGATTCCGGCGGCCGGCCGATTCGAATCGACCCGGCCCGGGTCAGTTCCACCACGCCGGGGAAGTCGAGCGTCATCTACGTAAAGGTCCGCGACCGGGATCCCGATGCGGCTCGCGAGATCGCCCGCGCCGTCACCCAGGCCTACACCAGCTTCCGGCTCAACGTGCGTACCGTGCCGGAGATCGACGCGTTCTTCCGCGAGGAGATCGAGGGGGTGCGGGCGCAACTGGAAGAGGCGGAGCAGCGGCGAGCCGAGTTTATGAACGAGGAGTCGGTCAGTCGTCTCCAGGAGGAGCGATACAGCCTGATCCAGGTCCGCGAGGAGGCGGAGAAGGATCTGGTGCGGATCCGGCAGAATCTCGCCGCCGAGCGTGCGCGATCCGAGGTGCTGCACAGCCAGATCGAAGGCGCTCACGAGGATCCGAACCAGGAGATCTACGCCTTCTCCGAGCCGGGCGTGACCGATGACCAGGTGATTCTGCAGGTCCGGCGCGAACTCGTGACGAGGCGCAGCGAGCTCTACCAGGCGAGGTCCCAGTACCAGCCCAGCCACCCCGAGGTCCTGCGACTGACCGACCAGGTCGAGCAGTTGCAGCAGCTCCTGATCCAGGAAGCGGACAACTACCTCCGGCATGTCCAGGCGCGCATCGATGTGTTGCGGGCGCGCGAGGAGTCGCTGCTCAACACCCTGGCCTACTGCGACGGAGAGCTCTCCGCCTTCCCATCCAAGGAGGCGCGGCTGTCCGCTTTCGATCGCGTCATCGACGCGCTCCGCGCTGATCATCAGTCGCTGGTCGACCGACAGATTCAGGCCCGCCTCGAGCGGGTCGGCTCGCATGACTGGAATGTTCTCGTTCTCCAGGCGGCCAGCGATGCGGTGCGCATCCAGCTCAACGACGCGATCCGCCTCGCGGTCATCCCGGCGATCGGCCTGATCGTGGCCCTGGCCATGGCCTTCGTGATCGACGGGATGGACCATTCGCTCAAGGATGCGACGGAAGTGGAACGCCATCTCGGCCTGCCGGTGCTCGGCTCGCTCGGGCGGATGCGCTAGGAGACGCCGATGTACGAGGCTTACTTCGGCCTGCGCGAGCCTCCGTTCGCGATCACCCCGGACCCGCGGTTTCTCTTCCTCACGCGCAGCCACCGCGATGCGCTCGCCTACCTGCACTACGGGATCGAGGAGCGGAAGGGGTTTCTCGTCCTGACCGGAGAAGTCGGCGTCGGCAAGACGCTGGTGATCCGCACGCTGCTCGGACAGCTGCCGGATGAGGTGCAGTCGGCGATCGTCATGAACGCCCGCCTGACGTTCAAGCAGCTGCTCTACCTGGCGCTGATCGATTTCGGACTGACTCCGCCCGGCCGGGACAAGGTCGATCTGCTCCTCACGCTGCAGGAGTTCCTCATCCGGATGCGGGATCGACGCGGCAACGCCGTCCTGATCATCGACGAGGCGCAGAACCTGAGCGAGCAGGCGCTGGAGGATTTCCGGCTCCTTTCGAACCTGGAGGCGTCCAACACCAAGCTGATCCAGATCGTCCTGGTCGGACAACCTGAGCTGCGGTCGCTCCTCGCACGGCCGACGCTGCGGCAGCTCCGGCAGCGCATCCCGGGAATCTTCGATCTCGATCGCCTCCCGCCGGAGGCGGTGCGGGAGTATGTCGAATTCCGGCTCTCGGTGGCCGGAAGCAGCCGGCCGCTGCCCGTCTTCGACGAAGAGGCCCTGAGCGAGGTCGGACGTCGCTCGGTCGGGATCCCGAGGTTGATCAACCAGATCTGCGACCGGGCCCTCCTGATCGCCTACGCGAAGGGAGCGGACGGCGTCGAAGGGGCGCATGTGCGGACGGCGGCGGACGAACTCGAGGTCGGCGCGCCGGTCTCGCCGAGTGCGCTGCTCTACCGGGGGTACGGGAGCGACGCATGAGCAACATCTACGACGCACTGAACAAGGGAAAGGGCGGGGTCGCTCCGCGTCCGGAGGGACGCCCGGCGGGCGCTCCGCCGGCCCCGACGGCGACGCGAGCCCTGCCTCCCACGCGGGGAACGGGGCCGGCGGCGGATCTCGAGAGCCTGCGGCAGCGCCTGATGCTCGAGATCAACACCCAGCGTCCTCCGGTCGTCCTCTTCACCGGCGCCGTGCCGGGCGAAGGGACGAGCACTCTGGCGTTGCGCTTCGCGCAGGAGCTGGCCGCGGTCGATCCTCGGCCGATCCTCCTGGTCGACGGCGACCTCACTCGCGGCCGATCGACGCTCTCGAGCGTTCTGCAGGCGGGACCCGAGATCCCGGGATTCATCGATCTCCTCACCGACGGAGCGGAGCCGGAGCAGGCTGTCGTCGGGACGGAGCGGCCCAATCTTCATTTCCTGCCGGTCGGCCGCGGTGCTGTCTCCCCGGTCGAACTGGTCAAGGCGGAGCGGGTGTCGCTCCTCTTCCGCGAATTGACGCGCCACTACGCTTTCGTGATCGTCGACGCGGGCGCGACGCTCTTCGCCCCGGAGACCGCGCTCATCGGATCCTCGGCCGACGGAGTCGTCGTGGTCGTCCGCGCCCATCGAACCCGGCGCGAGGTGGTGCAGAAAGCGGTCGCAGCACTCACGGCGGGAGGCTGCCGCCTGCTTGGCGTTGTGCTGAACGATCGCCGCTATCCGATCCCCGGCTTCATCTACCGCCGGATCTGACCGGCTACCGGGTTCCCCCATGGCCGGCCGATCGCCGCATCCCGGGCCGGACAGCCCGCCGCTCTCTTCGCAGGCGTGGGTTCACGACGCGCTCCTCCATCGGATCCGGAAGGCCGTGCCGGCCCTGACGGCGGAACTGGCCCCGTGGCGGCCGCGCTGCATCTTCCTGGGAGGCAGCGCCGCGCTCGGCGAGGCGGTGGGATGGGAGCCCGCGGACGAGGCGCAGCGTTGTCTGCTCTCCGACCTCGACCTGGGCATCGTCACCCTCGACCGTGTGCCCCCTCCGGCGCGGGAGGCGGCGGTGCGGCAGGCGGGGCTCGCACCGGGCTACTACCTTGACGCCGATCAGCCGCGACAGACGCCGACGCCAGGCCTGGTGGAGATCGGTCGTCGGGCCCGGCTCGTCTGGGGAGAGGTCGCGGTCCTCGATCGGTTCGTGACGCCGGAGGAACATCGCATTCCCGAGTGGGAAGCTTGGCGCCTGGTGGGAAATCGGTGCCTCGAACTCCGGACGTCGTGGAACGATCGGGACCGCGAAGGGCCGTCGCCGAGGGCGTGGTACGCGGTGGCGAAACTGGCGGAGGCGCTCTTCGCGGCGCGCCTGATCCGTCAGGGAGGCTGGCGGATCGGCCGCGCCGGTCGCCTCGCGCTTCTGGACGCTGCCGGCAGCGGGTCGGCGCGAGTGACTGCGGCGGTCGATCCCGTGACTCACGCCGCCAGGTTGTGGAGGCCGTTTCTGCTCCTGCCTTGCGAGGCGCACCGGCCCCCGGAGCGGGGACTGGAAGAGGTCCGGGTCGCGCTCACCGCGTGGTTGCGCGAAGCCGGAGCGGGAGGCGAGCCGGTCGACCGATTCCTGGAGGAACCTGTCACAAGACGGGAGCGGTTCCGCCGGTGGAAGGACGAGGCCCGGGATTCTCGGAGGGGCGGGCCCCGAGCGGCGCTCTGGGCACTCTGGAAGGCCCTCCAGCCGGGCCTGGGGACTCCGGAGGGGAGGCGAATGAGAGAGGCCGCCGTATACTGGCGGCAACCCGGCGAGGGGACGACCGGTCGCGGGCCGCGGCCGGCGGACGTCGACCGGGCGGGAACCAGGGAGCGGACCTGACGGGAGCGGCAGCTTCGAGTGAGGAACGCGCGCGCGGAGAGAGGACAGGGAGGTGTTTTGGCCGATCGGTTGGTGCTCATCATCCTGATCGACGCGCTCGGATATGAGGCGGTCGGACGGGGCGGCTTCCTCCGTGGGCTCGATGCGCCGCGGGCGCCGATCCGTTCCGTTCTCGGCTATTCGAGCGCGAATCTGCCGACGATCATGACCGGACGCCTGCCGCAGGAGCATGGTCACTTTTCCATGTACCGGCGGGCGGGGCGCGATGGTGTGTTCCGTCCCATCCGCCCCTGGATCCGCCTCGCGACGCGCCTGACGCGCCGCCGGTGGCGCCTGTCACAGTGGATCACGCAGTGGGTCCGCGCGCGGGGAGTGACAGGCTACTTCTCCCTCTACGACATCCCCCTCCCTCTCCTGGGCGAGTTCGACCTCTGTCAGCGGCACAACATCTATGCGCCCGGCGCTTTCCCCGGATTGACGGGGCTGGCCGACACGATGGAGCGGGCGGGACCTTGGCGGGCCTGGAACTGGTCGGTCCCGGAGGAGCGCGCTTTCGCGGAGTTGGAGGGGGAGATCGACGCCGCGCGGGCGCGGACGCTCTTCTTCTACACCCCGGCGCTCGACGGCCTGATGCACGCCGCCGGTCCACAGAGCGGCGCGGTTCGGTCGCGCCTCGAGGAGTACGACCGGCGGATCACGGCCATCCTGGAGCGGGCGCGCGCCCGGTACCGGGAGCTCCGCGTCTTCGTCTTCGGCGATCACGGCATGGCTCCGGTGCACGGCCGGCACGATCTGCTCGGCGGGCTCGCGCGGCTGGGCCTCAGGGTCCCGGAGGATCTCCTCTGGTTCGTCGACAGCACCATGGCGCGCTTCTGGTTTCACTCCGAACCGGCGCGGCGAGCGGTGGAGTCGTACCTGGGAGGTCTCGATTGCGGCCGGATCCTCTCGGACCAGGAGCTGGCGGAACTCGGGGCGCTCTTTCCGCGACGCGAGTATGGTGAGCTGATCTTCCTCCTGCACGAGGGAGAGATCGCGGTCCCGTCATTCATGTCGGGGACACCGGTGCGGGGAATGCACGGCTACCATCCGGACGCGACCCACTCCTTCACCACCCTCATCAGCAACGTGCATGAACTCCCCTATCCACAGAACCTCCTCGAGCTGCACGAGCTGCTTCGGGACGAGATCGCGGGGGCGGGGCGATGAAGGGCAAGCTCGCGCTCTCCCTCGCGCTCTCGGCCTTCTTTCTCTGGCTGGCGATCCGGGGCGCCAACCTGCGCGAGGTGGCGACCGTGCTGGCTGGCGCTCGGTGGTCGCTCCTCGCCCCGATCGTGGCCCTGACCATGCTGGCCTACTTCGTCCGGGCCTGGCGGTGGCGCTATCTCCTGGCGGGCGTGCGTCCGGTCGGTCTCGGCCCGCTCTGGTCGAGCATCATGATCGGGTTCATGGGGAACAACGTCCTCCCGGCGCGCCTCGGCGAACTGCTCCGGGCCCATTCGCTGGGGCGGAGCGCCGGAGTGAGCCGCAGCGCCTGCCTCGCGTCGATCGTGGTCGAACGGTTCTTCGACATCTTCGTCTTGCTGGCCGTCTTCGGCCTCATCCTCTGGCGGCGCGGTCTCCCCCCCGACGTCCGGGCCTGGGGAGCCATCCTGCTCATCCTGGCCGCGCCGCTTCTGGCGCTCTTCGCCTGGTTCGAGCTCAGGCCGGAGCCGTTCCTGCGCCTGGCGGATCGCGTCCTCCCTCCGCGGCATCGCGCCCGGGTCCGCGCGGCGGCGCTCAATTTCCGCGACGGACTCGCGACTTTCCGGCGTCCGGGGCCGATCGTCCTCGCGCTGGTGCTTTCGTTCTTCATGTGGGGATGCCTGGTGCTGGTGGTGCTCCTGAGCCTGGCGGCGCTCGGACTGAGCCTGCCGTCCGATGCGGCGGTCGTCGTCCTCGTCCTCATGGCGATCGGAACGATGATCCCGGCCGCGCCGGGTTACATCGGGACTCTGCAGTACGCCGGCACGATCGCCCTCCTGCAGTACGGAGTCGAGCGGAACGCGGCACTCTCCTTCACCATCCTCTATCATGCCGGTCAGTGGTTTCCGGTCACCGCGGTCGGACTGGTCTACTTCCTGCGCGAGAACGTCAGCCTCGCCCGACTCGGGGAACTGCGGGACTCGGGATCACCCCCCGGCGGGCCGATAACGGGGGAGGGACCGGGGACCGCGGCGGGCGGTCCGCCGGACGGGGGACGTTGAGGTGCCCGAAGTCCAGATCAGACGCGCGGAGTACCGCCGGCCGTTCGCGGAACTCGCCTTCAGCCCCTGGCTCTTGCTGCCGCTGGCCCTGATCCTCGGCGGCTTCCTCGCGTTCCAGTTCTTCCAGCTCACGCCGCGGTACGTCAAGCTGCTCTTCGCCGTCGCGGTCATGATCGGAATGGTGCGTCTCTCCTTCGCCGCTTCGATGACGCTCTTCCTCGTGCTCTGGATCGCGCCGACATCGATCTTCCTGGGCGATACCAACGTGATCTTCATCGGCGTGATGACCGTGCTCTGGCTGATCCGGGTCCGTCTGGGGGTCGAACCCCGGCCGGTGCGCACCCCGATCGATCGGATGGCGTGGATCTACCTCGGTCTGCACTTCCTCTCCCTCATCAACATCGAGTCGGAGTTCGTGTGGCGCGGCGCGCAGGAGAGCCTGAAGTTCACGGTCGCCGGCGTGATCTTCTACTTCCTCCTGGTCAACGCCCTGCGAAGCGAGCGGCACCTGAAGATGGCGCTGACGGCCATGTGCGTGACCGCCGTCATCGTCGATGTCACCGCACTCGCCGATCACTACCTCGGGAGGCGCCTGATTCCCGAGTGGTTCATTTTCGCGCCGGCCGCGCTCAAGCGGGTCGAGGCGGGAGGACGCGCGCAGGGCGTCTTCGGGTTCCACGGTCTTCTGGCCGACTTCAGCGCGATGAGCTTCTACCTGCAGGTGATGCTCGGCCTGCGGACCGGCCGTCGGGCGGCGAAGCTCTTCTACTACGGTCTGGCGCTGCTCGGACTGCACGTGATCTCCATCACGGCGAACCGCGGCGGCGTCGTCATCTGGGTGCTGGGTGGGCTCTACTTCCTCTGGATGCAGCGCCATCGGATCCGCTGGCGGCTCGTCGCTCTCTTCACGCCGGTCGCCGCGGTACTCGTGGCCTTCGCCGGCGTGCTCAGCGAGACGGTGCTCTTCCGGATCCGCGTCTTGAGCCGCCTGGCGCAGACCCAGATCCTGCGCGGAATGCCGGAGAACCGGGTCATGGTCTGGACCGACCTCTTCCAGCGGATTCCGGAGCACCTGTGGATCGGGCACGGGCCCTACATCGACCTTCGCCGCGGGATCGCCCGGGAGATGTACTGGCCCCACAACGCCTATCTCTTCTACCTGTTCACTACCGGAATCGCGGGACTGGTCTCCTGGCTCTGGATCGTCGGCAAGACGCTCTGGGTCAGCTTCCCACGCGGCGGGGTCGACTTCGCCCGGAGCAGCCTGGCGCGGGCGACCATGGCGGTTTTCCACCTGCAGGTCGTGATGTTCGCGGCCAGCCAGTTGAGGGACGAGCACCAGCGTGGAAACGTCTACTACTACTACATGTGGATCCTCTTCGGCCTGACAGCGGTGGCGGCCCGTCTGGCGCGCGAACAGGCGAAGCGCGGTGCGTCCGGGGAGCCCCGACCGGGAGGCGGGAAGGGTGCAGATCCGGGCAAAACGTTGAGTCGGGCTGTCGCCGGACCCTAAGTTGACATCCTGCCTCCATTTCGCTATACTTGGGGCGCAGTGAAGACGCCATGGGTCCAGATCCACGGATCCAGGCGGGTCGCCTCGGCCGACAGGCCGGCGGCGACGAGCCGAGGGCACCGGGAGGAAGCGCGATCGACCCCTTGGTACAAGGCGTTCAGGGGACTCAGGACGACCTGATTCCGCCACGCAACCCTGGAGAATGACACCAGTAGGCCTCGGATCCTCGAGGTTTCCAGAACGTCTCGATCTCGGACCGTCCGATCGCTCGGACGGGGCTAGAGGAGGCCTTGTACCATGCACGGGTTCGTCGGCCTCGGCTTGTGCGGGACCGTACCGGTCCATGCCGCTCGAAGGGGCGGTGTCCTGTTTCCCGGAACTCACTCTCGTCTCCAGAGAAGGGCGCTCGGCGCTTGAGTCCGGATCTGTTGAACGAACGTCCCGGGACTGCACCGTCGGCCCCGAGGGATGGCGCGCGCGCCGACGGGATCGGTCCGGTCCCGCTCGCGCCGGCGCGAGGGCTCTACCTCTGCGCCGGAAAACGCCTCTTCGACGCGTTGGCCGCCGCCATCGGGTTGATCCTGCTCGCCCCGATCATCGCGCTGATCGCCCTCGCCATCCGGCTCGACTCTCCGGGTCCCGTCATCTACCGATCGCGGCGGGTGGGTGAAGGTGGCCGGGTCTTCCGCTTCTATAAGTTCCGGTCGATGGTGCGCGATGCCGAGGCGCTTCGCGCGGCGCTGAACCACCTCAACGAGGTCGAAGGACCGGTCTTCAAGATCCAGCGCGATCCGCGCGCGACCCGGGTCGGCGCCTGGCTGCGTCGCACCAGCGTCGACGAGCTCCCGCAGCTCTGGAACGTTCTCAAGGGGGACATGTCCCTGGTCGGGCCGCGTCCACCCATCCCCGAAGAGGTCGTGCAGTACGAGCCGTGGCAGCTTCGCCGCCTCTCCGTCCGCCCGGGCATCACCTGTCTCTGGCAGGTGAGCGGGCGCAGCGGAGTCAGCTTTGACGAGTGGATGCGGATGGACATGGAGTATGTCGAACGGCGCTCCTTCCGCACCGACCTCTCGATCCTCCTGCGGACCATTCCGGCGGTGTTGAGCCGCCGAGGAGCCTTCTGATGCGGGGCGCCGGAGTGAAGCGCACGGCCCTGCCGGTCGTGCTGGCTTTGACGATCGTGGCCGCGGTGCTGCGATTCTGGGGACTGACGCGATCCTCGATCTGGGTCGACGAGACCTTCACTCTGGTCTATGCCGGCGTGTTCGAGCCGATGACGCCGGACAAGTTCTTCATCAACCTGCAGGGGGCGGGACATGCGCTGCTCCTCCACGGGTGGAGTCGTCTCTTCGGCGACGGCGAGTTCGCGTTGAGGGCTTTCGGTGCGCTCGTCGGCACGGCCGCAGTGCCGCTCCTTTATGGCGCGGTTCGCCCGCTCCTGGGCGCCGGCCCGGCGTTGGCGGCAGCCGGCCTCATCGCGGTCAATCCGTTCCACATCTGGTACTCGCAGGAGATCCGCGGCTACATTCTCATGATCCTGGCGGTGATCGGCGCGATGGGCGTGTGGACCGCGCGCGAGCGGGATGACGCGCGGGAGTTTGCGCCGGGTTCGGTCGCCCGCACACCGCGCCGTATCCCTTGGCTGGCCGGGGCCGGCTGGAACCTCGTCGGTCTGTTGAGCAATCTCTCCTACGTCTTCGTCGGTCTCGCGCAGGGGCTCTGGCTGGTCCTGCGCGGCGGCGCCGGCCGGAAGCTCTGGCGGCCGCTCCTGCTCGGGTGGGCCGTGAGCTTGATCTGCCTGTCACCCTGGCTCGTCCAGTTCTACCAGCGGTCGCTCGCTCCCTCCGGAGCGTTCGGCGGTCCGCCCGCCGAGCGCCTCGAGGAGGTCCGCGGAAGCACGGCCTCCTCCTTCCTCGGGGTGCCCTACGCCTACCTGGCGTTGGCGACCGGCTTCAGTTACGGCCCGTCGTTACGGGAGCTCCATGAAGCGGATCGGGTCGGTCTGCGCCGGATCATCGAGCGACACCTGCCGGCCCTCCTCTGGGTGGCGCTGGCGTTCGGGAGTGTGGCGGGTCTCGGTTCGGCGCGGCTGTGGCGACTCGGCTCGCCGGCGCGCGCCTGGCTCCTCCTCGCGGTCGTGCCGGTGCTCGCGGCCTTCGTGGTGGCGCAGCTCAACATCAAGATGATGAACGTGCGCTACGCCGCGGCGGCGCTGCCGGCCGTCCTCGTCATCCTGGCGGCGGGGGTCACGGCCCCGCGACGCCTCGTGTTCCGCCTGGCGCTGGGCGGGGCGCTCCTCATCCCGACCGGGGTGAGCCTGGCCAACCTGCAGCGGAACCCCGCCCACCAGAAGGACGACGCGCGCTCCGTGGCCGCGTTCCTGCGGCAGGAAGCGGCGCCCGGCGATCTCCTCTTCATCGTCGGGACCGAGGTTCCCCTCCGTGACTACTACTGGCGGCTGCCGGGCGGCAGGCCTCCCGGCCTGACGGTGGCCGACGCCTGGCCGGGCTATTGGGCCGGCACCCCGTTCGAGGAGCAGACCGAACGCTTCGAGGCCTTGCGCCTGGCCCATCGCCGAACCTGGGTGCTCTTCCTCCGCCCGAAGGACATCGATCGGGAGGGGAGGTGGAGCGCGTGGTTCGAACGACGCGGAGGAGTTCGCCGTGACCTGCAGTGGCCCGGCGCGCGGATCCTGGAGCTGGGGGAGGGCGGCACATGATCGCGCCTGCCGTCGCCCGGAAGCTCCGCGTGACCTTCTTCTCCGACGCCGAGTACTTCGGCGGTGCGGAGGGGTACCTCGCGCTGCTCGCCCGACACCTCGACCCCGAACGGTACGAGCTCGATTGCGTGCTCCCTCCAGTCGAGGGGGCGGACGTGCTGGCCGCGAGGATGCGCGCGGCGGGAGTCCGGATCCATCGTCTCCCGCGTCTCGGCCTGGACTGGGCGCGAAGGCTCCCCGCGACCGTGCGCCTTCTGCGGGAGGTCGGCGGGGAGATCCTCCACCTGAACCTGCCGAGCGTCTACGACGGCGGCGTTTCGTCCGTCGCCTGGGCGGCGCGCGAAGCGGGCTACCGGCGGGTGGTCTCGACCGAGCACCTGCCGATGGTGGAGCGGCGCTACCGGACCTTCGTCCTCAAGCTCCTCTTCACGCAATGGATCGACCGCGTCATCGTCAACACGAAGAGCAACCGGGGCTTCCTGGTGCGACGGCACGGACTCGCGCCCGACCTCGTCTCGATCGTGGAGAACGGGGTGGAAGAGGCCCCGCCTCCGAGTCCGGAGGAGCGGGCCGCGCTGCGGACCGCCTGGAACGCGGGCGACGCGATCGTGATCGGCATCGTCGGACGCCTGACGCGCCGCAAGGGGCACCACTTCCTGGTGGAGGCGCTCGGCGGACTCGCGCGGGAGACGGGGTTGCCGCGCTTCGTGCTGGTCGTGGTCGGCGAAGGGGAAGAGGCGGAGAGGCTGCGCGCACAGGGAGCGGATCTCGAGCGGGGGGGCCGGATCGTCTGGTTGGGACACCGGGAAGACGCGCCGCGGCTGATGCACGCCTTCGACCTGCTCGTGCTCCCTTCGACGGTCGAGACGATGCCGTTCGCCATCATCGAGGGGATGGCGGCCGGGCTGCCGGTCGCGGCGAGCGCCATCTTCGGCATCCCCGAGCTGGTCGTCCCCGACCAGACCGGTCTTCTGCTCCCCCCCGGCGACGTGGGAGCGCTGCGGGACGCCCTGCGGCGCCTTCTGCTCGACGCGGAGTGGCGTCGCGCGCTGGGGACGCGAGGACGGCGCCGGTTCGAGGAGAGGTTCACGGCCCGGCGGATGACCGAGGCGACCGCGGCGCTCTACGAGGGCGCCGAGACGGTGCGGAGAGGATGATGCGCATCATCCAGGTGAACAAGTACCACTTCGTGAAGGGTGGGGCCGAGCGGTACTACCTCGACCTCTCCGAGGCGCTGCGGCGTCACGGGCACGAAGTGCGTCACCTGTCGATGGCGCACCCGCGCAATCTCGCGGCGGGACCGGGAGATCGGTTCGTGCCGGAGGTCGACTTCCGGGCCGGGGGGTCCCTCGGCGCTAAGCTGGTGCAGGGGTGGCGCAGCATCTACCACCCGGGGGCGGCGGCGCACGCCCGCGCGCTGACCCGGCGGGCGGCGTGGAACGGCGGCAGTCCGGGGCCGACGCCGGTGGCGCACCTCCACAACATCTATCATCAGCTCTCGCCTTCGATCGTCCTGGCCTTCGCCCGCGCCGGAGTGCCGGTCGTTCAGACGCTCCACGACTACAAGCTGGTCTGCCCGGGCTACCTTCTTCACACCCACGGCGAGATCTGCGAACGGTGCCGCGGCGGGCGCTACTTCGAAGCCGTGCGACACCGCTGCCTGCTCAACGCGCGCGGCGCCAGCCTGGTCGGCGCCGTCGAGGCCTATCTCCACCGGGGACTGGGCACCTACGGCCGCGTGAGCCGGTTTCTCTGTCCCAGTCAGTTCCTCCTGGAAAAGGTGGCGAGCTTCGGCCTCGCGCGCGATCGCCTCGTGCACCTTCCCTACTTCGTGCCGCTCGAACGGTACCGTCCCTCGCCGGTGCCGGAGTGCCCGCCCGGCGCCCCGGTGCCTCTCGTCTACATCGGGCGCCTGTCGCGGGAAAAGGGGATCGAAACGCTCGTGCGGGCGATGGCGCTTCTGCCCGCCGGGCGCGCGCGGCTGGAGGTGCTGGGCGAGGGGCCGCTTTCGGGTCAGATCGAGGAGTCGATCGCGCGGCACTGCCCGGACGGCCGGATTCTCCTGCGGGGATATCGGAGCGGAGAAGCGCTCTTTGACGCGATCCGCGCGGCCGCCTTCACCGTCGTGCCCTCCGAGTGGTACGAAAACCTCCCCTTCTCCATCCTGGAGCCCTTCGCGCTGGGCCGGGCCGTGGTGGGTTCAAGGATCGGCGGGATCCCGGAACTCGTGCGTGACGGCGTGACCGGGAGACTGTTCCGTCCCGGGGATCCCGGTTCTCTCGCCGAGGCGCTGCTCTGGATGACCGGCCCCGAGGCCGATCTGAAGGGTATGGGGGAAGAAGCGCGCCGGGTCATCGAGCGGGATCATGCCGAGGAAGCCCACCTCGAGCGGCTGTTGGCCGTCTATCGCGAGGTGGCGGCATGAGAATCGCCATGATCGGCCAGAAGGGGATCCCGGCGACCTACGGGGGGATCGAACGTCACGTCGAGGAGATCGGCGTGCGTCTGGCCGAGCGTGGGCACGAGGTGGACGTCTTCAGCCGCTTCTACTACTCGCACCAGCATGGGACCTATCGCGGCGTGCGAATCCGCCGCCTGCCGAGCATCAACACCAAGCACCTGGACGCGATCACCCACTGCGCCTTTTCGACCATCGACGCGCTCTTCCGGCGGTATGACGTCGTGCACTACCACGCGCTCGGCCCCTCGGTCTTCGCCGGGCTGCCGCGGCTCTTCGGTGCGAAGACCGTCGTGACCGTGCACGGCCTCGACTGGGAGCGGGGGAAGTGGGGCCGGATGGCGCAGTGGTTCCTGCGCACCTGCGAGATCCCCGCCATCCGTTTTCCGGACCAGACGATCGTCGTGAGCAAGACGCTGCGCGACTACTTCGACCGCAAGTACCACGTCAACACGGTGATGATCCCGAACGGCGCCAACCCCGGGATCCATCGCCCGATCAACAAGCTGAAGCGGTTTGGTCTCGATGGACACCCGTACATTCTCTTCGTCGGGCGGCTCGTGCCGGAGAAGGGGTGCCACCACCTGCTCGAGGCCTTCACGACCCTCGACACCGATGCGCGCCTGGTCCTGGCCGGCGGTTCCTCCTTCAGCGACGGCTATGTCGACTCCCTCATGAAGATCCGCAACAACGACGAGCGGATCGTGATGCTCGGCTATGTCTACGGTGACGTCCTGGACGAGTTGTGGTCGAATGCCTACATGGTCGTGCAGCCGTCCGTGCTGGAAGGGTTGTCGATTTCGCTCATCGAAGCGATCTCGCACGGAAAGTGCGTGCTGGCCAGCGACATCCCTGAGAACCTCGAGGTGATCGAGGACTGTGCCGTGACGTTCCAGACCCGCGACGTCAACGATCTCCGCGCGAAGCTGCGCCACCTGCTGGACCATCCCTCCGAAGTCGCGCTGGTCGCCGAGCGGTGCCGTCGCCACGCCGAGCGTCACTACTCGTGGAGCCGGATCGTGGATGCCACCGAAGCGGTCTACCTGGACCTGATCAGCGGCGGGCCTCGCCCGGTGCGGCTCCCGCGATCCTCCACCCCCGAGTCGACGCGCCTGACCGTCGTGAAGTAGGTTCGGATGGCACCGCGGTCCCGCCGGTCGGGCGAAACCAACAATCCGGTTGCCGGTTCCCGAGGAGCCGCGTTACGGTCGCTCTCATGAATCTGGATGTGGTCATCCTGGCCGGCGGACGAGGAGAGCGGTTCTGGCCACTCAGCCGGAGCCTGCGACCGAAGCAGCTCCTCGACCTGGTCGGCGAGCGGTCGCTGCTGGAGGCGACGTTGGGACGCGTGGCGCCGCGGGTGTCGCCGGACCGGACCTGGGTCGTGATCGGGGGCGACCTGCGCCCGGCGGTGGAGAAGCTCGGCCTCGACGTTCCGCCGGATCGCTGGCTCTGGGAGCCGGTGGGCCGCAATACCGCCGCCGCGGTCGGGGCCGCGACGGAGCTGGTTCTCGCCACGCACGGGGACGCCGCGATCCTGGCCCTGCCCGCCGACCACTGGATCCCGGACCCGGATCGATTCTGGGCCGCGGTGGAGCGGGGACGCGCGCTTCTGCGGCAGGGACGCGAGCTGGTGATCTTCGGCCTGCGCCCTTCCTACCCCGAAACTGGCTACGGCTACATCGAGCGGGGCGATGCCGTCGACTCGATCGACGGCGCGTATGTCGTTTCGAAGTTCCACGAGAAGCCGGACCTCGAGCTGGCCCAAAGCTACCTTGCGCGCGGGGAGTTCTACTGGAACGCCGGGATCTTTCTCTTCCGGGCCGAAGCGATGGCGCGCCTCCTGCGCCTGCACGTTCCGGAGATGGCGGCGCCGCTCGACGCCGTTCGGTTCCGGCTCGCGGCGGGGGAGACAGCCGCGGCGGATCCCGCGGTGTGGAGCGCATTCTTCGAGGCCGCCCCGTCGATCTCGCTCGATCATGGGGTGCTCGAGCGGGCCAAGGATGTCACGATGGTCGAGGCGGAGTTCGACTGGAGTGACCTCGGCAGTTGGACTTCTCTTGCGGGGCTGATCCCCGCCGACCCGCGCGGGAACCATCAGCGCGGCGACGTGATGAGCCTCGACAGCGAAGGCTGCGTGCTCTACGCGGAGGATGGCGGGATGGTCGCCGTGCTCGGCGTCCGCGATCTCATCGTCGTGCGTTCCGGGGACGCGACGCTGGTCTGTCCTCGCGATCGCGCGCAGGAGGTGCGACGCCTGGTCAGAGAGGGGAAGGCCGATGCGCGGTTGCGGCGCTTCTTCTGATGCGGCGCGGGGCCTCGTGCTCCTGACCGCGCTGTGCGCGCTCCTCGGGGCCGTCTCGTGCGCGGGCGCGCGGCGGGCCGCCACCCCTCCCTCCAAGGACGTCGATCTGGCCGAACCGAGTCCGGCCGCTCCCGTGCCGGCCGTGGGCAGGAATCTTCCCCCGGTCCCCGGGGCGGACCGCGTCTACCCCTCCGATGACCCGCGCAATCGGCCCAACTCCGGCGCGTCCGAAGCGTTCCCCCTCCCCGGGAATGTGACGCCCGTCCAGACGAGAGTCACGACGGAGAGGCTGCGCGTGAACGGCGAGGGGGCCATCCTTCCTCCCGGCGGTTCGACCCCGACCGGTTTCGCCGTGCAGCTCTTCGCTTCCCGGTCGCGCGCCATGGCCGAGGAACGCGCCCGTGAGATCGCCGCACACCTCGGCGAGCCGGTCGAGGTTCGGGAGGAGAATGGGCTCTACAAGGCGCGGATCGGGGCGATGTCCGGCCGGAGCGAGGCCGAGCAACTCCGCCGGAGAGTGATCGAACTGGGATTCCGGGATGCGTTCGTGGTCGAGCGCGTGGCTCGGGACGAGGAGACGCCGTGAGACTGGTGCTGTTCGATGATCCCGCGGCGGCGAAGCTGCGCCCCTTGACGTGGCTGCGGCCCGCCTCGTCGCTCCTCATCGGAACGGAGACGACCGAGGCGCGCTGGCGGCGGCTCGAGCCCGGTGCGGCGTTTCGCATCGCGTGTCGTCCTCTGCTGGCGCCGTTCGGCCCCGATCGCGTCCCTCTCGGCGATGCGTTGAATCAGGCCGACGTCGATGATCTCTGGGTTTCGGACCTGGTGGTGCCCCACGCCGCGCTCGCGGCCCGCATCGGCGCTCTGCCGCCGGATCATCTCCTCTGTGGCTCCGACGGCGCGCTGCTGGCGTTCCGGCCCGGGCCGGCGTCACTCCCCAGCTTGCGCGCCGGGCTTCCGGCGCCGGGCGCCGGCGACCCCTGGACGGTCGAGACGCTGGCCGAACCGGTCGACCGTCTGGCCGGGCTGGCTGACCTGATCCGGTTCCACGAGGCTCGCCTCGTCCCGGACCTCGAGGATCTCCTCTCCCGCGACCGCTCGCCCGCGGAGATCGGGGACGGGCGCGCGTATGGACAGGAGCGGATTCGGGTCGGGGCGGACGGCTCGATCGACCATGGGGCCGTCCTGGACGCGCGGACGGGGCCTATCGTCCTGGGGAACCGCTGCCGCGTCTTCCCGCACACCTGGATCCGCGGACCGTTTTTTGCCGCCGACGACTGCCTCCTGCTGGGGGGGAAAGTGGGCGGCACGAGCCTCGGTCCGGCCTGTCGGGTACGCGGTGAAGTCGAGGCGTCGGTCTTTCTGGCCTGGTCGAACAAAGCACACGACGGGTTCGTGGGGCACAGCTACCTCGGGGAGTGGGTCAATCTCGGCGCGATGACCACGACCAGTGATCTCAAGAACAACTATGCCCCGATTTCCCTGGAGACCGCGGACGGCTTCGCGTCGAGTGGTCTCATCAAGCTGGGGGTTTTCTTCGGGGATCACGTCAAGACACGGATCGGCAGCCTGATCACTTGCGGTACTATCCTGGGCGTCGGAGCCAATCTGATCGGTGATCCCGTCGTGGGGGAGCGAAACGTTCGGGACTTCTCCTGGGGATCGGGACCGGAGGCGACGACCTACGACATCGACCGCTTCCTCGGTACCGCCGCGGTCGTCTTCGGCCGTCGCGGCGTCCCCTGGAGCGGGGAGATCGAGCGTCTCCTGCGTGCGGTCCATGCCGCGACGCAAGGGTCAGGAAGGCCGCCGTCCGAGGGAACGGACGCCGCCGCACCCGGCGGTCGTCGCGGGCGCTGACAGAGGAGCCATCGATGCCGGAACTTCGTCGCGATCCAATCGTCGGACGCTGGGTCATCATCTCCACCGAGCGCGGCAAACGACCATCGGACTTCGGCCAGATCCAGCCCGCGCGCAAGACCGGCTTCTGTCCCTTCTGCGCGGGGAACGAGACGAAGACGCCGCCGGAGGTCTTCGCCTACCGGGAAAACGGCAGCGAGCCCGATACGCCCGGCTGGCAGGTGCGGGTCGTCTCGAACAAGTTTCCCGCCCTGCAGATCGAGGGGAATCTCGACCGCCGACCGGAGGGGATCTACGACAAGATGAACGGCGTCGGGGCGCACGAAGTCCTGATCGAGACCCCGAGCCACGAGGCCGAGCTGTCGGAGCTCTCCCTCGACCAGATCCTCCTGATCCTGAAGGCGATCCGGACCCGCATGAAGGACCTGGCGAATGACCGGAGGTTCCGCTACATCCAGATCTTCAAGAATCATGGCGAAGCCGCGGGTGCTTCCCTGGAGCACAGCCACATCCAGCTCATCGCCACGCCGATCGTGCCACGCCGGGTGGTGGAGGAGCTGAACGGTTGCACCGCTCACTTCGAGTTGAAGGAACGGTGCATTTTCTGCGACGTGGTCGACCAGGAGATGGAGATCCGCAAGCGGGTCGTCTGCGCCAACCGCGACTTCCTGTCGATCGAGCCGTTCGCCCCGCGCTTTCCGTTCGAGACCTGGATCCTCCCGATGCGACACTCCTCGGCCTTCGAGGAGAGCGAGGATGAGCAGCTCGAGCCGTTCGCGGCGATCGTGAAGGAGACCCTGCAGCGGATCAACACCGCGCTCAACAAGCCGCCCTACAACTTCGTGCTGCACACCTCGCCCTGCAACGACTGGAAGGACTCCCGGCACTACCACTGGCACCTGGAGATCATGCCGAAGCTGACCAAGGTGGCGGGATTCGAATGGGGGACCGGATTCTACATCAACCCCACGCCGCCGGAGGCCGCCGCGCAGTTACTGCGCGAGGTGTCGGTCAACGGCGGGGCCCGGAATGGCGCCGAACCGAGTGGTGGGGAACACGCGGGCCGGGAACAAAGCGATCCGGCCCGGACGCCCGGTTTGACGGAGCGGTAAGTCGATGAAGGACGCCGGCCGGACCCGACCGGCGGAGCGAACCCGGTCGCGAGCGGGACGGCCGGCGCCGCGGAAAGGAAGCCACATGTCACACGAGATCGCCATCGCCAGCGCGGAGATGGTCCCCTTTGTCAAGGTGGGCGGTCTGGCCGACGTGGTCGGCGCCCTCGCCAAGGAACTCGACCGGCAAGGGCACCGGATCACGGTCATTCTGCCACGCTACCCCGGCCTGGACGCGCGGCGCCATCCCGGCCTCAAGCTCGAGCCGGCCGGCTCCGCGGAGATCCCACTCGGCGCGCGGGTGGAGACGGCGCACTACGCCGTCGCGACCGTGCCGGGCACCGGAGTGCGGCTCCTCCTGGTGGGACACGATGGCTTCTTCGCCCGCGAGAACCCCTACGTCGATCCGAAGACGGGGAAAGACTGGCCGGACAATGCCGAGCGGTTCGTCTTCTTCAACCGGGCGATCGTGGAATCGTTCCGCGTGCTGTCGTGGAAGCCCGAGGTGATCCACTGCAACGACTACCAGACAGGGCTCGTCCCCCTGCTCTTGCGCGAGAGCGAAGCGGACGCGGACCGCTATGCGTCGATCGGGACCCTCTACTCGATCCACAACATGGGTTACCAGGGGATCTTCCCGGCCGAGACGCTTGACCTGATCGGGGTGCCGGCCGCGCTTGCGGCGCCGACCGGTCCCCTCGAGTTCTGGGGCCGGGTGAACTTCATGAAGGCCGCCATTCACTACGCCGATCTGATCACCACCGTGAGCGAGCGTTACGCGGAAGAGATCCAGCAGTCGGAGGAGTATGGCTTCGGCCTCGAAGGGGTGCTGCGCGATCGGCGCGCGGATCTCCTCGGAATCCTGAACGGCATCGATCCCGAGATCTGGGATCCGGCGGTCGACCCGCTCCTTCCGCACAACTACAGCCCGAAGGACCTGACCGGGAAGAAAGAGAACAAGATCCGGCTGCTGGAGTCGATGGAACTGCCGGTGGAGCCGGAGGTGCCGCTCCTCGGCGTGATCTCGCGCCTCGTCGACCAGAAGGGGTTCGATCTCTTCGAGCAGATCGCGGGGGACCTCTTCGGCGGCAAGCTCAAGATGGTGGTGCTGGGAACCGGGCAGCCGCGCTACGAGGAGCTGATGAAGAAGCTGCGCGCGACCTTTCCGACCAAGTTCGCCGCCTCGCTCGGGTTTAACGACCAGCTGGCGCACCTGATCGAGGCCGGCAGCGACTTCTTCCTCATGCCGTCTCGTTACGAGCCGTGCGGCCTCAACCAGATGTACTCCCTGCGCTACGGGACGGTGCCGATCGTCCGGGCGACCGGGGGGTTGGCCGACACGGTCCAGGACTACGAGCCGGAAACAGGACGGGGTAACGGATTCGTCTTCGAGGAGTACACTGGCGAGGCCTTCCTGGGGGCGATCCGGCGGGGGCTGGCGCTCTACCAGAAGAAACGGCCGTGGAAGAAGCTGGTCACGGAGATCATGAAGAGCGATCATTCGTGGGGTGCGGCCGCCCGCAAGTATGTCGCCGCCTATGAGCGGGTGATCGCCCGGCGCGCCGGGTAAGATCGCGGTACCATGAAAAGCGGAGCCTGCGCCGGGAACCGTCACTCTCGCGTAGGCGCCAGGAGCCGGCCCTTCGGGGCCGGCTCCGTTTAAGCGGGAGGACGAGCGGATGGCTGGTGGGACAGCGAGTCGACGTCGGGCCGGAGCGGGAAAGGTGGAGCCGGCGGAACGGCGGAGTAGGGCGTCCCGTCCGACAGGAGCGGGGAGGCCTCCGGACCGCGAGACGATCTTCCGATGCCTCGTCGATGCGGTCCAGCCGGTCGAGTTCGTGCGCGCCGCCTGGGAGGCGGGAGCGGTGAGCTGGGGCCGGATCGATCGCTGGTCGGACCTCGATGTCAACCTCGTCGCCGAGGATGGCCGGGTGGAGGAGGTCTTTCCGCTGATCGAGGCGGCACTCGGGCGGCTCGCGCCGATTGCCCTGGCGTGGCGCATCCCCTATCCGCCCGATCATCCCTACCAGCAGACGTTCTACCGACTCGAGGGGACCGACCCCTGCCTCCTCATCGACCTCGCGGTCTTCCGGCGGAGTTCCCCCGACAAGTTCCTCGAACCCCAGATGCACGGCCCGGCCCGGGTCGCGTTCGACAAGGACGGGCTCGAGATCCCGGCGCTCGACCGCGACGCGCTCGCGGGCCGGATGCGGGCGCGGGTCGAGAGGCTACGGAGGCGGCGCGAGGCGTTCGGATGTTTCATCGAGAAGGAGATCGGACGCGGGAACTGGATCGAGGCGGTGAGCCATTACCAGAAGGTCCTGGTCGAGCCGTTGATGGAGGTGCTGCGGATGCGCCACCATCCGGTGCACTTCGAGTTCGGCATCCGTTACGTCCACCAGGAACTCCCCCCGTCGGTCCTGCGGAGGCTGGTCCCGCTCTTCTTCGTTCGGGACGAGGCCGACCTCAGGCGGAAGAGACTCCGGGCCGATCGCTGGCTGGCGGAGGAACTGGAGCAGGTCGATCCAGCCTCGAACGTCTGATCAGGTCATTGAAGCGCAGCACGCAGCTACTTCGCCTCCAACAGCTTCCGGTGCAGCACGCGGGCGGCGTCTTCCGCCTTCTCCTCGGCCACGACGACCGAGAGGGCGAGGGTCCCCGTGTGGATCCCGCGCCAGGCGATCCCGGCCTCGTCGAGGAGCGATGCCACCTGACGGACCCGGTCGCCGGCGGAGAGGATTCCCTCGCCGACGAGACTGACGAGGGCGGCCCGGGAGTCGGCTTCGACCCGCGCCCCCTCGCCCCAGGAGGCCGCATCGATCCAGGCTCCCAGGTCGGCCTCCGCGGGAGCGGCGAACTGGACGAGGCGTGCGCCGTCCTCCAGTGTCGACTCCGCGTACGTGAGAAAGAGGGGGGCGCCGCTCGCCGGCAGCGATCGCGCCGCCGGGGAGGGGATCCGCACCCGCACCCAGTGGACCGGCGATTCCACGGCGACGCCGAGCAGGCGGTCGCTTTCCATCGGCTCTTCCTCCTGACGGCGCGGCTCGGGCCGGGCCGCATGCGTGGGGATGCGGGTGCCGGGACGCTCTTCCCGGGCCGCGAGAACCTCGATCGGCAAGGCGAACTTGCGCGCCAGGAGCACGGCGCGCCGGTAGAGGACCCGGCCGCCGAGGTGGGAGAGGGCGATCATCGGCGCGTAGTCGATCGCGTCCAGGATGCGCGCGCGCGGGACGATGCGTGGATCGGCCGAGTAGACCCCCGGCACGTCGGTGTAGATCTCGCATCGTTCCGCCCCCAGGTGGATGGCGAGGGCGACCGCCGTGGTGTCGCTGCCGCCGCGCCCGAGGGTGGTGACCTCCTTGTCGGCCGACACCCCCTGGAAGCCGGCGACGATGACGACCCGCCCCTTCTCCAGCTCCTGGCGGATCCGAAAGGCGCGCACGGAGTGGATCCGCGCGTCGGCGTGGTGCGTGTCGGTGATGAGCCCGACCTGCGATCCGGTGAAGGAGACGGCGGGGCAGCCGAGCGATTCGAGGCTCATGGCGAGCAGCGCCATCGAGATCCGTTCGCCGGCCGTCAACAGCATGTCGAGTTCACGCCGGGAGGGGGTGCGGCTCACGCGCTCGGCGAGACGGATCAGCTCGTCGGTGGTCTGTCCCATGGCCGAGACGACCACGACAATCGGATCGCCGGCGTTCCGCCAGGCGAGGATACGGCGGGCCACGGCGAGAATCTGCTCCGGCGACTCGACCGAGGTCCCACCAAACTTCAGAACACGGATCGGCATGACGAAACACCTTTCGGAACGCGCGTGCGGCCCGCGCCCGGACCGGGAGAATACGACCGGCGGAGCCCGGGGCGCACCGCTAAATCGGACCCGCCGGGCGTCCGCTCCGGGAAGGAACGGCCCTGGCGGCGTAGGGGGGAGGCCGCACGAAAGGCGCACGAGAATCCGGGTTGACACCCGGCGAACCGCGTGTCTAGAATCGGCTTCGCTTCTGAGCCGGAGGGTCCCATGCGCCGGCGCAAGAGCGCACCGGGAGGCCGGAGAACGGTACCTGGAAAGTTGCGTCGAGCGGGAGTAGCTCAGTGGTAGAGCTCCACCTTGCCAAGGTGGATGTCGCGGGTTCAAATCCCGTCTCCCGCTCCACTTTTTTGCCCGCGTTCGGCGGTCTTGGCCCGCGGGAAACCGCGGATGCAGCCGCGACCGATCCGTGAGGCGCCATAGCCAAGTGGTAAGGCGACGGTCTGCAAAACCGTTATTCCCCGGTTCAAATCCGGGTGGCGCCTCCAGATTCAACGTTCTTGCTGCCGCCGTCGCTCCCGACCCCCCGATCCTGTCTCCATCGCTGGTTTCCGGTGCCCCTTGCACCGTTCTCTTTCTTCCTCCAAAGCCCCGCCCGTAATCGACCGATAACTCATGAGATCCGGCCGCCGTCCGCCTTGTCCGGCAGCCGTTGACGCCCGGGTGGACCGACTCCTACCATCGGCCGTCTCCCCGGGGATCAGGGATGTCGTCGGGGGCGACGCGTCCGGACCGAGCGGTCCAGGCGCCGTGGAGTGGGCCGCCGAAGGCCGCCCGTCACAGGAAGGATGCCTTCTTTGAACCAGGACAGGATCGCGCCCGCCGCCTCGCTGCGCGACGTCTACGCGCACAAGGCGCTCTCGCAGGTGCCGCGCCTGCTGTCGCTCCAGGATCGCAACGAGTACAGCCGGACCTACGGCTGCTTCAATCGCGAGTACTGGCTCTGCCGGGCGACCGACTTCCCCTCGTCCATTGCGCAGTTCGGCACCCACGCCCTGGCCATGGCCTGGGCCACGCCGTTCCCCGGTAGCCGGTACTACCAGCATCCCAAGATGCTGGAGTGGACGAAGGCGGGGATCGACTACTGGATGGGGATCCAGAAGGGGGACGGCTCCTTCGACGAGTTCTATCCCAACGAGCGGGGCTGGGCCGGTCCGACCGGCTTTCTGCTCTACGCCATGATCTCGAGCTTCCGCCTCGTGCGCCCGCACGTCGACCGGGGGTTCGAGGCGCGTTTCCTCGAGACGGCGGCCCGGGCGGCCCGCTTCCTCGCGAAGTACGACGAGCCCGGAGTCCTGGCCAACCATCACGCGATGGCGATCCTGCCGATCTACGAGGCGTATGACCTCCTGGGGGACGAGGCGCTGCGGCGCGGCTTCGAGGTTCGCACCGAGGATTTCCTGCGCTACTGCTACGAAGAGGGATGGTGCCTGGAGTACGACGGCGCCGACTTAGGCTACCTCTCGGCGACGGTCAGCTTCCTGGCCAAGCTGCAGAAGCGCTGTCACGACGAACGCCTGGACGCGGTCTGCCGCCGCGCGATCGACTTCGCCGCGCACTTCGTCTATCCGAACGGCCACTACGCCGGCTCGATGGGGAGCCGGCAGACGCTCCACTTCTACCCGCACGGGTTCGAAATCTACGGCGGCCAGGGGAACGCGCTCGCCTCGGCGGTGGCGGAACGGATGCTGCGCGGGCTGGCGGACGGTGCGCTGGTGCCGCCGGAGATCCAGGAGGATCGTTACTTCCTCTACCGCATCCCCGAGTTCATGGAGAGCTGGATCGACTGGTCGCCGCGACCGGCCGAGCTTCCGCCCCTCCCCTACGAGCGGGAGCCGTTCACGCGCTACTGGCCGGGCGCGCGGATTTACGCGCGCCGGGGGCGCGATGCGCGCGGGCGCGACTACTACGCCCTCGTCAACCTCGCGAAGGGGGGAGTGGTCAAGCTCTTCCGGCTCGACACGAACACCCTGGTCGAGAACGACTGCGGACTCCTGGCGGAGCTCGCCAACGGCAAGGTCGTCACCTCGCAGTGGATCGATCCCGACTATAGAGTCGCCCACCACCCCGCCGGGGACGGGGCGATCCGTCCACCGGGGGGCAAAGCGACCCCCGCCGCATCGTCGTCCGATCCTGAGTTTGCCGGTGATCATCCCGGCGGCGACACCCTCACCGTCGAGGGACAGACGCACCTCCTCGTGATGAAGGTCTTCACCCCGGTCACGATGATCGCCTTCCGGCTCTTCATGATCGCTTTCGGCTGGCAGACGCGTCTGGCTTACGAGATCAAGGGGCTGATCCGGCGGCTGCTCATGACGCGGAGCGACGCCGCGGCCTTGTCGTTCCGCCGGCGGGTGGTCTTCGGCGAGACCGGGCTTCTGATCGAGGACGAGATCCGTCGCGGTCACGGTCCGCGCATCATGCGGGCGACGATCGGCGATGAGTTTCATCCCCGCTACGTTCCGCAGAGCCGCTACTTTCAGCTCCAGGAGCTCGACGTGCACGGCCGGCCGCTGTCGAAAGAAGAACTCGAGCGCCTGAATCGGGAAGGAAGCCTTCGGCGGCAGCACGAAGTCGACTACCACGGCGAGGAGGGGAAGGCCCGGCCGTGAGCGGCGTCCCGGAACTCCCGGATCGCCCCGAGGCGCTGCTCGCCCGCATCCGGGCGCGCGGGCGGGGGCGGCTGCGGCTTCTCATCTTCGCCGTCGTCACGGCGGGCGTCTTCTACCTCCTCTTCCGCCGGATCGACTACGCGAATGTGCTGGCGACCCTGGCGGGGGCCGACTTCAAGTGGCTGGTCGCCGCGTTCGCCCTCACCTTCACCTTTCCGCTCTTTTCCGCGCTGCGCTGGCGCCGCATGCTTCTCTCGCTCGGACACGACGTTTCGTTCCGCGACTGCGTCGCCATGATCATGGCCGCCTGGCCGATGGGAACGATCACGCCGTCGAAGGCGGGCGATCTGATGAAGGCCTACTACCTCAAAGACCGCGTCCCGGTCGGCCTGGTGGTGGGAAGCGTGCTGGCGGAGCGGGTGCTCGACGTGCTGGTGCTGCTGGCGCTGGCGCTCGGCGGGTGCCTGGCCTTCGAGCGGTACCGGCTCGCGCTGGTTGCCGGGCTCGGGCTGGTCGGTGGACTGGTCGTCATCGTGGCGCTCGTTCGCTTTCGCCTGCCGCTACCCGCTCGCCTGCGCGCGAAGCTCGACCCCGTGCTGGAATCGCTGCGGCGCCTGGGACGGAGCCCGTCGCTCCTTCTGGTCGTGCTCCTCTGGACCTTCCTGAACTGGATGGCGAGCGTGGTGCAGACGGTCTTCTGCTACCGGGCGCTGGGGATCGAGGTCCCGCTCGTCTTCGCTTCGGGGGCGCTCCCCCTGGCGATCTTCGTCGGCCTTCTGCCTCTCACCCTGAGCGGGATGGGGACGCGCGACGCCGCGATCATCGCGCTCTTCGCCTGTCATGCCCCGCAGGAGGTCTCCCTCGGGGTGGGACTCCTCTACTCGCTCTTCGGCTACTGGATCCCGGCCCTGGTCGGACTCCCTTTCCTACACCGCGTCCTGCCGCGCTCGGGTTCGAGGTGAGGATCCTTTGACTCCGCTGCGGCTCCTCCTCTTCTGGTTCGTGGCGGCCGCGCTCCTGTTGCTGCCGGGTGCGCTTCTGGCGCGGCGCTCACGCCTTCTGTGGGACCGCCTGGGGCCGGGCGAGCGGGTCCTTCCCTCGTTTCTGCTCAGCGCCGGGATTGCGGGACTGGTCTACCTGCTCGCCCTGGCGATCCGGCCGACGCTCGAATTCGCGGTCGGCCTCTGGATCGCTCTGACCCTGCTGCTCGCGGTGATGGACCTCGCGGCCGTTCTCCGGCGCCGGGCCTCGAGCGGTTCGCGATCGGATCGGACCGGACCGGGCGCCGACCTCCTCGCTCCTCCGGGGGGACGATCCGGTTCTCTCTGGGCCGCGCCGGTCATCCTTTTCGCCGCGCTGGCCATGCTCTACGAAGGGGGCAGCCTCGGCTTCATGCACGACTCGCTCGACTTCGTCGCCTACGTGCAGCGGATGCTTCTGAGCGGAAGGATCGACCTGGCCTCCGGCGCCTTCGCCGACGTGGCCGACCTGGCGTCCGATCCGCGGCGCGGCGTCTTCCATCTCGTCGGCGCGGTCCTCTGCCGGCTGACCGGAGCGCCGGCCGCCGCGATGTGGCGCCACCTCCCGGTCGTGCTGGCGCCGCTCGCCCTCTGGGTGGTCTTCGTCGCGTTGCGTCGCCTCCTCTCTTCCGCGCCGAGCGCCCTGGCCGGCCTCTTCTTCCTGGTCGCCGGGACCTTCTTCACCGGACAGAACTGGATCAACAACCTGGCCTACGCCAGCCGGATCGGGTGGATCTACGGCTTCGTCGGCTTGTGGGCGGTGGCGCTGTGGCTCGATGGAGTCAACGGGGCGCGACGCCACGCGCTCGGTCTGGCGCTGGCCGCGGCGCCGATCCTCCTGGGGATCCACGTCCTTTCGGCCGCGCAGTATCTGGTCTCGCTCGGCGCCTGCGCGTGGGGCTGGGCGCTGCTCCGGGAGACCGATCGCCGGACGCGGAGGACTCTGATCGCGCTCCCCTTCGCCGCCCTCGGCGTTCTCCTGCCCTTTCTGGCGCTCAAGCTCGCGGAGAGCTATTCGACTGCGAACCCGCTCTTCGATCATGCGCAGGGACTCCTCTACCTGTGGGGCAATTGGGCGGTGCTTGCTCCGCGCCACCTCTGGGCGTGGTACGGACCGCTGGGCGCGCTCGGCATCCTCCTGACGATCCCGCTGGCGCGCAACCTCCGCGCCGGAAGGGACGCGGCGTTTCTCTGCATCTCGACCTGGGTGGCGCTCGCGATCGTGCTGAACCCCCTGGCGGTCCGCGTCATCGAATCAGCGCACGGTCACTCGGTCCTCTTCCGACTTCTCCTCGTGGTTCCGCATTTCGCCGTGCTGGGGTGGTGGATGGTCTGGGGCATCCGTCGGTGGCGGGGAGATGGAGGAGGGTCGCGGGGTGGGCCGCGGGCCGCGCGGTCCGGGCCGCGCCTCGCCGCCTGCGTGGTCATCCTGTCTCTCATCGCCGCCGGCGCGTGGCATGTTCGGGATGCCGCGCGGCGGGGCGGTGGGCCGATGCGTCAGGCCGAGGCGTGGCACGAGTTGCCCGCGGTGCAGCGCGCCCTGGCCGAGCTCGATCGCATCGAGCCCGGGCCGCGGGTCGTCGTGACCGATCCGATCACCAGCTACCTCGTGCCGGCCCACAGCCGTCACTTCGCCATCGCGCCTTTCGGCCAACACTCTTCGCCGGCCGATGAGCGCACCGTGGAGCGGATCCAGGATGCGCGCGCCATCCTCAACCCGCTCGTCTCCGCCGGGGAGACGGTGCGGCTGCTGCGGAAGTACGACGCCTCGTTCGTGCTCCTCTACCACGGATTCCGCCACCGGCAGTTCTTCTACTACGCGCCGGTCGATCCCGCGGTCTTCCCGGCCCAGCGGGAGAAGTTCCGGGGATCTCCCGATCTCTTTGCTCCGGTCTATGACCGTGATGACGTAGAGATCTACCGCTTTGTCGATCCCGGCCCCGGGTGGGTCGACGCGGACAGCCTGGTCCATCCCTTCGTCGTCCTCACCCGCGAGGAGGCGGAGGCCGCCGCGCGCCCTGAACTGGCCGCACGCCTCGGAGCGACCGCCTGGACCGGTCCGGTCGTCGGCGGGCTGGAGTTGATTGGCATCTCGTTCGATGAGGGGAGTTCGGCGCGGCCGGGAGAGCCGCTGACGATTCAGAGCTACTGGCGGCGCACGGCCGATCCGTACGTCCTGCCGGTGGCGGCGTTCGTCCGGCTGGAGACCCGCTATCCCAGCGAGCGCTTCCACCATCCGTTCTGGGGGCGCGCCTACCGGACCTGGACCGAGCGCCGTCGCGGCGAGGCGTACCGATTCGGGCGCGACATCGAGCCGCTCGCCGGTGACTATCCGGCCTTCCTCTGGGAACCGGGTGCGGTCTACCGGGCTCCGCTGACGCTTCCCGTGCAGCCCAATGCCGTGCCGGGGGAGTACGTCGTGCGGGTCCTCGTGCGCGAGATTCCCTTCGAGCCGAACCTGCGGCTGCGTGATCTCTTCACGCTGCGCGACTCGAACGACGGGTTGCCGATGGGGAAGGCGATCGTTAGGGGGACGGGCGAGAGATAGGGCGATCGGCCGGCGGGACGCGAGCGGCGACCGACCGGCGGCGAGCGCCCGGCGGCACGCGAACCCGGCCTCAGCTCCGGTTGCGCTTGTCCACCAGGTCGGCCAGCATCCCGATCGAGAGCATCTGCACGAAGGCGACGAAGAGAATCGTCACGGTGGTGTCGAGGATCTTGTCGAGCCAGAGCGCGCTGCCGATCAGAACCGCGATCGAGGCGACCAGGAAGAAGAGCGACACAGGGAGGAAGATCCTGAGCGGATTGAAGTAGAGGACGGTCCGCAGGATGAGCTGAAGGAAGTTCAGCGTGTCGTGGATCGGCCGGATCTTGCTCCGCCCGGCCCGCTTCAGGTAATCGATCGGCAGGAAGCGCACCTGTCGGTCGGTCGTGAGCATGGCGAGGGTGATTGTGGTGGTGAACGAGAAGCCGCTCGGCAGGAGGCCGAACATCGCGATCGCCTCGTCCCGGCGGAAGAGACGCAGCCCGGAGTTCAGATCGGGAATGCGGGTTTCGGCCAAGTGCTCCGCGAGTCGGTTCAGCACCCACTTGGCCGGGCGGCGCACGAGGGGAATCTGCACGTTCTTCCCGGTGCGAGCCCCCACCACCATGTCGCAGCCTTCCAGCGCGCGATAGAGCCGCGGGAGCTCGTGGTTCGGATAGGTCCCGTCGGCGTCGGTGATCGCGATGGTGTCGTACCGGCTGGCGCGGATGCCCGACTTGAGGGCGGCGCCGTAGCCGCGGTTCTGGTCATGGGTGATGAGCTGGATTTCGAGCGACTCGCGCTGCTCCGCCAGGATCCGGCCGGTGTCGTCGGTCGAGCCGTCGTTGACCACGGTGATCTCGTACGCTCCGACGCCGCTCGCCGCATCGCGGAGGACGGCGTGCAGCTCCCGGATCGTCGCCTCGACCGAAGCCCCCTCGTTGTAGACCGGGATCACGACGGAAAGACTCACGCGGCCTCCGATGGCTGGCTGTGGGCTCATGGCCCGCTTCGATTCCGCTTCCGGTCCGGGATTGTCGGTTTCGTCGGATCGGCCGCGCAACCCCCGAATCGCGGAACCGTCCGGATCGGGTATCGTCCTTTCGAGATATCGGCGGTCGCGGCGGCATTCATGACCCGCGGACTATCCGGGAGCGGGAACCGGCACGAGGGAGGGAGTGGTGTTCATCCTGGTCAACGAGGAAGGGAAGGTCGGGCTTCGATCCGGCCTCGAGGCGCTCCGGCGCGGCGCGACGGCACTCGACGTGGTGGAGGCGGCGATCCGGCCGGTCGAGGCCGATCCCGCGGTCCATTCGGTCGGGCGCGGGGGCTGGACGAATCTCCTCGGCGCCAGCGAGTGCGACGCATCGATCATCGATGGCCGGAGCCGGCGCGCCGGATCGGTCGCGGCGCTGCGGGGCCACCTCCATGCCATCTCGGTGGCTCGGCAGGTAATGGAACGCCTCCCGCACGTCTTGCTCGTCGGTGAGGGGGCCACCCGGTTCGCGCGTGAAATCAAGGCGGAGGCGGTGGAGATGGTGACCGGCGAGGCGCGGGCTGAGCACCGCGAGTGGATCGGAAGGAACCTCCCGCCCGGCGCGCTCGAAGCTCTCCGGGCGGATCCCAGCCTTGCCCTGGCGGAGCACGCCTGGACGGCCACCCGGGACGTTCTGGAGAAGGGAACGACGATCGCTGTCGTCATCGATGCCGAGGGGGCGATGGCGGCCGGCGTGAGCAGCTCCGGCTGGGCCTACAAGTATCCGGGGCGGGTCGGCGACTCGGGGGTGATCGGCGCCGGGATCTACGCGGACCAGCGCTACGGCGCCTGCGGCTGCACGCACACGGGGGAGATGACGATCCGCGCCGGCACGGCGCGCGCCGTGGTGATGGCGATGAAGAAGGGCGCGTCGGTCGAGGAGGCGTGCCTGGAAGCGATCGAGGACCTGCGCTCGCTCGAGGGTGGACTGATCGGCTCGGTGACGGTGCATGCGATCGATCGTGAAGGCCGGCCGTGCGTGCTCTGCACCCACCCCGCGGGGACGGAACCGGGGTACCTGGCCTGGGCCCAGGGGGACGCGGACGAACCCGAGGTGCGGCGCGCGAAAAGACCCTGATGGGAACGAGGCGGGTCCCGTCGCGGTTCACACCGTGCATTGAGCTGTGCCTGTAACAACTTATGAAATAGTACGTTGTGTGATTTCTGCTCTCGACTCGGGCCTCCCCGAAAGAAACCGCTTGCGCTTTTTGTCGTGTTGCGTACATTTGTTCGGTATGAGGCCTGCAGCACGAAACCCCGGGCTCTTCGCCCCTGCGCCGGTGCGGAGATTTCCCGCCGTCCCGAGTCCTGCGCGGAGGGCGTCTCCGGCTTGGAGGAACGGGCGGGGGCGGGCCTCGGCCGATGCGATCGAGTACCGGCCGATGTTTCCGAAGAGCCTGCTCAACGAGAATCCGAATCGGACGCTGCCCTTCCACTGGACGATCAACCCATACCGCGGCTGCTCGTTCGGCTGCAGCTACTGCTTCGCGCGCTACACCCACACGTTCCTGGAGGGGGAGGGGTGCGCCGGCTTCGATCGCCGGGTCTACGTCAAGCTCTCCTCGGCCCAGGTGCTGCGGGATGAGCTGCGGCCGGGGCTGTTGCGAGACCGGCCCGTGGCGATCGGCACCGCGACCGATCCGTACCAACCGGCCGAGGCGCAGTTCGGGGTCACGCGCTCGATCCTGGAGGTGCTCTGCGACTGCCCCGATCTCGATCTCTCGATCACGACCAAGAGCCCGCTCGTCCTGCGGGATCTGGAGTTGCTGCGGGAGATCGCGCGAACCCGGCCTCTGCAGGTCAATGTCACGATCACGACGCTGGATGCGCGGGTCTCCCGCCTGGTCGAGGGCCGGGCGCCCTCACCAAGGATCCGGCTCGACACGATCCGCCGGCTCGCCCGCGCGTCGGTTCCGACCGCGCTCTTCGTCATGCCGGTCATGCCGGGGATCAACGATTCCGCCGCGGAGCTGGAGCGCCTGCTGTCCGCGGCGCGCGATGCCGGGGCGATGGATGCGGTCTGCGCGCCGCTGCGTCTGGATGCGATCTCGGGGCGGATCTTCCACCGGATCATCGCGGAGCACTTCCCGCACCTGCTGCCGCGGTATGCGGCGCTGGCGGGAGATGCCCTCTCTTCGACGATTCGCGAATGCCGATCGGCGCGCGCGATCGAACAGCGGTTCGCCGAACTGCGACGCCGCGCGGGATTCGTGGAGCCTCCCGCGCGGCGCAGGAACGGGCCGATCCCCGGGGAGCAGCTCGCGCTGGGGATCTAGCGCGGCGCCGTCCGGTCGGCCGCGTCACTCACCTCATCACCAGCAATCTCCGCGTCTGCGTCCCCTCCTCGGACCGCATCCGCACCCAGTAGAGCCCGGAGGCGAGACGCAGGTCGCGATCCCACGAGATCTCGTGGCGCCCGGCGGGCCGGGACTCGTCGCACGGCGTGCCGACGAGACGGCCGGCGGCATCGAAGACCTCGAGGCGTACGACCTGTGGCCGGGCGAGATCGAAGCGGAGCGTCACGGGCGAGCGCGCGGGGAGCGGCACGATCGGGCGGAGCGTGGTGACCAGCGTAGGCGCGGCCGGCAGCGCGGGGTCGCCGTCGACGGACGAGATCTCGGTGTCGACCGTGAGCGCGAGGCCACCGGTGCTGCGGATGAAGTGTGTTCCTTGCTGCGTCCACTGGGAGGCTTCGACGTGGAGCGTACCGACGCCGGGGTCACCCGGCAGGATGACCGCCTCGACCATGCGTTCCTCGCCCGCGGCGAAGGTGACCGGCGCCCCCTCGGCCATCCCCTGCAGGGAAGCGGTCCAGCCGAGAGGAAGCGCCTCGCGATCCAGCTCCAGCACCATCGCGCACGACTCGCACAGCTCATTGCGGACCCAGAAGGAGACCGTCTGCGGACCGGCCGCGTCGGGCGTCACGATCCAGTGGGCCCGCGTGGCGACGTTGTTGTCGTCCATCGGCGATCCGGTGCGGATCGGATCGGTCTCCGACTCGACCGTGGCGCCGATCGCGAAGTGCGGCTGGCCGAAGCCGTTCAGCTCGGGCGGCACCCAGGGGATCGGGCCGACCAGCACCGAGTCTCCGGGGTCGATGTTCGGCAGGAGGAAGTCCCCCAGGTCGGTCGCGTAGGGGGACGGGAAGCGCGCGGTCACTGAAGGCTCGCTCCGGTAGAAGCGGACGGTCAGCTCTCCGGTCGGGCCGGTGCCATGGTTGTTGACCCAGACGGAGTAGGTGCCGGACTCGAGGTTGTGGACGAAGTGCCACCCCATCCATCCGTGCGCGAAGGGCGTGTCGACGTCGATCCAGTAGCAGATCGAGCCGTTCCCCTGGTTCAACGCCGCCTGCACCGCCTTGTAGGCATCGACATAGCCATAGCCGTAACAGCGGTCCCAGGTCGGGTGCTGTCCGGGGCAGTCGACCGGGCAGCCGGTCGAACTCCAGTCCTCGGCCGACGTCTGCAGGATCTGCTTCACCGTGGCCGGGGTCAGGTTCGGGTTGGCCTCGAGCATGAGCGCGACGACCCCGGCCACATGCGGCGTCGCCATCGAAGTGCCGCTCAGGTTGTGGTAGCGGTTCGAGGGCACGCCCGCGGATCCGATCGGCGCCATGATGTTCGATCCGGGAGCGGTGACGTCGGGCTTCCTCTCGTCGCTCAGGTCGCCGTCGTTGTCGCTCAGCCGCGGCCCGCGGCTGGAGTAGTTGGCGATCAGATCATCGGCCCGGTTGATCGTGTTCTGGTCATCCATGGCGGCGATTACGATCGCCTTGTCGGCCGCGGCGGGCGTGCCGAACCGGCTGGAGAGCGGGCCCTGGTTGCCGGCCGCGACGACCATGACCAGCCCGGCGTCGACCGCGGCGTTGACCAGCTTCGACTGCGGGTCCGACCCGTCCGACGGCACCCAGCTCCCGAGGCTCATCGAGACCACGCGGATGTCGTAGTCGTCCTTGTGCTCGATGCACCAGTCGATCCCCTGCATCACGTCTTCGCCGGTGCCGCTGCCGGATCCGCTCAGCACCTTGACATCGACGAGCTTCGCCCCGGGTGCCACCCCGCGGTACGTGTTGTCCGACCCCATCACCGTGCCGGCGCAGTGGGTGCCGTGGTAGGTCGAGTCGGAGCCGCTGGCGTTGTCGTCGTCCGGATTGACCTCGCTGTCGGTGGTGGCATCGAAGCCGGTGACGTAGTGCCCGGCCAGCGACGGGTGGCCGTCATCGACGCCGGTGTCGATCACCGCCACCACGATGCCGTCGCCGTCGTAGCCCAGTTCCTCGGCCGTGTTGGGGGAGTAGGTGTTGGAGGCGCGCGCCTTGATCGCCCGCGTGCTGACATCGAGCCAGTGGGTGGCGCGATACGCGACGGCGACCGAGTCGACGCCGTTCAGCGCCTCGATGTTGTCGGCCAGACTGAGCGGCACCCTCCGGGCGCAGATCACCTCCACGTTGCTGCACCGGTATCCCACCTGGGAGGCGTTGATGACGCCGGCCAGGAGGGTCTCGTCGTTGGCGGTAGGGGTGTGATCGAAGACGACATAGTAGTTCGTCACCCAGTCGCAGAAGCGCTGGCCGATGATGCTGTGGCCGTCGGCTGAGATCATTCCGGTGCCGAAGCACGGGACGAGGAGGCCGGTTGACAGACTCGCGCTGTTGGCCAGGATCGAGCCGTTGACGATGAGGACGCCGCCCTCGGGGTAGACCAGCACCCCGGTAGAGTCGACCCACTGTGCCGTCGCGTAGGTTGTGGTCGAGCCGGCCGGTGTGTCTTGCCAGGCCACGAAGAGCCCTTCGTGGGCGTCCCACGAGATCGAGGGGAACGCCTGATCCCCGGGGCCAACGGCGAGGGCTCCCCCTCCGCCGCCTCCGCCGAATCCGAGCGTCCCGTCGGGCCGGACGCGCTGGACGAAGAGGTCCTGGTCGACGCCTCCAGACGCCTGCCAGACGGCGTAGACGCCTCCTCCCGCGTCCGGGGCCACCTCCAGCCCGGCGACGGTGGGATCGCCGCCGAGGATCAGGCCTTCGCCCCAGCCGGGCGCGCCCCCCGCGTTCAGCGATTGTGCGCGGAGGAGGCCGGTTCCCTCCTCCTTCCAGAGGACGTACGAGTTCTCCGCCGCGCCGGTAAGCAACCGCGGAAGGCTCTTGGGGCCGGGCACCGGGGAGACGGGAATGCCGGCCGCGCCCCACAGCGGATTACCGGTCGAGGCCAGAAGCCGCTGGGCGCGAAGGTCGGACTCCTGGTTCCACAGGACGATGAAGTCGGCGCCCACGGCCTCGACGCGCGGATTGGACTGGAGTCCTGGCTCGCTCGAAACCTGCCGGCCGTTGTCGGTCCAGAGCCGGCCGCCCGAGCCGAGGCGCTGCGCGAAGACCCGCGCCGTCGTCGGGCCGAACCGGCGGTCGAGCCAGGTGGCGACCACCTCCCCGACGCCGGCGATGGTCACCTGGTGTTGGCTCTCGTCGCCCGAGGCGAGGTTGCACTGGCGACCGGAGGACTCCCAGAGCCGCGAACCGGCCGGGGAGAGGCACTGGGCGCAGACGCAGAGCTCCGGCGGCGTGCGCAACTGCCGGGCGAGAACGAAGAGGTTACCGGTTGCATCGACGGCGATGCGCGGCTCGAGCTGGTCGACCGTCGTGGTGAAGACGGCCAGCCCGTTAGGCCCCCAGAGGAGCGTGCCGGTGGAGTCGGCTCGCTGCGCATAGACGCGCGGATTGCCGCCGCGGAGATCTTCCCAGACGTAGTAGATCCCGCCCCCGCCGTCCGGGGCGGTGACGAGGCTGCGCTTCTCCCACGAGCCCCCGCAGATCAGGAGACCGGAGTCGCCCCAGTCGAGTTGGGCGACGGCCGGGAGTGGCGTCAGGATCGACATGAGCCCGATGAGGGCGAAAGCGAGGAGCGTGGTCAGGGTGACGATGGGGGCGGGATCAGGTGCGGCGGCCTTCGCCGCGTGCCGAGTCCTCTGGAAGGCGGACATCATCTCCTCCTCGTGTCGCCGGGCGCCTGGAGGGCGCGCTCGGCGGACCGGGCGGTCCGAGGGAGATGCATGATCCCTGGTGGAGAAGGCCGCGCGGCGGGAGCGCGGCGGCGGTACCTGGATCGACCGGCGGGTGGGAACACCCACTGCACGGTTGGTTGCGGGTTCCGGGGAGACGTCGAAGGGAAAGTGGCGACGGCCGTGCGCGCACCGGGCGCGGATAGCCGGACCGGACGTGCCGCCGGGGCCGGAGCGGGGTGCGATTGCCACCAACGGCCCGGATCCTCTACCATTGTCTGCGCGACACCGTGGATCGTGCTCCGGTGCCGGAGGTTGGACTCCCCACGAGCGAGGAGGCGTGCATGCGTTTCACAACGATCCTTCCGCGGCTCTCGTCCCTTCGGTCCACCGCGCTGGGCGCCGCCAGCCTGTGGTGGGGACTCCTGCTCGTCGTCGTTGGTCCCGAGGCGACGATCGCCAGCGAGCCCGAAGGGGCCGTGCGGTACTCCGCCAAGAGCTACGATGTCGAGAGCAGAGCGGACGCGAACCAGCTCGACATGTTCATCACCAACCTCGGCTCATTTGCGTGGGATCTGCAGGCGGGCGCACCGGGACTGGAGTATCCCCGGGGGACCGGCCGGACCGCCGTCTACGCGGCCGGTCTATGGCTCGGTGCCACCGTCGGTGGCCAGCCCCGAGTCACGGTGGCCCAGTACTCGTGCGAATACACACCGGGCCGGATTCTATCCCCGACCTCCTGGGACGACCCGTACGATCCGGCCTTCCGCGTCTACAAGATCGCGCCCGGCGACAACCCATCGTCCAACCCCGACTATGCCGAGTGGCCCGCCGAACACGGGGCACCCGTCGACGGGAGCGGAAATCCACGCCATCTGGGAGCGCAGACTCTCTGGTCGGTCTACCATGATCTGGATTACGGCGCGCACACCAACGCCGCTGGCGGAACGCCCCCCTTGGGCGTCGAGGTCCGCCATGCGAGCTTCGCCTACGACTGGGTCGGCGCGGCAGCGACGGCTGTTCTGCTCGAGTGGACGATCATCAACAGGGGGTCCAACATCCTTGAGGATGTGCACATCGGCTTGTGGGCCGATCCCGACCTTGGCGGGCCGACCGACGATCTGGTTGCATGCGACCCCCCGGCCTCGCTCGGATACTGCTACAACGCCGACGGCAGCGATCTGCAGTACGGTTCCAGCCCGCCCGCCGTCGGACTGCGGCTCGTGCAAGGCCCGATCGTGCCGTCGCCCGGAGATGAAGCCTTCGTGAGTGGTCGCATCGTGCCGGGGTATCGGAATCTGCCCCTGACCGCATTCGTGAAGTACATCAACGGAACAGACCCTCCGAACGCGACCGTATCGTACCGGCACCTGCAGGGGCTGAATCCGGACGGCAGCCCGGTCATCGATCCGAGTACGGGGCAGGTGACCACGTTCATGGTTTCAGGAGATCCCGTGGCCGGGCAGGGATGGCTGGATACGGACCCCGCCGACCGGCGCATGATGCTCTCGTCCGGTCCGTTCTCGATGGCTCCCGGCGATACGCAGATCGTGGCGGCCGTCGTGATCGTCGGCCAGGGAGCCGACCGGCTCGCCAGCATCACCGACCTGCGGGCGCTCGCGGACAGGATGCCGCTGCTCTTCCGCTCGGCGATGGGCCAGGGCGACGGAGCCTGCTGTCTCGCGGGGGGGGCCTGTGTCGTCAGCACCGCCACCGGATGCCTGGATGGCGAGTTCATCCCGGGCGCGGGTTGCGATCCGAACCCGTGCCTGGCTGCGGCCGGTGCCTGCTGCTTCTCGAACGGCACTTGCCTGATCCGGTTCGCGGGAGACTGCGCCGGGTCTTATCAGGGGGACGGCACCACGTGCACACCCGACCGCTGTGCCGTCTACGGGCCGCCGTCGGCCTGTTGCCGCGGATCCGGAGTCTGCGAGATCCGCGGGGAGGAGGAGTGCCTCGCTCTCGGCGGCACCTACCTCCCCGACGAGGGATGCGAACTCCTCCCGCCCGGGGACGAGCGAGGCTGGCAGCGGAACCACCGCGATCAGATGATGATCGACGAGATCGCCGGCGCGGGCGGCGTTTCCCTGCCCGCTGACGGCCAGGGCGGCCCGGGGAACGACGTGTGGCACAGCTACAACTCCACGGGCGACTGGCTGATGTCGGCCGGAGGCGGGGACGGTGGTGAAGATCGCTTCACTCGCGGCGGGGCGGACATCGCGAATCTCGACTACCGGGACCTCATCCTGCGCTGGGACCTGCGGCCGGACAACGTCGGGTGGTGGATGTTGAATAACGGCGAAGCCGGTCCGGTGCCCTTCGGTCTCTATGAGCGCGATCCTTTCACGGGGGAGGAGGTTCGGCTCCTTCCGGTGTTCACGGACATCTGGTCGCCCGGCATCTACGACTTCTCCCCGGACATGCCCGACCCGTATTCGTCGTTTCCGGCGACGGACTGGTGCTACGCGTATCGCATCGACCCGGAGATCGCGACCTGGGAGGAGATCGTCCTGGACGCACAGGACGGCGATCTGGACACCGACCCGGTGACGGACGAGCTCTTCGCGCGGATGATCATCGCCTCGCCGCAGCAGACCATGCCTGCGGAGGGCACGGTCATTCAGTTCAGCACGAAGAAGTCGGGGATCCTGGTCGGGTCCGGGTTCGAGGGGGCTGTCCCGCTGGCCTGGCCGGTACCGGCGGCGGGAGTGTCGTGCATCGATGCCCCTCTCTATGACATCTTCCGCGACTCCGTGCTCCTTGGCACGACCCCGGCCACCGACTACCTGGATCACAGCGGGCTCGCCGCCGGGAAGAAGATCACGTATCGGATCCGTACCCGCAATCCATACAGCGGCCAGACTTCCGATCCGTCGATCGCGGTCGAGGCCGTTCCCGGATCAGGTTACTCCGCGGCGTCCGGGCCCTGCGGCACGGCGCCCTTGATCGATGGCACGGTGGACCTGCTGGAGTGGGACGCGGCCACACCCCTGGACGCGACTTTGTTGCCGTCGGGCCCGCCGTCGACCATCCGGGTGATGAACGATGCCGCCTGTCTCTACCTCGCCCTCGAGGATGCGGTCTCGGCGGAGGAGTTCCGGATCTACATCGACGTCAACGGAAACGGCATCTACGACGCCGAGGCGCTCGAGGGCATGATCACGCTCGACCATGGGACGCGGCGCTTCACACGGCTGCAGGGAGTCTACCCGGATGTCGCGGTGCTGGAGGTGACGGAAAGCCCGCCCTGGTTGTGGGGTGAGGCGAGCGCCACCGTGGCGGAAGTGGCGCTCTCGCTCGACGCCGGGCCGCTGGCCGGACTCGCGGAGTCGGCCCCGGCGCCTCTCTTCTTCCACGCGGCGGCCGGAGCGGCGGTCTACCCGCCGGGGCCGCCCCCTGTGCTGGCAGAGGCCCCGGCTCTCTTCGTCGACGTCACGCTGAGCGAGGCGTCGGGCGGCGTTCCGCCGGAAGGTTCGGTGCCGGCGCCTCCGGTCCAACTCGTCGTCTATCCAAACCCGACCGGCGCCGGCGTCACGATCAGCGGTCGCGTCCCGCGGAACCAGCGGATCGACCTCGCGATTTTCGACGTGAAAGGCGGTCTGATCCGCCGGTTGGAAGCGGACGTGCGCGCGGAGTCTGCGGAGCAGGTGATGACGTGGGACGGCACCGACGCGATGGGGCGAGAGGCGCCGAGCGGGGTGTACTACCTGCGCCTGCGGGGGGAGACGGTGCGGGTCGACCGGACCGTGATCCTGGCACGGTAGCGGCAACGGGCGACGGACATCCCATCCGTCGCGTTCGGTCGGCTGCACGCCGGTCGCCGATCCCCGCCGGGGACAGGCCCTTCGCCCGTCCCCGGTCCGGAATCCGCTTCGTTCGCGGCCGTCAGCTCTTTTCGCCGAGCTGGATCCTCATCGCGTAGAACGAACGCCAGACGAAGACGAGCGCGACGGCGAAGAAGACGGCGCCGAGGACCGCGGTGAGCGTGGCGTTCTCCACCGCCATCGAGACGGCCAGCTCGACCGCCAGGAGTCCGAAGAGCGTCGTGAACTTGATGACCGGGTTCATGGCCACCGAGGAGGTGTCCTTGAACGGGTCGCCGACGGTGTCGCCGACGATGGTGGCCGCGTGCAGCTCGGTCCCCTTCTCTTTCAGGTCGGTCTCGACGATCTTCTTGGCGTTGTCCCAGGCGCCGCCCGCGTTGGCCATGAAGATCGCCTGGTAGAGCCCGAAGAGCGCGATCGAGATGAGATACCCGATGAAGTAGAACGGGTCGAAGAAGCCGAAGGCCAGGGTCGTGAAGAAGATGGCGAGGAAGATGTTGAGCATCCCTTTCTGCGCGTACTGCGTGCAGATCTCGACCACCTTCTTGCTGTCGGTGACCGACGCGCGCGTCACCCCCTCCAGCTTGATGTTCCGCTTGATGAACTGCACCGCGCGGTAGGCGCCGGTCGTGACCGCCTGGATCGAAGCCCCGGTGAACCAGTAGATGACGGCGCCGCCCGCGAGCAGGCCGAGGAGGAACGGGGCGTTCAGCATCGAGAGCTTGTCGAGGTTCGTGGTCAGCCCCTGGGTCAGCACCATGATGATCGAGAAGATCATGGTCGTGGCGCCGACCACGGCGGTGCCGATCAGGACCGGCTTGGCGGTCGCCTTGAAGGTGTTTCCCGCGCCGTCGTTTTCCTCCAGCAGGTCCTTCGCCACGTGGAAGTTCGGCTTGAAGCCGAAGTCGCGCTCGATCTCCTTCTCCACCCCGGGGATCTGCTCGATGGTGGAGAGCTCGTAGACCGACTGGGCGTTGTCCGTGACCGGGCCGTAGGAGTCGACCGCGATCGTGACCGGTCCCATGCCGAGGAAGCCGAAGGCGACCAGTCCGAAGGCGAAGACCGCCGGCGCCAGCATCAGGCTCGACAAGCCGGCGAGGCTGACGGCGTAGGCGATCGCCATCAGGGCCATGATCCCGAGGCCGAGCCAGAAGGCGCTGAAGTTGCCGGCGACGAGACCGGAGAGGATGTTGAGGCTGGCGCCCCCCTCGCGCGAGGAGATCACGACCTCGCGGACGTGCCGGGAGCCGGTCGAGGTGAAGATCTTGACCAGTTCGGGGATGACCGCCCCCGCGAGCGTGCCGCAGGTGATGATGGTGGCGAGCTTCCACCAGAGCGAACCGTCGCCCAGATCCCCGATCAGGAACCTCGAGACGATGTAGGTCAACACGATCGAAACGATCGAGGTGAGCCAGACGAGCTGTGTCAGCGGCTGCTCGAAGTCCATCTTGTCCTGCCGGCCGTGCCGGGCCTTCGCCAGCGCGTGGTTGATGAGGTAGGAGCCTCCCGACGCCAGCACCATCATGACGCGCATGGCGAAGATCCAGACCAGAAGCTGCACCTGGATGGTCGAGGCCTGGAGGGCCGCGTCGCCGGCGGCGAGCCCCGGCTGCAGCGCGCGCAGATGTTCGGGCGTGATCGCCAGCAGGATGAACGAAATGAGGGCGACGCCGGTCACTCCGTAGGTTTCGAAGCCGTCGGCGGTCGGGCCGACCGAGTCGCCGGCATTGTCCCCGGTGCAGTCGGCGATGACCCCCGGATTCCGCGCGTCGTCCTCCTTGATGTTGAAGACGATCTTCATGAGGTCGCTGCCGATGTCGGCGATCTTGGTGAAGATGCCGCCGGCGATCCTGAGCGCCGCCGCCCCGAGCGACTCGCCGATGGCGAAGCCGATGAAGCAGGGGCCGGCGTAGTCGCGCGGCACGAACAGGAGGATGAAGAGCATGATGAGCAGCTCGACCGAGATGAGCGCCATCCCGATGCTCATCCCGGCACGCAGCGGAATGGCGTGGAGCTGGAACGGCTTGCCGGTCAGGCTGGCGAACGCGGTCCGCGCGTTGGCCAGCGTGTTGATCCGGATGCCGAACCAGGCCACGGCGTAGCTGCCGGCGATCCCGATCAGGCTGAAGACCAGGATGACGAGGAGTTTCTGCACGGGGAAGTGCTGGAGGATCCCGTAGTAGAGCAGGATGATCGCGCCGATGAAGGCCCAGAGGATGAGGAGGAAGCGCCCCTGCGTCAGGAGGTAGGTCTTGCACGTCTCGTAGATCAGATCGCCGATCTCGCGCATCGAGCGATGGACCGGCAGTTTCTTGATCTGACGGTAGATCACGAGCCCGAAGACCAGTCCCAGCAGGCTGGCCAGAAGGCCGAAGGTGAGGAGGGTCTGCCCGGTCATCCCGATGAAGCGCACCGCGCCGAGGTCGGGCAGGACGAGATTCGCTTCCCCGCCGTGATGCACCGCCGGCGCCGTCGTCGCGGCGGCGTTCGGAGCGATCGTCCCGTCCGGCGCAGGCTGCGCGGGGGCGGAGCGGGCCAGGAAGATCCCCCCGACCAGGATCGGGAGGAGAAGAAGGACGGGCGCCAGGCGGCGGAACGAGATGTCCCGTCGCGCCCGATCGCCGCGGCGCGGTCGTACCGTCATCGCGAGCCTCCATGGGTGGTTTCGGCGTTTGCGTCGTCACCCGGTACGGCAGGCCGGGGGATCCCAGGGGAGCGGCGCGCTCACCGGCGGCCACCCTTCTGTTATCGAGTCAGGATCCGGGATTCTATACCAGATCGAGGGGCGGCTGTCGATGGGGCGGTTACCGCTCCAGTCGGAGGACCGTCTCCACGTGGCTGGTGTGGGGGAACATGTCGACCACGCGGTAGCCAGTGGGGCGGAATCCCCCGTCGACCAGCATCGCGGCGTCGCGGGCGAGGGTGGTCGGATTGCACGACACATAGAGGATCGTGGGGGTGCCGAGACCCAGGATGCCCGGGATCGCCCGTGGATGAAGCCCGGTGCGGGGCGGATCGACCAGGACCACCGTCTCCTCCGGGCGGTGGGCGAGGCCGGCCCTCGCGTCGGGCCGGGACAGCCACTCTTCGACGGCGTGCTCGATGAACTCCGCGTGCTCGATTCCGTTCTGGGCCGCGTTGCGCCTGGCATCCCGGACCGCCGAAGAGACCTGCTCGACCCCGAGGATGCGGGCGAACGAGGAGGCCAGGGCGAGGCCGAAGGTCCCGGCGCCGCAGTAGAGGTCCAAGAGCATGCCGCGGCCGCCGCGGGCCCCCTCGAGGATCAGGCGCGCCGTCTCGACCAGCCGCTCGGCCCCCAGAGTGTTGGTCTGAAAGAACGATTGGACCGAGAGTTCGAACTCCAGCCCCGCCAGCCGCTCTCGGAAGAACGCGCGGCCGTGGAGGGGGCGCTCCTCCTCGCCTCGGGCCACGGACGCCTTGCCGCGGTTGACGATCAGCATCACTCCGACGAGGCCGGGATGCTGCGCCGCCAAAAGCGGCGCGAGTTCAGCGAACGCCGGGTGCTCGTCGCGCGCCACGAGGCCGACCAGGATCTCGCCGGTGTGCGCCCCCTCGCGCACGATCAGGTGCCGGAGGAGGCCGCTGTCGTCATCACTGCGCCACGAGGCCAGCCCGCGCTCGCGCGCGAACTGACGGACACTCCGCACGATCTCGACGCAGGCGGAAGAACAGAGCACGCACTCCTCGAGATCGAAGACGGCGTCGAAGCGTCCCGGCACATGCAGGCCGAGCGCGGGCCCGGGCGGCGGAACCTCGGGGCGTCCTCCCTCGATCCACGGACGGGGAGCGAAGGTGAACTCCATCTTGTTGCGGTAGCGGGTCAGCGTGGGCGACGCGAGCGGGGGACCGAGTTCGGGGACGTCGAGTTTTCCGATCCGCTGCAGGCTCTCCCGCACCTGGGCCGCCTTGGCTGCAAGCTGGGCGCCGTCGTCCAGCTCCTGGAGGACACAACCGCCGCAGAGCGAGGTGTGAGGGCAGAGAGGCGCGCGACGCAGGGGCGAGGAGCGCACGACCCGGACCAGTTGCATCCGATCGAACCGGCGCCGCCGGCTCAACGGGACCGCCTCGACGACTTCGCCCGGCAGGGCGCCCCGCACGAAGTGGACCTTCCCCTCGTGGCGGGCGATCCCCTCGCCGCCGAAGGCCAGCCCCTCGATCGTCAGCTCGAGGACCGGTGGAGGGTCGGAAGCCGGCCGGGGGGAACGGGATGGTCCGAGCTCGGGGCTCTCGGGAAGAGCCGGCTCCCGCCCGATGGAACCGGGGCGATCGGGTCCCGAGCTGGGGTCTCCCTCTCCTGTTTCACGGCCATCTGGTCCGATCTCGTCATCTCCGGTCACGCCGACAAACTCCTTGGGGGATCCGGGACCGCATTCCTATACTGGTGACTCATCGTATCACAGGGATTCGAACCGGCCCGCGGGGCGGGCGGGACGGCGGCGCGGCCGCCGGTCCAGGGAGTCAAACGTGAGAATCAGCCATCGGGCAGTGTGGGGCGGCCTCCTCGCGGCGGCCTGGATCATCGGCGCCGTGTCGTTGACGGCCTGTGGGAAGAAGGATGGCACCACGGCGACGGAACCCCTGACGGGAGATCCGGGCCAGACGGTGGCGACGGTGAACGGGGAGACCATCACCCTGGGTGAGGTCAACCGCGCGGTCGGGATGCTGCGGACCGGCCGCGTGCCGGATGTCGATCCCGCCGCGCCCGAGCTCGACCTGCAGAAGAAGGCGGTCGATGACCTCATCGCGCAGAGGCTCCTCTACCTGGCGGCGAAGAAGGCCGGCACGGTGCCGTCCGACCAGGAGATCCAGGGCGAGGTCGCGAACTTCGTGGCGCAGCGTTTCCCCAGCGACTCGATCTTCGTCCAGCAGCTCTCCCAGATGAACCTGACCCGGGAGGACTTCACCCGCGAGTTCCAGCGGAACACCGGCATCAACCGCTACCTGCAGCAGGCGATCCAGGACACGGTGAATGTCACGCCGGAGCAGGCGCGCACCTACTTCGACACCCATCCGGAGGACTTCCAGCGCAAGGAGAGCGTGCGGGCGCGCCACATCCTGGTCCGGGTCGACGCCGGCGCGACGCCGGAGCAGGTCGGCCAGGCGGAGGGCCGCATCCGCGAGGCGCACACCAAGGTCGCGGGGGGAGCGGACTTCGCCGCCGTCGCGCAGGAGTACTCCGAGGATCCGGGCAGCCGGATGAACGGGGGCGATCTCGGCTTCTTCCAGCCCGGACAGATGGTGCAGCCGTTCGACTCGGTCGCCTTCGCGCTGGCGCCGGGAACGATCTCGGACGTCATCCGGACGCAGTTCGGCTTCCACGTCATCAAGGCGGAAGAGCGGATGCCTCCGCAGCCGATTCCGTACGAGCAGGTCGAGGCGCGCCTCCCTTCGGTCCTCGGACAGCAGCGGGCGCAGGAACGGGTCAAGGCCTACATCGAGGAGTTGAAGACCGGCGCGAAGATCTCGCGAAAGGTCTAGGAGCGACCAGAGCACGGGCCGGCTTCGTTCCAGGGGCGGCCCGGACGGCTCGACGACCGATCGGGGTGGTCCTGGCATGAACGACCCGTCGCGCACACGCTGGGTGCTGCCGGCATCGCCGGCCCCGGCGGAGTGGCGCGCGCTGCGGGAACCTCTAGGTCTGTCCGGCCCCCTCTTGACCGCGCTGTGGAATCGCGGCGTGCGCTCCGAAGCGGAGGCGCGCCGCTTTCTTCATCCCCAGTTGAGCGACCTCGAAGATCCCTACGCGCTCTCCGGGATGCCGCGAGCGGCCGAGCGGCTGCGACAGGCGGTGATCGGTCACGAGCGGATCTTCGTCTTCGGCGACTTCGACGTGGACGGGTTGACCTCTTCCGTCCTGGCCTCGACGGTGCTGGGCCAGCTCGGGGCCCAGGTGGCGGCGATGGTTCCCAACCGGCTGGAAGATGGGTTCGGCCTGTCGGTGCGCGCGGTCGAGGCGGCACGCGACTTCGGCGCCCGGCTTCTGCTGGCGGTGGACTGCGGCACCTCCGCCCACGCGGCCGCCGCCCGCGCGAGCGAACTGGGGATCGACCTGATCGTGGCGGACCATCACGTTCCGGACGACCGGCTCCCTGCCATGCTTGCCCTGGTCAACCCGCGTCTCGAGCCGCCCCGCTATCCTTTTCCCGACCTCGCGGCCGTCGGCGTGGTCTACAAGATCCTCCAGGCGGTGACGCGCGGGATCGGGCCCGAGGCGGAGACGTTGCTCGCGGAGCAACTCGATCTGGTCGCGCTTGGTACGGTGGCGGACGTGGTCCCGCTGCGGGGCGAGAACCGGGTGTTCGCCCGTCTCGGGCTGGAACGGATGCGCGATTTCGCGCGCCCGGGCCTGCAGGCGCTGGCGGAGCAGGCGGAGATCGAACCTGGGCGGCTCGAGGCGCTCGATCTCGCTTTCCGCATCGCGCCCCGGCTGAATGCTCCGGGCCGGCTCGGCTCGCCCGAGCGCTCGCTCGCTCTTCTGCGATCGAACACGATCGAGGAGGCGCGGCAGCGCGCCTACGAGGTGGAGGCCGACAATCGGGAGCGACGCCGGCAGCACGAGCGGGTGCTGCACGAGGCGCTGCGGGTGGTGAACGAGACGGTCGATCGCAAACCCCGGCAGGCGATCGTCATCGGCTCGGCCGCCTGGCATCCCGGCGTGCTCGGGATCGCCGCGTCGCGCCTGGCCGAGCGGTTCCGCGTGCCGGTGGTCCTGGTCTCGCTGCGCGGACCGATGGCGCGTGGTTCGGCGCGCACGCCGGTCGGCATCGACCTGCTCGCGCTGATGCGCCGCGCCGAGAGCGATCTCGCGGGGTTCGGCGGGCATCCCCAGGCGGTCGGGGTTTCCATGCGACCGGACCGGTTCGAGTCGTTCCAACGGGCGCTCGCCGGCTGGGAGCTGGCGCCGGAGGCGGACCATCTCGCCTCGGCTCTGGCGCTCGACGCCGAACTCGATCCCGACCTGGTCGATCTCGATCTGGCGCGGCAGCTGGAGCAGATCGCGCCTTTCGGGTCCGGCAACGAGGAGCCGCTCTTCCTGGGGCGTGTATTCTGTCATCATCCGCGGGTGGATCAGGGACGGCACCTGCGCTTCCGGGCCGGACGCGGGCGGGGGGCGACCGACTGCATCGGGTTCGGGATGGGGAAGCGCTCGAACGAGATCCCTGGATCCGGGGCGATCGTCGAGGTCGCCTACACGCCCACGGTCAACCGCCATCGCGGCGAGGAGCGCCTGCAGCTCAAGATCCGCGCCCTGCGACTGGCCGGTGGGGCGGACCCCGTCGGGGGAGACGGAGTGCCCGCCGAGGACGATCCGGGAGGTCCGCTTGAGTCCTGAGCTCGAAGGAACGGTGGCCCGGCTCGAGGAGGAGCTGCGGCAGGAGGTGGAGCGGTATCTCGCGCCCGCCGACGGTGCCGCCATTCAGCGCGCGCTCGAGTTCGCGCGGTCCGCGCACGCCAACCAGCGCCGCCTGAGCGGTGAGCCCTACCTCACCCATACGCTGAGCGTGACCCTGATCCTGCTGGACCTGCTGCGGCGGGGCGCCGACGTCGTGATCCTCCAGGGGGCGCTGCTGCACGACGTGCTGGAGGACAATCGCACCGTCACCTTCGAGGTCCTCGCGCGCGAGTTCGGCTCGGAGGTCGCGCAGCTCGTCGACGGCGTGACCAAGATCGGCGGCGTCCCGTTCCGCAACCCCGAGGCGGAGCAATCGGAGAACTTCCGCAAGATGCTCCTGTCGATGGCGCGCGACATCCGCGTCATCCTGATCAAGCTGGCCGACCGCCTGCACAACATGCGGACGCTCGATCCGCACCCGGAGGAGAAGCGGCGGAGGATCGCCCAGGAGACGCGCGACATCTACGCCATGCTGGCGCACCGTCTGGGGATCGCGCGGCTCAAGTGGGAGCTGGAGGACCTGGCCTTCAAATACCTCGAACCGGAGCACTACCGGGAGGTGAGTGACCTGATCGCCCTGAAGCGGGTCGCGCGCGAGGAGGCGATCACCGAGGTGCGCGACCCGATGGCGGAGCGGTTGAAGTCCGACGGGATCCGCGGGGAGATCTCGGGACGTCCGAAGAGCTTCTACTCGATCTGGCAGAAGATGCAGCGGACGCCGGGGGGCTTCGACGAGATCTACGACCTGCTCGGGATCCGGGTCATCACCGAGACGCGCGCCGACTGCTACCGGGTCCTCGGCATCGTGCACGACATGTTCCTGCCGGTGCAGGACCGCTTCAAGGACTACATCGCGTCGCCGAAGAGCAATCTCTACCAGTCGCTGCACACCACCGTGATCGGGCCGCAGATGCGTCCGGTGGAGGTGCAGATCCGCACGCGCCAGATGCACCTGGTGGCGGAGTACGGCATCGCCGCGCACTACCAGTACAAGGACGGCGGGCGGGTCGACGCGGAGCTGGAGCGAAAGCTGGGCGACCTCGTCGTCCGGGGAACGACCGAGTGGCAGACGGAGACCGACGATCCGCGGGAGTTCATGGATCTGCTCAAAGTCGCGCTCTACCAGGACGAAGTCTTCGTCTTCACGCCGCGCGGTGAGCTCAAGCAGCTTCCCCGCGGCGCCACGCCGATCGACTTCGCCTACGCCGTGCACACCGCGGTCGGCAGCCACTGCGTGGGAGCGCGGGTGAACGGCCGGCTGGTGCGGCTGGGCTACGAGCTGAAGAGCGGCGACATCGTGGAGATCCTGACCGCCCCGTCGGCCGCCCCGAAGGAGGACTGGCTTCCGACGGCGCGCACCAGCCGCGCGCGGGGGAAGATCCGGCATTGGCTGAAGCAGCAGCGACTGACCGACTCGATCGCGCTCGGCCGCGAGATGCTCGAGCGGGAACTGCGCCGGCGGCGCAAACGGATCCCGGGGGACGACGACCTGGCGGAAGTGGCGCAGTCGTTCGGCCTGGAGGATGCGGGATTGCTCTTCGCGCGGATCGGCGAGGGGCAGCTCTCGGCGATCGGCGTCTCCAACCGAATCTACCCGGAACTCCATCCGGCCCCGGGCGGGCCGTCGGCGGTGGAGAAGCTGAAGCAGTTGACCCGTCCCTCGTCCACCGGGGTGAAGATCCAGGGGATCACCTCGTTGATGATCCATCTGGCGCAGTGCTGCAGCCCGGTGCCGGGCGATCCGATCACCGGGATCGTCACCCGCGGGCGGGGCGTCTCGGTGCATCGGCAGGACTGCCCCAACACCTTTGCCGACCGGATCGAGCCCGAGCGCCTGGTCGAGGTGACCTGGGACGTGGCCCGGGACGCCACCTTCCTCGCGCGTCTTTCGATCCTCGGCACCGACCGGCCGGGGATGCTCGGGGACATCTCGACCGCAATCACGAAAGCGGCCTCGAACATCCGGTCGGCGGTGGTCGGCGCTGATGATGCGGAGGCGGTGGGGGAATTCCTGCTCGAGGTGCGCAATCTGCATCATCTCGAGCGCGTCACGCGGGCCCTGCGTGGAGTCAAGGGAGTGCGTAAAGTGGAGCGGAAGCAGCTCATCCCGCAGGAGAAAAAGGAGTAGATCGGATGCAAACCCAACTCGAGGTCGAATCGCCGCAGACCCCACCCGTTCGTGTCGGGTGGCCGCATGAGATGAGTCGCCCGCGCGCGCGGGTGTCGCTGCGGCGGGCGCTCGCGCTGGCGGCCGTGCTGTTGGCGGGGACCGGGTGGGGTGCCGCCGTCCGGGCCGCCGGGGTGTCTCTCGGGGTGCACGCCGGCTACGCCAGCCTCGACGGCGAGATCTTCGAGGGAGCAGAGGAACTCGAGGGGACCCGCTTCGCGGGGATTCATCTCTATCTGCCGATCGCGAAGAACCTCCGTCTCGCGCTCTCGGGCGAGGGACGATCCGAGGAACTCACCTTCGACGAAGCGGGAGCGGAAGAGGCGCTCAGCGGCAAGGCGAAGTGGACCGACCAGACGCTGCGGGCGTCTCTCCACCTGCGCCTGGTGCCGATCGGAAGCGGATCGACCGGCATCTACGTGGGAGGTGGAGGCGGGATGCAGATCCAGGAGATCGAGATCCACGTGGAGACGCATCCGAAGGCAGAGGACGCCTCCGATCCCTTCATCGACGAGATCGAGGAGGAGACCACGAACGTGAGCTATCACGCGCTCGCCGGCATCTCGCTCCCGCTCTCTCCCGCGCCGTTGTCGATCTTCGCCGAGGTCCGCTTCGAAGAGATCGACGGCGACTGGACGCCGCGCTCCACGTCCGCCTACGGCGGGCTGACGCTCGACCTGTAGGGGGATTTGTGGTTGCGGTCGTGCAACGGGTCAGCCGTGCCGCGGTGCGGGTCGATGGGGTGGTGCAAGGCGCGATCGGCCCCGGACTTCTGGTCCTGCTCGGCGTCCAGCGCGGAGACACAGACGGAGATGCCTCCTGGATGGCGGCTAAAATCGTCGGCCTCAGGATCTTCTCCGACGCCGACGGGAAGATGAACCTAGGGCTGGAGGATGTGCAGGGATCGATGCTCGTGGTGTCGCAGTTCACCCTGTTGGGTGACTGTGTCAAGGGGCGCCGTCCCAGCTTCACCGGGGCCGCGCCGCCCGACGAGGCGAACCGGCTCTACGAGCGGTTCTGCGGCGAAGTCCGGGACCTCGGGGTCCGGACCGAGACGGGGGTCTTCCAGGCGATGATGGAGGTGGAACTGGTGAACGACGGTCCGGTCACCCTCTGGATCGACTCGACGCGGGTTCGATCCCGGGAGGGGAGCGCGTGACCGGTCTCGGGACGGGGTTCTCATCGGCCGGGGCGACGCTGCTCGGGCTGCGCGGCGTTCCTCTCGCGCTCGCCTCCCGCTCCCCTCGCCGGCGCGAGCTCCTGGAGCGGCTCGAGATCCCGATTCTCGTCCTTCCTTCGGGCGTGCCGGAGGGGAACCGCCGGGACCACGAGTCGGCGCCGGAGTATGTCCAGCGCCTGGCGACCGAGAAGGCCCGCGCGATCGAGGCGGCGGCCCGCGCGGGCGGAGCGTATGCCTCTCTCGGAGCAGACACGGTGGTGGAGGTCGATGGCGCGGTCCTGGAACAGCCCCACGATCGCGCCGAGGCGGTCGAATTGCTCGGGCGGATCGGGGGACGGTGGCACCGCGTCTGGACCGGACTGGCGCTCGCGGTGCTGGCGACGGGGCGTGAAGGAACAACGGTCGAAATGACGCGCGTCTGGTTCGATCGGCTGGCGCCTTCGGACCTGGAACTCTACCTTGCGACCGGAGAACCGATGGATAAGGCAGGCGCCTACGGCGTCCAGGGGTGGGGGGGCATCTTCGTCCCCCGGATCGAAGGGGACTTCTTCAACGTGATGGGACTTCCGCTCGCCGGGCTGCGGCGTCTCTGTCTCGAGGTCGATCGGGGATGAACGATGCGACTCTGGAAACGGTCCGTTGGCGCCACGGCGCGGTCCGGATCCTCGACCAGACGCGACTTCCGCGGGAGGAGGTCTACGCCGAGCTCGAGACCGTCGAGGGGGTGATCGAGGCGGTCCGCACCCTCGCGGTGCGCGGCGCGCCCGCGATCGGCGTCGCCGGGGCTCTGGGCGTCGCCCTGGCCGCGGCCCGTTTCGAACTCGACGATCCCGAAGCGCTTCTCGCCCACCTCGAGCGCGCCGCCGCGCGACTCGCGGCGGCGCGGCCGACCGCGGTCAACCTGCGCTGGGGGTGTGACCGCGCCCTCAAGGCGGCGAGGGCGGAGGCGGAGGGGCAGGCCGGAGGGCCAGGCGGCGCCGGGTCGGGCGGAGCGACCGGGCGGATCCGCGCGGCCGTCCTGGCGGAGGCGCTCGGCATCCTCGACGAAGACCTCGCACTCTCCCGGGCCATGGCCGAACATGGTTTCCCTCTCCTGCCGCGGGAGGGACGGGTGATCACCCACTGCAACACCGGCGGGCTGGCCACGGCCGGGGGCGGGACGGCTCTCGGAGTGGTCATCGAGGCCTGCCGGCGGGGCAAGCGTCTCTTCGTCCACGTCGATGAGACGCGGCCGCTCCTGCAGGGGGCCCGCCTCACCGCCTGGGAGTTGGACCGGGCCGGGATCCCTTACGCCGTCCAATGCGATGGCGCGGCGGCCTGGCGGATGCGGACGGCCCGGATCGACGCGGTCCTGGTCGGTGCCGATCGGATTGCGGCCAATGGAGATACCGCGAACAAGGTGGGGACCTTGGGGCTGGCTCTGGCGGCGGCGGCCTTCGATGTCCCTGTCTATGTGGTGGCCCCTCGCTCGTCGTTCGACCTGACGATCCCCGACGGCGGGGCGATTCCGATCGAGGAACGGAATCCGTCCGAAGTGCTGGAGTGGGGTGGGGTCCGGGTCACCCCCGCGGCGGCAGGGGCCTGGAATCCCGCCTTCGACGTCACCCCGGCCCGGCTGATCAGGGCCTGGGTGACCGAGCGAGGGGTGGAACAGCCCCCCTTCGCCCCCTGAGCGCGTCCGAGGGTTGACACGGCGCGGGTTGCCCGCTAGATTCAGAGCTTTGCACAGTTCAGGCGTTTCAGGAGGTCATGGGATGGGAACCTACGCCACCAAGGCGAAGGACGTGAATCGCCGGTGGTTCCTCGTCGATGGAGACGGGCAGACCCTCGGCCGGATGGCCAGCGAGGTCGCCTGCCTGCTTCGGGGCAAGTGGAATCCGCTGTACGTGCCGTACCTCGACACGGGGGATCACGTCATCATCGTCAACGCGTCCAAGATCGTCTTCACCGGCCGGAAGCTCCAGCAGAAGACCTACTTCCACCACACCGGCTGGATGGGCGGCAGCAAGTTCACGAAGCTCTCCGATCGCATGCGCAAGGAGCCCGAAGAGGTGATCCGCGATGCCGTCTGGGGGATGCTTCCGAAGGGACCGCTGGGTCGGCAGATGATCCGCAAGTTGAAGATCTATCGCGGACCCACGCATCCACACGAGGCGCAGCAGGCGGTGCCGTACACCCTGGGCGCGCACGGTCGTGCGATGCCGGCGAGGGTCGTGGCCGCGGAATCGACGGCGGCCCCGACCGCGTAAGCGGCGCGCCGGCCGGGAAGTTTGAAGACGCAGATCGGAAAGAGCTGAAGCGGAGGTCGATGCATGGTGCAGAAGACGGTCTACCTGGGCACGGGCCGGCGGAAGTCGTCGGTGGCCCGGGTTCGGATCACGCCGGGGACGGGATTGCGGAAGGTCAACGGAAGTGATCTCGACGACTACTTCAAGAGGGATGTGCTCTCGATTATCGCCAACCGTCCCTTCGTGGCGACGGAGACGGGAGCCAGGTTCGACCTCCTCGCGACGGTCGACGGCGGCGGGATCGCCGGGCAGGCGGGAGCCGTCAGCCTTGGCGTGGCGCGCGCTCTGAAGTCCTACGATGTCGGCCTGAAGCCGATGCTGGACAAGGACGGGCTCCTCACGCGCGACCCGCGCATGAAGGAGCGCAAGAAGTACGGGCAGCCGGGCGCCCGCAAGCGCTTCCAGTTCTCGAAGCGGTAGACGGAAGCGAGAGAAGTCGCGGTCGGCCGGCGTTCGCGCCGGCCGGCGTGGCGTGCCCCCGGGCGCGCCGGCGTCTTCGCCCGGCAAATTCACACGTCTCCCAGAGCGGTTCTTCGTGGTGGTCTTCGGACCGGGCGCGGAGCCGGGAGGCAGAGGCAGAAACTGCTCACGGAAAGGCGGCCCCCATGGCGCAGATCACCATGCGCGAGCTGCTCGAGGCCGGCGTTCACTTTGGTCACCAGACCCGCCGGTGGAATCCGAAGATGAAGCGATACATCTTCCTCGAGCGTAATGGCATCCACATTATGGACCTCACCAAGACCCTCCAGGCGGTGGAGAAGGCCCGCGAGGCCGTCCAGCGCGTGATCAAGAACGGCGACGGCATCCTCTTCGTCGGCACCAAGAAGCAGGCCCAGGCCGTGATGGTTGAGGAAGCGAAGCGCTGCGGGCAGTTCCACGTGACCGAGCGTTGGCTCGGCGGGATGCTCACCAACTTCCAGACCATCAAGATGAGCATCCGCTACCTGCGCAGCCTCGAGCGCATGCGCGACGACGGCACGTTCGAGAAGCTCTCCAAGAAGGAAGTCTCCCGGCTGGAGAAGGAGCGGACCCAGCTCGACAAGGTCTTCAGCGGCATCCGCGACATGAACCGCCTTCCGGGGCTGATGTTCGTGGTCGACACCAAGCTGGAGCAGATCGCCGTGGCGGAGGCCCGCCGGCTTCGCATCCCGGTGATGGGAATCGTCGACACCAACTGCGACCCCGACGAGATCACCTATCCGATCCCCGGGAACGATGACGCCATCCGTAGCATCCGGCTCTTCGCGCGCTTCGTCGGCGATGTCGCCAACGAGACCCGCGCGGCGGCCGGCGGCCCGGCCCCGGACAAGGGCGAGGCGATCGGCGTGGAGGAGCCCCGGCACGCGACCGCCTGACCGATGGCCTGAGGATGTGATGGCCATGAGGGCGTGATGGTCCGCGGCGATCGCCCCGCGCCCTCGCGGGGCGGATCGCGCGGATGGGGCATGAACGAACTTCCCAAGGACACCACGGGACCGCGGCGCGGCCCCGTGAGGAAAGCCCGGCAGCCGGGCAAGGAGCGAGCATGACGATCTCGGCCGACCAGGTGAAGGTTCTCCGCGAGAAGACCGGGGCGGGGATGATGCAGTGCAAGAAAGCGCTGGAGGAAGTGGGCGGGGACGTGGAGAAGGCAATCGAGCACCTGCGCAAGTCAGGCGCGGCGGCGGCCGAGAAGCGCCTGGGCCGGGCGACCGGGGAAGGGGTCATCGAGGCCTACATCCATCCCGGAAGCAAGGTGGGCGTCCTGATCGAGGTCAACTGCGAGACCGACTTCGTCGCGCGTACCGACGACTTCCGCGGGCTGGTGCACGACCTCTTGCTGCACGTGGCGGCCGCCGCTCCGATCGCGGTCAGCCGCGACGACGTGCCGGCCGAGGTGATCGCCCACGAGCGGAGCATCTACGAGGACCAGGCGCGCACCTCGGGAAAGCCGGAGCAGGTCTGGCCAAAGATCGTGGATGGGCGCGTGGAGAAGTTCTTCGAGGAGTACGTCCTCCTCGAGCAGCCGTTCGTCAAGGATCCGGACCGCAAGGTGCGCGATCTGGTGACCGGCGTGATCGCCAAGCTGGGCGAGAATATCCAGGTTCGTCGTTTCGTGCGATTCCAGTTGGGCGAAGAGCTCCGGAAGTCGTAGACTCGCGACCCATGGAAGGACCCGCCCGATCTGAGAGCGTCGCCGCCCCTCGCTGGGGACGGATCCTGCTCAAGCTGAGCGGGGAGATCCTGGCCGGAGAAGGACGGACCGGTCTCGATCCTCTGGTCCTCGATTCCCTGGCCGCGCAGATCGCCACTGCCCGCCGCCTCGGCGTGGAGGTGGCGATCGTGGTTGGCGGCGGCAACTATCTCCGGGGCGCGGAACTGGTCGAGCGCGGCATGGACCGGTCCACTTCCGATCACATGGGAATGCTCGCCACCGTGATCAATGCGCTGGCTCTGCAGGACGCCCTGGAGCGCCTGGGACAGCACACCCGGGTCTGTTCCGCTCTCAAGATGGAGCAGGTCGCCGAGCCGTACATCCGGCGCCGGGCGATCCGCCACCTGGAGAAGGGGCGCATCGTGATCCTGGCCGGCGGGACCGGCAATCCCTACTTCAGCACCGACACCGCGGCGGTGCTGCGGGGGGTGGAAACCGGCTGTCGGGTCCTGCTCAAGGCGACGAAAGTCGACGGCATCTACACCGGCGATCCGATGAAGGATGCGTCGGCCTCGTTCCTGCCTCGGCTCCGACACCAGGAGGTGCTCGACCGCGGCCTGAGGGTCATGGACCTGACGGCGATCACCCTGGCGCTGGAGAACCGACTTCCGATCCTGGTGTTCAACGTCCGAACGCACGGAAACCTGGAGCGCGTGCTCGCGGGGGAACCGGTGGGTACCCTGGTGGAGGAAAGCTGACCATGAGCCATGCTGTCGTGACCAAGGCTGAGGATCGCATGAAGCGGAGCATCGAGGCCTTGAAGACCGAACTGATGGCGATCCGCACGGGCAAGGCCACGCCGGCGCTGCTCGATCCGGTGCGCGTCGAGGCCTACAACTCGGTCATGCCGCTCAGCCAGGTGGCGTCCATCACGGCGCCCCAGCCCCGCCTCCTGGTCGTCCAGCCCTGGGACAAGAAGATGCTGTCGGCCATCGTCCGGGGGATCCAGAAGGCCGATCTCGGCCTCAACCCGGCTGAGGACGGCGAACTGATCCGGCTGCCGATCCCCGCCCTGACCGAGGATCGCCGCAATGAGATGGTCAAACGCGTGAAGAAGATCGGCGAGGAGTGCCGCGTCTCCGTGCGCAACATCCGTCGCGACGCGAATGACGAGGTGAAGAAACTGGAGAAGGATCACGCGGTCTCGGAGGATGAGGCGGGCCGCCTGCGCGACGAGGTTCAGAAGCTCACGGACCGTTACGTGGGGCAGGTGGACGAGGTGCTGGCGAAGAAGGAGAAGGAGATCCTCGAGGTCTGACTCGGGGGGCCGAACCCCGGACGGCGGCGGTTGGGACCGCGGACCGGACGGGAGCAGGGAGACGCCGGATGCGTCGATCCACTGAGGAGGAGCTTGTCGCCGAGCGCGACCGGCTGCTCGCCGTCGGCAACCTGCCGCGCCATGTGGCGATCATCATGGACGGCAACGGGCGCTGGGCGACCCGGCGCGGTCTGCCGCGCATCGCCGGTCACCAGGCGGGCCGGCGCTCGGTCCGTGAAGTTGTCGAGACCTGTGCCGAACTCGGGATCGAGGTCCTGACTCTCTACACCTTTTCGGTCGAGAACTGGCAGCGTCCGGCGCCCGAAGTCAGTGCCTTGATGGGGTTTCTCCGGCAGGTCCTGACCGAGGAGAGGGACTCGCTCCGTGAGAACAACGTCGAACTCAGGGCGATCGGAAGAACCGCAGATCTCCCGGGCGAGGTGCAGGCCGAGCTGGAGCGCACCATGGCGGAACTCCGCGGAAACACGGGGCTCAAGCTGGTGCTGGCCCTCTCCTACGGCAGCCGCGCCGAAATCGTCGATTGCATCCGCGGGCTCGTCGCCGACGTGCGGGCGGGTAAACTGACCGAGGGCGAGATCGAAGAGGGGACGATCGATACGCACCTCTACACCGCGGGACTCCCCGATCCGGATCTCCTGATCCGGACCAGCGGCGAGATGCGGATCTCCAATTTCCTCCTCTGGCAGCTGGCCTACGCCGAGATCTACGTCACCGAGACCCTCTGGCCCGACTTCCGCCGGCGGGATCTCTACCGCGCCATCGCCGCCTACCAGAAGCGTGACCGCCGCTTCGGGCGGGTCGCGGCGCGTAGCAGCGCCGGATGAGGACCGAACTGCGGCAGAGGCTCGGATCCGCCGCGCTTCTCCTGCCGCTCGTGGCCGCGCTCGTCTGGCTCGATCCTTGGACCTACGCCGCGCTCCTGGCCGTGGCCGGCCTCCTCGGGGGATGGGAGCTCGGGCGTCTCCTGCGGGCGCTGGGGCTCTGCGTTTCTCCCGTGTGCACCGCGATCGCGTCGATCCTCGCCTTCGCCCTCACGCTCGGCGCCGGTCCCGGTCCGATCGTAAACGTCGCCACGGCGGCCGCCGGAGTCGGTGGGGTCCTCTGGCTGGCCGCGCCGCGCCTGCCGCGCCGCCCGAACGCGGGGTGGCTGGCCTGGGGCGTCCACCTGGGGGGGGCTCTCTACATCGGCAGCATGCTGGCCTGCTGGGGTCGCCTCGAAGGGGGGCCGTGGCCGGGCGGGGCCGGCGTGGACGCGGGATCGGGTCGGGCCTTCTGGGCGATCCTGATCGTCTGGGCGGTCGACACCGGGGCTTACGTCACGGGGACCCTCACCGGACGTCACAAGCTCTGGCCGGCGGTCAGTCCGGCCAAGACGTGGGAGGGGAGTGTCGGCGGACTCATCGCGGCTCTCATCGTCGGTCTTCTCCTTTCGTCCCGGATGGTGCCGGGCCTTCCCGCCATGGCGGCCGCCGCGCTCGCGGCCGTTGCGGCGGTCGCCGCACAGCTCGGCGATCTCCTCGAATCGCGGCTTAAGCGTAGAGCCGGGGTCAAGGACTCCGGCCGGTTCATGCCGGGGCACGGCGGCATGCTCGACCGCCTCGATAGTCTCCTCCCGGCCGGGCCGGTTTTCGCGTACGGGCTCGCCCTGCTGCTCGGCTGAGCCCGCTATGTTAGGGTGGGCACGATGAACCACGATCCGGAGCTCTCCTCTCGCCACCGGCGCCGCGTGACGGTCCTGGGTTCGACCGGCTCGATCGGGCGCGCCGCGCTCGATGTGATCGAGCGTCTTCCTGATCGCCTGGAGGTCTTCGCCCTGGCGGCGGGGACGCGCGTCGGGGAGCTGGCGGAGCAGGTGAGGAGGCTGCGCCCGCGCGCCGTGGCACTGGGACGGGCCGATCTCGAGCCGGAGCTGCGCGACGCGATCGGCGCCGGTTGGAACGGGGCGCTCTACTTCGGCCACGAGGGGGTGGAAGCGCTCGCGGGGCTGGCGGAGGCCGATCTGGTCCTGAACGGCATCGTGGGCGCCGCGGGGATGGGTCCGACCTGGCGGGCGCTTCGCGCGGGGAAGGGCGTGGCGCTGGCGAACAAGGAGTCGCTGGTCATCGCCGGGGAGTTCCTCACGGCGGAGGCGCGCCGCTGGGGTGCTCGGATCCTGCCGGTCGACAGCGAGCACAACGCGCTCTTCCAGTGCCTCGAGGGGCAGTCGGCGCGGGCGGTGGCACGAGTCATCCTCACGGCGTCCGGCGGACCGTTCCGCGATCGCGATCCGGCGACCTTCCGCGGCATCACCCGGGACGAGGCCTTGCGTCACCCCACCTGGAGCATGGGCCCGCGCATCACGGTCGATTCGGCGACCCTGCTGAACAAGGGCTTCGAGGTGATCGAAGCTCGCTGGCTCTTCGACCTCCCGGCAGAGCGGATCGAGGTCTGGGTGCACCCGCAGTCGATCGTGCACGGCCTGGTCGAGTGGGTCGATGGATCGACCGCGGCGGTCCTCTCGATGCCCGACATGCGGATCCCGATCCAGAACGCGCTCTGCCATCCCGAGCGGCTGGAGACCGGTCTACCGCGTTGCGACCTGGCGCGTCTCGGCCGGTTGGACTTCGGACCTCCCGATCCGGTGCGCTTTCCCTGTCTCGGCCTGGCCCGGCGGGCCCTGGCGGAGGGCGGAACCGCTCCGGCGGTGCTGAACGCCGCGGACGAACTGCTGGTCGAGGCGTTCCTGCACGACCAGATCACCTTCCCCGGAATCGGCGAGGGACTCGAGCGGGTGCTCGACCGGCGCCCGCCGATGGCGGCGGACAACCTGGAAGCGGTGCGGGAGGCCGACCGGTGGGCGCGGGTCGAAGCGGCTCGGGTCGTCGGCGTCCTCCGCTGAGGCGGCGCATGGTGACCCCGGCCCATGCCCCCCAAGGGGGGGAGCGAACGGCCGGATCCGGCGTCCTCACCGGCCTCGTCGTGCGGGCGGTTCTCGTCGGCGCCGCGCTTTGCCTCGCCCGTTTGGCGGGGCCATCCGAGGCGCGGGCCGCCGTTGGTGATCCTCCGCGCATCAACGAAGTCCGGTTCGAGGGGAACGAGCGTCTCTCGGACCGCACCCTGCGGGGCGTGATGCGCCTGCGCCCGCCATCCTGGTGGAATCCTTTCAGCCGGCCGCGCTACACCGGGCCCGACCTTCTGGCGGGCGACCTCTACTTCGTTCTCGACCGCTATCGCCAGGAGGGCTATCCGTTCGCACGGATCGAGAGTGCGCGCGTGCGGCATGACGCGGCCGACGAAGCCGTGCAGATCGAGATCACGGTGGAGGAGGGGCCGCGCAGCTACGTCGATGGCCTCCTGATCCGGGGAGTGTCCGCGGCCTGGGAGAAGGAGCTGCGCGAGGGATCGCCGCTGCGGCCCGGCCGGCCGCTGTCGCTCCTCGCCGTCCGGGCCGAACGGAGCCGCGTCGCCGACTACCTCGGCTCCATGGGGCGCCCTCTGGGACGGGCGGACGTCGTCCTGCGGCATGTCGGCGACCAGGCCGAGATCGTGATCGATGTCGAGCCGGGGCCGGCGATCGTGCTCGACTCGATTCGGATCGAGGGGCTCGAGCGGATGCGCGAGACGGCAGTGCGAAGGGAACTCCTGCTGGCGCCGGGCGATCTCTTGAGCGCGCGCCAGGTGATCGACAGCCGCGACCGCCTGCTGGAGACCGGCGTGTTCCGCCGCGTGCGCATCCTGCCCGAGTTCGCGGACAGCAGCCGCCCGTCCGCCGCGTTGCGGGTCAGCCTGGAGGAGAGACGGAACGGCTGGCTCGGAGCCGGGTTCGGGTATTCCTCGTCCGACCGGGTACGTTTTGTCTCGGAGTGGGGGATCCGCAATCTCGACGGGACGGGGCGGCGCCTTGGCGTCACGGGCAACCTCTACTACTCCCTCGACCCCGGCTTCCGGAGCGGTGGGTTCCAGTTCCGCGAGGGGCGCCTGCAGACGGACTACCTGGAACCGTGGCTGTTCGGCACGCGCACGCGCTGCTTCCTCTCGCCGTATGCCGCCTGGCTCCAGGAAGAGACCTTTCACCAGCGCACCCTCGGCTACGCGATCACGCTACGACGTGACCTGACCCGCGCGGCGCGCATGTCGGTCGGTTTCGAGAGCAAGCACGTGGCGACGACGGAAAAGAGCGTGGAGCCCCGTCACGTCACGCGCCTGGTCAACCTCGACGCCATCGATGATCGCCGGGACAACATCTTCGATCCGGCCGAGGGGCGGATCGTGGAGGGGCGCGTGGAGTACGCCGGCGGCGTGCTGTCGGGCAACAACCGCTTCGCTCGGTTCACGGCCGGCTGGCAAGGCTACACCTCGCCGCGGCGCGGCTGGGTTGTGGCCGCGCGGGTGCGCGGCGGCGGCATCGAGCCTCTGGGGCGCGGACCGGTCGTGGCGGAGGTCGCGGACACGCTGCGACTCTCCCGCGTCCCCTGGGCCGAACGCTTCCGCCTCGGCGGCGGGACGACGATCCGCGGGTTCGATGAGAACGGGGTGGGGCGCCTGCGCACCGACCCCGGTGATCCGGACGGATACGAGGCGATCGGCGGACTCGCGATGATTCTGGCCAACCTCGAACTGCGCTTCCCCCTTCTCTGGCTGGTGAAGGGCGGGCTGTTCATCGATGTCGGCAACGTCTGGGCGTCCGCCTCGGAGCTGAAGTGGGGCCGCATTACGGACGGCTTCAAAGATCACTCCTACGATCCGCTCAATCTCGCCTACGGGATGGGCGGGGGGATCAGGATCACCACGCCGGTCGGGCCGTTCCGATTCGACTACGGCTTCAAGGTCGGCAGCGGCCGCGCGCCGGGGGAAGGCCAGGGTAAGATTCACGTCGCCCTGGGGCAGGCGTTCTGATGGCCCGCAGCCGCTGGCAACTCCTTCACCTCTTGTGGGGTGTGCCGGGCGCTCTCACGCTCCTTTTGCTCGCCCTCCTGGCGTCACCTTTCCTGCTCGGACGGCAGGCGAGCATCCGGGACTGGGGATTGGATCGGCTGGATCTGGAGGCGGTCTTCGCCTCGCCGACCCGGGCGCGAATCGATCGCGTGGAACGGTTCGATCCCTCCGGTTTCTCCGTGACCGGCGTCCGGCTGGAATCCCGCGGCGACGGCGGATGGGTCCCCTGGCTGGTCGCGCGCCGTGTGGACCTCAGGCTCCGACCCGAAGATCTCCTGACGCGCCGCGTCCATCTCTCGCTCTTCCGCATCGATTCGCTCGCGGTCGATCTCACCGCTGCGCCATCCCCGCTCTTCGCCTCCGGGCGGCAGGCAGAGGGGGTGGAGGGTGGGGCGGAGAAGCCCGGGGGTGTGCTCCGTCTGCCGCGACTGCGCTGCGCGCTGTTCCAGGTCAACCAGGTCCAGGTCGTGCTGCCGGACGGGCGTCGCCTGGGGGCCGACGTGGCCCTGGAGGGGATCGCGCATCAGCGTGGAGAGATCCGGGGAACGCTTCGGCGCGTGCTGGTCCGGACCGAACCTGACTCACTCTGGCTGGCGCTCGAGAACGGACTGATCGAGGTCTCCCAGTTCCGTCAGTACACCCTCTCCGCGGCCGGTCTTTCCGGGCCGGGGCTGGCGGGACGCGTCGACGCGGATTGGAACTCAGGGGCGGCCGCCGCCGACAGCTCGGCCCGCCTGATCGGGGAGATCGCTGTCTCGCGGCTCGTTCCGGGCGAGATCCCTCTCGTGCGCGACTGGCCGGTGCCGCTCGAGGAGGACGATCAACTGGCCGGTCATGTGGTGTTCCACCTCGTCACGGAACGCGGTGCGCCCCCGCGCGCGGAGCTGGGTCTCGACCTCGACGGCTCGCTTTTCGGCACCGGGCTCGACACGCTGCTCGTGGCGATGCGGGCCAGTCCGGGGCGGGCCGATCTGGAAAACCTGCGGCTGCGGTTCGGCCCGATGAGCGTGCACGGCAGCGCCATGATCGAGTCCCCGGGTCAGGGGAGCGCTTCGGTGGAACTCGCCGGCATCGACCTCGCGGTCCCTCCGGTGTCGCGTTTCGCGGCCGGTCTGCCGTCGTCCGACCTGAACGGCGTGATTCGAGTCGAGGCGGATTCGATCGGTCCTCGCCTCCATCTCCAGGCGGTGGCGGAGCTCGATCCGGGAGTCCTGCTCGGTCGCCCGCTGAGCGGGCTCTCGATTCGGATGGAGCTCGATCCCGGCGAGGTGCGCCTCGACCGGCTGGAGACCGAGGAGGTGATCGACGGTCAACCCACGGTGCGGCTGCATGGCCGGGCCAGCCGGGACCTGGAAGAGATCACGGCGCAGGCGACGCTGCACCGCTTTCCTCTGCAGTCCTGGATCGAGCCGTGGTTGACGGGCGTGACACTCGAGGGGGCGGTGAGCGGTGAGGCGCGCGTGTGGGGCTCTCGCTCCCGGCTGGAGGTCGAGGGAGACCTGGGCGTGCGAGACGGACGGGCGATGGAGGTCTACCTCGACACCCTCCGTCTCTCCCGGATCGCGGGGCGCGTGTTACCGCTCGCGCTGTCGGCCGATCTGGATGGGAGCGGAATCGATGCTTACGAGGTTCCCCTCGACTCGGTCCGCGGATGGGTCGCGGTCGGCGACACGATCCGGACCAGACTGTCGGCCTCGATGGACACGCTCTCGTGCGATCTGGCGGCGCGCATCCTGCCCTACGCGCGCGGGGCTTTGCTGCTCGACAGCTGCGCCGTTCGGCCCGGGCGTGCACCCGAACTTCGGCTCGACACGCCCGCCCGGTTGAACTGGTCCCCGGAACTCGTCTGGATCGACTCGATCCGGGTCCGTTCGGAATTCGGCCGCGCGGGGGGCCGGGGCTGGATCCGGCCTTCGCACGGCGCGCCGGGCGGTGACTCGATGGGGTTCGCGGCGCGGGCCGAAAATCTCGAGCTCGCGTCCATCCTCGCCTTCTTCGGTCTGCCGGCGGATGCGATCCGGGGCACGGGGCGCGCCTCTCTCACGGGCTCGGGTCGGGTGGAACGACCGGTCTACGCCTTCGAGGGCGAAGCGACCGGACTGGAGACCCTGGATTGGTACTGGGATCGATTGACGCTGGCCGGCGCGGCCGGCGAGGGGATCGGCCTCTGGATCGATTCCCTGCGCGTGATCGGGCAGGGATACCACGGGATTCTCCCCGGCGTCGACCTGGTCGGCCCGCAGATGCCCGGTCCGCCGGTCGTCGTGCGGGGCGATTCGCTCTCGGTCACAATCCCGGGAACGTGGAAAGAGACGCTCGACGCGCTCGCGGATTCGGCGCGGGCCGCGGATGTCCTCGGCCGGGCTGGCATCTCGGGACGGATCCGGATCGACGACGCGCCGGTGGCTCCGTTTCTCATGCCGTACTTCGGTCCTCGGCGTGACGGCGGATCTCCCCTCGCGACGCCCCTCGATCCGATGCGCGCGAGGATCGTGGAGGAGAGGCCCGAGGTCGCGGCGGAGGAACGCCGGCGGCCCAGCGGCATCGGCGGCTCAGTCAGCCTGGAAGCGCGCGTGAAAGGAGACGTGAATGACCTGGCGGTCGACCTCGATCTGTCCGGCAACGATCTCTGGATCTACCAGGCATGGGCCGACTCGGTGCGATTCCGCGCCACGGTCGGCGATGGATCGGTCGATCTCCGGACCTTCGACTGGCACATGGGACCGACCCGCCTGCACGGCGAGGGGCAAGCGGGATGGCGTCTCGGGCTCGTGCCGCCGTACGCGCGCGAGGTTCGCGGCGAGTCCACGCGAGTCGTGATGGAGCTGAAGGAGGCCGACCTCGCCCTCGTCTCTCTTGTCACGGGCGTGCTGCAGGATCCGGCGGGAACCTTGAGCGGGCGCATCGTTGCGGAAGGGATCGGCCGTCAGGTCCATCCCCGGGGGGAGTTCACGGTCCACGACGGGTCGTTCCGAGTGCCGGGGCGCGAAGAACGCTTCAGCCGGATTGAGGGCGAGGGGCACATCGACTCGGCCGGGCTGCACCTGGTCGCGCAGGGGAGGTTGAACGAGAGCGGTCGCGTCGATGTCTCCGGCCTGGCCCGCAGCCTCGAGGAGTTCGACCTGCGGGCGCAGGTGCGCGAGGCTCCCGTCTTCGAGCGCGGCAACTACCGGATGCTCGTCGAGGGGGATCTCCGGGCGGCGCCCATCGTCGAAGGCGATTCGATCCGGCCCAGGCTCTCCGGAACCGCACGCGTCCTGGAGGGACTGATCACCCAGGATCTGAGCAAGCCGCCGGCGCTCCGCCAGCCGCCGTATACTCCCTGGCTGATCGAGATCCAGGTGGATGCTCCGGGCAACTTCCGCGTCAATCAGCCGTACGCCGCCGTCGATCTGGGGGAGGGAGCCCTGACGGTGAGCTATCGGTGGCCGTGGTGGAGCCTCTGGGGCACGGTGGAAGTGCTGGGAGGACGCTATCGCATCTTCAACCGCTCGCTCCGCATCACCTCCGGCACCGTGACCTTTCACGAAACCGGCAAGGGGCCCGATCCGGAGTTCGACATCCAGGCCGAGACGGAGATCCCCGGGAGCGGCGACGAGCCGCCGGTCCAGGTGGAGCTCCACGTCACCGGGCACCCGGCGCGCAAGGAACTCCAGGTCGACTTGAGCAGTCCCGACCCGCGGGGATACTCCAGCGACCAGTTGGTGGAGCTCTTGAGCGTCGGTCAGCTCTCCAATCCCGAACTCGGGACCTTCAGCGCATCCGATCCGACGCGCCAGGCGATCTCCTCCGAGTTGATCGAGCAGATCGAACAGAACCTGGTCCGCCAGCTTCCCTGGATCGACCGCGTGCAGCTCGAGGGGGAGTTCGGCGGGCAGGATCCCATGCGGATCAACTTCCGCCCGATCGTGCAGCCGCAGTGGAGCGTGGTCTACGCGCAGGAGCTGGGTGCGTCACCCGACCGGGAGGTCTCGTTGCGCTACCGCCTCAGCAATCTCCTCTTCCTGAACGCGGCCGTGGATCGCGAGAAGGGGGAGAACAACCTGATGCGCGACACCTACTCGCTCGACCTGAAGCTGCGCATCGAGTATTGATCCCGGCTCGCCGCCTCGCGGCCGCGCCAGTCACGCGGAGGAGGAATGCGTGCCCTCGCGACGCCGAACCGCTACACTCCCGCCTATGGAAGATGCCCGAACCAGTGCACCCGACGATCCGATCCTCTCGTCCCTGAACGAGGAACAGCGCGCGGCCGTCGTCTTCGGCGATGGGCCGCTTCTCGTGCTCGCGGGGGCCGGAAGCGGCAAGACCCGCGTGCTGACCCACCGCCTGGGTCGCCTCGTGCGAGACGGAGTTCCGGCCCGGCGAATCCTTGCCGTCACCTTCACCAACAAAGCGGCCGACGAGATGAAGAGCCGGGCCGGCCGCCTGCTCGGACCGGCCGCGCTCGACCTCTGGATCGGGACCTTCCATTCCATCTGCCTGCGCCTGCTCCGGCGTCACGCCGATCGCCTCGGCTTCCGGCAGGGGATCACGGTCTTCGACCAGGAGGACTCCCAGGCGCTCCTGAAGCAGGTCCTGAAGTCGCGGGGGGCGGATGACGAGGCCCCGCGGGTGCGCCAGATCCAGACTCTGATCTCGGCCGCCAAGAACCGGATCTGGGGACCGGACGAGCTGGAAGCGCAGGGCCGCGGTCCCGACCGGGCGAAGCATGCCGCGATCTACCGCGAGTACCAGGAACGGCTGCGGGCCCAGGACGGCGCCGACTTCGATGATCTGCTCCTCCTCGCCGTGCGCCTGCTGGAGGAGCATCCCTCGATCGGCGCGGAGTACGCGGAGCGGTTCCGGCACGTGCTGGTGGACGAGTTCCAGGATACCAACCGGATCCAGCTCCGGCTGGTCCAGCTCTGGACCGCGGCGCATGGCAACGTCATGGTGGTGGGCGACGACGATCAATCGATCTACCGGTGGCGCGGCGCCGATGTGACGAACATCCTTCGCTTCGAAGACCACTTCGCCGGCGCCGCCGTGATTCACCTCTCGCGCAACTACCGCTCGACCGCCTCCATCCTCGATCTGGCGACCGCGGTGGTGGCGAGGAATCGAGGGCGTCGCGCCAAGGAGTTGCTCGCGGTCCATCCGGCGGGGGAGAAGCCGGTCCTCTACCTGGCGCGCGACGAGGAAGAGGAGGCGCGCTGGATCGGCGGCCGGATCACGGCGGCGCGCGCGGCCGGAACGATCACCGGAGGGGAGATCGCGGTCCTCTACCGCGTGCACGCGCAGTCGCGTCCGCTGGAGGAGGCGTTCCTCGATCTCCGCCTCCCCTATGTGATCATCGGCGGGGTCGCCTTCTACCAGAGGCGGGAGGTCAAGGACCTCCTGGCCTACCTCCGCCTGGCGGTCAATCCCCGCGACGAAATCAGCTTCCAGCGCGCCGTCGGGGCCCCCGCCCGGGGCCTCGGGACGGTGAGCCTGGGGAGAATCGCGGCGCGCGCGCAGACGCTCGGCGGCGACTTCATCGAGGCCTGTCGCTCCTATCCGGACGATGGCGGGATCCGGGGCGCGGCGCTGGCGAAGGCGCGCGAGTTCGGGGAGCTGATTCGCGACGCTGGCGCCCGGGTGACGGACAGCCCGGCGGAGTTGCTGCGGCTCATCCTGGCCCGGACCCGTTTCGAGGAGTGGCTGCGCGAGTCGGGAGAGCCGGGCTGGGAAGACCGACTCGCCAACGTCATGGAGCTTCTGGCCGGTGCCGAGCGGTTCGCCGCGCGGGGAGAGGTTCCACCGAGCGGAGACGGCGGTGGGATCGGCGGCGACGCCGGAGAGGAGCACGGCTTCACGGGTCGTGCCTCGGTCCGGGCCTATCTCGATCAGGTCGCGCTCTACACCAACCTCGATGCACGCGCGCCGGGCGAGGACCGCGTGACCCTGATGACGGTCCACAACGCGAAGGGGCTGGAGTTTCCTCAGGTCTTCCTCGCCGGGCTGGAGGAAGGGCTCTTTCCCCACGCCTCGTCGCTGGAGGATCCGGAAGAGCTGGAGGAGGAGCGGCGGCTCTTCTACGTCGGCGCCACGCGCGCGATGCAGCGGCTCTTTCTCTCGGCTTCGCTCGAGCGGCGACGTATGAACATCTTCGCGGCGGGCGGGCTCTCGCGATTTTTGAGCGAGTTCCCGGCCGAGGCGGTGGAGACCGTGCGGGGTCCCGGCGTCTGGGTCTCGCCGGGACTGGAACCCTATCCGGCCACCGGCTCCGGGATGCGGCGTCCGTCCTGGATGGATCGTTCGGCCAGCCGTCCGCCGCGTTCCCCGCGCAGTTCCGTGCGTGACGAGGCCGGAGACGATCCGAGCGAGGCTGCGGGCGCGGATGCCGGCGGGGATGCGATCGAGGTTGCCGGCGGCGTTGCCGGCGGCGGAGCAGGCGAGAGTGCGGCCAGGTCGGCGGTCCGTCGCCGTGGTTCGGTCTGGAAGGGCCGGACGGTGCGTCATCGCATCTTCGGGGTCGGCGTGGTGGAGTCCGAGGACGGAACGGGGCCGGATGCGCGCCTGGTCGTGAGCTTCCCCCAGCTGGGTCGGAAGAAGATCCTCGCCCGCTTCGTCGAGTCGACGCCATGATCGCGAGCGGGAGTCGTCGCGCCGTCGAGTCGGCGTGCTCCGCGCCGGCCGCGAGGAGAGGATCATGTCCGTCTGGATGATGCGGGGGGCGCGGGCGGAGCGCTTCGACGGTTTCCGCCGTTTCGGGCGTCCGCCGGTGCTGGCGCCGCCGGCCTGGGCTCTCACCTCCCGGATCTGGGATGCGATCGGCGTCACGCGCGAGGTTCACTCGACCTGGGGCGGTCCGTCGCCGTTCGGTTCGGTCTGCGAACTTGCGGCCACGGCGGGGCCCTCGCTCGTCGTGGTCATCCCCGACGGAACGCGAGCCGGCTCGTGGCAGTCGGTCCTCAAGGACCTGGTCGTCGCGCTGTCGGAGGCGGTTCCCGCCACGACGCGCCGCACGCTGCTCCTGGCGGGCGGCGTTCATCCCGTCAGTCCGGATACGAACCTGCGCGCGCACCTGGAGGGGAGCGGGCTCTCCGAGAAATCACTTGAGGGCTGGTCGGTTATCCAGAACGGCGACAACGGATTCCGAGATCACATCGAAGTCGGCTGCACCCCGTCCGGCACTCCCGTCCGGCTCCATCCGGCGTACCTCGCGGCGGATTTCCGTCTTCTGCTCGGGGAGATCTCCTGGCACTACTTCGCCGGATTCGGCGGCGGGCGGAAACTGGTCTTCCCCGGACTGGCCGATCCGGCGGGTGTCCTGGCCAATCACCGGCGCGCCGTCACGATCCGATCCGGGTCGGGCTCACGATCCGGCGATCCGAGCCTGGAGGATTTCGCCTGGAACGAGGCGTGCGGACCGGGACTCCTGCTGGGGAATCCGGTGCACGAGGATCTCGAGGCGGCGATCGCGCTGGCTCCGCCGCAGTGGGTTGTCACCACACTGGACGCGTCTCCCGCCGATCCCAATCCGGCGCGGCCGATGACCTTCCCGCCGGAGGTGGTGCAGGGACCCTATCCGGCCTCGTTCGAGGCGGCCGTCGCGCGGTACGAGGAGCGCCATCGGATCCCCTTCACCGCGCGGCCGGCCGCGCTGATCGTCGATGCGGGCGGACGCCCGCGTGACCAGAGTTTCCTCCAGGCCCACAAATCGCTTCAGCACGGGGTGCGGTTCCTCGCGCCGGGAGGGCGGCTGCTGGTCGTGGCGGCCTGCGAGGACGGAGTCGGCTCGGAGACGCTGCGCCGCTACGCGGCCGACCCGGTCGGCTATCGACCCGACACGGGGAGATCCGATCCGGCCGGCCTGCTCCACCTGCAGACTCTCGTGGCGTTGCGGCGCGCGACGACGGCCGTGGAGATCGGCCTCTGTTCCGAGCTGCCGGATCAGGTCGTGCGCTCCCTGGGTCTCGCGCCGCTCGCGGGCTGGAACGAGGCCTGGGCCTGGCTGGAGGAGAAGGGGCCGGCTAACTGGGGCTGGCTGCCGCGAGCCGAGTTGTTCCTGCCGGAACGCGGGCTCGAGGGGGGCGTGCTGAGCTGATCCGAGGGGCGACGAGGGAGGAACGGAGATGAAGGTCCTGGTGGTCGGGTCGGGTGGCCGTGAGCATGCGCTGGGGTGGGCGCTGCGTGCGTCCGATCCCACGGTCGAGGTTCTCTTCTGTCCCGGGAATGGGGGGACGACGGCAATCGGGCAGAACCTGCCGGGGAAGGCGACCGATCTCGATCGGTTGGCCGGGCACGCCGAGGCGCGGAAGGTCGACTTCACGCTCATCGGCCCGGAGGCTCCCCTCGCCGACGGAGTCGTCGATCTCTTCCGGTCGCGGGGACTGCGGGTCTTCGGGCCGACCGCGGCCGCCGCCGCGATCGAATCGAGCAAGGTCTTCTCGAAGACGCTCTTGCGCGATCACGGAATCCCATCCGCAGCGTTCACCGCCTGCGACTCGGCCGAGGAGGCGCTCGGCGTCGTGCGTCGCGGGCCTTTCCCGATCGTGATCAAGGCCGACGGCCTGGCGGCCGGAAAGGGCGTCGTCATCGCGGCGAACCTCGAGGAGGCCGAAGAGGCGGTCGCAGACCTCATCGAGCGGCGTACGGTCGGCGCCGCGGCGGACCGCATCGTGATCGAGGAATTTCTCGAGGGGGAAGAGCTCTCGGTCTTCGCGATCTGCCGAGGCCGCGAGTTCCGGCTCCTTCCCTTCTCGCAGGACCACAAGCGGATCGGAGAAGGAGACCGGGGGCCGAACACCGGCGGGATGGGGGCCTATGCCCCCTATCCGCGCACGACCGACGAGCTCACGCGGCGCATCGAAGTCGAGATCGTCGGCCCGACGCTGGGCGCGCTCGAAGCGGAGGGAAGGCCCTTTTCCGGGCTCCTCTACGCCGGCCTGATGCTCGTCCGGGGCGAGCCGATGGTCCTCGAGTACAACTGCCGGTTCGGCGATCCGGAGACGCAGGCGGTGCTGCCCCTGCTCGGGACAGGTTTTCTGGACGCGTTGCTGGCCGTGGTCGAGGGGCGCGGGGCGATCCCACAGGTCGCGTTGCGGTCCCCGGCCGGTGGGGGTAGCGCGGCCGGATCGCTGCATGCCGCCACCGTCGTCCTCGCGGCGCCGGGGTATCCGGGGAGCTACCCGACCGGCATGCCGATCACGGGCGTGGAAGCAGCCGAAGCGCGGCCGGAGACACTGGTCTTCCATGCGGGCACGCGGCGCGACGGGAACACGCTCGTCGCCTCGGGGGGACGGGTTCTGGCCGTGACCGGGTGTGGAGAGACCTTGCCGGAGGCGCTTGGCCGCGCCTATGGCGGCGCCGACGAGATTCGATTTGAGGGGAAGGTCTTCCGCCGCGACATCGGGTGGAGGGCGCTAGGTTAGAGAGCAGGAACCGGAAGAGGGAGGATCGATCCAGTGAGCGAAACGAAGGCCCTCGTGGGAATCGTCTGTGGCAGCAAGTCGGATCTACCGCAGGTGCAGGAAGTGGAGCGGGTGCTCGAACGGCTCGGCGTTCCGTGCGAATCGCGGGTCCTTTCCGCCCACCGGCAGCCGGTCGAGACGGCCGAGTACGCCCGATCCGCGAAAGATCGGGGACTGAAGGTGTTGATCGCGATGGCGGGCCTGGCGGCGCACCTGCCGGGAGTGCTGGCATCTCACACCTCGCTGCCGGTGCTGGGCGTGCCGCTCTCCGGTGGGGTAATGGGGGGCCTCGACGCGCTCCTCTCCATCGTGAGCATGCCGGGGGGGGTGCCGGTCGGCTGCCTCGCCCTCGACAAGGCGGGGGCCCGTAACGCCGCGGTGCTGGCCGCGCAGATCCTGGCGCTGTCGGATCCTGTGATCGACGCCGCGGTGGCTGGGCTCAAGGCCGAGCTGGCCCGCGGAGGCGCGGTTTGATCCACGCGAGAAGGTTGCGTGGCGCAGTCCTCGTCCTCTTCCTGACCGGCCTCTTCGGTCTCCTTGGCCTGATGCGCGGTCCGGCTGTCCCCCGCGTGATGGCCGCAACCCCGCTCGGTCGCATCGAAGGGGTGATCGTCGATGCGCGCACGCGGCAGCCGCTCGCCGGGGCCAACATCACCCTGCCGGGGACGACGCGCGGCGCGGCGTCGGTCGAAGATGGCACCTTCTTCATCCCCGATCTTCCACCCGGCACCTACCAGGTAGCGGCCTCGTTCATCGGCTACCGTCCGGCCATCCGGACCGATATCGTGGTCGGCTCCAGCGCTCCCGTCCGCGTCGAGATCGAGCTCGTTCCCGCAGTGCTGATGGCGGAGGGGCTGACGATCCGGCCGCGCTTCTTCGCCGAGCAGCGGCAGGCGCCGGTCAGCACCACGTCGCTGTCGCGGGAGGAGATCCGCCGGTTTCCGGGCGGTTTCGAGGACGTGGTGCGCACGGTCACGACGCTCCCCGGCGTCGCACAGGTGAACGAGGGGGGACGGAACGACCTTCTGGTGCGCGGCGGCGGTCCGACCGAGAACCTCTACCTGGTCCAGGGGCTCCCGGTGCCGAACATCAACCACTTCGGCTTGCCCGGCGCCACGACCGGATCCCTGAGCTTCGTCAATCTCGACTTCGTCGAACGGGTCGAGTTCTCCACCGGGGGATTCGGAGTCGGCTTCGGAGATCGGATGTCGTCGGTCCTCTCGCTGGATCTGAGGCCGGGGCGCAGGGATCGCTTCGGCGGCAAGGCGACGCTCTCGGCCTCGCAGTTCGGCCTGAATGTCGAGGGTCCGCTCGGCGAGGGGACCGTGCGCGCGTCGGCCCGGCGGAGTTATCTCGATCTCATCTTCAAGGCGGCCGGACAGGCCTTCGTGCCGGTCTACAGCGACTACAACCTGTTCTACGACGCGAATCTCTCGCCGCGTGACCGCCTGTCGGTGATCGGGCTCTATGCCGCCGACGACGTCGAGCGCGACCGCGAAACGCCCGAGGATCGCCGCCAGAACGCGGGCATTCTCGGCAACGAGCAGGATCGTCTGGTGCTCGGGATGCGCGTGCGCCACCTGATCCCGGCCGGCTTTCTCCAGGCGGCGCTCGGGCTGAACCGCGACGACTTCCGCTTCAGTCAGGCCGACACCGCCGTCGTGGCGCGCGAGTACTTTCGCAGTTCCGCCATGGCGAGCGAGGGAACGATCCGGCTGGACGGACTCGTGCGGTGGGGCGGCGTGGCCGACTGGAGCGGGGGAGGTTCGTACACGATCCTGCGCGAGTCCAATCGGACGTCGTTCGCCGATACCGTCATCGATCGAAGCGGCCGCGAGGTGCCGCGAGACTCGCTCGGGCTTCCCGCGCGCATCGACGAGGTCCTGTCGGCCGGACGGGCGGGGGCGTGGCTTCAGGGGGAGCGGCGACTGACCCGGCGCCTGGATCTGATCGTCGGACTGCGCGCGGACCATTACGACGAGTTGGAGAGCGGGGGCTACCTCTCGCCGCGCGGCTCTCTCACCTGGCGGCAACGCGAGGAGTGGACCTGGCGATTCGCTCTGGGTCGCTACCGACAGCCGCCTGCCCTCTCGTGGACGCTACAGCCGAGGAACCGCACTCTCGAGGCCTCCCGGAACGACATGGCCGTGGCCGCGGTCGAGTGGCTGGTTCGGCCCGACACGGAGTTCATGGCAGAGCTCTACTACAAGCGTTACGGGGACCTCCCGGCCGGCATCGATGTCGGCACCGACTCCACCGCCGCCACCGACTACCTGGTGTTGACGAACTCCGGGGTCGGCTATGGCGGTCGCGACGATGACTTCCAGTCGCTCGGCTACCTCCGTCTCGCGTCGCGCGGATCGGGGGAAGCGTTCGGCCTCGAGCTGCAGGCCCAGAAGAAGTTCTCGGAGGTCCCGTGCTACGGGCAGGTCGGGTTGAGCGTGGGGAAGAGCGGCTACCGGGCGGTGAACGGCCGCTGGTATCCGGGGCAGTTCGACCAGAGGGTGATCCTTACGGTCGGCGGCGGGTACGTGAAGAGTGCCGCGTGGGAATTCAGCGGCAAGTTCCGGATCGCGACCGGCGCCCCGTACACCCCGGCCTACGATCCATCCCTCAACCCGGAGCGTCCCGGGCTGGTGCAGAACCTGCCGGAGGAGTACCTGGCGGAGCGTCTCGGCCTCAGCCATCAGCTCGACGTGCGCGCGGACCGGCGCTGGAACTTCGCCGGGTGGTCGATGATCGCGTTTCTCGACGTGCAGAACATCTACAATTACGCCTCGCCGACCCGGCCGCGCTGGAACTTCGCCGAAGGAGAGATCGTCGACCGGAACAGCATCGCGATCCTGCCGACCGTGGGGTTGACGGTGGAGTTCTGAGATGTCGGCGCCCGACGCCGATTCCCGTTGTCCTTTGTGCGACGGGGCCGGAAGAGAGAAGGTGGCCGCCGCCTTCGGGCGGACCCTCTGGCTCTGCGATGAGTGTCTGCTGCTGGCGGTCGCGCCGGGCGACCGGCCGGACCGCGGGAGCGAGCGGCGACGCTACGGGCTCCACCACAACTCGATCGAGGATGCCGGCTATGTCACGTTCCTCACGCGCCTGCTCGATCCGGTGGCGGAGCTCCTGACTCCCGGCGCGCGAGGGCTCGACTTCGGTTGCGGGCCACAGCCGGTGCTGGCGGAGCTGGCGCGGCGGCGTGGCTTCACGTGTGACGCGTACGATCCACTCTTCCACCCCGATCCGCCGCAGCCGCCTTACGAGGTTGTCCTGGCCTCTGAGGTCTTCGAGCACTTTCATAAGCCGGCGCGGGAGATCGAGAGGCTCGTCGAGCTGGTCGCGCCGGGGGGGATCCTCGGCGTCATGACGGAGCGGTGGCGCGACCGGGCGCAGTGGCGGAAGTGGCCCTATCTCTCCGATCCGACCCACGTCTCTTTCTATCATGATCGCACGATGGAATGGATCGCCGGGGCGCACCGGCTCGAGCTGATCGGAGGGGACGCGGAGCGGGTGACGGTGTTTCGGCGCGTGGAACCGGCGGGCGGCGTCTATCCCACCAGATAGTCCGAGAGGGCCCGCGCCTGCAGCCCGCCGTCGCGATAGGCAAGATAGGCGCGCACGAAGAGGCGGGCCAGCTCCGCGTCGTTGAGCAGGGGCACGCCGCGGTCGGCGGCGGCGCGACGGATCGCGTAGCCGTCGGTCAGGGTGTCATCGTCGCTCGCGCGCAAGGGGACGTTGATGACGCACTCGAGCGTCCCGTCGCGAATCAGCCCGACGACCGAAGGATGCCGCGCCTCGCTTTCCTTGTGCACCAGGCGGGAGGAGACGCCATGCGCTTCGAGGAAGGCGTGGGTGCCGGCCGTGGCGTAGAGGGTCAGCCCGGCCCCGGCGAGGTCGCGGGCCGGCTCGAGCAGTTTCACCTTGTGCTCCTCGGAGCCGACCGTGAAGAGGACGCTGCGGCGCGGGAGGCGGAAGCCGTTGGCGATGAGCGCCTTCAGGAACGCCTCTTCCAGCGAGTCGCCGAGGCAGGCCGCCTCGCCGGTCGAGGTCATCTCCACGTAGAGCACCGGGTCGGCCCCCTTGAGCCTCGCGAAGGAGAACTGCGGCACCTTGACCGCCACATGGTCGAGGTCGAGCGTGCGGTACTCGCCGCGGACGTCGAGGCCGAGGATGGCGCGGGTCGCGACCTCGATGAAGTTGTGGCCGGTCGCCTTGGAGACGAAGGGGAAGGAGCGTGAGGCCCGGAGGTTGCACTCGATGACCGACAGCTCATTGCGCCGGGCGAGGAACTGGACGTTGAACGGTCCCGTGATGGCCAGCGACTGCGCGATTCTCCGCGCGATCCGCTTGGCCCGTCGCACCGTCTCCAGGAAGACCGCCTGGGGCGGCAGCACGACGGTGGCGTCGCCCGAGTGGACCCCGGAGAGCTCGACATGCTCGGTGATGGCGTAGAGGACCATGGTGCCGTCCTGGGCCACGGCGTCGATCTCGATCTCCTTCGCCCCGTCGATGAACTTGGAGATGACCACCGGGCTTTCCGGAGAGACGCTGGCCGCCCGCTCGAGGAACTGCTCGAGGGAGCGGGGCGTGCGCGCAATGTTCATCGCCGAGCCGGAGAGGACATACGACGGGCGGACCAGGACCGGGTAGCCGACCTCGGAGGCGAACTGGCGGGCGTCCTCGAGCGAGGTGAGTTCCCGCCAGGGGGGCTGCTGGACGCCGAGCCGGTCGAGCAGTTCGCTGAACCGGTGGCGGTTTTCGGCCCGGTCGATCATCTCCGGGTGCGTCCCGAGGATCCGCACTCCCGAGGAGTGGAGTTGCGGTGAGAGGTTGTTCGGGATCTGTCCGCCGACCGACACGATGACGCCGAGCGGCCGCTCGAAGTCGACGACGTCGCGGATCCGCTCGAGGGTGAGTTCCTCGAAGTAGAGCCGGTCGGTCAGGTCGTAATCGGTCGAGACCGTCTCGGGATTGCAGTTGATGAGCACCGTGCGGTGCCCGGCCGCGCGCGCCGTGCCGCACGCCCCAACCGAACACCAGTCGAATTCCACCGACGAGCCGATGCTGTAGGGGCCCCCGCCCAGGATCACGACCGGTCTTCCCGCCGGCTCCGGCGGGATCTCGTCGCGGTCGGCGCCGTAGGTCAGGTAGAGATAGTTGGTCGCGGCCGGCACCTCGCCGGCCAGAGTGTCGATGCGCCGGACCCGCGGGCGCAGATCCATCTCCAGCCGGCGCACCCGCACCGCTTCCTCGGTGACGCCCAGGATCCGTCCGACGGCGCGGTCCGAGAAACCGCACTTCTTCCAGGCGCGCAGGCGGGGCGGGTCGAGCGCCGAGAGCGACGTCGCGGCGTCCCGGGCGCCCCACGCTTCGATTCCCCGTTCGGTCTCGACGATCGCGGCGATCCGATCGAGGAACCAGGGGTGGATGCCGGTCCGCCGCGCCAGTTCGTCGACCCCCACGCCGTGCTGGAGTTGCTGCGCCAGTGCGAACAGACGCCGATCGGTGGGAGGCATGACCTCGGCTTGTGGGTCGGGGACGCCGGCTCTGGGATCGGTCAATCCGTCATAGCCGAGGCCGAGCGAGCGCACGGCCTTCTGCAGCGCCTCCTCGAAAGAGGCGCCGATTGCCATCACTTCGCCGACGCTCTTCATCTCGCTGCCGATCCGACGGGAGGCGGCGCGAAACTTGTGCAGATCCCAGCGGGGCATCTTGACGGTGACGTAGTCGAGCGCCGGCTCGAAGAAACAGCCGGTGACGCCGGTCACGGCGTTTTTGAGCTCCGCCAGGCCGTGACCGAGGGCCAGCTTGGCCGCGACCCAGGCGAGCGGGTAGCCGGTCGCCTTGCTCGCGAGGGCGCTGGAACGCGAGAGCCGGGCGTTGACTTCGATGACGCGCGCCTCGCCGCTGTGCGGGTGGAGGGCGAACTGGACGTTGCACTCGCCGACGATCCCGAGGGCGTCGACGATGCGAAGAGCGCCGGAGCGGAGGCGATGGTACTCCTCGTCATCGAGCGTCTGCGAGGGAGCGACGACGATGCTCTCGCCGGTATGGATCCCCATCGGGTCGAGATTCTCGAGGTTGCAGACGGTGACGGCATTGCCGTGGCGGTCCCGCACCACCTCGTACTCGAGCTCTCTCCATCCCTCGAGGTACTCCTCGATGAGTAACTGCGGCGCGAGGGCGAGCGCTTCCGAAGCGCGCGCTTCGAGCTCCGCGGCATCGCGGGCCACCCCGGAGCCGAGGCCGCCCAGCGAGAAACCGGCGCGGACCATCACCGGATAGCCGACCGACTCCGCGGCGCGGCCGGCGGCCTCGACTGTCTCGACCGCCGCGCTCTGGGGGACCGCCATCCCGATCGCGCGCATCGCCGCGGCGAAGGCGGCGCGATCCTCGGTCGTCTCGATCGCCGCGATCGGCGTGCCCAGGACCTGGATGCCCAGCCTTTCCAACTCCCCGTCGCGCGCCAGCGCGAGCCCGGCGTTCAGCGCCGACTGCCCGCCGAAGCCGAGCAGGATGCCGTCGGGACGCTCGCGTGCGAGCACGGAGCGGACCACCTCGGGTTCCACCGGCAGGAGGTAGATCTGGTCCGCGAGCCCGGGTGTCGTCTGGATCGTGGCGACGTTCGGGTTGATGAGGATCGTGCGGATCCCTTCCTCGCGCAGCGCCTTCAACGCCTGGCTGCCGGAGTAGTCGAACTCGCCGGCCTGGCCGATGCGCAGCGCGCCCGATCCGAGGATGAGGACCGACTTCGGGTGGCCGTTCATGGAAGGCTCCGGACGAAGTCGTCGAAGAGGAACCCGGTATCGCGCGGTCCCGGCGACGCCTCGGGATGGAATTGCACGGCGCGGAACGGAGCCCGCCGGTGGCGGATCCCCTCCACGCTGCCGTCGTTGGCGTTGCGGAACCAGACCTGCCACTCGGGAGGGAGGGTGCTCTCGTCCACGGCGTAGCCGTGATTCTGGGAGGTCAGGAAACAGCGCGGCGTCCCTTCCTCGAGGCAGGGCTGGTTCTGCCCTCGGTGGCCGTAGCGCAGCTTGTAGGTGCGGGCGCCCGCGGCGAGGGCCAGAAGCTGCGACCCGAGGCAGATGCCGAAGACCGGACGGCCCAGGACCAGCGCGCGCCGCAGCACGGCGATCGTCGCTCCGCACTGTTCCGGATTGCCCGGCCCGTTGGAGACGACGATGCCGTCGAACCGCTCGCCGGTGTAATCGTGGTCGTGCGGCACCTGCAGCACCTCGAGGCCCCTCGCGACGAGCTCGCGCCGGATCGCCCGCTTGGCGCCGCAGTCGACTAGGACGACGCGACGGTCCCCCCGGCCGTGGAGTTCGGGGGCCTGGCCGGAGACTTCCGCCACGATCGGGACCCGGTTCGGGTCGTGGAAGGGAACGAGGGCGGAGGCGTCCGCGGGGAGGATGCGGCCGAGCAGCGTGCCCCGCTCCCGGAGATGGAGGGTCAACGCGCGGGTGTCGAGATCCTCCAGCGCGGGGATCCCCTCGGCGGCGAGCCAGGCCCGGAGCGTGCGTCCCGCCTCGTCGCGCCAGGGGGCGTCGACCGCCAGCGCCATCAGAGCGGCGCTGACCTGGATGCGATCCGATTCGAAGCGGTCCTTGGACGAGGCGGGCGGCACGCCGTAGTTGCCGATCATCGGGTAGGTGAAGACGAGGATCTGGCCGCGATAGGAGGGGTCGGTCAGAGTCTCCGGGTATCCCGTCATCGCCGTGTTGAAGACGACTTCGCCCGCCGCCGGAACCACGGCGCCGCAGGGACGGCCGCGAAATCGCGTTCCGTCCTCCAACTCGAGCATCCAGGATCGTTCGATCGGTTTCATGGTGTCTTCAAGCGGGGCACACTAGCAGAGGATCGGTGCGGGAGGAATCGTTGGATCGACCCGCGGGACGATCTGTCCTCCACCGCGGCCCGGCGGGAGTCGCCGGCGCCGGGGCCGCCACTGGGGCCGCCACTGGGGCCGAGCGGCCGGCGGCAGAATGTCAGGCCCCGAAGAGCGAGATCGCTGGTATCATCCAGGCGCCCCCGTTCCGACGGGGGAGATGGAGGCGGCATGAAGCTCCTGACGCCGATCCTTCCGGATTCATCGCCGGTCAGTGCGATGGACGAGTTGGCCGAGCGCCAACTGATCCTCCTGCACGAGTTGAGGGACCGCTCTCTCTGGTTCGTGCGGGCGCGGTGGTGGGTTCCGCCCATGATCTGGGTCGGGCTCCTCTGGGCCTACCTCCTGGGCGTGCACACGCCGATCCTCCCCCTGCTGGCCGTCTCCGTCCTCATCCTGGCGTACAATCTCATCTTCCAGCACTGGCACCGGCGCTTCGTTCGGGAGACGGCGCTGCAGACCGACGAACGCCTCCGCGGCTTCACCCGCTGGCAGGTCGCGGCCGACTTTCTGGCCCTCTTCGTCTTTGTTCACTTCACCGGCGGCGCCTCCAGTCCTTTCGTCTTCTTCTTCGTCTTCCACATCATCTTCGCTTCGATCCTGCTGAAGCACCGCACGGCCCATGCGTTTGCCATCGGGGTGTCGGCCGGCATGGGGCTTCTTGCGCTGGCCGAGAGTGTCGGCTGGCTGGCCCACCGGCCTCTCCTCTACGGCGACCGGACGCCGATCGTCCTGACCGACGGGGCGCTCCCCGTCATGGTGCGCTGGGGCTTCTTCGCCGTCAGCATGCTGGTCTGCAGTCTTGTGACCACCAGCATGATGGAGATGGTCAAGCGGCGGATTCACCGCCTGGCGGAGCTGTCCGAGACGATCCTGGACCTGAACAACCGGTTGAAGAGCCTCCATACCATCAGCCAGTCGATCGTCTCGTCCCGGCGCCTGCAGGCCCTCTTCGATCTCGTCTGCCGCGAGCTGGCGGCGGTGCTGCAGGTGCAGGGGATCTCCGTCAAGCTCTTGAGTGACGACGGCCTTCGTCTCCGCTACGTCGCCTCGCAGGGGCTGCCGGCGCGATTCGCTCCTGGCAAGGAGGTCGAGATCGCCCGCAGCCCGCTCAACCGCCGGATCATGGAGGGTGAGCCGTTCGCCACCGGTCACGTGACGCAGACGGAGCTCTTCCAACTGGGGGAGGCGTTCGCCTCGGCCCAGGTCCAGTCGGTCCTCTTCGTGCCTCTGCGGCACGAGGGGCGCGTGATCGGGATCCTCGGCGCCTACTGTCGTGAGCCCGACTACTTCCAGGAGGCGGACATCGAGTTCCTGCGCCTCGCCGCCGAGCTGGTGGCGATCGCGATGGAGAACGCTCGCGCCTACGAGCAGGTCGAGCAGATGGCGAAGGAGAGGGAGCGCTTCACCTTCCGCGTCGCGCACAACCTGCGCGCCCCGCTGGCGGCGGTGGTCAGCATGCTGGATGTCCTGGGCGGCGGGTACATCGGCGAGCTCAACGACCAGCAGAAGGAGTATCTCGGTCGCGCCGAGCGCCGGGTGCGCGGGCTGAGTTTCTTCATCGACGAGCTGATGCAGCTGGCGGAGAACCAGACGGCGCCCGCCGAAGCGCGCCGGGAGCCGGTCGATCTGGCGGCGCTGGCGGGGAAAGTGGAGCGGACCTTCCGGGATCGCGCGGCCGAGAAGCGGCTGACGTTCCACGTCGCCGCGGCGGCGAGTCTGCCGCCCGCGAGGGGAGACGCCGGCCGGCTGCAGCACCTCTTCGAAAACCTGGTCTCGAACGCGATCAAGTACACCCCCGACGGCGGAAGAGTGGCGCTGCAGATTGCCGCCGAGGGCGAATCGGAGATCCGGCTGGAGGTCTCGGACACGGGGATCGGCATCCCTGAGGCGGCGCGCTCGCGTCTCTTCACCGAGTTCTTCCGGGCGGAAAACGCCCGCGCGTGCGACGCCGTCGGCACCGGGCTCGGCCTCGTGATCGTGAAGGAGATCGTCGACCAGCACGGCGGGCGCATCGCCGTCGACAGCGTGGAAGGACGAGGGACGCGCTTCACGGTCTGGCTGCCGGTGGCCGGGGGGTGAGGTTCGCCTGACCACGGAGCCGCTCGACGCACCCGCCGGGACGCGGTGTGTCTGCCCGGTGGCCTGCTTTCACACGGAACGAGGATGGCCGATCGACTTCTTTGCGATTCATCGTCGCAGATGAGATGTCGCGTCTCTGCGTCGCAGGAGGCCGCAACCTGCTCTGCCCCATGTTTCGCTATCGGCCGATGATTCCGCTTGCACCCCTCCGGGACGATTCTTACAGTTACTACCGCTCTCAACAAACCACCCGCGAGGACTTGCCGATGAACGGTGTCTCAAGGATCGGGGTGTACCTCTGCTGGAAGGGGACCGCGCCTGTCGGCACGGTCGATCTCAAGATCCTCTCCGACTACGCCACGCGACTACCTGGCGTGACCCAGGTTCGCGATCTCGGCCGCGATCCCTTGCTCCGGGCGGAGCAGTTGGCGAAGGAGATCCGCGAGGCCGGACTCACGCGCATCGTCATCGCGGGTGACTCGCCCGGTTTCTTCAAACCGGCCTTCACCCTCGCGATGGTGATCGCGGGCCGCTCGGCGGACGAGGTCAAGCTCGCCTCGTTCCGCGAGCACGCGGCCGGCGCGCAGTTCGCCACGGAACGGGCCAAAGCGATCATCGCCTGCGCCGTGCATGGCGTGCCCTACGGACTGGCGGCGGTGCCGGAGACGACGGACGTCTGCCCCGACACACTCGTGATCGGCGGCGGGGTGGCCGGCATCCAGGTCGCGCTGGAGATCGCGGATGCCGGCAAGAAGGTGATCCTGCTCGAGCGTACCGGGACGATCGGCGGACACATGGCGATGTTCGACAAGACGTTTCCCACGCTCGACTGCGCGGCGTGCATCCTGACGCCGAAGATGGTCGCGGTGGGCCAGCACGAGATGATCGACCTGTGGACGCTGGCCGAAGTGGCGGAGGTGACCGGGACCCCGGGGCGGTTCCAGGTCAAGGTGAAGCGGCACGCCCGTTACGTCGACCCGAGTTCCTGCGTCGCCTGCCATGCCTGCATGGAGGTCTGTCCGGTGCGCGTCGACAGCGAGTTCGACGGCGGCATCACGACCCGCCGGGCGATCTACATGCCGTTCCCGCAGGCGGTGCCGAATTCGTACCTGGTCGACGCGGAGAACTGCCTCTACCTCCAGAGCGAGGGACGCAAGTGCGGCGCCTGCCTCAAGCGATGCGCCAAGGAAGGGATTCACTTCGACGAGAAAGATGAGATCGTGGAGATCGAAGTCGGGAACATCGTCGTCGCCACCGGCTACGAGGTGTTCGATGCCTCCCGCATCGAACGGTACGGCTATGGCGTCTACCCGAACGTATTGACCGCCCTCGAGTTCGAACGGCTGACCAACGCCTCCGGTCCCACTGGCGGGCGGATCGTGATGAAGACGAAGCAGTTCAACAAGCGGACGAAGCAGGATGAGTGGGTCTTCGATCCGGACGGACCGCAGCCGCAGAGCGTGGCGATCATCCACTGCGTGGGGTCGCGCGACCAGAATTACAACCCCTACTGCTCACGCGTCTGCTGCATGTACTCGCTCAAGTTCGCCCACCTGGTGAAGGAGAAGCTGCCCGGGGCGGCCTGCTACGAGTACTACATCGACATGCGTGCGTTCGGAAAGGGGTACGAGCAGTTCTTCGAGCGGATCAAGGACGAGGGGGTCCATGTCGTACGCGGCCGCTCGGCCAAGGTGCTGGAGCGCGACGGCCGGATGGTGATCAAGGGGGAGGACATTCTGAGCGATCGGGTGCTCGAATATCCGGTCGACATGGTCCTTCTGGCGGTCGGCCTCGAGCCGGCCGATGGAGCCGACGAGTTGGGGCAGCTGCTGGGCATCGGGTGCGACGAAGACGGGTGGTTCCGCGAGCTGGACTACAACATCGATCCGACCGGGACCGAACGCGGCGGGATCTACGTGGCCGGCGTCTGCCAGGGGCCGAAGGATATCCCTGACACCGTGGCGCAGGCCGCGGCCGTGGCGGCGAGGGTGCTGCGCAGCCTTGTGAGCGGCCGCGGCCGGGAGAGCCGCGGGTCGGTTCCGTTGGAGCTGATCGAACAGCGGGCCCGCGATCTGGCGGCGCGCTGAGGAGTCTGGTCACACAACCCGCAGGAGAGAGACCCGATGGCGGTGTTTGCGAACCCCAGGCTGGCGGGAGAACTCGAGAAGTACGGCGCCGAGGACGTTTCGAAGTGCTATCACTGCGGCAACTGCAGCGCGACCTGTCCTTTCTCGAAGGAGCCGTTTCTCTTCCCCCGCAAGTCGATGCGCTACCTGCAGATGGGCCTGGAGGACAAACTTCGGGGAAACCTCGAGCCGTGGCTCTGCTACTACTGCGGGGAGTGCTCCGAGCAGTGTCCGCGGCAGGCGGAGCCCGGTGAGACCATGATGGCGATGCGCCGGTGGCTGACCGCGCAGTATGACTTCACCGGGATCTCGAAGCTCTTTTATCGTTCCTGGAGAATCGAACTCGTCGCGATCCTGTTGCTCGCCCTTCTGACCGGCCTCGGTTTCTACCTCTTTGGATCTTCCCAGGGTGACATCGGCATCTATGACGGGGAGGGCGCGTTCCTCCCCTCGGAAAAGGTGCACCTCTTCGACTGGGCGATGGCCGCCGTCCTCGCCGGACTGCTCCTCGTCAACTGCGCGCGGATGTGGTGGTTCACGATGGGGCGGGATCCGGCCCTGCGGGTCTCGCCGATCGCCTACCTGAGGAAAGCCTGGCTCTTGCCGGTGCACTTCTTCACCCAGAAGCGGTACCGCGAGTGCGATCGCAAGCGCCCCTGGGCGATCCACCTCATCCTCATGCTCAGCTACGTCACGATGCTGGTCCTGATCATGTTCTTCCTCCACTGGGTCCAGGCTGGCCCGGAGATCCGCTGGGGCGCGCACGCCTTCGGCTACGCGGCCTCCCTCGGCCTGGTCTTCACCGCGATCTTCGCCCTGCGGGGACGCGTGAAGCGTCAGGAGATGCATTACAAGCACTCGCATGAAACCGACTGGGTCTTTTTGGTCCTCTTGCTCTACGTCGCTCTGACCGGCGTCGTCCAGCACATCCTGCACCGGTCCGGCCTGCCGGTCGCGGCCAACATTCTCTACCTGGTCCACATGATGGGCGTGGTGCCGATGCTGGTCCTCGAGGTTCCGTTCAGCAAGTGGTCCCACCTGGCCTACCGGCCGCTGGCGATGTACTTCTCGGAGTTGCAGGCGGAGGCGATCCGGGAGCGCGAACAGGCGGCCCGACCGGCGCCGGCTCCGCAGATCGCGTAAGGGGGAGAAGAGGGATGCCTGAGTGCAAGATCGGCGTCTACGTCTGCAACTGCGGCACCAACATCGCCAAGGTCGTGGACTGCGACGAGGTGGCGCAGGCGGCGCGGGAACTGCCCGGGGTGGCGGTGGCGCGCTCGTACAAGTACATGTGCTCCAATCCGGGCCAGGAGATGATCGTCCAGGACATCCGCGATCTGGGGCTCGATCGCGTGGTGGTGTCGGCCTGCAGCCCGCGGATGCACGAGCCGACTTTCCGCAAGGCGCTCGCCGTGGGCGGAATCAATCCGTACTTCCTGGAAATGGCCAACATCCGTGAGCAGTGCAGCTGGGTGCACGATGATCCCCGCGCCGCGACCGACAAGGCGGCCGCGCTCACGCGCGCCGCGGCGCGCCGGGTCGCCTTCCACGAGCCGCTCGAGAAGCGGTATGTCGACATGAACCCCACGACTCTCGTGTTGGGGGGAGGGATCGCGGGACTGACGGCTGCCCTCGAACTGGCGATGGCCGATCAGCCGGTCATCCTGGTGGAGCGCGAAGATCGCCTCGGCGGCAACGTCGGGCGCACCGACCTGACGGCCCCCTATCTCGATTCCGCCCGGGACCTGCTGCAGGACCGCATCACCCGCGTGACCGAGCACCCCCGGATCGATGTCCTGCTGGAGTCCGAACTGGTGGAGCTCCAGGGGTATGTCGGCAACTTCACCGCGCGTGTGCGGGTGGGGAGCGGGAGCGGGAACGGAGACGGCGCCGGCGAGTCGTTTCGCGAGGCGGCGGTCGGCAGCGTGATCGTCTGCACCGGCTACCAGCCGTTCGACGCGTCGAAGGTCGAGTCGTACGGGTACGGCTGGTTCCCCAACGTCATCACCTCCTTCGAGCTGGAGAAGATGCTCCGGGAAGGTCGGGTGCAGACCGACCAGGGGAAGCCGCCGCAGTTCGTCGCCATCATCCATTGTGTCGGGAGCCGGAGCGAGCAGTTCCATCCCTACTGCTCGCGGGTCTGCTGCATGACCGCCCTGAAGTACGGCCACGAGATCAAGTCGGCCTATCCCGACTGCTTCATCTACGACCTCTATATCGATATCCACGCCTTCGGCAAGGGCTGGGAGGACTTCTACCGCCGCAGCTCCGAGATGAAGACGATCTTTCTGATGTATAAGAAGAACACCTATCCGGAGATCCGCCAGGCGGGGCCGAAGTACGAGTGCGAGATGCTGATTCGCGCCCACGACATGCTCTGCGGAGAGGAGGTGGAGATCCCGGCTGACATGGTGGTGCTGATGGTCGGCCTGGAGGCGCGGGAGGATGCCGGCCGGGTGGCGCGGCTGGTCAACATCAGCCAGGACAAGGACGGCTGGTTCATCGAGAGCCATCCGAAGCTCGATCCCGTCGCCACCACCACCGACGGCATCTTCATCGCCGGGGCCTGCCAGGCGCCGAAGGACATCCCGGACAGCGTGGCGCAGGCGCGGGCGGCCGCGGCGCGGATCCTGGCCAAGATCGCCCGCGGACGGATCGAAGTCGATGCCGTCTTTGCGGAGGTGAACGAGGACTACTGCTCCGGCTGCCGGATGTGCAACGAGCTCTGCCCCTATGCCGCGATCGAATATGACGAGGAGAAGAAGCGGAGCCATGTCATCAGCGCGCTGTGCAAGGCGTGCGGCACCTGCGTGGCCGCCTGCCCGTCCGGCGCAATCAAGGCCCGCCATTTCACCGACACGCAGATCTATGCCCAGATCGAGGGGGTGCTCTGATGGCCTTCGAACCGCGGATCGTGGGTTTCCTCTGCAACTGGTGCTCGTACACCGGGGCCGATCTCGCGGGGACGAGCCGGATCAAATACGCCGCCAATGTGCGGGTGATCCGCGTGATGTGCTCGGCCCGGGTCGATCCGAGCTTTGTCATCCGGGCGCTCCGCCGCGGCGCGGACGGAGTTCTGATCTGCGGCTGCCATCCCGGGGACTGCCATTACTCCGAGGGGAACTACAAGACGATGCGGCGGTACCCGCTCCTCAAGCGTCTGCTCGCCGCCTACGGAATCGAGCCGGAGCGCGTTCGCCTCGAGTGGGTCAGCGCCAGCGAGGGGCAGCGCTTCGCCGACATCGTGAATGACATGACGGAGCAGATCAGGAAGCTGGGGCCGTGCCAGGTGCGGACCGCGCTCGAGACCGACCTGGTGGAGAGGTAAGGCATGACGCAGAAGAAACTGCAGATCGCCCTCTACTGGGGCGCGGCGTGCGGCGGATGTGATGTCGCCGTCCTCGACACCAACGAGTTCATCCTGGAACTGGCGGCGGTGGCGGACATCCGCTTCTGGCCGATCGCCGCCGATGGCAAGTACGCCGACGTGGAGGCGATGGCGGACGGGGAACTCGACCTCGCTCTCTTCAACGGGGCGGTGCGCAACAGCGAAAACGAACATGTCGCGAAGCTGCTCCGCCGGAAGAGCAAGCTTCTGGTTGCCTTCGGCTCGTGCGCCCACCTCGGCGGGATCCCCGGCCTGGCGAACCTGGCCCGCAAGGAGGAGATCTTCGAGCGGGCGTACCTCAACAATCCCTCGATCGAGGCAGGCAACCGGACGACGCCGCGCCCGGAGACCGAAGTCGAGGCCGGCACGCTCTCGATCCCGGTCTTCTACCGGAGGGTCTACGCGCTCCACGACGTGGTCGAGGTGGACTACACCGTGCCGGGGTGCCCGCCGGCGCCCGATCAGGTGAAGGCGGTGCTGCGGGTCGTCGCGTCGGGAAACCTGCCGCCCGGCGGCGCCGTCGTCGGCGCCTCGAACCGGGCGGTGTGCGACGACTGCGGCCGGGTGAAGAAGGAGAAGAAGGTCACCCGCTTCTATCGTCCGTGGGAGATCATCCAGGACCCGAACCTCTGCCTGATGGAGCAGGGGATCCTCTGCGCCGGCTCGGCCACGAGGTCGGGCTGCGGCGTCCGCTGCCCGAACAGCGGCATGCCGTGCCGCGGATGCTACGGCCCGGCACCGAACGTGGAGGACCAGGGGGCGAAACTGGTCAGCGCGGTCGCTTCGATCATCGACAGCAAGGACCCGGCCGAGATCGAGCGGATCCTGGACGGACTGCCCGACATCATGGGATATGCCTACCGGTTCGGGCTGCCGGGATCGCAGCTGCAGAGGAGCCACCAGCATGTCTAGGACGATCTCGATCGATCCGATCACGCGCCTGGAAGGACACGGCAAGATCACGATCTTTCTCGACGACGCGGGGAAAGTGGAGGATTGCTACTTCCAGATCCCGGAGCTCAGGGGCTTCGAACGGTTCGTCGTCGGGCGGCCGATCGAGGAGCTGCCTCGCATCGTCACCCGCATCTGCGGCGTCTGTCCCGCCAGCCACCACATGGCGAGCGCCAAGGCGGTCGACGGCTGTTTCGGCGGCGAGATCGCGCCGCTGGCGCCAAAGCTGCGGGACATGTACTACCACGCGCACTACATCCACAGCCACATCGCGCACTTCTACGCCCTGGCCGCCCCTGACTTCGTCTGCGGTCCCGATTCGGACCCGGCGACCCGGAACATTCTCGGCGTCGTGGCCAAGGTCGGCCTCGAGATCGGCGGTCGGGTGATCAAGGCCCGCGCGATGGCCCAGGAGATCCAGTCGATCCTGGGCGGGCGCGCGACGCACGTGGTCTGGTGTCTGCCCGGGGGTGTCTCCAAGGGGCTGTCGCACGAGGAACTGGCCGAAATCCGGCCGATGGTGGAGGAGCTGTACGACTTCACTCTCTTCTCGCTGCAGCTCTTCCGCGACGTCGTGCTGGCGAACGCGCAGTATGTCGACCTGATCCTGAACGGCCCGTACACGCTGAAGGTGCACAACATGGGGCTGGTCGACGCCCAGAACGCCCCCAACTTCTACGACGGGCAGGTTCGGGTCGTCGACTTTGAAGGGAAGGAGATCTGCCGCTACGCGCCGTCGGAGTACATGAACTTCGTGGCGGAGCACGTCGAGCCGTGGACCTACCTCAAGTTTCCCTACCTCAAGCAACGCGGCTGGAAGGGTTTCGTCGAGGGGATCGACTCGAGCCTCTACTGCGCCACGCCGCTCAGCCGGCTCAATGTGGCCGAACGGATGGCGACGCCGCGCGCGCAGGAGGCGTACGAAGAGATGTTCTCCACCCTCGGACAGAAGCCCTGCCGGGCACTCCTGGCGCAGCACTGGGCGCGCCTGGTCGAGATGGTGCAGAACGCCGAGATGCTCCAGCGCTACTGCGACGACCCGGAAATCACAGGCTCCGTCTTCCGGGTGGTCCCGCAGCGGATCACGGGGGAGGGGGTCGGCATCGTCGAGGCGATGCGCGGCACGCTGACGCACCACTACACCTGTGACGAGAAGGGGATCTGCACGTCGGCGAACCTGATCGTCGGCACGACGAACAACAACGCCCCGATCCAGATGGTGACGAAGAAAGTGGCGCAGGCCCTGATCCAGCCGGGGAAGGAGGTTGGCCAGGGGGTGCTGAACATGATCGAAATGGCGTTCCGGGCCTTCGACCCCTGCTACAGCTGCGCCACGCACACCCTGCCGGGGGAGATGCCGCTGGAGGTGAGGATCTGGCAGGGTGGCGAGCTTCGGCAGGAGATCCGGCGGCACTGCTGACCCGACCCATGACTACGCTGGTTCTCGGACTCGGCAACCCGATCGTCTCTGACGATGGCATCGGCATCCGACTGGCCCGGGACCTCGAGGTCTCGCTCGGCGCCCGGCCCGGTGTCTGCTGGCGACCGGAGTGCTCCGTGGGCGGGCTCAACCTCCTCGATCTCCTCACCGGACACGATCGTGTCATCCTGCTGGACGCCATTCGGACGGAGAGTGGGACGCCGGGGTCGTGGTATCGGTTCACGGCGGAGGCGCTGCGCCAGACCCGCTATCTCAGCAGCATCCACGACGCGAACTTCGCCACTGCCCTGGAACTGGGCCGGCGCCTGGGCCTGGCTCTGCCGCGGGACGAAGAGATCCACATCTTCGCGATCGAGATCCTGGACCACGAGCAGTTCAGCGAGTCCTTGAGCCCCATCCTGGAGGCGGCCTATCCGGGACTGCGGACAGAGATCGAGGCTGAGGTCGCGGAACTGCTGGAGCCGTAGCCGGGCTCATCTGCGCCCTGCGCCGCGAGCTGCCCGTTACGACTTCCTCGCGAGCACGATCATCCCCGGCGCATCGTAGTCGTACAAGAGGCTCGGGGCGTAGCGGTTGTACGTCGCCTCGAGCGCGAATCCGCACGCCTCGAGGAGGAGGCGAACCTGGACCGGGGTGTAATGCGTGAACCGGGCGCGCGGCGAGACGAGACGCCGGACCTCGGGCCGATCGTCCGACCCCAGCAGGCTGCGCAGTCGATCGCGCTCCAGGTCCGGTCGGTTCCAGGACTCTATATCGCCAAAGCAGATGCGGCCGCCGTCCGCCAGGAGGGCGCGCAGGCGCCGGAGCCGCGCGCGATGCGTCTCCTCTACCTCCCAGAAGGGGAGGAGAGTGGCATGGTAGAGAAGGGCGGAGCGGATGGGGCTCTGATCGACCGCGCCTTCGGTCCCGGCCGGCCCCGGGATGTCGCCCTCCAGCGATCGCACGGAGAGTCCCCACTCGACGAGAGCGCGAGCATGGCAACCGCCGCCGGCGTCCAGGTGGAGGACAAGATCGCCCGGGCCGAGGGAGGCCGCTTCCACCACGAAGGCGACCTCGCGCGCGCTCCGGGCCGGAGCGGAATCTCCCCCGTCCACGGCCGGCCCGGCGCAGATCTCCCGGACTTCCCGCCAGAGACCCATCGACGATCAGGCGGCGCCGGCCGGGCCGGAATGGCCCCTCGCGCCGTGTCGCGCACTTCCGCTCTCCGGCGGGGTAACCGCGTTCAACTCCCCGCCCCCCCGCGGCCGTCTTTCTCCTCGCCGTCGTCCGGCGCAGGATCGCCTGGCGGAGGTGGGTCGGGCGGCGCGGGCGTGCCGAGGCAGGTGTCGGGGGTGTAGTAGACTTGGCCGCACTTCCGGCAGAGATACTGGCGGGTCTGGTTGACGACGCCGAGCATTGCGTTCATCGTGCCGCACTCCGGGCACGCCATCCGTTCGGTATCCACAGCGCATCCTCCCTGGTAAGGAGTGGGTCTTCCGCAACGGAAAGTGGATCGGGCCGAACTCGTCTCCCCACGACGGTATCCGTCCCGATCGTCGATGTCAAACCGCCGGGCGGCGCCCGCCGGCTTGCTCCTCCGGCCGACTCCATGGTACGGTGGTACCGCGCTTCAGGAAGGGGCCCCTGCGATGCATGAACTGGCCGTGGCCTCCGATCTGCTGGATCTGCTGCTGCGTGTCGCGACGGAGAACGGCGCGTCCAGCGTGACCTCGGCCCGTCTCCGGCTTGGCGTGGCGAGTTGCCTCGAGCCCGAGGCCCTCTGCTTCGGTTTCGAGGCGCTGGCCGACGGGACCGCGGCCGCGGGGTGCGCGCTCGAAATCACGCGAGTCGCGGCTCCTTCCGCCTGTTCGATCTGTGGTTGGGAAGGGGAGGTCGCGACCCTGGAACGTCTCGAGTGCCCGCGTTGCGGCGGCTTTCCGGTCACCCTCCGCGGCGGTCGTGAACTGACGGTCGAGACCGTCACGGTGGATTGACGATGCACCTGCTCCACGTCGGGAAGAACCTGCGGGAAGTGACGGAGGCGGAGGGGGCACGCAACCGCGCGCGTTTCGACGCGCACCGGGTCTACGTGATCAACCTGATGAGCGCCCCCGGGTCGGGGAAGACCACGCTCCTGGAAAGGACGCTGGAGCACCTCTGCGGTCGCCTGCGGATCGGCGTGATCGAGGGGGACATCCAGGGATCGGCCGATGCCGACCGGCTCTCGCGATTCGGCGCGTCCGTCCGCCAGATCAACACCCACGGCGCCTGCCACCTCGATCCGCGACAGGTCGCCGCGGCGGCGGATGACCTCGATCTGGACGGGATGGACCTGCTCTTCATCGAGAATGTCGGCAACCTCGTCTGTCCCGCCGAATTCGATCTCGGCGAGGCGGATCGCGTCATGCTCCTCTCGGTGACCGAAGGGCACGACAAGCCGGGCAAATATCCCCTCATGTTCCGGACCGCCGATCTTCTGATCCTGAACAAGATCGACCTGATCGGCGCGACCGACTTCGACGCGCCCGAGGCGTTGCGGGTCGCGCGCGCTCTCAATCCCCATCTCGAGTCGCTCGCCTTGAGCTGCCGGACGGGGGACGGACTGGACGGGTGGTGGGCCTGGATCGAGAGGCGTCGCGAACACGCGCGCCTCCACTGGGACGGCGAGTCCCATGGCCACGAAGACGATCATGACGACGACCACGATCACGACCGCGGCCACGACCATGGCCACGACCACGGCCGGGCTCCGGATCACGCTCATGACCACGATCGAGAAGACCGTCCCGGAGATTCTGCACGTTCGGGCGGACCCGGCCCGACGGGAGGTTGAAGTCGATGTGCCTGGCCGTGCCGATGCGTCTCGAGAGCGCCGAAGGCGATGCCGGCATCGTCGAGGTCGACGGAGTCCGGCGCACCGTGCGCCTCGACCTGCTCCGCGGCGTCCGCCCGGGGGACTGGGTCCTGATCCACGCCGGGTTCGCGATCCAGGTGCTGGACGAGTCGGCGGCGACGGAGACACTGGAGTTGCTCCGTGCCCTCGCGGCCGCGGGGGAGTCAGACGGAGGCGACTTCGCGCACGGCGAGGCCACCCCATCCGGTCCGTCGATTTGACTCGATGAATACGCTCGACGAACGTTGGCGCGATCCCAAGCTCCTCTCTCCTCTCCTGCGTGACATCTCCCGTCACGCCGGCGGGCGTCGACTGGTCTTCATGCACGTTTGCGGCACGCACGAGAATGCGCTCGGGCGCTTCGGCCTCCGCACGGTCCTGCCGGAGAGTGTCCGGCTTCTCGCCGGTCCCGGCTGTCCGGTCTGCGTCTGTCCCGAGAGCGTGGTCTCGCGGGCGGCGCGGCTCTCGCTCGTGCCCGGGATCACCGTCGCAACGTTCGGAGACATGGTGCGGGTCCCGGGGCATCCCTCGCTGGCCGAAGCGCGGGCGCGCGGCGGAGCCGTGCAGGTCGTCATGGGGGTGTCCGAGGCCTGGGAGTACGCCCGGGCGCATCCGGGCGAGGAGGTCGTCTTCCTGGCCGTCGGGTTCGAAACGACCGCCTGCACGGTCGCCGCCGCGCTGTTGGCCGGTCCGCCCCCGAATGCCTGCGTGCTGGCGGCGCATCGTCTCATTCCCCCCGCCCTGGCCGCGCTCCTGCGGATGCCGGAACTTCAGCTCGACGGCTTTCTCCTGCCGGGGCATGTGCTGGCCGTGGCCGGGAGAGAGGAGTACGAGCGCTTCGCCGAGGCCGCGGGGCGTCCCTGCGCGATCGCGGGTTTCGAACCGGCGGATATCCTGCTGGGACTGCGCGCGCTGGTCACCTCTGCGGAGCGCTCGGAGGCCGGCGTGGTGAACGCCTACGCCCGCGCGGTGCGACCCGAAGGAAACCCGCGTGCGCGGGAGGCGATCGACCGGGCGTTCCGCGTGATCGACGCGGAGTGGCGCGGCCTCGGCACGATTCCGGCGTCGGGCCTGGCGGTGCGGGACGAATGGCGAGAGCACGATGCGTCGATCCGGTTCGAGGCGGAGATCGCGGCGGGCGAGGAGGCCGCCGGCCGCGCGGAGCACGGCCGGGAGGGGGCGCCGGCGATCCCCTGCCGGTGCGGCGAGGTGATGGTCGGCTTGCTGGAGCCGGAAGAGTGCGAGCTCTTCGGAGAGGGCTGCACGCCGGACGATCCGCGCGGTCCCTGCATGGTCTCGGTGGAAGGTACCTGCCGCAGCCGATACGTCTTCGGTGCGATCCGCCGGCCGGTCGCCGGCCGGTCGGGGCCAGGAGGTCGAGGATGAGCGAAGCGCGCCTGATCTCCCTGGGGCACGGCGCCGGGGGGCGCCTGACGCACGACCTGGTCCGCGATCTCTTCGCGCGCGAGTTCGCCAATCCGTTTCTCGACCCGCTCGGCGATGCCGCGCTCTGCCCGCGCCCGGAGGGACCGATCGCTCTGACCACAGACTCGTTCGTCGTCGACCCGATCTTCTTTCCCGGTGGCGACATCGGGAGCCTCGCCGTGCGCGGCACGGTCAACGATCTCGCGGTGGCGGGTGCCCGGCCGCTCTACCTCACCCTCGGCGTGATCCTGGAGGAGGGACTGCCGCTGGACGAGTTGTCCCGCATCGTCGCGTCGCTGGCGGCAGCGGCGCGGGAGGCGGGGGTCGCGATCGTGACCGGGGACACGAAGGTGGTCGAACGGGGGAAGGGCGACCGCATCTTTCTGAACACCGCCGGGGTCGGCGTGCTGCGGCCCGACTATCCGCGCCGCGATCGGGGCCCGCGGGCGGGAGATGCCGTCCTGGTCAGCGGGCCGATCGGCGACCACGGCGCGGTGATCCTGGCGGCCCGCCGCGAGCTGGGACTCAACGCCGAGCTTGAGAGCGATTGCGCGGCCGTCACCCCTCTGGTCGATGCCCTCTTCGACGCCGGAGTGGTCCCGCTCTTCCTGCGCGATCCGACGCGCGGCGGGCTGGCCGGAGTGCTGGCCGACCTGGCGGGGGAGGACGCGAGCCCGTCGCACGTCGCCGGCTTTCAGTCCAAGGACGGGCCAGCCGCCGGCGTCGAGATCGACGAAGAGGCGATCCCGATCCGCTCGGCCGTCCGGGCGATCGGCGAGATCACGGGGATCGATCCGCTTCACCTCGCGTGCGAAGGGCGCGTCGTCGCGGTGGTGGAGAGGGGCGACCTGGATCGCGCCCTCGGTGCGTGGCGCGCGCTCCCCGCGGGAGCGTCCGCCGCCGCGATCGGGCGGATGGGTGACGAACATCCGCGCCGGGTCGTTCTCCGGACCGGCTTGGGCGGAGCGCGCCTGCTCGCGCGCCCCACGGCGGAGTTGCTCCCGCGGATCTGCTGATCGGTCGTCGCGCCGAGCGGGGAGGAGGACGGTTACCGCGTGGACCCGGTGGATTCGAATCCGGAGACCCGTCGCGAGCTCCTGGTGCGCGGGCTGGTCCAGGGGGTGGGCTTCCGTCCGTTTGTCCACCGGCTGGCGTCGCGGCACCGGCTGGCCGGGAGTGTGCGGAACGAACCGGCCGGCGTGCGGATCGTGATCGAGGGGGCGGTTCCGGAGGTAGACGCGTTCGTGGCGGCCCTCACGCACGAGGCTCCGCCGCTCGCGGTCATCACGTCGATCGACACGACCGGGACGGCGCGGCAAGGCGAGTCCGGCTTTCGGATTCTTCCCTCGGAGACGGGCGAGACGATGGCGGCCCTGGTTCCTCCCGACGTCGCGGTCTGCGAGCGCTGTCGGGCAGAGATGCGCGATCCCACGGATCGACGCTACCGGTACCCCTTTTTGAACTGCACCGACTGCGGTCCCCGTTTCACGCTGATCGAGGAGATGCCGTACGACCGTCCGGGGACGACGATGCGAGCGTTCACCATGTGCCCGGAGTGTCGTGCGGAGTATGATGACCTCTCCTCCCGCCGCTATCACGCGCAGCCGAATGCCTGTCCCCGTTGCGGGCCGCGGCTGGTGTTGCGGGATGCGGACGGTCGACCGATCGCGTGTGAAGATGGGGTGGCCGAGACCGTTTGTCGGCTCGCCGCCGGCGAGATCGGCGCCATCAAGGGAATCGGCGGGTTTCATCTCGCCTGCGATGCGACCAACGAGGCGGTCGTGCGAAGGCTGCGGGAGCGCAAGCACCGACCCCACAAGCCGCTCGCGATCATGGTCCGGGACTTGGAGACCGCGGAGAGACTCGTCTGCCTGGATCCGGTGGAGCGCACGTGGCTGACCGGGTGGCGGCGGCCGATCGTGCTGGGCGAGCCGCGCCGGACCGGCGGGGTGGAAGGAGGCGCCGGGCTTTCCCTCGCTCCCTCGGTCTGCGGCGCCAGCGGCCTCGTCGGAGTCATGCTTCCCTACGCGCCACTGCACGACCTCCTCTTCGAAGACCGGTTGACGGCGCTCGTGATGACGAGTGCCAACCGCAGCGATGAGCCGATCGCCTGCGGCAATGAGGAAGCCGTGCGGCGGCTCGGCGGCATCGCCGATTTCTACCTCGAGCACGATCGCGGCATCCACCAACGCATGGACGATCCGGTCGTGCGCGTGATGCGCGGATTCCCCGCGCTCTTGCGACGCAGCCGCGGCTTCGTGCCGGAGCCGGTCCCGCTCCCGCGGCCGGGTCCGCCGGTGCTGGCCGTTGGGGGCGACCTCAAGAACGTCTTCTGCGTGACGCGGGGCAACCTTGCTTTCTGCGGCCCCTACATCGGCGATCTGGCGCATCCGGAGGCGCTGGCGTTGCTCGAGCAGTCGATCGATCGTCTCCTGGCCCTGCTCAAGGTGCGGCCCGCCATCGTCGTGCACGACCTGCATCCGGACTACCACAGCACGCGATGCGCCGAGAGGCTGGCGGTGCGCCTCGGCGTCCCGAGGGTGGCCGTGCAGCACCACCGTGCGCATCTTCTCTCGGTGCTGGCCGAGCACGGCTGGGACCGGCCGGCGCTGGGGCTGGCGCTCGACGGTGTCGGCTATGGCGAGGACGGGACGGCGTGGGGGGGAGAGCTCCTGCTGGCGGATGGCGGGCGCGGGCGCCGCCTGGCTCATCTCGCGGCGCTGCCGCTCCCCGGGGGCGATTCCGCGGCGCGAGAGCCGTGGCGCATGGCGCTCGCGGTGTTGGGACAGCTCTATGGGCCGCACGCCCTCGTGATACGACCGGAAGTGGGAACGCTCCCCTGCTTCACCGCGGCGGATGAGATGACGAGGTCCGCGGTCTGGCGGCTCGCCACGATTTCGGGGGCATCGCCTATGACCTCCAGCGCGGGGCGGCTCGTTGACGCCGCCGCCTCGTTGCTCGGGTTGCGGCAGTTGATCTCCTACGAGGGGCAGGCCGCAGCCGAGCTCGAGGCGGCGGCCTCCGCGGAGACAGGTCTGCGTTCGGAATCCGCGGCCGGCGGGCCGGCCGCCACCATGCCGGTCGCCGCTCCGGCCGTCGCCGCCGGTGGCCCGCGGGTGATCGCGATCGATACCCTGCTGGCGCGCCTCGTAAACGATGCGTTGGAGGTCCATGCCGGCCGGATGCCGCGCTCGGCCGCCGCGCGCCGGTTCCACCTCGGGCTGGCGGCTGTGCTGTGCGCCGCGGCGCGGGTCGCGCGTGACGAGACCGGAGTTGGCACGATCGCTCTCTCGGGCGGTGTCATGCAGAACCGGCTCTTCACCGAGGAGCTCGCCGCACGCCTGGAAGGCGCAGACTTCCACGTGCTGACCCACCGGCTGGTCCCGCCCAACGACGGCGGCATTGCGCTGGGGCAGGCGTGGGGGGCGAGTCTCGCGGGGTGAGAGAGGACCGAGCCTCGACGGTCACGCCCGCGCCCGTCGGCGCCGAGTCGTGAATTTGACCACTTCGAACCAGAGGACACAGAGCAGCCCGGCTCCCAGGCTCAGGCCCAGGTCTCTCGGGTGCAGCGGCGCGAAGTGAAACATGCGCTGCGCGAAGGGAATCAGGAGAACCGCCGCGAGGAAGGCGCACGCGCCTCCCACCACCCAGTGCAACGCGGCGTTTTGAACCCTCAGCATGGCAAAGGCGGATCGGGTCCAGGAACGGTTGACGAGGATGATGACGATAAAAGCCACGACCAAGGTGGCAAACGTCAGGGCGCGTGCGGCGTCCTCGGAGTGATCGGCCCGAGCGAGCAGGAAGACGCCCAGGCAGACCACGAGGGCGCTGAGCCCCTGCATCACGGCCATGCCGATGGTCCTCATGGAGAAGAGCCGTTCGCCCGGTCTCCGGGGCGGGCGCTTCATCACGTCGGCCTCGGGCTCCTCCGCCTCGAAGATGAGCGAGCACGAGGGATCGATGATCAGCTCGAGAAACACGATGTGGACCGGCAATAGGAGGAGCGGCCAGTCGGCGAAGAACACCGGGACCATCGACAAGCCTGCGATGGGCACGTGCACGGCCAGGATGAAGGCGACGGCTTTCTTGATGTTGTCAAAGATGCGGCGGCCGAGGCCGATGGCTGCGACGATGGATGAGAAGTCATCATCCAGAAGCACGAGTGACGCGGACTCGCGTGCCACGTCCGTCCCGCGGTTGCCCATGGCGATGCCGATGTGGGCCGCCTTGAGCGCCGGGGCGTCGTTGACTCCGTCGCCGGTCATGGCGACGACCTCCCGGTTGGCTTTCAGGGCGTTGACGATGCGCAACTTCTGCTCGGGGACAACCCGCGCGAAGATCTGTGTGCCCGGGATCCGCCGTGCCAGTTCCACGTCTGACATCCGATCGAGTTCGGATCCGCTGATCACCGTTTCGCAGTCTGCCAGCCCGGCCTGCCTGGCGATGCTCTGAGCCGTCGCTGGATAGTCGCCCGTAATCATGACCACGCGAACGCCTGCGGCCGCGCACTCCGCCACAGCCGCCGGTACGGTGGGGCGGAGCGGATCCTCCAGCCCGAGCAGGCCGAGGAACTCGAGCGCGAGGCCGTGCTGCTCCTCGGGAAGGCTCTCCCGGGGCGTGACGCCACGTGCGACGCCGAGGACCCGGAGACCCTGGGACGCCAGGGCTGCGACGTCCCGCGAGAGTGACTCGGCCTGTTCCGCCCGCAGGTGGCAGAGGTCCGCGATGGCTTCGGGCGCACCCTTTGACGCCACGACGATCCCGGCGTCGCTTTCGGTACTCCAGGCGTGGCTCACCGCGAGCAAGCCGGGCGCCAGAGGGTACTCCCGCTCCAACGACCATCCTGAGTGCAGTTGCTCGGTGTCCCGCAGCCACCTGTCTCCCGCCGTGTGTAGAGCCCGCTCCATCGGGTCGAAGGGATCGCGGCTGCTCGCGAGAATCGCGATCGCCAGAAGGTTGTGCATCTCGTCCGGCAGCTCGTCGCGAAGTGTCGTGAGGTCGATGTCGCTGCCGTGCGCGGCGAGGTGGCGGAGCGTCATCTGGTTCTGCGTCAGGGTGCCCGTCTTATCGACACAAAGGACCGTCGCTGCCCCGAGCATTTCGACCGCCGGCATCCTCCGGGTGAGTACGTGGCGGCGGGAGATCCGCCAGGCGCCCAGGGCCAGGAACACGGTCAAGACGACCGGGAACTCCTCCGGCAGCGTGGCCATGGCCATCGCGATGCCTGCGAGGAGCCCCTGCTTCCAGACGGCGGCACCTCCTCCGCGCGTGGCCGCGAACGCGAGCACCACAACCACGCAGCCGATGAGCCCCGCGATGGCAAACGTGCGGACGAGGCGCCGGGTTTCCTTCTGCAGAAGAGTCGCTTCCGACTCGACCTGATCCAGTGCCCTCCCGATCTTCCCCAGCTCGGTGCGCGGCCCGGTGGCGACGATCTCGGCAATCCCCTGTCCTGCGGTGACGAGGGTTCCGGAGAAGACGGAGGACAGATCGTCGCCGCCCGGTTGGTCGAGGGCCAGATGCCCGTTCGTCGCAGACTTTCGAACCGGGACAGACTCTCCGGTGAGCAGCGACTCATCGGTCGAGAGGTTGATCCCTCGCCGCAGGAGGCCGTCGGCGGGGACCCGGTCGCCCTCGGACAGCACGACGAGGTCGCCCCGTACTACGTCGCGTCCCGCAATGCGCTGATGCAGTCCATCGCGGATGACCAGGGCGCGGGGGCTCGAGAGATCTCGCAGGGCGTCCAGCGCTCGTTCCGTGCGCCGTTCCTGGATGATGGTGATCGCCATGACCATGAAGACGAAACCGAGCAGCATCAAGGCATCCGCCGGTTCTCCCATGAGGAGATAGAGCGTCCCGGCGGCGACCAGCATGAGGAACATCGGTTCCCGGGCAACCTCGAAGCCGATGGTCCAGAGGTTCCGCTTCGTCTGGGCCGGAAGCTCGTTCGGCCCTTCCCGCTGCAGTTGCGCGCGGGCGTCCTGGTCGCCGAGTCCGCGGAGTCCGCCGAGATCCAGAACGGTTCCACGGGGCGGGGCGACGATCGGCGACTTACTGCTCGTGATGCGTTCAGGCCCGTGCACGATACCCCCGGGATCGGCTTGCCGATGTCGACCGTTGAGTTCAACGGGGATACTGGGCATCTGCCGACACGCTGTCTACTCGGATTCGGATCCCTCGCTCGGCGGCGGCCGGTGCCGGACCCTGGCCAGCACGCGATCCACATCGAGCCGCGCTTGCCCCTCGGCCCGCGCGCGCACGACGAGGTGTTCGCGCGTGGCGGAGATGGCCAGGCCGCGCGAGTCGTCCAGCGTCACCTCCAGTCTTACCCCCGGGGCGAGCTCCCGGTTCATCCCGCGCACGGCCAGGCGTTCGACCCCCGCGAGCGCGGCCGAGTCGGGGATCACCGCCTTCGCGCGCAGAAAGCTGCGCACCACGTCTCCTTGCCACCACGAGAATCGGGGCCCGTGTACGATCGTCGTCCCGGCGTCGAACTCGAGGTCGGCGACCGAGAGCTGCCTGGTCTCCCGATCGAGCCGAGGAGTCCCGGTGAGGAAGACGCGCCCTTGCACCGCCCCGCTGAAGGTGATGCCGAGGGCGACGCGGCCGCCCCCGATCCCCTGCAGCGTGACACCCTCGATGCGTGCCGGGCGCCCGGCCATGCGAATCACCTTCCCGACCAGCTGCTTCTGCATCAAGGCGGTCGCGGCGTCGTAGGAGAAGATCCCTTCGAGAAGCAGATGAATCCCGGGGTCGAGGTCGGCGCCGGCCACCGTGCGGAGCGGCGGGAGGGGCGTGACCAGGGTGCTTTCCAGCGGGCGGGCGCCGGTGACGATCCTCGGCCGCGCCTCGAGGCGCAGAACGGCGACGAGCGAGTCTCCCGCGCCGCGGAACGACGCCAATTGCGCCCCGGCGGGCTGGAGCAGCAGCCACACTCCGTCGGTGAGCCGGATCGGTCGTTCCATCTTCCGCCAGATCTCCTCGATCCGGCCGCGGGTGTCGCTCTCTGCGATGTGCCGGTCGAGCCGCGCGAGCTTACGCGTCATGCGCTCGCGCACGGCACCGACCACCTTGCCGGTGACGTCGATCTTGAGGATGGTCACCTGGCACTGGTCCCGCGGCTCGTTGCTGAACGGCGCGATTTCGAGGCGTGTACTCGTGCGCAGCTGCCACGCGGGAGTGAACGTCGGGGTGGAGACGATGCGCAGGAGCAGCCTGGGCTTCGGATCGTCGCCTCCCCCGCAGCCGGCGCTTACCTCCGGGCCGAGCGGCGGGTTGTACCAGACGCGTCCCTCGTACTCGAGCACCGTTTCGATGTCGATCTCGCTCCCCTCGACGCTGACGCGGAACGGGGATCGGCTCGCGGTGAAGGCGATCGAAGCGCGGGCGGTGCTGTCGGAGCGGAGCCGCCGCTCCATCGAACCGAAACGGCGGGGGACGTCCTCCTCGAACCGGGCGATGGCCGGTCCGAGATCGAAAGCGATGGGAGCGACCAGAACCGACGGCGGCACCGGGGAGAGGGTGTCCGCGAGATCGGCCGTGAGCGAGGGCTCGGGCGCTTCCACCCGGATCGGGAGGACTTCCGAGCGCCACGCGAGAAGACCGGCGCCGGCGAGGGCCAGAAGGACACCGCCGATCCACCAGACACGCCTTGCCATCGTTACCTCACGTGCCGTACCGCCGGCCGCCGCCATCCTCATCGCGCCCTGATCGGCTCGCGGCCGTCGCCGGCGCGACCGTGCCGGTCCTTTCCTCGTCCCGTTAGAAGAGACTCAGCTTCAGGTACTTCTTCGGCTCGGCGCGAACGTCGGCCGCCAGCCGCGCGAACTCCTCCGCCGCCTGCTTCATGGTCGCCGCGGCCTCCGCGGCATTGTCATAGAGGGCATCGTCCGTCGTGAGCTTGCCGAGCGATCCTTCGCCCCTTTCGATCCGCGCGAGGATGGTCTCCGCCGCCTGCGCGGTGCGGTCCAGGGCCGAAGCGATACTGTCCAGCTTCGTCGTGACCACGTCGATCCGCCGCAGGGATCGGTCGATCTCCGGTCCGGAGGCGGATTTCTCCAGCGACTCCGCCGTGCGACGAAGACTTCCGGTGAGCGCCGCGAACTCCCCCCTCTGTTCCGCCGCCACCTCGTTGAGCTGGCGCATCAGCGTCCGCAGGTCGTCGCCCCCGTCATGGATGTTCTGGATCGTCCGGTCGTCGAGGAGACTCTGGACCCGGACGAGAGCGTTGCCCGCCGAGGCCTGAAGGTCGTCGATCTGGTCGAAGATCCCCTTGGCGACGGATCCGGGGAGAGTCGTGCCCCGGCGCGCTCTCCGGTCCGAGACCCCGGGGACGACGTTCGCCACCATTCCGCCGAGCAGGCTGCTCGAACGCAACTCCACTTGCGAGTCGGAGGGGATCGGGTACTGACCGTCGATCTCCAGGTTGACGGTGACGCCGTCCGGCGCGATGCCGAAGGATGTCACCCGTCCGATGTTGACTCCGCGCATCTGAACGGGATCGCCCCGCCGGATCCCCCCTGCGTCTGCCACCACGGTCCGGACGAGGTAGCGGCCGCGGAAGAGGGCGGCGTCGGTGAGGGTGAACAGCGCCGTCAGGATGGCGGCGATGCCCAGGATCACGAAGACGCCCACCCGCAGTTCGCGATCCAGGAACCGCGATGGCGTCAGGGCGGGGAGTGGTTTCTCTTCGCCCGGGATCTGCCCCTGCGGTGACGGGGTGGAAGGAGAGTTCTCTATGCTCACGATTCCTCCATGATCTTGAGGGCGGCTGCGGTGGCGGCCCGTCGGTCGGCGAAGGCCCGCACGACCGGGTCCGGGCTCGCCTGGAACTCCGCCGGCGTTCCGACGAAGCGAAGCTTGCCGTGCGAGAGGAGCGCGATGTGATCGGAGATCCCGACGGCTTGCTCGATGTCGTGCGTGACGACGACCGCGGTGATCCGCATCCTCTCGCGGATGGCTGTCATCAGGAGGCTGACCGTGGCGGTGTTGACGGGGTCGAGGCCCGTGACAGGCTCGTCGTAGAGGATGATCTCGGGGTTGCCCACGATGGCCCGGGCCAGGCCGACCCGTTTGCGCATCCCGCCCGAGAGCTCGGCCGGCTGCTTGTTGAGGATCTGGTCGGGTTCGAGGTTCACGTCCTCGAGGGCTTCGCACACCTTGCGCAGCGTCTCGGGCGAGCGGTTCCGCCATACGTCACCGTCGACGAGACCCTGGCAGACGTTCTCGTAGACGGTCATGGAGTCGAAGAGGGCAGCGTACTGGAATACGTACCCGATCTTCCGCCGGATCTTCTCCAACGCCTCTCTGCCGGAGTTGAACACGGACTGGCCGTCGATGAAGACATCCCCGCGGTCGGGCCGGAGCAGGCCGTTCGTCGTCTTGAGCAGGACGCTTTTACCCGTCCCGGAGGGCCCCACGATTGCGAGGCACTGCCCCGTCTCCACGGTCAGGCTGACCCCGGAGAGGACCGGCACGTCGAAGGCTTTGTAGATTTCCCGGTACTCGATCATACGCGACTCAGTTCAGGAAGAGAGGCGGGAAGAGGGCGTCGAGGAGGAGCACGGTGATGATCATGATGACGACAGATGACGTGGTGGCGCGGCCGACGCCCTCCGCGCCTCCGCGCGTGCGAAACCCCATGTAGCAGGAGACGACCGGGATCATAAAGCCGAAGGCGAGTGCCTTGGTCAGGGAGTAGAGGAGATCGAAGCTGTGCCAGAACAGCTGAGCTCCGTAGAGAAACGACTCGGTCCCGAGGCCCACCGTCGAGCGAGCGGCCACGAGCCCGGAGAAGACCCCGACGGTGTTCGCGAGCCCGACGAGCAGCGGCGTCGCGAAGGTCCCTGCGATCACCCGGGGGGCAGCCAGCACGGACACCGGATCGCGTCCCAGCGACAGCAGCGCGTCGATCTGTTCGGTGACTTTCATGGTGCCGAGCTCGGCCGTGATCCGCGCACCGACGCGCCCGATCAGGACGAACGCCGTCATGACCGGACCCAACTCGAGGATGATGCTCTCGGTCACGACGCTGCCCAGCACGTACAGGGGGACCGCGGTCGTGAACTGGTATCCGCCCTGCTGGGACGTGACGAGGCCGGAGAGGATCCCGGTCACGCAGACGAGGGGAATGCTCTCGGCGCCCATCGAGTATCCCTGGGACACCACCTCCCGGAACGAGACCCGACCCCGCAGCACCGCGTCCGCGATCCTCCAGATCAGGATCGCCATCCCCCCGACGTGCCTCGCGACCGACTCGAAGGAACGGCCGACGGTGCGGAACGGCGCCCGCAGCGCTTTCATTGCGATGGACGTGTTCACGTTCCTCCGGAGTGATCGGAACAGAACGCAACGGTCCCGCTTCCCGCCGCGACGCGGTGATCGTAACATCCGCGCGGGCAGCGGCTCAGCACCATTCGTGGAGGCCCGAACGCCGGCCGGCGCGCATCGATCAGATTGACCGGGATTCCGTCCGTATCTCCGCGGGATCGTGGCCGATGACCGAGGTACGTCGCGGACTTGGAGCCCGGCGAGTCGGCTGTTGACCACGGCGGACCCGCGCGTGGAGTCTTCGACATCTTCCGGGAAGCTTGACCTGGATCAAGGCGTGCAACCGGGCAGCCGGCGGACACTGCCTTGACCGGAACAAAGATCGAACACCCAGGGGGTTCAGAAGCCATGAGCGAACTGATCGACAACCTTCGCATGAAGAAGGAAGCCCTGAAGCACCTCATCATGCAACTCCACGAGGGAACGGCGCCGGAGGCGGTGCGGGCGCAACTTGCGCGACTGATGGGCGAGGTGCCCTACGGACTGGTCGTGGAGGTCGAGCAGGAGCTGATCTCGGAGGGGACGCTTCCGATCGAGGAAGTGCTGAAACTCTGCGACGTGCATAGCGCCGCGCTCAAGGGGGTCATTGATGTCACCGCGGCGCGGGTACCGGACGCGGGGCATCCGATCGATCTCTTCCGGCGGGAGAACCGCGCCCTCGAGGTCGAGGTGGGCGTGATCGAAGGTCTGCTGCGCGATCTGGCCGCACTCCCCGCGGACGCACCGGCGGGGCCGATCGCGGCGCGTCTGCGTGAGCGGTATCTCCGCCTGCACGAGGTCGATCGGCACTACCGTCGCAAGGAGAACCTCCTCTTTCCCTACCTCGAGGCACGCGGCATTACGGGCCCCTCCTCGGTCATGTGGGGTAAGGACGACGAGGCGCGCGAGCTGCTGAAAGGAGCGCTGGCGGCGCTCGACGCTGCGGCGGAGGGGGAGTCGGGTGATCTCGCGGCAGCGGCGTCTCTGGTGCTGGCTCCGGCCGCGGCCGCGGTGGCGGAGATGATCTTCAAGGAGGAGCAGATCCTCTTCCCGATGAGCCTCGACCATCTCACCGAGGCGGAGTGGCGCGCCGTCTCCCGCCAGAGCGCGGAGATCGGCTGGTGCCTGATCGAGCCTCTCGAGTGGGAAGACGAGCCGGCCGGGGAGCGGGCGGTTCCGGCGGGAGAGCCGGCGGTGGCGCCGTCCGGGGCACCGCCCGAGGGGGTCCAGGCGGGCGACGCCGGTTTCTCGGCGGGAGTGGTCCGGATGCCCTCGGGGAGCTTCACCGTGGACGAGTTGACCCGAGTTCTGAACACGCTGCCGTTCGATCTCACCTTCGTCGACGCCGACGACCGCGTGCGCTACTTCACGCAGGGGGCCGAGCGGATCTTCGACCGCAACGTCGCCATTCTCGGCCGCAAGGTGCAGCAGTGCCATCCCCCCTCCTCGGTCCATGTCGTGCAGCAGATCGTGGAGGACTTCCGCGCCGGTCGGCAGGACCGCGCCGCATTCTGGATTCAGCTCAACGGCCGTTTCATCCACATCGAGTACTTCGCGGTGCGGGATGTGGACGGGCGCTACCTGGGAACGATGGAGGTCTCGCAGGATCTGACCGCGCTTCGCCGACTGGAGGGAGAGCAGCGGTTGCTCAGCTACGGCGCAGATCGCGCCTGACGGAACGACAGTCCAGTCGGATCAGCCGCGTTCGGCCGCGTCGATCGCGGCGGGAGGAGACACAGATGGGAGACTCTGTCATCGGCCCGGAGACGAAGGTCGGAGAGCTGTTGCGGCGCCACCCGGAGCTGGAGGAAACGCTCATCCGCCTCTCTCCCGAGTTCCAGCGGCTGAAGAACCCGGTGCTGCGCGCGACGGTGGCGAAGGTGGCGACGCTGCGGCAGGTGGCCCAGGTGGGCGGGCTCGATCCGGAGGCCCTGATCAAGACCTTGCGCGAAGCCGCGGGCGGGGAAGCCACCCGGGACGCCGCCGAGACGGCGGCGACGGGGGCGCTGGAAACGGCGCCCAGCGGATGTGGCGCCGCCGCCGGGGCGGGCATGGCCGGGACGGGTGCTCCCGGCGGTGCCGGTGCGGTGACGAGCGGGCCGGCGCCCGCCTGGTTCGACCCAGCCCGCGTCGTTCGAACGATGGATGTCCGTCCGGCGCTCGCTCGGGGGGAGCATCCGCTGGGAGACGTGGTCAAGGCTGCTGAGGCGTTGGCCGGGGAGGAGCTCCTCGAACTCACCACTCCGTTCGAGCCGGCGCCCTTGATCGATGTCGTGTGCAAGCGCGGGTTTCGGGCCTGGGTGCGGCGCGACCAGGACGGATCGGTGCACACCATCTTCCAGCGGAACTCTCCCGGGGTCGGTTGAGCCGCGTGTGGGGGGGGGGGGGGGCCCGGGGCCCCCCGGCGCCCCCCCGGGGGGGGGGAACTGTGCGAGGTTGTTCGCGGGCGCGCCCCAGATGAGGGCCGCGCGCGCC
>CAYJLF010000018.1:54514-142911 GCA_964371055.1 uncultured bacterium | reverse complement strand
CGAACCCGCTCCACAGGATCAGGATCCCAGCCCCCAATCTCCGGGCCACAACCTACGGGAGGCCGGCGGGGACGTCCTTCAGATCGCCCGAATCCGCACCATCTCCCCGTCGGAACTCCTCACATCCACCCGCAGGCCGGAAAGCTGAGAGAGGGTGCCGAGGGCGAGCCGCGCCGTTCGCATCGCGATGCCGAATCGCGAGCTCGCCTTCGACAGCCAGGAGGCCGGCCAGACACAGATCGCGACGAGAGCCGCGAAGGGCCAGAGGAGGATCAGAGGGACGACGACCGGGATCGGCCAGCCGGAGGGCCGCCGGATCTGGATGTAGAGAAGGGCCGGAATCATCGCTCTACTCGCAGAAGATCCGGACCTTGTCGCCGTTATCCGAGTCGACATCGACGCTCAACTCCCGCAGCGCGTCGACGAGTTCCTCCCCATCCAACTCACTGAGGTGGTTGAGGTCGAGCCCCTTCTGCTCGAGTCGCTCCCGCGCATGTTCGGGCATGACGGCCCGAAGCTTCATTCCGGCGCGCACGAGTCCGAGCGGGACGCGGATGTTGACCTTGTCGCCGTCGGAGCTGTCGACGACGACGCGGAGATACTTCGGCTTCCCTTTCGGGGCCGGGGACGGGGCGGTTCCCGTGTCCCGAGACCTCGCGGCCGTGTCGGCGTCGGCGGCTCCCTCCGAGGTCGAGCCCAGGGACGCCAGCTTGTCGAGCAGGCGTTCCGCGTCCTCGGCCGTGATCTTGCCTTGGGCCAGCATGTCCAGCACCTGCTTCCGTTCCTGCGACATCTTCTCCACTCCTTTCCGAGTCCTTGCCGTGCCGATCTGATTCCCGGCCCGGGCCTTCAGTCCAGGTCCTCGATCGCCTGGTCCACGGTGATCTCTCCCCGCGCGAGCTGTTCCAGCACCTCCGCGTTGGCGGGCGGGGTCTGGAAGGTGCGGTCGAGCCGGGCGGCGATGGCATAGAGGCGGTTTTTGACGGTCGGGTAGCTTATGTCGAAGAGGCTCTCCATCTTCTTCAGCGAGCCGTGATGCCGGAGGAACGCGATCACGAAGACCTGGTCCTCCGGAGGGAGCTGCCCGAGCGAAGAGACCTCGAACCTGCCGTCCAGGGTGAGATCGCACTCCTCGCACCTGAGACGGACAATCGCCATCTGGGCCCCACAGTTGGCGCACGTGGCCTTTGATATATCCATCAGACGACCTCCTTTTGATGGACATTGTCGAGTACGAAATGGATTTTATCAAGTTGCAAATTGATTTCGATGGTCAGGGTCCTTTTGGGGGTACAAAGGCGCATCCTCCCTCGCCGGGCCGGCGAAGGAGGATGCGGTTCGGACCCTTGGTTGTTGCCCGTTGGCTGCCTGGCGGGGAGGCTCTACCAGCCGGCGCGGCCGGAGCGGTAGTCCGAGAAGTGCTCGAGGAACGCGACCACGCTCTGGGCCGGGGCGACGTAGCTGCCGTCGATGTCCACCCAGGTCCCTGCGACCGGATCGTGCCAGTAGACCGTGGCCTGCGAGTCGCCGATCCCCGTCGTGCCCCGGAGGCTCATCTGCAGCATGACCCGCTTGCTGAAGGTCAGCCCTTCGGGATAGAGATGGCACTCGACGTAGCCGTTGTTGGCGTCCTCGATCGTGATCGTCTCGGTCCCCTCGAACGCGCCGGCCGGGAAGACGAGGCGGTAGCGGCCGTTGGTCACCACTCCACCCACCGCGCCGTCGATGGTCGCGCTGACGGAGTGGGCGCCGGCCGCGGCCGCGATCTCTGACTCGGCCTCCGGGACTTCGGGCGTGGCGCCACCCTTGGGGGCCTTGCCGTTGCCCTGGCCAAGGACCAGAGGAAGGGCGGCATCGCTCGCATTCCGGAAGAACTGCCCGTCCGACGCCGGGGGCGCCGGGTTGAGCGGATCCAGGTTCGACTCGGATCCACAACCGCCGAGGGCGAGGAGAGAAACGAGGATCGCGGCGGCGGCGATGGTGGCGTGCTTCAGGCTGGACCGGCTCATGGTGCCTCCCTTGGGTTGTCGTGTCGCTGCAATGGAAGTAATCAATAGCCGTGCCCGGCCTCAGGGAATGGAGGAATTGCGACTTAGCGGAATCGACCCTGCCCGGGGTGCGCCTGGAACAGCGATCGCTCAGGCTCCACGGGACGTCAGCAAGCCCTAAAAGACTATCCCAGAGTTAGTTACACGTGGAGTTCGATTTGCGCCGGAGCGGGCGGATCCGCGCATACCACAGTCGTGAATCAGGATATGGCGGCGGGCGGGCCACCGAAGTCTCCCTCTCTTCGTTCGGTTCGATCTGAGAGGCAGGCTCGTGCTGGCGCGGGATCGGGGTGTATCATCATTTCGCGGTCGAACGAACCTCTCCGGAGCGTCAGGCCGCGTCCCGCGCATCCCGGCCCCCGATCCGGCCGGAAAGGAGCCGTGCATCATGAACTGCGTTCGGTTGTCGCCCGCCTCCCCGCCCTTGGTGCCCCTCGCGTCGGTCCGCGTCGCGGTGGGCCTCTTGGCGTTCGCGATGGTCGCGACCGCTCTCGTCGGTCCGGCCTGGGCGGCGGTCCTTTACGTGCCGACCGACTATCCGACGATCACGGCCGCGGTCGAGGCGGCCGTCGACGGCGATGAAGTGCGGGTCTATCCCGGCACCTACTCCGGCGACGGCAATCACTCGGTCTTCTTGTGGGGTAAGGAGATCACCGTCCGATCGATCGCGGGCGCCGAGGTGACCACGATCGACTGTCAGTCGCAGGGTCCGGCCTTCCATCTCATCTCCGGAGAGACCGCGCTCACCCGGATCGAAGGGTTCACGATCCAAAACGGGCTCTCGCAGGAGGGAGGCGGCATCAACTGCGCCTACGCAGCCCCGGTGATTCGCGACTGCATCTTTCGTGACTGCCGTGCCGTGTATGGCGGCGGGATCCAGCTTAACCACGCCGAGGCGCGGGTGGAGAACTGCACGTTCCTGTACTGCCGCGCGGAGGGGGGCGACTACGGCGGAAGCGCCGGCGGCCTGTCCGCCGAGTACGGAGCGTCGACGATCATCGACTGTCGCTTCGAGGGCTGTTCGGCCCACGGGATTTACGCCTACGGCAGCGGCAAAGGGGGCGGCATGTGGGCGGGCGACGCGCAGGTGATCCGCTGCGTCTTCTATGGCAACACGGCCGACTTCCTCGGCGGAGGCATCGACGCCACCACCAGCACGATCGAGGAGTGCATCTTTGTCGGCAATCGCGCCGGCACCGGCGGCGGCGCCTGCTTCAGCGTGAACGTGATCGCGACCGGCTGCACGTTCGCCGCCAACGAGGCGGTCGTCGGACCCCAGGGTGATGGCAAAGGGGGCGGGGTCACCGTCTTCGGAAACCAGGCCGACATCCAGCGATCGATCCTCTGGGGGAACTGCGCGGAGCAGGGAGGCGCCCAGATCCACTCCCGCACCGCCGGCAGTTCCGCCCGCCTCGAGTGCTGCTGCACCGATCCAGCGGGAATCTCGGGGAACTGGGTCGATGCGGGGGACAACGTCTTCGCTGACCCGATTTTCTGCGATCCCTGGGCCTGCGGTGGCCAGCCGTGGCTGGGATCCTACGCGCTCGACGGCCTCTCCGCATGCCTCCCGCAGAACAGCCCCTGTGGGCAGCGGATCGGCGCGCTGGACCAGGGGTGCGGGGTGATTCCGGTTTTCAAGACAACCTGGGGTGCGATCAAGGCGAGATACGGAAGCGTCTCCGACTAGCCGGGTCCACGCAGCACGAGCGACACGTCTGAGGTCGGAAAGAGCGGAAGCTGCGTGATGTTCGCCTCGTCGAACTCGAAATCGTTGCTCCCAATCCGAAGCACCGGTCGCACGCCCGGATCCTTCGGCTGCGCTTCGGCGTCGACGGTGACCAGGATGGCGGTCGCCCCCTCCCCCTCCTCGGTGGGATAGATCCTCACCACGTAGCGGTCGTCGTCGGTCACCAGGGTCAGGACCCGCGATTGGGCCGGGCGCGTCGAGGCGTCCGCGGCAGCCACGAGGAGTTCCTCGGACTCCCCCTCTGTCGTCGTCGTGGGACGCGGAAGGGGTGCCTTCGTCCGATAGGGGCGCAACGCCAGCACCGTGGGATCCCGCCATCCCTCCTTCGCCCCCGCGGGCCGGGCAGCCTCGGTGGCGACCAGGGTCTCCAGGATCTCACGACAATGCGTGCAGGTGCGCACATGAGCGAGAGAAGGGGCGAGATTCACGGGAATTCTCGCCCCCAGATCCCATTCCTCCGAGAATCCCAACTCGCGCCAGGCGAGGACGATCTTCTCGATGGTCTGTTCAGCAGGGTGTTTCATCGGCCTACCTTCGTTGCTCCACGCCCCTCTCTCACCAAGTCCCTAGGACCAGCGGAGGGGGCTGTCGGAAGAAATCTTGCGCCGAGGCCGGCCGGGCGCCAGCCGTGCGAGGTCAGGGTCTGGACCTCACGGGCGAGACGGTCCGTTTCCTCCGCGATGGCCCCGGGGGAGCCGACCTCCGGATCTTTGCGCATCCGGTCGAGAGTGGCGTCGGTGAAGTAGACACCCGTCACGACCGGAGTGGTCAGGTTGGCCGGATCGAGCTCGTAAATGACGACTCCGTACTTGTCGTAGGCGCCGACTTCGACCCGGATCGTGCCGTCCGCCTCGCGATAGGTGTGCTCGCACTCCGCGCGGCTGGAGGCGCCGAATCGGTCGGGGGTGAAGCTCCAGGCGGCGACGAGGCCCCGTCCCAACGTGGACGGTTCAACCAGGCCGGGAGCGTCATCGATGGTCCTGAATGGATTGGGGATGGTCATCCGATCCGGGTCGAAGAAGGCCACCAACCCCCGAGCGAGCCGGTTCTCCGTCCCAGAGTAGACCACCAGCGTGTCGGTCGGCGACTCGAAGGCGATCCGCCCAAACCTCTCCAGGTGCCCGTGATTGCGGCAGATCCCTTGTGGCTCCCCGGTCGCGGGCTCCAGCCGGGCCACGACGGAGAGCGAGCCCTGTCGAGATCGGGACAGGGCAAGGAGTTCCGAAGGGCGACCGAGACGAGGGGTGAGGGAAAGACACCACCAGAGGAGATCACCGACGCTGTCCGATGGGTCCGGAGAGGGGCGATCGCTGCGTCGCGTCCAGAGAACTTGGTAACTGCGTTGCCGTGACCAGGCATGGTGATCCAGGCGAACGGCCGTCAGCAGGTCCCTGCCCAAGGGGGCGCTGCCATGGATGGCGAGCAGATCGGGCCGGTGGTCCGCGTTCAGGTCACCGAGAGGCAAGATGAGTTCGGCCGGCACGGATGAGTGGAAGTCCGGCCGGTATGGCAGCTCGATCCGGTGGGTGACGAGTCCGTGCTCGTTCCGCACGATCACGGTCGTCTCCCCGCTCCATGCGGCCGAGACCGGGGGGGCGGCGCGGAGCGTCAACCAGACCGCGAGCACGGCGGCCAGGAGCGTGCAGGCCGCGCCGACCAGGCCCATCCGCAGACGGCTTCGTGTCAGCCTCTCGGACCACTGAGAGATGCATCCCTGAGGGGATCTTCGGACTCGGCGCAAAGGACCCGTACCGGTCTTCCAGAACTCGCGTGTGTCGCCGACCGCGATGATCTCGGGAAGGTCGAACGGGAAGGATCTCTTCTCCGCCGCGTTCTCGAGCGCCTCTTGCGCGACGGCGGCCTGTTCCCGCGGCACGACGATCCGCCGGACCGAGCCATCCAGGCAGGCCGCGATCTTGTCTGGAAGCGTGCCCGCGTCGACCGGGACGGCCCGGGTTCCGGCGAGATCCCCGGTCATCGCCGTCCCGCCCTCCACCACGAGGTAGGAGGCTCCCAGACCGTGGTGGGAACGCGCCGCCGCGGCCGCGAGCAGGAACCCGAGGCTGGCCGAGCGCCCCCGAAGGCGGGATCCGACCGGCAGGCAGCGGGCGCGGAATCGGCACCGATGGACCGCCGGTGCGCCCCGCGTGCGGAGACGCTCGATGACGGCCACCGCCTCCGCGAATCCGGCGCGGGTATCGGACGCGATATCGCCGTCGATGACCAGGATCTCGGCTTCGTCGGCGTGGCCGACGAACTCGACGCTGACGGTCAGGTCGACCAGGAGCCCGACGTGCAGCCCGGCAAAGAGAGGGTGGCTCGCCTGCGGATCGATCAACTCCGCCACCACCGGAATGACCGCATGGCAACGGCCGTCGCCATGGGCGGCGGTGGTGGGTGCCGCACGGGGGACGTGTCTTTCGGATTCGACCCGGACGCGATCGCGCGCAGCGGCCAGTTCAGGGGCCAGGGACGACGCACCCGGGAGGGGGGGAATCGGTCGATCACCCATCACCTCGAGCAGCCGGGAGAGCGCTGCCAGATGCGCCGCCGGGAGCTGTTCCACCGTGGGTCCGAGAAGCGCTCGGACGAGGTTCAAAGCGGCGGGGAAGCCGTAGGCGGCCCAGGCAGAAGGATCGAGTTCGAGGCACGCTTCCACGAAGCGCTGGCGCAGCAGCAGCGCGATGGCCGGGTTCTGCCGGAGCGCCAGCAGGCGTTCCAGGTCGTCCTGCGCCTCGTGAAGCTCGCGCGAACTCCGGATGCGCGTGGACGGGTTCACCACAGCCCCCTTCCGGCGCGACGAAGGCGCAGGCGCAGGCGCCGGATCAGGTAGTCGACTTCGTGGATCAGGTGTCGAGCGACGACACCGTCCGCAGACGCCGAGGGCACGACCAGGGCGATCAGCTCCTCGAGCGTGAGTTCGGTCCACTCGTCGCGTCCGAGCCCCACCGGCGAGAGGAGCCGGTCGATCGCGATCTGCGCGATCGCGCGGCGGCGGTCGCCGTCATGCCTTGGTCCGGCGGTGGGGCGGAGTCTCAATCGCTTGGCCTCGTCCGCCGCGAGGCACTCGTCCGCCCACCGCGCGAGCTGATCGAGCGTCCTCTGCATCCGCAGCGGGAACGGAACCCCGTCCCGGCCGATCGCTCCTCCCGGCGTAGGGAAAGACGCAGATGCTTCGATCGCCTCGGACGTGAGCACCTCGACGCGCATGAAGTGAATCGCGCGGACCAGGTCCATGAGATAGCAGTAGCCACCATGGCTGTCCGCGGGGACGAGGCAGGGGACCAGCGCGGAGACGACTTCCGGGGCGCGAAACGGCGGATGCGCCGGTCGCAGAATCGCGGTGAGTTCGGCCACGCCCAGAGGGGGAAGGCGAAGGACGGAACGTTGTGAGGTGATGCACTGCCCGCTGGCATCGCGCCGGATCCGGAGTCCGGGCGTCCGCCGGATGGACATCTTCAGCGCTCGCAGGAGATGCGCTTCCTGGGAGTGCTCTTCCTTCCAGGCTCGGATCGCTCCCTGCTGACCCCGCAGGCGGAGCATCTGCTTGGCCGCCGCGACCAGATCCTCGTCGGGAAAGCCGCCAATCTCGGCCGGACTCGGCGCCGGCGACCCGCGCGGGGTCAGAAACCGGCCGAAGGAGGCGATCATCGGCGTGGCGTCGCCGTCCGTCAGCAGTGTTCCCACTTCGAGGTGGGCGACCTCGGCGGCGATCTCAGTGATCGGACGATCGAAGCCGAACCTCCGCCGGCGCAGGTGGACTCGCAGGTAGGCCTGAAGATAGGTGGTCAGCAGGGACGCGATGGTTTCGGTCGCGGCACTCCGCGGCTGACCGATGACGTGGCGCAAAGCCGAGGCCAGTTCGCGATCACGTGGATCCATGGCTCTCCGCGGTCTGCCTCCTCGCTGTCGTGACGGGGACCACCAACCATCGAAGGCGATTCCAGAACAGAGTACTCCGGGTACTTCCATGGATCCACTGATCGTTCGGGCGCACGCAGCCCCGGACGGCGGGGTCGGGGCTCAGGGGTGGCCGTCCCGGGGGGGAGGGAGGGTCCCGGTGACGCGATACAGGTAATGGTAGAAGGAATCGCCGTTCGGACCGGCCACGAGATCCAGACCGTCCAATCGAAGGGCCCGGCGTGAGAAAACGAAGTCGGTCCGGGTCGTGCGGAGGACCGAGCTGCGCAGTGAGTCCGAGCCGGTGCCGAAGAACTCGACGGCCCACGGGGGCTTCCATCGCCCATCATTGTTGGCCCTCGGGGCCAGGGGGAAGGCTGTGCAACCGAGGGTTTGGAGCAGGACTGCGTCGCTGGGCAGGGCGAGAATCCTCGCACCGGGAGGAGTCTGCTGAACGACGAACCGAAGGCTGTTCCGCAGCCCGGAATCGAAGTACCTCCAATAGCGCGGTCGATCGGCGCGGACGGAGGCGTGCAGCATACCGAGGACGATCAGCGCGAGGCCCGCTGTTCCCAGTGCCAGGCGCCGCGGCCCGCGCACCGGGGTCAACCGTTCCCAGAGAGACCAGACGCCTACGCCGGCCAGAGGGATGGCGAGGGCCTGGGCGTGGTACAACAACCGCTCGGTCCGAGCCGTCCAGGATGATCCGATGATGATCCCCGTGAGGCCAGCCAAGCCGAGGATGAGTGCCAGTTCACCGAGTGGGCCTGGATGGCGCGCGATCCGAAGCCGAGCGAATCCCATGGCGCTCAGGACTAGCCAGATGGGAGGAGACACCAGCAAGTGCCAGGACGAGACCGTGCCGGGCGGGGCGACGTACCCGAAACGGAGTTGCCGGATCCAGGCCGCGAGGGGCCCGTCCGACGATGACAGCAGAAGGTTTGCGAGGATCACCCCGCCCATGGTGATTGCGGCCGCACCGTATGGAGTCCAGGAGAGACAGCCACGGGCGTGCCGCCGCAGTCCGCCCCAGGCGATCGGCAACGACAGGATGGCGGTCGTGGGGTGGATCAGGAACCGGCCAAGGCTCAGGCCGAACCACCCGACCGCGTGACGGCGGTCTCCCCGGCCGGTCTCGATGGCCAGCAGCAGCGCCAGCGTCAGGAGTATCCCCACCGAGGAACCGACGAAGAGCTCCATTCCGAGGTTATACCCGTCACTCTGTAGTCCCAGCCAGAGAAGGGCGGCAGGCGCTTCGGCCACGCGGCAGCCGACGAGACGTCCGACCAGCGCACCGCCGATCCATGCGGTGCCACCTGCGATCCAGGCGGGGAGCGGCGCTATCGTGGTGATCGGATCTCCCCGGGTGAGCAGAAGCACAAGACCATAGAGGCCGTCGATGGCGGCATGGTGAGGCTCGACCGCAAGCGACTGCAGGTTCGTTCCGCGCGCCAGGGCGCTGCCGGCTCGCATGATGTAGAACTCATCGATGTGCAGTGGATAGGGGTACCCGAGGCGTGGCAGAGCCGTCCGGAGAGCGACCGCCGCGCACGCGAGGAGCAGGAACAGATCCCAGCGGGTCGGTCGGGTCCAGCCCAGAGCGAGGCGCGTGCGCCAGGCCGGGACGAGCAGAAGAACCGAGGGTAAGAGCAGCAGCATCCAGATCGACGGTGCCGACAGATGAAGGAGGCTGACGACGATCGACAGCAGGGTCGAGTAAGCCAGCCCGGCGCCGAGAGCGAGGCCGACACGCGCGGCGAACGAAGCTCCCGTCACGCGCGCGCCGAAGGGGAGCCCCGACCCCAGGGTCAGGGTGAGTAGGACGACGGCCAGGAGCAGCGACGGCATTCGCGTGCCACCGGTCCGCGGCTAAGCACTCATCCGAGTCGACTCAACGGACGAGGAGGAACCGGCGATCCTCGCCGTCGCCGCCCGTCCGTACCTTCAGGTAGTAGACGCCGCTTGCGGCGCGCGCTCCGGAGATGGTACGTCCGTTCCACGACAACTCCGTCTCTTCCGCGATGCAGGTTCCCGCGAGCAAGTCGGCCACGCGCCGGCCATGAACGTCGTAGACCGCTGCCTCCATCGGCTGGCCTGGGGTACCGCCGCGGACGAGGATCATCTGGCCGGGACGATATGGGTTCTCAAAGGTGAGAGTGAGCACCCCCGCGTGCGACGATTCCTCTTCCGGGTCGGTCGGAGAACCGTCGGGGTCGGGTCCGGATCGAAGGGCCAGCAGATCCCGCTGCACCGCGATCGCACTCTCGGTCCTCACCGCGGCATCTACGATCCGGCGGGAGTCCCGCAGGGAGAAACGGCACCGGCCGATGAAATGACGCCCTGGTTCGATCTGCGTCCGAAGAGTGAAGTCAGGCACGCAGCCAAGACGAACCCGTCCGATTCCTCGCTCAGCCTGTGCGGACAGGAAGTCGGCCTCGCCCCACGAGCCGGTCGGTTCCAGGGTCACGAACTCCAGCAGGTCGGGACGGTAGCTTGCGGACAACTCGAAGGCGACGAGCGGGACGGTGGTCCGGAGATAGAGCGGAAGTGTCCAGGCACCGTTCGCCAGGAGGCGGGCGGCGCCCCACTCGAATCGGTAGAGACTACCGGCGGCCATGGAGGAGGGCGCGACCGCCGATCCGGTCTGGCAGGGGGCGAAAGCGCCGCAATCGAGCGGGTCAGACGTCGGATCGAGGCCACAGGATGGGAACGGAGAGAGCGGAGCCGGTCCTTGACCGAACTGATAGGTCAAGCTGTAGATCGGATCGGAGATGTTGATCTCACCGCTGTCGTCGTCGTCTGCCGCATCCAGGCAAAGCGGGGGCGGGCCGCCGGCGAACTGATACGCGAGGCTCCAGACCGGATCCGAGATGTTGGTCTCGCCGTTCCCATCGACATCCGAACGGATGAAGTCGGCCCGGGTGATGGTCGCTTCAGAAGGCCGCAGCAGAGGAGTGACGGAACCACCGTCGCAGAGCGTGACCCGATTGGTCGAGGGAGGCTGGTCGATGAATGTGATCGGGATCGGTCCGCTGGATGCTTCCCGATCTACGCTGACCAAGAGGCGGGCGATTGGGCCGTCCCCGGGCCCGATGGCGGGGCAGACGTAGCGGTAGACGATACCGGCGGCGGGGCAGGGACCCGCGTGCCACTCCACGTGAGCGGCGCCCTCCGCCCGGGTTCCTTCGAGCAAGAGCGCCTGACAGGTCAGGACGTCCGAGGGGAGACAGAGACTGAACGATACCGCTTTCACCTCGGCGTGATTGGCCAGGAAGATCGGGATCTCGGCGTCGCCCCCGGCCGGCAGGGTCAATCCCTCCGGCACGTGGAGAACGAAGTCACCGACGTCGAAGGGGCGGACAGCGCAGTTGTCGGCCTCGTTTCCTTCCGTGATCTCGCCGAGGGCATCGGCGCAGGCCCTGGTTTCGTGCGGTGAGGCGGCCAGCACTCCCAACTCGCACCACGGGGTGTAGACCGCCTCGCCCGGCTCCAGGGGCGGCATGGCTGGAGCGCAGATCACATCTCCATCCAGGCTGAGCAGGCAGTGGCTGGGGCCGGATGCGGCGACTCCGACGTTCCGGACCAGCGTCCGGATTCGCACAGAGTCCGCCCACGTCGGGGTGGGAGGGTCGATCTCGATCGGGTCGGTTCGAAGGTTCGGGAGCGCGCAGGGGTCGGGTTCGCAGTCGGTGTCCGGGCCGAGCCACGCGCCATCGCATTGCGCCATAGTGCGGACCGCACAGGTGCCGTCCGCGCGGCAGCAGGCTCCCAGAAGCTCCGTGACATCGATATGGCCGGCGACGCTGGTCACCGGCAGCAGCTGGCCGTCCGGGCCCGATAGGAGCGTCGACTCGGGCGTCAACGGGCTTGAGGTGCCTTCGCTCCCGATCAACTGGAAGACCAGGCTTGCGATCGATCCCGAACCGGGTGCCAGGCTGCTCTGGTCCGCGTAGTACATCACCACCCTGAGCGTGTTGCCGCCAACGACGCTCGCGCTGAAGCTCATCGTCCCGGCGCGCGGCGCGGCCGCACCGCTGACATAGCTCACGACCGAGGGGGCAAAGGCGATATCCGTTTGGAGTCCTTTCACGACATCGCCGTTCTGGAGGTCGAGTGGCACGGTCACCTGCGACCCGGGAATCCCGCTCTCGGTTCCGAGCGACAGGATGTTCTGAGGCTGTGGACAGGGGTTGGGGGCACAGTCGTACGCGCCGTACTCCGGAGATCCTCCGAGGCTGATGCAGAGGGACGGTTCGCTAACGAGGCAGCTGCCGTCGGCCAGGCAGCACGGGTAGGGAAAGAGCTCCCGCGCGACCAGTGTGCCCGGACCCTCCGGGAGGAAGGGACCGTCGACCGCCCGGCTGGAGACGCCCAGCGACGCCGCCACGCAGAGAGCCACGAGCGCCACGGCCCAGGACCAGGATCCGGTCGGGGAGGATTGTGCCACGGCGACCTCCAATCGCACTCCACGCACGCAGGCACCGGAGGGCGCGAGAGCCAGGTGCAGCACTCCTCCACGGGTCCATCGGGGGGTCTGCCGATCTGTTCCGCGCCGCATCCCACTCTGTTCAAACGGACGCAAGTGTGAGTCCCTTCGTCGGCCGATTCAAGGGGAATCCGTCTCACGGACTGCCCGCGTCCAGCCGGGCCGGCGACCAGCGGTGGCGGTTCGGTCCGCCGAGTTGCGGATGCCTCCGAGCCGGGAGCGGCCCACTCGATCCCGGGGTCCTGCCGGGGGTGCATGATGATCCGGCTCGGCCCCGCTCCCGGTTTTCGCTTCGCTCTGCTATCCTCCCCCCCATGCCTGATCCCGGACCGATCCTCGTGGTGTTGACCGGACCGATCGCCAGCGGCAAGTCGACCGTCGGTCGTCTCGCGGTCTCAGGGACCGCGCTCGCTTTCCTGGCCGAGGATGTCGACTCGCGGGCGGAAGACCGCGAGGTGCTGGACCGGTACTACCGCGCGGTCGAAGCCTACGCATCGCTGCACCGGACGGATCCTCCGTTGACCGGGTCGGGGGCAGGAGCGATCCGTGAAACGATCTTCCGGACGCAGGTCCACTTCATCACGAGGCGTTCGGAAATCCTCCGGCGCCATCTGGGTGGAGGGGAGAGAGGCGGCCTGTCGGAGCGGCATCCGATGGACGACATCGAGATCTTCTCACGCCGGAACCTCGAACAGGGTCTTCTCACGCCCCAGCAATTCGCCAGCCTCGGGCGGATGCTCGAACGTGAGCTGGCGGGAGTCCCTCCGCCCGCGCTGCAGATCTTCCTGCACTGCGACCCCACGCGCCTGCGCGCCCGGATCCGGCGACGGGGTCGTCCGCAGGAGGCGGAGCTCATCCGGGCCGACAATCCGTACCTCGAGGAGCTCGGCCGCTTGTACACCGACTGGTACGAGCGTTACCCTGGCGAGAAGGTGCTCCTCCGCACCGACGAGACTGATGAGAAGGTGACCGCGGATCGCGTCCGTGAGGAGATCATGAGCCGCGGGCTGGCGTGACGCAGAGGCTGCCGAGCGCGGCGGGACCGGTTTCCCCGCACCCTGCTAGAGCTGCGTCAGCCGCACCGGCAGGATTTCGATGTCCTGCGGATAATCCAGGCCGGAGACGGCGCGCTGGTACTCCCCGGTCTCCAGGTCGACCCGGTAGAGAGCGCCGGCGAAGTTGAGCACGACATAGGCGAAGCGGCCGGTGGCCGCGATGCCGGTGATGTTGTGCTCGGGAAGTAGGCAGATCTCCCGCAGATCGCCCTCGACCGTGAAGGCCTGAACCCTCTGCGATCGACAGAGATAGAACGTCCCGTCGCGGTAGTCGATCGACCCCAGCCATCCCTGGCCGTCCTGCACGGAGCGGACGATCGACGTCTCGTGCGTGGCCAGATCGACGGCGAAGACCTCGTTGCTGCCGTTCTCCGAGACGACGAGGCGGTCGCCGACGACCACACCCTCGATGTTCTGCAGCGACTCCGGGCTCGGGTTCGGCATCGGGATCGTGTCGAGGACCACTCCCGTCGGACCTACCAGGTAGACCAGGTCCGAATCGTTGCTGATCACGGCGAAGCCCAGGTCCGGGAGTAGGGTCACGTAGCCGGAGACCGGAGGATCGGCTTCGACGCTCATCAACTCGTTTCCCTCGTCGTCGATCTCCGTGATCCCCCTATAGCCGGCCAGGAAGATCCGCTCTCCGAGGACTTCCACCTCGGGCGTCGAGCGATGAAGGATGAAGCTCGAGCCGACCGCGTCGATGGCCGTGAGCCCGCCGCGGGTCTGCACCAGCAGAGTTCCGTCGAAGGCGTCGGAGGCGACGGTCAGCGTCTCGGCCGCGGCGAATCCCCAGTGATCGGACACCGTCACGGAGATGCGGTAGAGCCCTTCCGCGGCCGGTGCGATCCAGGATGCCTCCGGACCGTCGCCTTCGATGAGGCCGCTGGTCGCCTGCCAGACATAGGCGACACTGTCTTCATCGGCGTCGTGAGCCAGGCAGGCCAGCGTCAGCGATCCACCCGGCGCGGCTGCGGTGGCGCTCACCGTGAGGGTGTCGATCTCCGGAGCGGCGTTCGCTACGGTCGTGGCGCGCGGCGCGTTCGAGAGGCCTGACCAGTTGGGCACCTCGTCCGCCGCCTTCAACGCGAACGAGTACGGAGTCCCGGGAGAGAGGCCACTCACGACGAGGCTCTGCGCGGTCCCGGCCGCGGAGGGCGGTGGCGGGTCGGCGACAGCGGTGGCGCCGGTGAAGTTCGCCTCCGTGATCTCGCCGGTCGAGTAACGAAGGTCGTAACGGTCCGCCGTGCCGGTGGTGTCGTCGTCCCCGGGCGCAGTCCAGGTCAGCCTGACGGTGGAGGGGGTGATCTGGCTCGTGGCGAGATCAAGGATGGCGGCCGGCGGCGTCGCGTCGGTCGATGGAGGCGGCTGGATGCGCTCGCGGTCCTCGCTGCAGGCTCCTGCGAACAGGACAAGCACGGTAAGAAGCCACGTCCGGCGGCCAGGTCGTTTCGCTCCACGCATCGAGCACCTCCTGAGTGTGCACGCTTCTGAACGGAACAGGACGATACTCCGCGGGCTGGAGATGTGGAGCGACGGTGTGACGCAGGCACGCAGAGCCAGCCGAACGTAGCGCCGCCGTCGGAGTTGCGCAAGGTCCGCCCCGCTCCGGCGGCGCCGCGGACGAGCCGTTCCGCCCAGACTCCGGCTCTCGCCGCCAGTAGCGGGCGGCCTCCAAGGGTTGATCTTCCCGCGCGATCTTCGTACCCTGAACCAGGGCCGCGCGGCGAACATCTCCGCCAGCCCGGTGGTGATCCGTGATGATGGCGAGCTTGCTGCACGGGCGCTGCACCGCATGACCGCTGCGAGCAGGGTTCTCTGGCACCCTGCCAGATCCACCGGGGCGTGAGCCGCCCTGTCCGGCCGTGAGCTTCACGGAGTCCGTCGCGAGGAGGAGCCGACGTGAAGGAACCGACCAAGAGGAGCCGTCGACCCGCCCCCGTGGTGACGGGGGAGGTCGAACGTCCCAAGCCCGCGGCTGCGCCGAACCCTGACGTGTCAGCCATCAGTCCGACGCCGTTTCGCGTGAAGGACTGCGCGCTGATCCGGATCTCCACCGGGCTGAGGGCGCAGAACCTGCGGGAATTGCTCTCCTGCCTTCGCCAGGCTCCCGCGGCGAGCATCTACCATCACTTCTGGGGGCGCCTGCTCGAACCGACGTTCGACGAGCCGGAGTACGGCAATGACTTCGCCGCCTGGGGGGCGCGCGCTCTCCATGATCGCGCCCTCGCGGAGAGGGTCGGCACCATCGATCCCGGCGAGTTCGAGAGTCTCGAGGAGTTGCGCCTCGCGGTCATCGACGCGGTGGAGACGAGACTCGACGAATCGGAGATGGTTCCTTGGGCCCGGGCCGACCAGCAGTTCTACTTCGTCTGGTCGCAACTCGTCGTCTTCGACACGCACCGCGTTCTCAAGCATCCCGACCGCCTGCGGGAAGTGCTGCCGACGCTGAGTTCGGGCAGCATCTTCTATCACTTCATTGATGCCCGGCACCGGCCGCCCCTGGGGGAAGACGACTTCAGTGCCTGGCTGGCTTCGTTCGGAGGCCGGTACGAACGCACCCGGGTGGCGCTGCGCGCGATCGACCCCAGCCTGGCTTCGCTGGTCGACCTCCGTCGCGCCATCAGCGATCTGCTCGAAGCAGACCCGGATGGGGGGGGAAGATGACCGAGGACCTCCTTCGGCGCTACGAAGACGCCGCCGGCCCGGACGTGATCGACCATCTCCGGCAGTTGGCCGAGCCGCTGGCCGGATCGAAGGTCGTTCATGTCAATTCGACTCGAGTGGGGGGAGGGGTCGCGGAGATCCTGCAGAAGCTGCTTCCCCTGAAGGAGGCGCTGGGCATCCGCACCGCCTGGGAGGTGATCGAGGGCACGGACGAGTTCTATCGTTGCACCAAGACCTTCCACAACGCCCTCCAGGGCCAGACGGTCTCCCCGTCCGCGTCGATGCTGGCGGCCTGGGAGGAGGCGAATCGGGCCTGTGCCGAACGGCTGCGGCCGGAGCTGGAGAGCGCCGACTTCGTCTTCATCCACGATCCGCAGCCGGCCGGGCTGCTGGGCCAATGTCCCGGGCGGCGCGGCTACTGGATCTGGCGGTGTCACATCGATCTCAGCCGGCCGTATCGGTCTGTCTGGAGGGTGCTGCGCCGGCACGTCGCCGGATTCGACGCTTCGATCTTCCACCTGCCGGAGTTTGCCCAACCACTGCCCCATCCGCAGTACCTGATCCCTCCCAGCATCGATCCGCTGGCCGAAAAGAACCGCGAACTGCTTCCGGAGGAGATCCGCGAGGTGAGGGAACGCTACGGGCTCGATCCAGAGCTTCCACTCATCGTGCAGGTGTCGCGCTACGACCGGTTCAAGGATCCGGTCGGCGTGATCGAGGCCTGCCGGCTGGCTCGGCACCACGTGCCGCTGCAGCTCGTGCTGGCCGGAGGGGGAGCCACGGACGATCCGGAGGGAGAGGCGGTGCTCGACGAGGTGCGGCGAGCGGCGGGCGATGACGATTGGATACACGTCCTGCTCCTCCCCTCCGACGCGCACCACACGATCAATGCGCTGCAACGCGCCTCCGATCTCGTCATCCAGAAGTCGACCCGGGAGGGTTTCGGCCTCACCGTCGCGGAGGCGATGTGGAAGGGAAAGCCAGTCATCGGCGGCGACGTCGGCGGCATCCGGATCCAGGTCGTCGATCACCAGACCGGCTTCCGGGTTCGGACCCCGGAGGGCGCCGCCCTCCGCATCCGCTACCTGCTCGGACAACGCGCCCGCCTCGAGCGGATGGGGGAGCGCGCCCGGGCGTTCGTCCGGGAGAACTTCCTGATTACGCGCCATCTCCGGGATTACCTGTCGCTCATGGTCGCCCTGCGCCACGACGGGGCGGAGAGGATCGAGATGTGAGCGGCGACGGCTCCGAGGACTCAGCCGGCGCGCGTTGGTTGTCCGCGTCTTTCGCCGGGGTGCTGCGTCGCGCCGCCGACGCGGTCCTCATGCTCGATTACGACGGCACGCTCGCGCCGTTCCACATCCGTCGGGAGGAGGCGCGGCCCTGGCCGGGAATGCTCGAACGGCTGGACCAGATCGCCGAGGGTGCCCGGACCCGCGTGGTCGTGATCTCCGGCCGGGAGAGCGGAGCCGTTGCGCACCTCCTCGAGCCGTTTCGACCGCACGAGATCTGGGGGGTGCACGGACTGGAACGGCGCGACCGGGAGGGACGCCTCCAGCGGACTCAGGTCCCTTCGGCGGCGCGTGACGGCCTGATCGAAGCCCGGCGGCGACTGGAGGCAGCGGGGCTCGCATCGTGCCTGGAGGAGAAGTACGGAGCGGTGGCCCTCCACTGGCGCGGTCTCGAGACGGCCCGGGCGGAGCAGTTGCTGGCCTGGGCGGAGGAATCGCTGGCGCCGCTGGCTTCGAGCCAAGAACTCGAGTTCCGGCCGTTCGACGGCGGAGTCGAAGTCCGCGCCGGGGGACCGGACAAGGGAAGCGCGGTGCGGGCCGTCCTGGCGTCGGCGTCTCCGGTCGCGGTGGCGGCCTACCTTGGCGATGATCTCACCGATGAAGATGCCTTCCGTGCGCTTCACGATGTCATGGGCGGCCGCGGACTCGGTGTTCTCATCCGGTCCGAGCCGCGGGCGAGCGCGGCCGACCTCCGGCTCGATCCGCCCCGGGAGCTGTTCGAGTTCCTGCAGAATTGGGCCCGGATCAGAGGCGAGGCAAGATGAACGATCCCACGTCCCGGGAACGCCGGCGCTTGGTCGCCGTGAGCAATCGCCTGCCGGTCGTGGTCGAGCCCGACGGGGAAGGCTGGACGATCCGCCCCGGTTCGGGGGGGCTGGTCACCGCGTTGGCGCCGGTGCTCCGCCACCGTGGCGGCATGTGGGTCGGCTGGGCCGGAACCACGGCCCCGATCGACCTGGGCGCCCTGCTCGGCCCGGCGTCGGTCGAAACGGGCTATGATCTCCATCCCATCCCGTTGACTGCCGAGCAGGAAAGCCTCTTCTACGGCGGGTTCTGCAACGAAGTCCTCTGGCCGCTCTTTCACGACCTGCAGAGCCGATGCAACTACGTGCCGGCGTACTGGCGCGCCTACCTCGAGGTGAACCGTCTCTACGCCGGCCTGGTCGCGGCGCGCACCCGGCCGCGCGACTTCATCTGGGTTCACGACTATCACCTGATCCCGCTGGGCGCGACGTTGCGAGAGCTGGGCATCGGGCAGAAGATGGCCTTCTTCCTCCACACGCCGTTTCCTCCCCTCGACATCCTGATGAAGCTCCCGTGGCGGGGCCAGATCGTCCGTTCGCTTCTCGAGTACGACCTGGTCGGGTTCCAGACCCTGCGGGACCGCCGGAACTTCCTGCACTGCGTGACGCACTTCTGGCCGGAGCTGCGCACGACCGGGCGCGGACAGGTCTTGACCCTCAGGCTCGGCGAGCGCGAGGTGCGGATCGGGAGCTTCCCGATCGGGATCGATTTCGAGGAGTTCTCCGGCGGGGCGAAGAAACGAGAGGTCTCCGAAGCGGCGTGGTACCTGCACGAAAAGTACGCAGACAAGAAGCTGATCCTCGGCGTCGACCGCCTGGATTACACGAAGGGGATCCCGCTGCGCCTGGAGGCGTTCCGGACGGCCCTGAGGCTCTACCCGGAGCTGCGCGGGCAGGTCACGATGTTCCAGATCGTCGTACCCAGCCGGGCCAGCGTTCCCGAGTACCAGGCGCTCAAGGAGGAGATCGAGGGTCTGGTCGGCCAGATCAACGGAGAGTTCGCGGATCCCGGGTGGGTGCCGATCCACCACTTCTATCGCAGCCTGTCACGGGAGGAACTCCTCTCCTACTACCGGGCGTGCGAGATCGCGCTCGTGACCCCTTTGAAAGACGGGATGAACCTCGTGGCGAAGGAGTACGCCGCGGCGAGTGTCGAGGAGGCCGGAGTCCTCATCCTGAGCGAGTTCGCCGGGGCCGCCGCGCAATTGCACCGCGGGGCGCTGATCGTCAATCCCAATGACGTCGAGGCGACGGCCGCGGCGATCCGCGATGCCGTGCGGATGCCGGGCGACGAGCAGCGTCGACGCATGCGCCGGCTGCGGGACAACGTGATGCGCCACGACATCTATCGCTGGGTCGACAGCTTTCTCCAGGCGGCCCTGGCCCGCCACCTGGCCGACTTCCCGCACATCGAGGAGTACCGGCCGGAGATTGCGCGCGGCCCGTTCGATGCGGGACATCACGAGGAGTCGTCGAACATCTCGCCGTCTTCGTGACAGCCGGGGCCGGGCCGACGGGAGAGCGCGCGGGTGCGGTAGTGGTAGTGACGGTCCGGGCTTCACTTCATGGCGGACGCGTCGGTCTCTAACTCGTCTTGAGCACTGCCTCCAGCTTATGACGCAACTCGCTCAGATCGCGCGAGCGAAACGACTGCTTCGTCTGCTCGAGAACCTCGACGGCCTCGGTCACCGCCGCTTCCAAAGTCAGGCGCCGGGGGCAGTGGAAGAGGTGGCAGACGGGACGATCGAGCTTGAGTGATCCCAGGGAGGTGTCCTGGGCGGCCGATGCGACGCGCAGGAGGTCGCTCAGGGACGTTGCGATGCTGCTGAGGGCGATCTCCAGGTAGGACGCGAGCGGCGGACGGAAGCCCGGGTTCGTCTCACTGGATGACGCCGCGTCGAGGCGCTCCAGCTCCCTGATCTGGTCTCCCAGCCGCTGATGCGCCTGGTGAAGCACCCGCCGCGCGCGGGTGGCGTTGATCCCCTCGGAAACATGCCGCAGGAACTCGTCCCAGTCGAACGGCTTCACGAGATAGGCCACGACTCCCAGATGGAGGGCGTCCAACGCCGTCTCCAACGACGGGCGCCCGGTGACGAGCAGAATACTGGTGCCGCGATTCAGTTGATGGACGGCGCGAAGAAACTCGAGTCGCGCGTTGCCGGGCATGAGAATGTCCGCGACGACGACGTCGTACTCCGAGTTGCGCAGAAGCTCTTCCGCGACGTGTGCATCCTCGGCCGTCTCGCAGATGTAGTCCGCCTCGCGCAGCAGTTCGGCCGTCGCCTCCCTGAACGACTCTTCGTCATCGACCAGCAGGATCCGGGGAGTTACCTTCGCTATCGGCATGGCTTCACCTCCGCTGCTAACAGTCTCAGTCACACGATCCTTGAGATCGACCTCCGGACGGACCGTTCTGACGGTGCCGACGCGGCTCCCGACGCGGTCCAGGTCGACCGAAGGTGGAATCGCGCACAAAGTTGCGTCCGTTCCCGTGATCCGTCAACCCGAATCGACGCGGTTCTGGCGGAATCGGCACTGACCGGCGGATGCGCCGTCGACCCAAGGAACCGGCCAGGTCCAGGGAGAACAACAGCCGCGTCAATGAGCGTGCCAGCGACGCTCTCCCGCGAACGCCGACTTCGATCGATGGCGAGCGAGCGGGACAATTCTCCCCGTTTCCGCGGCGTCCGGTCGTCCGTGTCGCTCATGAGAAGTGAGGACGGCTCTCGAAAAAGGTCTCAAGCCGTCCCCGCCTCAGGTCGAAAAGCCCGGCGTAAGGCTCAGGAAGTCGGTCTGAGTCGCCTTGACGGGCAGGCTTCGGGCCTGCAAGACGAAGGCACAACCAGGGGTCCCAAGTGGCGGATCGTGGTTGAGCTTTCGTCTTTTTCGTTTTTGCGCGGTAGGGAGACCTAAGGCGGAGGAGAACGTACTCATGCTGGACAACGTGAAGATCGGACCCAAGCTGACCGGTGGGTTTCTGGTAGTTGCCGTCCTGGCGGCCGTCGTCGGGTTGACCGGATATCTGAGCGCCGACCTTCTGATGAAGCACTTGGATGAGATCGCTCAAACACGACTATCGGGCGTGCGGTCGCTGTTGGTTCTGCAGGAGTCGCAGAATGCTGTCCTCGCCGGAGAACGCGGGCTGCTGAACCGGAGGATGTTCACCGATCCAAAGGTGCGCCAGGCGCAGTTCGACTACATCGAAGACGCCTGGAGGCGGGCGGATCAAGCGTGGGCGATCTACGAACCACTGCCCAAGTCGACGGAGGAGGCGCAGGTCTGGAAGGAGTTCGTGCCGGTCTGGGCCGCCTGGAAAAACGCTCATCTGGCGATGATGAAGCAGAGCGGCGAGAAAGCAGGGTTGGCCGACGCAGGCCACTCCGCGATCGGCGCGGAGATCACGGCTCTGGACGACAGGATCTACGCCGCCTCGCTGGAGGCGCGCCAGGACTACCTGGCCGCGTCGGCGAAGCTGGCCCGGCTGGCCGAGATCAACGACCAGATCGCGGAAACGGCCGGAGTGGCCGCCCGCCAGGCCGCCGCCCGGGCCAAGTCGATCATCCTGATCGTGGCGCTCGTGGCCCTCGCCTCGGCCGCGGCGCTCGGCACGATGCTGTCTCGAAGCATCAGCCGTCCGCTCCAGTGCGGGGTGGAGATGATGCGAGAGCTCAGTTTGGGCCATCTCGGCCAGCGGCTACGGATGCGGCGGCGGGACGAGGTGGGGGTGCTGGCGCAGACGATGGACGGCTTCGCCGAAGACCTCCAGCGGAACATGGTCGGGAGTATCCAGAAGATCGCCGCGGGCGACTTGACGGTGCAACTCGTGCCGAAGGACGGACAGGACGAGATCACGCCGGCGCTCATGACCACAGTCGGCTCGCTGCAGGGCCTGGTCACCGAGGCGGGAATGCTCTCGCAGGCGGCCATCGCCGGCAAGCTCGCGACCCGGGGCGACACCACCAGGTTCCAGGGCGGCTACCGCGATATCGTCCAGGGTGTAAATGACACTCTGGACGCGGTCGTGGGTCCTCTGAACGTGGCGGCGACGTACGTGGAACGGATCAGCAAGGGCGACATCCCGGCGAAGATCACCGACATGTATCAGGGTGACTTCAACGAGATCAAGAACAACCTGAACACGTGCATCGACGCGGTAAACGCGCTCGTGGTGGACGCTGGTACGCTCTCGCAGGCAGCGGTGGCGGGCAAGCTGACCACCCGGGCGGACGCCTCGCACCACCAGGGAGACTTCCGCCGGATCGTCGACGGCGTGAACCGCACGATCGACGCGTTGGTCGGACTGCTCGACGCGATGCCGTCTCCGGCCTTCGTCGTCGATCGCGAGTTTGGCATCCGCTACATCAACCGCGCGGCGGCGGGATTGACGGGAATGCCCCCCCAGCAACTCCTGGGCACGCGATGCTATGACCTCTTCAAGACCCCGGTGTGTCGCACACCGGACTGCGCGACCGGCCGATGCATGCAGGAGAACCGGGAGGTGAAGGGAGAGACGGTCGCTTCGCCCCAGGCGGGGCGCTTTGAGATCGACTATGCGGGGGTGCCGATCCGGGACGAGAGTGGTTTGGTTGCCGCGGCTCTGGAGGTGATCACCGACCAGACCGCGGTCAAGCGGGCGGCGCGCACGGCCGAGAAGCAGGCAGCGTACCAGACGGCGGAGACCGAGCGCCTGGCGGCAGCCATGACCAGCCTGGCGGATGGGCAGCTCGACTTCTCTCTGATCGTGGGGACCGGAGACAGCGACACGAGTCAGCTCCGGACCACCTTCGAGGCGCTGGCGGCTGCGGTGTCACAGTGTCGTGACGCGATCCGGGTGCTCGTGACGGATGCGAAGACGCTCAGCCAGGCGGCCGTGGCCGGTAAGCTGGCCACCCGGGCGGACGCTACCCGGCATCAGGGTGAGTACCGGAACATCGTTCAGGGCGTCAACGATACGCTCGACGCGGTCATCGGCCCACTGAACGTGGCGGCGACCTATGTGGACCGCATCAGCAAGGGTGACATTCCGGCGAAGATCACCGACAGCTACAACGGCGACTTCAACGAGATCAAGAACAACCTGAACCTCTGCATCGACGCCCTCGACGGCCTGATCGTGGAGATGAAGGAGATGTCCCGGCAGCACGATCTGGGCGAGATCGACGTGGCGATCGACGCGAACCGGTTCCAGGGCGCGTATCGGGAGATGGCGGCCGGGGTGAACCAGATGGTGAGCGGCCACATCGCGGTCAAGAAGAAGGCGATGGCGTGCGTGGGCGAGTTCGGGCGCGGCAACTTCGAGGCGCCGCTGGAGAAGTTCCCCGGGAAGAAGGCGTTCATCAACGAGACGATCGAACAGGTGCGGACGAACCTGAAGGCCCTGATCGCGGACACCAACGAGCTGGTCCAGGCCGCGGTCGGTGGGCGTCTTTCGACCCGGGCGGACGCGACGAAGCACCAGGGCGACTTCCGAAAGATCGTGGAGGGAGTGAACCAGACGCTGGACGCGGTGATCGACCCGGTCAACGAAGCGGCCCGGGTGCTGGAGGAGGTGGCGAACCGCGACCTGTCGGCGCGGGTGACGGGCGACTACCGCGGGGATCACGCGAAGATCAAGGAGTCGCTGAACGCGGCGGTGGGGAATCTGGACGAGGCTTTGCAGCAGGTCTCCCTGGCCGTCGAGCAGGTGGCCGCGGCCTCGGGGCAGATCGGTTCGGGGAGCCAGTCCCTGGCGCAAGGCGCCAGCGAACAGGCCAGCTCGATCGAGGAGATCGGCAGCAGCCTGCAGGAGGTGACTTCCCAGACGCGACAGAACGCCGGCAACGCCAAGGAGGCGCGGACCCTGGCCGAGGGCGCGCGCGGCAGCGCCAACCAGGGCCTGGAGAGCATGGGGCGGATGAGCGCGGCGATCGACCGGATCAAGGCGAGCTCCGACGCCACGGCCAAGATCGTGAAAACGATCGACGAGATCGCCTTCCAGACGAATCTGCTGGCGCTGAACGCGGCGGTGGAGGCGGCCCGGGCCGGGGATGCCGGCAAGGGATTCGCCGTCGTGGCGGAGGAGGTCCGGAACCTGGCGATGCGTTCGGCGGAAGCGGCGAAGACGACCGCGAATCTGATCGAGGAGTCGGTGCAGAACGCGGAGAATGGCGTCGCGCTGAACGGCGAGGTGCTGACCAAGCTGCAGGAGATCAACGAGCAGGCGAACCGCGTCGGCGTCGTCATGGGTGAGATCGCCAGCGCCAGCGACCAGCAGGCGATCGGGATCGATCAGGTGACTTCGGCCGTCGATCAGATGAGCCAGGTGACCCAGAGCCAGGCGGCGAACTCCGAGGAATCCGCCTCCATGGCCGAGGAACTGTCCGGACAGGCCGAGGAACTCCGGAGCATGGTGACGCGTTTCCGGCTCTCCGGCGGAAGCGGGATCCTCCCGGGCGCGGCTCGGCCGGGCTCGGCCGGGAATCGCCTGGATGCGACGCGAAGGGTTGCCGGGGGCGCGGGAGTCTCCTCGGCCTCTCTTCGCGTCGTGCCGGGCTATGGCGCGGGCGGAAATTCGAAGCGCACCGCGGAAGAGAAGAACCTGGGCGACGGTGAAGATCGAGAGGCCATGCGGGCGTTCTAGCGCTCGGCGAATGGGGCGGGCGCAGGCGGCGCCCGTCCCGCCAGTACCAGGTTCGCTTTGGGGAAAGGACGAGTGTATGAACGGGCTCGCGACCGAAACCATTCAAAGACCGGCCGCCCAGGACTCCGGCCGGAACGGCTACACGCGCGGCGGGAAGTTCCTGACCTTCTTCCTGGCGGGCGAGGAGTACGGGCTGGAGATCCTCAAGGTCCAGGAGATCATCGGCATGATGGACGTCACGCCGGTCCCGCGGACCCCGGAGCACATTCAGGGAGTCATCAACCTGCGGGGCAAGGTCATTCCGATCATGGATCTCCGTCAGAAGTTCGGCATGGAACGGAGCGAGCGTACCTCGGAGACGTGCATCATCGTGGTCGAAGCCAACCGGGTGCAGACCGGCATCGTCGTCGATCAGGTCTCTGAGGTGCTGGACATTGCGGGTGAGGAGATCGAGGACGCCCCGACCTTCGGGGCGGACGTTCGGGTCGATTACATTCTGGGTATCGGCAAGACGCAGGAACGTGTCCGCTTGCTGCTCGATATCGACCGCGTGCTGGGCGACGGAGATCTTCAAGAGCTCGCCGCGTCGCTCGACGCCTAGCGGTCAGGATGGCGGTATGTCCGAGGTTGCCAGACAGCCTCGGGCCCCCCAGGGCGGGAGCTTGCCCCCCAACGCTCCCGCCCTGCCCCCCCTCTCTTCATGGATCCCGTGCGGTCGAAACTCCCCATCTACCGGCACATTTCTCTTCATCGTGAGGTACTCCCAGGCGGAAGCTCTCGCGCTCGCCACGCTAAGACTCGGCGTCCGGCGTGGCAGAAATCTCCTAACGCTATAAAGAACAGGATGTAATATCGTCGCGTAGATTTGCCCCATTGGTTGAGACAATTGACACCGCACCTCTCGATAAGGTAAACCTCTGCACGGTCATCATGCCGGGCCCCGGAGACTCGGGCCGGCGGCGGACAGGGTTCAGGGGAGGAGGTTCGTCGATGTTCGACACCGGCAACACGGGGTTCATGCTGCTCGCCACCAGCCTGGTCATGCTGATGACACCGGGGCTGGCGTTTTTCTACGGGGGACTCGTCGGCCGAAAGAACGTGCTCGCGATCATGATTCAGAGCTTCGTCTCCATGGGAGTGACGACGATCCTCTGGTACATCTGTGGCTACTCCCTCTGCTTCAGCGGCGGAGAGGGCGGGGTGATCGGCAACCTCGACCAGGCCTTCCTGCGCGGGATCGACGTCAACACCGTCTTTGCCTCGGGCACCAGCAACATCCCCCTCTGGGTCTTCTGCGCCTACCAGATGATGTTCGCCATCATCACTCCCGCGCTGATCACGGGGGCGTTCACCAACCGCGTGCGGTTCGGCCCCTACCTCATCTTCCTCGTGCTCTGGCTCCTCTGCGTCTACTTCCCGTTCGTCCACATGGTGTGGGGCGGAGGGCTGCTGGCGAAGTGGGGCGTTCTCGATTTCGCGGGCGGAATCGTCGTGCATGCGACCGCCGGGTTCGCCGCGCTGGCGTCGGTCTTCTTTGTCGGCCGGCGACGGATCGCCGATCCCGGGCTGCACAGCATTCCGCTGGTCGCGCTCGGCACCGGACTTCTCTGGTTCGGCTGGTATGGGTTCAATGCGGGAAGTGAGCTGCGCGTCGACGGGGTGACCGCGCAGGCTTTCCTCAACACCGATGTGGCGGCGTCGTTCGCGGCCATCGTCTGGCTGGTGCTGGCCTGGTCTATCGAGCGCAAGCCGAAGTTCGTCGGCCTCCTGACCGGCGCGGTGGCCGGCCTGGCCACGATCACGCCCTGCGCCGGCTACGTCACAATCCACTCCGCCGTCATCATCGGGATCGTCTCGGGGGTGGTCTGCTACTTCGCCGTCGCACTGAAGAACCGCCTGGGCTGGGATGACGCCCTCGATGTCTGGGGTGTGCACGGCGTGGGCGGCGTCCTGGGAACGATCCTGCTGGGCGTGTTCGCCACCCGGGCCGTGAACACCGCCGGCGCCGACGGCCTGCTCGGAGGCAACGGCGGCTTCTTCGTGAAGCAGACCGTGGCAGCCCTCGGGGCGGCGGCCTACGGCTTCGCTTTCACCTGGATCATGCTGAAGGTCATCAACGTCTTCACGCCGGTCCGCCTGACCGAGGCGGATGAGCAGATAGGCCTGGACGAGACGCTGCACGGCGAACAGGCCTACGTTTGAGCCCAAGGCCGTCCGGCCGCGATCCGTCGTGCGAAAGGGCGCGATCGCGGCCGGCGTCGTAGGCTGGCCCCGCCGACTGGAACTGCCATCCACCGAACCTGGAGGTATCTGCATGTCCACGATTCGCGCCCTGGCCATGGCGTTGGCCCTCGTGTTCTCTCTGCTGGGCGTCCGGGCGGAGCGCTCCGCGGCGGACGAGATCCCCTGGTACCAGGAGGTGACCGTCAAGGGATTCGTTTCCTCGTCCTTCACCTACAACCTCAACACGCCGGAGGGGGCGAGGAACGATCTGCGCATCTTCGATGGCGACCACAACTCCTTCACCCTCGACGTGGCCCAGCTTTCCGTGCAGTCCCTGCCGGAGGACCGAGGTGAGACCGGATTCCGTTTCGATCTCGTGGCCGGCAGCGTCATCCCTCCGGTCATGGCGCTCGATCCGGGCCGGCAGGTCGATCTGCACCAGGGCTTTGCTTCCTGGATCGCACCGGTCGGGCGCGGTCTGCGGGTTGACGCCGGGAAGTTCTACACCCACCTCGGGTACGAACTGGTCGAAGGCGTGGACGGGTGGAATGAGCAACACTCGCGGTCGTTCCTCTTCGGATACGCGATCCCGGGATTGCATGTCGGAGTCAAGGGGACGCTACCGCTGAGCGACCGGTACTCGGTCATGGCGGGGGTGGTGAACGGATGGGACAACCCTCTGGAGAACAACCGCAGCAAGTCGCTGATCGCGCAGTTCTCGGCCGCGCCGTTCGAGGGATTGTCGGTGGCGGCGAACGCGATCTACGGCCCGGAACTGGCGGCCAACGACGGCGTCAACCGCTGGGTGCTCGATCTGACGGGGAGCTTGGCCTTGACTCCGAAGGTTCGCCTCGGGGCGAACTTCGATCTGGGCCAGGAGGAGGCGGTGGCCCTGGTACCGACGCCCGAAACGGCAGGAGAAGAAGACGAGTCCGCGGACGACACGAGTGACTGGATGGGAGCGGCCGGGTACCTGCGGTTGGAGTTCACTCCGAAGGTCGCCCTGAACCTGCGCGGCGAGTTCTTTGACGATCAGGACGGCTACCGCACCGGACTCGGGGCGCCGGTCACGCTGACCGAGTTCACGGTCACCCCGGAGTACCGGTGTTCCGACCGGATGACGATCCGGGGGGAGTTCCGCCTCGATCGGGCGGACGAGAAGATCTTCACGAGGACCTCAGATGGGGAGACCGACCTCAGGAAGACCCAACCGACGATCGGACTGAACTGGGTCTACGCGTTCTGACCGCGCACGGGCCGAAGCCGCGACGCTGGTTCGAGTCGGTTGGTTCGAGTCGGTTGGTTCGAGTCGGATGGTCCGAGCCGGTTGGTCCGAGCCGGGTGGTCCGAGTCGGGCGACGCAATTCCCCGAACGGTCATTCCTCCGTCGTGGAGTGGGACCGAGTCGGGTCCAACTCGGTCCGGGGAGGTCCCGCCTCCACGCGAATTCTGAACTTCGAGTCGCCGGCTCCGGCCGTGCCGCCCCAGATCGCTCCGAGGATGGCGCCGGCGCCCATGAGGTAGCCAGTCGTCTTTTCTCCCCACACGCCCGCGACCAGGCCGGCGCCGCCGAGGGCGGCCGCGGTCCCCGCGGCCTGGTCCGCGCCGTAGATGGCGCAGGCGAATCTCGAGAGCTCCATGGTGCGTGGCCTCATCAGGAGGGCTACGGACACCGGACGGGGAGACGCAAAGTCCGGGTGGGGAAGAACTCGGGACCCGGTGCGGGACATCCGGAAGCCCGGGATGAGTCCACGCCGGGCGACGATCTCGATCGTGTCCCCCCGCTGGAACCCGGGAGCGGTGGGTAGGACCTCGATCGCAGAGGAGTCGGGAGAGTTGGGGCCCGGGGAGATGGCTGGTGTCCTCACCAAGTCGACCAGCTCGCGGGCCCCGCCCGGGGCCACGCCCGAGAGCAGGAAGGCGAGTGCGAAGGCCAGGGCGCAGGCCCGGATGTGTCCAGCCCGTCGGTCGCTGGGCGCAACGGACGGCCAGTTCAGTCTTGCCATGGCATCGGCTCCGTTGAATTCGGATCGGACCAGCCGCAGGTCACCGATCAACGGTAACACCGACTGGCTCCGGCAGCCAGCCTGCCTGCGCGCGACCTGAGTCGCTCGGGATGCCGCGACATCGGCTTCGAGCGCTCAGGTTTGACCTCCGCCCCGTAACTTCGCTACGCTCGGGCGCAGATGAACATCTCGTTTCCCTCGATGAATGGTGGCGGCCTCCTGCCGGTGTTGCTGGCGGCGGTTCTCGCGGTCGCTGGATTCTGGCACCCCAGCCGCGCCGACGACTCCCCCGGCAGTCCGTCTTTTCAGCTCCGTACCGGGATTGCGGTCTCCCAGCATCAGGGGATCAAGGAGCGGAATCTCGAGTACCGCGTCCAAAGCCGTTACCGGACCGGCCTGGCGGTGGGGGGGACGCTCCACCTCCCCGTCACCCGGCGCTTCGGAATCCAGCAGGAGATCAACTACATCCAGCGGGGATCACGGCAGCGGATCGGGCTGACGATCCTCGAGATCCCGACCGATCTCGATGTTACCTACGATCTGGACTACCTGGAGATCCCGTCGCTTTTCCGCTTCACCTGGACGGATCCCGAGCCGCCGTCTCTCTACAGCCTGTTCGGGTTCGCCTTCTCCCTGCGCGTACGGGATCGTTACCGCCTGGCCGGAGAGGTCGATGACGGGGAGCAGACCATTCCGTTGCGGGCGGAGGCGGACATGTCTGAGGTGGATCTGTTCGACTACAGCCTCGTCTATGGCGTCGGTTCGGAGATCGCGCGGGTGGCGGGGAGGGCGCTCTCTCTGGAGTATCGTTTCACGCTCGGCTGGAATGAACTCAAGCTGCCGACCTATGCGTACGTGCCCTTCGGGGACGACGAGATTCTGGTCGACGACGCGGGGCCGGTGCCGCTGCACAACCAGAGTCACGTGATCGCCGTCGGGTGGAGGTTCTGAAGGGCCGCGGCGACTTGCGGGCGACCGGTTGCCCCGTGCGCTGGGCCCACCCGAGAGGAGATCCACGATGCGCACGACTTCCGGATCGAAGTGGTTGGTTCTCGTAACTCTGCTACTCGTTGTCCCCGACGCTGGCGCCCAGGAGTATTGGAGCCAGATCCGGCACTCCGCCCTTCTTCCGGATGCCCGCATCCTCCTGCGGGCGGAGAACCCCGTCGGCCCCGGGATTTCGAACTATGTCTTGTACCGGACCGGAAGCGGTGTCATGGAGCAGGTCATGACCCCGGTCCTGGATGGCCCCTCGACCGTCGAGGCTGCCCCTCCGGGACCGGTCACGGCGACTTCCTACTACGGATTCCGGCTGCTGCAGGGCGATTCATTGGACCTTCTGCCGGTCCGCCTGCCGGAAGGGGCCGAGCCGATGCCGGCCGACCTGTCGGTGGTGGCGTCCGACCCGGTCGGAGATGCGCTCTTCGGTTTCACGAACCTGGACCTCGTCGAGTGCCGGATCAGTCTCTCCGATTCCCGCCTCTACGCCGTGCTGCGCAACGCCGGGGGGGGATTTCCCGTCAGCAGCGGGCTCACCTTCTTCGGATATCTGATGGGCATCGTCGATCCGGACCTGCCCGATCCGGACATCGTCTTCGGGATGATGTACACCTACAACCAGCCGGGAGTCATCAGCCCGGGGCTCTACAAGATCACCGGGACCGGTTTCGACGACCTGGAGAAGATCGGGGACGTGTCCGTGACCCAGTTCCCGGGAGAGAACGCGCTCCTCCTCTCCTGTCTGCTGGGCGATCTCCTCTCCGACCCCGATTTCGCCTCCTGGTACGATCCGGAGGAACCGCGGATCTCGGTGGCGGCGTTTTCGCAGAAGATCACGCTGCTGGGCGGGGCGCAGGAAGCGGACCGGACGCCCGGCGGCACCTGTCACCTGCGCGAGATCGCGATCGATCCGGAAATCAACCAGCTCCCGCAACTGGCGAGCTTCGAAGTCGTCGGATACGGATCCGGAGCGTACGCCCGGGTCATCTACAGCGATCCGAACGGGCACTGCCCGGCGCAGGCGAAGATCGACTTCGACGAGTCGGAGTTCTTCGACCTGCGCCCCGAGACTCTCGACTACGGCGGCAGTGTGGTCTACGTCTCCGAGCCGGGCGTCGGGCCGCTTGCTGACGGTGACTGGGGCATCGCCTTCGTCCGCTTCAGCGATGACCTGGTGAACGTGGTGGAGGCGTCGATCCTCAAGGCGGCCGGAGTTCCGGATTCCGTTGCGAAGCGGGGGTGGCCGGCCGAGGTCCAAGTCTTCCCGAATCCCTTCAGAGAGCGAGTTCGGTTCCACCTGCAACAGCCCGCGCCCGGACCGGCCCGGGCCTGGATCACCGATGCGGCCGGCCGGACGGTCTGGGCGCGGCCGAGGGGTGCCGCCGCGGCGAGCGAGGTGTTCGTCTGGGACGGCCGGGATGGATCGGGTCGGGAGGTTTCGGCCGGCAGGTACTACTGGCAGATCGAGTCCTCGGGAATCACCCGGTCGGGGAGCCTCGCCGTCATCCGATGAAGCGTCGCGTGGCGGCCAGGATGGGTGGTGACGCGGCTCGCCTCGAGGCGAGTGGACGTGATCGGCTGGTGCGCCGCCTGCGGCGCGAAGAGCGACTGGTGCAGCTCGGGCGTGCGGCTCTGGTCGGGCTGGTGGCGGGCGTGGCGGCGGCGGTCTATCGCTTCCTGGTCGTGACCGCCGAGGACTTTGCGCAGGGGCTTTCGGTTCATCGCGAGCAACTGGGCCTGACCGCGTGGCTCGCGATTCCCGTCGTGACCGGGCTTCTGGGTGCGCTGGCGGCGTGGCTCACTCTGAGGTTCGCTCCCGAGGCCGGCGGGAGCGGCATCCCGCACACCAAGGCGGTGCTGATGGGGGTCCGCGACATCCGGCCGATCCGGTTGATCGCGGTCAAGCTTGGTGGTGGCCTCCTGGCGCTGGCCGCCGGCATGTCGCTCGGGCGGGAGGGTCCGACCGTACAAGTCGGCGCGGCGACCGGCAAGCTGGTCGGAAACGTGCTCCGCGTTCCACGGCGCTCCGTCCACGCACTCATCGCCAGCGGGGCGGGCGCCGGCCTGGCGGCGGCCTTCAATGCTCCCCTGGCCGGCTTTCTCTTCGTGATGGAAGAGCTGAAGAAGGAAATGTCGGCGCTGACCTACGGCACCGCCTTCATCGGCAGTGTCAGCGCCGTGCTCATCACCCGCGCCTTCTCCGGTCCCCGTCCCTCTTTTCAGTTGCCGGAGAGCTCCCCGCTGCCGTTCGATGCCCTGCTTCCCGCCGTGATCCTGGGAGTTCTCGGCGGCGCCGCGGGAGTCCTCTTCAACCGGGGATTGCTCTCGGTCTCCCGGCTTCGACCCTCGCTCCGGGGGCCTTCGTGGCTGGCTGGGGCTGCGGTTGGCGTCGTGGCGGGGGTCGTCCTCTTGACCTTTCCGCGCATCACCGGAGTGGGGCACCGGCTGGCCGAGGACATCCTCTCCGGGCACCTCGAGTCGAGGCACCTGATCGGAATGGCGTTGGCGCTCTTCGCCGGAAAGTTCATCCTGACCGTCCTCTCCTACGGAACGGGGGTGCCGGGCGGCATCTTCGCTCCGATTCTCGTCCTGGGCGCCTGCCTGGGGTATGCCTTCGGGCTGGCCGCCGACCGGCTCTTCCCCCAGGTCGGTGTCGTGCCGACGGTCTTCGCGACCATCGGCATGGCCGCCTTTCTCACCGGATCGGTTCGGGCGCCGCTGACGGGCGTGGTGTTGATCGTGGAGATGACCGCTGAGTACAACCTCCTCTTCGCCCTTCTACTCGGCTGTTTTGCGGCGCACGCGACGGCGGAGTTGCTGCGCGCGCGGCCGATCTACGAAGCGTTGCTCGAGCGTGATCTCCGGTCCAGCGGGCATCGACCGCAGGGGACGCCCGAGATCCTGGTGGTCGAAGTGCTGGTCGAGACCGACTCGAAGCTCGCGGGTCGCCGGCTCAAGGAGGTCGAGTTTCCGCCCGGCACGCGGGTTGCAGCGGTGGCGCGCGGCAGCCGGGAAATCGTGCCGGAGGGGAGCACGCGACTGCAGCCGGGAGACCTGATCACCGTGACCATCGAGGGTGATGCCGCGATCGCGTCGGCCTGGATGCACGAGTCGGCGCGCGGGGCGTAGCTGGCCAGACGCCCCGACCTGCCTCGCACCTACAGGAACGTGCCGATCTCGCCGAGGCTCTTCTTCGTGATCGCGGGGACCGTGGCGCCCGTTGCCGGGTGTCCGGTCACCAGCACCAGAAACGGCCGCTCGTTCTCCGGGCGTCCCAGGATCCGGTTGAGGAACCGCATCGGGCTGGGCGTGTGGGTGAGCGTGCCGAGTCCCGCGTGATGCAGCGCCGTGATGAGCAGTCCGCTGGCGATGCCGACCGACTCGGTCACATAGTAGTTCTTGATCCGGCCGCCGTCCGGCCCGACGCCATGGCTCTCCGCAAAGATGACGATCAGCCAGGGTGCGATCTCGAGGAACGGCTTCTGAGCGTCGGTCCCGAGCGGAGCGAGCGCGTCGAGCCATTCCCGACCGGCCCGCCCGGCGTAGAACTCGCGCTCCTCCGCTTCGGCCGCCTCCCGGATGCGGCGCTTCACTTCCGGATCCGTCACGGCCACGAAGCGCCACGGTTGCCGGTTGGCTCCGCTCGGGGCGCTGCCGGCCGCGAGCAGGCACTCCTCGATGACTGCGCGCGACACCGGACGGTCCGAGAACTCCCGCACCGATCGCCGCAGGCTCAACTCCTCGCGGAACGCTCGCGCCCGGGCCAGCATCTCCGCGGGCGTGAAGTCTGGTCGGGGGGGCAACGGGATGTGTTTGGGTTTCTGTTCCATTCGTGCTCCGGCGCATCCCCGGCGAGGCGCGGCGGTTCGACCCGATCGCGCCAGGGGATCGCCAGCCCCCTATCTGCTCTTCTTCTTCTCGTAGGTTCCCATCAACTCGGCCTGGGCGAGGACATGTCCGTCCATCGCCTCGAGGAGGGCGGCCTTGTTGGGGAGCGTGAGGTCCGGGAGAGACCGATCGAGCGCGTAGAGCTTGAAAAAGTAACGGTGGCGTCCGATCGGGGGGCAGGGCCCGCCCCAGGCGGTCCGCTTGTAGTCGCTCGTTCCTCGGAGCGTTCCCTTCGGAAGGTCCTTCTCGGCGACCGCCTCGGTCAGCCCCGGCACCTCGGGCGGGAGGTTGTAGAGCACCCAGTGCACCCAGGTCATCTTCGGCGCGGCCGGATCCGGGGCATCCGGATCGTCGACGATGAGCGCGAGGCTCTTCGTCCCCGGCGGCGGTTCGGTCCAGGCGAGGGCCGGAGAGACGTTTTGATCCTCGCAGGTGTATTTCATGGGAATCTCGCCCTCGTGGGTGAAGGCGGGAGAGGAGATCGTGAACGGCATCTTCGATTCCTCCTTCGCGCTGGCGCCGGAAGGAACGCTGAGCGACGCCGCGATGAGACCCACGGCGCCCAGGATCCGGACGGCGGCCTTGCCCCAAGCATTGGCGTTTCTCACGATCGTGACCTCCTCCCTGACGGGCAGCCCCAAAACCCGGCCGGCCGGCCGCTTCTCCTCGCGGCTAGGGCCGGCGCGCCCGGATGGCCACGTAGTCGCCCCGATCGTACCCCTCGACGGGCTCCTCGACGATGTCGTTGGAGTACTTCGGGTGCCGCGTGAGGGTCTGCCAGCACTCCAGGTCGGTGAATCCGATCTGTCGCAGCAGCTCGAACTTCTCCGGCGTGGTCCGCCAGTGCGCGGCCGCCGCGAACTCGATCGGATAAGGGTGATCGGGCTGGGACCCGTCGATGCGGGAGTCCTCCCAGGTCCCGAGCACCGTCGCGAGACGATAGAGGAGCCCATAGCCCGATTCGGCCGGCACGTCGAGGACGACCAGGTGTCCCCCCGGCCGCAGCACGCGGTATCCCTCGCGGAAGGCCTGCAGGAGATCGCGGGTGTACCCCGGCGTCCCGTTCATGATGACCGTGTCGAACTCCCCGGCGCCGTGCGGGATTTCCTCCGCCCTCCCGGGCAGGACCGACATCCCGCGCTTACGTGCGATTTCCGCCATCCCCTCCGCCGGCTCGATCCCGTGCGTGATCTCGATCCCGTGCTCGCGCTGGAGGATCGACTCGAAGAGACCGCTGCCGCAGCCGATGCTGAGAGCGTGGCCGGGGTTACCGATGGCACGCTTGAGCAGGAGCACTTCAGATCCCAGGACCTGGCGGTTCTGCAGGAACCATACGTCGTAGGACGACGCATACTCGTCGAAGACCTCGATGCTGCCCATACTCTCCCTCTCTTGTTGGGGTCGCCGGATCCCGTTGTCCCTGGCGGCGACCTCGAAGTCTAGCCGATGTCGTCCGCGCGCGCATCGGTGGCGGCCTTGGCTTGACGGTCCGTCGCGCCGAGGCGAAGCTAGCGTCCGATCGCGGCGGGACGCACCGACTCTGACCCGCCAGGATGTTGCCCCCCGTCACAGGAGGACCCATGGATCAGCCGCTGCAACTCAACCGCGACTCGGTGGAGTCGATCGTCAAGGATCTGCGCCGTGCCCTGCGCGACGACCTCCTCGAGGCAGGAGTCCTGGCCCCGGACAACTATGAGATCGCGCCCCGCTGGGCGGGGGGCGAGGTGATCCTGAAACCGGGTAAGCCGGGCGCGCAGGAAAAGGAGATCCCGCTCGACACCTTCTTCCGCAAGATCGTCATGGTGCGCGAGCGTCTCCGGGTGCTGGAGCAGAAGATCAACAACCACCCGAAGCTGGACGACGCCGATAGGATGGAGTTGCAGGACTACATCACCCGGATCTACGGCAGCCTCACCACCTTCAACATCCTCTTCGACGACCGCACCGACTGGTTTGTCGGCCAGGGCGGGGACCGGTAGCCGAAGCGTGGCGGGGGGGCCCGCCGGAAGCGACTCCGCGCCGGTGCCCCCGCGATCACCCCGTTCGACCGCTTACCGCGCCCCGAGGAACCGCTGCTTGATTCCCCCCCAGCTCTCGTTCTCGACCGGGAGCGGATTGTCCCCAATCCCGCAGATCGTGAAGACATACTGGCTGTGCGGAACCCCGGAGAAGATTGATGTGCTGTGCCAGAGCCACACTTCTTGACCCGGAGCCATCTCCCAGCTCAGCTCCACCTCCTCGCAGGCCGGTGCGGTGGCGATCTCGTACTGGAGATCTACGCAGTTTGTCCCGTAGATCAGGATCATCTGGTAGGGGAACTCGGCCTCCCCCCGCATGACCACCGGGCCGCCGACGGCCACCGTCTCGTACCAGTCGGTGTCGCGGAAGTCCATGCCCTGATACAGGAAAGTACAGCTGTGTCCGCACATCGTCGCGCAATTGCCGCCTTGACCCTCCACGAGGGTCCAGCCTATCTGTCAGCAACCGCCGTTGTAGTTGTCGTAGTACTCGTCCTCGCAGGAGACGGGTCCCTCCCCCTCGTGGAGGGCGCCGGGGGGACACTCGACGACGCACGGCTCGCGTTCGCCGACCTCCAGCACATACTCTCCGCAGTCGCCGCCATATCCGTCCACGACGACGTAGTACTGGCCGTCCGGATGGACCGTGACCGCTTCGATGCGCGACTGCCAGCCGCTGTATCCGCAACCGGCATCGTCGTTGCAGGCGATCGGCAGGTACAGCTCGGGCCACTCGTAGACATAGACCTTGGTGTCGTAGGCCGAGGCGCAGAGATCGATCGTCAGTTCAGCCGTCGTGGTGGCGTAGTACACGTAAACGACATCGGGTGATGTAGATCCGGTGTACGGACAGACGGCATCGTAGTTGTCGACGTTGTCGCAGGTGGCACCCCCGTCGGAGAACGGCAGACCGGGGATGACGACGGCGGTCCCGATCGTCTCCCCGCCTTGGCGTCCGTCCCGCGCTGGATGGCGAGGAATAGCCGTGTCTTTCCCCCGGTTGTCGATGAACCGCTCGTGGTCGATGGCCCCGCTCGACGAGGCTGTCAGGGCCAGCATCACCGAAGTCAGGACCGCGAGTCCGCATGCGCGCATGGAAGCCCCGCTTTCCGCCTTTTCGAGGCGGCTGAGCCAGTCCTGGATCATCGCGGCGTGACGGCGGCACTGGCTTTAACCGCGCGTCTCCGATTCTGCCCTCCGCCTTTCGTCAACGGCGGAGCGTAAAGGTGTGAGTGCGCACCTCCGACCCCACGCGCAGGCGGAGGAGGTAGACGCCGGAAGGCGCCTGCCGTGTGGACATCGGAACCTCCCAGCGCGTCAGTTCGTCCGTGCGAGCACGACGACCGTCGGCCGGACGAGGCGCTCGAAGTCGACATAGGCCATGCGTACGAGCTCCCGATGGCTCCCGGCGTTGAACACGATCTCCTCGTCTTCCGATAGATGAGGATCGACGTAGACTTCCATTCCGTAGAGATTGCCGAACGGAGGCATCGCGCCGAGTTCGCAGCCGGGAAACGCCTCGGCGAAGTCCTTCTCGGCCGCGATGTTCACCTGTTGCGCTCCGATGGCTTCCTTCAACTGGCTGACGTCGACCTTGGGCGAGGCGGTCAGCACCGCCATAGCGAGCTTGCCGTCAACGCGGACGATGACGGTCTTGGCCATCTCCTTGCCTCGGACGTGAGCCGACGCGGCGACCTCCTGGGCCGTGTAGGCGAGCGAGTGGCTGATCGAGATGTACCGAACTCCCTGGGAATCGAGGTACTGCTTCAACCGGGCTGCTGGCATGGCCACCTCCGTGATCCGCGGCCGGGTGGGGGGACGGACGATCACATCACGCGCAGGATTCCACCGACAACAAGGTTAGCGCACGGCGGCGGCTGGGTCCATGCTGATGTCGGTTCGTTTGGAAACCGCCCCGCGGCGGGGCGAGGATGAGGCGCCGCGGCGGACCGGCACGTTGGGGAGTCGACCATGTCGGATCGAAGAGGCGAGAAGATCGGCTGGGTGGCCGGGTGGTGCGGGGGATTCATCTGGGTGGTCCTCCTGTCCATCGTGTTTCTCGCGCAGGGGAGGACGATCCCGGGGGCTCTGGGACTGCTGCTGGCCCTGCTTGCCGTGGTCGGCATCGTCCGATCCGCGCCCTGGCGCCACCCGGGCCATCGTTACTGGAGGTTGATGCTCGCTCCGTACGTGCTCTTTCTCGCGTCGGCCGCCTGGGCCGTCTGGTCGTTCGGCGGTCTCGCCCGGGCGGGAGTGGATGCGTGGATGCTCTTGTGGCTGGTCCCTCTCCTCCTCCCGTTCTGGACGGTGGGCCGGAGGAGATGGTCCGACTTCGAGTTCACCGCGGGAGACGGTGCCGGGACGCCTCCGGCCGGGAAGTGAGGGCAGCCGGCGACGTGTGGACGAACACCGTGACTCCTCACGAGCGTGGCGTTCCGCGGGAGGTCGAGTCAAGGAATCTGTCTCAGTTCAATCGGTTGCGCGACTCGCGCTCGAATCTAATGTTCAACTTTGCTAATCCCGATGCAAGGGAACGATTCCTTGATCGCATGCATCGCCGGGCGTAGGCTCGGCCGGAACCGTGCCGGAACCCCGGCGCGGGCGACCGGGAGTGCGTTCCGGGACGATCCGTTCGGGAACGGCGGCCGCAGCCGCGACCGCGGGTGGGGTGGCCGCAGGGGCCGGATCCCGCAGCAGTCCTTCACACGGAGGCAGAGGTATGTCTGGGCGAAGAATGGTGACGATCGACGGCAACGAAGCGGCCGCCTCGACCGCGCACCGCATCAACGAGGTGTGCGCGATCTACCCGATCACGCCGTCGTCGAACATGGGCGAGTGGGCCGACCAGTGGTCGTCCGAGGGCAGGAAGAATATCTGGGGCACCATCCCCTCCGTCGTCGAGATGCAGAGCGAGGGAGGCGCGGCCGGGGCCGTGCACGGCGCGCTGACGACCGGGGCCCTCACGACGACATTCACGGCGTCGCAGGGACTGCTCCTCATGATTCCGAACATGTTCAAGATCGCGGGGGAGCTGACCCCGACGGTCTTCCACGTCTCCGCCCGCACGGTCGCGGCGCACGCGCTATCGATCTTCGGCGATCACTCCGACATCATGGCGGCGCGCTCCACCGGCTTCGCCTTCCTGGGCGCCGGCAGCGTGCAGGAAGTGCACGACATGGCCGGGATCTCGCAGTTGGCCTCGCTGGCCTCCCGCATCCCGTTCGTACACTTCTTCGACGGCTTCCGCACCTCCCATGAGGTACAGAAGATCGAAGAGCTGTCGGATGAGGATCTCCGGCAGCTCATGGACGACGACCTGATCCGGCAGCATCGCGAGCGGGCCCTGTCGCCCGATCATCCGGTACTGCGCGGTTCGGCCCAGAACCCGGACGTCTTCTTCCAGGCCCGGGAACGGTGCACGCCGTACTACGACGCCTGCGCCGGCCATGTACAGGCCGCGATGGACCGGTTCGCGAAGATCACCGGCCGTCAGTACCACCTCTTCGACTACGTCGGCGCCCCGGATGCCGAGCGCGTCATCATCCTGATGGGATCGGGCGCCGAGGCGGCGCATGAGGCGGTGGAGTTCCTCAATCCCCGCGGCGAGAAGGTCGGAGTGTTGAAGGTGCGCCTCTTCCGGCCGTTCGACGCGGCCGCGATGCTGGCGGCGCTCCCCGCCACGGTGAAGCGGATCGCCGTGCTCGATCGTACGAAGGAGCCGGGAGCGGCGGGCGAGCCGCTCTACCAGGAGGTCATCACTGCCCTCATGGAGGCGCGGGTCGGCGGAAAGTCCCCGTTCAAGGTCGAGCCGCTGGTCGTCTGCGGACGCTACGGGCTGTCGTCCAAGGAGTTCAATCCGGCCATGGTCAAGGGCGTCTTCGACAACCTGGCCAAGGAGCTGCCGAAGAGCCATTTCACGATCGGCATCGTGGACGATGTCAGCCACACCAGCCTGGACTACGACCCGGACTTCTCCACCGAGCCGGATGACGTGGTGCGCGCCCTCTTCTACGGCCTGGGCAGCGACGGCACGGTCGGCGCCAACAAGAACTCGATCAAGATCATCGGCGAGGACACGGAGAACTGGGCCCAGGGCTACTTCGTCTACGACTCGAAGAAGGCCGGTGCCGTCACGGTCAGTCACCTCCGCTTCGGCCCGAGGCCGATCCGCTCCACCTACCTGATCCGGCAGGCCAGCTTCATCGCCTGCCACCAGTGGGTCTTCCACGAGCGGTACGACATGCTGCGCCAGGCGATCCCCGGTGCGGTCTTCCTCCTCAACTCGCTCTACGGTCCGGACGAGGTGTGGGACCACCTGCCGAAGGAGACCCAGCAGTCGATCCTGGAGAAGAAGATCCGCCTCTACTGCATCGACGCCTACAAGGTGGCGGAAAAGACCGGCATGGGGGTGCGGATCAACACCATCATGCAGACCTGCTTCTTCGCCATCTCCGGCGTGCTGCCGCGGGAAGAGGCGATCGGGGCGATCAAGAACGCGGTGAAGAAGACCTACGGCGGGAAGGGTGAGGAGATCGTCCGGAAGAACTACGAGGCGATCGATCAGACCCTGGCCCACCTCCACGAGGTCAAGATTCCGGCCGCGGCGACGAGCTCGATCACCCGGCCGCCGCTGGTCAGTCCGGATGCACCGGAGTTCGTGCAGAAGTTCACCGCACCGATTCTGGGCGGGCTGGGAGATTCGCTCCCCGTCAGCGCCATGCCGGTCGACGGGACTTTCCCGACGGCGACCGCACAGTGGGAGAAGCGCAACATCGCTCTCGAGATCCCGGTCTGGGATGCCGCCATCTGCATCCAGTGCGGGAAGTGCGCGATCGTCTGTCCGCACGCCTCGATCCGGCCCAAGATCTACGATCCGAAGCACCTGGAGAAGGCTCCTTCCACCTTCAAGTCGACCGCCTACAAGGGGAAGGAGTACCCCGGGATGATGCTGACCTATCAGGTCGCCCCGGAGGACTGCACCGGGTGCGGGCTGTGCGTCGACGTCTGCCCGGCGAAGAGCAAGACCGAGATCAAGCACAAGGCGATCAACATGGAGCCGCAGCCGCCGATCCGGGAGAGCGAGCGCGACAACTTCGCCTTCTTCCTCGGCCTGCCGGAAATGGATCGGGGCCAGGTGAGGGTCGACCAGGTCAAGGGCTCGCAGCTTCTGCGGCCGCTCTTCGAGTTCTCGGGAGCGTGTGCCGGTTGCGGCGAGACCCCGTATGTGAAGCTCCTGACCCAGCTTTTCGGCGACCGGGCGGTCATCGCCAACGCCACCGGGTGTTCGTCGATCTACGGAGGCAACCTGCCGACCACCCCCTACGCGGTCAACGCGGACGGGCGCGGTCCGGCCTGGTCGAACTCCCTCTTCGAGGACAACGCGGAGTTCGGCTTCGGCTTCCGGCTGACGATCGACAAGCACAACGAGTATGCCAAGGAGCTGCTCCACCGGCTCTCCGGGAAGATCGGGGATGCCCTGGTGCAGGAGCTGCTGGCGGCGGACCAGACGACCGAGGCCGGCATCATGCAGCAGCGGGAGAGGGTCGCGGCGCTGCGCACGAAGCTGCAGGGGGTGGACGGCTGGGAGGCGAGGCATCTCGCCTCGCTCGCAGACTACCTCGTGAAGAAGAGCGTCTGGGTTGTGGGCGGCGACGGCTGGGCCTACGACATCGGCTACGGCGGACTCGATCACGTGCTGGCCGCGGGGCGCAACGTCAACATGCTCGTGCTCGACACCGAAGTCTACTCGAACACCGGCGGCCAGGCCTCCAAGTCGACGCCGCGCGGCGCGGTGGCGAAGTTCGCGTCGGGCGGTAAGCCGGTGGCGAAGAAGGACCTGGCCATGATGGCCATGACCTACGGCACGGTCTACGTGGCGCGCGTGGCGATGGGAGCGAAGGACACCCAGACGCTGGATGCCTTCCTCGAGGCCGACGCCTTCCACGGTCCGTCGATCATCATCGCCTACAGCCACTGCATCGCGCACGGCATCGACATGACGACCGGGATGCAGAACCAGAAGGCCGCGGTCGACAGCGGCTACTGGCCGCTGTTCCGGTTCCATCCCGACCGAATCGCGCGGGGAGAGAACCCGCTCAGCCTCGATTCCAAGGCGCCGTCGATCCCGCTGAAGGACTACGCCTACCGGGAGACGCGGTACAAGATGCTGACCAAGAGCAAGCCGGAGGACGCGGCGCGTCTCATCATCGAGGCCCAGGAGGACGTGAAGTTCCGCTGGCACCTCTACGAGCGGATGGCGAAGCATGTCTATGGCGGTCAGGACGGACACGACCACCCGGAGGGCAGCCGCAGCTGATCGCCGGTCGAGGCGAGGGGTTTGCCGGGAGGCGGGTTTCACCGCCTCCCGGTCCTGAAGGAGAGGCAATAGCCATGGATCTCAGCACCACCTACATGGGTCTGAAGCTCAAGAGCCCGTTCGTCCCCTCGGCCGGTCCGTACGGGGAGAAGGTCGAGAACCTGAAGAGGATGGAGGACGCGGGCGCCGCCGCGGTCGTGCTGCACTCGCTCTTCGAGGAGCAGATCCGCCACGAGGAAAACGAACTGGTCCATCACCTGGAGCACGGCACCGAGAGTTTCGCCGAGTCGCTCAGCTACTTCCCGGCGCAGTCGGAATACCGGCTCGGGACGGAGGAGTATCTCCGTCTCATCGAGTCGTGCCGCAAGGCGCTCAGCGTGCCGGTCATCGCCTCCCTCAACGGGATGACGCCGGGCGGGTGGGTCAAATATGCGCGGAAGATGGAGAGCGCCGGCGCGCACGCGCTGGAACTCAACATCTACTTCCTTGCCACCGACATGGCCGAGACCGGGGCGCAGGTCGAGGATCGTTACCTCGAAATCCTGCGGAGCATCAAGGCGGAAGTGAAGATCCCGGTGGCGGTGAAGCTGTCGCAGCAGTTCTCGTCCATCGCGCACTTCGCCCAGCGGCTCGACCAGGCGGGGGCGGACGGATTGGCGCTCTTCAACCGTTTCTACGCCCCCGACTTCGATCTCGAGGAGATGGAGGTCGTGCCGAACCTCGTGCTCTCCGAGTCGTGGGAGAGCCGCTTCTCGGTTCGCTGGATCGGCATCCTCTTCGGACACATCAAAGCCGGCCTGGCCGGTACCGGCGGAGTGCACACGCACGAGGATGCGGTGAAGCTGATCCTCTCCGGCGCCGACGTGGTGCATCTTTGCTCGACCCTGCTGCTGCACGGCCCGATGCGCCTGGCCGAGATCGAAAAGGGACTGCGGGAGTGGATGCGCGATCACGACTACGACTCGGTGGCGCAGATGAAGGGCGCCATGAGCATGCGCAACGTCCCCGATCCGGCGGCCTACGCCCGGGCCAACTACATGAAGGTCCTCACCAGCTACCGTTAGGCTGCCCGCCGGGAGCCGGGGGGTGATCGCGGGGCCGGGGGGCGTTTAAACGACGACCGCCGGCCTCGCTGATTGACGCTGGACCGCCGAGGCCCCCGGTCCCCCGCGCCAAACCACCTCCCCGCACCCAGGCCGGCCTGTGCTATACTCCCCCCGCGTCGAGACTACCCACCGGGATGTGAGTGTCGTCGTTCGTCTCGACCGACGCGCCTGATCGCTGAACGGCAGTCCTCATCGAGAAAGGAGGACCACTCCGTCGAGCATGTCCCACGTCGAGGCCCCACCGGCAGTCTGAAGCGAGGTTCCGATCCGGACGGCGCTGGCCCCGTGCCGTCGCGCGGCATCCCGCTACGGCCGGCGGGGCGAAACCGAACCACCACACCGGATTCGGGATCCGGGGAGGTCGCACATGAAGTCCGTGCAGAGAATCCTGTTTGTCGCGACCATCGTCCTGCTCTTCGCCGGTTGCCAGCAGGACATCGTCACCAACCCGCCGGGATCGCCGCCGCCTTCGACCCCGGCCACGACGCAGTTCGATGCCGAGCGGGCCGCGGGCGAGCTCCTCTCGGCCTGCGCCTGGGAGATCGAGCCGGGGGTCGAGGTCCCCACGCTCCCCGCAGGCCCGGAGTCCAAGCGTGCCCACTACATCGGCGACTGGTCCCGCGAAGTCCTGGTGGGCGACATCGTGCACTACGAGTTCCTGTTGCAGGTCGGCCCGGGCGCCTACGACCAGATCAAGATCCACCGCGTCGTGCGGGAACGCCGGCCGATGCAGCCGATCAAGAGCCGTCATGCGATCATGTTGCAGCACGGCGATGGAGTCGGTTTCGTGAAGTTCCTCTATGGCCACGCCGCCCCCAGCGTGCCCGACGATCACGCCCTGGCGATCTACCTGGCCCAGCAGGACATCGACGTCTGGGGCCTGGACCAGAACTGGGTGCTGGTGCCGGGGGAGACCTCCGAGTTCGGATTCATGCAGGACTGGGGGATGGACAACCAGATCGAGAACCTGCGAGCGGCGCTTGCGACGGCGCGCTATACGCGTCTCTACACCGGCAACGGCTTCCGCAAGATGCACCTGTTGGGCTACAGCAGCGGAGGCGCGACCGGGTATGCCTACATCAACGACGAGGCGACGATCCCCTACGGCCATCGACACGTGCGGGGATATGTCTGCGCCGACATGATCTACAAGTACGCTCCGGAGTACGAGGCTTCACGGCAGTTCATCTGTGCGGATGTGGCCTTCATGGATGGGCAACTCGCCAGCGGCATCTACCAGTTACCGATCTCCTTCGAGCCGATCGGTCGCTTGGCCGCGCTCGATCCGCTCGGTGATTCACCGTTCATCCCCGGGTTCACGAACCTGCAGGTGGCGCTTCTCTTCGGCGGCGCCTCGTTCAACTTCTTCCCCCTGAGCCCCTGGTATCACTACTGGGGCGCGACATTCGATTCCGACACCGGGTTGCCGGTCGATTTCAACTTCGTCAGCATCGACAACGCCACCGACTTCATGCGCCTCGCCTGCCCGTGGGAGGCGCTGCGCTTCTGCTATGACTACGAGAGGATCATGTGCGGCGAGGAGGATGTCCCCTGGGACGACAACCTCGCCGAGATCGACCTACCGGTCCTGCTCCTCGAGCCGGCCGGGGGGATGGGTATGGTGGGACGGCATACTCTGACCCTGCTGGGCAGCACCGACATCCAGATCGTCACGGCCAGCCTGCGGCCGCCGGAACAGGTGACCGAGGACTTCGGGCACATCGACATGTTCACGTCGCCCCTGGCGGTGGACCTGATCTGGCAGCCGCTCCTGAACTGGATCGTCACGCACGAGGGACGGGACAGCGACTAGCGCTCTCTGGATCGAACTCGCTCGCCGGGTGCGCGAGGACCCCGTGCCCGGCTGCAGATCGCGCGGGGCCTGCAGCGGGCAGGGTTACGGATGGGGGATCAGCGGGCCCGGAACCATGGCTCGGGACTCCCCCTCCGCACCCCGCCGCGAACGGCCCCGCGTGTGATGGCCCGGAGGCTTCATGGATCGAGAACTCCCCTCTGCGGATGACTCCGCGCCCATCGTCGCGGACCGCTACCAGATCCGGGGAGAGATCGGCCGCGGAGCGATGGGTGTCGTCTTCCGCGCGTGGGATGCGGTGCTGCAGCGCGAGGTCGCCCTCAAGCGGCTGTCGTCCGACGCGGCCGGCAACCGCTCGGGATGGGACGACCTTCTGCGGGAAGCCCGGGCCGCCTCCGTTCTCCGCCACCCGGCCATTGTCTCGGTGCACGACGCCTTCCAGGACCAGGGTGCGTGCTATCTGGTAGAGGAACTGGTCTCGGGGGTTCCATTGCGGGACCTGCTCGGCTCTCCCTGGGAGCTCGACAGGTTCCGCCCCTTCGCGCGGGAATGCGCGGAAGCGCTCGCCGAGGCGGCCGCCGCGGGAATCGTGCACTGCGATCTCAAGCCCGAGAACATCCTCGTGACCGTGGAGGGGCGCCCCCGCATCCTCGATTTCGGCGTGGCCCGGTGTCCCTCCCGAACCATGTGCGGCAGCGACGACAGGACGATGGAGATCTCCCCCGAGGCCACGACGCAGTCGCTGCCTCGCCTGGAGGGAACGGCTTCCTACCTCGCGCCGGAACGGATTCGAGGCGCGGCCGCCGACACCCGATCGGATCTCTTCGCGCTGGGGGTGGTCTTCTACGAGATGGTGACCGGAATCCACCCGTACCGCCGCGCGAGCGTCGGCGAGACGCTGGCGGCGATCCTGCACGAGACCCCGGTGCCTGCGAGCAGCCTGCGCCCGGCGATCCCGGAGGAGATCGATGCGCTCCTCCAACGGCTGCTGGCGCGCGATCCGGAGGATCGACCGGCATCGCCGGGTTGTCTGGTCGGACTTCTCGATCACCCGGCGGTGGACGATCGGATGCGGCCGAATTCGCGCGCCGGGCCGGCGCAGTCGAAAGCTGTGTCCGATGGCCGGATCCGAAGGGGCGTCGGGCGTATCGCCGCACGCTGGCCCGGACGGGCTCTGGTCGTCGCGATGATCGGTGTGGCGGGCTTCTTCGCCGTCTCGAGGCTGGCCCGTGATGACAGGACCCGACCCCCGGGGGTGCCGCTGCTCGTCGTAGAGCCGTTTCGGGTCTTGAGCGCCTCGCCGGGCGATACCGTCTTCGCCCTCGGGCTGACCGAGGCTCTGACCACTCGACTCGCCGGACTGCAAGGAATCCAGATCGTCACCGCGGCCGCCGATCCCGGCGCCCTTCTCGCTCTCGAGGGGACCGTGCAGCGCTCCCGCGATCACCTTCGCATCGCCTACCGGATCGTGGAGCGCAAGCGGGGTGTCGTCCTGGCGGGATCGATGTCGGAAGGGAGCTCGGACGATCTTTTCAGTCTGCAGGATCAGGTGACCGATGGTGTCTCGTCCGTCCTGGCCCGGCGGTACGGCGTGACCGGCGCTTCCCTGCAGGCGCCGCGGCCCACGGACAGCGCCGCCGCGTACGAGATCTACCTGCGGGCGCGCGGGTTTCTGCAGCGACCCGGCGAAGCGGAGGATCGGCGCACCGCGGCCGGCCTCTTCCTTCGCTGCCTGGAGATCGATCCCGGGTTCGCCCTCGCGCAGGCCGGATTGGCGGAGGCGTTCTGGAAGACGTTCGAAGAGACGCGTGACCCGACCTGGGCGGGGCAGGCGGAAGAGGCTGCGCAGAAGGCGCTGGTGATGGCGCCGGGCCTGGCGGAAGTGCGCGTGGCGCTGGGGACGATCTACAACGGCACCGGTCGCCCGGAGAAGGCGGCCGCGGAGTTCCGGCAGGCGCTGGCGATCGATCCGCGACAGGATGCGGCGGTGCTGGGCCTGGCGAACTCGGAGGAGTTGCGCGGCGACTTCGACGCCGCGGAGCAGGCCTACCTCGAGGCGATCGCGAGTCAACCCGACGATTGGTACGTTCGCAGCCACCTCGGCGCCTTCTACTTCCGACAGGTCCGCTTGGAGGACGCGCTGCTCAGTTTCCAGGAAGTCATCCGCCTCACGCCGGGAAACGCCCGCGCCCATCTCAACCTCGGCGCCGCCCTGCAGATGCTGGGTCGGGAGGAGGAGGCGATCGCCGCCTACGAGACCTCCATCTCGATCAAGCCGAACTACCGGGCGCATTCCAATCTCGCCACGCTCTACCGCAGTCAGGGTCGGTTTGCCGAAGCGGCCGACAGCTACCGCCGGGCGCTGGAGCTCGAGGACAACGACTACCGGGTCTGGGGGAGTCTCGCCGGGACTCTCACCTTGATCCGCGGCCGTGGCCCGGAGGCCGAGAATGCGTACCGGCAGGCGGTCCGGCGCGCGGAGCGGGAGCTGGAGGTCCGTCCCGGAAACCCGTTCGTCGAGGCGATGCTTGCTCAGTACTACGTGGAGTTGCGCGAGCCGGAGAAGGGGCGTGCGATGGTGGAGCGGGCGCGGGCGGAGGGCGGCAATCGACCCGATGTCTGCGTGCAGGTCGCGGCGGCCTACGAGCTTCTGGGCGACCGCCAGGAGGCACTGGAGATGGTCTGCGCCGGCCTGGACCTCGGATGCGAACCGGAATCGTGGACCCGCGATCCAGCGATGGCCAGTCTGGCGGCCGATCCGGAGTTCATCCGCATGGTTCAGACCAGGCACGAGAAAGGAGACCCTGAATGATCCTGAAAGGATGGGACATTCTCATCATCGCCCACGAGGACGGGCAGGTCAGCGTGGCCCCGGAGACTCTGGTGGTGCGACTGGGCCAGACCGTGACGTGGCTGGTGCTGGGAGGAACCGCGGTGGTCTACCCCGCGCAGAACATCGCGGCCATGTTCATGCTGCCGTCCGACCAGCCGGTCCCTCGCGTCGTAGAGACGCCGGGTCCGTACTGCATCGTGGTCACGACGCCTGCGGGGAAGAAACTGGGCGCGATGGCGGTCTTGATCGTCGATCCCTAGCGGGGTGCCGAAAAACCGGGCCCGCCGGACCTCCGGGTCCGATCGGTGCTGGTCAAACCAGGAACGCCGTTGGACAGGCCGCGTGGCTCTGCGCCTTGCCCGACGTGTCACGGCGCGCTATACTTCCATCGCTTGTTCAGATCCACCGTCTCGCCAAGGACTCCGTCCGTCTTCCACAGGAGGCCTGTCATGCGAACCCCCAGCCGCCGTGTCGTACTTTCCCTTCGTTTGGCTTCGCTGTCGCTGGTCTCGCTGCTGTTTGTCGGCATCGTCTGCCTTCCCGCCCGGGCGGCCGACTGGTCGGGTACGCTCGCCGACCAGATGATCAGCTTCGACGACAACGAGTATGCGCGAGCCGTCCAGGTTGTCGTCGGCGCGCAGCAGGGGCAGATCCACGCCATCTGGACGGAGGACGCGCCGACCGTGCGCGAAGTCCACTACGGGTTCTCCGGCGATTGGGGCATCACCTGGACATCATCCGCCGCGGACCGCGTGATCAGCTTCCCGGACGGCTACGGGGTCAACCCGGAAGACACGCGGGCCGCGCTCGCGCCGAACGGCACGCTGATCGTCGTGTGGAGCGAGGACGTGGATGCGACCCGCGAAGTCCACTACGGCGTTTCCACCGACAACGGCGTCAGCTGGTCGTGTGAGACGCAGGATCTGATTCTGAGCGACCCGACCTCCGCGGTGGACACGAACGCGCCGTCGGTGGCGGTCGATGCCACGGGTGTCATGCATGTGGTCTGGACGCAGACGTCCCTGGCCGGCTCGGTCGAGGTCTTCTACTCCCGCTCAGCCGATGGCGGCGCAACCTGGACCGGGGCGAACGCCGACCGGATGATCAGCTATCCGGATGGCGGAGGAGCCATCTCTCCGCAGCTCGTCGTGCAGAGCGACGGCAGTCTGCTCGTCGTCTGGCGCGAGACGGGGAGCGGCGGACCGGCTATCCACGCCGGCCTCTCCGCGGACGGCGGCGTTACGTGGTCATCGGAGACGGCCGACCGGGAAGTCTCCCTGCCGGCGAGCATCATCACGAACCTGGCCGCGAGCGCTGATCCGTGCATCGAAGGGACGCATGTGGTCTATACCGCATCCTTCGACACCGCGTCGCCGTATCACTACGAAGTCTATGCCACGAGCACGGACGACTTCGGCCAGACCTGGAGCGGCGAATCGGCCAACACGCTCGTCTCCCACGACGAGGGGGGCGCTCGCAGCGCGTCGAACCCGGATGTCTTCGTCGGCTGGGGTCAGGGGGCGGTGGCGGTCTGGGACGAAGAGGAGGACGCGAGCGGGACCAAGGAGATCCATGTCTCCCACGGTCCGTGGCCCTGGACGGGTGCCGACGCCGACGAGATCATCAGCTTCCCTGACGGCGAGAACGGCTACCGGCCGTCGGTCTCCGGCTTTGCCTGCACCATCTCGGCGAACGGCGTCCTGCGTGCCGAGGGAGATGACACGGTGGTTCTGTGGACGGAGTTCGCCGGCGGGACGGTCGACAACTACGAGGTGCACCTCTCCACCGTGCAGCTGATGTCGGGCTCCGTGGACGATGTCACGGACGCGCGCCCAGGCCTGCGGGTCTTCCCGAACCCCTCCGTCGGTCCGGTCAGAGTCGACTGGGGGCTCCTCTCCGGTGTGTCGGTCCACGCCGTGGAGATCTTCGACGCGGGCGGTCGCCGGGTGCGGGTGCTCGCCGGAGGCGATCCGTCGAGTCCGGCCGCGGGGACGACCTGGGATGGTTGCGACGCAGACGGGCGTCCGGTCCCATCGGGTTACTACTTTGCCAGATTGCTCACGAACGGGGGTCTCTCGCGACCGGCGCCGTTCGTCGTCCTTTGAGCGGGATCCGGCCGCCATGGTATCGCGGTTCCTCCGGATCGTCCTGTTCCTCGGTCCTTCGCTTCTTTGCGCGACAGCGCGGCCCTGTGACGCCGTCACCCTGATCTCCCGCTCCGCCGGGCTGGAGCTCCCGAGCAAAGAGGAGGGACGCACGGAGTTCGAGTTCGGCGACGTCGATGGCGACGGGGAACTCGACCTCGTCTCGGTCGGAGATCACGGCTCGCCGTACGTCAACTCCGACCAGCACGGAATCATGGTCTGGCTGGGAGACGGCGAGGGCGGTTGGTCGGTGCGGCAATTCGGGAACTTTGGCTACGGCGGCTGCGCCCTGGGTGATCTCAACCTGGACGGTCTCACCGATGTGGCCTGGGGGATCCACCACAACTGGGGCGGAGGCATGGACGGCCGTCTCATGGGCGCCGCGCTGGGGGACGGCAGCGGCGCATTCTGGACCGACCATGGCGCCGGCCTGGCCTCGAACGGCGAGACGTGGGGGATGTTCGCCACGGCGCTGGCGGACTTCGACGGCGACGGGCTTCTGGACATCGCCAGCCAGTCCTTCGGCGGCAGCAACGGAATCAGGGTCTACGGCAACAACGGCGATGGCACCTGGACCCAGACCTACGCGCTGACCGGGGGATCGGTCGGGTATACGATCGAGACCGCCGACGTGAACGCCGACGGTCACATGGATATCGTCTCTACCCGATCCGGAGCCGTGGTGATGCTCGGGGACGGAGCGTTCGGCTTCACCGTGCAGATGGCGGGCCTGCCGGCCAGCGGAATCAGCGGAATCGCCGTGGGGGACATCGACGCCGACGGCCGGGTGGAGATCTCCTTCGCCTACAGCTCTTCCGGCGTGCGCTGCTATGCCTTGGACGGTCTGCAGTGGGTCAGCCGATCTGTCGGGCTTCCCGCCTCGGGAAGCTACCAGCTCACGCAGCTCGGCGACATCGATGGGGACGGACATCTCGACCTGGTGGCCTACGCCGGTCCCGCGGGAAGGGTGTTTCTCGGGGATGGCGCAGGGAGCTGGACGGAGGATGCCGTCTGGCAGATGCCCTCCCCCGGGAGTGCGTCTGCACTTCGGGTCGACGGAGACATCGACCATGACGGACGCGAGGATGTCGCCGTCTCGGCCACGATGAGCGGGTTTCCGTTCTACCGGAACCAGCTTCGCGTCTACTCGCCCTGGAGCGAGCCCGCGGCGCTGTCCGCCCGTGTCGATTTTCCCCGGGGTGGAGAGGTCGTTCGTCCGGGAGGTGTGCGCATCATCCGATGGCGGGCGGCGATTCCATCCGCGACGGGACCCGCGGTCGTCGATCTCGATCTTTCCGTTCAAGGTCCCGATGGACCGTGGTTCCCGATTGCGGTCGGCGTACCCAACAGTGGCCGCTACCAGTGGCCGGTGGGTGCTCCCGGCGCGTCGGAGGACGCGCGGATCCGCGTCACGGTGAGCACTTCCTCCGGATCGGTGAGCGCCATTTCACCGGGCGGATTCCGCATCATCGGCGATCCCGCCGGCCTGCCCGAAGGTGATGACGTGGACGGAGGAGATACGACCGGCCACGGGGCGACCAGGCGATCGGGCGTGGGTCTCCGGCTGTCGGTCCATCCCGTCCCGGCTCGCGAATCGGTCACGCTCGTCGCTCTGCGCCCCGGATCGCTCCCGGCCGAGGCAACCCTGCACGATCTCGTCGGGCGGAGGATCCGCTCCCTCGCACTGGCGCCTGGAGAGTTCCAGGGGACGCTCATCCTGGACGATCCTTCCGGCGCTCCGTTGGCCGCCGGGACCTACTACCTCCGCGTGCGGAGCGGCGGATGCCAGCAGACCGTCCCGGTGGTCAGAATTCGGTAACCGACCGCGGCGCCGATCGCTCCGGTCTCCCCCCCCAGCCCCCAGCCCCCTGCCAGCCCACCGGGCCGACCGCTTCGGGCCGGCCCGGCTAGGCAAGCGTGCTCAGAATCCGCTGACGTTCAGCCGCCCGCCGGTCACGCAACGGCCGGACAGCGAGGTTGTCGGGACGACGCTTCCGAGGACGGCGGCCTTGATGACGCCGACGGTCGCGCCCGGGTGCGTGGAGGCGTACAGCGCGACTCCCCCGGTCACATGCGGCGCGGCCATCGAGGTGCCGCTGAAGGACGCGTAGGTGGATGCACCCTGACGACTCGGGATGGTGGAGTAGATCGCGGAGCCGGGCGCCCCGAGGTCGACCGTGGTGAGGCCGTAGTTCGAGAAGCTGGAGAGAGTTCCGGTGGAGGTGATCGACGCGACCGAGATGATGTTCGTGTTGGGATAGCAGGACGGATAGCTGGGCGTCACGTCATTGTTCCGGGTCTCGTTCCCGGCGGCGACTACACAGACGATGTTGGCCTGGTTGGAGCGTTCGATGGCGTCCTGCAGGGCCTGGGAGAAGAGCCCGCCGCCCCACGAGTTGTTCGTGGCCACGATGTTCAGGCCATGGCGGATCTTGAGATCGGTGAAGTAGTCGAAGGCCAGAATCGCGTTTGCCGTGGTGCCGCCCCGCTTGCCCAGGAACTTCCCGGAGATGATCTGCACGTTCCAGCAGACTCCCACGACGCCCAGCGCGTTGCCCCCCTTGGCTCCGATGGTTCCGGCCACATGGGTCCCGTGGTCATCGATCGAGCCGTCGTAGATCGTGTTGTTGTTGCCATCGAAGTCCCAGCCGTGGGTGTCGTCGACATAGCCATTGCCGTCGTTGTCGGTGCCGTCGACCGGGTCGTACGGATTGGTCCAGATCTGCCCCGCGAGGTCGGTGTGGGTGAACATGATCCCCTCGTCGATCTCACCGATGATCACGGTGGCGGACCCCGTGTGCCCGGCGGCCCAGGCTTCGGCGGCCTGACAGCCGTAGAGATTCGCGGGCGTGCTGGCGTCGCCATACATGCCCCAGAGCGAGCCATTGACGAAGTACGTGTCGTTGGAGACCGCATCGGGGTAGTAGCAGGCGTTCGGTTCCGCGTACTGCACGTCGGACCGCCCGGCGAGCAGATCGACGGCGCTCGGGACGTCGAGGGGGGTCCGCACGAGCGTGATCCCCTCGTGGTCCCCGGCGCGCTGCATCGCCGCCGTGACGATGCGTGTGCCCACCCGGCCCGAGACCGAGGCGAGCGCCTCGGCTCGCGCCTCGACGGAGGTCCCGGCGCGGAACTTCACGATCACCTCTCCGGGGACGAAGGGCTCCCGGCCCCAGGCGTCGGTCGAGGCCTGATCCGGACTCGGCGCTACGTCGTTCGGCCGGACGGGGTCCCGGTCGGTCTGGCATCCCGTGATCACCACGGCGATGAGAAAGAGGCCCAACAGGGCCCGGCTGCCCAATGCGGTCGCTCTCGGCATGATCCAACCCTCCTGTGATCTGGTCGCGGAACCGGGATCGGCACGGGGGCCGGCGCACACCTGGGCGCAGCCGGCGGCATGTCCCGCGCGTCATCCCATCAGTCCCGCCGGGGCGGCGTTTGATGCAGGAGTTTTGGAGCGGATCGCCTAGGTCGTCCGCACGGTCTCCGTGACCGGCACGTTCACCGCGACGCCGGGACCGAAGAACCGCCGCTCCAGTTCGGACCACTTCCAGTCGGAGGTCCCGAGTTCGGCGAGTTCCTTCTGGAGCCGCACGACCTCATCCTGGTACCAGCTCACGACCGGCTGGCCGATGCGGAGTCCGTCCAGCTCCGCGCCGAGCTGGCTCGGGTTGAGCAGATAGACCCAGCCGCGGTCATAGGGGCTCTGGACGAGGAGGTCGGGGTTTCCGGTCAGCGCGTCGTTGACGCGCGTGACTTCTCCACTGACGGGCGAGAGGAAACAGATCGACTCGGCTCCCCGCCACACCGTGAACAAGGGGTCTCCCCGCTTGACCTTCACCCCGGGCACGTGCAGTTCGACCCGATCGACGTCCTTCAGGGCCTTGCGGGCGAAGTCGTCCAGGCCGGTGAAGACCTGGCCGTCCGCGTCGATCCGGGCCCAGGTGTGGCCCGGGTAGACAAAAGCACCGCCGGGGACGCAGTACTCGTCGCTGGCGACGACCTCCGCAACCGACGGCGCCGCGATCCTCACGGTCGGGCGTCCGTGCGCCGCCAGCCGCGCCTCCCGCTTGATCACGAGGCGCTGGGCCATGGCCACCAGCTCGTCCTCGGTGAAGGGCTTCTGCACATAGTCGACGGCTCCGAACTGCATCGTCTCGACCGCGGACTCGATCGTCCCGTATCCGGTGATCACCACGATGTCCATGTCGGGCCGCAGGTGGCTGGCCGCCTTGACCACCTCGACGCCGTCCATTTCCGGCATCTTCAGGTCGGTGAAGAGGAAGTCGTAGTCGCGGGCGCGCAGGAGGGTGAGCGCTTCGGGCCCGTTCTCGACGGTGTCGACGCTGAACCCCGCGAGGACGAGGATCTTGCGGAAGCTGTCGAGGATGATCGCCTCATCGTCGACCGCGAGGATCCGGGCGCGCGGACTCGGCAGCTCTGCCCGCTTCAAGCTCTTCGCCTCGTCCGCAAAGGTGAGCTGGAGGGAGCTCTCGAGCACGGCCCGCCGCTCACGTTGCGCGCGTGCGGTCTCCATCCGCTTGGAGACCATGCGGACGACCACATCGCCGATGACAAAGGCGACGATCAGCAGAATCATGAAAAGAGCGGTCATGGCGTCGGGTCCTCACCGGCGACGTCCGCTTCAGGGAGGACGCGCCGCACCAGGGTTAGCAGCTCCGATTCATCGAACGGCTTCGGCAGGAACGCGGTCGCACCCGCGGCGAGGACCTGATCCTCGTGCCCCGGGGTGGCATATCCGGTGATCATGATGATGGGCAGCTCCGGCCGCCGCGCCCGCATGGCCACGAGCGCCTCGAGGCCGGAGCGGCCGGGAAGCATCAGGTCGCAGATGACGAGGCGGCATTGATCGAGGTCGGGATGATCGAGCGCCTGCTCCGCGTCCGCGACCGTGGCGACCGTGAGTCCGGCGTCGGCCAGGACCATCCGGACGGCGGCCGTGACGACCGGTTCGTCATCCACGACCAGGACGTCGACGTGCGGGCTCATGGCGTGCCTCCGGGCCCTTGGATGCGCGGCGCGATCGGGGCCGTCGGACCAGGCCCCGTTTTGCCGCGGGCGTCCGGCATGGGCGCGCGACCGGCCGGAACCTCGTCCGACGAGCCGTCCGGGGCAACCGGTTCGGGGACCCGGAACGGCAAGCGGACCGTGAAGCAGGTGCCTTCGCCGATCTTGCTGACCACGTCGATGGCGCCCCCGTGTCCTTCCACGATCCCCCACGTCACCGCCAGACCCAGCCCCGTCCCCCGCGTCCCTTTGGTCGAGAAGAACGGTTCGAAGATCCGGTTCAGTTCCTCGGCCGGGATCCCACGACCGGTATCCTCAACTTGGAGCTGAGCATACGCCTGAGGTCCGCGGGCGTCCATCGCATCCCAACGGGTGTGTCCGCAGCCGTGGCGCGAGCACCACTCCACTTGGCCGGCTCCCGGTACCTGGACCGCGAACACCGGCGCGCCGCAGGCGTCGCAGCGGCGTTCCGGAACCTCGAGGCGGGTCCGACAGGACGGGCAGGCGTAACTGCCGACCACGCCATCCTCGCAGGGCTCCGTCGCCCGGTGGTTGGCCCGCCCGTAGAGTGGGTCGAGGTGGAAGAGGATGTCGCCCACGCCGCCCGACCGAAGGACGCGAATGGTCGGCGAGCCCGCGAGCCGGACGTTCCGGTCCAGCAGATCGCAGCCCTTGGGGCACCGGGCATTACGGATCGTGACGTGCCCGCGTGGCGGCACCTCGACCGCCGCGCTGCGCAGGGTGATCGTTCCGCCCTGGGCCGAATCGTTCCCCGCGATCGCGTCAGCCGCGTTCAGAAGAAGATTCACGAGAATCTGCTGGATCTGATTGGCATCGGCGGGGACCGGCGCGAGCTCGGGGGCGAGTTCGAACCCGAGTTTGACCCGCGCCAGGGTCAACTGATTCATGACCACCGTCGCGGCCCGACGGACGACCTCGTTCAAATCGGTCGGCTGCCGCTTGGGCGGCGTCTGCCGGGCGAAGTCGAGGAGCCCCCGGACGATCTCGCGGCACCGCTTGGTCTCCCGCACGATCACTTCGAGGTCGGCGGCCGTCTCAGGGTTTCCCTCGGCGCGCTTGAGCAGGAACGAGGCGTAGGTCAGAACCCCGGTCAAGGGGTTGTTGATCTCGTGCGCGACCCCCGCCGCGAGGCGTCCGACGGAAGCGAGCTTGTCGGACTGCGTAAGTTGCCGCTGCGCTTCGTTGAGCTTCACCATCATGTCATTGAAGGCCCGGGCGAGATCGCCGAGCTCGTTCTTGGTCCCGATGTGGATCGCGGTCGAGAGGTTGCCCTGGGCGACCCGGCGGGTCCCGGCGATGAGGGCGGCAACCGGTCGCAGGATGACCGGTCCGCTCAGTCCCCAGAGGAGAAGGCTGCTCGCGGCGATCGCGAGCACGGCGAGCAGGACGAGTTGTCGCCGGTCGGTGGCCACCCTTCGGTCCACCTCGGCCAGGGAGACGTTCACGTCGAGCACCCCGAGGACGGCCTGTTGGCTGGTGTGCGCGTGGCACTCGGCATTCCAGCAGCTCGGATCGTTCGGAATCGGCCGGATCATGCCGAGGATGCGGTGCCCATCCGCGGCCCGGTAGATGCGCGCGCGGGAGTCGATCGGCAGCCGGGCCAGGGGCTGATCCGCCGCGTGGCACGCGTAGCAGGCCTCGGCCTTCTTGTCCAGGGCGTGGCCGATCTCACTCTCGTCGGACGAGAACATGACCTCGCCCATCTTGTTGATCAACCGGACCCGCTCGATGCCCTCCTGGCGGCCGATGATCCCCATCTGCCGGTGGAGCGCGTCGCGCCGGTTCTCGAGCATGTCGTAGTACATGCTGCTGGCAATCGTCTCGCTCACCTGGTCGGCGTTACGGGTGATCTGGGTGGTGAGCGCGTCCTGATGAGTGCGCAGGATGAAGCCCGACATCACCCCGATGACCACCGCGGTCACCAGGGCCACGCCGAGTCCGGCCAACAAGCCGATGCTTAGCCTCATCCCCTCACCTCGCCGGTGGGCGCCGCGCCGGAGCTCGAGGCACCCGACCCATCCCGTCGAACCGACGCTACCTTGGAGCATCCCGGCTCCGCTGTCCAGCCCTGGCCGTCTCTTCGGCAGATGCACGCGAGTCTCGACTGCGCGAACGCGGGACGGTCATTCATGCGGCGGTGGGCGAGCGGTCGCTGAGATCCTTTCTCCTCTCCGCCGGCGGGCGATGCCCGCGATGGCGATCGAACCGCGCTGGGGCGGGACGCTGCGATCGCGTATACTTGTCGTCGCCACATCGTCCCGCCCCGACAGGATCGCAACAGATCCGCCGGCACGACGCATCCGCGCCTCCGGGCGCGGGGGCAGAAGGAGGCCCAACATGACCCGCATCCGTCGCGTTACCAGCGCCACCGTAGCCATGATGATCCTGGGAGCCTTTGTCGTCGGTCCGACCCTCACCCTCGGGGCCGACTGGCCGAACCAGGGAGGTAACGAAGGGCGGAACGGGCTGACTCCGGAGAACGGCCCGGCCACGGCGGTCCTCGCCTGGTCCGGGGCGAGGAGTTCGCTCATTGCCTGGGCGCCGTTCACCGAGGGGAATCGTATGTTCACGGTGCGCCAGGCGAAGTGGCCGTATCAGCAGCCGGACGACGCCTACGTCGTGGCGATGAACCTGACGACGGGACAGGAGGAGTGGGCCGTCGTCCTGCCGTATGTGAGCGGCGACTGGACGCCGTGGATTGCGGGGGTGCGCGACGGAAAGGTCTACTGCTCCCGTTCCGGGAACGGCGCCTCGGTTTCGGCGAAGATGTACGCGCTCGACGCCGGCGACGGCCACACGGTCTGGATCTCCGAGGACTTCCAGAACGGCGGGCCGTACGACGGAGTCGTCTTCGCGCCGGATGGCGACCTCCTCGTGGCGAGCTTCCAGGACATCTGGCGCATCGACGCCGTGGACGGGCACACGGTCTGGCGCGCGAGTCGCGTGGGATCGGTCAGCGGCACGTGCGGCGGGGCTCGCTTCGGCAACGGGCTCTATGTTCTCGACGCGGTCGGCGGGGGACACGCGCTCAAGAAGTTCGACGTCGAGACCGGCGCCTTCCTCTACCAGAGTCCGACGATGCCAGGGTTCCTCTGCCAGGTCACGCCGTGGGTCGCGCCCGATGGGTCGGTGCTCATCAACCGCGCGGAGAACAGCGCGAGCAACGACTTCTATTACTCGTGGAAGGATAACGGCACGGCCTTTGTCCTCAATTGGCAGGTCGGGGGCTTTGCCGGGGCGTTTGCCGAGCACGCCGTCGGGCCCGACGGCTCCGTCTACGCGATCATCACCGGCAACCGGTTCGCCCGGCTGGACGGAGCCACTGGGACGATTCTGAACTCGATCGCCGTTCCCACGGGGTTCAATGCTCTGCACCTCGCGATCGACGCCGCGGGGAGGGTCTTCTTCTCGAACGGCGCTTTCAGCACGGGACACGTCTACGTCTACTCGGCCGACCTCCAGCAGCTTCTCTGGGAGGTGACGGTGCCGAACATCAACATCGGCGGGCCGGCGATCGGACAGAACGGTTCTCTCGTCCTGTGCGGCGTCGGGACGAACCTGCGGGTCTACCGCGCGACCGATCCGACCGCGATGCCCGAGGAGGAGTACGAGGAGGGAGGCGACGCGAGGTTGCTGGCCGCTGCGCCAAATCCCTTCCATGGAGAGACGAGGATCGCCTACCGGTTGCCGGTGACCGGTCGCGCCCGGCTCGGCATCTACGACCTCGCGGGGCGTGAGGTGCGCCTCCTCGCGTCTGGTGAAGCGGCGGCGCGTTCCGGCGTGGTCTGGTGGGACGGCACCGACGAGGAGGGGCGGTCGTTGCCCTCAGGCGTGTACTGGTACCGGTTGACGGGAGAGGGCGTGGACGAGCGCGGGAGAGTGGTGCTGACGAGGTAGCTCTTCCATCGCGTTTGCGTGTTGGGTCCGAACACCTGGTGGAGTCGGGGCATCATCGCTCGGACTCCACCTCCTGCCGGGAGATCGACCATGTGCGCTCTGCTCCGCTTCGCATCCGTCGCTCGCCGGTTGCTCGCCCACCGGTTGTTCGCTCTCCGGCCCCGGGTCAAACGCCGGCTACCTTTGGTGCGCCATGCGTTGGCGGTCGTCGGCCTGTTCACCCTCGTCTCCGGCGCGGCGGCGCCGGACGCGCGGGCCGATTGGAACGAGGATCCGCTGGTGAATGTCGCGGTGAGCCTCGCGAACGGAACGAAGGAGGATCTCTTCGCCGTCAGCGACGGCGCGGGCGGGATGATCGCCGTCTGGGAAGACAAGCGTACCGGCACCGCGGATATCTACGCCCAGCGGATCGACGTCAACGGAAGCGCGCTCTGGTCCACCGACGGAGTCCCGGTCTGCTCGGCCCCGGGCGCGCAGGGGCTCTATCACTCCTCCACCGGGACCACGGGCTTCACGCCGATCGTGGCCGATGGCGATGGCGGGGTCTGGATCGTCTGGCAGGACGAGCGCGCCTTCTCCACGCTCCAGCGCGACATCTACCTTCAGCATCTCGACGCGGATGGGCGCCGGCGCTTCGCGGCCAACGGGATCGCGGTCGCGGCCCGGGCCGGGATGGAGGACCAGCCGACACTCGTGTCCGACGGCGCCGGCGGGGTCATCGTGGTCTGGCAGGACAGGACGGCCGACCCGATCTTCACTGATCTCCACGGCCAACGGGTGGCGGCGGATGGGACGATGCTCTGGAACGGAGGGGAGCCGCGGCCGTTGGTCGTGCTCGACTGGGACCAGGATGGTCCGTCTCTCTGCGCCGACGGCGCGGGCGGCGCCTTCCTCGCCTGGTCCGATGCGCGCGACGATGTGGGCGACGTCTATGCGCAGCGGCTCGATGCGATGGGGAACGGGCTGTGGGGTGTGAACGGGATCGCCGTGGCCGTGCAGGAGGACGGGCAGGATGCCATCACCATGCAACTCGCCAGTGACGGCGAGCCGGTCCTGGCCTGGGTCGACCGCCGCACCGGCACGCCGGACATCTACGCGCAGAAGCTGAATGCCGCGACGGGCGCGCCGCGCTGGACGGCGGGGGGGCGTGCGGTCTGCACCGCGGTGGAGTCCCAGTACCGCCCCGCGCTCGCGCCGGACGGGACCGGCGGCGCATATGTCGCGTGGTTCGACTATCGCGTCGCCTCCGGTCCGCCCTGGGACTTGAACATCTACGCGCAGCGGATTCTCGCCGACGGCAGCGTGGCGTGGATCGTCAACGGCGTCGCGGTCTGCACCGCCCCGGACGCGCAGCGCGATGTCGATGTGGCGTCCGACGGGGCCGGGGGGCTCTTCCTCGCCTGGGAGGACAACCGCAACGGCACCGGGCGCGAGGACATCTACGCCCAGCATCTCGGACTGGACGGAGCCGGTTCCTTCGCGGTGAACGGGATAGCGCTATGTCTGGTCGGAGGCAACCAGACCCGGCCCGACCTCGTCGCCGGGGCCTCCGGGATGATCGCCGCCTGGCCGGACGACCGCGTGGTTCTCTACGAGAACGACATCTACTGCGACCGCGCGCGTCTCGGCACTGCGGCCGAGCTCGGAGTCAATCGCGTGGTCTTCGACTTCGGCGAGCCGGCGCAGGCGGTCAGCGACACCTTCCGGGTGAGCAACGTCGGCGGAGGGGTAGTCACCGTGAGCTCGATCGGGCTCGAGGCCCCGTCGGGGTCCTTCACCGTCCGGCCGCTGCAAGCGACCCCGATCGCGCTTGAGCCCGGATCGTGGGTGGATGTCGAGGTGACCTTCGACCCACTGGCCCGCACCGGCGTGCCGGTGACGAACCTGGTCCTGATCGAGCACGATGCCCCGCGGCCACCTTCGCCGGCCGTCGTGCAGTTGCGCGGAGAATCGGCGGCGGCGAGCGCTCCGGAGGAGACGAGTCCGAGCGCGGAACTCCGTCTGCACGTCTGGCCAGTGCCGTTCTCGCTCTCCTCCGGTCCGGCTGTGACGATCGCGTGGCAGGGCGCGGCCGCGGCAGGCGGTGCGTTGACGATCCATGATGTTGCGGGTCGGCTCGTGCGTCGATGGGTGGACCTGCCCGCGAGTGCGGATGGCCGGCGAACTTTGCGGTGGGATAGACGGGACGGCGAGGGGCGGACACTGCCGGCCGGGGTGTACTATCTGCGACTGCGGGTGAAGGGCCAGTCGGCCGTGCGCACGGCGATGCTGCTGCGGTGAGTGTTAAACGATCGATGGGTGCGTGTGGCTTATACACGTTTCCACGGTGGTGACCCGCCGATCCTCTAGGTGCGCACCGTCAGCTGAACCTTCCGGGCGATCCGGTTGCCGTAGGATCATCGGCTCTCCTCCTGCTGGCCGCCGTCGGCTGTGCGGCCGGAGTTCTAAGAACGAGCGAGGGAAAGGGAGTGGAGATGAACTGGCGCCGCGCCTCTTTGATGCCGTTGTCGCTCTGGGTCCTGATCCCCACGGGGCTCCTTGCCGGCCCGAACGAGGGCGGCGCTCTCGTGGTTCATGCCAATCCCTCCATCACCTACACCACGGGACAGGAGGCTACTGCGGACGGAGCGGTATAACACGCTGTTCCCAAGTGCAGGACAGCCTCGAGTTCGAACCCGAGGTCGCGCGCGTCTGGTTCGCGTTCACCTCATTCGATCCGGCGACGCTTCCACGACTCAAGGCGATTTCCTGCGGCGTATGGTACGACAGCACAGCGCTACTCCTCGTGGCCTACGGTCCCTGTGCCGACTTCGAGACCAAGGACGACCGGTGGCCTCGCCCAGGGACCGGAACAGCCGTGAGCTGGACCGAGACCCGCACGGGCGCATTGAACGAGATCTACTGGTTTGCCGGGTACACCTACACCGGCTCCCCGACCGACACCACCTCCTTCTGCATCACTCCCCACCCGCGCCAGGGGGGAGCGTTCGTCGACGATGCCGTGCCACCGAATCTTGACCAGGTCGCAGCCTACGGGCGGTTGGGATTTGGGCATTCAGGGACCATCATCTGCTACGAGCAATTGGGAGAACGTGGCTCACTCCCGGAGCCGCAGATTCCTGAGCTGGGGATCCCGGCGCGGGAGGAAGTTGGGGATCTCGAGCCGGGACACTTAGGGTTCGGGACTGCAGAGATCATCCTGAGCTGGGATCAGCTGCGCTCGGACGCGACCTGGGAGTCGTTCTGGACGCTGCGGCCAGGCGTGGGATGCGACACGCTGTGCTTCCAGGGTTACCGCGTCGCCACGTACCGCAAAGCCCGGTATCGCGACCCGATGGCGGCCAAGACGGAATTCGAACGCCAACAGGCCCGACTTCTTGAGGCGGCCGGCGATTCGGTTCGGTCGCTGACCGATCTCCAGGCGCAGATGGACGGCTTCAGCCGCGCTCTACGCCGCCTCGACCCCGACGCACGGTACATCGAGTCGTGTACGCCGCGGGCGACCGACCTGCGGCTGAGCTTACACACCGAGAGGAGTCCCGTTACCTCCACCCTGCGTCAAAGGGCATCCGACGGTCTATTGGAGCTACCTGACATGGGGCCTCGAATCGAGCCGGCGGCACCGAGAGATATGCCGTTCGAGATGGCGTCGGTCCGGAAGTCGCTTGTCGATGGATGCTGGATCGTCTACACGCCGAGCGGAACAGTCCTCAGGGTTCCCGCCATCCATGTCGGATGGTTCCGGCAGCTCGTTGCGCTCGTGTCTGGTGGCACTACCATCGGCGAGACGGATGCGTGTCCAACGTTCTGCGGCCCGGGGATGGATCTGTTTTGGCAGGCGCTCGGTCGAGAGTCTCAGCGCGGAGGAAGACGATGAGTGCGTCGGATTGGGCACGTATCGCAACTTCTGGAAGCGGAGTTCCCTGTGCCGGGAGAGCGGGTGATCTCGCTGCCGCTCGAACCCCGGATCCCCTGGGGGATCTACTTCGTCCGAGCCTCGGCCAACTCCCCAGCCGGCTCGGCGGTTCGCTGCGCTCGCATCGTGATCGCGCGGTAGCCGAGCGCTCCGGGGTCCCCGCCATGACGTGGCAGGACTACCTGCTCCACGGCCCCGCGGTTGCCAGACGCTGACGCGCCGCGGTTCGCATCGACCGCCGATTAGCCTCGCCCCCGCAAGAAGTCCTGCAGCACGAAGCCGCCCAGACCTTCCGGCGAGGTGAGATAGGCGCGCCCCTGGTTCAATTCGGTCAGGCGGAGGACGAACTCCTCCAGAAGCGGATCGCGCGCCACCATGAAGGTCGTAATCAGGATCCCCTTCCGCCGGCACTGGACCGCCTCGTCCAGCGTGCGGTTGACGATGCGCGGGTCGGATCCGAAGGTGTTCCGGTAGATCCCCTCGCCGGGAACGTCGATCACCGTCGGCTTGCCGTCCGTGACCAGAAAGACGCGCTTGTTCGGGTTCCGGCGCCGCCCGAGGGTCCGGCGGGCGAGGGAAAGGGCCGCCTTGGTGTTCGTGTGAAAGGGCCCGACCGAGGCATAGGGAAGCTCGCGCAGCGGCACCGGGAAGGCCTCGTCACCGAAGAGGATGATGTCCAGGGTGTCGCGCGCGAAACGAGTCGTGATCAGTTCGGCCAGGGCGAGCGCCACCTGCTTGGCCGGCGTGAAGCGGTCTTCGCCGTAGAGGATCATGCTGTGCGAGACGTCGAGCAGGAGCGCGGTGGCGCAGGCGGTGGAGAACTCGGCATCGCGGACGACGAGGTCGCTTTCTTCCAGGACGGGACCGGCGGTGCCGTCGCGAAGTTGCGCGTTGCGGAGGCTGGCGCCGAAGTCGATGGATCGCAGGTCGTCGCCGAAACGGTACTCGCGCAGCTCGGGGAGCGCCTCGCCGTCCGAGCCGCCGCCAAAGGGAGTCACGTGTCCCCCCGTCGGGCCACCCTCCCGCAGCCCGCGAAAGACCTGGTCGAGACAGGCGCGGCGCAGGTCCCGCACGCCGGTCGGTGTGAGCGTTCTCCCCTGCGGCGCTGACTGGATGAGACGCGCCTCTTCGAGTTGCCGGGCGAACGCCTCGAGGTCGACCGACGGATCGATGTGCCCCCGATCCTGCAGGGCGCGCATGATCTCGAGCGCCTGCTCGACGTCCCCGTCCGTCTTGAGCAACAGGAACCGGAAGAGCTCGAGCAGCTCCTTCATCTCGCGGAGCTTCCGGGCCAGGCCGGGATCCCAGTCGCGATACTCGAAGCGAAACATCGGTGTCACGACCTCCCTGGCTACAGGTCTTCCATCATGCGGGAGAGCATGTCGCCGTAGGTGACAGGACCGATCGCTCCTTCGCGCGAGAGGACGGAGTGCTGGTGGAGAGCCTCGAGCGCCAGCTCCATCGCCCCGAGCTCCTCCTCCGGCGGCAGGCCCGGCAGGTACTTCTGCACCAGCTCGCGGAGTCCATCGACCTTCCGCAGGCTCTTCGACGCCTCCGCGGCCGGGGTGCTGTCGGTCAGCTCGAGCGTGCGGCCGGCGCTGAACCAGCCCTGGATGCGTGCGTAGAGCGGCTCCGGCGGCGCCGGGTCCTTGCGGCTGTGGTGAACGGGAGCGAAGTGCCGGGCGAAGACCGTCTTGATCGCCTGACCGATGAGGCGCGAGGCGACGATGGCTGCCCCTTCCTGCTCCCCTTCGAAGACGAGCTCGCACTTGCCGGTGATGGCCGGCAGCAGGGCGAAGAGGTCGCAGAGGCGCGGACGCGGAGTCTTCTCGGCGTGGCGGACCGCGCGGCGTTCCACATTGCTGACGAGCAGCTCGAGCGCGCTGACCGTCAGGCGCACGCTAACGCCGGACGACTGGTCGATGTGCTCCGACTTGCGGGCCTCGCGAGCGATCTCCTCCACGACCTCCTGATAGAGGCGCGGCACGACGACCTCGCACGAACGGACTGTGTCGGCCTCCTGCGTGGTGATGGCTATCCCCTCGTCCAGCGTGCGCGGGTAGTGCGTCAGGATCTGGCTGCCGATCCGGTCTTTGAGCGGCGTGATGATCTTGCCCCGGTTGGTGTAGTCCTCCGGGTTGGCCGTGAAGAGCAGCAGCATGTCCAGCTCGAGTCGCACCGGGAAGCCGCGGATCTGGACGTCCTTCTCCTCGAGGATGTTGAGCAGGCCCACCTGGATGCGGGCCGGCAGGTCGGGCAGCTCGTTCAGCAGGAAGATGCCCCGGTTGGTCCGCGGGACGATGCCGAAGTGGATGACGCGTTCGTCCGAGAGGTCGAGGCGGTCCCGGGAGGCACGGATCGGATCGATGTCTCCGATCAGGTCGGCCATGCTGACATCGGGCGTCGCGAGCTTCTCCTGGAAGCGCTGGTCACGGTGAATCCAGGCGATCGGGGTCGAATCTCCTTCCGCTCGGAGGCGTTCCTTCGTGGGCGCGAGCAGCGGGTGGAACGGGCTCTCGTTCAGCGGCGAGCCGGCCACCATGGGGGTCCATTCATCGAGGAATCGGGTGATGGCCCGCAAGAGCCGGGTCTTCGCCTGTCCGCGCAGGCCCAAGAGAAGCACGTCATGACGCGAGAGGAGGGCGTTGACGAGCTGGGGCACCACGGAATCGTCATACCCGATGATCCCGGGAAAGAGCGTCTCACCGGAATGCAACGCCCGGAGCAGGTTTTCGCGGACTTCCTCGCGCACGGAGCGGGGGAGATAGCCCGAGGCCTTGAGCTCTCCGAACGTTCGGATCGTGGGCGGCATCGAGGGGGGTCCTTTCCCTGCATGGAAGTGGGCGGCCCGGCGCACACTCGCCGGGCGCAAGCCCAGGTTGGATGCGCGAAGCGGGGCGGGGGACGGGGGCAACCATGACTGGGGGGGGCCTCGGCGGCGCAGGTTGAAACGGCTGGGAGACGGATCTTCTCTCCGCCGTTGAACGGGGCAGGAAAGTCCGGATCATTAGCGCCAGGCCGGCCACCCGGCGCGAGAGGAGATCCTATGAGCAAGGTCAAACCTGAGAGCTCCGACGAGCTTCGGAACGAGTACGACATGGGTGAACTAGGGGTCGGCGTCCGGGGCAAGTACCTGCGGCGCTACCGGGCGGGCACCAACCTCGCGCTCCTTGAGCCCGATGTAGCGGCCGCTTTTCCCACCGACGAGGCGGTGAACGAGGCACTTCGCACCGTACTCAAGGCCGCTACGGCCATTCGGCGGGTTCGACGACCGTCGAAGAAAGCGCCGCAGCGGTCGGCCGGCGCAGGGAAGGTCTCGGACCAATCGGCGGACAAGAGGCGCGCCGCCCGCCGCTGAAGGCTCGCGTGCGATGACCCCGGAGGAGCGACTACGAACCCTGCAGAGCATGGTTCTGTCGCCACGACGGCAGCCATACTCCGATAAGCGTGTCGATCAGGGCCTGGAAGTAGCCTTAGACCGTAGGACGCGCAACCGCGACGTCTCGCGCGATGCCGGCGATGTTTGTCACTTGCGCATTCATGATGCCGGCGATCTCCAGGAACCTGGCAAACGAGTCCAGGTTCTTCACCGCCGCCTCCTGCTGGATCTCTTCGAGCACGTAGTTGGCGGCGTAGGCCTCCAGCAGGTCGATGCGGCCCTCCGGAGTGGTTTCCGCGGCCACCACGGGTAGAATCCCGAAACGCAGCAGTTCGTCGATATCGAACTCCTAGTCGAGCTCATATCCGGTCAACGGGAAGAACTGCCGGTTGACCGCCCGCCCAGCGAGCAGGTTGACGCCGCCCCGTTTGAGCTTCCGGGCGCTGGATTTCATCGACCACAACCCGGGAGCCTTCCCTCAGCGATTCGACCCGCCGGCGAAAGAGGTCGGGGGTGCGCATGAGGTCCAGCAGTCTTTGGGTTCGCAGCGGGTCGAACCATTCCCCGTCCGGGATCTTGAGGCCGAGCTAGGTGGCCTTCCCGGTGCCCCGCGGCCCGAACAAAAAGAACGAACGAGACGGCAGTTCCAAGCGTCGTGCAAACATGGCCAGCACTATGACGGCAAAAATGATGGCTACCTGTACAGCGATGGTGATGCAAGAGAGGCCCGGAATGTCTGAGGCCTTGAACGTCCTGCCCCCAAGTGGGTTACGCGCCCGCCGCGTCGGCCGGGCCGACGGCGGGGAGCCCGAGGTGGCGGAGGATCTCCGGCACGACCTCGGGGTCGGTCAGGAACGCGGGCACCGTCATCGGAACTCTCTGTTCGCGCGTCGAACCGCGCGGACAGGTCCGGGCGTCCACCGCAACACCCGGCGCAGTAGGTTCGCCCAGGATCGAGTCTTCCGTCGCCGGGAATCGCGAAGGTGGTGGTGCCGGCAGGCGCCTCTGCCACCGACTGCGATTGGCGAAGACGCCGTGCCGGCGTGCGCTGTGGGAGCGGGGGAACGAGACCAGCGCCGCCAGACGGCGCAGGAAGTCCAGCGGCTCGAGGATCAGGTGGGTGGCTCCACTCGCGGTCGGCCAGGGTCGGCGCAGTTTGTAGCGAACACGCGATAGGCACGCTCGCAGAGCTTCTTGGCCGCCGGACCCGAGAGCGTGCCGTGGAGTTCCAGGCTGGCGAGCAGGAGGATGTCCTGGCGGGTGTCCTTCGACACAAACCCAATCGTCGTGCAGCGCCGGTGCTCGAACTCGCCCGTCTGCCGGTACTGCTGGACCAGGCGGTTGACCTGAGCCCGCGAGTAACCGCTCAACCGGTAGAGGTACTGTCAGAGAACCCCTCGATCCGACCGTCCCAGGGTCAAGTACCCGAATCGGACCAGAGTCCGCCGCGCCCAGGCGTAGCGCTCCGCCTGCGAGGAGATCCTGATCCCGACGGGGCCGGTAACCTCGAAAAAGCCCCTAACTTGCTCCAAAGTCGACAGCTGTGAGTCGTCCATGATGGTCTGCATCTCCAGATCATGAACGGGAGCCCCGGATCCTCCAGGCTCATTTCATGCTGGAAACAGACCCATCCTTCAGGCTCACTTCATGTTGGAAGAGGCCCTCCGTTGCAATTTGGGCTGGCCTGCGTTATGCTCCAGCTTGCGTAGAATGTTATCGGACAACGTCGTGCTTCGTGGGTTGCTCGAGAGCGGGATCGGCCTGCCGTGAGGCCGATCGGCCTTGCCTGTGAGGATGGTCCTGGAAAGCAAGCTCGAGGTCGATCGGGGAAATCCTAGCCGCACGCGTCTCGCGGGCTTGGCCGTCCTCCTGCCCATCGTCGCGACGGCGTTCATCTTATCCGTCCGGCACGTCCGGGCCGCAGGAGCCGCGGCGGATCCCCCCTCCTCGGCAATGCCGACAGCAGCCCGCTCCCCATCGATGGAGGCAGGTCAGGCCCTTCCCTCGGACCCGACGCTGGTACTCCGGCCCGATGCCTCGGGGGCTCCGCTCCTGCGGACGATTCTCCGCCCCCCATCTCGGGGTCTGCTCCTCGATTTCGAGGATGAAGATCTCTCACGGTGGCGGATCCGGGATGGAGACCAGCCCTTCCTGCGCTTCGGGCTCACGGAGGATCGCCCGCTCTCCGGCACTCGCTCCCTCCGTCTCGACGCGGCGGGCTGGGATACGTTGCTTCCTTCGAATGAGTGCGTCGTCCTTCACTACGAGCCGGAACATCCGATCTGGCTGCGCCCGGATGACATGGTCTCCTGGCTCTGGTGGGTCAGGGACAAGGACGAGAACGATGGGTTCAATCTCATCCTGGATCTCAGGAATCCTGCGACCGGGTTCATCGCCCGCCCCGAGTGGATGAGCCACAGCCTTCGCGCCCGCGGCACCTGGCCCTTCAGCGATCCGGAGGGACGGACCATACGGCACCGGGAACGTATCGGCAGCCGTTTCGAGAACAACCCTGATGCGGTCCCGTTGCCGGAGCAGTCGGAACTGCTGGCGGTCGAGGTTCGTCTGATCTCGCCTCTCGACCAGACGGCCCTCGTGGACGACATCTGGGTGGGGCCTGCAAGCGAGTTGCCCCAGGGCCAGGAGGAGGCCGGCGGTCCCTCCGGGCGGATGCAGCCCCGCAGCCTGAGCATGCTGGCGGGCGATCTGGATGGCGACGGCCGGCCCGACCAGCTCATCGGGCTGTCCGGGGAGCCGCCACTCCTGCGCTTGGCGGGCCGGGAGGGTCCGGCCACGATCCGGACCGGAGGCCAGAGCGGACTAGTCGCGCTGGTGTCACTCGACTCTCCCGCCCTCGTGGACCTCGATCAGGATGGAATCGTCGACCTTGTTGGGATGGTCCGAGGCGTCCTCCGTCTCTATCAGGGGCTGGGGGGGGGCCATTTCGCGGAACGTCCGGCCCCGCCGCTCGCGCAACTCGGGTACCGTCACCCGTCCGGGGTGCTGGCGGCGGATCTGCTGCCTCCCGAAGGACCGGAGCTCTGGGTCCACCGTGTGGCCTCGATTCTGGATGACACGCTGTTCGCCGTCGATCGGGGCTGGAATCTGGCGCCGTCGCCGTGCCCCGCCCCGGCACACCTGGGCAGACGGGGGAACTATCGGGGGTTCGTGGCCGCCGCAGATGTGGACAACGATGGAGACCTCGACCTTCTCGGCGGCAATGCGGACCTCTACCTGCAGGATCGTGAGCACGGTTCGCTGGTGTGCGTCACCCGACAATGGCTCCCGGAGATCGGGGAATACCAGACCGGCGCGGCCTTCGGAGACATCGAGCTCGATGGCGACATGGACCTCTTCATCACGGTCGACATGGCTCGCCTGGGCCAGGAACCGACGGTCAGGCACCGCTCTTGTCTGCTCTACCGCAACGACGGCGACCGGTTCACCGATGTCACCGACTCCCAGTTGCTTGGCACCATCGACCATGCCCACTCTCCGATCCTGGAGGACTTCGATCTGGACGGCGATCTGGACCTCTTCTGCACCCGCGATCATCGCTGGGATCCGCCCTCGCCCACGAACCTCCCGCGAAACATCTATCTGGAAAACGATGGGAGGGGACGATTCCGCCCCCCGGAGCGCGCGTCGTGGATCAGTGAGTCAACTCCGGCGACCGCGGCGCTACCGCTGGATGCCGATGCGAACGGGGCCGTCGACCTTCTCTTGCAGGCATGGGAATACCGGGAGGTGGTGGTCGACACCAACCGCTGGCAACCATCCCGCCCGCCAATCCGCGTTCGCGTGCTCGATCGCCGCGGCGCACCTCACGCGGCCGCGGCCCGTTTAGAGTTGACCGACGGGCGGGGCACGCTGGTGGGCTTCCGCCAGACAGGTGTGGGGAGCGTCCTTCCAGCGCTCGGGGAGGTCGTCTTGGCGAGTCCCGGGACCGGCCCGATCACCCTCCGGGTGATCTTTCCATCCTCGCCGGACGATCCACTGGTCTATCGGGATCTCCGTCCCGGGACGCATCTCACCGTGATCGAGCCTTTGGGACCAGGCCGCCTGGCGGCCGTAGCCTCGCCGCTGCTCATCGGATGGAGGCGCCTGGCCCAGCGTAGCGCGGGGTGGCCCCGCTCTCTCCTCTTGGCGGGTACCCTGCTCTTCGGCACCGTTCTGGGAGGCGCACTCTATGGCGCGCGGACCATCCTTCACCGCACGGGTCGAGGGTACGGACAAGCGGCACCGGCGATCGGGGCGCTCTCCATCGGGTTCGGAGGCCTTATCGGCCCGCAGCTCCGCGGGCTGATTCTCGTTCTGTTGTGCACGGCCTTGGGGGCGGGTCTGGTCACCCTCGGCTTCTGGCCCTCGCACCCGGAGATCCGGCGCCTGTTCCTGCCGATGGGCGCGGCCCTCGTCCTTGGCTTGGCCGCCGGCTGCGTCTTGTCCGCTCTCGATTCCACCTGGCGGCGCCGCGCGGGTGCGGTCGAACGGATGCCCGATGCGCGTCTCGCACTCCTTGAGGCGATCGATGGCTTCTCCCACGCCCAGTGGGTCAAACACCTCGGCAGCGTGGCGATGTTGGCGCGCGGGTTGACCCAAGGCTCGGATCCCATACTCATCCTCCCGCGCCTCGAGAGCCGGATCCGATCCTACGAGGAGGTCATACGGCCGCAGATGCAGCGCATCGCGGAGGTGCTGCCGCAGGCGGGGCTTGCTCCCGAGCTGCAGCGCCGGTACGAGGACGACCTGTCCGCGATCGAGCACGGGATCCTGGAGATCCGGCGGAACGGCCTATCTCCAGCGGTTGGGGGTACGCTGCGGAACCTCGCCGATGCGGCCCTGCGCATGCACGCGACGGTCGACCGTCTGTTCCACGCCCTGGGTGCAGAGCTGCGCACTGACATCCGGACCTCTCTCGAACACGCCGTCGAGCGCGGGCTCCAGGACTTTCCCGAAGTCAAGGTGCGCCTCTCCTGCCCGCCGGACCTTCCGTCGGTTTTCGGGGAACCGGGGGACCTGGCGAATATCTGCGAGAACCTGGTCGTGAACGCCGCGCGGGCCGCCCTGACCGCCGCCGGGCGCCGGGCGCCCTGCGTCCGGGTCGAGGTGGTGCGCGAGGGGAGTCTCCTCTTGATCCTGGTTCGGGACACGGGGTTGGGGTTTCCAAGGGAGAGGCTGGAAGAGGTTGCGAGCCGGAGGACCCTCGACCCCGGCAGTCACGGTCGGGGACTGGCCTACGCGCTGCGTCGGCTCCGTCAGCTTGACGGTAAGTTGCAGGTTCTATCGTCCTCGGAAGAGGAGGGGACCGTCGTGGCCGTCTCCCTCCGGACTCTGGCACCAGGTGACGGGGGGGGCGCTAGAGAGCGGGACACCATCACCGGAGAGCCGCGATGCACCAACCGAGCATCCTGATCATCGACGACGATCCCGACTTTGGGCGGGACCTGGCAGCGCTGCTGGGATCCAAGTATACCTGGCGCTCGGCCACCTCGGGCGAGGAGGGACTGGGCGCCGTCGTCTTCGACCGCCCGGATGCGGTCATCCTGGACCTGCGTATGGACGGAGGGCGGGATGGTCTGGGCATTCTAGATGAGCTGCACCGCCTTGACCCAGCTATCCCGGTGATCATGGCGACGGATCATCCGTCGGACGAGACCGAGGCGGAGGCGCTGCGGCGCGGCGCTCTCTACTATGTGCGCAAGGCGGCCGGCCGGTCCGAGGTGGTCTCAAAGCTGGAAAAGGCTATCGAGGTTGGCGGCACGGCCAGGCAGCGCGATGGACTGAACCGGGAGCTGCGCGAGGCCGCGAGCATCTTCCTTGCCGGATCGCCGTCCATGCGACGGCTCGAGGCTTCGATCGATCGTGTGGCCGCCGCGCCTTCGACCACCGTGCTGCTCACGGGAGAGAGCGGGACGGGAAAGAGCCTGGTCGCGAGGGAAATCCACCGCCGCAGCTCCCGTCATGCCGCGCCCTTCCTGCAGGTCAACATGGCCGCGCAGCGGGAGGAGTTGATCGACAGCGAACTCTTCGGACATAAAAAGGGGGCGTTCACCGGCGCGGCGGCTGATCGGCCCGGACACTTCGAGGCGGTCCGCGGGGGCACCCTTTTCCTCGACGAGGTCGGATGCCTGTCGCTGTCTGCGCAGGGGCGCTTGTCAACCGCACTGGAGGAACGGGAGATCCTACCCGTCGGCTCCTCGGCTCCGCGGCGGATCGATGTGCGCGTGGTGGCAGCGACCTCGATGGATCTTCCCGCGCAGGTGAAGAGCGGGGCGTTCCGTCAAGATCTGCTTGGACGTCTCAGCGTCGTGACCCTGTGCATGCCGCCCTTGCGGGAACGGCCAGAGGACATTCCGGATCTCGTGCACTACTATCTTGGGCGTTTCGCGGCCGAAATGGGGCTCACGGATATCAGGATGATCCCTCCCGCGATGAATCGCCTGCGGTCTTACACTTGGCGGCGAAACAACGTGCGTGAGCTCCGCAACACGGTGGAGCGAGCCCTGGTGCTTCACGGCCACGAACGGATACTCGGCCCCGAGGCCTTCGACCTCCCCGAGGAGCACGAAGCCTCCGACACCTTCGACTATAGCGCCGCCAAGGATCACGCAGTGCGGGACTTCCAACACCGCTTCTTCGAACGCGCTTTCGCAGCCGCAGGCGGTTCCCTGTCCTATCCCAGCGCCGAATCGATCGGACGGGTGGCCGTGCTGACCCATCTCCCTCCGCAGACGGTGCGGAGAATCCTGCGAGAGTTGCAGGGGCAAGAGCCGCCGGCCTGACTCGTTCCTCTCGATCCCCTCCCCTGCCACACGACACCCGTCGATCAGACATGTTGGCTGCGGAACAAGCGTGTTCCCTCCGGAGGCCCTGTCGATGGCGTCCGTCAAGAGCGTTGATGCCCGCCCGGCGCCGTCGAGGTCCTAGCCTGGCCTCGGGCAATCCGTTCACGGATCGCTTCCGCGCTCAGGAGCGATCGCCGCTGGAGACTTTCGATGGCACACCGTCTGCCAGCAGCACCCGGGCAGGAGCCGGGTTCCCTGCAGGAATCGTCGAAGTGCGAGCGGACACGATCGTCCGGCGCCTGCCCCGAGGACGGGGCGAGGGAGGGCAGACGAGTGGCAGAACCAGAGGAGGCGGGCGATGGCCATGAAGAGGTCGGCGCGGCCTACCGTGCTCATGGTGGAGGACGATCTGGAGTTCGCGGCTGACCTGCTGGCAGTCCTCGATGGGATCGTCAACATCGAGCGAGTTTCCACCACCACGGCAGCTGCGGCGTCGCTGTTGCGCGGCCTGCCCGACCTGCTCTGGCTGGACCTCGATCTGCCCACCTTCTTTGCCCAGACCGGTGGGCTCGAAGGGATAGCGTTCCTGCGTTTGGTGCGGGAAAGGCTGGCCCCGGACCTGCCGGTGATCGTGGTCTCGGGTCAGTTGACGCCGGAGCTGCGGCAGGAGCTGGGGCAGCAGAGGGTGAACGCGTGTTTCGGGAAGCCGCCGGAAGTGAGCGAGCTGGCCAGAGCCCTGACGGCCTTGAGTCGGGCCCGAACGCCGGCATTCGGAAACGAACATGGTCGTTCGCGCAGCGGCTCCGAGTGAACGCGGCAGAGCTGGAACACTCCGGCGGCGGCCGGTTGATCCGTGGGCTGAACGCACGGCCGGCCGCCACTTCGCGCGATCGCGGAGGAGAGCTGACCTGCATCCTGCCTGCGGGCTGGCTGGCACGCCGGTTATGGATCGAAGGGCGGGGAGGCCGACGTGGCATGGGTGACTCCTGTGCAGGGCTGACGCGGCACCGTTCGCGGCAAGGGCGGCAACGGAACCGCACCGGATGTTCGTTGTCGATGTGGACCGGGAGAGTCCGCCGGCGCAGGAAGCTCACGCCGACACGGTTCGGCTTCAACGAGAACCGCGCGTTCTGACACTCAGATCGGTGCGGGACGAGTTCGTGAATGAACCACGACTAGACAGGAGGGCTGTCCGCATGAAGAGCTTCATGTTTCCTTTGGTGTTGCTGTGCCTTCTCGTACCGGCGGTCTCCCTCGGAGATCCCTGGTCCTATCCTGACACGACGCTGTTCGTTCCCGGCGACACCGACATCCTGAACCCGGTCGATACCGGCATCACCGTTCCGGGCGGGTCGATCCTACGCATTCTCGCCAACGGCGTGGTGAGCTGGGGCTCGGATGACCCGAGTCCGTTCGGAATCACCAGTCCTTCCGGAAGCATCAGCGACATCAGTGGACCCGTCATCGGTGCCCCTTTCAACTGCCTGGTGGGGAGAATCGGGGAGAACGGCACTTGGTTCGCTGTGGGCGAGATGTACGGTCGCGTCCAGTCCGCGGAGGGACGGCTTTATCTCGCCATCAACGACTCCTACTACCCCGACAATCTCGGCAGCTACTGCGCCTCCATTTGGCTGAATCTTGATCCTAGCTCCGCCGCCCCGGAGCCCAACGCCTCGCTCCGCGTCGGCCTGAAGGGCGCCCCAAACCCGTTCAGCCGGACGACCGGAATCTACTACACGATCCCGGCCCGCGGGGACGTGACGCTCCGCGTCTTCGATGTCGAAGGTGCCCTCGTACGCACGCTCGTGAACGGTACGGTGGATCCGGGAGATTACCGGGTCACATGGGACGGATGCGATGATCGCGGCAGCACCGTGCCGAGCGGAACCTACTTCTATCGCATCGAGTGTGGCGGTCAGGTGACGGCACAGAAGACGCTTCGTCTACGTTAGATTAGGAGAGTCATCAGTCTGCAGTGAGTGTGAGGAGGCGATCTTCTTCTCGAGGAAGTCGCCTCCTCCGTCTTCCGGCTCGTGGTAACGGGGAGGACGGCGGTTCGTCAGCGGAAAGCGACCGTACATCCGCTGGGGCGATCTTTGTGAGCGGCGCATGGGATGCGAAACCGGGGACGCCGCCGACGGCATCGGAAAGCTCCAAGGACGGGACTCCCCCGGTGAGCGGTAAACGGAGCGGAAAGACGGGGGACTCTCCCTCAAGACAGTCCAAGCTTCACCCCTGTCCTCTTCGAATGTTCCATCCGTGTTCTCGATCTTGCGGTTTGCCCCACTGTGTCTTCGCCAACCGCGGTTGGTGGCGGAGGCTCCTGCCGACTCCACCGCCGTCGCGATGCATGGCGGCAGAGGAGCCGCCTCTCGTGATGGGAACCCCAGTCGTGGCCGGCGTGAAGCCGGAGGCATCCACCGGCGTGGTTGTCGTGACCGCGGCGGCTGCCCCGGGGTGCGACGCCGCCGGTGCGAGAACGGAAAGAAGAGAGCCCGGCCGTGCGACTCACCTCCCGGGTGTCTCCTGGGCGAACCTGCCGCGCCGAGTACTATCGGTGGACGCCTTGGCCTGTCCGCGCTGTTCGACGCGTGAACTGAGAGTGCCGATGGCCGTGCTCGCTTTCCTCTCCGACCCCGAGGTCGTGCAGAAGATCCTCCGCCATCTCGGGCTGCCCACCGTCGCCCCGACCCTCGCGGTCGCGAGCTGCCCGGCCCCGGAGATGGGATTCGCGCTGGAGGAGGCGGAGACCGGGCCTGCCGACGGGAGCGACGAGGCAGACAGAGTCCCGGGTGCGCCCCTCCCCCGACCTCCGCCGTGAGATCGGCGCGGCACTCCGCGCCGTGTCCCGGAACGCAGAGGGCTCCCTCTTCACGACCGCCCCGGAATCTCCCAACGGGATGGAGGGGCGAACCACGCCCCGGATCAGCGCCTTCCACGGGAGTTCGGTGGTTTCGCCCATCCGGACGGGAGTGCCGGATGCCGGAGGCCCGCTTCGCGGTGCGTTCTGCGGCTTGTCGTGCGGTCCCTCCCCGTCAGAATCGCAGGCGTGATGTCCGGGAAGGCGGGACCCGACTACCGGCGGAGGCGGGAAGGCCGATAAACTGTCTTATCGGCCATTATCGGTCATCGGCGTGCTCGTATCTCACTCCCCCGAGTTCAGAACCCGATCAGGCGATTCTGCCTGCGGCCACCCGGACCGCCTCGGCGCAGTTTCCAACCGTCGGAGGCAAACATGTGCAAGTGGATCGTGCTCTGCCTGGCCGCTATCCTCACGCCGGGCGTCGTGCTCGCGGGCCCGAACGACGGTGGCGTCCTGCTCGTACACGACTTTGGGTTGCTCTACACCTCGGACTCATCGACGTATCTCTCGCCGGTTCCAGCCTGCGATGACATCGACGCCGAGCTGCCAACCGGGATTCCAACCGGGGGCACGGGCTACGTCTGGAAGGTCCTGGCCGCTTTCCCCGAGAACGCCTCGCCACGCCTGAAAGCGACGGCATTCGGAGCCACCTTCGGTGCCGAGGTGTATGTTCTCGCGGGCGGGCTGATCGATCCGGGCGCCGACTTCGAGATTTCGCAGGACGGCTGGCCGACCACGTCCGGGGGCGCGGTAGGCCTGAGCTTCGGCCAGACCAAGACGGGAACTGTGACCGAGTGCTACTGGCTCGGCGGCTACTCCTACTCCGGCAAGTGGCAGCTCAACTATCATCCCGTGCACGGTGCCCAGTTTGTCGACGACTCCGTTCCTCCCGTGCCCGACACGATTCTCGGTCTTGGCGCCATAGGCTTCGGCAGGCCGGGCTTGGCTCCATGTCCTGGAGCCTCCGGTGCTTGCTGTCTCACAGCCGGTCAGTGCATCGTTGTGCCCACCGAGACCTGCTTACAGCAAGCTGGAGTGCCCTACGGCGGTACCTGCTCACCATTGCCATGCGGCCCTTCCCCCGCCGACGGATCTCTTGATAGCGACTGGCTTGTACTTCCTCAAGCGTTGAACCCGCATCAACAGCTCCACTCCACGCTACTCATCGGTCGAGCCAGCCGTAGCGTCTCGCGAACTCAACTGATTCTGCCACGCTCATCTCCAATCCCCGGCAGCGTTATGCGAACTACCGACAATTCCCTGATTGCGACGTTTACGGCTGCGATTCCGAGTTCGACCGAGGAGTGCGCCTAGCGGCTTCTCGATGCAGAAGGAGTCGAACTCGCCTCGATCCCCCTCATCCTTGATCGAGAGCTTCCACCGAGTCGGCACGACTCCTGCCGGACCATCGCTATCCTACCAGCGACAGAGGAAGATCTCGTCTTCCCATCGCGTCCTCGAGGTGGGCTTCCCATCGATTCGCTTCGAGGTGATCTCACTCTCCTGCGCCGTCTCCGTCAGCTCGGCATCAGTAGGCTGTCCCCCCTTCAGCGTCCCGGCCAGCCCATTAAGTCACCGACTGACTACGCTGACCCGGTACCACGCCGATTCGCAACCACGGCAATCGCGACCCTTTCCCCAGGCGTGTCGTCCGAGTCCGCCTGCCGGATTCTCCGTTCTATACCAGCTGTTGGCGCGGCCTTCCAGGATGCTCCGGCCACCATGTACGAGGACTGAAAGGGTTGTGGATACTACGGGAGCGGAGAAGACCTATACGGTAACCAGTGGTACCTCCGACACGAGTATGATCAAGATGATCAGTACGGTGTGGCAGCCGACTATGCCTGGTGTCAGGGCACGGGCTCTGGTGCCAGAATCGCTCTAGCCAGCGCGGCAGGTACCTATGTGGCTGACGGGATCATCGTCCACAACAAGGAAGACTGTCTGCTCTATGAGCAGTACTGCTTCGAGTGTCCTGCCGGTCCTTAGCGTGTGCTAGGGGCAACAGGTGGACGGGGGGGGTGGCCTTGCGGGAAGCCAGTGAATCCCCGCCAGGACCTCTCCGTCCACTGGAAGTACGGACGAATCGAGGAGTAGATTCCTGTCGTCCTCGGCGGCAGGACGACCGGGAGGAGAGGTTTTCCGATGCAGCGCCCAGCCATCTTGTTGGTGGCTCTTGCGACTCTGCTGCCCGCGTGCGGCAACGACGCCGGAACGGGACCGACGGGAGACACGCTCTCGCCGGCAGCGGTCACGGACCTGGCCGCAGAGAGCAGCGAACCGGGGGCCGCGGATCTGACCTGGACCGCCCCGGGCGACGACGGGAGCTTCGGCCGGGCGTCCCGTTACGACCTCCGCTATGCGCCGAGGCCGATCACCGAAGCGAGCTGGGACTCTGCGAGCGTCGCGACTTCGCCGCCGGTCCCGAAGCCATCCGGGCAAGGCGAGAGCTTCACGGTCACTGGGCTCAGGGGCGGGACGTGGTACTTCGCCACAAGGACCGCGGACGAGGTACCGAACTGGTCAGGGCTCTCGAATGTGGCGAACGCCGTGGTCGTGCCCCCGACCCCGCCGCTGCGGGTGACGGATCTGGGCGTTGAATCGGCCAGCGTGACCAGCATCACGCTGACCTGGACGGCGCCCGGCGATGTGGGGACGGCCGTTAGGGCGACGGCCTACGACCTGCGGTTCTCTCCGGCCCTCATCACGCCGGCCACCTGGGACCAGGCGTTCCGGGCCACCGACCTGCCGGTGCCGGCAACGCCGGGGAACACGGAGCACTGCACCGTCGCCGGACTGACGCCCGGCGTCGACTACTTCTTCGCACTTCGCGCCAGCGACGAAGGGGGCGGCTGGTCTGAGCTGTCCAACGTGGTGCGGGAGTCGACCCCGGCAGCCTCGCTCTTCCGGCTGACGCACAGCACGCGATCCCCCGGGGCGAGCCACTCTGTCTGGTCGCCTGACGGTCAGACGATCGCCTTCGCAAGCGCCTCCGGGATTCCGCCACGTTGGCAGCTCTACCTGGTCGACGCGGGCGGCGGCGTTCCAGCGCAGTTGACGAACGGCGAGGGAGCGTCTCAGCCCGCCTGGTCGCCGGACGGGCGCAGGTTGGCGTTTGTGTCGTTCCGAGACGGCTTCACCTTCCAGGAACTCTCCATCGTGGATGCCCTTCCCGAAGCGGAATCGACCGTGTTGGCAAGCCATGGGGAGCACAGCGTGGGTTCCCCTTCGTGGTCACCCGACGGAAGCCGTATCGCCTATCACGTCGTGGTGGGGGACATCGGTGACTTCGTCGGCGAGATCTACACAGTATCCGCAACCGGCGGGGCACCCGAGCTCCTTGTGAGCGCGGATGTCAGCGGTCTGTTCCCGTCGTGGTCATCCGACGGATCGCGGATCCTGTTTTCGTCAAATGCACGGAACAAGGACGTCTGGGTGGTTGCGGCGAGCGGCGGTGCGCCGGAGCAGGTGACCGACACGCCTGCGACCGAGACCGGGCCGGAGTGGTCCCCGGACGGCTCGCGGATCGCCTTCTCGTCGAACCAGGCCGGCAACAGAGACATCTGGGTCATGTCTTCGACGGGCGAGAACCCGGTTCGGCTGACGACCAGTTCGGACGACGAGTACGTACCGTCCTGGTCACCCGACGGCCGGGCGATCAGCCTGACCCGGAGGATGAGCAACATCGAGGACATCTGGGTGCTTCGGATGCCGTGACGGCGCGCGGCAGGCGGGTCGGGACCTGCGGGTTTCGACGAGGGGTCCAGGTCTTCGTCTCTAACGCCCCTGTTGCCCTCGCCCCCGGTCCCGAACCGCCGTGTGGGAGTATAACCCCCTCCTCAGGAGCAACTCCGGTGACTTCCGGACGCCGCGCGCCTGCCCAGCGGAACGAATCCCCGCCACGCCGGGAGAGAAGCGGCCGCGGTTTCGCTCGATTCGTCGGCTGCCGGCCACGCCTGGGTAGACCTCGCGCTGTCCGCTAGGTCGAAGATCCCTGGCAGGCCCGATCGGGCGATGCATCCACCGTGGCTCACGGGGGACCAGCGGAGACCCGCCGCGCCGACGATAGACCGCAGCCGCGACGGCCGGTGCACGCTGTGGGAGCGGGGGAACGAGACCAGCGCCGCCAGACGGCGGAGGGTATGGTGCTGACCCGGCTCAGTCGGAAAGGGACGATCCGCCAGCTCGCCCGCGGGCACCCTGCGACGCCAACTGACCGATCGCGATCGACCGCAGGCGCGCGCCCTACCTCCCCCCGAACCTCTCCAGAATCCACCCGCTGATCAGCTCCAGCACGCTCGGGTCGATGGTGGTCTCGATGGAGGCATACTCCATCGGCGAGCCGGTCTGCGCGGGCTGGAAGAGGTGATTGAGCCCCGGCAGCCGCCGGACCGTCACATCAGCGTTCCCGGCTTCCGCCAGCGCCTTCTCGATCTCCGGGAGGTTCTGGTCGGGGATGACCTGCAGATCCTTCTCGCCATTCAGGACCAGCACCGGCACTTTGACCTGGCGAAGCGCGACCCGCGGATCGTAGTCCATGAAGTAGTGGAACCACGGCACGGCCATCGCCTTCGCCCCCTGCAGGCACTCGTCCCGCACCGTCTCCATCGCGGTTCGGATCGAGTCGGGCGCCGCCTCGAGGTGAGGTGCAGCCAGACGGCCCATCTCCGCATGCACCTGGGCGCTGTCGGCCTTCGCGCGCACCAGTTCGAAGAGGCGGCCGAGCAGCTCGCGCTGCATCGCGATCACCGGTTCGGCGAGTCCGGCCGCGCGGTCGATCTCGATCGACTGCCGCTGTACAACCTCGGCGCCGGTCACGCCGGTCCCTGCCATCATGACGACGAAGGCGACTTCGTCCGAGCGTGAGGCCGCTAGCGGCCCGACCACTCCGCCCTCGCTATGACCGATGACACCGACTCTCTTCGGATCGATCTCGCTGCGCCCGCGGAGGAACGCGACACCGGCCAGCGCGTCGCCCGCCACATCGTCGGTCGTCGAGTTCATCGTGCTGCCGCCCGATCCGCCGACGCCCCGGTCATCGAAGCGCAGGACGGCGATCCCGGCGCGCGTGAGGTGGTCGGCCAGGACGTGGAACGGCTTGTGGCCGAGGAGTTCCTCGTCGCGGTTCTGCGCGCCGCTGCCGCTGATGAGTACCGCGGCCGGGAACGGTCCCGTCCCCTCCGGCCGAGTCAGCGTGCCCGCCAGGGTGATCTCGCCGCTGGAGTAGGTGACCTCTTCCACGCGGTACGGATAGGGCGGCTTCGGCTCCTGCGGCCTCTTGGGCGCCTCGATCGCCTCCCGCCCGAGGTGGAACGGCAGGCTTTGCCCCCCCTGGGTGAAGGACCCCTCGATCCGTTCGCCGGGGTTGACCGCGAGGAAGCTCGGATCTCCAGGAATCCCCGCGATCCGGAAACGGAGGGTGTCGGGGCTGACCTCGATCCCCTCCAGTTTCAACCCCTTGGCCCCCTGCATGGGGATGTCGATCGTGCCGGTCCAGGTCCCGTCAGGTCCGATGATGAGATCGACCAGGATCCCGAGGGAGGCTCCGGGGAGTTCGATCGCCCCCTCCCAGTGGCCGGCGAAGGGGGCTGACTCCGCCGAGGTGGTCGCGACGGCTAGGCTCGTCGGTGTCTCCGCAGCGGGATCTCCCGCCACCACCGGGCCCGCGCCGCCCAGCGCTATCCCCAGCAATGTCATAAGAATCCAGGCGGACGGCGCTCTGAGACCGGACCGCCGGGGACTCGGCGGGCGGAGGCGCCGGAAGGCGAGTCCAGGTCGATCCTGGCGGGTCGACGGGATTTGGGTCGTCATCATCCCCCCTTTGGTTCATCCGCGATCAGCGACGGCGAACGCCGGCGGCGACACCCTATCCCTGCAATCCTCCCCGGGGAAAGTCTCATCTGAGTCGAAGATGATTCCTCCCCTCTTCCTCTGCTAAGATCTGCGGAATCGTGGCCGAGATTAATGAGCGGCCGCGGAGGGCGGGAGTCGGGGCCGCACAGGATCGATCGCTCGAGACAAGGGGCTGGAGGAAGATCGCGATTCCATGAAGAACATCGAGGGGCTGCAGTACCGCCCGGAGCTGGCCTGTCGCAAGGCGGACCTTCACCTCCACTCCAATTACTCGTACGACGTCCTGAACCTCCCGGAGCTCTCGCCACGGGCGCTCTACGACAAGGCCGTGGCGCGGGGCATGGGCTTCTTCACCCTGACCGACCACGAGACGATGAAGGGTTACGAGGCGCTGCGGCGCGAACTCGAACTCGAGTTTGGCGAGACGCCTCCGATCCCGCTGATCTCCGGCGTGGAGATCAAGGTCGTCGATCCCGGAATCGGGCACACGATCCATGTGAACGTGCTGGGCTTGGATCGAAAGGATCTCGGCCAGTTGGCGCGCCGGCGCCGCTCGTTGGATGCGTTTCTCGATTACTGCCGGGAGCGCGACCTCTACCACGCGTATAACCACCCCTTCTGGTTCGAGCGCGGCGAACGGGGGAGCCCGAAGACGATCAGCGCGCTCGTCGAACGATTCCCCCTGGTGGAGTTGAACGCGGGGAGGATTCCCCAGCTCAACGGGCGCGCCCTGCAACTCGCCCGGAAGCATGGGAAGAACGTCGTGGCGGCCTCTGACTCCCACACCGGCCGCGTCGCGCGCTCCTACACTGAGGCTCCGGGAGAGACGGCGGAGGAGTTCCTTCGCAACATCCGCGCTGGCGTCTCCCGCGCTGTGACGCACGATGCCTCGTTCCGTGAGTTCATGCGCGAGATCCGCTCGACCATCGACTTGGTCTTCGTCCGACAGAGTGCGTTCACACCGAAGCGGACCTTTCTCCGGCAGAAGCCCCTCGCGCGTTGGATCGCATGCACGGTCCTCCGGAACGAGACCTTGATGGGACCGCGGCGGCTTAAGATCGGCGTGCAGCGCGGGATGGAAGTGCTGGCGGTGACGCCGGCGTACGGGTTCATCCTCGCGCAGCGCCGCATGCACCTGGAACTCGACGAAATCGAGCGGATCTGATCCGCCTCCCCTCACGCCTCGACACGGCTGTCGATGCCGGGTAAGGTTCTTCGTCGCACCGGCGAAGATTTCGCTTAGGCCAAATTCCCCGTCCCTGGCTTTCCGGAGTCGCTCCGACGGACGATAATAGCCTCATGCGCATCTGGTTGACCCCCTCGAACCATCTGCATCCGGTGCCGGCCGGCCTGCCCGAGGAGCCGATCCGGCTGGACTGGGCCGGAGATGCGTGTCGCGCCGCCGGGTTCGACCTGGAGATTCCCTCCGAGGAGACGCTGGCCGGAATTGACGCGGCCCCGCTCATCCGTGCCGTGCATACGGACGACCGGATGGCCAGGCTGCGCGAGGCCGCGATTCCCTGGAGGGCGAAGATCGACTCGCCGGAGTGCCCGGTCTCACCGACGACTCCCGACGCCGCTCTCGCTGCCGTGCAACTGACCCTCTTCGGCCTGGAACAGGTGATCGACGGCGGCTCCGGGCTCGTCCTCGTCCGTCCCCCGGGGCACCACGCCACGCGGCGGGAGGCGATGGGCTTCTGCTACATCAACAACATCGCGGTCGCGGCCCGGCGCGCGCAGCAGCTCGGCAGGCTCCGCGTCGCGATCCTCGATCTGGACGTGCACCACGGCAACGGCACGCAGGAGATCTTCTACGACGACGGCGGGGTCTTCTTCTGCAGCATGCACGAGGATCCACGCATGCAGTATCCCGGCACCGGCTACCGGCATGAGCGGGGAGAGGGAGCCGGGCTGGGCGCCACGCTGAACCTGCCGCTCGTGACCGGGACGCCGGGCTCGGTCTATCTGAAGGAGTTTGATGAGATCGCTCTCCCGGCGCTGCGGGCGTTCCACCCCGAGGTCCTGCTGGTCAGTCTCGGCCTCGACACGCATCGCAGCGATCCGCTCGGCGGGCTCGACCTGGTGGGGCCGGAGTATCGCCACATCGGGGAGCAACTGGCCGGGCTAGCGCGCGAGCGGGCTATCGGGACCCTCTTCGTGCTCGAGGGAGGCTATGCCGAGAGCTGTTTCAGCGACGGCCTGGCCCCACTGCTCGAAGGGTGGAAACGAGCCCGCTGACCGGACGCGCGTGAACGGCCGCCGCGGCCTGCTCGCGGCCGCTAATCGGGGTACGCGAACGTCACCGGAACCTCGACGTCCGGATGCAGGCTCCGGCGCACCGGGCAGCTGTCGGCGCACTGCCGGAAGAGCTCTCGCGGCTTCGCCTCCACCCCGGGGGGCATGTGGAAGGTGATTTCGACGCGCGCGATGCGCCGCGGCGGTTCGGCAGTCATCACCTTGGCGATCTCGAAGCGCATCCCCTCTAGCTCGATCCCGTGACGATCCGCGACGATCCCCATGATGGTGGCGATGCAGGTCCCGAGGGCGGTGGCGACGAGGTCGGTGGGGGAAAAGAGCTCGCCTCTTCCCTGATTGTCCTTGGGGGCATCGGTGCGGAGCCGCGTCCCCGACGGCGCATGGACCGCCTCGCACCGCAGCTCCCCCTCGTAGACCGCATCGATCCGCACCATCGGAACCTCCCGGCGCCGCTTGCCGCGACGCGCCCCGACCCCATACCCTACTGATCGTGCCTGACGGGCGAACGATACAGAACGGCGGCCCTCCGGAAAAGAGCCGCCCCCGGCCGCGATGGCTGCCGCTGACGATCCTCTTCCTGGCGGCGGCGCTCCTGCGCGTCTGGGCCGTGATCGACTTGTCGGACGACCTGCGGATCAGCGAGCCGATCCTGGACGGTCGCTTCTACCTCGAGCTCGCGCGGAGCCTGGCGCACGGCGCACCCTGGCCCGCCGGCCCGATCTTCATGACGCCGCTCTATCCGGCGCTCCTCTCCCTGCTCTTCCGCCTCCACGACGGCGTCGTGGCGGTGCAGGTCTTCCAGTCGCTCTTGGGGCTGGGCTCCCTGGCGCTGATCTTCGCCGCCGCCCGCCGTGACCTCGGGGGCCGGGCTGCCTGGGGCGCGGCCGTGCTCTATCTGCTCTGCGGCCCGGTCCTAGCGATGGAGAGCCAGTTGCTGACCGAGTCGCTCCTCTTCTTCCTCGTCGCCCTGGCGCTCTGGCTCTGGCCGCATCCGGGCCGCGGCCGGGGGACGATGGTCGCATTCGGTCTCGCCTGTGGAGGCCTGATTCTGGGGCGTGGGGTCTTTCTGGCCTTGCCCGTGGTCGCCGCGATCCAGACGCGGGCCGGGCGGAGGTCGTGGCCCCATCTCGCCCTGATCGCTGCCGGGGTCGCGCTCGCCCTCCTTCCGCTCGCGATTCATCAGACCCGATCGACCGGGCGCCTTCAGCTCCTCACCCTGAACGGGGGCTTGAACCTCTATCTCGGCAACAACCCCTGGGCGCGAGGGCTCTACAGCGTGCCCCCCGGCATCGACCTCGAGCACGACATCACTGCGACGCGATCGGCGTCGATCCTGGCGGGCCGCCCCCTCGATCTGGCCGAGTCGGACCGGTTCTATGCGGAACGTGCCCGTGACTTTTTCCTGGAGTCGCCCGGGCGTGCGCTCTGGCTCTGGTCCCGCAAGGCGGCGCTCTACTTCTCGCCGCACGAGATCCCGCAGATCGAGGACGTGGCGCTGCTGCGTCGATCGACCCTGCCCCTCAGGATCGCCGTCGTCGACTTCCGCTGGATCCTGCCGGCTGCCGCGCTCGGGCTGGCGGCGTGGCTGGCGCGGCGGCGGGGCGCCGGCCCCGCTTCCGACCATGAACGGATCGCCCCGTGGCTCTGGGTGGTGCTGGTCGGGTGGGCCGCGACCATCGCCTTCTTCGCCACCGGCCGCTATCGCGTACCCTTCCTGCCGGGGTTCATCGGGTTGGGTGGGTTGGGCCTGGCGGTCGTGGCGAACTGGGCGCGCACCCGGCGATGGTCGTGGACGGCGGCCGTGGTTCCGGTCGTGGTGGCCATCCAGCTCGTCCTGCCAGGCTACCCTCGGGAGAAGGCGGCCTCGTTCGATGCCTACCAGCAAGGCATCCGCCTGACGCGCCTCGGGAGGATCGACGAAGCGCTTGGCGCCTATCGCGATGCCGCTCGCCTCTGGCCGGAGTCGGGCGAAGCCTGGCACGGGATCGGCGTTGCGCTGGTGCGCCTGGGGCGGCTTCCCGAAGCGGCCGAGGCCTACCGCCAGGCCCTGGCGCGGACGCCCGACTCCGGCGTCACCCGCTACAACCTCGGCAGCGTCCTCGGGCGCTTGGGAGACCATGCCGGAGCCTTGCGCGAGTTCCACGCGGCCGTCAGCCTCGATCCGTTCGATCTCTCGTTCCGGTCCGACTACGCGGTCGCCCTGGCGAACAACGGCCGGCGGGAGGAGGCGGCGCGGGAGTTCCGCCAAGTCCTTCAGGCACAACCGGATCACCCGGGCGCGCTCCGGGGGCTCCAGGCGCTGGAGTCGCGTCAGTAAGGGCGACATCTCGTCGCAACCAGATCCGGCACCGATTTTGCTGGCATTACCGCCGTCGACCCGCCGATACTTCTCGCAATGAAACGCAGTTGGGCCCGTAGCGCGTGATTGTCCCCGGGACAGGAAACCCTCCGCTCTGCCTTCCGTCGAAACGACGCCGGTCAGAAGACTCCCGATCGATGATCCCTCGAAGAGCACCCAACGCTAGGACGGCCCCTGAGCCGCGCCCATCCATGCACTCGCGATCGACGTGAGGACCTGACGGCGCCTATGGGGTCAACGATGACGGCGCCCGCCGAAGATGGCGGCGCCTGACGAACAGGAGATTCGTTACCGCATGAGTTTCGAAACGCTCGGCCTTGCGCCGGAGCTTCTGAGGTCCCTGAGCGACCTCGGCTACACCACCCCCACGCCGATCCAGGAGCAGGCCATACCGCAACTGCTCACCGGCCGGGACCTGATGGGATGCGCTCAGACCGGAACCGGCAAAACCGCCGCGTTCGCCCTTCCCATCCTTCACCAGATCCGTGATCTCGAGCGCGGCAAGCTGCGCGCGCTGGTCCTCGTGCCGACGCGCGAGCTGGCCATGCAGGTCGGCCTCAGCATTCGCGAGTACGGAGTTCACCTGGGACTGCGCTCGACCGCCGTCTACGGCGGCGTTCCCTACGGTCCGCAGGAGATGATGCTGCGCCACGGCGTCGATGTCCTCGTCGCCACCCCCGGGCGCCTCAAGGACCACCTCTGGAAGGGGCTGATCGACTTCCGCGACACCACCTTCCTGGTCCTGGACGAGGCTGACCGGATGCTCGACATGGGCTTCATCGACGATGTCCGCGAGATCGTCAACCTGATCCCGACCGAGAGGCAGACGATGCTCTTCTCCGCCACGCTCGATCGCGAGATCGTGCGCCTGGCGAAGGACCTCCTGCGCCAGCCGGTGCGGGTGGAAGTGGCCCCCTCGGCCACCGTCGCCGACGGCGTGGAGCACGAGATGATCTCCGTGACCGCCGGCGGGAAGCGCTCCGCCCTGGAGGACATCTTCCAGCGCGAGACGTGGAACCGTGCCCTCGTCTTCACCCGGACCCGGCGCGGCGCGCACCAGCTCGCCACGCAGCTCAAGCGCGGCGGCCATCGCGCCACCTCGATCCACAGCGACAAGACGCAGGTCCAGCGCGTAGCGGCGCTGGAGGCGTTTCGTGCCGGCAGGGCCGACATCCTCGTGGCCACCGACATCGCCGCCCGCGGGCTCGATGTCGAGGGGATCAGCCACGTCATCAACTACGACCTCCCGCGGAACGCGGAAGACTACGTGCACCGCATCGGGCGCACGGCGCGGGCCGGACACAAGGGAAAGGCGATCTCTCTCGTCGCCCCCGAGGATGGCGCCGGCATCCGCTCGATCGAGCGCTTGCTCGGCCGCGGGGTGACCGGCTCGGAGACGGGCGGGACCGAGAATGGACCGCGCGAAGGCTCGGCTCGGCCGGGCGCGTCGAGGTCACGATCCCGGCGTCCGCAGTCTGGCCGCGCGGCAACAGCCCCGGCGCGGAGTGAGAGTCAGAGTGCATCCCGCCCGCGGAGCAGCCAGTCGTACGCCCGACCGGAGTCAGCCCCGGCCGACACCCGCCGTCGCGCGGAACCGCGTCGCGAAGCCGTGAGTTCGGATCGCCGCCGCACGAGCGAAGCTGAACGGCCGCGTGTGCGGGTCGAGTCGGGTGGCTCTTCCCGGTCGCGTGGACCGGAGCGGTCGCAGAGCGCCGCCGGTTCCTACCGGTCCGAAGCGGGCCGGCCTCGGAACACGCGGGACGCGGATGCCGGCGGACGCCCCTCCGGGCGCTCCACGGATCGCGATCGCCGCGAGCGGAGTGGATCCGGATCGCGGCGGGCCGAGACGGTCCCATCCCGTGCCCACTCTGAAGAGAAGGCGGGGTATCTGCGCCGCCTGATCGGGCATCTCGGGCTTTCCGCCGCGCGCTGACCACAGCTCGGGCCGGCCCGCCGACGAGGCACGGCCGGCCCGGATTCGTGACCGACACGATGCGCGCTTCCGCTTCCTCAGGTAGACTCGGGCGGTCCGCGGCCCGAGCCGCGGCCGGCTCAACAAGAACCACCACGACAACAA